>CAMNSA010000001.1 GCA_946554335.1 uncultured Neglectibacter sp.
GCGGCAGAGTTGAAGAGGGTTGAAGCTGCTGCGTTTACGAAAGGAACAACAACTGGCTATGGTCCAGATGACACATTCTATGTTGCCATGGATCTCGACACGACCAATTTAGCGGATGCATATGCAGGTGCTACTGGAATTATGGGAATGCAGGTCTTTTTCAAAATTCCGGAAGATACTTTTGAATTGGTTAAAGCCAAAGCATCCGATCCTAATATAGTTATAATGAACCCTGCTTTGACAGGTAAAGTAGCTAACGGAGATGATGTTGGCTATGAGGATACGGCTGGGCTTGAGGACTATTACGGTAGTTGTACTGCTTCTGTGGATATTAACACAACCAACGGGAAGTCTTACATTGTTGTGACACTGCAGATTTCAAGCGGGAACTATCTTATTCCTGTGAAGCATACTGGATGGGAAGTACTTTTCCCAGTAAAGGTAAAAAATACGGCGGCACCTGGCTCAAAATCTATTGAGTTTACTACGGAGGCTGTTGGTGCTGGTGGCACCGAGATTCAGTATGTTACGAATGAGAATGGACAGACACCTACAAAAGCGGGTGAGGTCACTCTGGATAAAATTGAAACAGCCGCTCTTTCCCTTAAAGTAACCGGCCCCTCTATCGAACTGAAGGGCACTCCCAAGGTACTGAACACGACTGGTCAGAAGGTTACTGTTACGCCTGGCGGCGGCTTGACCCCAGCATCTGACGCTGAGTGGCTTATTTGTGAGTCTGGTCAGACCACAGGTGTTACCGCTACTGCTGTAGCGAAGGGCGATGACTATGAGCTCACCTTCGATGCCAGTACCTTGAAGACTGACGGCGCCACCGAGTATGTAGTTGTTTACAAGAAGGACACTACTACTCTGAAGACCGAAGGCAAGTTCAAAGTGCTGGCCGCTTTGACCGGTACTGCCAAGATCACCGGTACGGCCAAGGTAGGCGAGACTCTGACGGCAGCTCTTGATGGCGGCCCTGCCGGCGCTACCCTGAAGTATCAGTGGACTGCGGGCGGAAAGAGCATTTCCGGCGCGACCAGCTCAACCTATACTCTTACTGCTGCTGAGGCAGGAAAGACGATCAGCGTTGTGATTTCAGCGACCGGTTATGAAGGCACCAAAACAGCTCCCGCAACAGCGGCAGTTGCTGACGGCGACGCTCCTTCCATTAGCGGAGTAACGATTGATACTGCGGAATATGGTGCGGACATCACCGCTGCCATTAAGGCCAAGTTCACTTCGGATGCTTCTTCGACCTTCACCTTTAGTGCGGTTAACAACAGCATTCTGAAGGTTGACAGCAACAAGGTTACAGTTGGAAAGGGCGCCATTTCCGGCGGCAATAACACTGTAAACGTTTCTATCAAGCGGCCTGGTTATGCTGCTGCCAGCACCACGGCTACCTTGACTGCAAAGACCAAGAAGCAGTTGACCCTGGCAGCCAGCGGCACGGCAGGAAGCGGCGCTGTGTATAATCTGCCCACTCCCACCGGTATGGTTTCCGGCGATACTGCTCCCACAGTGACCTGGACCAAGGGCACCGAGACCGGATGTACCGCTGTTCTGAGTGGCACAACGATCACGGCTACTCTTACTGATCTTGCCATTCCCGGCACGGTCGCTTTGACAGCTGCTATCACCTCTGATGATTATCAGCTGAACAACACCAGCTACACACTGAATGTTTCCGCTGCGGCTATGACCAGTATCACCCTGGATGCTCCCACTGGCTTCTCTGTAAGCCCGGATGCTGTTGTTCAGGGCTCCACAGGCAACACGATCACCATCACTCCCGCTGAGGATTATGCCATCGATAGTGTTACCGGTACCGGTGTAACCTGGACCTCCGGCAATACCTTCACGCTGGATACCACTGCGGGCCAGGCCAGCGTAACGGTGAAGATTACCGGCCATGCTGCGAAGACCATCACCGCTACAGTGCCCTCCAAGCACTATGACGGAACGAACAAGGTAGAAGGCACTATCACCTTTGCTGATAAGGGTGGAAATCCTGTAAATGCCACTTATACTGACGCTACCTTCGCTGACGCCAATGTTGGCACCGGCAAGGCAGTTACCATCAATGGCATTGTATGGCCCAACGATGGCAACACCTACACCTATGTTGCTACCGGCGACATTCAGGCTACTACTCCCAGTGCAGCAACTGCTGCAGCTACGGCTGTTTCTACCACTGCTCCCACTGCGGATGCTGTGAAGGAAGCCATCAAGGCTGCTGTGATCACCTTTACCAATGAGGACGGCAAAACCTTCACCAAGACAGTAGAAGATCTGCTTTCCGGCTCTGCTGATCTGGATGCTGCCATCGCCGCTGCTATCAACAACGTAGAGGCCTTCAAGGGCCCGATGGAGGCAGGTCCCGAAGTGAAGTTTGAGGCCAGTGCAGATGTTGCAGTTGAGAGTGCTCTCGCTGTGAATGCTACTCAGAACGGCACCATTGTTCCTGAGAACACCGTTGCAGGCGCTGCTTCCTTTGGCTTTGCAGATCCTGCCCCGGCTGGCTTGACCATTGATGCCACCACTGGTAAGATCGCTGTTGCTGAAGATGCAGACACTGCTGCTCCCATTGCGGCTGTTGTTGAAATTAAGGGTGCAGATGGAACCGCTCTTGCTACCATCAATATGGCAGTAACTGTGTCGGCCGGAACTTATGGCTATGCCATTGAGAACTTGGCTGAGAATGCTACCGGCGCTGTCGACCTAGGCAACATTGTTTCCATGCTGGATGTATCCGGTGACGCGAACATCACCGCTCTGCCCGCTACCATTGAGCTGAGCCTGAATGTGACCAAGAGCACCACTCCCCCTCCCGGACCCTCCGGTTCCTTCAAGCCTTACATGGACGGCTACGAAGACGGCACTCTGTTGCCCGGCAGGTCTGTGACCCGTGCTCAGTTCGCCAAAATGCTGGTGATCGCCACCGGTAAGTTCGACGAGACCAAGACCTATGAGAAGCCTGACTACCCGGATGTCATCGAGGGCAAGTGGTATGTTCCCTACATCGCCTGCGCGGTGGAGAACAAGATCATGGACGGCAAGGAAGACGGCAAGATGTATCCCAACAAGACCATTACCCGTCAGGAAGCCGCCAAGATGATCTATGTTGCCCTGGGCACCACGGATGAGATCAAGACCACCGATAAGGTCAAGGACTTTGACTCTGTACAGAACTGGGCCAAGATGTATGTGGCCACTCTGGTGGAGAAGAACATCATCAAGGGCTTTGACGATGGTACCTTCAAGCCCAAGAACAACATCACCCGTGCACAGGCCGCGGTTATGATCAACCGTCTGCTGGGCTTCGATCCTGACGAAGCTGAGCGGGCCAAGATCGCAGAGCTGACCATCGAGGATCAGTTCCCCGATGTGAAGCCCAGCGGAAACTGGTCTTATGCACACCTGATGTATGCTGCCGGAAAGCTGCCGGATTCCTATTACGCTGGCTAAACCGGTAACAAAAAAGAATAAGTCTCCTTGGTAGACTGAGAGAGCCCCCCGCGCGGATTCCGCACGGGGGGCTCTTCTTTTCTTGCTTTTCCCACCACTTGCTTGGCTTTCCCACTACTTACTTGCCTCTCCCTTTGGGGTGAGTACGCGCCGGTGGGGCGTTGCTACGAACTGACCGAGCCGGCAGGCGAGACGGCGGCATGGTGAAGCCATGACGGAGAGGGCAAGAATCAGCGCGAAAGGACACAACCTCTCAGTCAGCCTAGCGGCTGCCAGCGTCTCCACTTCCGTTTCGGTCAGCTCGCGGCTTGTGTCCCACCGGGACACGCTCGCCCTTACTCAGAGGAGCCAAGTCTAACGACTAACATCTAGCATCTAACAACTACCAAGGGGGGAGCTAGGGGAAAGGGCACGCCCTTTCCCTTGACCTTGTCTAACAACTAATATCTAACATCTAACAACTGCTGCGCGGTGCCAAGGGGGCTTTCTCTCTTGCGCTTTTGGGGAAAAACGGGTAAAATAACTACAAAGCTCTTTTTATTCCGAAGAAAAAGGACAAGTGCAAATGGATAAAAGCAAGATCAGAAATTTCAGCATTGTGGCCCATATCGACCACGGGAAAAGCACCCTGGCAGACCGGATTCTGGAAGAGACCCAGGCGGTGTCCAAGAGAGAGATGGAAAATCAGCTTCTGGACAACATGGATCTGGAACGGGAACGGGGCATCACCATCAAGGCCCACGCGGTCACCCTGAACTACCGGGCAGACGACGGGGAAGAGTACACCTTTAACCTTATCGACACCCCCGGCCATGTGGACTTCAACTACGAGGTCTCCCGGTCCCTGGCCGCCTGCGAGGGGGCTGTGCTGGTGGTGGACTCCTCACAGGGCATTGAGGCGCAGACCTTAGCCAATACTTATCTCGCAGTGGATGCGGGCTTGGAGATCGTGCCGGTGCTCAACAAGATCGACCTTGTAAGCGCCGACCCGGATCGGGTCGCTCACGAGATCGAGGATGTGATCGGCATCCCCGCCATAGACGCACCCCGCATTTCCGCCAAGACAGGCCTCAACATCAAAGAGGTTTTGGAGCGGATCGTCACCGATATTCCCGCGCCCAGGGGGGACGAAAACGCGCCTTTAAAAGCTTTGATCTTCGACTCCTATTACGACGCCTACCGGGGCGTGATCGTCTATGTGCGCATTGTGGACGGCACCCTGCGGGCAGGGGACGCCATCCGCATGATGGCCTCCGGGGGCGAGTTTTCCGTGGTGGAATGTGGTCTCTTGCGGGCCACCTCTTTAGAGCCCAGGGAAGCTCTCTCTGCCGGAGAGGTGGGATATATCGCGGCCTCCATCAAGGAGGTGCGCCAGGCCAGGGTGGGCGACACCGTTACCCTTAAGGATCATCCCGCAAAGGAGGCGCTGCCTGGATACCGGGCGGTACAGCCCATGGTATTCTGCGGAATTTATCCGGCGGACGGCGCCCATTATGCCGATCTGCGGGACGCCCTGGAAAAGCTGCAATTAAACGACGCTTCCTTGAGCTTCGAGCCGGAAACCTCCGTGGCCCTGGGGTTCGGATTTCGCTGCGGCTTTTTGGGGCTTCTGCACATGGAGATCATCGAAGAGCGGCTGGAAAGGGAATACAATTTAGATCTGATCACCACCGCCCCCAGCGTAGTTTACAAGATCGTCAAAACCAACGGGGAAGAGCTGCAGATCGACAACCCCACCAATTATCCGGACCCGGCGACCATTAAAAGCGCCGAGGAGCCTATCACAAACGCCCACATCTACTCCCCCTCGGAGTTTGTGGGAAATATCATGGAGCTTTGCCAGGAGCGCAGGGGCGTATTCCAGGATATGAAGTATCTGGACACGGACCGGGTGGATATCCACTACGAGCTGCCCCTCAATGAGATCATCTATGACTTTTTCGACGCCTTAAAGTCCCGCACCAGGGGGTACGCCTCCTTTGATTACGAGCTTCTGGGCTACCGGAAGAGCGAGCTTGTGAAGCTGGATATCATGCTCAACGGCGAGGTGGTGGACGCGCTGTCCTTCATCCTTCACGCGGAAAAGGCCTATCCCAGGGCCAGAAAGATGACGGAAAAGCTGAAGGAGAAGATCCCAAGACAGCTTTTCGAGGTGCCGATCCAGGCCTGCGTCGGGGGAAAGATCATCGCCAGGGAGACGGTGAAGGCCATGCGCAAGGACGTGCTGGCCAAGTGCTACGGCGGCGATATCACCCGGAAAAAGAAGCTGTTAGAGAAGCAAAAGGAAGGCAAGAAGCGGATGCGTCAGTTGGGCACGGTGGAGGTCCCCCAGGAGGCCTTCATGGCCGTTTTGAAGCTGGATGAATAAGCGGAAGGTGAGACAAAGACCTAAAGCCTTCCCTTATTTATAGAAGGGGAACAGACTGTTTCACAGTCTGTAGGAATCGGCGAACACCGCTTACTTTTCTCTTGCCTCCCCTTGTTTACAAGGGGAGGTGGCATGGCGTAGCCATGACGGAGAGGATAAGGAAAAGTGACAAAGTTCCATCCCTTCCCCTTCTAGAATCAAGGGAGAGCCAAGCTCTTATCTAACGACTAATATCTAAAATCTAACAACTACTATGGGAGAGCCAAGTCCTTTCTAACGACTAACTACTGAACGCTAACAACTACTATAGGGAGCCAAGCCCCTGCTCTTGCCTCCCCTTGTTTACAAGGGGAGGTGGCATGGCGTAGCCATGACGGAGAGGATAAGGAAAAGTGACAAAGTTCCATCCCTTCCCCTTCTAGAATCAAGGGAGAACCAAGCTCTTATCTAACGACTAATATCTAAAATCTAACAACTACTATAGGTGAGCCAAGCCATCTCTAAACGACTAACTACGGAACGCTGTCAACTACCCGCAACGGAGGGAACACAATGGACAGAAAACTGGGAATTTATCTGCACGTCCCCTTCTGCAACGGGAAATGCCCTTACTGCGACTTCTATTCTGTTTTCCGGGACGAGGAGCTGATGGACCGGTATGTTCGCCGGATGACGGAGCTTGTGAAGCGCTGGGGCACGGGGGAGAAGGTTTCCTCCGTTTATTTCGGCGGCGGAACCCCCAGCCTTTTAGGGACGAAGCGCCTCTGTGAGCTGCTGAGAGCGGTGAAGCAGGCCTTTTCCCTCTCTGCAGACGGGGAGGTCACGGTGGAGATGAATCCGGCTTCCCGGGGGGTTCCGGAGTTCTTTCCCGCGCTTCGAGAGGCGGGCTTTAACCGGCTTTCCATTGGGGTGCAGTCCGCGAATGAAGACGAGCTGCGGCTGCTGGGGAGAAAGCATACCGCCCGGGACGCCGCTTTCACAGTGGAGGCGGCGAAGGAGGGCGGATTTTCCAATATTTCCCTGGACATGATGCTGGGGCTGCCCGGAGGGAGCAGAGAAAAGCTGCAAAATACCATCGACTTTTTTACCAACCTTGATCCCACTCATATCTCCGCCTATCTGCTGAAGGTGGAGGAGGGCACGCCCTTTTTTCAGAGGGGGGTGGAGGAAGCTCCGGAAGAGCGGGCCTGTGAGGAATATCTTTTTTGCGTGGAAGAGTTTTCCCGGCGCGGCTATGGGCAATATGAGATCAGCAATTTCGCAAAGCCCGGAATGGAGAGCCGTCACAATCTGCTGTACTGGCATGGGGAAGAATATTTGGGCTTTGGGCCGGGAGCCCATTCTTTTTACAAGGGAAAGCGATTCTACTTTCCACGGAATCTGGAGGGTTTCCTAAAGGGAGGAGAGACGCAAAGCGATGGGGAAGGCGGCGGCTTTTCGGAATATGCCATGCTGAACCTGCGGCTTTGCGAGGGCCTGAGAAGGGAGCGATGCCTGAAACGGTTTCCGGAGGATGGGGAGGGTAAATTTCTTTCCATGCTGGAACGGGCCCGCCGACTTCCCGGTTCCCTGGTTCAATGGGATGAAAAGCATATCGCCCTTACGCCGGATGGCTTTTTGGTATCCAATGAGGTGATCGGGCGGCTGCTGGGATTTTAACAGAAAAGCGCCCCTCTCCTTCTGGGGACAAGGGAAGCCGAGGAACGCCCTCACAGTCATGGCTTTGCCGTGCCAGCTCTCCCAAAGGGAGAGCCAAGCTCTTGCTCTTGCCTCCCCTTACACAAAAGGGGCGCTGGTCTCCGGTGGAGAACTCAGCTGCCGCTTCAGGCATTGCTGGATGTGCCCCACCGGGGCACATCAACCGTCCAGCGCTGACCGAACCGGCAGGTGAGACCGCTACTAAACGCATGACTGACACTGGCATGCAGCAACCGAGCCGGTAGGCGAGACAGGGGACTATGCCGAAGCATGGGGGTGGGGATCAAAGGTCTTAAAGAAAAGCTCCGGAGCTTTACTGTGAAGGCTCCGGGGCTTTATAAAATGTTGAGGAGCTTTATAAAAAAAGTTCCTTGTGCATCCGGCTGTAATGGAACAGGTATTGCTGGGCAAGGCCGGCGTATTCTCCGAATTCCGCCGGTGTGCGGTCGGGAAGAAGCTTTGTCATCACCCGCTTCATCCACACATCCATGGGGAAGCAGGAGGTTTTATGGAACCCGTAAAGCAGGGTACATTCCGCAACCTTGGGCCCCACGCCGGAGATCTTTTGCAGCTCCTGCCGTCCGAAGTCCGCCTCCTCCCGGATGATGGCCTGAAAATCGACCTCTCCCGAGACCACTTTCCGGGCGGCGTCCAGCAGATATTTGGCCCGGAAGCCCGCCCGCAGGGGGGAAAGCTGTTCCAGCGACAGAGAGGCAAGGCGCTCCGGACCGGGAAAAGCGTGAAGCTCGCTTCCCGGGATGGAAGAGCCGAATTCTCCGCAGAGGCGCTCAATGATCCCTTTGATGCGGGGAATATGATTGTTTTGAGAGATCAGGAAGGAGCAAAGGGCCTCCCAGGGCTCTTGACAAAGGAGGCGGATGCCCGGGGCAAAGGAGCAGGCGTCCTTCAGGAGCGGGTCTATAGAGGCGAGGCTTTCCCGGAGCCTGGGGTAGTCCGTACTCAGGTCAAAATAGGGGGTCCAAATAGTTTGAAACTCCTCCTTCGTACAGAAGAGGAGAAGCTTGTCCCCCTCTCTGCGAAGCCGCAGCGCTTTCCCGAAGGCCGCGCCCTCCCACAGCGAGCCATCCTCTTCTATGCAGCGCCAGCGAAAGGCCTGCCCGCAGTCCAGCGTTTCCGGCAGGTCAAAGCAGGCGGGAATGGAAACGACCTCACTCATCTGTTTTTTTCATCGGCCTTCTGCCGGTCCTGAGGCTCCCGGGAGGTGAGAAAACGGATGGAGCGCTCAATGGCGTCCTTGGAGTTTCCCCAGTCGCTGCCTGTGCTGCGGTAGTCGAACATTCGGCAGAAGTGGGTCACATCCTCGTTTAAAGCGGCCAAATATTTTCCCGCCAGAGCAGTCGTGTCCTCGTAAAAGAGAGAAACGCTTTTTTTCGGCAGGCCTTTCGCCGCTTCCAGGACCTGCAGGTAATGGGGGAAGCAGATGTATTCCTGCTCCTGATAGAGCGTTCGGAATTCCGGATCCTTCTGCCAAAGGTCGACCATCGTCTCCAGCAGATGGGCGGTGTTCTTTTCCAGATTTTCACAGATAAAGCAGCTGTCCTTCCGCCTTGCGAGGGTGGGAAGGACTTTTTTGAGGGGCGCCGCCTTTTTCGGAAAGGCCTCGCTTCTGATCTCGGCCAGCAGGCTTTCCAGGATCAGCGCCACGGAAAGCCTGCTGCCCCGGGCGAGGATCTGGTTGAAGTGCTCCTCGCAAAAGCCCAGGCGGTTGGTTTCCTCCCGCACATCCGGCTCCATCATGGCTGCGCCGGTGATATAGGTGGCCATTCTGTCCTCCAGCATATCCCGCATCCGGCAGAAGGGGCAGCCGTCTTTGGGAAGGAAAACATCATGGATCGGAATAGAGCACAAATCTTCGCGCATGTCAAGACCTCCAAAATGTATGATTCCAAAAAAAGAAGAATAAATATTCATTCAAATTTTCAGGAAAAAACCGAAATGTTTCACGGATAGGAACGGGAGATTTCTGTGAAAAGTCAGCCTTTTGGAACAGTATAGCACAAAACAGGGAAAAAAAACAGGGGGCCTTTCGTTTGAAACCTGAAAAAAGACTTCGGATGTTTCAAATGAGTAAAATTCATGGAGCGGGGTGCTTAAAAGGAAATGGTGAAATATTTTGACTTGACAATATTTCCACAAAATATGGAACAGAAAAAAGGAATAACACAATGTATTGATTAATTTTCCAGAAAAGGGAAATGGCAAGTTTAATGCTTGATTCGAATAAAAGGAAAAGGCGTTTACATAAGAACTTTTCTGTTTTCTCCTTTTGAGATTTTGAAAACCGCATAGGACAAGGAGTTTTTCACATTTTCCACCGAGTTTTCCACATTCCAAAAGAAATGGGTAAGGGTTCTTATGTCAACTCGCAGAATCGAAGGAAAACTACCCATTCAAAAAAGGATATTTTTTCATAAAACGTATAAAAATTTATTTTTCAAAATGGTGGAGAAAAGGTCTCAAAAAGGGAGAGAAAGGAGAATTCAGGGAAACAGCGGCCTTTCCAGTATTTTTATTTGAGATTTGCGGGGGAGTATGTTATAATATTCTCACGCTGTAGCCCAACGCTCTGCTTTGCAGAGCGTTGGACAGCTGAGAGAATATTGAAACATGATTGCGTTTCACCTCAGGGATGAAACGCCAGAGGACGAATCACTTTGTGATTCAATCATGTTATAATATCCTCAGCGAGTTACGGTCGGGTCAGTCGGGGGAGTGTTTAAACAAAGCTGCTTCACGAGTGCCCGCCGCAGGCGCGGTATTGAACGCCTCGCAAAAATGCCCTTGCAAGCAAGCATTTTTGCTTTGTGGTATCATATTCTCACGCTGTGACCCAAAGCTCTGCGAGGCAGAGCTTTGGACAGTTGAGAGAATATTGAAATGTGACGGTGTTTCACCTCAGGTGTGAATAATGACCACTCCGTGGTCATATGGGAGAACCCCCAAACCGAGAGGCGGTTTTCTTTTCTCGCAAGTTCGAAAAGCACCGGGCTTCTCCAAAGCAGATGGTGCCTTTGGCGCTAATGAATTTCTCACGCTGTACCCTAAAGCCGAGCGGTAACCGAGCGGTAACCGAACGGTAACCGAACGGCAATGGGTAAAGGAGTTTTAGTTTTGAAAAATACAAGGGAAGAGCCCTGGGGGACAGATCTGGTCGCCGGGAGGAACGCGGTGGCAGAAGCCCTGAAGGCAGGAAGACCCATAGACAGCCTTTTTGTACAGAGAGGGGAAAAGAGCGGCGCGCTTCTCTCCCTCATCGCCAAGGCCAAGGCGGCGGGCGTCACCATCAAGGAGGCGGACGGGAGAAAGCTGGACAGAATGTGCAACGGCGCGGTGCATCAGGGTGTTGTGGCTGTGGCGGCCGTGAAAGAATACGCCTCTCTGGACGCGGTGTTCGATCTGGCGGATAAACGGGGGGAGCCCCTGTTTCTGGTGATCTGTGACGAACTGGAGGACCCGCACAACCTGGGGGCGGTGATCCGCACGGCGGAGTGCGCGGGAGCCCACGGGGTGGTGATCCCCAAGCGGCGCAGCGCGGGCCTTACCTACGCGGTGGGAAAAGCCTCGGCCGGAGCAGTGGAGCATCTTCCTGTGGTGCGGGCGGACAACCTCGTGCGGCTGCTGGACCAGCTGAAGGAACGGGGCGTCTGGGTGTACGCGGCCGATATGGACGGCTCTCCCTGGTGCGAGACGGAGCTTACAGGGCCTGTGGCGCTGGTGATCGGCTCCGAGGGAAACGGCCTGGGACGGCTCGTGAAGGAAAAATGTGATTTTGTGCTTTCCCTTCCCGTAAAAGGGAAGGTGAATTCCCTGAACGCCTCTGTGGCGGCAGGGATCCTCTGCTATGAGGTAGCCCGTCAGAGAAGCGGGATCCAGGCGGTGAATCCCCCGGTGGCCTGAACGCAGGCGGAGCGGGAGAAAGCCGTGAGGTGATAGAGCAGGCCTTTGTTTTTTGATGGATCGCCGGATGGATCCGGGCAGCTTTTGCGGATCTATGTTACAAATTCAAGCAGGAATTGAGGATTGTTATGGCAGACGAAAACAAAAAAGAATTCTCCGTGGAGGATATTCTTGAGGAGCAGCGCGAGGCACGGGATACGACGCCTTCCGCTGAAGACAGGTCTGCAAAGAAGACGCAGGCGCCCCCTGAGGAGCAGGAGGTTTCAGAGGACACGGCAGATCTGAACGCTTTTGCCACGGGCAATATTGCGGTCCCCGGCTACGGTCGCTCCAAGGGAGAGCCTGTGGAAGAGCGTTCGGAGGGCGGCCAGAAGGGGAAAAAGAAGAAAAAGAAAAGCGGACTTTTCGGCCGGAAAAAGCGCAGTCCTGACTTCGACGAAGAAGAGGACATGTACTACGGGATCCAGCTCAAGCCCATTGACGAATACCGCAAGGGCTTTGACCCCGCCACAGGAGAGTTCTCCATGGAGGGGGACAGCTTCAAAGCCCTTTTTGACGATTCCAAAAAAGCCATCGACGACGAGGTGGAGGCGAATTTCCAGAAGCTTCAGAAGGAGCGCCGCCGCCGGGTGGCTCAGGCGGTGCAGACCGCCGGAATGGACGAGGAGCAGATCGCGGACGAGTTCGGTATCGTAGCCCCCATGCCGGTGACGGCCTTTGCCGCGGACCCTTATGCGAAGCAGCACGGGATCGAGGTAGAGGGCGGGGAATCGGGCGAGCAGATGTCTGAGATCCAGCGGGCCATGCTGGAGACCTCCACGGACAAGACCATGGAGATCAAGCTCAATGTGCTCAATGACACCATCGAGCTGCAGCGGGTCAAGGATGTGCCCGCGGTGAGCGAGGAATCGGTGAATAAGATCCTGGATTCCGTCGGCTCTCATCAGGAACAGGAGGCTTTGGAGCAGGCAGAGGAAGAGCCGAAGGAAGCAGTGCAGGAGGAGCAGCCCGTCTCCCGGGAGGAGACAGGCTCCGAAAAGGAGGCTGTTTCCCAGGAGGAGATTGCCCCGGCACAGGAGCCCTCTGGAGAGGAGCGGGTGAAAACCGTTCAGGGCGAGCAGGAAAAGGCCGCCCCACAGAGACCCCTGGGAGAGATCCCTCAGGTAGCCAGTATTTACGAGTATCGCAGCCGCGGGATCCCCACCCATATGATCAATGTGGAGGTTCTGCAAAGCGCCCTGCTTACAGAGTCTGAGGCGATTTTGGAAAAATCCCGCCGGGAGGAGGGAGCCCAGGCGCCCCGCAGACGCGTCCAGAACCAGAAGCTGGAGGAGCAGCGGGAAGAGCCTTTGGAGGAGATCTCCCAGGAGGACATCGACGATTACACGGGCCCGGAGGACGCCAAGTCCATTTCTCGGGAGCTCCGGGGAAATATGCACGAGCTCACCCTTCGGATGCTGATCACCGGGGTGTGCACCGTGATCCTCACCATTGTCAACATGATCTTCGGCGGCACCTTTGCCGCTACGCCCATTGGGGAGCTGGGCTCGGCCCCCATCGTTTATCTGATCCTGACCCTGGTGTTTTTCGGGGTGTCGGCGGGCGTCTGTTACCGCACCATCGGGAACGGGCTCAGGGCCCTGCTTTCCTTTAACGCCAATTCCGACAGCGCTGTGGCGGTAGCCGCTGCTGCGGTGCTGGTGCAGACGGTGAGCGCCCTGTTCTTCACCGGAGATCTGGGCGAGGGAAAGGTACATCTGTACGCGGTGGTGCTGTGCGCGCTGCTCTTTATCAACGCGGCGGGAAAACAGACCATGCTCCGCCGGATCCACAGCAATTTCCGCTTCGTCACCTCGCGGGAGCAGAAGTACGCTGTGCGCACCTATGACGATTACAATACCGCCCTCAAGATGACCAAGGATTGCGTGGCGGAAAAGCCGCTGATCGCCTATCAGTGCAAGACCGGGTTCTTAAAGCGGTTTTTGGAGCTTTCCTATAATCCGGATCCTGCTGAGACAGCCTCCCAGTTCCTTGCGCCCTTCGGCCTGATCGCTTCGCTGGTGCTGTGCATTGTCTGCCTGCTGGTGACGAGAAGCGTCTCCACGGCGCTGAGCGCCTTTGCGGCGGCCGCCTGTACCTGTGTGGCGGCAGGCAATATGCTGGCGATCAACCTTCCCGTAAGCCGTCTGTGCAAAACGGCCCGTCGGGCCGGGGCTATGGTCTCCGGTTTTGGAGGCATCACAGAGCTGGGAAATGTGAACGCGGTCATGGTGGATGCAGAAGAGCTGTTCCCCTTAGGAACGGTAGTCCTCAACGGGATCAAGACCTTCGGCAACAAGACGGGCGCAGAGGAGGCGATCATCGCATCCTCCGCCATGATGAAGGAGGTTGGAGGACCTCTTGCCGGTGTGTTTGAGCAGGTGATCAGTGAAAACGAGGAAAGTCTGCCCCAGGTGGAGAGCATTTCCTTTGAAGAGGGAAATGGCATTACCGGACGGGTGGACTCAAAGCGGATCTATATCGGCAATCGGGGGCTTTTGGTCAATCACCGCATCGAGCCGCCTGCCCGGGAAGAGGAAAACCAGTATGCCTCCGGCAATCAGCAGGTGGTGTATCTGGCGGTGGACGACCGGGTGTGCGCCATGCTGATCCTCACCTATACGGCGGACCGCAGGAAGAAGAATGAATTGCAGCGCCTGGAGGACAACGGCATCAGCGTGGTGGTGCGCACCACTGATGTGAATGTCACACGGCAGCTGATCTCCCGCCTGTTCGGGATCGACAGCGCTTCGGTAGGAATTTTAGACAGCCAGCTGGGAGAGCTTTCCAGAGGGCTGATGGAGGAGGAGATCCCCCGGGCGGACGCCAAGGTCGCCACCAAGGGCCGGGCGGAGTCTCTGATGAGCGTGGTCTGCGCCTGCGTGGGCGAGCTGCGCAGCGCGGGACTGATTGTCGCCCTGCAAAACGCCGCGGTGATCCTGGGATTTGTGCTGGTGGCTTTCCTCTCCTGCTTCGGCGGCATGAAGCAGCTGACCTCCTTTGTGCTGTTTGTGTTCGAGCTATTCTGGCTTTTGGTGATCCTTTTGATCCCCAAGCTGAGAAAACGATAGGAGAGACTGCCGGAGATTTCTCCGGCAGTTTTTTATAAGCTGAGATTGCTTGAGCGAAGGGGGACTACCGGATGGTTTACCTGCGAGGTAATTTCTCGGTGCAGCGGTAAGTCCTGACAGCAGGCTGTATTCGAGATGAAAAGACTCTGCTGCCAGGCGGCTGCGCCGAATTCGTAGAGGAGAATACCAAACGATACGAAAAAAGGAGCAGAGCTCATGAGCGAAAAAGAAAAATTGCTGGAAAGCTGGAAAAAAGAAGAGGCGGCCGCTCAGATCCACGGCTGGGGTTTTTCCCATATCGCAGGAAGATATCGGGAAGAGCGGCTTCCCTGGGATTATCGAGAGGAGATCAAAAGGTATCTCGGGCCGGAGAAAAGGGTTTTGGATATAGATACAGGAGGGGGAGAGTTTTTTCTTTCCCTGGGCCATCCCCCGATGCTCTGCGCCGCGATGGAGGGATATCCCCCCAATGTCAGGCTTTGTGAAAATGTTCTTTTGCCGTTGGGAGTGGATTTCAGAGCGGGAAAAGCAAGCGAGGAATATCCCTTTGAAAGCAGCCGCTTTGACCTGGTGCTCAACCGGCACGGTGGATTGAATCCGCAGGAGACCTATAGAGTGTTAAAGCCCGGCGGCCTTTTTATTACCCAGCAGGTAGGGGCACAGAACGATCGAGATCTGGCAGAGCTGCTGTTTTCTCCCGCGCCCCCCGCGCCTTTTCCGGAGCAGACCCTCGCTTTGCAGAAAGAGAAATGGGAGGCGGCGGGATTTCGGCTGATCAAAGGGCGGGAGGCCTTTCGCTTCGTTGAATTTCAGGATGTGGGGGCGCTAGTGTGGTTCGCCGGGGTCCTTCCCTGGGAATTTCCGGGCTTTTCCGTACAAAGCTGTCGGGACGGGCTTTGGAAGGCTCAGGCGCTTTTGGAAAAGGACGGCATGATCCGGGGAAGGATCCACCGGTTTCTTCTGGTGCTGGCAAAGGTTTGAAGAGGTTCAAAAGCGCGTCGATTATGGAGCGGATCATAAAAAAACGGACGGTTCTTCGATTTATTGGAAGGACCGTCTTCTTCGTAGGCGCGTTTTGGGGGTCTAAAGGGAAAACTTTTCGGCATAGTATATAAAATCAAAAAGAAAAAAACATAAAATTCAGATAAGTTTAGGTTTTTCCATTGTATTCTCGTTTCCAATGCGATATAATGAAATAGATTCCACAAGCTGGACCCTCATGCGTGGGAAACTAAGCGGCCGGAGTTGGCAAAAGCCATGGACCAGGCCCATAAAAGGAGTGTTTCCAAAATGAATCAATACCAGGCAAAAAATATCCTGAACCTTGCGGTGGCGGGCCACGGCGGTTCCGGAAAAACCTCCCTGACGGAAGCGATGCTGTTTCTTTCCGGAATGTCTGACCGCAGGGGCAAAGTAAATGACGGAAACACGGTAAGCGACTATGACCCGGAGGAGATCCGCAGGAAGACCTCCATCTCCGCGGCGGTCGCACCCTTTGAGTGGAAAAATAAGAAGATCAATCTCCTGGACGCCCCCGGCCTGTTCGACTTTGAGGGCGGAGCCTGCGAGGCGATGCGCGCGGCGGATACCGTGCTCATTGTGATCTCGGGAAAGAACGGCGTGGCGGTAGGCACGGAGAAGGCCTTTGCCGCCGCTGAAAAGAGAGGGTTGGCGAAGATCTTCTTCGTCAACGGACTGTGTGACGAAAGCGCCCGTTTCTACCGGGTATTTGAGGATCTGAAGGCGCAGTTCGGCCCTTCGGTGTGCCCGGTGGTGGTGCCCTATATCCAGGACGGCGAGGCCAATGTCTATATCAACCTTTTGGAGTACAAGGCCTACGATTATTCGGAAGGAAAGCCCACTCAGGTGCCTATGCCTGACATGGGAGACCGGCTGGAGGGTTTGCGCACGGCCATCTACGAGGCTGTGGCGGAAACGGACGACGCGCTGTTTGAAAAGTATTTCGCCGGCGAGGAATTCACGCCGGAAGAGGTCATCGTGGGAGTCAGCAAGGGCGTGAAGTCCGGCACGATCACTCCGGTGTTCTGCGGCGACGCCATGCTCATGCGAGGCATGGAGCAGTTTATGGACGGGCTTGCGTGGCTGGCGCCTTCCGCTCAGGAAAAGGCGGAGGAGCTGGGCGTAGATGTAGACGGGAACCCGGTGGAGCTTGCGGTAAATGAGGAAGGCGCTCCGGCGGCTATCGTGTTCAAGACCGTGGCGGATCCCTTCATCGGAAAGCTTTCCTACTTAAAGGTGATCTCCGGCAAGGTGTCGGCGGATTCTCAGCTTCTGAACATGCGCACGGGCAATATGGAGCGTATCGGAAAGACTGTGATGATCTGCGGCAAAAAGCAGGAGGATGTGAAGTATATCGGCGCCGGAGACATTGGGGCAGTGCCGAAGCTGACTGCCACCAACACGGGAGACACCCTTTGCGCCCCTGCCAGGAAGGTGCTGCTGGATGGAGTGGAGTACCCCACTCCCACCCTTTCCATGGCCATCGTCCCCCAGAAGAAGGGAGAAGAGGATAAGATTGCCCAGGGCATGATGCGTCTTTCCGAAGAGGATCCCACCCTCAGCTTCTCCACCAATACGGAGACGCATGAAATGATTTTAAGCGGCTTGGGTGAACAGCATCTGGATGTGGCCGTCTCCAAGCTGAAGGCAAAATTCGGCGTGGAGGTCACCCTGAAAAAGCCCAAGGTCGCCTACCGGGAGACCATTCGCAAGACTGTACAGGTTCAGGGACGCCACAAGAAGCAGACCGGCGGCCACGGCCAGTTCGGCGATGTGTGGATCGAGTTCTCCCCCTGCGACAGCGAGGGGCTGGAATTCGGGGAGCGCGTGGTAGGCGGAGCGGTGCCCAAGGGCTTCTTCCCCGCGGTGGAAAAGGGCCTGAGAGAATGTATCCTCAAGGGGCCGCTGGCCGGTTATCCGGTGGTAGGGCTTTCCGCCGTGCTGTATGACGGCTCCTATCATCCGGTGGATTCCTCTGAAATGTCCTTTAAGATGGCGGCTGCGCTGGCCTATAAGGCGGGAATGCCCCAGGCAAACCCGGTGCTGCTGGAGCCTATCGGTCATTTGAAGGCCAGCGTTCCGGACGCCAACATGGGCGATATCATGGGAGAAGTCAACAAGCGCCGGGGCCGTGTGCTGGGCATGGATCCCGCCGGAGAGGGCCGACAGACGGTGGACGCCGAGGTGCCCATGGCCGAGATGCACGATTTCTGCACCTATGTCCGTCAGGTGACCCAGGGCAGAGGAAGCTTTACCTTTGAGTTTGAACGGTATGAGGAAGCTCCCGCCAATGTGGCTCAGAAAGTGATCGAAGAAGCCAAGGCGGAAGGCGCAATAGAATAAAAAGACAAGACCCGGGCAAAGACTTGCCCGGGTCTTGCTGTGTAAAAAGCTTTTTTACGGGAGGGGCTCACGGCTCTTCCAATTTGCGAATGGGGAAAAGCAGGTAACACTGACCGTTTTCTTTGGGCAGATAGAGCTCCTGCACTGCTCCAACGAGGGGGAGGTTTCTTTCCTTCAAAAGGGAAATGCCCTCCTGAAAGCTGTGTTCTCCTTCCGCCTTCACACAGAGATATTCAAAGCCGGGAATTTTCCACAGGATCCAGCCCTCCACCTTGGGACAGTCCTCTGTCACCTCTGTCCCGGCCAGATACAACCCCTGGGAGAAGCTTTCTTCCCAGGGCAGGAAGGAGAGGGAGAAGTCGGACATAGCGCCCCAAACGGCGCTGACGGACCCGTCCGGGTCCCGCTTCACAAGGGACGCGATCTGTTCAAAGGCTCCGTTTGCCTCCTCCCACAGCTTTTGTACGAAATTTTCCCCGTCCCGGGAGGAGCCAAGCTTCCCCAGAACGAAAAAAGCCTTTTTTGTCAATCGCTTTACTTCCACAAAAATCCTTCCTTTCCTCCTGAAAGATGGTCAGAGTCGCCTACGAGAGGGCTGTTTAAGATCCGGAATTTCCGCTGGGTATCCCAGAGCGTTTGCAGGGCGGAAAAGTTCTCGTCCGGGGAGAGCATCAGCTCAGCTAAACCGTCCAGCTCCTCAAGGTCCCGTTCTGTCAGAGAATCCAGTTTCCCGTCGATATAGGCGGGCAAAAAGAGATAGGAGATATCATCGTTCATCAGGGCGTGAAAATCATAAAAGAGATAGCGGATCACGGCGCGCAGGGAGCAGGTCCCCAGGCCGTCTGCATAGAGAAATTCTTTGCCGTCCGTTTTGCCCCGGCGGATGGCAAGCCACGACCCCGCAGCCCAGTGGAACTCACTCTCCTTCAGGTCGTATTGGTCGATCCCCATCAGTTCCTCCCGGTAGAGGCCGTCCGCGTCTATGGTTCGCCACCGGTTTTCCCGGCTGTCCCACACCTGATTGATCCAGTGGTCCATGCTGACTCCCGGCTTAAAGTAGGGCGCGAAACCGGCCCGGCTGCGGCAGGGGATCCCCTTTGCCTTATAGATGGCGGACACCAGCACCGAAACATACCGGCAGGTGAGCACCAGCTTGTGCTCCACTTTCCTGTCCGGGAGAAAGCCTCTGGAATCCAGCCGAAGCAGCTCTGCGGTCATGGCGGGAGCCGTCAGAAAGATATCATCCTCACAGCGCATCCGGTGCCAGGGGTATTCTCTCATATCTCCATAGCGCAGGTCATCGTTTGCGCCCAAGTTTCCCTCATGCAGGGTGACCCGATGGAGAATCTGATGGGAGAGCAGATTCCCCAGCTCTCTGGGGTCGTCCGGAAGGCTTTGATAAAAATCGCGGTAGGGCCCCGCGCAGGTGTAAGGCCCCGCGGTGAGAAAATGCGCTTTTGCTTTAGGCGTCAGGAACTCGCTGGACTTCAAGGTAAGTCCTCCTTTCGCTTTTTATGGGGATCGCCCGATCTTTCTTTTATGGGGATCCAGATCTCACTGTAATAGGAAGGGTCAGCAGCGTCCCCTTCTGTGTAAAGCTCCACCTCGCAGTCGGGAAGAAATTCATAGCCCGTTTGCGGAAGCCACTCGCTGTAGATCTGCTTCCACAGGGACTGCATGGTTTGGGGCAGGCTTCCGCGGCAGGGAAATACCGCCCAGGTGTGGGCGGGGATGGAAAGAAGCCGGAAGCCCTTCGGCCGGGAGACGATCAGGCTTTGTTCACAGCCGATCCCATATTCCCAATGGGACGCCTCGTGCGAAGGGGGCAGACAGACGCCGAATTGCCCAGGCACCTGTTCTCCCAGCCCTGCGGCAAGGTATTCGTCCCAAAAGGTGGGAATCCCGGAAAAATTGTTTTCCCAGCTGAAGCTTCTTGTAAGGGCCAGGATAGAAAAGGCGGGCTTTTTCTGAAGCTTATAGATAAGCTTTTTTCCTCCCTCCAGAGTGACCTTGAGCTGTAAAGGAGAAAAGGCCCTGAGGGCCGCGCCGGTTTTTTTGACGCCCTGAGGCGACACTCCGTGAAAGCGCCGAAACGCCTTGGAGAAGCTTTCCGGGGACTCATACCCATAGCGCAGGGCCGTGTCCAAAACGGAGGCGCCGGAAAGAATCTCCTCTCCCGCCAGGGACAGTCGGCGGCTGCGCAGATATTCCCCCGGGGTCATGCCGGTCAAAAGGGAGAAAGCCCTTTGAAAGTGAGAGGGAGAAAGAGAACATTCCCGGGCGATCTCTTCCACGGTCAGCGGCTGGGAGAGATGGCTTTCCATATAGCGGATGGCCTTATTTAAAGCGGCGGTCCATTCCAAGATGATCCTCCTCTCTGAGGAAGCGGTTGTCTGATTACTAGGATACCAGAAATGGGCGGACTTGTCCTGTCAATTTCTGCGCGATTTTGTCTTTTTTTCAAAAAAGAAGACTCTGGGCTTTTTCAAACCAGAGTTCTGTTGTAAAATGGAGCGTAGAAGCTTATGGGACTGCTTGCCGGATAAAACATTTTTGAAAGGGGTCGTTTTCAGATGAAAATTCAACTTCCCGAAGGGATCCGCCTGCTTCACGGCGGCGACTATAACCCGGACCAATGGCTTGACCGGCCGGATATCCTCGAAAAGGATATTGAGCTGATGAAGAAAGCCCATATCAACTGCGTGTCGGTGGGGATCTTTTCCTGGGCCCGGCTGGAACCGGAGGAGGGGGTCTATGATCTTGACTGGCTGGAGAAGATCATCGATAACCTCTATGAAAACGGCATTTATACCGTGCTGGCCACGCCCTCCGGGGCAAAGCCGGTGTGGATGAGTGAAAAGTATGAGGAGATCCGGCGGGTGTCCTCTCAGATGGTGCGAGATCAGACAGGCGGCCGGCATAACCACTGCTATACCTCTCCCTACTATCGGGAAAAGGTGAGGGCCATTAACGGCCAGCTTGCCAGGCGCTTGGGAAAGCATCCCGGTGTGCTTTTGTGGCATCTTTCCAACGAGTACGGCGGCGTCTGCTGGTGCCCCCGATGCCAGAGAGAATTTCAGCAGTGGCTCAGGAAAAAGTACGGCGCCATTGAAGAGCTTAACCTCCAATGGTGGACCGCCTTCTGGAGCCATACCTATCAAAGCTTTGAGCAGATCCACGCTCCTGTGGACAACGGAGAGCGGGACACTCACGGCCTTGTGCTGGACTGGAAGCGCTTTACCACAGATCAGGTAGTGGATTTCATGGAGGAAGAGATTCGGGCAGTGCGGGAATTTGCTCCGCAGCTTCCGGTGACCACCAATCTGATGTACTACTTTACCCAGTATAACTACTTTAAATTTAAGGATGCGTTGGATGTGATCTCCTGGGATTCCTATCCCCAGTGGGGCCCGGGGGACAACAGCCGCCAGGCCTGCGAGGTGGCGCTGTGGCATGATGTGATGCGCTCCTTGAAGAGACAGCCCTTCCTGCTGATGGAAAGCACCCCCAGCACCACCAACTGGATGGCAGCTTCCCGCCTAAAGCGGCCGGGGATGCACCTGGCGGCCAGTATGCAGGCGGTGGCTCACGGGTCGGACTCCGTACAGTATTTCCAGTTCCGCAAGGGCAGAGGCTCTTCCGAAAAGTTCCACGGCGCAGTGGTGGACCATGTGGGCGAGCCTGTGACCAGAGAATTCCGGGATGTGGAAAGGCTGGGAGAATACCTGGAAAAGATCGGGGAGGTGCAGGGCAGCAAGACAGAAGCGAAGGCGGCCCTGGTGCTGGACATGGAGAACCTTTGGGCCATTGAGGAGGAACGGGGCCCGAGAAATTGCGGGATGCACTATCTGGAGACCGTCCAAGACCACTATCGGGCTTTTTGGAAGCGGGGGATCAGCCTGGATGTGATCGACGAGGAGTGCGAGCTTTCCGGCTACAAGCTGGTGGTGGCGCCCATGCTTTATCTGCTGCGGGCCGGGTTTCAGCAAAAGCTCAGGGATTTTGTGGAGCAGGGAGGCGTCTTAATGGGCACTTACCATACAGGGCTTGTGAACGAAAACGACCTGTGCTATTTGGGAGGCTGGCCCGGAGAAGGGCTTAGTGAGGTATTCGGCGTGTGGCATGAGACCACGGACGGCCTTTGGGACGGGGAGAAAAACAGCCTCGTTTTAGAAAACGGAAAGGCCTATGAGCTCAGCGAGCTGTGCGCCCTGATCCACCTGAAGGGGGCGAAGGCCCTGGGCTATTACGGCAGCGACTTTTATGAAGGAGAGCCCGCCTTGAGCGTGAATTCCTTTGGAAAGGGAAAGGCTTACTATCTGGCTGCCAGAGCGGGGGAGCCCTTTTATGAGGACTTCTATGAGAAGCTTTCCCGGGAATTGAAGCTGCCCCGGGCGCTGGAGGAGATCCCTCAAGGAGTGGAGGCCTGTGAGCGCAGGTCGGACAAAGAGCGTTATCTCTTTTTACAGAACTTTTCCGGAGAGGAAAAGCAGATCCGGCTGCCGTTGGGGTATTTCGACCTCGTTTCCAAAGAGGAGAAGAAAGAGGTGACACTTTCGGGCTATGACGCCGTGGTTCTGCGCACAACTGCCAAATAATCTTTCGGAACAGTGGGAAAAATTATCTGCTTTGGGAAAAACGAAAAAAAGGCAGGGTTTTCTGTAGAATTGCGCGTGATTTTGTGTTAATATTTTCTTAACAAAGATGAGGCTCTCCGGCTTTGCCGGAGGAAACAACAGAACAGGACTCGCCCGTTTTGTACGGCTCTTTTTTGGGGAGGCCATCCGGCGGTTCTCCAGCGGAGAGAAGATCTGGAAAGACGGGAGGGGGATCCTCGGCTTGCAGCAGAAAGGATGACGAAACACTATGGAACAGTCGGCTCAAGTCTTTTTCAATCCCGGGAACCGCGTCGCGCCCCTGGGTATTGTAGCTCTGGAAGGTGCCTCTGAGCTTGCTCAGAAGATCGAGGAACACTTGCTTCGCTGGGCAAAGGAAGCCAATATGGATGTGGACACCTTTCAGATCCCCAATTCCTGCCCTCGCTTCTCCTCCGGAGATGGCAAGGGAATGCTCAATGATACGGTACGAGGCTACGATCTGTTTTTCATTGTGGATGTGGGAAACTACAGCTGCACCTATAACTATTTCGGGAAAGAAAATCACATGTCTCCTGACGACCATTTCCAGGATCTGAAGCGGCTGATCCAGGCGGCCAGCGGGAAGGCCCACCGCGTCAATGTGATCATGCCTTTGCTGTACGGAGGCAGACAGCACCGCAGAAGCTACCGGGAGTCGTTGGACTGCGCCTTTGCTTTGCAGGAGCTGCAGCATATGGGCGTTTCCAATGTGGTGACCTTTGACGCCCATGATCCCAGAGTGATGAACGCTGTTCCCATTATGGGCTTTGACAATCTGATGCCCAGCTACCAGGTGCTGAAAAAGATGTTTAGAAGCTTTCAGGATATCTCTACAGACCGGGAGGATTTTATGATCGTCAGCCCGGATGAGGGCGCCTTGAACCGGAATATGTACTATGCGTCTGTCCTGGGGGTAGAGCTTGGCATGTTCTACAAGCGCCGGGACTATTCCCGCGTGGTGGACGGCCGCAACCCCATCGTCGCCCATGAATATCTGGGCTCGGATGTGGCGGGCAAGGACGTATTCATTTCCGACGACATCATCTCCTCCGGAGAGTCCATGCTGGATATCGCCTACAACCTGAAGGAGAGAAAGGCAAAGCGGATCTTTGCCTACGCCACCTATGCCATCTTCACCAACGGTCTGGGCGCTTTCGACAAGGCCTATCAGGACGGCTATATCAACGGCGTGTTCGGCTCTAACCTCACCTACCGCACAGAAGAGCTGAAGGCCCGCCCCTGGTTCTATGAGGTGGATGTGTCCAAGTATATTGCCTATTTTATCGCGGCCCTCAATCACGATATGTCTATCAGCTCTCTCATTGACCCCCACGAGAAGATCAAGGCGCTTCTGGAGAAGAGAAAGGCGGAAAGAAGCCAGTATGAGGACGTACAGCTGAGCTTTGAGAAATAAGCGAGCCTGAAAAGAGCGGAAGAGAAGACCTGCTGGACGAGAAAACCCGGCGGCACAGAGGATAAGCTGTGCCGCCGGGTAATTTCTTGGAATCTGTCAGTTTTCTTTTAATGGGTTCTCAATCATGGTGTTTTCGCTTTTACGGATGGTGGATAGGGTCGCGCTTCATCCGTCTTTCCCAGCAGATAATCGACGCTGGTATGATAGAATTCTGCAAGCTCCAACAGCACATGGGTGGGGATATCGTTTTCTCCGGTTTCATATTTTGAGTAGCCTGTTTGCGACATGGAAAGCCTCTTTGCCACTGCTGTCTGACTTAGGTCTTTATCCTCTCTCAAATCCCGAAGTCGCGGGTACATGAAATCACCTCGGGGATATTTTATGATAACCTATTTCAGGTTATTGACTTTTAACCTGAATCAGGTTAAAATCTTTTTCAGGACATTTGCTCTGCAAGGGGGAAATATTTTATTTAGGAGGGTTTCAATATGGTTTTTCTCTATTTGATTCTGGCAGTTATTTGGGGCGTTGTTTGGGGCATAGCAACTTATAATGTCATTGAGAACAAAGGGTACAGTGACAACTGGTTTTGGTGGGGCTTTTTCTTCGGATTTATCGCGTTGATCGTGGCTCTCACCAAGCCTGATGCCAATCAGTACGCTGTTTCTGCTGCACCTGGAAAAAGTGGGATAGATCAAAAAATGCTGGATAACGGCGGCTGGAAATGCACCTGCGGGAGGGTGAACCCCTCTTATACCGGAACCTGCGCCTGCAAAAAGAGCAAGCAGGAAGCTTTGGAAAGGGAAAAGAAAGTACAGCAAGCTAAGGAAGAAGAGCAGGAGCTTGTGAAGCTAAAAAAGCTGAAGGAATATAAGGAGCTGCTGGACGCGGGAGTGATCACGGAAGAAGAATATGAAGTGAAGAAAAAAGCAATATTGGGATAAAAGCAGAAGGCGAAGCGGAAAAGCTTCGCCTTTTGAGATTTTGGAAGCCTGTCGTTTATGCCCTTAGCCCCTTACGCAGGGGCGCTAAGGTCAAGACCTTGGCTCTCCCTCTGGGAGAGCTGTCACGGCTTCGCCGTGACTGAGAGGGCGTGCCTTTTTGTTGTTAGTTTTTAGTCGTTAGTGATTAGAAAGGACGCTTTTTCCCTCTCAGTCTCGCTTGCGCTCGACAGCTCCCCCCAAAGGGGGAGCCAAGCTAAGAGCTAATATCTGACATCTAATAACTACTCTGAGGGGGAGCCAAGTCCAATGACTAATATCTAAAACCTATTCTGGGGGAGCCAAGTGTTCTTTCCAACCAACTACTCTCAGCAGAAAACCAGCCCTTCTCAAAAAAGATTTAACCCCATTTCCGAATTCTCCGGTTTACAAATCGCCGGGAAAGGCATATAATAGTCCTATCTGCAAGGAAGGAGCCAAGTACCCGGACCGGATTTCGTAGAAAAGAGAGGAGGGGACGCCCGAAGGGCGGCTGAGATCCCCTTTTGCGAAAGGGCGGGGGAATGCACTCCGGAGCTGGCAGGGGGAAATCCCTGCCCGGCGGGCGCCGTTACCAGCCTTCAAGAGAAGAAAGCGAAGTGGAACCGCGGTGAAAATCGCCTTCGCGCACCTTTTTCGGGTGCGCGATTTTTCATTTTTAGGAGGGATTTTCCATGTTCAAGACCCTTCGGGAGGATCTGGACGCCGTGATGCAGCGGGATCCGGCGGCCCGATCCCGCCTGGAAGTATATTTTCTTTATTCCGGATTTAAGGCCGTGAGGTCTCACCGCCGGGCAAATTGGTGTTACCGGCACAACCTGAAGTTTCTGGCCAGATGGATCTCCCAGCGCTCCAGAAGAAGGACGGGGGTGGAGATCCACCCCGCCGCGAAGATCGGAAAGGGCCTGTTTATCGATCACGGTATGGGAGTGGTGATCGGGGAGACCACCGAAATCGGCGACGACTGCACCCTGTACCAGAATGTGACCTTGGGAGGCACCGGCAAGGATCACGGAAAGCGCCACCCCACCCTGGGAAACCGTGTGATGGTAGGAGCGGGCGCGAAGGTGCTGGGCCCCTTTTTGGTGGGGGACAATGCCCGGGTGGCCGCAGGCGCGGTGGTGCTGAGTACGGTGCCGCCGGACGCCACGGCGGTGGGCGTTCCCGCGCGAGTGGTGAAGATCGGCAACAAGCGGGTGGGAAACCCGGTAGGGACTCTTGATCAGATCCATGTGGCGGATCCGGTTTCCATGGAGCTGTGTCATCTGCGGGGAGAATTGGAACGCCTGCAAAACCAAGTAAACGAGATGGAGAGCAAAGCCCAAAGGGGCGATGCTCCGGATTTGCTGAATCAAGAAAAGGAGAGAGAAAAGAATGGAGCTTTATAACACCCTGACCCAGAAAAAAGAGCCTCTTTTGTCCCACGAGCCCGGGAAGCTGAGAATGTACACCTGCGGGCCCACCGTCTATCATTTTGCCCATATCGGGAACCTGAGAAGCTATTTGATGGAGGATGTGCTGGAGAAATTCCTCCGCTACAGCGGACTGGAGGTTCAGCGGGTGATGAACATCACCGATGTGGGCCATCTTTCCAGCGATGGAGACACCGGCGAGGACAAGATGCTCAAGGGCGCTAAAAGAGAGCACAAAACCGTGATGGAGATCGCGCAGTTTTACACGGACGCCTTTTTTGCGGACTGTGAGAAGCTCCATATCCGCAAGCCGGACACCGTGGTGCCCGCCACCTCCTGCGTGGCGGACTTTATCAGGATGATCGAGGTGCTGCTGGAAAAGGGGTACGCCTATCTCGCGGGGGGCAACGTCTATTTTGACACCTCCCGGCTTTCCACCTACTATGTGTTCGGGAACCAGAACAGCGAGGACCTGGCTATCGGGGTGCGGGACAGCGTGGAGGAGGACGAAAACAAGCGCAATAAGGCGGACTTTGTGCTGTGGTTTACCAAGTCGAAGTTCGACAGCCAGGAGCTGAAATGGGAAAGCCCCTGGGGGTTGGGATATCCGGGGTGGCACATTGAATGTTCTTCTATCAGCGTCAAGTACCTGGGAGAGTATCTGGATCTTCACTGCGGCGGGATCGATAACGCATTCCCTCACCACACCAACGAGATCGCCCAAAGCGAGTCTTATCTGGGGCATCCCTGGTGCCCCCACTGGTTTCATGTGCTTCACCTGAATGACAAGCGGGGGAAGATGAGCAAGTCGAAGGGAGAATTCCTTACGGTTTCTCTGCTGGAAGAGAAGGGGTACGACCCGCTGGTGTACCGGATGTTCAATTTGCAGTCTCACTACAGAAAGCCGCTGCTCTTCTCCTTTGAGGCGCTGGACAACTCCGCCCAGGCTTACAGGAAGCTGGTGTCCCGTGTGGAGGCATTGACCCCCGGCGGAGAGCCTGACCCCCAGGCGGCGAAGCCATATCGCGACGAGTTTTTCGCGGCGCTTTCCAACGACCTGAACACCTCTTTGGGGCTTACCGCCCTTTACAATGTGCTGAAATCAGATCTTTCCGACGCGACAAAGCGGTATCTTGTGGAGGACTTTGAACAGGTGCTGGATCTGGGGCTTCTGGAAGCGGCAGCGAAGACGGAGAGCGGGCAGGCCCAGGAGGTGTCCGCGGACTTTGCACGGCAGGTGGAAGAGCTGATCGCCAAACGCAGCGAGGCCAGGAAGAATAAGGATTGGGCCCAGGCGGACGCCATCCGGGATGAGCTGCAGAAGATGCGCGTGGTGCTGAAGGATACGCCTGACGGGGTCACCTGGCAGGTGGAAAAATAAGAGAAGACAAAGGGAAAGGGGAATAGAAAATGAAGATCAGCGGAGAAAGAGAGCTGGAGCTGCTGAAAAAGATCGGATTTACCCGGGTGGCCGGGTCGGAAGAGGAGCAGAAGGCGGCCGTGCTGTTACAGCAGGAGTGTGAGAAGCTGGGCGTGTCTGCGGAAATTGAGAAATTCAGTATCGAGGACGCGGTGATTGAACGGGCCGAGTTCCAGATTCTGGAACCCTTTGAGAAAAGCTATGAGGTGACGGGGTACAAATGCGCCCAGAATACCTTTGACCGGGGTGTGACGGTAGACTTCCTCTATGCGGAAAACGCCTTGGAGGCGGACCTTGCCGACGCCCGGGGAAAGATCGTGATGGTGAACGGTCCCCTGCGCCTGCCGCTGTTTCGCAGGCTGATCGACGCCGGCGCGGCGGGGATCGTGACCATGGAGGGGGATTTCCGGGACAAGCCGGAGGAGACGGACCTTTCCACCAGAATGTTGCGCCGCACTTTAAGGGCCTTTGGCAATGTGCCCATTGTGCATATGCGCGTGAAGGACGCCATGGAGCTGGTGGCAGGGGGAGCGAGGCGGGCTAAACTGGTGCTGAAAAACACGCCCCTTGAGCGCACCTCCCGCAATGTGATCGCCACCATTCCGGGAACAGAGCGTTCGGAGGAGATCATCTCCTTCGGGGCCCATTATGACTCGGTGCCCTATTCCACAGGCGTGTACGACAACGGCGCCGGAACGGTGATCAATCTGGAGGTCCTGCGGTATTTTGCGGAGAATCCGCCCAAGCGCACGGTGAAATTCATCTGGTATGGCTCGGAGGAGATCGGTCTGGAGGGCAGCTGGGCCTATGTGAAAGCCCATCAGGAGGAGCTGAAAAAGCATCTTCTGATGATCAATGTGGATGTGGGCGGCCCGGTGCTGGGAGCGGACAAGGCCTCCGTTACCGGAGTCAAGGAACTTTCCGAATATATGGATTATTTTATGAAGATCAGGGGCCACCGGCTGAAGGTCAGTCAGGGCATCATCTCCAGCGATTCCATCCCCTTCGCGGCAAGCGGCGTGCCGGCTGTGAACTTTGACCGGGACGGCGCTCCGGGGGCTGCCTGTATTCACAACCGGTTTGACACGCTGGCGTTTTTGAGCGCCGCCGCGCTGGAAAAGACCACAAAGCATGTGCTGGACTTCGGCATGGAGATGGTGAACGCGGCCGTCTTCCCGGTGAAGCGGGAGATCCCGGAGAACATAGTGGAGGAGATCGACCGGTATCTCTACAAAAAGGAGCTTTCCCAGATCCGGAGCAAGGAGTGAGGGAAGGCAGAAAAGAGGGGCAGTATGGAAAAAGAACAGGCCCGGCTTCTGGAAGAGCGGAATCGGAACATCATCGACGCGGTAATCAAAAAAGCGGATAGGCTGTGTCCCGGCTCCCTTGCGCTCATCGGCATATACGGCTCCTTCGCTACGGGGGACTTCTATGAGAAATCGGACCTGGACCTGCTGGTTTTAATTAATGATGAAAAGGGCTGGCAGCTTTCCTGTACCTTCATCCAGGAGGACCTGGAGGTGGGGCATGATATTTACTGCACCACCTGGGACTCTTTGCGGCAGGCGGCCGATTGCCCGAACGCGCAGCTTGCCAAACTGCTGGATTCCAGGATCGTCTACTGCGCGAAGGACGAATATTTGGAAGAGCTCACAAAGCTTCGGAAAAAGGCGGAAGAGATTTTGAAAAGACCCTTCTCCGGGGAGGACTATGACCGGGCGGAAAATGAGCTCAAGCAGGCGGAGCATCATTTCCTCTGGGCCATGACCGCCCGGGACGAGGAGGAGGGAAAGCGCCAGGCGGGGCTCGCCCTGTATTTCCTGGAAAACGCGGTGGTCCTGCTGAACAAGAGGTATCTGCGCTATGGGGTAAAGCGGCTCTATGAGGAGCTGGAGTCCATGGAGAAAAAGCCGGAGGATTTTTGTGGTGGGATAGAGCGGGTGCTTTCCGCCCGCCGCGAGGACGAGAGGAAGGACGCCTTAAAAGCGCTGATGGAAAAGACGGTAGACCTGTTCCGCAGGGTAAGGGCTCCCCTTCCCCGCGGGGAGGACGGGGAGCCCGGCGCCTTGGAGGGCACCCTGGAAGAGATGTTTTCCAACTGGCGCAACAAGCTGTATCTGGCGGCCCAAACAGGAAACCGGCACCTTTCGTTTATGAGTCTGCTGAGTCTGGATCAGATGCTTTTGGAGATCAGAAGCCAGGTGAAAATAGGCGGCTATCATGTGTTGGAGCTGTACGATCCGGACGATCTTTGGGAAACCGCCCGGAAATTCGACAGCTTTTTAGAGGAGTATTCCGGGGAGTACAAAAAGAGAGGCTTCAAGGTGAGGCGGTATGAGGACCTGGACGCCTTTCTCCGGGACTATCTTTCGGTTTAACCCCGGGGTTGAGTGGCGTTATGGGGGTGGAGCGACTATTTTCTGCTTGACATTTGGGCGGGATTGCTTTATCCTGTAGGACAGGGAAGCCCCATAAGGCGATTTTTCCCTGTGTGAGGAGCGAGAGAATGAGAAAGTAAGCAGCAGAAAAGGAACATCGGAAATTTACTCTGCCGGGATGCAGAGGCTTTTTCCCGTTGTCGTTTCTGGGCTTGCTTTTCACGGATCGCTTTGAGGATCTTTGTGGGATTCTCTGCTGTTTTGGCGCGGTTTGGGCCCAGCTTCGGCAATGCCGGAGCTGGGCCTTTTGCATATCCGGGCACAAAAGGAGGATGCCTTGGTGCTTCAAATAAAGAATTTACAGATCGCCCTGAAAAAGGATCTCAGGGAGCTGGTACGGGATCTCTCCCTCTCTGTGGAGGCGGGGGATAAGATCGCCGTGATCGGCGAGGAGGGAAACGGAAAATCCACCCTGCTTCGGCTGATCTATGAAGGAGAGCTTCCGGAGGAAGGGTTTTCCTGGAGCGGGGAGATCTCGAAAAAGGGAATGATCTTAGGCTATCTTCCCCAGCAGTTAAGAGACGAGGAAAAGGAAAAGACAGCCTATGAGTTCTGCTGCGGGGAGGAGGCCTTTCTGGACAGCTCCCCCGGGGAGCTTGCCGGAGCCGCGAAAAAGCTGGGATTTTCCAACGAGCTATACTATGCCTCCCGAAAAATGGGAAGTCTTTCCGGAGGAGAGAAGGTCAAGCTGCAGCTTGCTTTGCTGCTGCTAAGGCGGCCGGATTGCTTTCTGCTGGACGAGCCCAGCGGAGACCTGGATCTGGAGACCCTCGCCTGGCTGGAAGAGTTCATCGGAAGCTCCCGGGCGCCGGTAATATATATCTCCCACGACGAGACCCTTTTGGAGCGCACCGCAAATAAGATCCTGCATTTAGAGCAGCTGCGCAGAAAGACTTTGCCCCGGTGTACCGTGGTAAGGTGCGGATATCGGGAATATGTGGAGACCCGTCTCAGGCAGTTTGCCCATCAGGAGCAGGTGGCGAAAAAGGAGCGGCAGGAGGAGCGCCAGAAGCAGGAGCGGCTTCAAAAGCTTTACCAGAAGGTGGAGCACGGACAGAACTCTGTCAGCCGGCAGGATCCTCATGCGGGCCGGATGCTGAAAAAGAAGATGAAGGCGGTGAAATCCGTGGAGCGCCGGTTCGAGAGGGAGCAGGAAAACCGCACGGAAGTCCCCGATACGGAGGAGGCGATCTTAGTATCCTTTTCTCCGGACACCGGAGTGCCCGCCGGAAAAACGGTGCTGGACTTTTCCCTTCCCGAGCTACGGGCGGGAGAAGAGCTGTTATCCCGGAACATCTCCCTGTTCGTGAGGGGGGGAGAGCATGTGGGGATCATCGGCAGAAACGGCGTGGGAAAGACCACTTTGCTGCGCCTTATTGCAAAGGAGCTGCTGCCCAGAAAGGATCTGCGGGTCTCCTATATGCCCCAGGATTACAGCGAGAGGATGGACCAAAGCCTGACGCCGGTGGAATTTCTGGCCGAAAGCGGAGAAAAGTCGGAGCTTACCCGGGCCAAGACCTTTTTAGGCAGCATGAAATACACGGCGGAGGAATGTGAGCACAGCCTTCACGAGCTTTCCGGCGGGCAGAGGGCGAAGCTCTTTTTGCTGAAGATGATCCTTAGGAAAAGCAATGTGCTGGTTCTGGATGAGCCCACCCGGAATTTCAGCCCCCTTTCCGGCCCGGTAATCCGGGAGATTCTGGAAGAGTTCCCGGGGGCGATCCTAAGCGTCTCCCATGACAGGAAGTATCTCTCCGAGGTGTGCGATGTTCTCTACGAGCTGACAGGATCCGGCCTTCACAGGGTACAGTCGGCAGAAGAGAGATTTTAAGGAAAGCGTCGGAGAATAAAGAATAAAACATTTGTTCGAAAAAATCCGGAAAATCCATTGCTTTTCCGGATTTTTTCCGCTATAATAGGGAGAGAAAAAATAAGGCCTCCTTGAAAAAACAGGGGCGGCCTTTTCAGGAAACAGGAGGAAAGGGACATGGCGGAAAAGAACAGGACCCCCATCGCAACCAAGGCGGATGGAAGGGCAGAGGACAAGGCAAAGGCCCTGGAAACAGCATTGGCTCAGATCAAGAAACAATTCGGCGAGGGAGCGGTGATGCGCCTGGGGCAGGATTCCGCTTTGAATGTGGAGGCTATCTCCACCGGCAGCCTGTCTCTGGACCTGGCCCTGGGCATCGGAGGGCTTCCCAGGGGCAGGATCATCGAGGTCTATGGCCCGGAATCCTCCGGTAAGACCACCCTGGCGCTCCACTGCATCGCGGAAGGCCAGAAAATGGGCGGCAACGCAGCCTTTATTGATGTAGAGCACGCGCTGGATCCGGTGTACGCGGCCAATCTGGGCGTGGATGTGGAATCGCTTTTGGTGTCTCAGCCGGACACCGGCGAGCAGGCGCTGGAGATCACGGAGGCGCTGGTGCGCTCCAACGCCATCGATGTAATCGTGGTGGACTCTGTGGCGGCGCTGGTGCCGAAAGCCGAAATCGAGGGAGAGATGGGCGACAGCCATGTGGGATTGCAGGCCCGGCTGATGAGCCAGGCGCTGAGAAAGCTGGCGGGAGCTATTTCCAAGTCCAACTGCGTGGCGATCTTTATCAATCAGCTCAGAGAAAAGGTGGGCGTGATCTACGGCAACCCGGAGGTGACGCCGGGCGGGCGCGCGCTGAAATTCTACTCCTCCGTGCGCATCGATGTGCGCAAGGCGGAGGTCATTAAGAACGGTACGGATATCGTGGGTTCCCGCACCAGGGCAAAGGTGGTCAAGAATAAGATCGCCCCGCCCTTTCGGGTGGCGGAATTTGACGTGATGTACGGCCGGGGCATTTCCAAAATGGGCGAGCTGCTGGATCTGGCTGTAAAGCTGGATATTATCCAGAAGAGCGGCGCCTGGTTCTCCTATAACGGAGACCGGTTGGGCCAGGGCCGGGACAATTCCCGGGACTTTTTGGGGGCCAATCCCGAGCTTGCCGCGGAGATTGAGAGCAAGGTTCGGGAAAATGTGGACAAGCTCTATGACAAGATGCCCGCTGTGAACGGGAATCCCAAAGAGGCGGCCAAGCCGGTGGTCCTCTCCACGGAGGAAGCTGCTGCCGCAGCCGCGCCGCAGAAGGCTGTGGATGTGAAGCGAGACATTGACATCACGGTGGACGACTGATGGAATTGACGGCGGCAGAGCCCAGAAGAAAGGGGTTTACGCAGCTTTACCTGGACGGCGAGGCGGCGGTGAAGATCGACACCGAGGTTTTTTTGCGTTCCCGCCTGAAGCCGGGAGACGAGATCAGCGACGAGGAGCTCCATGAGCTTTTGAAAGCGTCGGACACGAGACGCGCCCAGGAAAAAGCCCTGTATCTGCTGGAATACCGCAGCCACTCAAAAAAGGAGCTCACGGAGAAGATCGCCCGAACGGCGGCTTCCAGAGAGGCTGCCCGGGAGGCGGCTGACCGGATGGAGGAGCTGGGCCTGATCGACGACGAGGCCTTTGCGCGAGAGTACGCCAGAACCCTGTTTCAAAATAAGGGGTTCGGCAGGCGGCGGGTCCGTTCGGAGCTCGCACAAAAGGGCATCCGGGAGGATGTGATCTCCGGGCTTCTGGAGGAATACGGCGAGGAAGAGCTGGAAGAGGAAAACATCCGCACCCTGCTTCAAAAAAAGTATCCCTTATGGCGGGAGGACGAAAAGATTCGGAGAAGGGCCATAGGGGCTTTGCAGAGAAGGGGCTTCTCCTTTGGAGAAATCCGCAGGGCCATGGAGCTTTCCGAGGAAGACGAATAAAAAATCCCCTGTCGTGAATACGCAGTTTACCCGCGCTTTCCCGGCAGGGGATTCATTTTGTATAGGAACAGGTCATCGGTTCAGACAATCCAAAATAGGCTGGATATACTTTTTATCTGACAGGTCATAAGAGGAGGAAATCATCCGGGCCATTTCCCGCTCCTGCGGGGTTTGGTCCTTTTTGCCTTTTAAAACCTTCACAAACAGCTTCATCATCACTCTGGAGGAGAGGGACATTTTTTCGTAGTTGAGCCCGCCCGGGCAGTAAAACAAGGGGATCTCCTGCAGCTTTGGTTCATGAAAATGCTCTTTGAGAGCTTTTTGGACCTCCGGGCTTTCCAGGGGAGAGGCGCCAACACAAAAGGCGAGAAGCTTCTTGCCCTTCCACCCCTCTATCCGCTTTTTAAACCAGCTGAGCTTGCAGACAGCGCTGGCTCGCGCCCAGCTGCCAAAGATGATGGCGTCGTAGTCATTGAGATTTTTGCTTTTTGCCTGGGAGAGAGAAAGGCAGTCTGCCCTGGCTCCCTCTGCGATCCACTGGGCGTATTGCTTTGTAAAGCCGGTTTGGGAATGATAGATAACGATGGTTTTCATAGTGCCTCGCTCCTTTTTTTCGGTTCTTGGGGTCCGTTTGGCGGTGAATTTTCCCCGGCAGTCTGCTTTTCCAGGCGGTCGATTCCCTCATAAAGCTTTGAGAGCAGGGAAAAAAGCGTTTCCAGCTCCTCTGGGGTATAGACCTCAAAGAGATACTTTAACTCCTCCTGGTACTTGGAAAAGCTGTTTTGAAAGAAGTCCGTCAGTCTTTCTGCGGGGACGATGGCCATGGCTCTGGGATCCTGAGAGCTTTGCCGAAGGGTGATGAAGCCCTTTTTTTCCAGAGCGTCCGCCAGCTTTTTGATGTTCTGCCGCGAACAGCCCAGCAGCTCTCCCAGCCGGGTTAGGGTGAGCTGCTCTTCTGACTGTCTCACAACAGACAGCAGCATAAACTGCTTCAGAGTGATCTGAGGGATGTGGCGGTCAAAAATGGTCTGCAATCGGTTAGAGGCGATGAACAGCGTGCTGAAAATGGCCTTGCTCTGGCTTTCCGGGGTATGGGAAAACCGGGCGATCAGATCGTTTAGTTCCATAAATGCCTCCAAACAAGTAACTCATTACCATTCTAGAATAGCAACAAGTTACCTATTTGTCAAGGGGGAAGAGGACCGGCAGGAAAAAGGGCAGATCGGCTTTGGCGCACAGGGCGGAAACAAGGCGAAAAAAGACGGGGAGATCCCCCGCTTTCCCTTGACAAATAGTGGAAGCCCGATTATAATCAAAGAACGAAAATATACTGAAATGGTATACATTAATGGAACGGGGTGAAAAACTCCTTCAGAAATGAGCGTTTTATGGAGCACACGATTTTAAAGCTGGAACAGATCAGGAAAAGCTTCGGCGGCACGCCGGTGTTAAATGGGATCGACCTGGAGGTGGAGCAGGGTGAATTTATCACGCTGCTGGGCTCCTCCGGCTGCGGAAAAACCACCACCCTTCGCATCATCGCCGGGCTGGAATCTCCTGATGAGGGGAGGGTCCTGCTGGAGGGAAAGGATATGACCGGCACAGAACCCAATGAGCGGGATGTAAATACGGTTTTTCAGAATTATGCCTTGTTCCCCCATATGAATGTAGAGGCGAATATCGGCTATGGCCTGAAGATCCGCAAGCGGCCTAAAGGGGAGATCCGGGAAGAGGTCAGGAAAATGCTCTCTCTTGTGCAGCTTTCAGGGTATGAGAAGCGAATGCCCTCAGAGCTTTCCGGAGGACAGCGCCAGCGGGTAGCTATTGCCCGGGCACTGATCAACCGACCGAAACTGCTTTTGCTGGACGAGCCGTTGGGAGCGCTGGACCTTCAGCTTCGCCGGCAGATGCAGCAGGAATTAAAGCGCTTGCAAAAAAAGCTGGGAATCACCTTTATCTATATCACCCACGACCAGGAGGAGGCCCTCAATATGTCTGACCGCATCGCAGTGATGGCGGACGGCCGCTTCCAGCAGATTGGGACTCCCTCTCAGGTGTACGACGCTCCGAAAACCGCCTATGTGGCCCGGTTCGTGGGCAGCGCCAATATTGTTTGCGGGACGGTGAAAAGCGTGGAGGGAGACCTTGTAACCTTCCAGAACGGGGACGGTACCGGCGTGTTTCACAGCCGTGGGTTTTCCTTTTCTCCCGGGCAGCCCGTCACCCTGGCCGTGCGGGGAGAGCAGGCTCTTCTGGAGCAGGGAAACAGGGAGGGCGGCCTGCTTGCCACAGTGAAGGAGAAAAGCTTCTCCGGAGGGATGCTGCGCATCGCGGTGGAATTCTCCGAGGGAGTGGAGTTTATTTGCAGCCGCCACGGGATCGACTCCGCCCTGGCGCCCGGAGACAAGGTGCGGGTATCCTGGGAGGCGCAAAACGCCTGCCCGGTGGATTTGGAGGGGATTTCATGAAGAAGAGAAAAAGAAAGGGCGAGGCGTGGACAATAGTTCCCCTGTACCTCTTTACCCTGCTGTTTGTAGCGGGCCCTATCATCTATATGGTGGTTCTGAGCTTTATGACCAGGGCGCAGACCTGGGGCGTGGTGCCGGAATTCACCCTGAAGAATTATCAGGATATCGGGGAGCCCGTCTATCTCAAGACCTTTTGGGAATCCTTGAAGCTGGGCATGCTCAGCACTGTGCTGGTGACGGCTTTGGGCTATCCCTTCGGCTATTTTATGGCGAAGCTGACGGCAAAGTGGAAAAAGCGCACCATGATGCTGCTGATGATTCCCTTCTGGACCAGCTCGTTGATCCGGCTGTACGGGTGGATCATTATTTTCCGCACAGGAGGGGTTTTGGACAGCCTCCTTTCCGCGCTGCACATCACGGAGGAGCCCTTGAAGCTGCTTTACACCTATCCGGCTGTGGTGGTGGGCATGGTATACGCCCTTTTGCCCTTTATGATCTTTTCCGTCTATTCCAGCGCGGAGAAGCTGGACTTCAGTCTGGTGGAGGCAGCCAGAGACCTGGGCGCCTCGCCCATGAAGGCCTTTCTCACCGTGAGCCTGAAGCTGACCCTGCCTGGGCTGCTTTCCGGTGTGGTGCTGACCTTTGTCCCCTCCATGGGGTTGTTCTTCATTGCGGACATCCTGGGAGGAAATAAGGTGGTGTTGGTGGGAAATCTCATTCAGGAGCAGCTGATGAAGGCCCACAACTGGCCCTTTGCCGCGGCGCTTTCCGTGGCGCTGCTGGTGCTTACCACGGTGGTCATCTGGCTTTACCGGAAGCTTTCCGGCGTCAAGGAGCTGGAAGGGCTGGTATAAGGGGGAGAGAAAATGAAAAACAGAACGAAGCTTCCCAATGTGTATTTGGGATTTCTGCTTGCGCTGATGTATGTTCCCATTCTGCTTGTGATTATCTATTCCTTTAACGAGAGCAAGATCAGCTCTGTGTGGTCCGGTTTTTCTCTCAAGTGGTATGGGGAGCTGTTTCGGGACGCCGCCATGTTTGAGGCGTTGAAAAACACGGTGATTTTAGGAGTGCTCAGCTGCCTTTGCGCCGGGGTGATCGGCACTCTGGGCGCCTTTGGAATGACGAGGGTGAGGCTTCGCACCAAGGGCGTGATGGAGTATCTTTCCACCCTTCCGATCATGATCCCGGAGATCATTCTGGGGATGGTGTTTCTCGCCTTCTTTTCCCTTATTGGTCTGCCCTTCGGCATGACGACCCTGGTGATTTCCCACACGGCGTTTTGTATTCCCTATGTCTATATGCTGGTCAAGGCCCGGCTCGTGGGAATGGACCCCAGTCTCGCGGAGGCGGCGCTGGATCTGGGGGCCTCCCCCAGGCGGGTATTCTTTGACATCACCCTGCCTTTGATCTCCCCCGCCATCGCCTCCGGAATGCTTTTGGCCTTTGCCATGAGCGCGGACGATGTGATCATCAGTGTGTTTGTCACCGGCGTGAATACCAACACGCTGCCCCTGAAGATCTATACGCAGATGAAAACCGGCGTGACGCCGAAAATAAACGCCCTGTGTACCCTGATGTTCGCGGCCACTATCCTGCTGTGCGGGGCGGCTGCCCTGATTGGGCGGACAAAGAAAAATAAAACGGAGAAAGGAACTGAAAAACCATGAAAAAGCTGTTATGTCTTTTGCTCGCCGTTCTTCTTACCGGCGCGCTGCTTGCCGGATGCTCTCAAGGCGGCGGAAGTTCCCAGCTGAATCTGTATACCTGGGAGGGGATGTTCCCTCAGGAGGTGCTGGACGGCTTCACGGAGGAAACCGGCATCAAGATCAACTATGTGAATTTCGACACGGATGAGACCATGCTTTCCAAGCTGGAGACCGCCGAGGGCGGGGACTACGATGTGGTGATCGCTGACGATTATATCATTGAAACTGCCATTGAGGAGGGACTGGTGGAAAAGCTGGATCTTTCCAAGCTTGCGAACCACAAGAGCATCAACCCTCTGTATCAGGGGCAGTTCTATGATCCTTCGGACGAGTACACGGTGCCCTACGGCTCCGGCGTACAGACCATCGTCTACGACCCCTCGCGGGTGGACATCCAGATCACGGGGTATGAGGACCTGTGGGATGAAAGCCTGAAGGGAAGCGTGGGGCTGATCGGCAGCACCAGAGTCATCGACGGCATGGCGCTGAAGGTGCTGGGAGAAAGCTACAACACGGAGGATCTGGGAAAGATCGGCGCCGCCGGGGAGAAGCTTCTGGAGCTGGCGCCCAATATCCGCCTGATCAAGGACGACAACCTGCAGGACGACCTGATCTCCGGAGAGGTCAGCGCGGCGGTGATGTACACCTCTCAGGTGACCATGGCGAAGATTGCCAACCCTGAGCTGGAGGTGGTGTATCCCAAGGAGGGCATCGGCTTTGGGGTCATGGCCCAGTTTATTCCCGTAAAGGCCCCCAACAAGGAGGCGGCTTACAAGTTTATCGACTATATTCTAAAGCCCGAGGTCTCTGCCAAGTGCTATGAATATATGGGCTATTACTGTACCAATTCCGACGCAGACAGCCTGATTTCCGAGGAATTCCGAAGCTTTTTGACATTGCCGGAAAGCTTCCATAAGGAGGATATGGAAATGATCGAGAATATTTCCCCGGAGGCGGTGGAGGAACACATGAAGATCTGGAACGAATTTAAGGCCGCCTGCGAATAAAAAGATACAGGGCTCTCCGGTTTTCGGAGGGCCCTGCCTTTTTTAGTTGTTAGTAGTTAGAGGAATTAGTAGTTAAAATAACACTCTTATCTAATAATCAACAACTACGACTGTCCGGGGATCTTTCATCCTTTTCAGGATTTGCTTTGCCGGAAAGTGAGGAGAAAAAAGCTCTGTTGTAGAGGACGGCGGGATCCTGAGGCTTTAAATTTCCGGCCAGATCGTTATATTCCTTCGCCTTTTCCACATCCCCCAGATGATACCAGCACAGGCAGAGCCCCAAATAGGGCAGAAATCCGTAACAGTCCGGGAGGACAAAGCCGCCGCTACCCTGTGGGCAGGAAAGCGCTGTTTCATACCAGAAAACGGTGCAGGAAAACTGAGAACGCTCCTGAAAAAGACGGCCCAGCTCACAGGCGATCTCCGCCCGGGGCGGGCCAAACCGGAAGCTCTCCAGAAGCGCACTGAGCGCTTGTTCCGGCTTTTGCAGGCGCATAAAGCATTGTGCCAGATCCAGAGAGGCCTGAATCTTATTTTCTACCCAGCCTTCTTCACACTCCAAAAAACGGGTGAATACCTGGGCTGCCTCCTCGTCTCTCCCGTGGTAGGTAAGCTCTCGGGCGTAATAGAACTGCTCTCTGGGGGAGAGACCGCCCTTTTCCCGGAGCAGCTTCTCAAAAATACGCAGATTCCGGTCCGGATCGCCAGGGCCCTCCTTTTGGTGCGTTATGGCAGTGTCGTTGTAAACGATCTTTCCCGCGGGAACGATCGCCTCGTGGACGGCTCCTTCCCAGCGAAAGCCGGCTTCTCTTCGCAGGAGGCGTTCCCGGTAACAGGTGAACTGCGGATTTCCGAAGGAGTCAAAGGCGGTGTGGTAGGGCATCATCACCATGTCGGTGTCAGGAGAAAGGGACGCCTTGAGGGAGAAAAAGGAAGCTTGATCTGTCTCTTTCAACACATCGTCGGCATCAAGCCACATGCAGTATTCCATAGAGGCTTTGGAAAAGGCGAAATTTCTGGCCAGAGAAAAATCGTCCTGCCAGGAGAAATCATAGACCATTTGGGTGTATTGGCGGGCTATTTCTTTGGTGCGGTCCGCACTGCCGGTATCCACAATAATGATCTCGTCTACCAGATGGCTGACCGAGTGAAGGCATCGGGGCAAGACGGCTTCCTCGTTCTTTACGATCATACATAGGCTGATGGTGACCAAGGCTGCCTCATTCCTTTCCGGATAAGTAGGCGCGGCTGGAAGCCGCGCACAAAATGCTATAGGTCTTTAAGAAATTGCGATACTGCCGCTGGCATGGCCGGTAATGGGAAGCGTTTCGGCAGAGCCGGTGGAGGTTGCAGTGAATGCCAGAACCAACCGGGTTTGAATTGTCAGAGGAACATTCAGTGTGCCGATGGCCCCTGAGAAGGAAGCGCCTTCCGGAACTGTGCCTGTTAAGGAAGGGGAAAGCGTCACAGAGGCGCCGGGAACCTCGGTAAATACATTGTCCGGCGCAGTAGACTGATAAAGAGCGGCTTTGATCTGAACTTTGCTGTTTCCCAGAGAAATGGTTGGATACGGGGTGAAATAAGCAGTCAATCCGGTGAGAACACCGTCTCTTGGGAGAGAGATGGGGAGGCTTCGCGCATTTCCCGCTGCATTTGTCAAATCAAAGGTAGAATTTGGGCCGAGAGTGGCGATAGAAGAAGAATGGGAACCAACCAAAACGGGAGTCCCCGCAGCGCCGTCGGCCAAAGTGGTCAGAGAAACTAATGAGTCAGAGGAAAAAGGAAGAACCGCAGCACTGCCGGCAGGCCCTGTGGAACCTCTGGGCCCAGTAGGTCCGGTAGGACCGGTAGGACCACTAGACCCGGTGGGTCCGCTAGGTCCGGTAGGCCCGCTAGGCCCGGTAGGCCCAGTAGGGCCGCTAGGTCCGGTGGGGCCGCTAGGTCCGGTGGGGCCGCTAGGTCCGGTGGGGCCGCTAGGTCCGGTGGGGCCGCTAGGTCCGGTAGGGCCGCTAGGTCCGGTAGGACCGCTAGGCCCGGTGGGGCCGCTAGGTCCGGTAGGACCGCTAGGCCCGCTAGGCCCGGTAGGCCCGGTGGGACCGCTAGGCCCGGTAGGCCCGGTGGGACCGGTGGGGCCGCTAGGTCCAGTAGAACCGCTAGGCCCGGTAGGCCCGCTAGGCCCGGTAGGCCCACTAGGCCCAGTAGGACCAGTAGGCCCAGTAGGACCGGTGGGACCGGTAGGACCGCTAGGCCCAGTAGGTCCGGTAGGCCCACTAGGCCCGGTGGGGCCGCTAGGTCCGGTAGGCCCGGTGGGACCGCTAGGTCCAGTAGGCCCTGTGGTTCCGATAGGTCCCTGGGGGCCTGTGACACCTCGAGGGCCTGTAGCTCCCGTGGGGCCGGCAGAACCGGTGTTCCCTGTGGGACCCTGAGGACCCTGGAGTCCCTGTACTCCTTGTGGGCCCGTAGGACCTATTGGTCCGGGAACGCCTTGGACTCCCTGCACTCCTTGAGGACCAGTGGGTCCTGTAGGTCCTGTGGGCCCTGGGATGCCCCCGGCGGGAGGACAACAGGGAACAGGACAGCAGCAGGGATCAGAGTATCCTGGTCTGTAAATATTCATGTCAGAAATCTCCTAATAGAATAATTTGGCGAACCCGGCCAAAGGCCGGGTTTCTCCATGGCTTCGGAAAGCTTTCCATAGATAGAGTATGCGGACAGGCCGGAGAATGTGCCGCCCGAAACAGAACGCGGGAGCCGGTAAAAACCGGCTCCCGCAGGAGGCTGTCTGCTTTTTTATTTCGTTACGGGAAAGCCCAGATACTCTTCCAGGCAAAGTCCTTGCTCCATGATCTCCTTCGCGGCCTTTTCGCCGACATAGCGGTAATGCCAGGGCTCGTAGCCGATGCCGGTCAATTCCTCTTTTTCTTTGGGATAGCGGAGGATAAAGCCATACTGGGCGCAATGCTCGAAAAGCCAGTTCTGCTCCGGTGTGTCCTCCTGCGCTTCTTCCAGGACCTGGAAATTCATGGAGACGATATCGGCGGCCAGACCGGACTCGTGCTCGCTGACTCCGGGAGGGTGTACCCACAGGGCGGCCTCCTCTCTGGCCTCTTTTTCTCCACAGTTTTTTTCCGCCATCACACGGCGTACCTTGTCTTCAAAGAGCTCCTCCTGAAGTTCACGGGAACGATAGGCGGAGCACACCAAAGGAGAAAGCCCCTCTTTGCGCATATCAGAAAGCATGGCTTCCATCGCGTCGATTGCCCGGCTGTCAAACTGTTCGTTCCCGCCGTCAATGGGAGATAATGTAAGCTCATATTCTTCTGAGAGCGGATATTCGGAATTGACCAGCAGAAGGGGCCATTGCTGAGTGGGAATCCGGGGAGAGGGAGAAGGACTTTGTGCAGGGGAAACCGAGGACAGAGGGGCGAGAGCGGGAGAGGTACTACTTTCCGGGGAAACGGTTGACTTTTTTCCGGAAAAGGCCGGGAAAATCACAAGGGAAAGAAGCAGAATGACCAGTATGCCAGCCAGGACGGCCAGGGGCGGAGTCCTGAACGGAAAAGTAAAACGCCTTTTCCGCCGGGATGAGAGAAGCCTTTTTTTAGAATATGTTCTCATATCGTTCCTCATTTCTTTTCGTCGTAACGGGTGATATATTCCTGTTCTTCCCCATAGGAAAGAAGCTCTTCCCTGGAAACATACCGTCCCCAGGAGATCTCACAGGTCTCATAGTCACGGTTCACCTCCGCGACGGTGACGCCATCGTCTGTTTTTTCCACTACGATCATGGAATGGCAAGCTCCAGTGAGGCGGATATGATCTCCCGGGCGCAGAGCGTCAAAATCCCGGTGAACGCTCAGGGGAGCGTCTTCCCCAAAGAGCCGGTCGCTGAAAAGCGACGCAAAGCCCAGACACTGGCACATGGGGTCGTATTGAGGAAACAGGGACCCGGTGCCTCCGCTGTAGTGGTTGCAGAACTCTTCTCCGTAGAGGGAGTGAACGCAGGGGGTCTCTGTCACGCCGCCCTCTTCCCCATTTTCCATGTGGTTCCAATAGCTGCCGTCGGGGAATTCTCTGCGCAGCTGATCGAGAGCGGCCGTGATATCGGCCTCGGATACCGCGGAAACGGCCTCTTCATAAACTTCAGAAGAGGCAGACGGCAAATTCCGGAAATCCGGAGAAAAGCCGCGGGGGCCGTGATTTCCCTGATCTGAAAAAAGCGGGGAAAGCACCGCGAACAGGAAGCCTGCGAAAAATGCAGCTGCCAAAAGCAGAAAGAGAAAAGTCCGATGATAAGTTTTCTTTTGATGAGAAGCGACCATAGAAAGCATCCTCCTTGCCAAAGATTTTTGACAGGGAATAGCTTACAGGCCGGCTGCGTCCAAAAAGCTTCCTGATTGTATCAAAATCCCATCAGGGAAAAGGCGCTCAGGCATTAAAGAAAATACAAAAGTATGTTCCCTCCTGGTAAGATAAGATCCACTGGATCCCGGAGGAACTTCCTATCTGATGGAGAAAAACATCTTCCTGGTTGCTTTCCTGAAGGGTAATAGGGGAGGGAAGCTCCAGGTATTCTCCAAAGGCGGAAAGGGAGGTTCCGATCCCGTATTCTTCAGAGGGGCCTTCCCCGTTGTCCCAATTGCCGTCATCTCCCCTTGCAGCGGAGAGCGACCACAGCTTTTGCTCCTCCGGATCCAATATGGCAGAATAGTGACAGCTATTCATCGTGAAGCTGAACTGGTACAGGGAAAAGCTGCGGGAGAAATCCGAAACATCCGTACAGACGATCCGCTCTGCAAAATCTACCGTCAGGTCCCCTTCCCAGGAGTTCAGGGGCGCCAGGCTCCAGGGAACGAGTCCAATCTCCAGCAGGTGGGAAAATTCCTTCTGAAAGGTGAAAAACCATTCCAATTTATGGAACAGGGGAGAGTCCTCCCGTGAGGAATTCTGAATTTCGTCCGGAGAAAAGGCCTTTGATTTCAGAAGTCCTGCGGTGGAAGAGAGCACCTGGTCTGAATTTTGAAGAGACAGGTTGTACAGAGAAAGCTTGTCCAAGGTGGTGAGGTCAGAAGAGCCGGCAGGGACTTGCGCGACCTCTTCAATTCTCATTCCGGAAAGCGTGAGGGAATCCCGCAGGCGGGACAGAAGCGGCGGGGAAAAGACAGAAAAAGCGGCAAGCAGGAGCACTAAAAGGGGAGGCAGCAGCCGTCTAGTTACCTTTTTCAGAGGAGACGCCTCCTTTCAAAAAGAAACAGGCCAGAGTCCCTTCACCCGGCTCGCTGTAAAACCGAAGCTCGCCGCCGTGAAGCTCTGCAACCTTTTGACACAGGGCCAGCCCCAGCCCGGCTCCGCCCTGAGACCGGGAACGGGATTTGTCCACCATATAGAAGGGCTCGGTGATCTTTTTCAGCTCCTCAGGCGGGATCCCTTTTCCGGTATCCCGCACGGCAATGAGATAGCCTTGAGGCGTGTTTTCTCCAAACAGGAGGATGGCCCCGTTGGGAGTTGCCTTGCGGGCGTTGTCCAGCAGGTTCAGACAAACTGTCTGTATGAGGTCGGGCTCCAGAGAGAGAAGGGCGGGTTTTGCGTAACAGGAAAAATGGATCTTCGCCTCTCTGAAAATGGGAGACATCTCCTGTCCGATCTTTTCCAGAAAGCTTTTGATCTCCACCGGCTGAAATGTAAAGTCTCGCTTGTCCAGCACGATCAGCTCCAATAGCTTCATGGAAAGGGATTCCAGGCGTTTTCCCTGGGTGAAAATATAGTTGGCGGCCGTGAGGGAATCTTCCCCCTTCAGGCGTTGGGAACGCAGCAGATCTGCGTAGCCGATCATGGAAGTCAGAGGCGTTTTCAGCTCATGGGCAAAGCTGGCGGTAAAATCCTCCCGGCGCCGGTTTTCCTCCTCAAGGGCTTCCATATGCTCTTTAAGGCTCGTGATCATCACATTGAAATCCCTTGAGAGAGTTCCCAACTCGTCCTGAGAGGAGACCGGCGCTTTCTGGGAAAGATCGCCCTGGGCCGCCTTCCGGGCGATCCGGGACAGCTTCTGCACCGGGGAAACAATCCATCTGGACAATAACAGGCTCAGCCCGGCACAGGCCGCCGTCATGGCAAGAGCCAGCAGGCAGTAGGTCCGGTACTGGGCGTCGCGGTTTTCAAAAAGGGCGGAGAGCTCCCGAACATTTTCCAGATAATAAACGGTTTGGCCGAATTGGACCGGTCCGGCGGTATGGAGCACAGGGAGGCTCTCCTCCCAAAAAAGCTCGCTGCCCTGCTGTGTTGGGGAGAGCCGGGAAATGAGAACGCTGCCCGTATTTCCCAGGGAACCGTACAGCGTTTTTCCGTCCTTTTCACAAAGCCGGAAACCTCCGGCTCTCAAATAGCTGTTTTCCATCCGCGTCAAGGCCTGCCGAAGGACGGAAGAAAACAGCCGGCCTCCCGGCTGAAGCTCGTTTTCTCCGATTCCCCGCAATATGAGTTCCTCTTGGGCAGAGGCGGTCTGCTGCTCCAATAACCTGCACAGCAGGAGATTTTCTTCTCTGGCAGTGGTAGTTTCACGGGAAAGGGAGGAACGAAACTGAGTGTCGATGAGAAAGAAACCCCCTGCGCTGAAGGCCAAAAGAGCAGTGGCCATCGTGCTGAGAAATACCTTCCAGAACAGCTTCACTGCACAGCTTCTCCTTTCCTCATTTTAATCGGAGGAATCCAGCCGGTAGCCGATCTTGTACACCGCCTGGAGCATCCCGTTCCAGGAAAGCTTTTTCCTCAGGCGCTGCACATGGAGGTCCACCGTGCGGCTGTCCTCAGGGCAGTCTCCTCCCCACACCTGCTGATAGATCCGATCCCGAAACAGGGCTACGCCGGGATTGCGCAGAAACAACAGCAGCAGATCATATTCCTTCACGGTGAGCTTTACCGGCACGCCCGCCTTTTTTACCACCCGGGAGAGGGTATCCGCTTCCACATCCTGAAACCGGAGCAGGCGGATCTCTTTTCCAAACCGGCGCAGCACCGTCTCCACCCGGGCCAGAAGCTCCAATATCTCAAAGGGCTTTGTCAGGTAGTCCTCCGCGCCCAGCCGCAGGCCCTTTACCTTGTCGTTTAAGTCCCCCTTTGCGGTGAGAAAAATCACCGGAATTCCCAAAGGACGGATATAGTCCATCAATTCAAAGCCGTCAATGCCGGGAAGCATCACGTCCAGCAGCACCAGGTCAAAAGCCTGCTCCTCCAGAAGGTCGGCGGCCCGGATTCCGTCCTGCGCGCAGGTACAGGCGTAGCCTGCGCTTGTGAGGCTCATTCGGATCAGATCCAAAATGGGCGCGTCATCCTCTACCGCTAAGATCTTATACATGAAAATCCCCCTCTCAACGAGGAAAGAATAGCACAAAACTGCATCAAAGCTGTATCCGGTACCGGAAAGAGAGACTAACAGCGGGAGATCATAATCTCCAGGATTTCCCGGTCGGTTTCCCGCATCCCCTCTTTGGCAAGCAGACCGATATTCTCGATGGTTTTCTCCACGCCCTTGGACACGATCCCGTCTCCGGCATAAAACTGCTGGCCTTTTTGATACATCTGATAGCCCAGAATACCGGCGTCCACCGCCGAGGCGATTTTGGCGGCGCAGGACGCCTTCGCCCCGTCACAGACGATGCCGGACACGATGGCCAGGGAATTGACCAGGGTATGGGCGATCGCCTCGTAGCCGCCTCCGTAAAGATAGGCAATGGCCCCCGCGCTGCCGCAGCCGGCGCTGACAGCCCCGCAGTAGGCGGAAAGACGGCCGATATAGGATTTCAGGTGGACGGTGAGCAGGGCGGAAAGGGCCAGCGCCCGATAGAGCTTGTCCTTTGTGACCTTTAATTCCCTTGCGTATTCGATGACCGGAAGGGAAGCGGCGAGGCCCTGGTTTCCGCTGCCGGAGACAATGACCACCGGAAGAGAGCAGCCGTTCATTCTGGCGTCGGAGCCGGCGGCGGCCATAGCCTTTGCCCGCACCTCCACCCGGTCTCCATAGGTGGAAAGCAACACCTTGCCGATATTTGCGCCCCAGTTCCCGGAAAGGCCCTCTTCGGCGATCCTGGTATTGTATGCGATCTGACGGGAGATGATGGGCTCGATCTCCTCCAAAGGCACCTCTTCGGCAAACTCCAGGATGTTTTCCACGGTGAGAAAGGATTTATCCGTAAGGCCCTCCTCTCTCGCGGCCTGGATGGGGATCTCATAGAGGGTTTCGCCGTTTTTCTCCACCTGTACCACATTGGTGTGATAGTTTGCGATGCGCACCCGCACCCGGTCCTCTTCTGCATAGGCGTCAATGAGGATATCAAAGAGGAAAGCGGAATCGGAAAGCGCCACCTCAATGGGAGTCCGCTCCAGATACCGACGGATCTCCTCCTGCTGCTCTTTGGTCACGCAGGAGATGACCTCAAGCTGCTTTTCGTGATCTCCGGCCACCATCCCCGCCGCAGCCGCGGCCGGAATGCCCCGAAGGCCGCCGGTGTTGGGTACAAACACGCTTTTCACATTTTTGATGATGTTGCCGCTTGCCTCTATTTTCATCTTCTGGGCGGGTCTTCCCAGCACTTTTCTGGCTACCGCGGCGCAGTAGGCGATGGCAATGGGCTCTGTGCAGCCCATGGCGGGCGCCAGCTCCTCTCTGAGGATCGCGATACAGTCGTTTTTGACAGATGCTTCCATTCTCCCGTTTTCCCTTTCTGTCCCAGGCGGATCTTCCGTGGAAGGACCTGGGGTTTTCAGCGCAAGGCTACACTACAGTATGGCACAATACCTCGTTTTTTGTCAACAGAAGAAAGCGCCGCAAAGGGTTCTTTGCGGCGCAAAACTGCCGAAGGGGCAAGGGTTCCTTTCCCTTATTGGAATTGAGCGTTGTAGAGACTTGCGTAAAAGCCGTTTTTCTCCATGAGCTCCCGGTGCGTTCCCTGCTCTACCACATCCCCGTCCCGAACCGCCAGGATGCGGTCGGCGTTTTGAATAGTGGAAAGCCGGTGGGCGATGACGAAGCAGGTCTTCCCCTTCATCAGCTCCCGCATGGCGCCCTGGATCTGCTGCTCTGTGCGGGTGTCCACATTGGAGGTGGCCTCGTCCAGGATCAGCATATTGGCGTCCAGCAGCATGGCCCGGGCGATGGTCAAAAGCTGCTTCTGCCCCTGAGAAAGGCTCATGCCGTTTTCATCCAGGGGGGGTGTCATAGCCCTGGGGCAGGCTCATGATATACCGGTGGATCCTGGCGGCCTTGGCCGCTTTTTCCACCTCTTCCCTGCCCGCGTTCTTCTTGCCGTAGGCCAGGTTTTCAAAAATCGTTCCGCTGAACAGCCAGGTGTCCTGCAAGACCATGGTGTAGGAGAGACGCAGGCTCTTTCTGGTGCCCTGAGAAATGTCCCGGCCGTCTAACAGGATTTTCCCGGACTGGGGGTCGTAAAACCGCATCAAAAGATTGATCAGGGTGGTTTTTCCCGCGCCGGTGGGGCCTACAATGGCGATGAGACTGCCCGGAGGGGCATTGAGGCTCAGGTCGTGAAGGATCACCTTCTCCGGGTCATAGCCAAAGCGGATATGCTCCGCCTTCACATCGCCGCTGACCTGAGAAAACTTCCAGGCGCCGGGGACATCCGCGGGCTCCGGATCTTCGTCGATCAGCCGGAAGACCCGCTCGGCCGCCGCACAGGCGGACTGCAGCTCGCTTACAATATTTGCCATCTCGTTGATGGGACCGGAAAACTTTCTGGAGTAGAGCACAAAGGAGGAAAGATTGCCGATGGAGAGCCTTCCAAAGAGGAACAGGATGGCGCCGAACATACTGATGAAGGCCAGGGAGAGGTTGTTGATAAAGTTGACGGAGGGGCCGGTCATACCGCCGTAATAGTCAGCGTTGTAGTAGGCGTCCACCGCCTCCTTATTCTTTTGATCGAAGCGGGAGACCATGACCTCCTCCTGGCGATAGGCCTTGATCGTTCTCTGGCCGGAGAGGATCTCCTCCGTATAGCCGTTGAGCTCTCCCAGCTTGACGGAGCGTTTATGAAACAGCGGCCGTACCTTTTTCGTCATATACCGGGTGAACAGGATGGACATGGGAATGGTCACCGCAAACACCAGGACCAGGATGGGGGAGATGAGGATCATCATCAAAAGAGACCCTAAAACGGTGATGGCGCTGGCCGCGATCTGTAACAGGTCGTGGGACAGAGAGGCGTTCACCGTGTCGATGTCGTAGGAAATGCGGCTGACGATGTCGCCGGTCTGGTGCCCGTCAAAATAGCGCACCGGCAGCTCCATCAGACGCTCGAATACCTCCTTGCGCATCCGGAACACGATCTTTTGGCTCAGGTGGATCATCAATCTTGCCAGAAGGTAGGACAGCAGCGAGGAGACGGCATAGAAGCCCGCCATGAGCGCGCAGTAGAGAAACACGGTGGGGAAATCTACCTGATGAGGCGTAAGGCCGATGGCGTCGATGGCCTTTCCGGAGAGCATGGGCCCTACAAGAGCCAGTAAGTTCCCGGAGACCGTGAGCAAAAGGGCGGCTAAAAGCATCCACTTGTGCCTGTAGAGATAAGTCCAGAGCCTGAGGAGCACCTTTTTTCTGTCTTTTGGCTTTTCAATGGGGCCGCGGGGCATACGAGGCATTTAGACCCCCTCCTTTCCCTTAGGGGCTTCGCCCATCTGCGAGGTGGCGATCTCCCGGTAGACGGGACAGCTTTCCAGCAGCTCCTGATGGGTGCCGCTGCCAATGGCTTCGCCCTCCTCCAGCACCAGAATATGGTCGGCGTGGAGAATGGAGCTGACCCGCTGAGCGATGACGATGGTGGTAAGGCCGCCGTATTCCTCCCGCAGCGCCTTTCTCAGCTTCGCGTCCGTCTGATAGTCCAGGGCGCTGGAGGAATCGTCCAGAATGAGGATTTCCGGGGAGCCCGCCAGAGCTCTGGCCACCAGAAGCCGCTGCTTCTGGCCGCCGCTTAAATTGGTGCCCCGGGAGGTGAGCATATGGGAAAATCCGTCCGGCAGGTGGGAGATGAACTCCATGGCCTGGGCGCAGCGCGCCGCCTTTTCGATCTCTTCCCTGGGAAGGCCTCTGCCGAAGTCGATGTTTTCTAAGATCGTATCCGCGAAGAGGGCGTCGTTTTGGAACACCACTCCGAATTTTCTGTGGAGAATGTCCGGCGGGATGGAATCCACCGTCTGGCCGTCAATGCGGATCTCTCCGCTGCTCACATCGTAAAAGCGCATGAGAAGAGAGGTGAGGGTGGATTTGCCGGAACCGGTACTGCCGATGATGCCCAGAGTTTCTCCGGGTTTTAGCTGAAAGCTGATATGTTCTATATTATTGTCCTTCCCCAGATAGGAGAAGCTCACATCCCGAAACTCAATATGGAAGGGAGAGTCCTCCCGTTTGACGGGACGCAGGGTAAGGTCTTCCGGAGTGTCCAGCACCTGGGCGATCCGGGCAGCGGAGGCGGAGCCCCTGGAATACATAACAAACATGCGGTTGACCGCCATCATGGCGTTGAGGATAATGGTGAAATAGCTTAAAAAGGCGATGATCTTCCCGGGCTGGGTGAGGCCCGCGTCCACCCGGAAGGCGCCTACCAAAATGACGGCGGTAAGGCCCAGATTCAAAAACAGGTTCATCAGGGGGTTGGAAAGGGCCATGGTGAAGCCCGCTTTCTTTTCTCTGGCGACCACATCGGAATTTACCTCTTCAAAATGTCCTTTTTCATATTCTGTTTTGGAAAGGGCCTTGATCACCCGGATGCCGGAAATGCTTTCCCGCACAGTGCGCACCATGGAATCCACGCCCTTTTGCAGATCCTTATACAGGGGGATCCCCTTTTGGGAGATGCGGAACACCAGAACGCCGATAAAGGGGAGGGTGCAGACCAAAACCAGAGTGAGCATGGGGTCCAGCGTCAGGGTGATGAGGATCCCGCCCAACAGCAGGATGGGAGCCCGGATCCCAAGGCGCTGCATTCCGCCGATCATCTGATGGGTGTTGTAGGTGTCGGTGGTCAGACGGGCTTCCAGGGAGGGGATGGTGTAGCTGTCGATCTGGGAGCTGGAAAGATAGGAGATCTTTCGGAACAGGTCGTGCCTCAGGGACTGGGTGGTTTGCTGGGCGACCCAGGAGGCCATGCGGTTGGCCACGATATTGGTGACCACCGCCACCACGGCGGCTAAGACCATGGCTCCGCCCCAGAGCAGGATGGGGCCGATCTCCCTTTTCGGCACCACATTGTCGATCAGATAGGAAAGGATCCACGGAAGCAGCAGATCCATGATGGCGCCGATAAACTTGATGGTGATCCCCAGCGTCATGCGGGGAACATAGGGCTTTAAATACTGAAAGAGCTTTTTCACAGTGAAATTCCTCCTCTTCCGGCCTCTTTCCGGAGTTTCCCTAGGTAAAATAGAATACCACAAAATAGTTGAAAATGCAACTATTTTGTGGTAAAAATCAGATCCGTTTTTTAGGGGGAAAGGCCGGGGGCATGGAAAGGTTCCCGTTCAGTGAGGAGCTTTTCGCTGAGTAAAACACTCTTCGCTGGAAGAGAATTCTCTCATTGAGCGGGAATTCTTCAGTTTCGCGCTGCCAGCGAGTTCAAAAAGGCAACGGAGCTTTGGACGCAGGAGAAAAAGTCCTCCGCAATGGAGCCCTCCAGGGACAGCTTCCCCTCATAGCCGATCTCATGAAGAGCCTGGAAGAAGGGGGCGTAATCCTCCCCGTCTCCAGGCTGGGGCAGCGCCCGGCTGTTTTTCTCGCTGGCAATATGAGCGTGGGCCAGTATGTCTCCGTAATCGGAGAGGGAGCTGATCTCTTCCCCTTCGATTTGAAAATGATAGAGGTCAACCAGCAGGCGGATATTGTCCTTATCGACGGCTCTCACCAGCTTCGCACTTTCCCGGCAGGTGTTGAGAATGTTACATTCCCGCCGGTTCAAGGGCTCGATGCAGCAGGTGATCCCATACTGTTTGAGGGCGGGGGAAATGAGGTCGCTTAAAAGTTCACAGAGCTGATCGAAGGCCTTTTCCCGGGAAAACCCATCGGGGGCGCGGCGGGAGCCGCCGCTGCCCAGCACCAGACGGGAGAGGCCCAGAGGAGAAGCCTTTTCCAGGGTGGAGTCAAGATACTGGGAGATTTCGCCTTTATCCACCTTCGGGCCGGTGAGGGGGATGGAGCCCGGAAACATCACATTGGCGGCAGGGGTGGGAACGCCGCGCTCGTGAAGCCGGGCGGCGCGCTCAGAGATCTCCTCCTTCGCGTGTCCCGCAAGCTCGGAAAAGCCCACTTCCGCGTAAGCCGCGCCCGTTTTGGGCAGGGAGAGAAGCCTGTCGTCAAAGAGAGAACCGCACAGGCCGATCCCAATCGCAGAGTCCTGTTTCATCACTTATCACACCTTTCCAGCGGCGGAAACGCCGCCATGGATCCCGGCTTCAGGAATTGGTTTTCGGGATCTTAAAAGCAAGCAGAGCCGCCTTTTCCTCCGGGCTTACCCGGAAGGATTCCCGGATCTTCTGGATCCCTTTGTTCTGGACGAAGGGAGAGAGGCGCCCCGATCGCAGCAGGGAAAGCGTCTCTTTTGGAAATTTCACATAGAACACGGAAACGGCCCAGGCAGCGGCCATCTGTACATAGTAGTCTTCACTTTTTGCGCTTTCCAGCAGAGATAGCCCAATTTTCAGATGCTCCTGATCCGTGTAGTGAGAGAGCAGCATGACCAGGGCAAACCGGGCAAAGTAGGGGCGCTCACTGGGAAACAGAGGTTTTATCAGCTCCCACATGCCTTCTTTCTCGCCGGGTGCTTTCAGAGAAAAAGTGCTTACAAAGGTATCGCAGACCGCCCAGTTGTCGATCAAGGGCAGAAAGTCCTCCGTCAGCCGCAGCCGACGGGGAACAGAGGCTTTCATGCCTGCGATCACAAAGCCCCGAAGCAGAATCTCCTCGTAGGAGTCCGGCTTACTCACGGCGAGAAAGCCCTCTGGGTCTGTCCGGATCACTTCCTTTGCAAGGCCCCTCAAAAAGGGGATCCTCACGCCGTAAGCCATGGAAAGACCGGGAACCAGACCTTCGTGAAAGGCTTTGTATTTCGGATCTCCCGCGGCCTGAAGCCGCCCAAGCAGCGTTTCATACTCTTTTTCCGAAAAGCTCATACCGCCTCTTTCTCCCGGGGAAGGGCGCAAATGAGCTCCAGCAGGTTGGGGATAGAGCGGGACTTGTCGAAGCCCGCGCAGTTTTCCCGCATGGTTTCAAGCCGCTTTTTTTCCAACAGCAGGGAAGAGATCTGCCCGGCAAAATCCCCGTCCTTCCGGATGCGTACCCCCATATCGTGGGTTTTTAAAAAGTTGGCGTTGTCCTCCTCCTGGCCGGGAATGGCGTCAAATACCGCCATAGGCAGGTTGCAGGCCAGGGCCTCCGATACGGTAAGCCCGCCGGGCTTCGTGACCAGCAGGTCAGAGGCGTGCATATATTTTTCCACTTCATCGGTGAAGAAGATCAGCCGGGTGGGAATGGTCTCCCCACGGGCAAGCTCCTTTTCAAAGGCCTCATAGAGCTTTTTGTTCCGGCCGGTGATCACGATGATCTGCATTTTGACCCGGGTTTCTCCCAGATCCCGGTAAAGCTTGATGATGTTGGACACGCCGAAGCTGCCGGCCATGAACAGGAGGGTGGGCAGCTCCGGATCCAGCTCCATCTCCCTCAGCAGGGTCTTCTGATCCTTCTGGTCAAAGAACACATCGTGGACCGGGATGCCGAAGGGATGGATCTTTTCCTTTTCCACGCCGAATTCCATCAGCTCAGAGATCATGTCCTCGCTGGCCGTCACATAGGCGTCTACCTGCTTCGCGATATAGGCGCGGTGCACGCCGTAATCGGTGATGATACAGATCAGAGGGGCGCGGAGAAGCCCGTCCTCCTTCAGATCTGATACCATTTCGGTTGCGAAGGGGTGGGTGGTGATGATCACATCCGGCGCATAGCTTTCAATGGAGGGGAGAAGAAGATTGGAAAACAGGCCGGAAAGCTTGGGGACCAGGCCGGAAAAAAGGTTTTGCTTGTTGGTCTGCTTATAGAGTCTGCCGAACAGAGCGGGGGCTCTTTTAGCCATGAAGAGATAGGCGTCGCAGATGGTTTTATCCAGAAGACGGCCCACCGCTTTCAGCGCGTCTACGGTTTTTACATCGTTGCCGGTGTTTTCGCAGATGTATTTTTCCACGGCGGCTGCCGCCCGGATATGTCCGCCTCCTGTGGCGGCGGTAAGAAGCAGTATTTTCATGGAGAAACCTCGCTTTCCGATGGGTTTGGGAAGATGCGGATGGGGAGCCTGGACGCCCTCTCCGTCACGGCTTCGCCGTGCCACCTCTCCCATAGGGAGAGGCAAGGTCTTTCCAACATCTAACATCTAAAATCTAATTTGGAGAAGGCTGGTACTTTTCCGAAGGAAAAGAGAAGCGCTTCGCGCTTCAAGCCTTCTCTGAGATGACTACAAGGAAATCAGAATGATTGCCTTGCAGTCATTTTACCACAGCTCCGTGAAAAATGCCAGTTTTTTAACCGTTTTGAAACCTTTTCCCGGCTTTACATTTGGGGGGAATAGGGAGTATAATATACAATATACAAGATGTATAGAGGAGAGAAGCCCGGGTATGGGAGATGGGAAACGAGTTTCCCATGTCCCATATTCGGTATCCTCCCGGAGGAAAGGATGGTGCTTTATGAACAACAAAATGAAGGCGGCCGCCTTTGCCGCCGCGCTGCTTTTGGCGGCGGGGCTTTCGGCCTGCGCGCTGAAGCCCGCAGAGACCGCCTCCTCTTCTTTGCCGGAGGATCTCAGCCTTTTCCCGGAGGGGACGAGCATCGGCGGGAAAAATATTTCCGGAAAGACCGCTGAGGAAGCGGCCCAGATCGCCAAAAAGGCCATTGAGGAAGAGATGAACGCCCTGGAGATCACCGTGAAATTCAAGGACGATACAGTGCTTCTGAGCAAGGGCGATTTCGCCTGTCAGGAGCTTTTGGACCTCAGCATGCCCAAGCTTCTGGAAAACAGGAAGGGGCAGCAATATGAGCTTTCCTATGTGATCGACCTTTCGGAATCCGGAAAACAGAAGCTTTGGGAAGCGGCCGAGCTGTGCTTTTCAGAGGGAAAGAACGCCACGGTAAAAAGCTTCGACGGCGCCTCCGGTTCCTTTACCTTTACGGATCCGGAAAAGGGCGAGAGAGTGGATATGGACAAGACGATGAAAAGTGTTAGGCAGCTGCTGTCTCAAAAGCACGGCGGAGCCATTCAGGCGGCCTTTTCCGAGACAAATCCCAGGCTGACAAAGGAGTATCTGAAAAAGAACTTCAAGCTTTTGAGCACCTACAGCACAGAGTCCACCAACACGGAAAACGGGAACAGCAATATGCGCCTGGCCCTTTCCCATGTGAACGGCACGATCGTGGAGCCGGGGCAGGTGTTTTCCTACAACGGGACCATCGGCGACAGCACGGACCCCGGAGCCGGCTGGCTGCCCGCGGGCGGTCTTGCCGGAGGCATTTCCGTGCAGATGTACGGCGGGGGGATCTGCCAGGGTTCCACCACCATCTATAACGCGGTGCTTCTTGCCGGAATGGAGATCGTGGAGCGGGACTGTCACAGCATGCCCTCCTCTTACTGCCCCATCGGCCTGGACGCCACTGTGGACTACGGCAACATCGATTTCCGCTTCCGCAATCCCACGGATACGCTCGTCTATCTCTCCTCCTGGATGGAGGGAGTCACGCTGCATGTCAGCGTGTATGGGTGCCCCAGCAAGGAATGGGACAAAATTGAAGTTTCCTCTGAGCAGACAGGCTCGGAACCGCCTCTTTCCGATGTGAGCTTTGTGAAGGACGCAGATCTCGCAAAGGGTCAATATGTGCGGAAATCCACAGGCAATACCGGATATTCCGCCCGGGCGTTCCGCAAGTTTTATCTAAAGGGAAAGCTGGTAAAGACGGAAGAGCTCCCCAGCTCTTATTACGCCCCCACCGGCACGGTGTACGCAGTGGGCGAGGGGACTGACACCAGCAAGGTGGACACGAGAAAGCCCTCCGGCACCACGGAGACCACTCCCAGCCCAAAGCCGTCTCCCACCAAGGAGCCTACGCCTCCCCCGGAGGAGACGCCTACTCCGCCTCCAACGGAGCCGCCAGTAACGGAACCTCCCGTAACGCAGCCCCCGGTGACAGAACCTCCGGAGCCTTCAACGGAGCCCACCCCTCCGCCCATTCCGGACGAGGAATCCTGAACCCGGGCGCGGGGAAAGAACAGAACTGAGGTAATCGGAAAAGACCCCTTGCACAAATTGCACAGAGAAGCTTTGCGCAAGGGGTCGCGGTGACTTTGGCCGAAGCCGAAGCCGCTCAAACTGACAAGGAGAGAATACAGATGAAGGACGGTTTTTTCAGGATTGCGGCGGCCACGCCGGAAACGAGAGCGGCGGATGTGGAAAATAATATTCTGAAGATCCGGGAGCAGATGGAAGAGGCCTGGAAAGCGGGCTGTGGCGCCATCGTATTCCCGGAGCTTGCCGTTACGGGGTACACCTGCGGAGATCTTTTCCGGGACAGCACGCTTTTAAAGGCGGCCGAGGACGGGCTTCAAAGACTGTTGGAGGAGACGAAGGACTGGGATATCCTGGGGATCGTGGGGATCCCGGCGGCCCTTCCGGGAGCGCTGTACAACTGCGCGGCCGTATTTTTAAGAGGGAGGCTTCTGGGCCTCTCCGCCAAGGACAATATTCCCAACTACGCGGAATTCTACGAGGGACGGCATTTTACAAGAGCCCCGGAGAAGCCGGTCTCACTGCGCTTTTGCGGGGAGGAGACCGTTTTGGGAAGCGGGCTTTTGTACCGGTGCGAAAATGTGGAAGAGCTGGTGCTGGGCGTAGAGGTCTGTGAGGACCTTTGGGTGGCCTCTCCCCCCAGCGCGGGGATGGCCCTTCGGGGAGCCACCGTTTTGTGCAATCCCTCCTGCAGCGACGAGACCATCGGGAAAGCGGAATACCGCAGGGAGCTGGTGAAAAGTCACTCCGGCAGACTGTTATGCGCCTATGTCTATGCAGACAGCGGCTTTGGAGAATCCACCACCGATATGGTGTTTGCCGGACACAGGCTCATTGCGGAAAACGGCGCTCTGTTAGGGGAAAGCGAGCTTTTCACCCAGGGAATCGAGATCGCCGAGGTGGATCTGGAGCGGCTTGCCGGAGAGCGGAGAAGGATGAACACCTGGGAGGCGGCTCCCCCGGAGGAGGGGATCCCCTTTTCCTACCGGGCGGAAACTCTGGAAAGCTTCTCTGTGGATCGGACAGAGCCCTGCGCTCCCTTTGTGCCCAAGGAGGGCTTGGAGGAGCGCTGTAAAAGAATTTTGATGATGCAGGCTCAGGGGCTGGCGGTGCGCCTCAAGCATATCGGCTGCGCCACGGCGGTAATCGGTCTTTCCGGAGGACTGGACTCCACTTTGGCGCTTTTAGTCACCGTGAGAGCCTTCTCCCTGCTGGGCCTTCCCAAAGAGGGGATCAAGGCGGTGTCCATGCCCTGCTTCGGCACCACCGGGCGCACCAAGAGCAACGCCCAGCGGATTGCGGAGGAGCTTCATGTGGATTTCCGGGAGATCTCCATTGAAAAGGCGGTCCGCCAGCATTTCGCCGATATCGGCCAGCGGGAAGATGTGTTCGATGTGACCTTTGAAAACTCTCAGGCCAGGGAGCGGACCCAGGTGCTGATGGACCTTGCCAATCAGGTAAATGGGATCGTGGTGGGCACGGGAGATCTATCCGAGCTGGCTTTGGGCTGGGCAACCTACAACGGGGACCACATGTCCATGTACGGCGTGAACGCCTCCGTGCCGAAAACTTTGGTGCGCCATCTGGTGCGCTTTGAAGCCTCCCAGAGTGGAGAGGCTTTGAAAAAAGCGCTGCTGGACGTGCTGGACACGCCGGTAAGCCCGGAGCTGATCCCGCCCAAGGACGGGGAAATCGCCCAGAAAACGGAAGAGCTGGTAGGTCCCTATGAGCTGCACGACTTCTTCCTTTACTATCTGCTTCGCTTCGGCTTTCGGCCGGGAAAGATTTACCGCATGGCCCTGCGGGCTTTTGCGGGGCAATATGAGTCTGCGGTGATCTTAGGGTGGCTGAAGGTGTTTTATCGCAGGTTTTTTACCCAGCAGTTCAAGCGCTCTTGCCTGCCGGACGGGCCGAAGGTGGGGTCCGTGACCCTGTCTCCCCGGGGTGATTTCCGGATGCCCAGCGACGCCTCCTGGCGTGTTTGGCAGAAGGAGCTGGAAGAACTCTAAAAAAGGAGCGGTTTTCCTATGGAGCAAAAACGCATTTTGATCACTATCCCCCTGGAATCCCGTCACGGGGAAATGCTGCGTCAGATCGCCCCCGGCTGCGAGTTTCGCTTCCGGGCGCCGGAAGGGGTCAGCAGCGGCGGCGTGTTTGGCGGCCAGCGGTTTTCTCAGGTCCTGGACGACGGGCCTCTGCGGGAGGAAGACGCCGGGTGGGCGCAGATCATTTTCGGTAATGTGGAGACAGAGTTTGTTAAGAAGGCGTCAAATCTTTGCTGGCTTCAAACCAACAGCGCCGGGGTGGAAAGCTACCTTGCCCCGGGAGTGCTGCCGGAAAATGCGCTGTTGACCAACGCCTCCGGCGCATATGGGCTTGCCATCTCCGAGCATATGCTGGGAATGCTTTTGGAGCTTCAGAAAAAGCTGCACCTCTATCGGGAGGCCCAAAAGCGGGGAGAGTGGAGCTCTCTGGGGGCGGTGACCTCCGTGTGGGGATCCACTGTGCTGATTTTGGGAATGGGGGACATCGGCGGCGAGTTTGGCAGAAGATGCAAGGCGCTGGGGGCCTATGTGATCGGCGTCAGAAGAACGAAGAGGTTAAAGCCCGATTACGCGGACGAGGTTCATTCTCTGGAGCGCCTTTCGAAGCTCCTGCCCCGGTCGGACGTGGTGGCAATCACCCTGCCGGGCACAAGGGACACGAGGAATTTGATTGGAAAAGAACAGCTTTCCCAAATGAAGCCGGGCGCTGTTTTGCTCAATGTGGGCAGAGGTTTTATCGTGGATACAGACGCCCTGTGCGAGGCGCTGAAGGACGGACACCTGGGCGGGGCGGGGCTGGATGTGACAGAGCCGGAGCCTCTGCCGCCGGAGCATCCGCTGTGGCAGATGGAAAACGCGGTGATCACGCCCCATATCTCCGGATTCTACCATTTACGGGAGACCCATGAGCGGATCGTGGGGATCTTTGCGGAGAATTTGGGCCGTTTTCTCAGGGGAGAGCCGCTGAAAAACAGAGTGGATTTTACCACGGGATACCGAAGCCTTTGACAGGCTGCACAAACGACGCCTGCGTCGTTGGCTAAGCAGGCTAAGCCCGCTTAGCCGGAAACGGAGAAAGGGAGGGACTGTCACGCATTATCTGGATAACAGCGCCACGACTCAGGTTTTGCCCGAGGCGGCGCAAAAGGCCATGAAGCTGATGACGGAGGAATTCGGAAACCCCTCCTCTCTGCACAGCTTGGGCTTTGGGGCCAAGCAGGAGCTTGAGGCCGCCCGGGGCTTAGTGGCGTCCGCTCTGGGAGCGGCGCCGGAGGAGATCTGTTTTACCAGCGGGGGTACCGAGGGAAATAATCTGGCAAGTTTCGGCGCGGCGCTTTCCAGAAAGCGGCTGGGGAGCCGGATCGTCACCACCCGCGGGGAGCATGATTCCGTATTGAACCCCATGAAGGAGCTGGAACGCCAGGGCTTCGAGGTGGCGTACCTGTCGCTTGACGGGCTGGGGCATATCGACCCAGGGCAGCTGGAGGAGGCCATAGACGAAAAGACGATCTTAGTGAGCATGATGCTGGTGAACAACGAGACCGGCGCCATTTTTCCGGTGCAGCAGGCAAAGAGGATCATCATAAGGAAAAAGGCCCCTGCTCTTTTGCATACGGACGCGGTGCAGGCCTTTGGAAAGCTTCCTCTCAATCCGGAAAAGCTGGGCGCGGACCTGATGACGGTCAGCGCCCACAAGGTCCACGGCCCCAAGGGGGCGGGGGCTATCTATGTGAAAAAGGGAGTCAGGATCCTGCCCAGAGCCTTCGGCGGCGGGCAGGAAAGAGGGCTGCGCTCGGGAACGGAGAGCGTGCCGCTGATCGGCGCCTTCGGCGAGGCGGTGAGGCTTCTTCCGGAGCCCGGCAAGACCCTTCCGAAAATAGAGGCTTTAAACCGGGAATTAAGACGGGAATTGGCGGAGCTTGACGGGGTGGAGATCAACTCCCCGGAGGACGGGCTTCCCTATGTGCTGAACTTTTCCGCCGGACGGGTCCGGGCGGAGACCATGCTCCATTTTCTGGCCCAGCGGGGCGTGATGGTGTCCTCCGGCTCCGCCTGCGGAAAAGCGAAGCCCAGCCATGTGCTTACAGCCATGGGGCTTTCCAGAGAGCGGATCTCCTCCGCGCTGCGGGTGAGCTTTTCCCGGTTCAGCACCGAAGAGGATGTTCGTGCGCTGACAGAAGGAGTGAAAGAGGGGCTTGGAACGCTGGCCCACGCATAACATAGAGAGATACAGGAGTTGACCGTATGGGCAAGGAAGTTATTCTGTTAAAATTGGGAGAGATCGCCCTCAAGGGGCTCAATCGCCGGACTTTTGAAGACGCACTGCTGAAAAGCCTTCGCAGGAGGCTGAAAAGCGCCGGGGAATTTTCCGTTTCCTCTGTGCAGTCTACTGTCTATGTGGAGCCTTTAGAAGAAACGGCGGATCTGGAGCTGGCGGAAAAACGGTGCGCAAAGGTTTTTGGCATTGTGGGGTATGTAAGGGCCGCTCAGGTGGAAAAGGACCTGAAAAAGATCCGAGAGAAAGCGGCGGAATATCTTCAGGAAACGCTGGAAGAGATCTCCAGCTTCAAGGTGGAATGTAAGCGAAGCGATAAGAAATTCCCTTATAAGTCTCCGGAGATTTCCGCCGAGGTGGGGGCGTATCTGCTGGAGAAATATCCCCACTTACGCGTAGACGTGCATCACCCCGACCTGGTGGTGCGCGTAGAAGTGCGGGAGCAAAGCGCTTTCGTACATTCGGAGACAAAGCCGGGAGCAGGCGGGATCCCTGTCGGGACCGGCGGAAAGGCCGCGGTGCTGATCAGCGGCGGGCTGGACAGCCCCGTTGCGGCCTACCTGATGGCCAAAAGAGGCGTGGAGTTGGTGGCGATCCACTTTGCCAGCCCTCCCTACACCAGCGAGCAGGCCCACGACAAGGTGGTGCGGCTGCTCAGAAAGGTGAGCGAGTACGCAGGAAGGATCAAGATGATCACGGTGAATTTCACAAGGCTTCAGGAAGAGATTCGGGACAAGTGTCAGGAGGATCTGAGCACGGTGATCTTAAGGCGTTTCATGCTGCGGGCCGCGGAGCAGATCGCCCGGGAGGAGGGCTGCCATGCTCTGGCCACGGGGGAAAGCCTGGGGCAGGTGGCCAGTCAGACCATGGAGGCTATCGCCTGCACAGACGCAGTTGTTTCCATGCCGGTGTTCCGTCCTTTGATCGGCGCGGACAAGTCGGAGATCGTGAAGCTTTCCTATCAGATCGACACCTACGACATTTCCATCGAGCCCTATGAGGACTGCTGCACGATCTTTACCCCCAAGCACCCCAGGACCAGGCCGATCCTCCATTTTGTGGAGGACGCGGAAAAGGCCATCGACGGGGAAGGGCTGCTGACAAAGGCGCTGGAAAATATCGAGACCATGCAGATCTGGCCCTATGAAAGCTGACGGAATTTTATGATACGATGGAAAAACAGGAGGCTTCAGAACAAAAGACGAGGCCTTTTACCGGGAAGGAAGGATTGAGATGAACGCGGAGATCATATCGGTAGGCACAGAGCTGCTTTTGGGGCAGGTAGTCAATACAGACACGGTAATCGTGGCGAAAGAGCTTTCCTCTTTGGGAATCAATCTGCTGTATTCCGCCGTGGTGGGAGATAACCCCCAGCGGCTGAAAGCGGCGGTGGAGACGGCTCTTCATCGCAGCGATCTGCTGATCATGACGGGGGGGCTGGGCCCCACCAAGGACGATCTGACTAAGGAGACGACAGCCGCCGCTGCCGGGAAGAAGCTGGTGCTCCACGAGGGCACTATGGAGCGGCTGAGACAGTATTTTCACACAGATACCGTCACCGAATATCAGGAGAAGCAAGCCTGGCTCCCGGAGGGCTGCACGGTGCTGCAAAACGACAACGGCACCGCGCCCGGCTGCGCCTTTCAGGCGGAGAACGGATGCCGGGTAATGATGTTCCCCGGGCCTCCCTCAGAGCTTGAGCCCATGCTGAAGAATTACGGGATTCCCTACTTAAAGCAGTGGCAGGAGGCCGTGATCGTCTCTCACAACATCCATATCTACGGCCGGGGAGAAGCTCCGGTGGCCCAGATGATGGCAGATCTGCTGGAGGGAGAAAATCCCACCCTGGCCCCCTACGCCAAGGAGGGAGAATGTTATCTTCGGGTGACGGCAAAAGCGAAGAGCGAGGAAGAAGCAGACCAGCTTTGTGCGCCCATCATCCAGGAGGTGAAGAGCCGCCTGGGAGAGTTTGTGTACAGCGTCGATGTGGAGACGCTGGAGGAGGTCGTGGTGAAGGAGCTCGCGCGGCAGGGGAAAACCCTGGCAACGGCGGAATCCTGCACGGGAGGCCTGCTCTCGAAGCGCATTACCGATATTTCCGGCTCCTCGGAGGTGTTTCATATGGGCTGTGTGACCTATGCCAACGAGGCCAAGGAGGCGCTTTTGTATGTGCCCCATGAAATTTTGGAACAGTACGGAGCCGTCAGCGAGCAGACCGCCAGGGCTATGGCCGAAGGGATCGTGAAGCGCTCCGGAAGCGACATCGGCGTTGGCATCACGGGCATCGCCGGGCCGGAAGGCGGAACAGAGGAAAAGCCGGTGGGGCTCATCTACCTCGCGCTCAGCGACGGGAAAAACACCTGGGTGAGAAAGCGCATGTCCAACGGACGGATGAAGAACCGGGAATGGCACCGGCACTGCGCGGCCTCTCAGGCGCTGGACATGGTTCGCCGGTATCTCTTGGGGCTGAACGTGCTGACCGAGTACAAATAAAGAAATGGAAAAAGAAGTCCGCCGCTTTTCCGAATCGGAAAAGCGGCGGACATTTTCATTTGTTCAACACACCTTCAAAGACAGCTTTTGCGCTCTTAGAAAATGTTGTCGATGGAGGCCTCCATTACTCTCGGATCGAAGAAACCGGGAGTCAGCGGAGCGGGACGCTCGGGGCAGGTGGTCATGGTGTACATGGTGTTGTTCGCGCAGGAATACTCGATGGCATGCATCAGCTCAACCGTATGCAGGGCCAGATCGGGGCTGCTGCGGTGAGGACGATTTCTGCGAATGGCGTAAGCCATATCCACCACGGCGATGCCGCGCCAGCTGTTGTGGCAGGGCTCACGCTTGCCGCTGAGCGGAGGCACGCTGGGATCGGTGTCGCTGAAGCCGTGAGTCAGAGGCACACGGAACACTTCGTTCTTGCCGTCCTTGGAGTTACCGACGCGCTTGAGATAGACCTGCTGATCCCAGCCGCCGAAGTAGTTGGGATCGGGCAGGGTGAGGATGCCCTCAGTGCCCAGGATCTCTACTCTGGGCTCTTCGGGGAAGAAGCCCTCAGCGCACAGGGTGAAGCTGGCGTACACGCCGTTTTTGAACTCCAGGCAGCCCATCATCAGAGAATCGCCTCTGGGATAGCCGCCGATCTCGGTGCTGACAGGCTCTTTATATCTGGGATGCTGAGGATTCTCGTAAACTCTGTCAGAATAGAAGCGATCGAAACCGGACACGCGGTTAACAGGCCCTAAGAGGTTGACCAGAACATTCAGGTAATAGCCGGCCATATCATAGGTGATCGTGGTGCCCTGAGAGCCCATCTTGGGGTCGGCAGGATCGCCGGCGGCATGGTGGGCATTATAGCCGCGGTAGCACATGACATGAGCGACCAGGGGCTTGCCGATAGCGCCGCTGTCAATGAGATGGCGGGCAGTCTGCCAGGCGGAGCCCATGTAGCAGTCAGGAGCGCTGCCGATGCGCAGTCCCTTGGACTTTGCCAGCTCGTAGTTGGCCTTGGCGCCCTCGAAGGTGTCGCCCATGGCCTTCTCAGAATAGGCGTTCTTGCCGGCCTCCAGGATCATGCGGGTGACGGCGGTGTGGTTCCACAGCTGGGTGGTGTTCACCACGATCTCGATCTCGGGGTCGTTCAGGATCTGTTCGTTGGTCAGCTGGCGGATGCCGAAGAGCTCCGCTCTGGCCTTGCTCTTTTCGGGGATCAGGTCAGAACAGCCTACCATATCGATGATATTGAAGCCACCGTTGACCAGGGTGTTCAGGTAGGTGTAGCTGATGTTTCCGCTGCCGATCAGGGCAGCCTTTACGGGTTTCAGTGCCATTTTACAGTTCCTCCTCTGTTATTGAATGTGCAGGACATTTCTCATGTAGTCGATGCTGAGCTTCAGGCTTTCAAACACGGGCCGCTTGGTGCGGTCCTGCTCGACATTGTACCACTGGATCCCTCCCACTTTTCGGCAGGCGGCTGTGATCGCTTCGAAGTTCAGGTTGCCCTGACCCACTTCGGAGAACTGCCACGGGATCTCACCCAGGTTTACATTTTCGTCTTGGTAATTGACAGCCATATCCTTATAGTGGATGACATGGATCCTTCCCTTCAGCTTCTCCACCCACTGGGCGGGGTCGCATCCGGCGGCGGAAGCCCAGAAGGTATCCAACTCGAAGGCGATCAGCTCAGGGTCTGTCTCCTCCAAAAGGATGTCCATACCTGTCTTGCCGTTGAGCTCCGGAAAATTCCGGAATTCCTGGCTGTGGTTGTGGTACTGGAAGTGCATCCCCGTACCGCGGTAGGGCTTTACCAGCTCGTTGAGCTGATGGGCATAGGTGCGGAAGCCCTCAACGGAATGCATCATGATGCCGGGAATGGAGGGCAGCCCCATGAGAAACGCCCCATAGGTCTCGGCGTTTTCCAGAACGGCCTTCGTATCCTTCACATCACCGTAGGTCGCGCACACCTTCAGGCCATACTCCTTGAGAAGAGCCAGGTCTTCCTCAGGCGTGAGTCCCGCGCTGCGGCCCATACAGCTTTCCACCCCGTTGAAGCCCAAGTCGCTGAGCTTGCGGTAGGTGTCCCTTACCTGTTCCTTGTCAAATACATAGTAGCGCAAGGTCCAGGGTACAACGGCAATAGACATACACAACTCCTCCTTTTTTGTCCTGCCTATTTAAGATTATAGGGATAGAAATGGTCAAAGTCAATGGGAAACGAAGAATCTTATATAAAAATTTTGTAATTTTTCGGAAAAGGGTCGGGAAAATCTGCTTGCTTGAAAGCCTATCTTTCAAATTCCTGCCAAAAATCGTAAGATTGTTTGCAAATACCGTAAAATAGTTGATGACACAAAGGAAAAAGCGGCGCAAAATGAAATGGAACAGGAAATTTAGAACAGAAAGGAATGAGATACCCTATGGGCGTTTTAACCGGCTCTGATCCCTCCGATCTGCGCATTACAGATCTGCGCTTTGTGGATATTGACGGAGCGCCGAAGCGCTGTACCATTTTAAAAGTGATGACCAACCAGGGGATCTGCGGCTACGGTGAGGTGCGGGACGCCTCTAGCAAAACCTATGCCCTCATGCTCAAAAGCAGGATCCTGGGGGAAAATCCCTGCAATGTGGATAAGATCTTCCGAAAGCTCAAGCAGTTCGGCGGACCCTCCCGGCAGGGCGGGGGCGTTTCCGGCATCGAGATCGCCCTGTGGGATCTGGCCGGAAAGGCTTACGGCGTGCCCCTTTATCAGCTGCTGGGCGGAAAGTTCCGCAGTGAAGTGCGGGTGTACTGCGACACGGATGTAGAAGGGAAGCACACCGGGCATGAGATGGGACTGGCCTTAAAAAAGCGGATGGAGATGGGTTTTACCTTCTTGAAGATGGACCTGGGCATCGGTCTTCTGATGGACGAGCCGGGCGCCATCAACGCTCCCCTGGGCTTTCTGGAGGACATGAAGAAGTATGCTCCCCATATTCTGAATGTGCAGGGGGGCAGCGTCACGGCGGACATGGTGAGGCAGCAGAAAAGCTATGATATCGTACATACCGCCCATCCCTTTACCGGGCTCCATCTGACGGAAAAGGGGCTGGATCTTCTGGAAGAATATGTCAGGCAGGTGCGTCAGGTGATCGGTTATGAGGTGCCTCTTGCCATTGACCATTTCGGCCATGTATGCGTAGAGGACTGCATCCGCTTCGCGAAAAGGATGGAGCCCTATAACCTCGCCTGGATCGAGGATATGGCGCCCTGGATGTATACCCAGCAGTATGTGCGCCTGAGAAACAGCACCTGCATCCCCGTGTGCACCGGAGAGGACATTTACCTGAAGGAGCCCTTTGAAACCTTGGTCAAGGCGGGGGGCGTGTCGGTGATCCACCCGGACATCCTCACCTGCGGCGGCGCTTTGGAGCTGAAAAAGATCGGGGATATGGCGGACGAAAACGGGGTGGCGGTGGCTGTTCATATGGCGGAAAGCCCTGTAGCGTGTCTTGCTGCCGTACACACGGCGGCGGCCCTTCCCCATGTGCTGGCGCTGGAGTTCCACTCGGTGGATGTGCCCTGGTGGCAGGATATGGTCACGGGGATCCCCAAGCCGCTGTTTGAAAACGGCTTCATCAAGGTGCCGGAAAAGCCGGGGCTGGGCTTTGACGATCTGAACGAGGAGGTCCTGCGAGCCCATATCAATCCGGAGATCCCAGGATATTTTGAGCCTACCGAACAGTGGGATCGGGAGTTTTCCAACGACCGCATCTGGAGCTGAAAAAGACCGAAATAAGGCGCTTTAAGCGGCCTTTCAAAGGATTTCTTTCGGGCGGGAGAGCTCGGAAACAGCTGGAATAAAAAGGAGGAAGCTGCAATGCAGTTTAATTACAGAGAAGACATCATTGCCCTGACGCCTCAGTGGAAGGGAGAACGCCTGCCGGACGGGCGGCCCTGGGTGGAGGACAAATATTTGGACGCCCTCAAAGGCATGACGCTGGAGGAGGCCTGGAAGCCTATTTTCACCCTGGGCTATGAAAATCAGTTCGTAGGCGGAGGAGTGAATCCCCTTCATGCCCTCCACGACGACGGGAGGAAGCTGGTGGGAAGAGCTGTGACCTGCAATTTCTGCCCCACCCGGCCGGACCTGCATGAGACGATGTTCGGGCAGGGGGCAAAAGAGGGCAGAAAGGGAAATTACAACCAGTGGGTCATCGATTCCCTCATAGAGCGGGATGTGGTGGTGGCCGATCTGTTTGACAAGATCTACAAGGGCACCTTTGTAGGCGGAAACCTGACCACTGCTATCCGGGCCAGAACGAAAACCGGCGGCGCCGTGATCTGGGGCGGCGTGCGGGATGTGGAGCAGATGAAGGGCGTGCCTGACGTACAGGTGTACTACCGGGGGATCGACCCCACGCCCATCCGGGATTTTGTGATGACCGGTTTCAACACCGTGACCAGCTTCGGCGGAGCGGTATGCCTGCCGGGAGATGTGGTGTTCGGCGCGGGAGGCGGCGTGCTGTTTATCCCCTCTCACCTGGTGCAGGATGTAGTGGAGGGAGCGGCCAAGACCCATGTGAAGGACGAGTTCGGATTTGAGATGATCTCCCAGAACAGGCTGACCACGGCGCAGATCGACAAAAACACCTGGACGGAAGAGATGCTGGATATGCTGACCCAGTGGATCCGGACGGATCCCAGGGGAGAGGAGTTCAGGGATCTGGATTGGTCCAAGGAATACGACCTGGCCCGCAATGGGGATCCTGACGACACTCAGACGGCGCTGTAAGGAGTTTCGGAAAGAGAAGGGAGAGAGCAGAATGAACCGGAAAAGGAGAGCCCTTGTGACCGGCTCTTCCCGCGGCATCGGCAGAGCCATCGCCATCGCGTTGGGAAGGGACGGCTATCAGGTGCTGGTGCACTGTGCGGGGAACCGGAAAAAGGCAGAGGAAACTGCTGCCGCTATCGGGGAGGACGCCCTGGTGCTGCAGGCGGACCTGACCGATCCGGAGCAGACAAAACGGCTTTGTAAAGAGATGGGAGAAGTGGATGTGCTGGTGCTGAACGCCTCTTTGCAGATCAGGAGGCCCTGGCGGGAGATTCCTCCTCAGGAGGCGTACCTTCAGCTCAACTGCAACTTTCTGTCGTCGCTTATGCTCATCCAGGCAGCGGCAAAGCATATGCAGACGGAAAAATGGGGGCGGATCGTCACCATCGGCTCGGTGCAGGAGAGCAAGCCTCATCCGGACATGCTGGTGTATTCCGCCTCGAAGGCGGCCCAGACCAACATGATGCGCTCCCTTTCCCTGCAGCTGGCTGCGGACGGAATCACCGTGAACAATGTGGCCCCCGGCGTGATCTATACAGACCGCAATCGGGAAGCTCTGGCAGAGAAAGCGTATGCGAAAAAGGTGATGGATACGATCCCGGCAGGTTTTTACGGAGTTCCGGAGGATTGCGCCGGTATGGTCTCTCTGCTGTGCTCGGAGGAAGGACGCTATATTACCGGACAAAGTATTTATGTAGACGGCGGAAAAAGCGTGCGGTAAAGCGCCGCCGGTTCGAAGGGAATGGCGCCTCGCTGCGGGAGGGCAGGGTCAATAGTATTGAGAAAGGGGAGAAGCGTGTGAAGATCACATGGCTTGGGCAGAGCGGCTATCTGCTGGAATCCAGAGGCTCCAGACTGGTGCTGGACCCTTATCTTTCAGATGTGGTAAACCGGCTTTTCGGAAGGGCAAGGCTGGCAGAAGCCCCCATAGACCCGAAAACGATCCGGGCGGACGCGGTGATCTGCACCCATGCCCATCTGGATCACCTGGACCCGGACGCGCTGGAAGAGATGGATAAGGGGCTCTCCCTGATCACCACAAAAGAGGGTGCAGAAAAGGGAAAAGAGCTGGGATTCTCCCGTGTGAAAGCGATCCGGGAAGGGGATCAGCTGCTCATAGGAGAGTGGGAGCTGACTGCCGTTTATGCCAGACATACGACAGAGGCCTTCGGCGTACTGCTGAGGGCGGAAGGCTTGGCCCTTTATTTCAGCGGAGACACTCTTTTCGACAGGCGGCTTTTTGAAATCGGGAAGGAAAAGCCGGATGCTGCTTTCCTGTGCATCAACGGGAAGCTCGGAAATATGAACGCAAAAGAGGCGGTGGCCGTTGCCGGAGAGATCGGGGCGCGTTGGAATATTCCCAACCACTACGGGATGTTTGCCTCCAATACAGAGGACCCGAAAAAGTTTACGGGAGCGCTTTCCAACAGCTTTGAAATGGAATTCAACACCCCCTATCTTTTTGGAAAAGACGGGTTTCAAAAACAGAGAGGAGAGAACGGAAGATGAGCGACAGACAGAAAGTGATGGAGCTGTTCGAGGAGCATCGGGAGCAGATGGAGGACAGGATCCAAAGCGGGATCGAGAGAAACCGGAAGGGCTTCGGCGAGATCCGCGTGGTGGACCGGGAGGGAAAGCCGGTGGAGGGCGCGTGGGTGTCCGTGGTCCAGAAGACCCATGACTTCCGGTTCGGAGCGAATCTCTTCATGCTGGACGAGCTGGAGAACGAGGAGAAAAACGCGGCCTACAAGAAGTATTTTTCCGGGCTTTTCAATATGGCGACCCTGCCCTTGTATTGGGACGCCACCGAGCCTGAGCAGGGCAGGACCCGCTATGAAAAGGACAGCCCGAAGATCTACCGCCGTCCTCCCATAGACCTGTGCATCGAATTCTGTGAGAAGCATGGCATCGAGCCCAGAGAGCATGCCCTGGCCTACGCTCAGTTTTTCCCCCAGTGGCTGCGGGGGAAGAGCACGAATGAGGTGAAGTACGCCCTGGAGGAGCGGTTTTCCCAGGTGGCAGAGCGGTATAAAAAGAAGATCCCCACCATTGAGGTGACCAACGAAATGTTCTGGGAAAAGGCTCCGCTGCCCTTTTACAACGAGGACGAGTATGTGGAGTTCTGCTTTAAGCTGGCGGAGAAGTATTTCCCCGGAAACACGCTTTGCATCAACGAGTGGTCAGAGCTCTGGAACGGTTTCGGCAGGGCTTCCGACGCCTATTACGCCTATATCCAAAGCGCCCTGCTCAAGGGGGCGAGGATCGACGCCGTAGGGCTGCAGTACCATATGTTCTTCCCGCTTGCGAAGGAGTATGAGGAGACGAGAAAATTCTATGACCCCGCGCATCTGTTCAAAATCCTTGACCAGTACGGGAAATTCGGAAAGCCCATCCACATCACGGAGGTGACGATCCCGGCCTATTCCCAGAGCGACGAGGATGAGGCTTTGCAGGCGAAGCTCATCGAGACCCTTTACTCGCTATGGTTCTCCCATGAAAATGTCCAACAGATCGTCTACTGGAATCTGGTGGACGGCTACGCGGCCTTTGCCCCTCAGGGGGATATGACCAACGGGGAAAACTATTATTACGGAGGGCTGCTGCGCTTTGACATGACGCCCAAGCCGGCCTACTACACGATTAAAGAGCTGTTTGAGAAAAAATGGCACACCGAGGAAAGCCTTTCAACAGACAGCAGGGGTAAGGCGCTGTTCAAGGGCTTCTGGGGAGAGTATGAGGTGCAGGTGCAGGCGGGGGAGAAGCGTTTCACTGGGACGCTGAACCTGAAAAAGGGCTATCCCAATGGGCTGACCGTGGAGATCTGAGACAGCCGAGAGCGGAGATCAGCTTTCGCGAAGAAAAAAGAGTAAAAACAGTTTGGGGCGTACCACCCGTATAGGGGAGGCGCGCCCTTTCTTTTTCCCAAAGGCTTGTCAGGAGGGGAGGAAGGGGGTAAAATAGGGGAGAAAAAAACAGAGAGAATACCGGAGGGAGCCGCGAAAGGATGAGAAAGCGCGGCCCCAAGAAAAGAATTTTCGGGACAGGAAGGAAAACGCATGAAGATACAAAGGGAATATCCCGCCGCGGCGATCACCCAGAGAGGGGCGGACCGGATCAAGGGGGGACACCCCTGGGTGTTTGACAACGAGATCACCGAACTGGAGGAGCAGCCGGAGGACGGGGAGCTTTGTGATGTATTGAGCCCGAAAGGCAGATATCTCGGCACCGGGTTTTTCAACAGTCACTCGAAAATCCGGGTGCGGATCCTTTCAAACAATACGAACGACCGCTTCGACGAGGCCTTTTTCCGGCGCAGGCTGCAGTATGCCTGGGATTACCGGAAGACCGTAATGGGGGAGGATCGAAGCTGCTGCCGGTTGATTTTCGGGGAGGCGGATCATTTCCCCGGGCTTACGGTGGACCGCTTCGGGGACATTTTGGTGGCTCAGACCCTCTCTCTTGGGATCGAGAAAAAGAAGGAGCTGCTGTTTCCCCTTCTGGTGAAGATCATGGAGGCGGATGGTGAGAGCGTTTCCGGCATATTCCAGCGCAACGATGTGAAGCTCCGGGAGCTGGAGGGCCTTTCTCAATATAAGGGCTGGTTCCCCCTTAGGGGGAAGCCGCTGCCGGAAGCCACCCAAACGGAGATCGAGGAAAACGGCATCCGGTATCTGGTGGATTTTGAAAACGGGCAGAAGACAGGATTCTTTCTGGACCAGAAGTACAACCGGGCCGCAGCCGCCAGGCTGGCCCCGGGGAAACGGGTGCTGGACTGCTTCACCCACACCGGGTCCTTCGGCCTCAACTGCGCGAAGGCCGGGGCAAAGCAGGTACATTCGGTGGATATTTCCGAAGCGGCTTTGCAGGTGGCGAAGGAAAACGCCGGTCGAAACGGGCTTTCGGAGAAGATCACCTATGAGCAGGCCAACGTGTTTGATCTTTTGCCCCGCCTGACCCCTGGAGAGTACGACTATATCATTCTGGACCCGCCTGCCTTTACCAAGTCTCATAAAACGGTGAAGGACGCCCAGAGAGGCTATAAGGAGATCAACTTCCGGGCCATGAAGGTCCTGCCACGGGGTGGGTATCTGGCCACCTGCTCCTGCTCTCACTTTATGACGACAGAGCTGTTCCGGGAGGTGCTCAAAAGCGCCGCCAAGGACGCCGGAGTGGAATTGAGGCTGATTGAGGAGCGATTTCAGGGGCCGGATCATCCCATTCTCTGGAGTGTGCCGGAGACGGATTATTTGAAATTTTACCTGCTGCAGGTGGTATAAAAAAGCGGAGAGGAACGCCGGGATTTTCGCAAGGAGGAAAGAATATGAGCATGAAGCAAAACAGAGAGCTGCCGGTTCCTGCCGGGCTGAAGGCGGAATACCCGCTCACAGAGGGAATCAAAGCCCTGAAGGCCCGCAGAGACGAGGAGATCCGGGATATTTTCGAGGGGAGGACGGAAAAATTCCTGGTGATCGTGGGGCCCTGCTCTGCGGACAATCAGGACGCGGTGCTGGAATATGTGACAAGACTTGCCAAAGTGCAGGAACAGGTGAAGGACAAGCTGCTTCTGATCCCCCGGGTGTACACCAACAAGCCCCGCACCACCGGGGAGGGGTACAAGGGGATGCTGCACCAGCCCTCTCCCGATCAGGCTCCCGACATGCTGCAGGGCATTATCGCCATTCGGAAGATGCACATCCGGGTGATGGAAGAGACGGGGCTCACTGCCGCCGATGAAATGCTGTACCCGGAAAACCGCAGCTACCTGGACGATGTGCTGTCCTATGAGGCGGTGGGGGCAAGGTCTGTGGAAAATCAGCAGCACCGGCTGGTAGCCAGCGGGATGGACATCCCGGTGGGGATGAAAAATCCCACCAGCGGCGATCTTTCCGTGATGCTCAATTCCATCCAGGCGGCCCAGGCCTCCCACACCTTCCTGTATCGGGGCTGGGACGCGACCACCTCCGGAAATCCCCTCGCCCACGCTATCCTTCGGGGCGGAGTGGACAAGTATGGCGCCTGCGTGCCAAACTACCACTACGAGGATCTCTACCGGCTTTGGGAGCTTTACGAAAAGCGGGAGCTGAAAAATCCCGCCGCCATCGTAGACGCGAACCACTCCAACTCCAACAAGAAATATCAAGAGCAGATCCGCATCGTCAGCGAGGTTCTGCACAGCAGAAATTACAATCCCGCCTTAAAGAAGCTCATTAAGGGCGTGATGATCGAAAGCTATCTCATGGAGGGAAGCCAGCCTATCGACTGCGACAGGGTGTACGGAAGGTCCATCACCGACCCCTGCCTCGGATGGGAGGACACGGAAGCTCTGCTGTATTCTATTGCCGAAAAGGCGTGAAAAATGATGAAGAGGAGTTTCCGATGAAGCACTGGTTCCTGCCGGAAGACGAAATGGCGCCGGTCATTGAGGCCCGCCGGATGATTGCCGGAAAGTATCCAGGCAGAGAGTTGTCCAGTCTGCCGCCGAAAGCAGTGTTTTTTGTTTGGGCAGGGGACTGTCTGTACTGGAAAAAACATTTTCCCCCATCCTGTTGATGGAGGAGCTCCCCGGATTTATCAGCAGCTCTCCTGTAATGGCTGTTCCCGGCTGTAAGGACTGGTGCTTTTTGCAGGGAGGATACGGCAGTCCACAGGCAGCCTGCACGGTAGAGGCTTTAGCAGTTCTGGGTGTGCGGAAAATTTTTCTGGTGGGCTTATGCGGTGGATTCGGCGCACAGGTGCAGACAGGAGAAATTCTGCTTCCCCAAAGGATCCTGAGCGAAGAAGGGGTTTCCCGTCACTACCTGGCAGACCCTGAGATTGCGCAGGTACACAGTCCGTATCTTCAGGAGGAACTTGCCGCGTATCTGCGGCGGACCGGTTTATCACTGCCTGTATTTCCTATGCTTTGGAGAATTGAAGAACCATCCGTAAAATAAGAGAGAGCGGTACGGAGGAGATCGCGGAGCTTTACAAGTCTCTGCTGTAAGGAAAATAGAGTTGGGATAAAAAGGGACGCCGTGCTGATTTCAGCACGGCGCCTTTTGCGCAGTTGATGGAAAGGTCAAGGACTCTCTTATTTGGCTCCCATCGTCAGAGGGAGGCAAGGGCCACCCTCTCAGTCTCGCTTGCGCTCGACAGCTCTCCCAGAGGGAGAGCCAAGTCTAATAACTAAAATCTAACTACTATTTCCGAATCAGCTTATAGAAGCGGAAATCTCCGGGCATGACCATGGGACGGAAGACCCGCTCTAAAGGCTCGGGGCGGCAGGTGGCGGAATCTCCCATGCGGCGAGGCTGGGGGTTCACATGGTGGGGCTCGGTAAATCTCATTCCCGTTTCCAGATCCTCAAAGCCGATGTAATCGTCATCCAGCAGGGTGACTTCAACGGGAGTGCCGTACTCGTGATAGTTGTAAATGGCGAAGATGTCGTTGTCGTACCGGAACAGGTTGGCCTGAGGCTTGGCGCCCAGGAAAACCTTTTCCCCGCGGCCGAACAGCTTTGCGAGGAACGCCCAGATCTCCCCGGGGAGGCGGTAGAGATCCCCGAAGTTGTCCGGGATATTCAGAATGTTCAAAAGGCCGTCGCCATAATAGTCCTGAGTGGCGATGGGAGTGCAGAAATCGTTGACATGCAGCAGCACATCCGGCCAGGTGGCGTTGGTCTTATAGTTGAGCACCTCGAAGGTGGCCGGTAAGTCAGACTCATACACATTGCCGTTCCAGACATTGAGATAGTTGATCTGGTACTTTGTGCCGGTGACGTGGCGGCCGGTAAACCGGGCGGAGGTCATATCCTGAATTCCCCTGTCCCAGGTGGCCTTTACAAAGCCGCTGGTAACGATGGCGCGGCCGCCGCCCGCTACAAACTTTTTCAGCTTCTCCACCACCTGAGGGTCATGGGCGGCGTTTTCCGCTAAAAACAGCACCCGGGCGTTAAAATCGAATTCCGGCTTGGGCTCAAAGGGAACGCCGCACATGCCGATATAATTCATCAGCTGATCTTCCCCGTCGGAGTCATAGGGCTCATAAGCGCTGACGCCCATAGGCTCGCCCAACTGACTCAACAGCGTGTCAATTCGCTCCAGATCGACGCCCAACGGAGGCAGATACTCGCCGTGGCAGACACTGGCAAAGTTAAACAGCATCAGCTCCGGCGCTTTGGCAAAGAGAGTCAGGTTCGCCTGCTCCAGCCACATATTCTTATGGGTGGAGGCGCCGCCCAGATCGATCCAGCCGCCGCCGTTTCTGCCAGGAGCCACATTGGAGAAATACCGGACCAGACTGTAGCTCATGTAGCGCTGCAGGTGCTGGTGGTTGAAATTGCTGTTGCGGGATTCCGTGCCGGTGTAGATCATGTCGAAAATATCCTTCTGCTTCCCGGGATTGTAGCCCGTGGCCTGGTGGGACTCGTACCAGTTGGGATATTTGATGATGAAGTTGCATTTGGGATTGACGCTTTTCGCCAGGTCTACGATCTCCTGAGAAAATTCGGCCATCTGGTCCAGCTTGAACTGGGTCCAGCTGCGCTCTCCCTTTTTCTCGATGCACATATGGCAGCGGCAGGAAGAGAAAAAGTAGTCGTCCAGGATGATCTCGTCGAACACCTCGGCCGCGTCCCGCACGATCTGGAAAAACCGTTCCCGGTGGGCGGGGTCGGAATAGCAGAAGCAGTCAAATACCGAGGGCTTGGGCGTATCGCCTACCTTGACGGTGGCTGTGATGCCCCCTGAAACCTCGACGCCGTTATCCTCAAACAGCTTCTTGGCCGCCAGCATCTTATCCCTGGGAATGTCTACCAGGGCCCGGTGATTCTCCAGATAGACCTTGTCCATGGCTGTGTAGCGCTTGCAGAAGTCAATATCCTTCTGCATCTGCTCCAGGCTGGTGTTCTCCAGATAATAGGCGTACACATAGCCGCAGAGCCGGAAATTTTGATAGGCTTGCATGGATAACTCCTCCTAATCTCTAAGATAGTTAAATTGTACCCCGTTTTGAAAGTGCCGTCAATATTTGCGCCGCGCTTCCGGCAAAAAAGGAAGGGCCGGACAGAAGTCCGGCCCTGAGGGATGGGTAAGTTAAGGCTAAAACACGACCCCTCAGTCAGCTTCGCTGACAGCTCCCTTTACGCAAGGGAGCTAAGGTCTTTTCTAACAACTAATATCTAAAATCTAACAACTGCTCAGAAGGAGCTTACAGGGTGAAGGTCACGTCGGAAAGGCCGCCGTTCACCTTTAATACCGTGCCCAGCTCGTGGGGCTCAGACACCGCGCCGGAAAGGGAGGAGACCTCCTTTACATTGCGCAGGAGAATTTGCAGGTTTTCCGCTTTTCCCTCAAAACGGAAGGAGACCGTTCCGTTTTTGTTTTCCGCGAAGACCTTCAGAAGCTCTTTTCCCTTCATATCCCGCACATCCGCCTGAGCATGATCCTTCAGGGCGAACACATGGAGGGTCAGGTCCTTCCCGTAGTCGTATTCCACATTCTGGTCGTCCGCGCCTACGGGAATGATGGAATTTTCTCTCGCCATCAGGGGCAGGCTCATGAAATCGTGGACCTCGTGGAACCATTTTCCGCCCTCCACCACCCGGTTGGAGAGGAAGTGGGTCCAGGTGCCCTCCGGCAGATAGTAATCCACATCGCCGCTTTCCGTGAACACGGGGGCAACCAGCAGACTTTCGCCCAGCATATACTGCCGGTCCAGATCGGAGCAGGGGATATCCTCCGGGAATTCCAGCACCATGGCCCGCATGGTGGGGATGCCGGTCTCGTGGGTGTACACGGCGTTGGAGAATAGATAGGGCATCAGGGTGCATTTCAAATTGGTGAATTTACGCACCACGTCCACCGCTTCTTCTCCGAAGAGCCAGGGGACCCGGTAGGAATTGGAGCCGTGCAGGCGGGAGTGGGTGGAAAGCAGGCCGAAGGCCGCCCAGCGCTTGTACACATCGGCAGGGGCCGTGCCCTCAAAGCCGCTGATATCGTGGCTCCAGAAGCCGAAGCCGGAGAGGCACAGGGAAAGCCCGGCCCTAAGAGATTCGCTCATGGACAGGTAGTTGCTGGAGCAGTCGCCTCCCCAGTGTACGGGGAACTTCTGCCCGCCCACAGTGGCGCTGCGGGAGAAGACGCAGGCCTCGTCCTTGCCCTTGTATTCCTCCAACAGGTCGAAAACGCATTTGTTGTAAAGATAGGTATAGTAGTTGTGCATCAGCTCCGGGTCGCTTCCGTCGTAATAGACCACGTCGGTGGGGATGCGCTCGCCGAAATCCGTCTTGAAGCAGTCCACGCCCTGGTCTAACAGGACTCTGAGCTTATCCTGATACCACTTCCAGGCGCCGGGATTGGTGAAGTCGATCACAGAGCAGCCGCCCTGCCACAGATCCCACTGCCACACGTCGCCGTTGGGGCGCTTTAAGAGATAGCCCTTTTCCATGCCCTCATCAAAGAGAGGGGACTTCTGGCTGATGTAGGGGTTGATCCACACGCAGATCTTCAGCTTCTTGTCGTTCTTCATCCGGGAAAGCATTCCGGGCACATCGTCGAACATGGCCTTGTCCCACTGGAAATTACACCATTCATTTTCCTTCATCCAGTAGCAGTCAAAATGGAACACATGCAGGGGGATGCCACGCTCTGCCATACCGTCCACAAAGCTTGTGACCGTCTTTTCATCGTAGGAGGTAGTAAAGGAGGTAGTCAGCCACAGCCCAAAGCTCCAGGCGGGAGGCAGGGCGGGACGGCCGGTGAGGGCCGTGTAGTTTTTCAGCACGGTCTTTCCGTCTCCTCCGCCTACCACCATAAAGTCCAGCTTCTCTCCTGGTACGGAGAACTGTACCCGGGTGACCACCTCGGAGCAGATCTCGTAAGAGACCTTGCCGCTGGTGTTGACCAGCACGCCGTAACCCTTGTTGGTCATGTGGAAGGGGATGTTTTTATAGGCGATCTCCGAGCAGGTCCCGCCGTCCTCGTTCCAGATGTCCACCACCTGGCCGTTTTTCACAAAGGGGGTAAAACGCTCGCCCAGGCCGTACACCTTTTCGCCCAGGTCCAGATCCATCTGGCAGCGCATGAAGGGGCCCTCGGGGGTCTTCATGGTGCTGAGCATGGCGTGGCCGAAGCGGTCGCCGATATTCACCAGCTTCCTTCCCTCGTAGTAGTAGACAAAGGAGGCGGGGTTCTTGGTGATGCGAAGCTCGGTCTTTCCGCTTTTTACGGCGACGGCCGTCTCGGTTTCCGAGACCTCCAGGGGAAGGTCTTCCATCATGAGGTCAAACTGGGGCTCCTTTTTTGCGCTGCCCCTGAAGTGGCAGGCCTGCAGGCGGATGATGTCCGTTCTGGGAGAGGAGACGTACATCTCCATGACCGGGCCGTCCATAGCCCGGACATCCTGGGGATAGGGTACCGAGTAAAGGTAGACGCGATTATCCTCTATTTTGACTTCGCGGATCTGCACGACGTCGGCCGCTTCTACGCCGGGCCGGTTGAGCCAATAGCCTTTGGTAAATTTCACAGTCTCGCTTCCTTTCTCCTTTTTGCCGTTTTCCGGCTGGTTTTTCCCGTGAGGATCCCACTGCCGAGGTTGAAAAAAACGGAGCAATGGGATATAGTATATTCGTTATTATAAAGGAAAAGAGAGCAAAATACCAGTATAAATCAGGCAAATAATTCCACTATTTTGATTTTTGAGAGGGGGAGGCGCGGTGATCCTTCCGGTGGTATTATGCGTTCTCATACTCTGCGCGGGGCTGTGGCTGTTCCTGATCGCCCCCGCCATGGAGAAGAAGACGGAGCTTTCTGAGCTTTGGAAATACGACTATGCCCACAGGGGGCTGCACTGCCGGGAGGGGGGAGCGCCGGAAAACACTCTCGCCGCTTTCCGGCTTGCCGTCCAGTATGGGTTCGGGATCGAATTGGATCTGCGTTTGACCGCGGATCGACAGGTGGTGGCGCATCATGACCCTTCCCTGTTTCGCACCTGCGGGGCGGATAAGCGGATATCCGAGCTGAGCTTTAAAGAGCTTCAGGGCTTCCGGCTGTTTCAGACGGAGGAAAGGATTCCTTCTCTTTCCCAGGTGCTCTCCCTTGTGGAGGGAAGAGTACCGCTGATCCTGGAGCTGAAAAGCTGTGAAAATTACGAGGAGCTGTGCAGGCTCTCCCTCAGGGAGCTGGGGGGTTACGGGGGCCTTTTCTGTGTGGAATCCTTTGACCCCAGGATCCTTCGATGGTTCCGGCTTTACGCCCCTCAGACAGCGCGGGGGCAGCTGATGACCCGCCTCAAGGGCGGGAAGGATGGGATTGGGGCTTTCAAGGCCTTCTGCGGCAGGAACCTTCTGACGAACTTTTTGACCCGGCCCCATTTTACAGCCTATGAATTCCAATGGAGAAATAACCTCTCTCTAAAAACTGCGAAATGGCTTTTTCACATGCGGGAGGCCAGCTGGACGCTGAAAACCTGGGAGGAGCTGCAAAAGGCGAAGCGGCATGGGAACCTCTGTATTTTTGAAGGCGTTTTGTTCCAGAAGGAACCTGAGAGGCAAAAGGATCCCACAAGAGGGCTTTCAAAAGGTCTGGGAGCGACGGCTTTCAGGGAGAGAAAGGTGAGAGCCAGAGCCTTAGAAAGCCGGGAGAAGGAGAATACGCTTTATGAATGAAAAATACGAGCCCTGTCCGGTCTACCGGAAATGCGGAGGCTGCCAGCTGCAGAACATGGATTATGAGCGGCAGCTTCAGTGGAAGCAGGCCCGCTGCGAGAAGCTGCTTCACCGGTTTGGAAAAATAGAGCCGATCCTGGGCATGGAGATTCCCTATCACTACCGCAACAAGGTGCAGGCAGCCTTTGCCTGGGACCCGGGGAGAAGGAAGATCCTTTCCGGAGTCTATCAGTCCAGCACCCACCGGATTGTTCCCGTGGATTCCTGCCAGACGGAGGACAAAAAGGCGGACGAGGTGATCGTTTCCGTCAGAAAGCTTCTGGGGGACTTTAAGCTTCGGCCCTATGACGAGGACACGGGCAGGGGATTTCTGCGCCATGTGCTGATCAAGCGGGGCTTTCAGACGGGAGAGCTGATGGTGGTGCTGGTGACGGGCACGCCGGTGTTCACTGCCAAGCGAAATTTTGTGGGGGCGCTTTTGAAGCTGCATCCGGAGATCACCACCGTCATCCAGAATATTAATGAGAAGAGGACCTCCATGGTGCTGGGGGACCGGGAAAAGGTACTTTACGGGCCGGGATTTATCAGGGATATTCTGTGTGGCTGCACCTTCCGCGTGTCCTCCAGGTCCTTTTATCAGATCAATCCGCTGCAGACCGAGGTCCTGTACCGGAAGGCCATGGAATACGCGGAGCTTACGGGAGAAGAGCGGGTCGTAGACGCCTACTGCGGCGTGGGGACCATTGGCGTCGTGGCGGCGAAAAGCGGCGCAAAATCCGTGCTGGGCGTGGAGCTTTCCCGGGACGCGGTGCGAGACGCCATCCGCAACGCAAGAGAAAACGGGGTGAAGAACGCCTATTTCACCTGCTCGGACGCGGGAGAATACCTGGCGGCCATGGCCCAGGAGGGAGAAAAGTGCGAGGTGGTGTTTCTCGATCCGCCCCGGGCGGGAGCCAGCGAGGATTTCCTTCTTTCCCTGTGCGCAATGGCGCCGCAAAGGGCCGTGTACATCTCCTGCAATCCGGAGACCCTGGCAAGGGATCTGAAGCTTCTCAAGGCCAATCACTATGAGGTAAAAGCCATTCAGCCTGTGGACATGTTCCCCCATACGAACCACATCGAATGTGTGGCGAGCCTGAGGCGGAAATAGAGGGAGGAAAATGTGGACGGCGCCGGTGTGGATAAATAATTATTTTTCTTTTTTCGATAAATTCACAAATTATGTATTGACAAAGCTCTATAAATCCAATAGCATGAAAGCATTAAACCATGACGGCCGGCCGCCGTCGTTTAGGGGAGGAAAATGGAGTATGCAAAATGTCGCATTTACCAAGCGCGAGGAGGAACTGATGAACTTCCTCTGGTCCGTGGATGAGCCGTTGACCGGGAAGCAGATCCTGGAACGCTGCACAGACAGATCCTGGAGCGACACCTACCTACATGTGATGATCCGTTCTCTGCTGAGCAAGGAGGCCATCGAGTCCTGCGGCCTGGTTCAGTATGTGACCCAGTACGCGAGGAAGTTTCGTCCCATTATCACCAAGGAAGAGTATTACGTCCAGCTGGCCATCTCCAGAGGGGTAGATCCTCTGCCGTTTTTGAGGCAGACGGGCAATGTGGTGATCGACGTGGCTACAAAGGGCAGCAAAAAGCTTTTGAAGGAAAAGCTGGAGAGGCTGATCCAGGAGATCGAGGTAGGCTGAGAGCCGGTTTCATAGGAGCCGAAATTCAGTGAAAAAGGGGCGGGGAGAGGTTTTCTGAAAGAGAGAACTTGTTTCCCGCCCTTTCTGTCAGGGCTTTTGAGAAGCTTTACGGGGAAGATGAATTGAAAAGCAGAGGGAAATTGTGTATAATAATGGGGATGAAATTTTTCGGCTGGTGAGAGCGGAAACGACGCTCTTTTGAGAAAGGAAAGGGAGTTTCATGAGCGAAGGCACAAAGAAGCCGGAGGTAAGCGTGATCGTTCCCGTTTACAATGTGGAGCAATACCTCAATAAATGTGTGGATTCTATTTTGGCTCAGACCTACGGGGGCTATGAGCTGCTTCTCATCGACGACGGCTCTACTGATGCAAGCGGGACGCTTTGCGACCGGCTGGGGGAAAAAGATGGGCGGATCCGGGTGATCCATCAGGAGAATGAGGGCCTGGGCGGCGCGAGAAACACGGGGATCGAGGCTTCCTTGGGAAAATGGCTGTTCTTTGTGGACAGTGACGACTATCTGGAGCCGGGAATTCTGGAGAGCGCTTTACAGGCGGCAAAACAGGCCGAAGCCCAGGTGGTGCTGTTCCCCCTGCGCTCTGTGGACGAGGCGGGGAACACCATCTCGGAGGTCCGCGAGCCGCTTCCCGCCGGACAGGCGCTGAAGGTCAGGGAGCATAAGGATCTGTTTCTGGCCTCTCCCTGCGCTTGCAGCAAGCTGTATCGCGCCTCGCTGTTTCGGGACACCGGCGTGCGGTTTCCCAGCCGGGTCTGGTATGAGGATATCCGCACGACCCTGAAGCTGTATCTCAAGGCGGAGAAGGCGGTGTATTTGGACGAGATCGGGTATAACTACCTGTTACGGGAGGGTTCCATCACCAACAACCGGCAGGCCGACAGGAACCGAGAGATCTTAGACGCTTTTGAGGACGTTCTTGCCTATTTCCGGAAAGTGGGAAAATTTCGGGAATACGAGGATGAGCTTTGCTACCTGACGGTTTTTCATGTTTATCTCACCGCCTGTGTGCGGGTGCTGCGAATCGACAGACATCATCCGCTGCTTTCCCGGTTCCGGGAATACCTCTATGGGGAATTCCCGAACTGGAAAGAAAACCCCTATCTGCCCCGGCTGGGGAAGAGAAGAAAGCTGATCCTATGGCTGCTGGAGAGAAAACAGTATGGGCTCATTGATCTCTTGTTCCGCCTGAAGGGCTGAGGAAACTTAGGAGAAAGGGACCGGATCCGGGGAAGGGCTTTTCACGCCCGCCCGGGAGATCGGCGCGGTAAGGAATACGGAATGAATTCTTTGAAGCGGAAGGAAAACTCCCTTCTGAAAAAATGGAGCCAAAGGCAGAAGGGAAGCCTTTTGGAAAATACGGTAATGCTGTATGTTTTGCAGTTTACCAATATGTTTGTGGGGCTGGTGACGGTGCCCCTGCAGACCCGCGTATTGGGCCCCGGCGTTTACGGAAAGCTCAGCGTGGCCGTCTCCATGATGATGTATGTGCAGCTTTTGATGGACTTTGGCTTTATCATGTCGGCGGTGGCCAAGATCTCCGCCCACCGGGACGAGCCTCAGGTGCTGTCCTCGGTGCTTTCCTGTGTGACCTGGGCAAAGCTGTTCTTTTTCTCCGTCTCGCTCATCGTGGTGTGCGTGTTCATCCTGCCGGGTTTGGAAAGCAGCAATATCCGGCTGATGTATTTCTTCTGTCTTTTAAATGTGGCCACCAATTCCTTTTTGCCAGACTATATGTACCGGGGCCTGGAGAGGATGTCCGTCATCACCATGCGCACGGTGATGATCAAGGTGTTTTTCGCCGTAATGCTCTTCCTGTTTTTGCGCAGGCCGGACCAGAGCTGGATGATCCCGGGCTTTACTACCATCGGGAACCTGGGCGCGGCGGTGTTTGTCTACTGGCACCTGATCAAAAAGGTGGGGGTGCATTTCTGTAAGGTCACGCCCTATGAGGTGTTCTGTGAGGTGAAGGGCTCCTTCTGGTTTTTTGTTTCCAAGATCTCTGCCACTGTATACTCCTCCGCCAACACACTGATCTTAGGGTATATGGATCCCTCCGGGATCCTGGCGGGGATCTATTCCACGCCGTCGGACAAGATCATCACCCCCGCGCGGAATATGATAGGCCCCATTTCGGACAGCCTTTACCCCCACATGATCAAGCATAAAAATTATCGCTTGGTGAAAAAACTGCTGTGCTTCATGATGCCGGTGATCCTTCTGGGGTGCGCGGTGGTGTTTATTTTCGCCGAGCCCATCTGCACTGTGTTTTTCGGCGCGGAATACGCTCAGAGTGCCGCTGCGCTGCGGGCGCTGCTGCCCGTGGTGGTCTTTACCCTGCCCAACTATGTTTTAGGGTTCCCCACTCTGGGAGCGATGGGACTTGCGAAGTACGCCAACTTCTCCACTCTTTTCTGTATGCTGGTCCATCTGGTGAATTTGGCCATCGCCTATTTTACGGGCAATCTCAATACGGTGACGCTGTGCCTTTTGACCTCTCTGGCAGAACTCCTGGTGCTTTTGTTCCGGGTGACGGTGATTTTCCTGCACCGGGACAGGCTGCGCGCTGAGGACGGGAAATAGCCGCGGCTCACTTCAGAAGGAAGGGTGTTGAATGGGTGTGAAGGAGATCTTTCACAAGATCAAGAGAAATTTTCTCTGGCAGATCTTTTCATTTTTGCCGAAGGACCGGAACAAGGCGGTATGCCAGGGCTACTACGGCCGGGGTTGGTGCGACAGCCCGGGAGCTGTTGGGGAAGAGCTGCTTCACAGAGGCTATGAGGTGTATTGGATCGTAAAGGGGGAAGAGGAGGTAAAATCGCTGCCGGCGGGCGTAAAGCCGCTTTTTGGAGAGCGCGCTGCCTCCATCTATCATCAGTGCACCGCCGGAGTATGGGTGGACAACAGCCGGAAATGGGCCTATACGAGAAAGCGGGGCAAACAGCTTTATGTACAGACCTGGCACGGGTTTCCCCTGAAACGCATTGAGGGGGACGCGGCCGGAGCGCTGCCGGAGGATTATCTGCGTGCGGCAAAGCACGATTCCCAGATGAGCGACCTGTTTCTTTCCAACAGCCGCTTCCTGACAGAGATCTACCGCAGGGGCTTCTGGTATCAGGGCGAGGTGCTGGAGGAGGGCTTCCCCAGAAATGATATTTTGCGGGGAGAGCATCCTCAGATCGTGGAAAAGGTGAGAAAGGGTCTGGGCCTTTCTGGGGACAAGAGGCTGCTGCTGTACGCACCCACCTTTCGGAAGGATCAGGGACTTGACGCCTATGACGTGGATTTCTCCCGATGCGCAAAGGCGCTTTCCGAGACATTTGGCGGGGAGTGGATGGTGCTTTTGAAGCTACACCCCAATATCGCCGAAAAGGCGGAGGAACTGAAATACGACCCGCTCGTTGTCAGGAACGCCTCTCTTTGGCCGGACATTCAGGAGCTGTATCTGGCGGCGGATGCGCTGTTGACGGACTACTCCTCCGTAATGTTTGACTTTATGGCCACGGGAAAGCCCTGTTTCCTCTATGTCAACGATCTGGAGGCCTACCGGGGAGACCGGAATTTCTATTTTGACATGGGGAAGCTGCCCTATCCGCTGGCGGAGAATAACGAGGAGCTTCTGAAGGCCATTTCGGAGTTTTCCCAGGAGGAGCAGTCGGTTCGGGAAGAGAAGTTCCAGCAGGAATTTGGGCTTCGGGAAACGGGACGGGCGGCAAAAGCCACTGTGGATTGGATCGAGAAAAAGAGCGGAAGAAGCGAGCGCCGGGCCTAAAGAAGCCGGGCATCAGGAAAGGAGGTTCCCTATGGATCAGGACGCGTTTACCGGCGGAGTAGAGCCCGGCGGGCTTTGGAACAGAAACGATATCCGTATTCTACTTTGCTATATTTTAAACAGCGCGGGAGCTCCTCTCTCTCTGGAGGACCTGGAAAGGATCCTGCAGGAGAAGGCGTTGGCCAATTATTTTGAGGTGAGCGACGCCCTTTCCGCCTTAGAGGAGCAGGGACACATAGAGCAGTCAGACGGCCTCTACAGCGTGACGGAAACAGGCAGGGAGATCGCCGGGAGCCTGGACAATACGCTGCCGCTGTCTGTGCGGGATAAGGCGCTGGAGGCAGCACTTTCTCTTCTGGCCAGCGCGAGACGGGAAAGGGAGAACCGGGTGGAGATCTTGGAGACGAAGAACGGCGTCAAGGTCTCCTGCCATGTGTGCGACGGAGAACTGGAGCTGATGTCCTTTTCTCTGTATGTGCCGGACAAGGCCCAGGCACAGATCGTCAAGCGGAATTTTCACAAGGACCCTGCCGCGCTTTACCAGCTGCTGCTGGCGGTCCTTACGGAGGACCGGGGCTTTTTGAAGGATTATCTTCACGGCAAGGGGATCTGAATCGTATCAGGAGGGGTTTTCATTGGCCATTACCTTTAACGAAGAGAAGAAAATTTTCAAGCTGGATACCAGAGATTCCACCTATGCGATCCTGATTTACAGGGAGAATTACCTGGTGCATCTCTACTATGGGGCGAAGCTGCCGGACGACAATCTGACCGGGCTGATGTACCGGGGACGGTTTGATTCCTTAAGCCCCTACAACCCCAAGGTGGAGGATCCGCTTTTTTCTCCTGACATCAACCCGATGGAGTACTCCACCAACGGGGCGGGGGATTTCCGTATTTCCGCCTTATCGGTGCGAGGGGAGGCGGGAAACACGGTAACGGATATCCGCTATGTGTCTCACAGGATCTTTTCGGGGAAACCAGGGCTTTCCGGGCTTCCCGCCGCCTTTGCCTCAGAGGAGGAGGCCCAGACGCTGGAAGTGGAAACAGTGGACGCGGTGACCGGCGTGAAGGTGTTTTTGCTGTACACGGTGTTTGAGGATCTGGGCGTGATGACCCGCAGCGTCCGGGTGGAAAACGGCGGAAAGAGCCCGGTAGAGCTCACGCGGGTGTACAGCGCCTGCGTGGACCTGCCCAGGATGGATTATGACATGGTGCACTTATACGGACGCTGGAATAAGGAAAACTCCTTAAACCGCCATCCGCTGATGCACGGGATCCAGTCCATCCGCAGCAAGCGGGGCATGACCGGAGCAAACCATAACCCTTTTGTGGCTTTGGCGGCGCCCGGCTGTACGGAGGAGACAGGGGAAGCCTTTGGCTTTCACCTGGTCTACAGCGGCAATTTTGCCATTGACATCGAGTGCGACACCCGGGAATTTTCCCGGCTTTTGATTGGGATCAACCCGGAGGATTTCCGGTGGCGGCTGGAGCCGGGAGAGGTCTTCACCTCTCCTGAGGCGGTGATGGTGTACTCCTCTCAGGGTCTGGGAGGCATGAGCCGAACTCTGCACAAATTTTATCCCGCCCACCTGATGCGCAGCGAGTGGGCCCACAAAAAGCGCCCCCTGCTCATCAACAGCTGGGAGGCGGCCTACTTCGATTTTGACGACGACAAGCTGGTGGAGTTTGCCCAAAAAGCCAAGGAGCTTGGTATTGAGATGCTGGTGATGGACGACGGCTGGTTTGGGAACCGGTGCGACGATCATCGGGCGCTGGGCGACTGGTATGTCAATGAAAAGAAGCTCAAGGGTGGACTTTCCAACCTGATCCAGCGGGTCAACGACCTGGGGATCAAGTTTGGGATCTGGTATGAGCCGGAGATGATCAATCCGGACAGCGACCTGTATCGGGCCCATCCGGACTGGGCCATCCGGGCGCCGGGGCGGGAACATTCCATTTCCCGGTATCAGTGCGTTCTGGACATGACCCGCAAAGAGGTGCGGGACAATATCTTTGAGCAGATGTATAAGGTCATTTCCCAGAATCATATCGACTATATCAAGTGGGACTGCAACCGGCATATTACGGAGGCTGCCAGCGCGGCGCTGCCACCTGAGCGGCAGGGAGAATTTTTCCACCGGTATGTGCTGGGCGTGTACGACCTGATGGACCGGATCACCACGGCGTTTCCCCATATCCTGCTGGAGAACTGCTCCTCCGGCGGAGGGCGGTTCGACCCGGGGATGCTGTACTACTCTCCCCAGATCTGGGCCAGCGACAACACGGATCCCATTGAGCGGCTGTCTATTCAGTTCGGGGCGTCGCTGTGCTATCCTGTCTCCGCCATGGGCGCCCATGTGTCTGCCAGCCCCAGGACTGGGCTCAAGACCAAGGGCGCGGTGGCCATGTGCGGCACCTTCGGCTATGAATTGGACCCCAGGAAGATGACGGAGGAGGAAAAAGACCAGGTGCGCGGACAGGCGGCGGATTATCACAGGTATTACGACCTGATCCGCAAAGGCGATTTTTACCGCCTGGTATCCCCCGCGGAGAACTCCTTCCACTGCGAGTGGGAGTTTGTCAGCGAGGATCAAAGCGAGGTGCTTTTCACCAGCGTAATCATGCGTCAGCCGGAGCATAATTTCTACATCCAGCGGCTGCGGGGCCTGGATCCGGACCGGTATTACCGGGACGAGGATACGGGTGAGGTCTATTCCGGAGCTCTGCTGATGAACGCCGGGATCAATCTTTCCGGGGACGGCTGGCCCAGGGAGGATGGGGACAGCCTCACAAAGCATTTTGTAGCTGTGTGACCTTATTGTGTCAGGACTTTCCGCAGGAAAAATGCCATTTATTATTGACAGGTATGCGGGAAGTTGCTATAATAAACAAGCTGTTTCTTCGATGAAACAGCTTTTAAGACTCATTAGCTCAGTTGGCAGAGCACTTGACTTTTAATCAAGGTGTCCGGGGTTCGAATCCCCGATGGGTCACCACGTCGCCGCAAACGCTTTTGTGTTTGCGGCGATTTTCTATGCGGAAAATCACCGCGTCACTTATCGCGTTGCGGCTCCTTTCTCAAAAATGTCACGCTCTCATCGGCTGACGGCTTGTAAACGCGCCGTCTTTACGCCGATTGATTCGCTACCAACATTTTTGAGGAAGGGCGAAAAGCTTTTTTTGAACCGGGGGATTCGGACCCGAAAGGGGTGAGCGCGTCCCGGTGGGACGCTGGTGCGAACTGACCGAGCCGGCAGGCGAGACCGAGCGCGTCCCGGTGGGACGCTGGTGCGAACTGACCGAGCCGGCAGGCGAGAAAAGCGCGTCCCGGTGGGACGCTGGTGCGAACTGGTCTCCGCTGCCACTCCGGATGCAAAGCGCCGGTGGCGCTTGTTCTGCATCGACCGAGTTGGCAAACGAGAACGTTGCTGGACGCATGCCACTGGCATGTAGCAACCGAGGCGGGGAAGATTGCCAGTGGCAATCGTTCTGACCCGCCCGAGCCGGCAGGCGAGAAAGGCGAGAAAAGCGCGTCCCGGTGGGACGCTGGTGCGAACTGGTCTCCGTTGCCACTCCGGATGCAAAGCGCCGGTGGCGCTTGTTCTGCATCGACCGAGTTGGCAAACGAGAACGTTGCTGGGCGAGGACTTGCATATTTTACTTTCAGGTGTACAATAAGAGAAGAAAGCGGGTGGTGCAAAAGTGCATCCCACAGAACTTGACAGGAGGAGTAAATGATGGGAAAGCGGGAAGAAATTCGGGAATTGAGGCAGAATAAGGAGATCCATTACAACTGCGCTCAGGCGGTGCTGATTCCCTTCGCCGAAGAGTGCGGGCTTACCAGGGAGACGGCATTTTTGCTGGCAAAGCCTCTGGGGCACGGCGTGGGGATCGGCGGAATATGCGGAGCTTTGAGCGGCGCGCTGATGGTGCTGGGGGCAAAGGGCGGAACGCCGGATCAATTCCGAAAGCTGACGGAAAGCTTCCAACAGCTCTATCACGAGACGGACTGCGAGCCCTTGATCCGGCTGCACGAGGAATCCGGAGATACGGACAGGAAGGCCTTCTGTGACCATTTGATCTACAGCGCGGTGGAAACGCTGGAGGAGCTTTTAGAGGAAAAAACGGAAAGATAAGCTGACTGGCGAAATGAGATCATACGGAGAAAAGAGCTGTTGCTTAGCAACAGCTCTTTTTATCTGAAAATATGAAAATCTAATTACATACCTTGCAGGGCTCGCTGTGACCGCTGCTTTTTGCCTCTGAAAGGGTTCCGCTGAGAATCTGCTTTGACCGCTTTAGGGTTCGGCAGCGATCAGTGGAGTGATATTTTTTTCCGGAGGGCGTCCAGTATACAATCGCACTTTCGGGAGAAACGGTTTCCTCCGGGGATGCTGTGGGCTCTAAAGAAGCGGCGGGCTCCGAAGCAGCGGTAGATTCGGGAGAAGCCGCAGGCTCCGCAGAGGCGGCAGGAGAAGAAAGAACGGAGGGAGAAGGAGTGTTTCGGCTCTTTTTGGGATCTGGAAGCCGCTCCCTTTGTTTCGACGTAAAAAAGCGCTCGCTTTCCGGAAGGAGGGAAGTAAAGGGGGTGGGAGAAGGAGCAGGAGAAAGAGAATAAAATTCTCTATGCTCCGGCTCTCTGGACTGCTCCTCTCTCTGTTCGCAGCCGATCAGAAGGCTGAGTGAAAACAGGAGCAGAAACAAAAGGGCAGACGGTTTTGCCGCTTTTTTCATCTAACCCCTTCTCTCTTTGTTTTAAAAATATCCGGCCGTCAAGACTTTAGAGCAGATAGAAAAAAGTCTTCTTACAGGTGGAGCACATCGCGGATATAGATGCGGGACACCTCTGCCGAGTGGAAATTGCACACTTCCGGACGGTCCAGCTCTACACAGAGGAAGCCGTCATAGCCCACCTCTTCCAAAGCAGCCTTGACTGCGGGGAAATCCACGGTTCCATGGCCCAGAGCCCGGAAGGAGGCCATTTTCTCCGGCCCCTTGGCCTTGGAAAGAGCGTAGGTGTCCACATCCTTCAGGTGCATGAAGGCGATCCGGTCACCGTACTCACGGATGAGAGCCGCGGGGTCGATCCCGGCGAGAGTCGTATGGGCAGTATCAAAGCAGAAGGACACGCAGCCGGGGTCTGTATGGGCGGCGAAATAGTCGATATCCTCCTTGGAGAACACGCAGGTGCCGTAGTGGGGATGGAAGCAGACGGTGATCCCCTTTTCCTTTGCGTAGGCGCCCAGGCGGGTGGCGATCTCACAGATTTTGCAGAGCATTTCCGGATCGGTGGGGCGCTCACTGGGGCCGCCGTCCGCAAAGCCGCCGTGCTGGCAGTTGTACCATTTGCCGCCGATGGCGTGAAGGAAGTCGATCTGCGCTTTGGCGGTTTCCAGGGAGGCCTCCACATCCAGGGTGAAATGGCCGTAAAGATTCACAAGCTCTACGCCGCAGTCCTTTGTGAGGCGTACGAGCTCCTCCGGGTTCTCCCAATAATAATCTCGGATAAAGGCGAAGTTTTCCACATAGTCGTAGCCCAGAAATTTACATTCCCGGAAGGACTGTTCCAGCATTTTTTTGGCAGTTTCGGGGTCATTGCTCTGGATCCAGGTCCAGCCGGTGTAAGCGATTTTCATCATGATGAATTCCTCCTGAAATTAAGATTTCAAAATCAAGATTCCAAAATCCCGTGGATGGGGTTGTTCTCCATGGGAGCCGTGCGGGTATAGCGGGTGGTAAGGGGGATATATTCCCCTTTCTCACTGGATTTGGAGAAGCTTGTGAGGATCTCCAGCACATGGTGCTGCTGCTGGGCGTTTGCCCGGAAGCCTCTGCCGGTGCGCAAAGCCTTGCACAGATCGGAAAGGCCCAGAGCACGGGAGTTTTCGTGATAGTCAAACATTAAAGGAATTTCCTGGTAGCCCTGATAGAAGCTGGGGACCTTATGGCTCATGAGGCCCGGGTCGGTCGTTGCAGCGGCGGAATCCTCCGGACGCAGCAACAGCACCGGGCCGCCGAAGGTGTTGGGGTCCGGGACTGCGATGGTGCCCTTGGTGCCATAGACCTCAAAGCGTGCCTGAGCGGCAGGGGCATAATGAACGTCAAAGGTGGTGAAGATCTGGGCGATGGCGCCGCTGGAAAACAGAATATTTCCCGTTAAGTAGGTGTCCACCTCTACCTTGACCTCCTCTCCCCAATGGGGCTCGGAGGTGATGATACGCTTTTCGAAGGAACGCTTTGTCATGCCCATCACGCCCTTGGCCTCACCCAGAAGCTGAACCAGAGCAGTGACATAATAGGGGCCCATGTCCATCATGGGGCCGCCGCCGCGCTGATAGTAAAATTCCGGGTCCGGATGCCAGGTTTCGTGGCCGTGGCAGACCATTGCGCAGTTCGCGCCGATGACCTCGCCGATAAAACCGGAATCAATGAGCTTCCTGGCGGTCTGGATCCCGGCTCCCATGAAGGTGTCGGGCGCGCCGCCCATGAGAAGGCCCTTTTCCTGAGCCAGAGCCACCAGCTCGTTTGCCTCCTCCATGTCCACGGCCAGGGGCTTTTCGGAAAAGACGTGCTTGCCGTGAAGCAGCGCCTGCTTTGTGACCTCATAATGCTCATAGGGGCGGGTGAGATTCAACACCACCTCTACCTCCGGGTCCTGAAATGCGTCGTACATGGTGGGATAGATTTTGGGTGTGGTTACCGAGACGCCCTTTTCCTGCTGTTCTTTAATGTAGTCAACGCCCTTCTGAGCCCGTTCGGGGATGAGATCGCATACTCCGAAAAGCTCTACCTCGCGGAAGGTGTGGGTGAGATTCTGAAGATAGATGCCGCTGATGGCGCCTACGCCTATCATGGCCACTTTGACCGGTTTTACCGTCTGCATAGCGGATGCCTCCCTGAATTTTTTCTGTTGAAATGCAAAGGAAAAGGCTTCTCTCTGTGGGAAAAGAAGCCTTTTTGGACAAAGTTATTCCCCGGCGCCCTGATTTGCGCACCAGTTGATGGCGTTTTTCACCAGCTTCTGGAACTGGGGATTCTGCCACATGCTGTAGATATGGCCGGGCGTTAAAACGCACAGGCGTCCTTTTCCCAGATGGCGCACATAACCGCCTACCTGAGAGCCGCCGGAAGCAGAGTGCGTGGTGAGAAGGATCTCGGCATCGGGGGCAATATCGCCCAATTCATAATGCTCGTCCCGGCCGGAGAAATTTTCTACCCCGTGGGTGACCGGATGCTCCTTTTCCACCTTGACTTCCATCAGGCAGCGGGGAGGATGAGTGACAAAACGGTTCCCAACAAACTCCATGTACTCAGGGCATTTCTTTGGGCCGAAGGTGTTGCCGGAGTGGATGGAGACAAAGCCGTGCCCCTCCTCCACATAGGCTTTAAAATCTCTGGGCATCACCTCTGTGACCCCTTCCTCAAACCAGGGGTTCTGGTTGCCGCCGTTGATGCAGTCTGTCTTGCAGTTGACAATGACGGGAAATTCACGGATATATTCCGGAGTGAGAGTGTCCTTCGCGTCCCGGACAAATTCAAATTGAAGCTCGCTGCCGGAGAGAAGACTCATGCCCCGCTCGATGATCTCACCGGGATGCCAAAAATCATCACAGAGAACCAAGATCCTTTTCATACAAAACCCTCCTCAGAGAGATATTTTCTCTATTCTAGCATACTCTTTTCCGCTTTCCAAGAGAAGATTTTGTGAAAAGAGAAAAAGATTTTATCTCAGGAGAGCTTGTCCGGTTTCAGCACCACGGCCTGATACCCCAGACCTCGGTAAGCTGTTTCTACTCTCTCTTTGGTGTAAGGAACAGACTTCCCGGACATGGGGTCGTTAAAGTAATAGTTTTTCTCATCATATCCTACCAGCAAAGCGCAGTGCATGGGTTCGATCCAGGTAAAGGACTCGTCGCTGTCCTCCAAAAGCCAGGAAGCCCCTACCACAGGCTTCTCCATGTCGATCGTGATCCACAGCAGCACCGGGACGCCTTTTTCTAAATAGGCTTCGCAGAGGGAGGAAAGCGAAACGCCGGAAAGCTCTTTGACGGTAAAGTCTGGACCGGCAGCTTTTTCCAGAGCTTTTTGGATGACGCCAGCATAGCAGCCCCAGCCCTTTTCTGAGCGGGGGTCTCCCGGAAACGCCTTTCTGGGGTCGCAGCCCAAAAGAGTTCCGTTTTCGTTTCGATAGGGAGCGTTTCCCAGGGGAAGATAGGAGGAAATAAATTCCTCCGGTTCCATTTCCACGCCGTAATACTGTAAAGCCATCACCGCCGTGACGCTTTCGCAGCCGGTGGGAAAGTCGGGGCGCTGGTCGAGAAAAGGCGCGTCCAGAATCAGCTTTCCGGACTGGCTCAGAGGGTCATTGGCGATGGAAACAGAAGATGCCGTTTGGAAGAGCTCCCCGGAGGACACAGGGGCTACTGCCTCCAATGGGAGAGGATAGCGGAGCTTTTGAAGGGCAAGGCCCAGAAAGCACAGAAAAGCGAGAGAGGGGACAACAGCCAGCACGATCAGCCGGTGCTTTGGAAGCGCCCTTTTCCTTTGAAGGCGCCCCTTTCTTTTAACAGAAACAGCAGACATGGTACATTCCTCCTATGAGAAAAGTATCTCACAGGGGAAGACAGCAAGTCTGCTGAAAATTGCAAAAGAAAAACAAAAAACGGTCTCTCTTTTACGCGAAAAGTGAAGTGAAAGGTCAAAGGTCCACAAAATGAGCCGAATAGCCTGTAAAGCGGCCATACTCCGTAAGGTAGAAAAATACCACTACATTTCCCAGGGAATCGGAAAATGCCAGCAGGGTCTCATCCCCCTGAGAAAGGGTGCTGTAGCTGCCGGATAAAATCAGACTTTCCATGCGCGTGTATACCATGTCATTGCTGATCACAAGGAACTCGGGCGTTCCGAAGGAAAGGTTTCGGACAGTATTCTCCAAATACCAGAGCAGGGGATTAAACAGAGGATCTTCGGAGAGGGAAGAGGCCTTGGAATCCTGTATGGAAGAGAAACTTTCGGAAGGAAGCTCTGGCGCGGAAGAGGCGCCCGGCATTTCTTCCGCCGGATCGGTCGTAGGAAGGGGAGAAGAGTTGGGCGTGGACAGATGTTTTCGCGTCATTTCCACATAGGCGGGAAGCAGGTCTTCCGGAGAGCGGGTCTCTTTTTCAGGGGGCGGGGAGCCCCAGGTCTCGTGATAATAAAAAACACCCTGCTGGGTGAGAGCAAGACCCAGAGAATCGGAGCCCTCCGAAGCGGTCATGGATTCATCCACAAGGACCATTCGCTCTTTTTCGGAGAAAAAGATATACTCCGGGAGATGAAGGGAGGCAAGATGCTCCTGCTCGGCTGTTCTGGCGGGGTGAATGATATCCATTAAGGTATAATAGGTACAAAGGCAAAGAGTCAGAGAGTTTTCCCTGTAAAAATCGTAATGGCTTTCCGGGCCGAAGAGAGCGGTACTCCAGGAAAAGGGATTTTCTAACAATTCTTCCGGATAATTATAGAGATTTAAAAGGGATTGCAGGGAGGAGACTTCGTCCAGAGAGAGATTCCAGGGGTACAGGACCACCTGGTTGTTTTCATCCAGGTGAAAGGCGTTTTGGATGCCCTCTTCCAGCTTTCCGGGGAAGACCTCGCCGGAATAGTCCGGAAGCCTTTCTGAGGCGAGGCGGAAGAAAGCGCTGCCGGTAAGGGAGATGAGAAGGACCAGAAGCGGCGCAATCAGTTTTTTAAGAAGCTTCCTCATTTGACGCCTCCTTTCTGCCGGATGAAATACTTTCGCTTTCCTCCCGGGAAGGGCGGTCTTTCGGAAGGGAGAGAAATACGGTAGTGCCCTCGTGAAGCTTGCTTTTGATACGCAGAGAGCCGCCGTGAAGCTCTGCAATACGGGCGCACAGGGAAAGCCCGAGCCCTGCCCCGCCGTTTTTCCGGGATCGGGATTTATCCGCCATATAGAAGGGCTCGGTGGCCCGCCTGACTGTTTTTTCGTCCATTCCCATTCCCCAGTCGGACACAGAAAAGAGGACATAATCTGAGAGAAAGGAACAGGAAAGCTCTATTTCCTCCCCTTCCTTGGAGGCCTTGGCGGCATTGTCAATCAAATTATAGAGACAGGATTTCAGAAGCTCCCGGTCAGCCCAGAGAGAGCCGCCGGGGCAGTTTACCAAAAGGCGCACGCCTCTTCGCGCAAGGAGAGGGGAAACGGACAGGGAGATCTCCCGAAACAATTCCTCAAGGGGAATCTCCCGGCAGTCCGGCTTGGCGCTTTCCGCAAAGATCAGCTCCATCAGCTTTCCCGAAAGGCTTTGCAGACGCTTCGCCTCCTCTACGATGGCCCCGGCGAATTCCCGGCGCTGTTTCTCGGAGACAGAGCGCTTGACCCGTAAGAGATCGGCAAAGCCCAGAATAGAGGTCAGGGGCGTTTTCATTTCGTGAGCCAGGTTATCGATAAAGCGCTTGCGGCTGTCTGCCAGGTTCTGTACCTGTTCAATGTTTTCCTCCACGGAGCGGGCCATCCGGTTGATATTCCGGGAAAGGCTGCGGAATTCCGCAGAGCCTTTGGGGGAAAGGCGCAGGCTGTAGTTGCCTCCGGCGATCTCCTGAATGCCGGAATTGACGTGACGCAGAGGAGAAAGCAGAAGCTGAAGGGCAAAATAGAAAAACAGGGCGGCGATGAGCGTAAAGAAAAAGAGAAAAACTTCCACCGTTCTCACAGCGCGGGCCTGATTTTGATAGACAGAGGTGATCTCGCGGACAGTGAAGAGCTCGTAGCTTTCGTTTTCAATGGGGAGCAGGGAGGCGGACACTGTGTAATAAAGGTTTTTTTCGTTTCGCAGGACCACCCGACATTCCTGAGAGTCGAGAGGTTTTTTCTCCAGGTCTTCCAAAAGGGGACCGCTTCGAAGCTCAAAGGGAGTGTTGGAAAAGGCGATACAGGATTTATTCTGGTAGACTGCGAGGCCCTGAGCGCTGTTTGCGGTTTGCTCAGAGGTCATCTGGACCAGTGCCCGACCAATGCCCTCTTTTCCCAAAAAGGGGTTGCCGGAAGCGCTTTTTTCATAGGAGAGCTTATTCTGGACCCCGGTGCAAAAGAAGCTGTGCTCCCAGCGGGAGCGTTCGATCTCACCGGAGATGGTTTCCCGAAAGTTGATCCGCAGAGCAGCCTGGGTGGCCAGAAATACGGCCAGGACCGTCAGCGGAAGCAAAAGAAAGAAAATTTTCTGCCAAAGGGCGATTCCCTGCTTTTTCATAGGCTTTCCAACCGGTATCCAAGCTTTGGGATGGTGACAAGCCTTCCCTTCAGCCCCAGCTTCCTTCGCACCTGCTGGACATGGATGTCCACGGTGCGGCTTTCCCCCTCAAACTCATATCCCCACACGGCGGCCAGCAGCCGCTCTCTTGTAACGGCAATGTCCAGGTTCTGCATAAAAAATACCAGCACATCAAATTCCTTGGGCGTAAGGGCCACCGCATGACCGCCCTTGGTGACCAGATGCTTTTCCAGATCGATTTCGATATCCAGATAGGAGAGCTTTTTCCGGTTTTTTCCTGTCCGGCGCAGCACTACCTCGATGCGGGCCAGAAGCTCCACGGTTTCAAAGGGCTTGACAATATAATCCTCCGCGCCGGAGCGCAGACCCTTAACCTTATCTCCCACATCCTGTAAAGCGGTGAGAAAGATGACGGGAACGCCCTTCATCTTGATTTTGGAGAGGATCTCAAAGCCGTCGAGACCCGGCAGCATCACATCCAGGAGGATCAGGTCGAAGCGGCCCTCCAAAATGCGCTGTACAGCCTCTTTGCCGTCCGGGCATTTTTCGCAGTCGTATCCCACCATGGAGAGGGTGGCTTCGATCATTTTAGCGATATTTTCATCGTCTTCCACGATAAAGATAGAGGGCAAGGCGTATTCGCTCCTTTTTGCTGCGGCATTTTCCGGATCCCACGATCCCGCAGGGATTTTCCCCGCTTTTTTAGAAAAGTCCGATTCCGAATGAGATCATGAGTAAATTTTACTATAGTCTTGCCGGTTTTGCAAAGCGAGGAAAGAAAATTTTGCATTTTCTTTGCACAAAAGATTAAGTAAAAGGCGGAGCAAAGCTCCGCCTTTTACTTAATTTTTCTCGAATTTCACTTCCCGGCTTGAAAAGCCGGGATCCCGCTGACACGGGACCGTGAAATTTCGGAGAGAATTTCTGGCTTTTTGAAAAGCTGGCGTTTCCAATCTCTCAGGCGCTGGTAGTTTACGCCCTCTCCGTCGCGGCAGAGCCGCGCCACCTGTCTCGCCTACCGGCTCGGTTGCTGCATGCCAGTGGCATGCGTCCAGCAACGACCGGAGTGGCAACGGAGACCAGCTCGCACCAGAGCGCCACTGGCGCTCGCTCGCCCCAGAAGGAGAGCCAGGGGAAAGGGCACGCTCTTTCCCTTGACCTTATCTAACGACTAATATCTAAAATCTAATAACTACCAAAGGGGGAGCCAAGGGGTGGCTGCAAATTTCCTCTTGCCTCTCCTTATTTATAATGGGAGGTGTCATGGCATAGCCATGACGGAGGGGGTGGCCTTTTAATTGTTAGTTTTTAGTCATTAGTGATTAGAAAGGGCGCTTTCGCCCCTCTCAGTCACCTTCGGTGACAGCTCCCCCCTTGGGGGGGAGCCAAGCCCTTCCTAACGACTAAAATCTAAAGGCTAACAACTATCAGAGGGAGAGGCAAGCCCTTATCTAACGACTAATATCTAAAATCTAACAACTACCAAAGGGGCGCTAAAAGCTTTAAGGGCCTGCGCGCTCGGTCAGCTTCGGAAGGCGCGGTCCGCTGCGATGGTATTGATCAGCGTATAGAGGCCGTCGAACAGGAGGCAGCAGCCCCAAAAACGGACAAAGCTGCTCATCAGGCGGAAAGGATTCAGGATCACTACCACGCCGAGGACGGTCAAGACAAGGGCGGCCAGGAGAGAGATCCACCATTTTTCAAAGCCCACGGCTTTCATGTCCAGGGATTTTTTGATGTCGGTAAAGCTGTCCACCAGCAGATAGACTCCCAGGGTGATGGGGATCAGGGAGGCTACGAACTGGGGGAAGATCAGAAGGCAGACGCCTAAAACGCCCAGCAGGATCCCGATGAATAAGTCAAAGCGCTGTCCATGGGAGCCGTCGCCCTTCAGGTAAGAGCAGACGCGCACCACGCCGTAAAACAGGGCGACAGCTCCCACCAGGGCGCAGAAAAGGCCGATGGACGCCCCGGGGAACAGGATCAGGAAGACGCCCAGGATCAGGTAGAGGGCCGAAGTGAGAAAAAGACTGTTGCGAAGGGATCTAAGCATAAAAACACCAGCTTTCTTTGGGTTTGAGAAACTTTGTGAGACGAGGTGAAAAAGGAGACGGCTGCCCGGCGTCTTATCGGGTCAGGCTGTAATTGGCGGCAAAGTTTTCTTCCCAGTTCTCTTCCAGCTTCGCCCGCCAGTTTAACGCCTTTTCCGTAAGCTCTTTGGTAAGCTCCGGATATTCTTCCGCAAGGTTTTTAGTCTCGCCGGGATCCGCTTCCAGATCGGAGAGAAACACCGGAGCCTGTGGGGGCTCGCCCTCCACCAGCACGCCGTTAAGCACCAGCTTGTACTTGCCGTGGCGTACGGCGGTTTGGTGATCCATTTCCCAGAAGATGTCCTCGTGCGGAGTTTCTCCGCCCTGGGTCAGCACCTTTTGCAGGCACAGGCCGTCCGTTTCATATTGCGTGGGATTCCCTCCCGCCCAGCTTAACAGGGTGGGGAATACGTCCATTGCGCCGCAGGGCTCGGCGATCACCTGATCTGCGGGGATGACGCCGGGCCAGGAGAAGATGCCGGGGACCCGGATGCCGCCTTCAAAAAGGCTGAACTTATGGCCCTTGAAGCCGCCGGTCTGGCCGCCGTAATAGGGGTCCGGAGTGCCGTCCAGCCAGTTGCGCGATTCTCGGGAGGGACCGTTGTCGCTTTGGAAAAAGATACAGGTATTCTCATATTCTCCACAGCGTTTCAGCTCATCCACGATTTCTCCCACTCCGTCGTCCACTGCCGCGATCATGGCGGCCATCACCTGTCTGTCCCAGGGCAGATGGGAAAAGCGGGCCATGTATTTTTCCGGGGCGTGCATGGGATAATGGGGGGCGTTATAGGCCACATAGAGAAAGAAAGGCTCCTCCTGCTGTGCACAGCTGCGGATACGCTCCACTGCTTTTTCTGTGATGAGCTCTGTGAGGTAACGGCCATTTTCCCGGATCTCTGTTTCATTTTCCCATAAATCGTGGGTGGGATTTGTATGGCCGTCTGCCATGCCCCAATAGAAAATGTGGGAGTAATAGTCGACGCATCCGGCCATGAAGCCGTAAAAATCATCAAATCCGTTTTGGCAGGGGCGGCACTCTTCCTTCAGCCCTAAATGCCACTTGCCCACCAGGGAGGTATGATACCCCTCTTTTTTTAAGGCGGAGGCAATGGTAGGCGTTTTGGAAGTCAGGCCGGAGGCCTTCCGATGTCCTGCCAAAATGGCCCGCACCCCCGCGTTTCCGGGATAGCGCCCTGTGAGCAGGCAGGCTCGTGAGGGAGAGCATACCGGGCTGCCGGAATACCAGTTTGTAAATCTGGCTCCGGAGGCGGCCAGGTCATCGATATGGGGGGTGACAAAGTCTCTGCTTCCCATGCAGGATAGGTCGCCGTAGCCTTGATCGTCTGTCATAATCACAATAAAATTAGGCTTTTTCATGAAAGCTGCACATCCTTTCCGGAGTTGAAAAATCTTTGCGGTACGCCGTGCTCTAAGAGCGAAAAGCTCCGTTCGGAGCTGGAGGCTCGTTTCTCCCTTTTTGTTGTCAGTATAGCGCAAAGGAAAGGGAAATACAAGAAAAAACCGGCCTGTCTTTTGGTGTTTTTAAAAGATGGGACAAAAAAGGAGGGCCGTTTGGCCCTCCTTTCAGGTCAGTTCATTTTCCGGATCATCAGATAATTGTTCCGAAAGCTGCCGTCCTTCAGACGGATGGCGTTGGGGTGGACAGAAGCAATCCGAAAGCCCATTTTTTCGTACAGGGCTCTGGCGCGGGCGTTCCCTTCGATAAATTCCAGCTCCAGCTGGGTGACTTCTTCCCAGCTTTCGGCGATGCGGATCAGCTTTTGAAACATTTTTGTTCCGATCCCCTGCCCCCAGAACTCGCTGAGCAAAGCGATCCCGATGGAGGCGCGGTGGCGTGTTTTCAGCATAGGGCTTCGGCTGATCTCACAGTTTCCGGCAATCTTTCCGTCTATCTCGCAGACCAGAACAGCTGCGTTCTCAGAGGAATTCATGGTTTTGATCCACTGGCTTTCTCCCTCCGGAGTGTACTTTTTGCACTCCTCCGGATAGCGTATGATAAAATCCGTCTCTTTGGAGGAAATCAAAAGATAATCCAGCAGACCCGGAACATCCTTTTCCTGCGGGCTACGCAGCATAGCTTTTCGTCCGTCCTTGAGCAAAAAAGATTGGCTTTCAGTAAGCATAGAGGCCTTCTCCTTCAGAATCAGTTTTGAAAGCGGCGACATAAAAAGAAGTTCGAAAATTTTAGGATTACGGCGAAGAATTATTTTGATTCTGACCGCAGCTCGGTACGGCGGATCTTGCCGCTGATGGTCTTGGGCAGTTCGTCCCGGAACTCCACGATGCGGGGATATTTATAGGGTGCGGTATGCTTCTTTACATATCCCTGGATCTCCTTTTTCAGCTCTTCGGTTCCTTTTGTGCCTTTGGTGAGCACGATGAAGGCCTTGACCACCTGGCCGCGGATGGGATCCGGAGCGCTGGTGACGGCACATTCCAGCACATAGGGCAACTCCATGATGACGCTTTCGATTTCGAAGGGCCCGATGCGGTAGCCGGAGGATTTGATCACATCGTCGGTGCGGCCCACATACCAGAGATATCCGTCCTCATCTCTCCAGGCGGTGTCGCCGGTATGGTAGATTCCATCGTGCCAGGCTTCCTTTGTAAGCTCTTCATTTTGGTAATAGCCCTTATACAGGCCGCAGGGGACGTTTTTATCCGTGCGGATGACAATCTCCCCGGTTTCGCCTACCGGGGCGCTGGAACCGTCCGGCAATAGGATATCCACGTCGAACAGAGGGTTGGGCACGCCCATGGAGCCGGGCTTGGGGACAGTGCCGATGGGATTGTAAATGGCGAGAGTGGTTTCCGTCTGGCCGAAGCCCTCCATTAAGGAGAGGTCGGTAGCCCGTTTCCATTGCTCGTATACCTCGGGATTCAGCGCCTCGCCTGCCGTAGTGGAATATTCGATGGAGGAAAGGTCGTATTTGGAAAGATCCTCCTTGATGAAGAAGCGGTACATGGTGGGGGGAGCGCAGAAGGTGGTGATGTGGTATTTTGCGAACATGGGCAGGATATCGTGAGCGTCGAATTTATCAAAGTCATAAGTAAAGACGGCGGCCTCGCACATCCACTGACCGTAGTATTTTCCCCACATGGCTTTGCCCCAGCCGGTGTCGGAGATGGTGAAGTGCAGGCCGTCGGGATTCACATTGTGCCAGCATTTGGCTGTGGTGTAGTGGCCCAGAGCGTATTTATAGCTGTGCTCGGCGATCTTTGGGTAGCCGGTGGTGCCGGAGGTGAAGTACATCAGCATAGTGTCGTTTCCGCAGGGGGAATCGGCCGTTCTCTCATATTGGTCGGAGAAGCCCTCCACCTCTTTGTCGAAGTCGTGCCAGCCCAGCCGATTTTCGCCTACCATGATCTTTACCTGCACGCTGGGGCAGTTTTGGGCGGCCCGTTCCGCCTCGTCGGCAGTTTGCCCGTCTGCGGTGCAGAGGATGGCCTTCACCCCTGCCGCCTTATAGCGGTAGTCGAAGTCGTGCTCCATCAGAAGGTTAGTGGCGGGGATGATGACGGCGCCGATCTTATGCAGGGCGGTGATCACGAACCAGAACTGGTAGTGGCGCTTTAATACCACCATCACCTTGTCGCCCTTTTGGATGCCCAGGGAGGTGAGGTAGTTGGCGGTTTTATTGGACCAGCGCTTGATGTCCCCAAAGGTGAAGCGGCGCTCTGTCTTATCCTTGGAAAGGTGGAGCATGGCAAGCTTATCAGGGGATTTTTCCGCTAAGCGGTCCACAATGTCAAAGGCGAAATTGAATTTGTCCTCATTCGGGAACTCGATGTGCTTTAGGACCCCGTTTTTGTCCATCTCCATTTTCACAAAGGGAGAGGCAACGGTTTCCCGGTCCTGCCGGGCCAGCCTCTGGTCGATAAGGGCCTGGAAGCGGTCTTTCTCCGGAGCGAATTCCTCCGCGCCCTTCAGGACGATGGCGTAAAACTCACATTCCTTCCCGCCGGTGGCGATCATTCCGTGGGGAGTTCCGGAATTGTAGTAGATGGTGTCTCCCTCAAAAAGCTCTTCCACATGGGAGCCTACCTGCACCTTCATGGAGCCTTTGAGCACGATGTCCAGCTCCTGCCCCGCGTGAGTGGAAAGCTTGATGGCTACATTCTGCTCTGCCTCGGAATAGGGCATAGTGACAAAAAAGGGCTCAGCCGTTTTGTTCCGGAACAGGGGAGCTTTATTCAGGTATTTGAAGCCCTGCCTCCTGGTGATGGGAAGCCCGTCTCCCTTGCGGGAGATGGTGTAGCTGGACAGGGTGGGGCTTACGCCCTTGATCAGGTCGGTGGGGTCAATGCCGAACCGGTTGGCGCATTTATAGATAAAGGTGAAGCTGAAGTCGGATTCGCCCCGCTCGCACTTCTGGTATTCCTCTTCGGAAACCCCGGTGCATTTTGCCATCTCTTCCTCAGAAAGGCCGATGATCTCCCGCATGGTGCGGATTCGTTCTGCCACCTCTCCCAGCTGTGCTTTCAAATCGGTTTTTTCCATCTTTAGGTCGCTCCTTTCTCTTCTTTGTAAAGTCTCTCCCGAAAAAGCGGGAAGAATAAAATGATAAGCAAAAAATAAAAAACGCCTCAAAAGATGAATTCATCTCTTGAGACGGAAATAACTCCGCGGTACCACTCAAATTGCGCTTTGCGCCACCTTATCGGGCTCAGTCAAGCCCTATGCACTAACGCAGCATACTCGGGAAACGCCTACTTTCTTTGCGGCTGTTTTTGGCCGGGACTGTGTTGCAGCTCCTCGGAGTACCGAGGTGCGCCTTCGTCGCTGCGCCTTGTTCCGCCTCAAAAACAGCTCGCAAAGGGGAGGCTGCTTTTGGCCGGAACTGTGCTGCGGCTCCTGGGAGTACTAAGAGTACGCCGTCGTCGCTGCGCCTTGTTCCGTCTCAAAAGCAGCCCGCAAATGGGAGGCTGCTTTTGGCCGGCACTGTGCTGCGGCAAAACCTGCCAAAGAGTTCGGGTTTCCGGCTCGGAAGGGATCGGGCAATGGGGAAAACGCTGTGTTGGCTCGCACCCGGCAGAGCTTGTTCCGTTTCGGAACACATTCCGCTTTCCGCCAACTCTCTGAAACAGGAAGCTTTCCTGCCCACTTCGTCATCGCCGTTCTGATATGAAATTGTAAAGGTTTAAAACGAATCTTACACGAAAAATTTTTTCTTGTCAAGAGGGAGAGAGAATTTTTTTCGAGAGCGCAAAAAAGAGCGGGATAGAAATTTTCTATCCCGCTCTGCTGATTCTGGTTTATGAAACCCGGAAAAACGGCTTACTGGCAGTTCTTCTTCAGGGTCTCCAGCTCGTTTCTCAAGGCCCTGGGGAGCTTGTCGCCGAACTGCTTGTAGAATTCCTCTACGCCGGCGGCTTCCTTCGCCCACTTGGCCTTATCCACTTCCAGGATCCCCTTGAGGGTATCCACGGAGAAGTCGTCCAGACCCTCCAGGTTGATGTCCTCAGCCTTGGGCACAAAGCCGATGGGAGTTTCCACGGCATCGACCTCGCCGCCGCAGCGCTTGAGGATCCATTCCAGAACACGGAGGTTATCGCCGAAGCCGGGCCAGATGAAGTGACCGTCTTCGTCTACGCGGAACCAGTTGACATTGAAGATCTTGGGGGCCTTATCGCCCAGCTTCTCGCCCATGTCGATCCAGTGCTGGAAATAGTCGCCCATATGGTAGCCGCAGAAGGGCAGCATCGCCATGGGATCGCGGCGTACCACGCCTACGGCGCCGGCAGCGGCGGCTGTGGTCTCGGAGCCTACAATGGAGCCGATGAACACGCCGTTATTCCAGTCGCGGGACTGATAGACCAGCGGCACAGTGTCGGGACGGCGGCCGCCGAAGATGATCGCGGACACGGGAACGCCCTTGAGATTCTCAAATTCGCCCGAAAGGCAGGGACAGTTCTTTGTGGGAGCGGTAAAACGGCTGTTGGGATGAGCCAGCTTGTTGCCCTCGGCAATATACTCGGGGCCGTTTACATGGGCGCCCTTCCATTCCTCTGCATTGACAGGGGGATTCTTGTCGAGGCTTTCCCACCAAACGGTGTTGTCGTCCAGGTTACGGGCCACATTGGTGAAAATGGTACCCTTCTGGGTGGAGATCAAGGCGTTGGGGTTGGACTTCATATTGGTGCCGGGAGCCACGCCGAAGAAGCCGTTCTCCGGGTTGATGGCATAGAGGCGGCCGTCCTCGCCGGGACGCATCCAGGCAATATCGTCGCCTACTGTCCAGACCTTGTAGCCCTTCTTCTTATAGCCCTCGGGCGGGATCATCATGGCGAGATTGGTCTTGCCGCAGGCAGAGGGGAAGGCCGCGCACACATACTTGACCTCTCCCTTGGGATTCTCTACGCCCAGGATCAGCATATGCTCAGCCATCCAGCCCTCGTTCTTGGCCTGGTAGGAGGCGATGCGCAGGGCAAAGCACTTCTTGCCCAGAAGCACATTTCCGCCGTAAGCGGAGTTGACGGAGATGATGGTGTTGTCCTCGGGGAACTGGCAGATCCAGCGCTTGTCGGCGTCCACATCGCACTTGCAGTGCAGGCCCTTTACCCAATCCTCGCTGTCGCCCAGCACATCCATCACCTTTTTGCCTACGCGGGTCATAATGGACATATTGAGGACCACATAGATGGAGTCGGTAAGCTCTACGCCGATCTTGGCAAGAGGAGAACCTATGGGACCCATGGAATAGGGAATCACATACATGGTGCGGCCCTGATAGCTTCCCCGGGCAATATCATAAAGCATTTTGTAAGCTTCCTTGGGGTCCTTCCAGTGGTTGGTAGGGCCGGCATCCTCTTCCTTGCGGGAGCAGATGAGGGTCCTGTCTTCCACGCGGGCCACATCGTTGGGTGCTGTTCTGTGATAGTAGCAGCCGGGAAGCTTCTCCTCGTTAAGCTTGATCATCTCGCCGGTTTCACAGGCCTCTTTGCGCAGGGCCTCCAGCTGCTCTTCAGAGCCGTCGATCCACAAAACCTTGTCGGGCTTGACCAGACTCTTCATTTCCTCGATCCAGCCGAGGACGGATTTGTTGTTGGTCATTTTTTATTTTCTCCTTTCGCCGGGTGGCAAATAATGCAGTGATAGTTGGAAAACGAAAGCACCTCGTTCCCCAGTTTCTATTCTATCACAGCCGCTCTTTGGAATCAATGAAAAAATTGTTAAAATGCGGAAGAAAAAAAGGATGGGCTCCAGGGGAGGAAAAGACTGATGAAAAGACTGAGCCTCGCTCAGTCTTTTCATCAGTCTTTCTCGAATTTTGCTTCCCGGCTTGAAAAGCCGTGATCCCGCTGGCGCGGGACCGCAAAATATCGCGATAGCAAAATTTCGAAAAGAGCGTCAGATGGAGGCAAAGGCACGATCCCTCAGGCGCTGCGCGCCAGCTCCCTTTACGCAAGGGAGCTAAGGGAAAGGGCGTTAAGGGATCTCTCCCTCAGTCACGGCACAGCCGTGACTGAGAGGGTCGCAAAAGTTGAGTCTCATCCCCGCCCCTTCTGGTACAAGGAGAGCCAAGTCTAACAACTAATATCTAAAATCTAACAGCTTCTCCAGAGTTCCAGGGAGGTTTTCATATAGTCCTGTATTTGGGCCTGGTAGACCTTATCTATGAGAGAAAGGTCCAGGTTTCCGGCGTTTTCCAAGGCGGCGGCTTTGCCCTGATCCATCAGGAGGATCCTGTCTGCAAAGCGCAGAGCCAGATTGATGTCGTGCAGCACGCCCACTGCACAGCGCTCTTTTTCTTTTACCCACGCCCGCAGATCCTCCATCAGGCTGAGCTGAAAGCCCAGATCCAGATGATTGGTGGGCTCGTCCAGCAGGATGATCTGCGGTTCCTGGGCGAAAGCACGCGCTAAAAAGACCCGCTGAAGCTGTCCGCCGGAAAGGGTCGTGACAGGGCGGTCTCTGAGTTCTGAGACGCCGGTGCGCGACAGGCTTTCCAGGACGATCTGCCGATCCCTTTCCCCGGTTCTGGGAAAAAGGCCGGAGCGGTGGGCATAGCGGCCCATTTCCACAGTCTCATAGACCGTATAGGAAAAGGAGACGGGGGAGAGCTGAGTGACAAGCGCGGCTTTTTTCGCGATTTCCAGCCGGGAGAGGCCTTTGATCGGCTTTTGACACAGGAGGATCTCCCCCGAAGCGGGAAGCAGCCCGGAAAGGGCTTTTAAAAGCGTTGTTTTCCCACAGCCGTTAGGGCCTAAAATACCCAGTATTTCCCCAGCTCTGACAGAAAAGGACATCTCCTGTACCACAGGACTTCCGCCGTATCCGCAGCTGACATTTTTGACGCTCAGCATCCTGTTTCCCTCCTCTTTCCCACAAAATAGAGGTACAGAAAGAAGGGCGCGCCCAGCAGGGCGGTGATGGCGCCGATGGGGATCTCACGGGGCGGGGTGAGAGTTCTCGAAAGCAGGTCGCAGAGGGTGAGAAAGGAGCCTCCCAGCAGGGCGCAGGCAGGCAGCACCCGTTTGTGGGAGGATCCGAAGAACCTGCGCACAATGTGGGGGGCAATGAGGTCCACAAAGCCAATGACTCCCACGAAAGCCACGGCCGTGCCTGTGACGGCGGCCACCGCGCACAGCAGCAGCCATTTGGAGCTTTTTAGGCTGACGCCCAGGGAGGCGGCCTGCTCCTCCCCGAAGGTCAGAATGTCCAGTTTGTCTGAATTCCAGAGAAAGATGAAAAAGCACAGGAGCACCGCACAGAAAAGGATCACCACCTCATGCCATTCCTTCATGGAAAAGCTGCCCAGCTGCCACAGGTTGATGCGCTGGGCGTGTTGGGGAGAGGCGGTGGCCAGAAGGCTCATCACGGCATTGAGAAACAGGGAAAACACCATACCGACGAGGACAATGGCAGTGTTGTTCATGCTCCGGTCCAATCGCGTGCAGATCCCCATGACAAGGATCACGGTGAAAAGCCCGGACAAAAGGCTGACGCCGGGGAGAAGCAGGGCTCCCACCGCTCCGGAGGAGAGGCCCATGACCATCACCGCGGCGGCGCCCAGACCGGCTCCGGAAGAGATCCCCAGCCCATAGGGGGAGGCCAGCGGGTTCTGAAGCACGGATTGCATGACGGTACCGCCGAGAGCCATGGCGGCTCCGGTGAGGAAGGCCATCAGCACCCTGGGCAGGCGCAGGGAAAGGATCAGGTCCGGATAGATAGGGTCGATGGAGGCGGGGAGCCCGGTGTGAAAGAGAGCGTCCCACAGGATAGCCGCCGTGTCCCCGGGGGAAATGAACACGCTGCCCACCCCCACGCTCAAGAGGATAGAGCCAAGGGAGAACAGGAGCAAGGCGGCTATTTTGATCCTCGTGCCGATTCGCTCGCTCATTCGGAATAGAGCTCGGGATAAATGGCTTTTGCCATTTCCCGAAGAGCTTTTACAATATTCTGATTGGGCAGGGTGGAGGACATATTGTCGATAGAATACACCTGCTTCTCCTTGATGGCCGAAACGCCCTGCCAGCCGTCCCGGCTGAGAAGCTCCCCGACGGGGTCGTCCAGATAGTTTACGTTGGTCAGGATCACATCAGGGTTCGCGGCCACCACAGCTTCTGCCTCCACGGCGAGCCAGCCCTGCTGGTCCTTCAGGATGTTTTCCGCGCCGATGAGCTCCAGCATCTCATTGAGAAACACGCCGCTTCCGAAGCTGTAGGAGCTGGGCGCGGCCGCGATCTCAAAATAGACCTTTTTCTTTTCCGTGACGGTTTTACCGATCTCGGCCACCCGGTCAAGCTCTGCCTGCAGGCCAGAGAGAATGGCCTCGCCTTCCGCTTTCGCGCCCAGCACGGAGGCCACGAAAGCAATGTCGCTTTTGATGCCCTCAAGACTTTCACTGGTGGGGATACAAATGACGCAGATCCCCATTTGCCTTAACTGCTGGATGGCAGCGGCATCATCGTAATAGGTCATGTTGGAGAGGAAGAGCACATCCGGCTTCAGTGCTATGAGCTGTTCCGCATCAGGAGCGGTCATATCGAAGGCTGGGAGATCGGCTGCGACGCCCTGAAGCTGGGCGCTTTGGGCGTCGCAGCCCACAATCTTTTCTCCCTGCCCCATCGCCACCACCATCTCTGTGATGGAGGGGGCCAGAATTACCATGGAGCTAATGGAATCGGGAACGGAGATCTGGGCTCCGCTGGGATCTTTTGTGGGCCGGCTTTCCGGAGCAGAGGACACAGACGCTTCTGAAGATACAGCCTGGGAAGCGGCAGAAGAGGACGGTGCGCCGGACTGCGGAGAGGAGCAGGCGGCAAGATTCAGCACCATAAGGAGTGTCAAGGCGAAAGAGAGCATTTTTTTCATAACAGAATACCTCCAAAAATTTTCCGGCAAAACAAAACACCCTTTCCACGCAAGGGTGTTTATGCCGAAAAACCGTGCACAATCATCCATCGTGAATGTGTACCCCCAACAGACTCGGCGATCCGACTTAGCGCCAAAGCGCATCACGGTGGCGGGACCGCGCGGGAATCTCACCCGGCTTCTCCGATGGGCGTCTGCTGCGAAAAAACGATATTTGCTTTCCGAAGGTTTGGGCTTTTGAAAGAGGAACTCTCTGTTTCAAAAACCATGAGCATTTTAATCTCTTTTGCGGTTTCTGTCAAGAAATCCGCTTTTCATTGACGCGGCTGTGAAAAGACGGTAAAATGAGGGAAGAACGGCACGCGAAAAAAGCAGGGAGCTTTTTTAGAGCGGGAGGGTATGAAATGGAGAAGCAAGGCTGGGATCGGGAAAAGGATCATTCGCTGTTGGAGTGTTATGATCTGGACACGGGAAAAAGAGAGGTGCTGAAGGAATTTCCCTATTTGATCGAGGCTCCCAACTGGTCGCCGGACGGAAGCTTTTTGCTGTACAACAGCCGGGGGAAGCTGTATCGCTTCGATCTTTTTACCCGGGAAAGTTCGGAGCTCTTCACCGGCTTTGCCGCAAACTGCAACAACGACCATGTACTTTCCTTGGACGGAAAATTCGTGGCCTTGAGCCATGGAACAAAAGAGGATGGAAACTCCAGGGTCTATACGGTTCCCCTGACCGGCGGGGCCCCCAGGCTGATCACACCCATGGGGCCCAGCTATCTGCATGGCTGCTCCCCGGACGGAAAGACCCTTGCCTACTGCGCCCAGCGAGGCGGAGAGTTCGACATCTATACGATCCCCGTTGAGGGCGGGGAGGAGCAGCGGCTCACGGATGCTCCGGGATTAAACGACGGCCCGGAATATGACCGCACAGGGGAATGGATCTGGTTTAACTCGGTACGCTCGGGCCTGATGCAGGCATGGCGCATGAAGGCGGACGGCAGCGGGCAGGAGCAGGTGACCTTTGACGAGGACAAAAACACCTGGTTCCCCCATGTGTCTCCGGATGGAAAGTGGGTCGTGATGCTCTCCTATCGAAAGGGCGATCTGAAGCCGGATGAGCATCTTCCCCACAAGCAGGTGGAGCTGAGACTGATGCCGGCCTCCGGCGGGGAAGTGAAGAGGCTGTTCTCCCTGTTCGGCGGACAGGGGACCATCAATGTGAATTCCTGGTCGCCGGACAGCAGAAAATTTGCCTTCGTAAGCTATCGGCTGCCGGAAGAATAAAGGAAAAAGGAGAAGTAAAAAATGAGGCTGACTTTTTTTGGGTCTTCCCATGGGGTTCCGGAGCCTGACCGGAAATGCACCAGCATGCTGCTGCAGGTGGGAGAGATCTGCTATTTTGTGGATATGGGAACGCCTGCCGTGGACGAGCTGACAAAGCGGGGCATTTCCACCGATCGGGTGAAAGCGGTATTTGTGACCCATATGCACGGAGACCACACCAACGGGCTGATCCCCTTTGTGGATCTGCTCAGCTGGTATTACAAGACCTCTGATCCGCAGATTTTTCTGCCTCAGCTGGAGGGGGTCTCCCATTTGGAAAGCTGGATTTCTGCCAACGGAACACAGCTGCGTCCGGAGATCGGGTTTCAGAAGATCAAGGAAGGGACTTTTTATGACGATGGAGTTTTGAAGGCGACGGCGGTGCGCACGCAGCACACAGACGCCTCTTTTGCCTTTTGGATCCAGGCAGAGGGGAAAAACCTGCTGTTTACCGGGGATCTGGCCGGGCCGCAAAAGGACTTCCCCCAGGTGGCTTTTAACCAGAAAATGGATCTGATCGTCTGTGAGGGAGCCCATTTTCCCGTGACGGATTATCTGCCGTTTTTTGAAAGGTGTAAAGCGGGACAATACTGCATTACCCATTATGCTCCTTGGAATTTTCCCAACATGCTAAAACTGCGGGAGGCTTTGCCTCAGGAGAAGATCAGCTTTGCCACCGATGGCTTTGAGATGGAGCTGTAATAATAGCCGGTGAACAGTATGCGGGACCTTTCGGGGGAGCTTCGCCCGGAGTGGATCCCGGAGCTTTCCGAATACCTGAAAGGGGCGGGTGAATGGAAGGATGTATGCCCTGGCAGGGAAAGAAAGCTGCGCTTTGCGAAAAAGAAACGGTCTTTTTGAGAGAATGTTGGCTGCCCAAAAGACCGTTTGACGCTGAAAACTGTGTTATTTGCAAAAAGAAAAGCCGCAAGAACCTAGTGTTCATGCGGCTTCTTTGCGATGCGAGTGCTTATAACCAATCTCCAATGCGAGGAGAAAATTTTAAAAGAAGAACCTCAACTGCGCGAATGGGAGGCAGCGTCACGCAGGAAGGGTTGCCGTGCAAAAAAACTTTTCAGCGCGAGCCGCTTAAGAAAGGCATAGAAAAACCTGCGGTCGCGAAGTGCCGACCGCAGGTCTGGTGGGGATAACTGGACTCGAACCAGTGACCTCCTACGTGTGAAGCAGGCGCTCTAACCAGCTGAGCTATACCCCCATAACGGGCAATATTATAGCAAACTTTTTGACCTCAGTCAAGCCCTCGTATGGAAAAATTCTCTTTTCTGCGGCGGGGTTAAAAAGCTGCTGAAAGCACAGCGGCGTTCCTATAGCTTTTTTACAAAGGCCGCATTGCTTTTCAGCTGCGAAAAATTTTGCTTTTGGTAGAAGTGAAAAGCCGGGACATTGTTTTCCGTCAACAGAAAAAGATGAGTGAACCCCAGCTGCTTACAGGCGTTTTCTATCTCGCTGATAAACAGAGCACCGATTCCCTGACCCTGCCTTTCTGTTTTGACGCACAGCTCGTCGATACAATATTCCGTCCCGGAGTACCAATGTTTGACCCGGCCCATGGACAGGGCGACAAGCTCCTCTGCCTCATAGAGCCCAAAGGTGAGGGAATTTGACTGGCCTGTCAGGTCGAAAAGATAAGAACACAACTGATGTTCGTCTGACCAATCGTCGTTCCAGGGCTCCTTGGAAAAGACGCTGACGAACAGCTCTTTTATCGCAGAAAGGTCGTTTTGTTCCAGGCGCCTGAAGGAATATTTCATGGCAGGGGCTCCTTTCGGATTTGAAGAGAGTTTGCGAAAATGATAAAGTATGAAAGAGACAAAAAGCGGCGGATCAAGTACCGCCGCTTTTAAAATCCCTCGCTCTAGAACGGATTGCCCGCGCCCTTTCTGGGCAGTCCAAAGAAATCAAAAGCCTTCTCGATGGTCATATCCCAGAAGCGCCATTCATGGGTGAAGCCCTCATATTCCTCAAAGCGGGCGTCCAGTCCGATCTCTTTTGCGTAGGCCTTGAATTTTACATAATTATCGTAGAGAAAATCATTGGTGCCCACTGTAAAGTACAATCTGGGGTGGACCGGGAGCTGATTGAATTCCGGCAGCTTATCCCATACATTGAAGGGGCTCTTCAGATAGTTTTCCAGACCGCCGCAGCTGTCGATGCGGCCCTTGAGGCGAGCGTTCCCGGTGAATTCCCCGGCCTCGTTATAGAGGCTTTTTACATCCACGGGAGCGCTGGAAAGGATGGCGGCCGCAGCGAATTTATCAGGATGGCCCACGGCGTACTGGATGGTGCCGCTGCCGCCCATGGAAAGGCCGGCGATGAAATTGTCCTCCCGCTTATCAGAGGCGGGGAACCAGCCGTAGATCAGAGGCATCAGCTCTTCTGTAAGGTAGTCCCACATATTATAGCCGATGCTGAAATCCTTCCAGTTCATATAGTCGCTGTTGAGAGCGCTGACGGATACTACGATAATATCCCGTTCGCAGGCGTAAAGCTCTACATTGCTTTTGCGGATCCAGTCGCTGTGATCGCCGAAGGTGCCGTGCAGAAGCCAGACGACCGGATACTTTTTTCCGCCGCCGTAAAATTCCCCGGGGGTTTTCTCCCGAGGCTTATCCGGCAGAATGATGCTGATTTCATGATTGCTGTTTAAGTATTCGCTTTCGAAGTTCATCTGTACCAATGCCATAGAAACCATCTCCTTTTTCTTAAATATTACCTGCATTATAGCTTTTTTGAGGGAAGAAGTAAAGGCGGCGCTGCTCTTACTTCTTCGAAATTTTTATTGCGGAGCGGTTGAAAGCGGGGCTTTCCCGTGATACTATGAATAAAAAAGAGAAAGCAAACAGGGGACCGTAATTTCCGCCTGGTATAAAAGGCGGGAGTGAGAGGCCTTGGAGAAAGGAACGAAAATGGGAGAAAAGAAGGGCTTATTGGGAAGACTCGGCTATATCAAGCGAATTTTGGGCGGCGTGCGGCTGGAGGAGCTGAAAAAATCGCTGAATAAGGGAAAGGAGCGTTCCGGAAAAAACAGAGCGTTTCTGTTTCTGGATATGCTGTGGTGCGCGGCGAGATACGGGGCGGGATATCACGACTATGTGATGTTCGGCTTCTATGACATGGACGGCAGGCACCGGAAGACCTATGTGACCCGGGTGAAGAATAAAAAGCTGATCACGCTGCTCAATGACCCGCAGGCGGCGGACAGCTTTGACCGGAAAACCCTGTTCTACCCCAAATTTCAGGAGTTTTTAGGCAGAGAATTTCTGGTGATGGAGAACGCCTCCCCGGAGGAATTCGCAGAGTTTATGAAGGACAAAGAGGTCATTTTCGCAAAGCCCGATGTAGGTGAGAGCGGGAAGGGCATCGAGAAGCTCGAAAAGGCGGATTTCAAGGATATTCCGGCGCTTTATGACTATGTGAAGGGAAAAAAGTTCGGCACGGTAGAAGAGGCGCTTAGGCAGCATGAGGCGCTTTCCAGGCTCTATCCTTTGAGCGTGAATTCCATGAGAGTGGTGACCCTTCTGACAGGAAGTGAAAAGGAGGGCTGGAACTCTCACTGCGTGTATGCCGTGCAGAAGATCGGAAACAGCGGGAAATTTGTGGACAACCTGGAAAACGGAGGAATGTTCTGCCCGGTGGACCTTGAGACAGGAAAACTCAACGGCGTGGGACACACCTCCGCACTGGAGACGATAGAAGTACACCCGGTGAGCGGGATCGAGCTGATCGGATACCAGATCCCCTATGTGAAGGAGGCTATCGAGCTGTGCAAAAAGGCGGCCCTGAAGGAGCCGAGGATGCGGCTTTTGGGATGGGATGTATGTATCACGCCTCATGGGCCCGCCATTATTGAGGGGAACGATTATCCGGGATATGATTTTTGGCAGCAGCCGGAGCATACGCCGGAACGCATTGGGCTGTGGCCTTATTACCAGAAGATGCTGCCAGAGCTTTCCTGAGGGAGACTAAAAAACCAGGGCGTCCGTTTGACGGACGCCCTGGTTTTTCGTTGTTTGGGGGTAAAAAATCTCGAGCTTCGCTCGAGATTTCTCGAATTTCACTTCCCGGCTTTTCAAGCCGGGAAGTGAAATTTCGGAGTAAGAGCGTTAAAGGCAAAGTTCCATTCCCTTCCCCTTCTGGAAACAAGGGGAGCAAGGGACAAGGGCACGCCCCCTCAGGCGGTATGCGCCAGCGTCTCACCTGCCGGTTCGGTCAGCGCTAGACGGTCGCCACCGGCGACCAGCGCCCCAACGGGAGAGACAAGGAAGGGTATGCCTTTTCCCTTGCCCTTCTCTAACGACTAATATCTAAAGTCTAACAACTACCGGACGGGGAGCTGAGGGAAAGGTCAGAATCCGGCAGGAGGGCGGAAGGGGGGATGTCTGTTGTGCGCAAAAGCGCGATGAGGAGTTTTTCTTCCGGCGTGAGTTGTTCCACGCGTGTGGGGGGATCTGTTTTTTTAAGGCGTTTGCGTTCAGCTCCGGCTGCGGGAAGGGCATAAGGGTCAAAAAATTGCGAGAGAGGGAGACGGTAGAGGGCCGCCAGCTTTTTCAGGACGGGAAGCTCCGGGAGGGAGAGGCCGTATTCGTAATTGGTATAGGCAGTGCGGGAGATCCCCAAAGCCTGTGCCACGATGCTTTGGGTAAATCCGGAGGCCTTCCGGAAGCTCTTTATGGCAAGGCGCAGGAATTCGCAGTAGTCGATCATAGAGATACCTCCTTTTTGGGTTTTCTGAAAAAGTGGGTAAAAATAGAAGAGGGAAAAGAAATCGGCTTCTGGGTTCCCATTTTCCGGGAACCATTTTCTCTATTATATCCTATTATCAAGGTTAAAATCTATAATAATATCCTGAAACGAGTTTGATAGGATGGGGTATTCTCGGTAGAATAAAGTCAACTAGTTTAGACAGGCGGTGTTTTTAGGGTGAAAAACCTTAAGCTGCTCCGCGAGGAGGCAGGGAGATCTCAAATGAGAGTGGCCTTGGATCTGGGCATGCCCCAGTCCACTTACCAACAGTATGAGGCGGGAATTCATGAAGCGGGATATGATGTGCTGTGCCAGATGGCGGATTATTTCCATGTTTCCGTGGATTTCCTGTTAGGGCATACAGAGATCCGGACGCCGGTAGAGGACGCGGATTTGAAGGTGGCATTGAGGATCCGCCAGCTGGGAAACCCGAATTTGACGGAAAAGGCCTTGGGATTGCTGGAGGAGATCGAAGGGATGATAAAATAACTGCAAAGGAGCCAGGGGCTTTTCTAAACTACCAATATCTAAAATCTAACGACTACTCCGAGGGAGAGCCAAGGGAACACGACCCCTCAGTCAGCTTCGCTGACAGCGTCTCCGTTGCCATTTCGGCTGCTGTGCCCCGGTGGGGCACGCCCAGCAACGACCGGAGCGGCGGCAGAGAGAACTGTCACGGCGTAAGCCGTGACTGAGAGATTGTGGACTCGGAAGCTGCTTTTTCAACCCCTCCGTCAAAATCTTCGATTTTGCCACCTCCCCTTACTCAGGGGAGGCAAGGGGAAAAGAAAAAGCCGGAAATGAAAAAGATGTTATAGAATGTTACATTCAAAGTGTGGTATAGTATATCCTGGAAAGAATAGGAAGAAGCCGCGGGAAAAGTTTCCGGCGGCTTTTTTATGCCCTGAACAGGAAAGAGAGGATGGAAAAAATGAATCAATACAGGCTTAAGCTTTGGCAGGAACGGCTTTCCAAGAATATGGCGGCCTACGAGGGGGAGCTTGCCCGGATGGACCGCAGAGAGGAAATCTACAGGGGCAGTGCGGCCCTTGAGAGCATGACTCCGGGCGACCGGAAGCGGAGGACTTCACATGTGAGAAATCTCAGCTCGGAGCTGATCGAGGCGCAGGTGGATTCCGGGATCCCGAAGCCGAAGGTGACGGCTAAACGGCCCCAGGACGAGGGGAAGGCGAGGATCATTGAGGACATGCTGCGAAACGAGCTGGACAGGCTTCCCTTTGAACAGCTCAACGACATGATGGAGCGCACCGTACCGATCCAGGGCGGCGCGCTTTTTTTGGTGGAATGGGACAGCAGAAAATCCACTCACACCACCTCAGGAGAGCTGGCGGTCTCCCTTTTGCACCCAAAGGAGGTAATCCCCCAGGATGGGGTATACACGGGAATTGAGGACATGGATTATCTGATTTTAAGGATCCCGCAGACAAAGGAGGGGATTCGCAGAAGGTACGGGGTGGATGTGTCACAGGAGAATGAGGCGGACCCGGAGGTCAAAGCGTTCGGGGATGACAGCGCGGAGGATCTGGTGACGCAGTATACGGCCTACTACCGGAATGACAACGGCGGGATCGGACGCTATTCCTGGGTCAACGACGTGGAGCTGGAGGACCTTGAGGACTATCAGGCCAGGAGGCTGGAGCGCTGCAAAGCGTGCGGGGAACTGAAGCCTCCTTTGGGAGAGGTCTGCCCGAAATGCGGAGGAAAGACCTTTGAAAGCCGGGAGGAGGAATATGAGGAGGTCCTTTTCCCCATCTTCCGAAGCGACGGCACTGCCATAGAGCCCATGCCGAAGATGGATTTGGAGCTTTCTGCGCCGGAAGCAGAAGGACTATTAGGGGAAGAGGAAGGGGAAATGCCAGTGCCTCCTGAGGATCCGGAGGCTTTTCCCATGAGGGAGCTTTCCGCGCGGGCAACAAAAGCGGAGTTCCCCGGAGAAGAAGACTTTTCCGGCATTCCGTCGGGCCTTCCGCAAATGGGACAGATCCCTTATTATAAGCCGGAGGTCTTTCCGGTGATCTTACAAAAAAACGTCTCTCTCTACGGAAAGTTTCTGGGGGACTCGGATATCGACAAGATCTCTGACCAGCAGAACACAGCAAACCGGATCGAGGCGAAAATTATCGATAAGATCTTAAAGTCCGGAAGCTATCTGGTACTGCCTGACAACGCGGATATCCGGGCAGACGGAGAGGATATGAAGGTGATCCGCCCGGGAGATCCGGCGGCGGCACAGATGATCGGCGTGAAGGACATGGAGGGGAATATCAGCCAGGATATGGGGTATCTCGCCCAGGTATACGAGGAGGCAAGGCAGACCATCGGCGTGACGGACTCGTTTCAGGGAAGAAGGGATACCACGGCGACCTCCGGCAGGGCAAAGGAGTTTTCCGCCGCTCAGGCGGCCGGGCGGCTTGAGAGCAAGCGGGTGATGAAGGACGCTGCGTATGCCGCCCTGTTTGAGGTGATGTTCAAGTTCAAGCTGGCTTACGCAGATGAGGCAAGGCCGGTGGCCAGCAGGGACTTGGAGGGGAATACGATCTATGAGGAATTTAACCGCTACGATTTTCTGGAGCAGGACGAGGCGGGGGAATGGTATTGGAACGATCAGTTCCTCTTTTCCTGCGATGTGACGGCACCCTTAGCCAGCAACCGGGACGCCATGTGGCAGGAAACCCGGCAGAATCTGCAAAGCGGCGCCTTTGGAGACCCCACCGATCCGGAAACGCTGATCCTTTTCTGGACGAAGATGGAAATGCTGCATTATCCGGGAGCAGGGGAAACCAAGCGGTTTTTGGAGGAGAAGCTTCAAAAGCAGCGGGAGGCGGAACAGCAGGCGCAAATGGCGCAGATGGCAGGCGCTCAACAAGGGATGAATCCGGATATGGGGCAGCAGCTTCCCGTGGGGATGGACCCGGGAGGAGTGCCGGGGGCGCAGGCGCTGACGGAAGCAGGAGGAATGGAAGGAGCCGGAATGCTTCCGGGAGCTCCTGGGATGACGCCGGGAATGTAACGGGAAAGACGGGAAAGGAAGACACAAAAAAGAATCAGGAAAAGGGCTTGGCGGAGAAAATCCGCCGGGCCTTTTTCTTTTTGGGGAGAAACGAGGAAAAAGATTTTAGGGGGTAAAGTATGGCGCAGCAAACAGTGGGAGAAGGCGGAGGCAGCACTTATCTGAAGGATAAAGAGGAGCAGGAAAAACGGGAAAAAGAAGCGGCTCAGGCGGCGGCGAAAGCGGTGGCGATAGTAGCGAAGATCGGGGGAGAGGCGGCAAGGCCGCAGGAGGCATCTTCCCCAACTGCGGGGCCGGTGTTCTCGCCCTTCCCGGGAAACGATCTATTTGGAAACAGCAATTTCCAAACTTATTTTTCCCTGGGCCCTTCGGCCCAGAGCGGAATGTTCCAAAACGATTTTTCTCAGGGGAATTTGCTTTCAGGAGGGCTGCCGGATAGCAATTTGCAGCAGAAGAGCCAGCTGGAGGAAAGCGCGGGGGCTTTGGAAGACCAGAAGGAAGAAACGCTGCGGGGACAGGGAAGTCATTTGAACGCCCTCGGAGCAAATATGCGTGCCAAAAACGCGGAAAAAGAAAAGGCGGAAAGTCAGTTGCAGCTTTTAAGCCAGGAAAACGAAAGGCTGGGCGAGGAAATAAATGTAGAAAGTTTCGATGAATACAGCAGGATAAAGTTCGATCAATGGTATACCAGCCGGGGAACAGAGCCTGGCGGGCCAATTGCAAGAGGCGCGAATGTTCTGACTCCCGTGACGGAAACGGAATTTTACCGGAAGCAGGACAGGCTGGGAGAGCTGGAGGCTCAGTACCAGGAAAACGCCACAGATGAGAACTGGAAAAAAGTGGAGGAGCTTACCGCAGAGCTGGAGAGAGATTCGCAATATCTCAACGAGCTTTATGAGGAGTATCAGGAGAAAAACAACCAGTACGGAGAGAACTATGACGAGGTCCAGAGATTGCAATGGAATGTGATCAATCTGACAGCACAATGCGAGGAAGCGGAGAAAGAATTTGAAAATTACGCGGTTGACTATCCGACGCTGGGAATCGGGGAAGACGGCGTGGGACTGGACGCGGATACGGCGGAAAACTATAAAGAATGGCGCTGCCGAACGATGGATCAAGGATATGAGCAGCAGTGCAACCCGTATCAGATCGATTTTGCAAACAATGAGCTGGAGCAGATGAAGGTCGAGCTTGATAAGACTGAGAAAGAGGGGGAGCGGATTCAGGAGCTGCTGGAGGAGCATGATTATGACCAGGATTACAGCGGCACCGGGTTCCAAAACGAAGAAGAGGCAGTGGAGCGGCTGCACGACCTGCTTGCGCTTTCGGAGGAATTAAGGGCGGCAATCGACAGTGGGAAAAACGCGGAATATTACTACAACATCAAGGTACAGGTGCAGGAATATGAGGAAGCGGCAGAAAACGATCCAGACTTTTTGGAGATCGGAATGCGAAAGAGAGAGGAACTGTCAAAAAGTCGAACAGGGAGCGGATTTTCCCGTTGGGATTATATGTCGCCCAATGAAAAGTTGGTGATTGCCTATTATGCAGTGAAGGATCCCGAAAAGGCAGAGGCATACAACGAGGTTCTGGAGGGGAAGCTGGATTATCGCAGAAAAGAAAAAAATGTGGAGAGTGTGAAGGATATTTCTGAAAGCTGTGTTCCGGCGGGGGTGCTGATCAATTTGGGCAGCTATGTCTTGTCCCCATTGGCTTACGCAGAGGTGATAAGGCAGGGAATCGAAAACAAGATCACCGGAACTTATAAGCCCGTGAACCTGAATTCTGAGTTTATGTACGGACCGGCTTTTGAGACGGCTTCACGGGAGGGCATTACGGAGAGCACAGACAACCCTTTTGTAAAATGGGCGCTAAACGGAGCATTAGACCTGGCGCAAACTTCGCTATCTTCCATGATGGGAGGAGCGGGCGTCGTGATCAACGCGACCTCAGAAGCCGGCAAAGCTGCCTACCAGGCCATAGAGAGAGGCGCCAGCCCGGAGCAGGCGGCGACGATCGGCACGGTGAGCGGAGCGCTGGAATACGCCCTGGATAAAATTCCGATGGACGAGCTGACGAGGATATCCCGGGGAAGAAAAAACGCCGGAGGCATTGTCAAGGATATCCTGAAGGAAGCCGGAATGGGCGGCGTGGAGGGAACAGCAGGAGAGTTTGGGAAAACCTTACTGGACAATCTGGTGATGGGCGACCTCTCTGAAATGAGCCTGTACGCAAAGAGCCTGGAGGAACAGGGCATGAGCCGGGAGGAAGCAGAGCGCGAGGCAAAAATCAAGTTTTTTGTGCGTGACCCGATACAGGCGGGAATCGAAAACAGTCTGGACCGTGCGGGATCGGCGATAGCCGGAAAGTTCCAAGAGGCTATCGGAAATCAGGCTCACAGGTTTCAGGAGGATGTAAGAGGAGCGGATGATTTACAGAGACAGAGGCTCTTTGACGAAACGGAAGGGACAAAACGGACTGTTTCAGAGGATCAAAATCATGGGACGGACGGATCAGAGGCATTGCAGGCCAGAGCGCTTCCTAAGGGTGAAGGGCAGACTGATTCAGAGGGTAATCTTCGCAGAGCAGACGGATTGGAAGCTTCGGAAGTCAGGAGGACGCTGCCAGACGATGAAGGACAAGCTGTCTTAAAAGGTAAAATGCGTACAGACCCGTTGGAAACAGCAGAGACAGGGCGACTTTTCGATGGAGGAATTGACGCCGCAGAGGACGGGAGATTTTTTGTTGCAGACGGCGATACGGCAGAAGGGCGCCGAAGGATTCTTCCGGCTAATGAGGCAGAGAGCGGGGAACCGGGGCGGAATGTGCCGGAGGGAGGGAGATATGAAGATATCTCTCAAAGCGCATTGGACATCTTGAAGGAAAGGGGCGTAAAGGAAGCCCTTGAAAAGGCCGCTAAAGAACAACTGGAAGAAGTGGGGCTGTGGGAAGACCTGAAAAGGGGAGAGCTGAAAAGCAGCGGCGGGACCTTGACCGCAGAAGAAGTGGAGAGCAGGCTGGCGGGAGAGTATGCAGGAAAGGAGTTCTTCCAGAGCGAACGGGGAATTCAGCGGCTCACAAAGCAGGACCCGGAGCTTGCGGTGGAGATCGAAAACGCTTTTCTTGAAATGGCGGAAAGGACCCAGGACCCGGGACAGCGGACAGAGCTTCTGAAGACCGCAGGAAAATACGACCGGGCGATGGGGGAGGTTTCCGGGAAACTGGGAACTGAATACAGTACCGAAAGCGGCAGAGCAGGGGAAGACCTTCGACAGGAAAAAGGAGAACTGGAACTTTTACCGGAGGAGGGAACCAGCCTTGGAGAGAAGACAACAAATGCTTCCACAGATGATGTGAAAAATATTGACAATTTGAAGCCGGTGGAGTATTATCAAAATCAAGAAAATGACTTTGATAATGTTACGGATAGTTTGGATGAAAAGGAACAACTGAAGAAAAGGAGGGGAGAACAATTAGAGAGAAATAAGGAGCAGGGAAGTACATATGCTCGTAAGGAATTTTCAGAATGTAAGAGGTCCATGGGTGACTTAGTGGATGAAATTACGATAGTGACTACCAGAGGAACCAGATTCAGAGCTGACGCAATGGGAACTAATCCAACAACCGGAGAAATAGTCATTTTAGAGTTTAAATCATCACAGACAGCACGGCTAACTAAAAACCAAAAAATTGGGTTTAAAGAACTGTATGAATCAGGTGGGAAAATCGTAGGGAAGGGAAAGGGAAAATTTCATGGAGGCATGGAAATCCCTTCTGGTACGGAAGTCAAAATTCGGAAACCTAAAGAAGGAGAAAATTATGTCAACAATATTGGACGAAGACAAGCTGGATGGGATAGGGATCGAAAATGGAACCGGGAGACTGATGCTTCTCTTGTTTGACCATTTGGACTGGAGCGGAGACGAAATAGATCAAGCAGAGTGGAAGGAGGGAGAGAAGGATAACTGGCATAAAGAAGATTGGGAAGGGGAACACCTGCTGCTTTTGCAGGACAAGATCAACTCCTACCTCAATTACATTGAATTAGAGCAGTATAAACAGTATCTCAAGGAACGGAATATCCAGCGCGAAATTGAAGAGTTTGTCATTTATATCTGTTTCAAGTACGAACCGACAGCGAATTGCATGAAATTTCTGGATATTGTCGGAAAGCAAATTGAAGGGCTGAATACTGTGATAGAGTTCAAAGTTGACAATCCTGACGATGACGAATAGTTTGGTGACTGCTGGCTTTTAGTTTTACAATCTGAATGGGAGTGAGCTGATATGTCAATTGCAGAAACAAATAAAATTGATGGGATGGCCATATCGAAGGAAAATAAGCATGAGCTGATCTTGCTGATCACCGATCATTTGGATTGGGAGGATGAGACAGCCCATTTACTTATCCTGCAGGATAAGTTAAATGCTTATGCAACTTTTTTGGAGACGAAGCAGTATGAACAAGTGTACCAAGGGAAGCATTTTGATAGTTACTTGATCGAAGTCGATTTTTTATATGAGCCAACGGAGAACTGCAAAAAATTTATGGAGATAGGAGAAAAGCAGCTTGCGGGCTTGAATGTCAGGATAGAGGGAGAATATACTCCCTAAAATTGTTGTAACTAAGAAGTGCGGTAAAAGAAATACAGAAAATGATGGAAATATAACGGGGGCGCCGCCTTAAAGAGACGAGAATTTCTTTGAGGCGGGGCAAGAGACCTTTTTGGAGGTCTCTTTTTTTATGCCTTTTTGGACGCAACTTCAGCGGAAGCGGCAGAAGGCGGGAGAGTTTCCGGCTTAGAGGACGATCCGGCGGAGAGCGGGGAACGGGGGCGGAATGTGCCGGAGGGAGGAAGATACGAAGACATTTCCCAAGGCGCATTGGAGATCCTGGAGGAAAAGGGCGTAAAGGGAGCCCTTGAAAAGGCCGCTAAAGAGCAACTGGAGGAAGCCGGGCTGTGGGACGACCTGAAAAGAGGAGAGCTGAAAAGCAGCGGCGAGACCTTGACCGTGGGAGAAGTGGAGAGCAGGCTGGCGGGAGAGTATGCAGGAAAGGAGTTCTTCCAGAGCGAACGGGGAATTCAGCGGCTCACAAAGCAGGACCCGGAGCTTGCGGTGGAGATCGAAAACGCTTTTCTTGAAATGGCGGAAAGGACCCAGGACCCGGGACAGCGGACAGAGCTTCTGAAGACCGCAGGAAAATACGACCGGGCGATGGGGGAGGTTTCCGGGAAACTGGGAACTGAATACAGTACCGAAAGCGGCAGAGCAGGGGAAGACCTTCGACAGGAAAAAGGAGAACTGGAACTTTTACCGGAGGAGGGAACCAGCCTTGGAGAGAAGACAACAAATGCTTCCACAGATGATGTGAAAAATATTGACAATTTGAAGCCTGTGGAGTATTTTAGGGATGAGGAGAGTCCAGAGAGTGGGAGGGGAGAAAAGGGAAATTCTCCCCGAGAAATAAAGCCGGAAAATATTACCAGAGAGCTATTAAAGACAAAACCAAAGGGGTCGCCCTCTCCCAGGAAGTGGCTTGAGAATAGTGGAAAAATCGCTATTGACAGCGACGGCTTCTGGATTTACACAAATAGGGACGGAGTCAGAGTAAAATATACCAATCATTATCCGGACTTTTTGACAGCCGGAGAGGTAGGTCAAAGGGTGGATATAGATGAGTTCAGAAGCCGAGGAGCTGATAGCAGAAAAGCAGACAAATTAGCTCCCAACGGACCTAAAAAAGAAGGATCCGTTTGGCATCACAGTGAGGATGGAAGGCATATGGAGGAAATACCTGAAAACATACATCGAGAATTCACCCATTACGGTGGATTCTATGTAATGAAACAAAGGAGGAAACAAAAATGAACATGGAGAAAATAAAGAAATTCTCGGTACCTACGGAGCAAGAGGTACAGGAGCTGGAACAGGTGATCGGAACCGGGCTTCCGGAGGACTATCGACAGTTTTTGCTGGAGATGGGGGGGTGTTATCTTTATGATGATGATACAATCGGAGAGATTCCCCTGGAGGATTCCGATGAAGTAATCAATGTAGATAAATTATATGGGCTGCATGCTTATTTCAAAGAGGGAAATATTCATTTTTGGGACAAATACTGGGAAGAAACGCAGGAGGATGATATGACCAGGAATAACTGTGTTTTAATAGGGGATGCCATTGAGCACGGTTTTCTGTTTTTGGTGTGTCACGGAGAAAACAGCGGTGTGTGGTATTGGGATGATTGCCGGACATTCCCGGAGACCTCGGATGAAAACGGAGATGTGTATTTTGTAGCAGAGAGTTTTGAAGAGTTTTGGAAAATGTTGTGTGAGAGCAAGCCTTTAGAAACAGATTTCGATTAGGTGCTGCTTTTTGGCGAATGGGCGCCGCCTTGAAGAGATGAGAGGTTCTTTGAGGCGGGGCAAGAGACCTTTTTGGAGGTCTCTTTTTTTATGCCCCTTTTGGGAAACAATGGGGGCCCTTGAAAAGGCCGCTAAAGAACAACTGGAGGAAGCCGGGCTGTGGGACGACCTGAAAAGAGGAGAGCTGAAAAGCAGCGGCGAGACCTTGACCGTGGGAGAAGTGGAGAGCAGGCTGGCGGGAGAGTATGCAGGAAAGGAGTTCTTCCAGAGCGAACGGGGAATTCAGCGGCTCACAAAGCAGGACCCGGAGCTTGCGGTGGAGATCGAAAACGCTTTTCTTGAAATGGCGGAAAGGACCCAGGACCCGGGACAGCGGACAGAGCTTCTGAAGACCGCAGGAAAATACGACCGGGCGATGGGGGAGGTTTCCGGGAAACTGGGAACTGAATACAGTACCGAAAGCGGCAGAGCAGGGGAAGACCTTCGACAGGAAAAAGGAGAACTGGAACTTTTACCGGAGGAGGGAACCAGCCTTGGAGAGAAGACAACAAATGCTTCCACAGATGATGTGAAAAATATTGACAATTTGAAGCCTGTGGAGTATTATCAAAATCAGGAAAATGACTTTGATAATGTTACGGATAGTTTGGATGAAAAGGAACAGCTGAAGAAAAGGAGGGGAGAGCAATTAAAGAGAAATAGAGAACAAGGAAGTACATATGCTCGGAAGGAATTTTCAAAGCGTAAAAAACTGATTAATGATTTAGCAGATGAGGTTACTGTCGTGACCTCCCAGGGAACTAGATTCAGAGCTGATGCGATGGGAACAGATCCGGCGACCGGAGAAATTGTCATTTTTGAGTTTAAATCATCACTGACAGCCCGGTTAACCAAAAACCAAAAAAGAGGGTTTCAAGAACTGTATGAATCAGGCGGGAAAATCGTAGGGAAGGGAAAAGGAAAATTTCATGGAGGCATGGAGATCCCTTCTGGTACAATAACCAATATTGTGAGACCTCAATAGGAGAAAGGAGAAGGTTATGTCAACCATATTAGACACAGACAAGGTGGATGGAGTAGGTTTTGAAAAAGGAACCGAAAGATTTATGCTGCTCTTGTTTGACCATTTGGACTGGAGCGGAGACGAGATAGATCAAGCAGAGTGGGAGGAGGGAGAGAAGGATAACTGGCACAAAGAAGATTGGGAAGGGGAACACCTGCTGCTTTTGCAGGACAAGATCAACTCCTACCTCAATTACATTGAATTAGAGCAGTATAAACAGTATCTCAAGGAACGGAATATCCAGCGCGAAATTGAAGAGTTTGTCATTTATATCTGTTTCAAGTACGAACCGACAGCGAATTGCATGAAATTTCTGGATATTGTCGGAAAGCAAATTGAAGGGCTGAATACTGTGATAGAGTTCAAAGTTGACAATCCTGACGATGACGAATAGTTTGGTGACTGCTGGCTTTTAGTTTTACAATCTGAATGGGAGTGAGCTGATCTTGCTGATCACCGATCATTTGGATTGGGAGGATGAGACAGCCCATTTACTTATCCTGCAGGATAAGTTAAATGCTTATGCAACTTTTTTGGAGACGAAGCAGTATGAACAAGTGTACCAAGGGAAGCATTTTGATAGTTACTTGATCGAAGTCGATTTTTTATATGAGCCAACGGAGAACTGCAAAAAATTTATGGAGATAGGAGAAAAGCAGCTTGCGGGCTTGAATGTCAGGATAGAGGGAGAATATACTCCCTAAAATTGTTGTAACTAAGAAGTGCGGTAAAAGAAATACAGAAAATGATGGAAATATAACGGGGGCGCCGCCTTAAAGAGACGAGAATTTCTTTGAGGCGGGGCAAGAGACCTTTTTGGAGGTCTCTTTTTTTATGCCTTTTTGGACGCAACTTCAGCGGAAGCGGCAGAAGGCGGGAGAGTTTCCGGCTTAGAGGACGATCCGGCGGAGAGCGGGGAACGGGGGCGGAATGTGCCGGAGGGAGGAAGATACGAAGACATTTCCCAAGGCGCATTGGAGATCCTGGAGGAAAAGGGCGTAAAGGGAGCCCTTGAAAAGGCCGCTAAAGAGCAACTGGAGGAAGCCGGGCTGTGGGACGACCTGAAAAGAGGAGAGCTGAAAAGCAGCGGCGAGACCTTGACCGTGGGAGAAGTGGAGAGCAGGCTGGCGGGAGAGTATGCAGGAAAGGAGTTCTTCCAGAGCGAACGGGGAATTCAGCGGCTCACAAAGCAGGACCCGGAGCTTGCGCTGGAGATTGAAAACGCTTTTCTGGAAATGGCGGAAAGGACTCAGGACCCGAGACAGCGGGCAGAGCTTCTGAAGACCGCAGGGAGCTATGACAGCATCATCCAGGATGTTACCGATGCCAAAAAGGGAAATCCTGTCCGAAAACGCCTTTGGAAAAATGAAAGCCTATTGCTTACTGCGGACAACCCGGAAATAGAGGCTCAAATTGCCCAAAAACTGCTGGACAGTGAACAAATTTCCCGTTATAATGAAAAACAGAAGGGACTTTCCGAGGGCGAGCTGTTTGAGGATGTTTTTTCCGGTGAAACGAAGGTTGTCTGGCCCGAAAAAGCTCATAAAAACTGGACGGAAGGGCATTGGGAAACAATACAGGTAGGAGTTAAAATACTGGCGCAGACGGAGGACTACAGCGTGATTTATGTAAATAAAGCAGTGAGCAACGAGGCGCCGGGAATACGGCCTAACCGGCGGCCTGACATTATGGCGGTGAGAAAGGACGGAACCATCGAGCAGTTTGAGGTCATGAGCAAGAGTGATCGTTTAAAAAAGCTCAGAGACAAAGTAACGGACACGCAATCCCGTCTGGGAGAACGGGGCGGCCGATATGAGATCATTGATATTCCAGAGAAATGGAAGGAATCGCCATGGTAAAAGAGGAACCTATGATCAGGCATTATGTGTTTTGGGGAGAGGTGAAGGACAGCTTTTCCGACTGGATGCAGTGGATGGAGGATGCGAAGGAAATCTTTGCATTATTGGGAGAAAGCCCCAGTCATTATGGAATCAGCACGGTAGAGATGGAAGATATTAAAGAGCGGCCAATCGGGGGCCTGTCTCGAAAGCTTGCCAATATTCAAAAAAAGGGCCACACAATTGAAAGCGCAGGCTTTGACCTTCTCCGCGATGACTTTTGGTCCTCACTCGATTTTTATGTTTCCATATCAAGAACAAGAACGAGCGAGGTCGTACACGAGTCGGGCGGGTTTGATTTTGTTGACTGTGAGATCGACCTGAAATATGTGCAGGAACACGGAGGGCTGACGCCGGAAACCGAAAGACAAATCTTACAGCTGTTGGAGCAGAATATCGTGCCCTGTGACGGAGAGGTATACGACAGGAAAGACAAGCCCCATGGTTTAATTTATATCTCTGACCATAAAGTGGGGCTATGGCTAGAGAAGCCGAACATCCTGATGAAGTTTGATGGGAAGGAATGGAGAGAGATATAGCTTATGGTGAGACGAGATCATTGAGCAGTTTGAGGTCATGAGCAAGAGTGATAAGTTTGAAAAGCTAAGGCGAAGAGTAGAGGATACACAATCCCGGCTGGGAGAACGGGGCGGCCGGTATAAAATCATTGATATTCCGGAGGAATGGAAGGGATCAACATGGTAAAAGAGGAACCTATGGTCAGGCATTATGTGTTTTGGGGAGAGGTGAAGGACAGCTTTTCCGACTGGATGCAGTGGATCGAGGACGCGAAGGAGCTCTTTGCGTTATTGGGGGAAAGCCCCAGTCATTATGCAATCAGCACGCTGGAGCTGGAAGACATCAAGATGCGCCCAATCGGGGGACTATCCAGAAAGCTTACCAATATCAAAAAGAAGGGGCATACGATCAAATCTACGGAGTTTGACCTTCTCCGCGAAAACTTTTGGGACACACTCGATTTTTATGTTTCCATGTCCAGAAGGAAAAGGACTGAGATTGTGCGCAAGTCTGGCGGGTTTGATTTTGTTGACTGTGAGATTGATATGGAATATGTGCAGGAACACGGAGGGCTGACGCCGGAAACCGAAAGACAAATCTTACAGCTATTGGAGCGGAATATCGTGCCCTGTGACGGAGAGGTGTATGAAATGAAGAGTAAATCTCTTAGCATAGATTACGCATTTGACCATCCCCATAAAGAGTCATGGAGGGAGAATGAAACGCCGAATATCCTGATGAGATTTGAGGGGAAGGAGTGGAAAAAGGTATGATCTACGACGCGAATTCGATCGATATTTTAGGAGAGCGGAAGGACGGAGGAATCGATATGTTTATCGTTTCCTCCGGGCCGATGGACGCCTCGCCGCAGACGCAGACCTTGCTTCTGGACAAGGTGGAAAATTATCTTACCTATGTCAAAGGCCCGCAGTTTCGACAGGAGTTTCCGGGAAAAGAAAAAAGTGTGAACATCGTTTTGCAGCTGGAGGAAAAGCCGCCGGAGCTGCTGCTGGCCTTGTGCGAAAAAATCGCAGGATGGACGGAAGAAAACGGGGTGCGATTCAGGGTGGAGAAGAAGTGAGGCCAGATGAAGCTTTACTGACCTGAGGAGGAAGCAAAAATGAATATGGAAAAAATAGAAAAATTCCCGGTACCTACGGAGCAAGAGGTACAGGAGCTGGAACAGATGATCGGAACCAGGCTTCCGGAGGACTATCGACAGTTTTTGCTGGAGATGGGGGGGTGTTATCTTTATGATGATGATACAATCGGAGAGATTCCCCTGGAGGACTCCGATGAGGTCATCAGCGTAGAACAATTATATGGACTGCACGCTGACTTCAAGGAAGGTAATATTCATTTTTGGGACAAATACTGGGAGGAGACACAAGAAGTGGGTGTGTATAAAAACAACTGCGTTTTGATAGGGGATGCCAGTGAACACGGCTTTTTGTTTTTGATGTGTCACGGAGAAAACAGCGGTGTGTGGTATTGGGATGATTGCCGGACATTTCCGGAGACCTCGGATGAAAACGGAGATGTGTATTTTGTAGCAGAGAGTTTTGAAGAGTTTTGGAAAATGCTATGTGAGAGCAAGCCTTTAGAAATAGTTTTCGATTAGGTGCTGTTTTTTGTCGAATGGGCGCCGCCTTGAAGAGACGAGAGTTTCTTTGAGGCGGGGCAAGAGACCTTTTTGGAGGTCTCTTTTTTTGTACCCTTTTGGGGGTGGATCTCGGGAAACAGGCAGGAAAAAGCTGAAAGAGAAAAGAAAGGCGGGAAGCGTTTGCTTCTTGCCTTTTTCTTTGGAGGGGCGGGCGGGAAATGAAAAAGAAAGGAGGAAGTTTTATATGGCAAAGGAAAAGACCTATGCAGGCCGCATTAAAAACAGCGGACAGCAGCGGGTGGAGGCGATTTTTCCCAGCGAGAAGGTGAAGAACGGCCAGGTCCACCGCAAGACGGGCGAAAGCAAAGGAAAGGGGAAAAAGTGAGAACGGGATCAAGAAGGGAGTGAGCATATGGACATGACAGAGACGGCGGGCAGCGAGGAGGAAAACTTGCAGCAAGCGCAGGGGAATGAAGCTTCCCCGCAAGAACCGGAGGAAATCTCCCAGGGGGAGACGCCAGAAGGCCTCGCCGGAGAGGAACCGGAAGAGGAAGATTCCGAGCAGCAGGAAGAAGAAAGCCTGCAGGAGAAGATCGAGGAGACGAGAAAAAATTATTTGAGGCTGCTGAAACAAAGGGGACGCGAGACTTCCGGGAAAGCGGCAAAGGTACCGAAAGCCGCCGAAAATCAGGAAGGGAACGCCCAAAAGCTTCACGGGGAGATCACGAAGAGGATCGAAGAGCAGATGAGGAGGATCTCTTCCATGAGCCCGAAGCTTAAAAAGGCGGAGGACCTGAGAGCGCTTCCCGAATACCCGCAGCTATGCCGGATGGTAGAGAGGGGGTATGAGCTTTCTGACGCCTACAAGCTGCTGCATTTCGAAGAGCTTGCAAAGCAGAGAAATCTGGCGGCGGGCCAGGCGGCGCTGAACAGATTGAACAGCAAAAGCCATATGACCCAGACCTTCGGACGGGGCGCGGGAGCGGTTACCGTGCCGGCAGCGATCAAGGAGCAGTACCGGATCTTGAATCCGGACGCGACGGATCAGGAAATACAGATCCACTACAACAAGGCCATTCGGAAAAACAAAAAGTAAAGGAGGAACAGAAATGGCATTTGCAATTCACAGTACAGACGACGGAAGAGTGCCGGGGCTGGAATATCTGCCCGCGGGAGGGCTGACCCCCAAGGCGGGGATGCTTTTGAAGATGACGAGCGGGGCTTTGGCCGCCGCGGCGGGGGCGGACAAGCCTCTCTATTTCAGCATGGCCCAGCGGGAGGAGGCATGTGAGACGGGGGAGCTGATCCCGGTGATCCGGGTACAGGAGGACATGATCCTGGAAACGGAGACGCCCAGCGGGTTTACGGCCAAGGCGGGGGATAAGGTACAGCTTTCCACCGACGGCACCGGGATCGTGAAGACCACCGGAGGCGCGGCCGAGGTGGTATTCACCACGGCGGAAAAAACCAGGGTCAGGATCGTAGAAAAGACAGTGCAGGCAGCGACTTAATATAGGAGGAGATAACACATGAGCAATATTACCTTTACCGAAGGCTCCGGCCTTCAGGATTCGATTTTCGGAAATTCCCAGAACGGTATTCAGCTTTTTCTGGAAAAGCGGGGAGAGAGCTTTGAGAAAAACAGTATGCTTCCCCATTTGTTCTATATGGACAAGTCTCAGCATTTCGGAGAGAAGTTCACCACCCTGACGGCTATGGAGGGCTTCCAGCCGGTGGGAGAAAACGGGAATTATCCCGCGGACGGGATGCAGGAAGGGTTCCAGAAGTTTTTGGAGCATATGACCTGGAAAAACAGCTTCTCTCTTTCCCGGGAAATCGTGGAGGACGCCAAGACCATCGACCTGAAAAAGAAGCCCTTAAACTTCATTTCTTCCTATTACCGCACTAGGGAGAAGTTCGGCGCCGCGCTGTTGGGCAGCGCAATGGCAGGAAAGGACACTGCGGAGTTCGCGGGAAAGAAGTTTTCCACCACCACGGCGGATGGGAAGAAGCTGTTCGCGAAGGATCATCCGGCGAAGGTGAGCGGAAAGGCGCAGTCCAACCAGTTTTCAGACACCTTTTCCGACGAGGCTTTGGCGGCGGCGGAGACGGCCATGCAGAATTTCAGAGGGGACAACAACGAGATCCTGGATGTGGCTCCGGACACGATCCTGATCCCCAACGATTACAAGCTGAAAAAGACCGTGTTTTCCGTGATCGGCGCGGACAAGGATCCGGGCACGGCGAACAACGGCTTCAACTATCAGTTCGGCCGGTGGAACGTGATCGTGTGGCCCTATCTCAACCAGTTTCTCACTCAGGGAACGACGCCCTGGGTGCTGCTGGACAGCGGCTACAACGAGAACTACGGCGGCGCGGTATGGCTAGACCGTACGCCCCTGGTAGTGAAGAGCCGGGTGGACGACGCCAACGACGCCAATGTATGGCAGGGCTACGCCCGGTTCATCGCGGGCTTTAACGACTGGCGCTTTGCCGCGGTGGGCGGCGTGACCGGCGGGACCGCGCTGATCTCCGCGTCCTGAGAGAAAAAGCTTTGAGAGAGGAGTGGGTACACCATGAAGCTGAAAGAGGTTATCGAATTCGCGGATTCCATCAAGCCCAACGGGTTTACAGACGAGCAAAAAACACGGTGGGTCAGCGACTGTGAGGGAATGGTACAGACCCAGATCTTTCTGCTGGCTCCGGAGGAGATCATCACTTACAGCTGGCAGAAGGACAAAGAGACAGAGCTTCTGGTGGGCCCGCCTCACGAGAAGCTGTATCTTTCCTATCTGTGCGCTTTGATCGACTTCGCAAACGGAGAATACGGAAAGTATCAAAACAGTATGCAGATGTTTAACAGCGAGTTTTCAGAATTCATGAGGTGGTTCGCCGGCGCTTACCGGCCGGCGGACACCTGGATCGAGGAGGATGGACATGGAAAATTATCCTGAAAAGTGGAAGGGTTATTATTTGACGGCCTATGGGATCGCGGTTAAGCATGGATTTCAGGGCAGCGAAGAGGAGTGGCTCGAGTATCTGAAGGCCGGAGAGATGGAGCTGAGGTATGAAGAGGGGCTTTTGCAGTGGAAGACCAGCAAGGAGTCTCAGTGGCACACTCTGGAGGAATTTTCTCTTTTGCAGGAGCAGCTGGAAGAAAGCGCGCAAGAGGCAAACACGGCGGCCCAGGCCGCCGTGCTTGCCGGACAGGGAGCCCAGACCGCAGGGCAGCAGGCACAGGCCGCGGCAGCCGCGGCGACGCAGGCCGCAGGACAGGCACTTGAGGCAAAGGCGGCAGCGGAGCAGGCGGCTGAAGCTGCTGAGAATACTGCGGAAGCCGCCGCTCAAGAGGCTTTGAACACGGCAAACGCCGCGGCGCAGAGTGCTGAGAATATTGCAAATTCCGCGGCCCAGACCGCTTTGACCCAGGGCAATTACGCGAAGGAGCAGGGAGACCGGGCGGCCCAGCTGGTGGATGAGATCGAAGAGACTGATGTGGGCGGCATGGCGGCGGATATTTTGGAGCTGCAAAGCGGGAAAGCGGACAACAGTGTTACTGTAAATATTATTCTTTCTGCATCTGCCTGGTCTGGATCGAACGCCCCGTTTACTCAGGCCGTCCAGGTGGAAGGGTTGACCGCCATACAAAACGGGGTGATTTCCGTCGCAAATAGTGCTACACCCGAGCAGAGACAAGCTGCCCGAGAGGCTATGCTTTCCGTGATAAGTCAGACGAACGGAAAACTGACCATTGCGGCAGACGGAGAACTGCCGGAACAAGATATTCCAGTATCAATCATTTTGTTAGGGTAAAAGAGGTGGAGATTATGCCAGTAATTTCAAATTTTCCCGGAGGAAATTCAGAAGGAGGAATCGCGCTGCCCAGCGTAACGGACATTACAACAGTCACCGCACATGAGAAAGTCTATCTGAAATGGACAGATCCGAATGATTTGATTCTTGATGGGGTCACACTTGCAGCTTGGGAGGGAACGCTGCTGGTGCGCAAGGCGGGATCAGTGCCTACCAGCAGGCGGGATGGGGTAATTGTGCTGGACAGCAAAACAAGAAACGCCTATCAGAACACCTATTTCTGCGACAGTGGTCTTTCGGATGGCGTGACCTATTATTATAAGTTTTTTCCTTATACCACAGAAAAGGCTTATACGGATTCTATAAATTGTGAGGTTTCTGCAATTCCAAACGGGGTAGCTGTAGGAAATATATCTTTTCCCGCCAACTCGGATTATAGCGGTGTCCGTACAGGTGGAAACGGAAAAATGAGAATTTGGTGGAACGATCCATCCGATACCGTATATGACGGTGTGACATTGGCTACTTGGGCATCCACTGTGGTGGTAGTCAAGGAGAATGACTATGCTACCTCTCCAACAGATCCGGATGCGGCTTTCACTTATACGAACTCTAACCGTAATAAACACGCTGCTCCAGGTAGCCCGTTGACTGCTACGGGACTTAAAAACGACACTACTTACTATGTTTCTTTCTTCCCGGTATCTTCGGACGGTACGATCAACACAGATACTGCCAATCGCATTATCGGAATGGCTGGAAGAATGGCTCTGGCTTTTAATGGTAGCGATATTACACAGACCAATACTTTGGTGTATAACGGAGAATCGCAAGAACCAGAATTTACCCCGTGGTATGCTGATGTCGGCAAATGTGTAAGCAAGTGGGGACGAACAAGCGCGATCAATTCTGGAATATATATGATTTATTTTGCCCCTAAAGACGATTATAAATGGAAGGATGGAACTAGGGAAACCAGAAATTTTGAGTGGAAGATTTTTAAGGCCGATGGAAGCATGAGCTTGAGTTCCAGCAACGTTACGCTTGATCCGGATCACCTTACCTCACAGGTAACGGTGACACGGCCCGGTAACGGGGCTATCACAGTTGCCTCAAGTGATACAAGCGTTGCAACAGCGTCTGTTACCGGCGATGTTATCACGATCAGTCATGTGAATCAGACCAGCGGCACTGCTGCGATTACAGTTCATGTGGGAGCTAGTACTAACTATACAGCCCCCGAAAATCAAACTATCATCGTAATGGCGGAGTTTGCGACGATCTATGGCGCGGTATGGGATGGAACAGCTACCACTGCGTGGAGCCGCACAGATGCGGCTGCCAATTTTACTGACCCTGTGCCCGCTATCAATAACGGAACCGGCAGCTCTCCTTTTGACAATCTGATGCCCTGGTCCGGAATGGTGAGAGTTACTGATGCGGAGGCGGGCGAGCTGGTAGCTATCCCCAAGTTCTGGTTTAAGTGGACACAGGTTGGGAATGGATTAAAGCTTCAAATAGCAGACGGCCCGGTAGAGGGGTTCCATGTCTCCCCTGCTCATATGGACAGAGGTGACGGCAAGGGAGAGCGAGATATGGTGTATGTGGGGAGGTATCATTGTAGTGATAGTAACTTTACTAGTCACAGCGGCTGGACTCTACGCAACTACTCTTCCCGGCCTATATGTCGTACTTCTATCCATGCAATAGGACAAACCATATGGCAGTTTGACTATGCAATGCTTGTAACTATTCAAATGTTATATCTAGTAGAATATGCCGACTGGGACTCTCAGATAAAGATTGGTTACGGTTGCTCTAATGACGGGTCTCTTTCGACTGCTGGCAAGGTAGATGGGAATAAATATCACACTGGCACTTCTGCCGTAAACCAGACAACATATGGGTATACACAGTATCGTTACATTGAAGGACTATGGGATAATTTGTATGACTGGATCGATGGTTGCTATATTGATAGTTCTGGCAACATGTATGTTATCTTAGATCCCAACAACTTTGATGAATCATCAAATGGTGTCTTGATTGGGCAACCAGTTTCTGGTTATCCAATATATCCAACATCTATTGCCATTTCCTCAGTACCTGGTACAGAATGGGCAATCTACCCGACAGCCTCTGGTGGTTCTACTAGTTCATATATACCAGACAACTGGTCAAACCAGAAGGCATCTAGTGTGTTTCATGGTTCTTGTTGTAGTCAGAGCCTTATGGGTGGCTTATTTTACATGGGTACTGCATCCCCTAATTATCCAAATGCCCAAAACGGTTGCCGTCTCCAAAAGCTTCCCTAATCGAAAGGAGGAATCTGAATGGACTATATTTTTGGCTCAAACGATTTTACGGGCGAAGAGGTTTTGAAAACAGTGGGTACGGAACACACCAACCTCAGCGGATTCCAACAGACGGTGAGAGAGTACCCAGACTGTATTATTACCGATTCGTATTTTGTGGTGAGAAAGACAAAATCTGATGAGGATTCGGAGGGCAAGTGCTACGACTGGTACTTGATCGACCATCACAACAGAACTATTGACAGGACGAAGCCGCTTTCAGACAGTCTGGGTGTGCTGGTCGCCTCTGTCCTGGAGGGCTGAGTTATGGACAAGAATTACATTGGACAGTTGTACAACAGCAATGTATTGAGCGGCGCAGGGGTACTGAAAGCCGTACAGAAGGGCTGGATCACCACTGAGGACGCTGTGGAAATTCTGGGGAGCGACAACACCTTGGATACAGTACGGGCGGCAAAGCTCTTAGAAATCTCCAAGGCTTGCAACACCGCTATTGTGGCGGGATTCGATATTCAGATTGGAGATCAGACGGAGCATTTCAACCTGAGTATGGAAGATCAGAGCAATATCAACAACCTGTTCCGAGTGGTAGAACTGGGAGGAACAGAGTTCCCTTACCAAGCGGATGACGGGATGTGCAGGGTGTACTCCGCTTTGGAAATTGCACACATCTACATTGCGGCCCAGACACTTATCACTTCTCAGACGGCGTACCACAACGCACTCAAGGCGTATGTAAACTCGCTGGAAGACAGTGAGGTAATTGCCGGGGTTCAGTACGGAATGGAACTGCCAGAACCCTATGCTTCTGAGGTGAGACTGAAACTGGCAGTAGCTCAGGAACAAATGAATCTCATCACAGGAAGGCTTGGTGGTTGATATGAATCCTCTGAAAAGAATAATTAAGCCTGCCGTCCTTTTTGGGATTGGGGGGGTTCTTTACATCCTTATTGAGCTTGTTGCTCGTGGACGATCTCACTGGAGCATGGCGCTGTTAGGGGGCGCGTGCTTCCTGATGATTGGCGCGATCAACGAGTACATACCCTGGGGGATGGGGCTGATTTGGCAGATGTTTTTGGGCGGGGGGATCATCACGGTATTGGAGCTGTTTGTTGGGCTGATGGTCAATGTGCAGCTTCGGTGGAATGTGTGGGACTACTCCAATATGCCGCTGAACCTGTGGGGGCAGATCTGTTTGCCCTATTCGCTTTTGTGGTGCCTGATCGCCCTTCCTGCGATCCTGCTGGACGACTGGCTTAGATGGAAGCTGTTCGGGGAAGAAAAACCGCATTATCAACTGATTTAACGCCGTTTCACCGGCGTTTTTCTTTTGCAGAAAAAAACAAGAAGGGAGGCGGAGAAATGGACAGCACGATTGTGGTGGCGATCTTATCGCTGGCAGGGACGCTGGCGGGTTCTCTGTTTGGGATTCTGACGGCCAACAAGCTGAGCAATTACAGGGTCGAGAGGCTGGAGGAAAAGGTGAATAAGCACAATCAGGTCATTGAGCGCACCTACAGGCTGGAGGGGCAGATGCTGGAGGTGCAGCACGATATTCGGGATATCAAGGAACGGTTTTGACCCTCTCAGGCGCTGCGCGCCAGCTCTCCCAGAGGGAGAGCCAAGGGAAAAAAGGCAAAACCGCAAAATTTCGGTAAAAAAGGGAGGAAAACATATTTTCAATATGTCTCGAATTTCACTTCCCGGCTCGAAGAGCCGCGATCCCGCAATGCGGGACCGTGAAATTTCGGTAAAAAAGGAGGAATGAAAATGTTCACAAAGAAATGGATGAAAGCGGCGGGAATACGGGCGCTGAAGACCGTTGCGCAGACGGCGGCGGCCACCATCGGGACAAGCGCTCTGCTGACGGAGGTCAACTGGATCATGGTGGCAAGCGCTTCTGTGCTGGCGGGGGTTCTGTCGCTGCTGACAAGCGTGGCCGGGCTGCCTGAAATCAAGGAGTAAAACAGTTTGAGCAAAGGACTGAGCGACGCTCAGTCTTCAGCTCAAGCTGTCTCAAATTTCGAATTGAGATTTGAAAAATCTCAATTTCCCGGCTTGAAGAGCCGTGATCCCGCAAAGCGGGACCGTGAAATTTCGGTAAAAAGGAAGAAGGGAAAATAAATGGTTACAATCAGAAAAAAACTGTGCCCGAGAGGCCGATATTACCTGAAATGCCCCTATGAGCGACGGGCGAGCAGGATCGTGGTACATAACACCGCAAACGACGCCCCGGCGATCAATGAGATCACCTACATGATCAACAACGACAGCGAGGTGAGCTACCATTACGCTGTGGATGACCGGGAGGCTGTACAGGGCTTGCCGCTGGACAGAAACGCCTGGGCTTCCGGCGACGGGCACGGCGTGGGAAACATGGAGGGAATCCATATTGAGATCTGCTGGTCTTTGTCCGGAGGAGAACGATTTTTAAAGGCCGAGAAAAACACGGTTCATCTTATCGCTTACCTGTTGAAGCAGTACGGCTGGGGAATCGACCGGGTGACGAAGCACCAGGACTATGACGGGAAATACTGCCCTCATCGCACCTTGGACCTGGGTTGGCAGCGATTTTTGAACATGGTAAAAAAAGAAATGGAGGAGGCAGAGGACATGACAGAGGAGAAGGTAAAAGAATTGATCAGGGAAGAGCTGGGGCGGCGCGCACGGGCCGCGGAGAGCAAAGAGACACCGGGATGGGCGAAGGAAGCAATGGACTATGTGAGACGGGGAGGGATCCTCAAGGGGGACAAGAACGGCAGGATGAGGCCGGAGGCCTATCTCAAGCGGGACGAATTCGCCCAGGCCCAGTACAACCGGGACCACCGCTATCAGACCCTGGAGGATATCCCCAAATGGGCTTCTGAAGCGGTAGGAGAGCTTATCGACCGGGGCGTTATCCTGGGGGCGGGAGAGAAGGACCGGGTGGCCCTTAACATGAGCCAGAACCAGCTGAGAAGCCTTGTGTGGATGAAGCGGTATGTGGATCAGAAAACGGCAGCCGAGGGAGAACAAAGGGACTCCGAAGGCGGAGAAGCCAATCTGATTTAGAAGGGGGAGAGAAGGATGCCGGGGAATTTCATGACGGCGGACACCTCCTTTCCCGATCTGAGCGGGAAGGGGGATATGAAGGAAAAGCTCAACGCCATCTCAGGGTATCTCTATGTGCTTTTGGAGCAGCTAAGGTATACTCTGGGAAATCTGGGCGAGGAGAATTTTAACCAGACGGAGCTTGAAAACATAGGGAAAACCATTACGGAGCCGGTGAAAATCAAGCTTCAGGAGACGGAGGAGGGACTGACGGAGCTTACGGTGACGGTAGGGGGGATCAGCTCCCGGGTGGAGGATATGGACGGCCGGTTTTCCCAGGTGGAGCAGGATGTAAACGGACTGAATATCCAAAGCGCAGGCGGAACTACCTATATCACCGGAAGCCATGTGAAGACCGGCAGGATCTTAAGCCAGAACGGCCTAAGCGAGATCAACCTGAACACCGGGATGGCGAAGCTTTCCGGGAGCTATCAGATCAACAACCCGGAAACCTCCGAGACGGTGGGCGGGATCAAATATGACACCAACGGGGAGGGGACGGCCCAGGAGGCAAAGAACAGGATGTATCTCTACACAGACAGCGGATACGCCATGAAGCTGCAGGCGGATGGAAACCTGTCCTTACAGGGGGACGAGCTCATCTACATCAAAAGCGGGAGAAGCGTGGTGATCTCCGTGGGGGGAGTCAGGTGGCGGTTTTCCGCCGACGGGATCTACCGCAACGACCAGAAGGTATTGTCGCCGGCGTAAAAGGGGGGGAGAATATGAGCGGACTGCCAAAGCTAACAAACGGGGATCATATCGGAAAGACCGTACAGGTGAAATTTCGAGGATATGACCACAATGAGGGCGCGGGAAACGGGAGCCTTTGGGATATGGAGAATCTCACCGGGGACAACACGCCACTGCTCAGCACCAGAAAGCCCAGATATCTTCTTCGCACGCTCACACAGCCGGGAGGGCTCTATGGCCGGGACTGCCTTTACTGGGTGGACGGCGGAGGATTCTATCAGGATGGGGTGAAGAAGGGGGATGTGACGCCGGGAGAGAAGCTTTTTGTCTCCCTGGGGGACTATCTCCTGATCTTCCCGGACAAGGCGTTTTACCACACGGAGACCGGAGCGTTCGGAAACCTGGAGGCTAGCTGGAACGGGACTGCTTCCATCTCGGACGGAACCTACGCGGGAGTGGAGGCGGTGGGGAACACCATCAAGACCACGGGAGAGCCCTTCCCCTTTTCTCCCGGGGACGCGGTGCATATTTCCGGAGGGCCTGAGGGCACGGAAAAAACCGCCGTGATCCGGGAGGAGTCTCAGGACAAACGGGAGCTGCGCTTCTATGAAAACACCTTTTCGGAAAACGACTGGACAGGGACGCTTTCTCTGAAGCGGGAGGCGCCCGACATGGATTTTCTCTGCGAAAACGAGAACCGGCTGTGGGGATGCAAGGGAAGCACCATCTACGCAAGCCGTTTGGGAGACCCCTTTAACTGGAATGTGTTCGACGGGCTTGCCACGGACAGCTACGCGGTAGAGGTGGGAAGCCCGGGAGAATTTACCGGGTGCTGCGCATATCTGGGGTATCCTGTGTTTTTTAAGGAGGATCACATTTACAAGGTATACGGGAGCAAGCCCAGCAATTTCCAGGTGATGGGAAGCGCCAGCCTGGGGGTGGAGAAGGGCGGCGCAAAGAGCCTCGCCATCGCGGGGGAGCGGCTTTTCTATCTGTCCCGGGCCGGGGTGGTTTCCTATGGAGGAGGGATGCCGGAAAATATTTCGGGCCCCTTGGGAAATGTGCGATACCGAAAGGGTGTGGGCGGCTCTGACGGGGAGAAATACTACCTCTCTTTGGAGAACGGGCGGGAGGAGAGAAGTCTGTTTGTGTTCGACACCGGGTGCGGACTGTGGCACCGGGAGGATCAGGCGGATGTCCTGGGCTTTGCCTTTACGGGAGAGCTTTATTTTCTTACACGCAGCGGAGAGCTTTGGCTGGGTGGAAACCCCAGAGAGATCCCTCAGGGAGCCGTTAAAGAAGGACAGCTTCAGAGCTTCGCGGAGTTTGGGGACTTTGTGGAGGACAGCCCTTACGGAAAAGGCCTTTCCCGCTTACAGCTTCGATTGAAGCTGGGGAAAGGGGCAAGGCTTACCGTAAAGCTGCAATTTGACAGCGAGGGGGTCTGGAAAACGGCCGCGGTGCTGGAAGCGGAGAAAAAGAGAAGCTTTGTGGTGCCTGTGCTTCCCAGGCGGTGCGACCACTGGCGTCTGAGGCTTGAGGGCGTGGGGGACTGGAAGCTGTTCTCCCTCAGTCGGGAATATTACGGCGGGTCAGATTTGAACCTGTCATTTGCAAGTGAAAATGAATAAAATGAAAGGGGAGACAAGATTGTACACTTACAAGGATTTTCTCAGCGCGGCGGCTCAGGAGGGCTGGGGAGAGAACAACCACTTTTCCACCGCGGACTGGAATCTGGCGAAAACCAATCCGGACGCGGGTATGAGCCTCATTACGGCGAAGAAGAACTACTACAACGCGAAAACGCCGGAGGAACGGGCCAAGGCGAACCAGGAAGCGGAGAATATCCGTAAGCAATACGGAGGATACAAAGGGGGAAGATCGGGAGACGGATATATTTTGACAGGGCCTTCCCCCAATGATTTTTCCATGAAGAGGGAACAGCCGGAATTCTCCTACGATCAGGAGACGGACCCGGTGTTTCAGGCCTATCAGAAGCAATATGAGCGGGAGGGGCGAAGAGCTCAGCAGAATGCCCTGGGGGACGCCGCGGCTATGACGGGAGGGATCCCTTCCACCTATGCAGTGAGCGCGGCCGCTCAGGCGGGAGACTACTACGCCTCCCAGATGGCCGACAAGGTACCGGAGCTTTATCAGGCGGCCTACAACCGGCATTTGCAGGAGCTCGGTCAGTGGAACACAGACCGGAATTTTCTCTACGGGCAGCACAGGGACGAGATCGATGCTCAGACGGCGGCGAGACAGGAGGAGCTGCAAAACGCGCTGTACGGCGCGCAGTTCGGCGATTATTCCGGGATGCAGGATCTGGGGTACAATATGGACAACGCGCCGGAGCAGTTTCAGCGGGATCTGCAGATCGCCCAGCTGGCGGCCTCCATGGGAGACAATTCCTATTTGCAGAATTTATTCGGGATCAAGCCGGTGAGCGACGCCAACGCCCAGATGCAGTATCAACTGGCGATGGCGCAGGCCCAGTTGGGGGACTACAGCTATTTGGAACAGCTGATAGCGAAATATTTTCAGTGAGGCTTACTGAAAGGAGTATATGGCTTGGAAGAAGGGCGTTTCGGGGGATTTTCGAGGCGCCCCTCTTTTGTCTTTTGCGGGGTTGTAAGGGGTGGATTTTGTAGTTGTTAGTTTTTTAGTCGTTAGTAGTTTAGAAAGGGCGCTCTTCTCGCCTACCGGCTCGGTTGCTGCATGCCGGTGGCATGCGTCCAGCAACGACCGGAGTGGCAACGGAGACCAGTTCGTAGCAGCGGTCTCACCTGCCGGTTCGGTCAGCGCTGAACGGTCTCCACCGGAGACCAGCGCCCCAGAGGGAGAGCCAAGACCTTTCTAACGACTAACATCTAAAATCTAACGACTACTCTGTAGGAGCCCAAAAGGCTGGGTAAAGCCTAGTCTTCAGCGAATTTGCTTTTGCTGTACGCAGACCGCAAAATTTTGGGTCAGCAAAAGTCTGGAGGCGGGGCCGTTTTGATTCACCTGCGGAAATTTCGGTGAAAAATGACGAAAGTTGCTCTGCAAAAACAGGCGATATGTTAAAACGAAAAAATTTTTTGAAAATTTGCATTTGAACACTTGAAAAATGAGGAAGAAATGCTAAAATAAAGAAGAGCCGGCAGGGGATTTTTCCGGTCGGTTTGCGAAGTGCTTTTTCGGATGCGCCGGAAGGAGAAAATCTTAAGGGATAAAAGGGAACCTATGGAGAAAGAAAAACAGGAAAAGAGCCTGGGGTATCGCATCACCACGGTGATCGGCATTGTGCTGTGCGTGATCTTTATTCCGCTGATCCTTCTGAATACTGTCCTGATTGTGCGGTCCTTTACCGATAAGGATCATATTGCCTCTGTGTTCGGAGTGGCTCCGGTCATTGTGCTTTCCGGCTCTATGGAGCCCACCTTCAGCGCGGGGGATATGATCTTTGTTCAGAAGACAGATCCCGCTGAGCTCAAAGAGGGGGATGTGATCTGCTATCTTCCCGAAGGAGGCGACACCGCCGTGACCCATAGGATCATGGAGGTTCAGCAGCTGGACGGAGAACGGGCGTTTATCACCCAGGGTGATTTCAATACGATCGCGGACACGAATCCTGTAACGGAAAGCCAAGTGCAGGGTAAGTATCATGAGGGTTGGAGGATCGTAGGGCTGGGAAATGTAGCGGTATTTTTACAGTCTCCCTTTGGAATGGTGATTTTTATCGCCTGCCCGGTGGCGCTGTTCCTCTTATGGGATCTGCTTCGCAGAGCGCTGGAGAACCGAAGGCGGGGCGGAGAGACCGCCAAGCTTCAGGCGGAGCTGGAGCGGCTGCGTGCCCAGGTGGGCGAGCAGGAGAAGGACAATTTAGAATAACGGTTGTCAAGGCAGGGAGCTGCCAAACGGTGAAACAGTGTTTTTTGACCGAAGGGCAGCGATGGCCTTTACATACAGACCTTTCAAGGTATTATAACATTATGGAGGAATTATTATGAAGAAGAACAGTATTTTGCTGCGCGTGGGTGTAGCGGCAATGGTTCTCACACTGGCGACTACCAGCCTGATGTCCGGTACCTTGGCAAAGTATACCACGGCAGGAACCGGTGTGGCAGAGGCGATTGTGGCCAAGTTTGATCCGCAGTTATTTGTTGGGAAAGAAGACCCAGCTCATAATGTCACCGGAAAAACCGGAACACAGAGTTTCACATTTAAGCTGTCGGAGACTCAATTGGACGGAAAAGTGAACAGCAATGTGGCGAGTGAGCGAATCGCTCCCGGCATGAGTGGATCAATCCCCATTATTATTGACCCCAATGGTATGGAGACTGACTATAGCTATATCATGCATATCAGCTTTAAGCTGCCTGATGGCAACTCTGACTCGAATCTAGTTCCGACCAATCTTACCTTTAAGGTCGGAGGTAACCCTGGCGCGGGAAGCTCTGTTGTAGCTGGTCCGGCGAATAATCCTAGTGTTTTGGATCAAGCTACCGGCCCCCTTAAGTCCTCTGATGGTAAGGTTACCAAATATCTGAGTTGGGAGTGGCCCTATGAGACCACGCCGAGTAATGGAACGGTTTCTGATGGAGATGCTGATGATATGGCAGCCGGTGCTGCAGCTGCAGCAGAAAAGGTGACAAGTGTAGATCTTGCAACGGTGCAGTTTGTGATTGATATTACAGTCACTCAGTATGACGGGACACTTGCTGCCTAAGATATCGGTGGGCTGAAAATAAGACACGCGCGGACAATAGCCGCGGCTCGTGCCTGAGTAGATCGTTACAAAGAAATGAAAATACGCCGATGGCGGAGGCCCCCGGCAAAGGGTGAATCGCGCCCTTTGCCGGGGGCCTTTTCTTGAGAGTCTTTGAAGGAAGGAGGGGAACGCGGTGGAGAAGGAGAACGAAGGAAACGCCGAAGAGAAGCAGGCGGGCCGGTTTTCATCCAAGGGCCGCTTTCTCTCCCCTCTTCTTTTTGTGGTGCTGATGGCGTTTTCCGTGACCACCGGGCTTTTGGGCTATCAGCTGGGGAAGAACAGCGGCGGCGGGACAGGCGAGCTGTTGGACACCATCGTGCTTTCCTCTGAGGGAGTGCATGAGGTCTCCCACTTCCTTTCCGGGAAGCTTTCCCGGGAGGATGGGGCCTCCGCCAAGGGGCTGGAAGCGCGCTTACAGGGGACCCAGCGCAGCTGTGGGACGGACGACAGGGGAGGCTTCTACTTTTCCAGAGTGGGAAGCGGCTCCTATATTTTAGAGGTGCTGGAGGGGGAGACCTCTCTGGGAGTGATTCCCTTTTCCCTGTATTTCACCGGGGGCGAGATCCGCATCGAGCAGACAGAGGATGGAGAGATGATCTTCTATCTGCCGGAGGATGTGAGACTGTTTGAGATTGCTTTCGTCCTCCAGGAGGACGGGACTTTGGAGATCTTATTGGATGAGTGCTATTTTGTCACCGCCGACGGGGAGATGACGGATCTGGAAGGAATGACCGTCGTTACCGGAGACGGCGTCACTGCGGTGACGCCTGCCGGGAATATCGCCGCGGGGGATCGGGTGATCCTGCCGGGGCCGCAGGTGGTCATTTATCACGATGAAGAGGTTCCCCTTGCCGCCTTTGTGGACGAGGAAGGGGAGATCGAGACCGGCGAGGATGGGTCTGTAACCGTTGGAGGAGATACGACGGTCACTCCGGGCGGAGATGTGGTGACCCCGGAGAATCCGGACGGGGGAGAAGAGCCGCCCGTGGTGGTGGACGACGGAGAGGTTACCACCTTCGCGGACGCCGCTCAGCCTTCTGTTCCCACCGTGTTCAACGCGCCTTACCGCAGGCCTGTGGCGCCCACGCCCACCCATGCCCCGTCGCCTTCAGAGACGCCGGGGGAAAGCTCTCAACCGGAATCCTCCGATACGGAGTCTTCCGGCACAGAGAGCTCGGGGACGGAGAGCTCCGAGCCGGTAAGCTCTGAGGAACCGGAGGCCACTCCCACTCCCACGCCAAAGGGCATGGAGATCTATGACGCAGACAGCATGATTACCTGGGAGCAGTTGTCCTCCATCGATCTGTTCCGCAGGAAAACGGACAATTTGAACCTGGGGGAGGAGAACGGGATCCCCCTGATCGCCCCGGGGTCTTCGGGCTATTACGATTTCAAGATCAAGAACCCGGACGAGTTCGACATCTTTTTCCGGGCAAAGGCGGAGGAGCTTTCCTTCCATCTGCCCATTCTGTATTCCATGAAAGATCTGGAAACGGGAGAATACTTCCTGTTCCAATCGAAGACCGGCTATGAGGGCGCGAATGACGAGGGAGAGGTGAGCACCTCCACCGTTAAGCTGCCCGCCGGGCAGGAGATCGTCTGTAGGCTGGAGTGGGAATGGCAGTATGAGGACTGGTATGTGCCGGAGAAGGACAATGCTCTGGACAACGCCGCGGCGCGGAGAGCGGACCGCTCCTACCTTTTGGCCCTGCACATCTTTGCTGAGCAGATCGATCCTGACAAGGTAGACCATCCGGACGAGGGCACCAAGTATCCGGGAAAACGATAGGCTGAGCGGGGAGTACGAGGATGAAAGTGGCTAAAAAGCTTTTCTATGGATTTTTTGTCGTCCTGTTCAGCGCCGTGATCCTTGTGAACCTCTGGCTTCTTATTGACCAGCGGCTTTTCGGACACAACCCGCCGAAGGTTTTCGGGTACGCGCCGCTGGTGGTGGCTTCGGGAAGCATGGAGCCCACCCTTGGGATCGGGGACCTGATCCTCGTTAGAGATCGGGAGGAGTATGCCGAGGGGGATATCATCACCTTTTTGGATCCCGGCGGGAATTTAGTCACTCACCGGGTCATGGGGGAAGAGCAGGGCGCTTTTCGCACGAAGGGCGACTACAACAACACGGAGGACACAGAGACGATCGCCCGGGAACAGATCGTGGGGGCTGTGACGGCCCGGATCCCGGGAGTGGGAAAGGTTTCCGCGTTTCTTCGGGAACCGGCGGGAGTTTTCCTGCTGGCGGCGGTGGGATTTCTGCTCATTGAGGTCCCCATCTGGCTGGAGAGCAGGAAAAAAGGAGCAAGGAGGAGGGCGAGGGCCGATGGAAAAGAAAAATCCTGAGGAGACAAAAAGTTCTCAACAGGAAAGGATCGCCCAGCTGCAGGAGGCTTTGCAGGTGCGAAACTCCCGAAAACGGCGGCCCCGCGGCATTTTGCGTATTCTTTTATACCTGGCTCTTTTGAGCACGGTGGTCTCCTCCTTTACCATGGCCAAATATGTGAGCAAGGGAACGGCTGTGGCACAGGCGAGAGTCGCCGCGCTGGTGAGCAATGTGCAGGTGAACTTTGAGAAGAACCTCGAAGATCTTTTGCCCGGGGTCGCCACAGAGCTTACCTTTATCGTGGCCAATTTTGACGGGGATAAGGTCTGCGAGACGGATATGGATTATGAGATCCAGGTGACCAGCACCAACAATCTGCCCCTTACCTTTGAGCTGATCCCGGACGAAGCGCCATCCACGGAAGGGGGCTATAACGCCTTTGCCGGGCCTTTGACGGACGGGAAGGCGGTGGGGGGAAAGCTGCCCCATTCCGGGACCGGAAAGGTATCTCACGGATACAAGCTGAGGATTACCTGGCCGGAGACGAAAACGGACGCCGCTTACAGCGGGAAGGTGGATTTGGTGACAGTCTCCGTTTCGTCCGTACAGGTGAAGGGGTAAGGAGAAGAACGGCAGGTGAGCTTTTTGCGGAGAACAGGCGGGAAAAACAGAAAAAAGAAACCCTCTCTTCTGGCAGCGCTGTGCATTTTGACGCTGTTTACCTTGCTGTCCTCTGTGATCGGCATGACCTGGGCGAAATATACGACTTCCTCCAACAATCCGGGGCTGGCCAACGCGAAGCCCTTCTATTTTTCCAGCGATAAGCTCTCCCCGGAGGGAGCGTCTTCCTCCTGCCCGGTGGAGTTCTCCGCGGGGGCGTCGAACAGTGTTTTTTCCTTTGTGCTTCGAAATTACGAGGACGATATGCGGATCACGAACGACGAGATCCGCTATTCCGCCACGCTCACGCCGGCTTCCGGCGAGGCCAGAACGGTGATCGCGGAGACGACGCTTCCAAGCGCGGGAGCGCAGGATACGACGGTGCAGGTAACTGTCCATAAATCTGATTTTCAGTTGGAGGACGGCTCTCTGGGCACGGCGACCCTTTCCGTGACCACCACGAAGCCCTACCAAAAGACGCTGTCAGTCACTTTGGCCCTTTCTCAGGTTGCCGGGGACATCAGCTGGGAGGTCTCAGACGAGGCGGGGGCGGTGCTTTTGACTTTGCAGGGCGGAACGGGAGAGCAGGTGACGGTGACCTGGCCGGAGGGCCTTGTGCCGGACCCCACAAACCCGGTTTTTTCCGCAGCGGAAACCTCGGGGCGGCAGATCAGCTTCCAGGCGGAAAGCGGGGAAACCTATTCCCTTTCCTTCCTCAAGACGAATGAAAGCGCCGCTTTCGGGAAAGAACAGTTTGCTGTGTCGGCATAGTGAGAATTGGGTGAACTAAAATTATATTTTGAAGGGAGGCATCGGCTTGGCAGTACAAAAAGCGCAAAAAAGCGGAAAAAAGCGGTCGCAAAGATGGATCAGCTTCCTGCTGGCGGCAGCGATGGTCACCACCTTTTTCAGCACGGGTCAGATCGCGGTATCTGCCAGCGAGCCTCAGCAGAGCTTTGCGATCGGCGTCAACGAGGGCAGCGTGACGGCGGAGCTTTCGGAAGAGGGAAAGCTCACCATCTCCGGAGCGGGAGAGATCAAAGATTTCACGCCGGAGACCGCGCCCTTTGAGGCGATCCGAGAGCAGATCACCAGCGTGGAGATCCAGGGCGGGATCGTGTCCATCGGGGACTGCCTCTTTTATAACTGTGGGAATATCGGGGGCGTGCTGGAGCTGCCCTCCGGTTTGGTGCGCATTGGAAGCAAGGCCTTTTCCGGGGATTCCAGAGAGCTGGCCGCGAAGCCGGAGGTGGTGATCAACCGGTTCCGGGAGGCGGTGGTGACCGTGCTCAAGGAGGAGACCTCTCAGGAGAGCAGCTCCATAGAGAGCAGCGCTTCCGAAGCCCAAAGCGGGGAAGAGACCGGCGGGGAAACGGAGCCGGAAAGCTCTTCCGCGCCCGAGTACAAATATGAGCTTCAAACCATTACACAGCAGCAGATCGGGGAGGAGATCTTCTTCCCCAGAGAAGCGGGAAGCACTGCGGCTTTTTTCTGCGAAGAGAGCAACTTATCCTTCCAAAGCGCCATGGAGTCAGCGGGGTTTTCCAAGGCCCAGCGTCTGACGCAGGTCTCCTTTGAAAACGGGGAGACTGTTTTGCAAAGGACTATGGCGGTGGTGGACGGGAAGATCGCCCTGCCCAAGGTCATTGTGGAATTTACCGCCCCGGGGGGCGACGAGCTTTCCTCCTATGAGTTTGCCGGATGGACCGAGGCCCAGGATCCGCCTTACACGGCGTGGGCGCCTGGGACGGCTTTTGCGGCGGGGGACCGGGAGGATCTCTATTTCCTGTGCTACTGGAAGCGGCTGCCCAAAAAAGAGTTGACCGTCAAGCGGGAGAGTGGGAAAATACAGCTTTCCCTGCCGGAGTTTGAGGGGTGGAACCTCGTTTCGGCCGCCTGGCAGCAGGCCACGGCCTCCGCTGAACAGGTGCTGCCCATCAACAGCAACGCTCTTTCCTGGGAGACCCTTTTGGGGGAGACGGGGAAGAGCTTTGAGACCCTGCTTCCCACCACGGGGGAAGAGCTGGTGTTTCGCGGTACGGCCACTTTCCAAAAGGGCGAGGAGCGGATTTCTCTGACCTTTTCTCCCGTGAGGGGAGTGGAACGAAAGGCGCCCGCTACCGCAAGGGCGCAGCAGGTGGTTTCCGGCCAGGCGGCGGTGACGGGTGGAAAACAGTTTGGAAGCTTTGAAGGAAGCGGGACGACTATCCCCGTCAGGGGGGCGCTGAGCGCGCGGTTTTTCGCGGCGGATCAGGAGAAGAGTTTAGGCCTGCGCCTTGTTTCCGGCGAGGGCGCGGCTGTGAACATTCCGGCGGGAGCAAAAGTGCTGCTGGCGGACAGGACCAATAAGGAAGCGGTCCGCTATTATACCCTCGCGGCTTCCGGGGGAAGCAATTTTCTGCCTCTTACCTCCTTCACCCCTGCGGATGGCGGGGAGGCGTTTCCCGTTGAAATTTCGGGGGCAAGGGAGCTTTTGGCGGTGATGGATCTCTCCTACAGCTCCGGCGGGCTTTCCGCAGGGAGCTATGGGCTGGCTTTGTGTACCCAGGCGGCTGAGGAAAGCGCCGTGACCCAGAAGGTCGCGTTCGGAACGGCGTCGGTGGGAGATCCCAGCGCCACGCTTACCGCTTCTTACGCGGACTCCGGTGTGCTTTCGGCGACGGTGAACATTGGCCTGCCCGGAGGAGACCCGCAGTACATGGGGGGCGGAAGGCTGAGGCTGTTTCTAAAGGATTCGGCCCAAAAAGAGGTCCCCTTCCCCAAGGAGACGGTGGTTTCGGAGGAAACGGCCCTACGAAACGGGGACGGAAGCTATTCCTTCGCTTCTCTTTCCGGGGGAGAAAAGACGCTGACCTTTGACCTTTCCGGGGCGACCCAAGAAGAGCTTCCCAATGGGGAGTATACCCTTTGCGCCCGGCTTCGTCCTGAGCCCAGTCTCCAGCAGGGGGGCGCGTCCTCTTCGGCTTCTGCCGTCAGCGAGAAATGGAACTTCACAAAGACTGGGGACGAGACGCCCAGAGCCATTCTGCCCACAGTGGTGGATGGATACAGCAGAATTCTGGATGTGTCTGAGGGGCCGGGGGAGATCAGGTTCCGGATCTCCTTTGAAAAGGGAGAAGCGGATGTGTTTTCGGCGGTGCTTTATGAAAAGACCGGCGGCACCCCCTATGACGACAGCTATACGGAGCTGAGCGGCGGGCAGGACTGGATTGCCGTCGGTCAGGAGGGACAGGATCAGGCGCTGGTGACGGTGACTATCCCCCAGGGGACGAAGAGCGGGACTTATCAGGTACGCTTCTCCATTGAAAGCACCGGGGGAGAGGTTTTCCGGAAGGAGTCTCTGGACTTCATCCTCAAGTAAAAAGTTTGGAATTTGTGAAATTCGCCTATAACAAAGGAAAAGAAAAAGTGGTAAAATAACAGTAGCTAGGGCTATTGTTATTCGGAAGAACCCCTAACCCGCGAAGCGGTTTACTTTTCCCGTAAGCTCGAAAAGGTATCGGGCTTCTCCAATGCGGATTTTTGTGGTAAAATAGAGGCAGGAAACGACTGTGGTTTGCCCCGGCGCTGTGCACGCTTCGCCAGGGCAGGCCGCATGTTTTTTGAAGAGGATGATCCTGACAGGAAAAGCCCGATGGGAGTCAGCCGGGCCGAAACTCCTTTGCGGGATCGCAGAAGAACCTCTTTGCAAAGCCGCAAAGCGGTTTTGCCGAAGAAGAAAGAAGAGAGGGGCAGAGCATGTTTGTGGCAGGTGATACGGTGCTGTACGGTTCGGAGGGCGTGTGCCGTCTGGAGGGGAGCATGAAGCGTGAGGTGGGAGGAAAAACACGGGAATATTATGTGCTGAAGCCGGTTTACCGAAAAGACTCCACCGTATTTGTGCCCAAGGAAAATGAGCAGCTGACGGGAAAGATGAAACGGATCCTGTCCCGTGAAGAGACAGAACAGCTTTTGGAGGAGATCCCCGGGGAAGAGGCCCTGTGGATTGCCGAGGAAAGCGAGCGAAAGGCCAGGTTCAGCGAAATCCTGGCCGGAGGAGACCGGAGAGAGCTGGTACGGGTGATCAAGGGGCTTTACCTTTGGAAGAGAAAACGGGAACGAGAGGGGAAGAAGTTCCATATCTCGGACGAGCGCTTTTTGAAGGAGGCCCAGGAGCGGCTGCACGGAGAGCTGGCGTTGGTGCTGGGGATCCAGCCGGATCAGGTGGGGGCGTTTATCTCCCAGCGGGTCAGAAAGCAGGAAGAAGAGCAAAAGGCGGAGAACGGAACCTAAAAAGCTTCCGTTGGGACAACGGAAAAGAAGGAGACGCCTATGGAGCCTCTAAAAAAATATAAAAAGGAATTTCCCTATTCCTACACGCTGGGCCCTTTTCCCACCTTTGAGCTGCTCAGTTCCCACCCAAAAGAGGTGCTGGGAGTTTATTACAGTGAGGAATTCCGGGAGCGGGAGAAGCTCTGTACCCTTTGTGAGAAGCTGGGCGTGCCCTGCCAGCCCGGGCAGCGGGTGTTGGAGCGGATCGCCCAGAAAGAGGTTTGTTACGCCGCCGGAGTGTTCCGGAAATATGAGGGCAGGCTTCAAGGGGATAAGCCCCACATCGTCCTGGTAAACCCTTCAGACATGGGAAATCTGGGCACGATCTTACGCACCATCCTGGCCTTTGGCATACATGACCTTGCGATCATCGGCGCGGGGGCGGATATCTGGAACCCCAAGACGGTGCGGGCGTCTATGGGCGCCTTGTTCCACATAGAATTTGAGCAGTTTGAAGACTTTCCCTCCTATTTGGAGCGGTACGGGGAGAGGCGGGAGATCTTCCCCTTCATGCTGGACGGCGGCACGGTGCTCACCCCGGAAAGCTGCCCGGAGACGGGCTGCTATACTCTGGTATTCGGCAATGAGGCTTCCGGGTTGCCGAGCGAGTTCCAGAAGTATGGAAAGAGTCTGTTTATCCCCCAAAGCGATGCGGTGGATTCTTTGAACCTGGCGGTTTCGGTGGCCATCGGGACTTATTTGTTCACCCAGAAAAATGGGAGGTAAGACATGCAGATCGCTGTATTGGCTGATATTCATGGAAATTTTCCGGCGCTGAGAGCCTGTCTGGAGCTTGCAAAGGCAAAAGGAATTGAAAAGTACCTGTTTCTGGGGGATTATATTACCGATCATGTTTTTCCAAAACAGATCATGGAGCTGCTTTACGAGATGCAGGAGCAGTTTGACTGCCGGTTCATCCGGGGAAACCGGGAGGAATATATGATCAATTACCGGGCCGGAAAGGAGATAGGCTGGAAGGATGGCTCTGCTCAGGGAGCCTTGCTTTACACCTATGAAAACCTTACCGGGAGGGATATTGACTGGTTTGAAGCCATGGATATTTCCGGCGTTTGGCAATGGGAGGATCTACCGCCCATTGCCTATTGTCATGGCGCTCCGGACAGGGTGAAAGGAATAGGCTCAAAGCTGCCGGGAGACGCCGGCACGCTGAAGCTGCTCCGGCAGTTTTCCGCGCCGGTACTGATAAGAGGACATAATCACCGGCAATGGAGCTTTTCTTCTGATGGCAAAAAAATCGTCTCGGTAGGTTCGGTAGGTATTGAGATTGGCGGCGTACCTAAAACGGCGATGATGGCCCTGCTTCATTGGGAGGCTGGAGAGTGGAGAGAGGAACTGTTGAGGGTTCCCTATGACTGGCAGGAAACGCTTCGGGCTTTGGAAGTCTCCGGCCTGGAAAAGCGGGCGCCGGCGTGGGCTGTTATGCTCAGGGACAATGTGCTGACAGGCTCTAATCATTTTACGAAAGTGCCGGATCGTGCTAAGGCACTTTACCGCATGGAATCCGGGAAAGAGGTTCCCTGGGCGCAAGTGCCGGAAGAATACTGGGAAAGGGCCCTTTTTGAGGCGGGCTTGAAATAAGGAGGAGCAATATGTGGCTTTGGATCCTTTTGGGAGTGGTGGTGTTGGCGGCCCTTGTGGTGACAGGGGCTACCTTTTACTTCTTTCGCTTCTCCATTCTCCGCTTCAAGCATGAGCGCACAGACCGGCAGTATGAGGAGAAGGACTCTATCTGGCACCCCTACCGGGAGCGGATGGAGGAAGCCCAGACATGGATCCGGGAGCACACGGCGGAGCTGGCGGAGATGCTCTCCTTTGACGGGCTGCGTCTTCGCGCCTTATATCTTCCGGCAGAAGAAGAGCGTCCCCGGGGAACGATCATCGCCTTTCACGGTTACCGCTCTCTTGCCACCATTGATTTTGCGCTGGAGGCCAGGTTCTTTCACGAGCAGGGCTATCAGCTTCTGCTCCCCTATCAGCGCTCTCACGGGGAGAGCGAGGGGAAGTACATCACCTACGGGGTGAAGGAGCAGTATGACTGTCAGGATTGGGCCAGGTATGTAAGGGACCGGTTCGGCGTGCAGATGGACATTTTCCTTTCTGGTATCTCAATGGGAGCCTCCACGGTGCTGATGGCGTCAGGTCTGACGCTTCCGAAAAATGTGCGGGGGATCATCGCGGACTGCGGTTTTACCTCCCCCTGGGAGATCATGAAGCATGTGTCACGGAGAGATTTTAAGCTGCCATCGTTTCCCCTGCTCCACCTTTTAGATCTCCTCACAAGGCTTCGGGCAGGGTTTTCTCTCAAAGAGGCAGACACCTGCAAAGCGCTGCGGGAAAACAGGCTTCCCGTTTTGTTCCTCCACGGAGAGGAGGACGATTTTGTGCCCCTTTCCATGACCCGGCAAAACTTTTCTGCCTGCCGGGCCGAGAAGGATGTGTTTCTTGTGAAGGGGGCGGGACACGCCCAGAGCTTTGCGACGGACACAGAGGGGTGCGGAGAAAAAATCGCGGAGTTTCTGCAAAAGTACGGGACAGCGGCAACTCATAATGAACTGCTGTAGTATCCTTTTTCCGGGAAGCAGTTGAAAAAAGACAAAGGGCATGATAAGATAGGGTCATTCGGCCTGAAAGCGGCGTAAGCGGACAGATTTGCTTTCGCTGTTTTTTTACACCGGCCTGCGGGACAAAGCTTTGCGCGGCAGTCTCGAGAGCTATGGAAAAGGAGCGTGCTTTATGGCACAGCGGATTCGCGATATGACCCAGGGGTCGCCCTTGCGGCTGATCTTTGCCTTTGCGCTGCCCTTGATGGCGGGCAATGTGTTTCAGCAGCTGTACACCATTGTGGACACCGCCGTGGTGGGACAGGTCATGGGCGTTCAGGCGTTGGCGGCTTTGGGGGCTGCCGATTGGCTCAATTGGATGATGGTGGGGATCATCCAGGGCCTTACTCAGGGCTTTTCCATTCTGATGGCCCAGAATTTCGGGGCGAAGGACTACAGAAGTCTCTCCCGCTCCGTGGGCGCTTCCGTCACCCTGTGCGGGATCTCCGCCGTGGTTTTGCTCACACTGGGGCAGCTGGCGGCAGGGCCGGTTTTGCAGCTGTGCAATACCCCTTCGGGGATCATGGACATTTCCCTTACCTATCTGCGCATCATTTTCAGCGGCATCCCCGTGGTGATGGCCTACAATCTGCTGTCCTCCATCCTCAGAGCGCTGGGAGACAGCAAAACGCCGCTGTATGCCATGATCCTCGCCTCGCTCATCAATGTGGGGCTGGATCTGCTGTTTGTCATGGCCTTTCGCTGGGGCGTGGCGGGGGCGGCCGCGGCCACCGTGATCGCCCAGGTGTTTTCCAGCGTTTATTGCTTTTATAATGTGCGGAAGATCACGCTCATTGAGCTTAGAAAAGAGGATTTTAAGCTGGAACGGGAGCTTACCGGGAACCTTTTGAAGCTCAGCTCCCCCATTGCCCTGCAAAATGCCATTATCTCGGTGGGCGGCATCGTGGTGCAGGCGGTGGTCAACCGCTTCGGCACGCTGTTTATCGCCGGATTCACCGCTACCAATAAGCTGTACGGCCTCTTGGAGATTGCTGCCACCTCTTACGGCTACGCCATGACTTCTTTTGTGGGGCAGAATTTGGGGGCGAAGCTCATCGACAGGATCAAAAAGGGGATGCACTCGGCGACGGTGGTGGCTCTACTCACCAGCGCGGTGATCGCGATCGCCATGCTGCTGTCAGGGAAGCTGTTTTTAGGGCTTTTTATCTCCGGGACTCCAGAAGAATTTGAGGGAGCCATGGGGATCGCCTACCACTATCTCAGCATTATGGCGGTCTGCCTGCCTATCCTCTATATGCTGCACATTTACCGCTCTGCTTTGATGGGACTGGGAGATACGGTGATCCCCATGCTGTCCGGCTTCGCGGAGATGGTGGTGCGCATGGCGGTGGCCATGCTTTTGCCGCTGCTTCTTGGTCAGGAGGGCATCTATTACGCGGAGGTGGGGGCCTGGACCGCCGCGGCCCTTTTACTGGTGGCTGCCTATTTTGTGAGGATCCACCGGATCGCCCGGCGGAGTTTTAAGGGCGGACGGGAGTATGAAAAGAACGCCCCAAAAGGTCTCAATTAAAGGAGTCGGATCGTTTTTATGACGCAGGAAAAGCTTCGGGAAAACAGCATCACTCAGGGCGTGATCTGGAAACAGCTCTTGCTGTTTTTCTTTCCCATTTTGATCGGCACCTTTTTCCAACAGCTCTATAACACCGTGGACACGGTGATCGTGGGGCAGTATGTGGGAAAAGAGGCGGTAGCCGCCGTGGGCTCTACCAGCACGCTGCTCAATTTGCTGGTGGGCTTCTTTGTGGGGATCTCCTCCGGCGCGACGGTGATCATTTCCCAGTTCTTCGGAGCCGGAGACCGGGAAAATGTATCTAAGGCGGTACATACCTCCATGGCGTTGGCGTTGGCGGGCGGAGGGATCATTATGGTGGTGGGGCTTCTCACCGGCCGGGCCTCGCTTACCTGGATGGGCGTGCCCGCAGAGATCATCGACGACGCCGTGCTGTATCTCAACATCTATTACGCCGGGATCCTCACCTGCATGATCTACAATGTGGGCACCGGGATCCTCAGGGCCATCGGGGATTCCAGGATGCCCTTGTATATCCTCATCGCCTGCTGTCTGGTCAATATCCTGCTGGACCTTCTGTTTGTGGTGGCGTTTCACTGGGATGTGATGGGGGTGGCGCTGGCTACGGTGCTTTCCCAGACAGTGAGCGCCGCGCTGATCCTGATCCGCCTGATGTGCACGGGGGAATCTTACCGGGTGGAGTTCAGGAAGATCCGTTTCCACAGGAGCATTTTGAAAAATGTGATCCGGATCGGGCTTCCTGCCGGGCTGCAATCGGTAATGTACTCTGTCTCCAACCTTCTGATCCAGGCCAGCATCAATTCCTTCGGGACGGACGCCATAGCGGCCTGGGCGGCCATTGGAAAGATCGACGGCTTTATCTGGATGGTGATGAGCGCCTTCGGTATTTCTGTGACCACCTTTGTGGGGCAGAATTTCGGCGCCCGCAAGTTTCAGCGGGTGAAGAGAAGCGCGTTAATCTGCCTGGGAATGGCCCTTGGCGCCACCATTGCCCTCTCTGTGGCGTTGGTCCTCTTTAAACAGCCCCTGCTGCGATTTTTTATTAATGACGACGCCGTAGTGCGGCTGGGCTCCAATTTTTTCCGGATCCTGGCCCCCTCTTATTTTACCTTTGTCTTTATCGAGATCCTGTCCGGGGCCATCCGCGGGGCGGGAGAATCCCTGCAGCCCATGCTGATCACCTGCTTCGGGGTGTGCGGGCTGAGGATCCTGTGGATCCTCATCGCGGTGCCCCTGCATCACACCATGGAGATGGTGGCGATGAATTACCCCGTGACCTGGGTGATCACGGCCATCGTGTTTATTGTGTACTATTTCCGCATGAACTGGCTAAAGCGCTGCATGAAGCGAAACGGGTTCCAGGAAGCGGGGTAGATCAAATCAGAACAGCAGAAAAAGGCCGTCCGCAAAATGGAACATTTTGCGGACGGCCTTTTTTTGTTTCAAGTCTGATTCAGGAGCTTTGCATCCGATAGAGAAAAGCCGCCATCTGCCCTCTGGTACAGGGGCGGTCGGGCGCGAAAGAAGTTTTGCTGACGCCCTGGGCGATCCCGTTTTCCACCGCCCACAAAACGGCGGTATGGTAATAGGCGGTTCCCGGAATATCCGTAAAGGGAAGACTTCCCCGGACCTCCGGCTCTTTTTTCCAACGGTACAGGAAAGCCGCCATCTGCCCTCTGGTGCAGGGACGGTCGGGCGCGAAGGAAGTTTTGCTGACGCCTTGGGTGATCCCGTTTTCCACCGCCCACAAAACAGCGGAGTAATAATAGGAGCCGGAAGGGACATCGGTAAACCCGCAGCGGTCGCTGTGAGGCGCAGGAGATCTGGCGGCCCGCCACAGGAAAACGGCCATCTGCGCTCTGGTGCAGGGAGCTTTGGGAGAAAAGGCGGTGGGGGAGGCGCCGGTGGTGATCCCGGCATTTACCGCCCAGTTGACCGCCGAATAATAGTAGTCTGTTTCATACACATCCTGAAAGGGAAATTCCGGCGTGGGATCAGGCTGGGGACCGGGTTCCGGGCTGGGCCCCGGGGTAGGGCCCGGGCTTGAAGTGGGTTCCGGAGTAGGTTCCGGAGTAGGTTCCGGAGTGGGGCTTGGAGTAGGGCTTGGGGTAGGACTTGGAGTGACGGCGGGATGGTCCTCACAAACGGCGAACGCCTTGATGCGTACCGCCTGATTGAGTTTTCCCCATCCGGACTCTGTTTTCCGATAGCTTTTGGAGCCGGCGTCCAGAGAAAGGCGAAGCACGGGGGATTTGTCACCCGTAACCTTGACCACCACCGCGAAGGTGCTGCCGGGGGAGAGATGAATTTTCTCCGGCAGAGAGACCGTATAGTAGCCGGGAAGGGCAAAGGGACCGGCCGCCACCGGCTGTGAGGTGGCGAGAGTACCGCTTTCCGGGTCTGAGGGGTCGGAAAGGTCTGTATAGACGGAAACCTCAAAGCGGGCGTCCCTGCCGTTTTGAAAGGCGGCCTGTACGGCGGAAAGGTATGCTTCCTCCTTGGCCGTAAAGACATTGGCGCCTGTGGAGACCTTCATAGAGGCTGCCAGGCCGAAGTCCTCCGCCTTGCAGTCGTAAAAATAGTTGTAGTCGTATGTCTCTTTAGGAACATAGGCAAAGGCCCAGCAGCTGCTGTTGATCCCGTTGTCATAGGAGAGCCAGAAATAGGGCAGAGAGCTGTAGCTGTTTTTGATCAGCCATCCGCCGTCCTGGGACGCGCTGCCCGGGCGAAACAGCTCCTTGGGGATGGCGTCGTCCCAGCCGATGATGGTGCAGGCATGGGGACTGGAGCCGCTGCCGGACTCGGACAGGGGATTGTAGTACTTGGTTTCCCGCAGATTGTTGTAGGACACTGTCACCGCGCCGTATTCCGCCACGGCCCGCTTGACGGCCCGGACGGATTCGGCCGCGCTCATGCCGGAAAAGCAGGTCTGAACGGCGGTTTCCAGCCGGTAGGCGGAGCTCAGATAAGGGTTCGACGTGCTTCCTGTTCCCTCTAAGGCGGGAGCGCACCATTGGGAAAACAGAGAGGGGGTCAGGCTGGTGTTGCCGGAGGCTGAAAGAATATTGCTTTCCCCGGTGGATTCTCCCGCCGTATTTCCCAGCGGATCCGGCCCGCGGCTGTGCCTGGCCCCGGCCAAAAGCACCGGTGAGAGACGCAGGGTGTCCGGTGTCACCGAGAGATCGATGCCGCTTCGATGAATGGAGATCTCCGACGCGGTGATGGGCGCGTAACACCAGCAGAGGTTGGTCGAGCCCTGGTCCCGGGTGGGCGGGACGATGGAGTAATTCCGGCTGTCAAATTGGGAGATCTCAGCTACAAGGGCGGGGTCAGAGGCCCGAAGCTCTTCCAGGGTCTGGGGAGCGTCTTCGGCGGGGATACCCACGGTGGGCTCCACATAGGGGCTGTCCCCCGGCTGAGATCCTGCCGGCTGTACAACAAAGGAGGCGTCAGCAGAAACCGTAATCTCCCGGCAGGTCACGGTGACGGTTACGGAATAGGTACCCTCAGTGAGGCCCGGAATGGGCTGAAGGGAATAGTCGCGGCTCACGCCGCCAGGGAACAGCCAGATGGGAGTGCCGGGTTCCTGAAGGGAAAAAGCGCTTCCGGTGACCTCCACGCTCAAGGCTGTCATCACGGAATCCCCGGTATTTTGGATGGTGATGGGCTGGGTCTCCGGTTGGGAATACCCCTCGCAGACCGGAGAAAAAACAGGGGCAGACACTGTAAAGGAGGGCGCTTCCAGATGCCGGGCGGGGGAGAGAGTGCGGGCCTCTCCCACCGGCATCCGCAGCAGACTCGCGCACACCAGCAGGGAGACCAGGGCTTTGATGGTTTTCATAGCAGAAGGAACTCCTTTTCAAGCAAAGAGATCAGCTGTTTTCCCGGGAAAGCGGATCCCGCTCCAGAGAACGAAACAGCCGGAAGAGAACAATCACGGCGGCGCAGGCTAAAATGGACTCAGCCGCCAGATGGGAATAGGCAAGGCCGTAAAGGGGAAAGAGCAGATTGAGAAGGAACAATGCCGGGATTTCCAATACGATTTTTCTCAGCACGGCAAACACCAGCGACTTTTTCCCCATGCCGCAGGCCTGGAACACGCCCACTGCGATGAAGTCCACACACTGGAACACCAGGGCAAGAGACATGGCCCTGAGGAAGCTGGAGCCATAGTCTATAATGGCGGAGTCCTTCATAAACAGAGAGATCAGACCCCCGGCTCCCAGGAAATAGCTGAGAGATACCAGGGCCATGAAGCAGACGGAGACTCCGGTGGTAAAGAACAGCGCCTTTTTCATGCGCTTGATATTTCCGGAAGCGAAGTTGTAGCTGATCAGCGGCATAATCCCCTGGGAGATGCCGAAGGTGACCTGAAGGGGGATCATGAACACCTTGTACGCAATGCCCATGGCGGCCACAGGCTGGGTGCCGTAAGCCGCGGTGAAGTTGTTGAGCACCGTCATGCCGGTGACATTCAAAAGATTCTGAATAGCGGCGGGGATCCCCACCGCGCAGACGCCGGTGACGATATTTCTCTTCAGGCAAAACAGCTTTGGGGAGATACACACATAGGTTTTTCTCCGCTTACAAAACAGGAGGATGAAAAAGTAGCAGCAGGCCAGAGCGTTGGAGAGAAAGGTGGCGCAGCCTGCCCCGGCGGCCCCCATATCAAGTCCCCAGGGAAGGATGAAGAAAGGGTCCAGCAGGATATTGCACAGACACCCGCTCATGGTGCCCAGGCTGGCGTGGAGGGAGGCTCCTTCTGAACGGACGAGGTAGGCCATCACCACATTCAAAATGGCAGGAACGGCCCCTAATATCGTGGTCCAGAAGAGATAGCCGCCTGTGGCGTCCATGGTAGAAGCGTCTGCTCCCAGCAGCTTCAGCAGCGGGAGACGGAACACCGCCACCAGCAGAGAAAAGAGGATACCGGAAAGCAGAGCGCAGTAAAAGCCAAAGGCGCTGCTGCGCCGGACGGTGTCCGGATCCTTCCTTCCCAGGGCGCGGCTCATCATGCTGGAACTGCCTACGCCGAAGAGATTGTTGACTGCGTTGAAGGCCAAAAGCACCGGAGCGGCCAAGGTGACGGCAGCGTTTTGAACGGCGTCGCCCAGCATGCCCACAAAATAGGTGTCCGCCAGACTGTAGAGCACCATGACCAGAGAGCTGAGTACCGTGGGGATGGACAGGGAGGCCACCGCCCTGGGGATGGGCATGGTTTCAAACAGGCTGGTCTTCGTGGTATCTTTCATAAGAAAAAGGCCTCCTTTACAAGAATGAAATGGGTTTTGAAGAGGGAGAGCAAAATCTTGAGCTTCGCTCAAGCCGTCTCGAATTTCACTTCCCGGCTTGAAAAGCCGTGATCCCGCAAAGCGGGACCGTGAAATTTCGGGAATTGATTTGAGATTTGAAAAATCTCAATTTGCTGACACAAACCCTCTCAGTCAGCTTCGCTGACAGCGTCTCGCTTGTCGGCTCGGTCAGCGATGGGCGTGCCCCAGAGGGAGAGCCAAGTCCTCTCTAACGACTAATATCTAAAATCTAACAACTACCCTTGGGCACACCCTCTCAGGCGTTTCGCGCCTCACGGACTTCTTCAGAAAATAACAACGACTTTTAGTCGTAGTATAAAGATTTTTTCCTGAAATTGCAAGATTTTGCCCCCGGAAACCCAAAAGAAAGGTTGCTTTTTTCCTTGTTTTCAGGTATGATGAAACAAAAGAAACTGCGGCAAAAAGCGTTTCTTTGCACACATTTTGGAAAGGAAGGACCGCTATGAATAATATCCCTGAAGTGAAAATAGGCGTCGTCGCTGTTTCCCGGGACTGTTTTCCGGAATCCCTTTCTGTCAATCGAAGAAAGGCTCTGATAGAGGCGTATCAAAAAAAGTACGGCGGAAAGGGCGTCTATGAGTGCCCTGTCTGCATTGTGGAAAGCGAGATCCACATGGTAGAGGCGCTCCAAAATATTAAGGAGGCCGGATGCAACGCGCTGGTAGTTTACCTTGGAAACTTCGGTCCCGAAATTTCCGAGACCCTGCTTGCCAAGCATTTTGACGGGCCCTCCATGTTTATCGCTGCGGCGGAGGAATCCGGAGACGATCTGGTAGGCGGCCGGGGCGACGCTTACTGCGGGATGCTCAACGCCAGCTACAACCTGAAGCTCAGAGAGATCAGGGCCTACATTCCGGAGAACCCGGTAGGGGACGCAGAGGACTGTGCCGACAGGATCCATGAGTTTATCCCCATCGCCAGGGCTCTGATCGGACTGAAGGATCTGAAGATCATCAGTTTTGGTCCCCGCCCATTAAACTTTCTGGCCTGCAACGCCCCTATCAAGCGGCTGTATGACCTGGGCGTGGAGATCGAAGAAAACTCGGAGCTGGATCTGTTTGAGGCTTTCAATAAGCACGCGGGCGACTCCCGAATCCCTGGGATCGCAAAGGAGATGGCCGAGGAGCTGGGTGAAGGCAACAAGAAGCCCGAGATCCTTCATAAGCTCGCCCAGTATGAGATCACGCTGCTGGATTGGATCGAGGAGCACAAGGGCTACCGGAAGTATGTGGCTCTGGCGGGCAAGTGCTGGCCGGCGTTCCAGACCCAGTTCGGCTTTGTTCCGTGTTATGTTAACTCCCGCCTGACCGGGAGAGGGATCCCCGTATCCTGCGAGGTGGATATTTTCGGCGCCCTTTCCGAGTATATCGGGACCTGCGTCAGCGGCGATATGGTTACCCTTTTGGACATCAACAATACGGTGCCCAAGGATATGTACGAGCAGGAGATCAAGGGGAAATTCAACTACAGCCTTACCGATACCTTTATGGGCTTCCATTGCGGCAACACCTGCTCTCAGAAGCTTTGCAAGCCTACGATGAAGTATCAGATGATCATGGCCCGCAGCCTGCCGGAAGAGGTGACCCAGGGCACCCTGGAGGGGGATATCATCCCCGGCGACATCACTTTCTTCCGCCTGCAGAGCACGGCGGACTGCGAGCTTCGCGCCTATGTGGCCCAGGGCGAGGTCCTGCCGGTGGCGACCCGTTCCTTTGGCGGCGTCGGTGTGTTCGCGATCCCCGAAATGGGCAGGTTTTACCGCCATGTGCTGATCGAGAAGAACTATCCTCATCACGGCGCGGTGGCCTTCGGCCACTTCGGGAAGCCTCTCTTTGAGGTCTTTAAGCTTTTAGGAGTTGCGGATATCGGCTTCAATCAGCCCAAGGGGATGCTTTATAAGAGCGAGAATCCTTTCGCGTAGGCGGGGATTTTCTGACAGAGAAGAGCAGGGGATGCGTTTGCGGCATTCTCCTGCTCTTTCCAAAATGAATTTCGGAAGTTTCACTTGTTCCTATGACTTATGAGGCGGGGGAATGTCTTATGATAAAATATTGGCTGGAAGGTGGAGCAGCAGAGCTTTCTCCCGGCTCTCAGCGGATTTTGAAGCTGATGGACGAAATGCCCGGCGGATTTTTCGTTTACAGCGCTCGGGGAAAGGAAGAGATCCTTTACGCAAACACCGCCCTGATCCGCCTTTTTGGCTGTGAGGACCGGGAGGACTTTCAAGCGCTGACCGGCGGGACCTTCCGGGGTCTGGTATTTCCGGAGGATCTGGAGGCAGTGGAGGAAAGTATTTGGGAACAGGTGGGCCAAAGTCAGTTTGACCTGGATTATGTGGAGTACCGGATCCAGCGGAAGGACGGCACGATCCGCTGGCTGGAGGATCATGGGCATTTTGTGGAGACTGAGGAGCTGGGAGGCATTTTCTATGTCTTTGTAGCGGATGCCACGGAGAAAATCCAGGGCCGGGCGGAGCTGATGAAGCAAAACGCTCAGAAGGACCGGCAGCTACTGGAATACCATCAGGAATCCAGAAGGCGCCAGGAACTGATAGAGGGGCTCAGCATTGACTATGAGTCCATCTTCTATGTGCAGCTGGAAAAGGACCTGATTCACGCCTACCGGCTAAGCCGCCAGGTGGGAGATCTGTTTTTCAACGATCCCCCCTCTCGGGACTACAAGGGATTTGTGCGGGAGTATGTGGAGCGTTGGGTACATCCGGAGGATCGGGAGCTGATCTTTGATATTCTGGACCCTCAAAAAATACAGGAGCGGCTGGAGCACAGGCAGATTCTGCATGTGAATTACCGGCTGCTGCGGGGTGACCGGCCGGAGTATTTGCAGCTGCGAGTCGTCAATGTGGGCGCAGGAGAAAAGATCTCACAGGTAGTAATCGGCGCCAGAAGCGTCGATGAAGAGATTCGCAACGCCCTGGAGCAGAAGGAATTCCTGGCTGGTGCGCTTTCCCAGTCGAAGCTTGCCATGGAGGCCAAAAATGTATTTCTTTCCAATATGTCCCACGATATGCGCACTCCCTTAAACGCCATTATGGGCTTTACGAAGCTTGCTAAGGGAGATCTCCAGGACAGCGCCCGGCTTTCCCGGGATCTGGAGCAGATCGATACGGCCAGCAGACAGCTTTTAGAGTTGGTTTCCAATGTGCTGGAGATTGCCAGGATTGAGTCGGGAGGAGAGGCTTTCATCCAGGAGCCCTGCGATCTTCTGGAAATTGCGAAACAGGTGAAAAGCACGCTTCTTCCCCAGGCCCAGACAAAGAATATCAGTCTGAGGATAGAGGCTGCCGGACTTCGCCATTCAAGGGTTTACGGCGACAGCCGGAAATTGGAGGAGATCCTGTTTCATCTTTGCAGCAATGCTGTGAAATATACCGGAAACGGCGGATATGTGGTCATGGAGCTTCAGGAGATTCCCTCTGTAGGTCCTACCCTGCATCGTTATCAGATAGCTGTAGAAGACAACGGCATCGGTATCAATCCCAGTTTTCTCTCTCATATTTTTGAATTTTTTGCGCGGGAACAGAATACCACCTTAAGCGGCGTGCACGGAACCGGTTTAGGCCTTCCCATTGTGAAAAACCTCACTGAAATGATGGGAGGTACGATCGAGGTGAAAAGTGAGCCGGGAAAAGGAAGCCGGTTTACCATCGTACTGCCGCTAAAATCTCAGGAAGAGAGAGACCCGCCCTTTTCGGAAAAAAAGCTGCTTCCCCTGACACAGCGGGGAAAGCTTTTGGTGGTGGATGACAACGAGCTGAATTTGGAGATCGCCCTTGAAATGCTGCGGGACGAAGGCTTTCAGGTGGAGGCGTCCTCCAATGGAAAAGAGGCCGTAGAGCGGCTCAAAAACAGTGAGCCAAATGAATTTTTTCTGGTGCTGATGGATATTCAGATGCCGGTGATGGATGGATATCACGCAGCACGGGAAATTCGTGCGTTGGAAGATCCTCTGCTTTCCCGGATCCCCATCATCGCTCTTTCTGCCAATGCTTTTGAGGAAGATAAACTGCGGGCGCTGGAAAGCGGCATGAATGCTCATATAGCAAAGCCGCTGGAAATGAAAAGGCTGTTGGAGGAAATGAAGAAGCTTACCGGCGGATAAGACGGACGGGAAGGAACGCCGCACGAACGCGAAACGGGAGAATGGATCGATTGGAACGGAGAGGTCAAAGATGAAAAAGTATTTTTTGCCTTTCATGCTGCTGGCGGTATTTGAGGCGGTGGCAGTTGCCCTGTGGCTCATAGAGGGCAAGTTTTTCTATTTTCTCAATTTCAGCTATATCGGAATCTCAGTTTCCTTGGGGATTTTTCTTTTCATCAGGAAATACCGCTATGCCCGTAGGGTCGCACAGCTTTTGGTGGGGCTTTACATGCTGGTATACCTGGGATTTCTCAGCGGCGAAAATATGCAGATCGAAGGCTTTTGGTATTATCTTTTTACAGGTGTGTTTGAAGCAGCTACCATTCATTACGCCGTGGCGAAGATTTTCGGCCCGCTGCTTTTCGGCAGGGGCTTTTGCGGTTATGCCTGCTGGACGGCGATGGTACTGGACTTTCTTCCCTATAAGCTTCCGAAGAAACCGGGGAAAAAGCTTGGATGGCTGAGATATGTGACCTTTGCCCTCTCCTTTTTCTTTGTGTCCTTCCTGTTCCTTGCTCATGTGGGAAATTTGGAACGGGTGATGTTCTGGGCCTTTGTAATCGGAAATCTTCTCTATTATGCCCTGGGGATCCTCCTGGCTTTCGTCTTTCAGGATAACCGGGCTTTTTGCAAATATCTGTGCCCTGTTACCGTGTTTTTGAAGCCTATGAGCTACTTTTCTCTGCTTCGCATCACCTGTAACAAAGACCGCTGCATCTCCTGCGGAAAATGTATCAAAAGCTGTCCGATGGAAGTGGATATGACGGACAATTCCCGGAATCGGAAAAACGCAACGGAGTGTATTCTCTGCTTTGAGTGTGTGAAAAGCTGCCCGAAGGACGCATTGTGATTTTTAAAAGCCTGTTCCCCGGGAAAAGAAGCCACAGCCTTGAAAGAATATGAAAATGGCCGGACAGGCACGCCTGTCCGGCCATTTTTTCGTCTGGGAAGAGCGCCCTCAAACCGTTGTATTTCCCCACTCACGAAGAGGCAGAAGCTCTATCTCAGCAGCTTTTGCGCAGGAAAGCAGGTCTATCCTGCTTTCCTGAAACAGGGAAAACAGGTCCTGCCGGGCCTGAATGAAAAAGGTGTCGATGGGAGCTTTGAGTGAAAGCCCTCGCTGTGTTTTTTCTCCCCTCATTTTGGAGAGGTTCTCCTTGAGCTGCTCCCCGAATAAGAGAAGCGCTTCGTCCTCCGGCCTTTCTACAGGCTTTGGCCATTTGGTGAGATGCAGGGAAGGAGTCTTTTCATGAGTCAGGAAAAACTCCCGGTAGAGGCTTTCCGTGATATGCGGGGCAAAAGGAGCGTAAAGCTTTAATACGATGAGAAAGCTGTGATAAAGGGCATACTGGGCGCAAAGCCTGGGAAGAGAGCCTTTCTGTTCCTCATAGAGCCTGCCCTTGCAAAGCTCAAGATAGGTGTCGCAGAAGTCGTTCCAGAAAAAGCGGTCCGCTTCCTTTTTGGCCTCTCCCACCTCATAGCGGTCCAGCCAGCGGGAGGCCGCCAGAAGCGTTTTTTCTGCCCTTATGAGGATCCATCGGTCTGTGGGAAGCAGGGGTAAAGCGTCGGGGTCCTTCCCGAGGGGAGAAAAATTCTCCAACAGGGGAAAAGCAAATTTCCCGCTGTTCCAAAGCTTGGTGAGAAATCGCTTTTCCCCTTTCAGTTCCTCCGGGGAGAAAAAGGTATCTGTTCCCAGGCGGGCATTTGCCGTCCACAGCCGTAAGGCGTCTGCGGAATGCTCGGTAACCAATCGCGCGGGGTTTGAGGCATTTCCCTTGGATTTGCTGATCTTTTCTCCTCGCTTTGCCAGCACAAAGCCACTGATCATCAGCTCCTTCCAGGGGACTTCTCCTGTATGATAAAGGCCCCGCAGAATGGAATAAAAGGTCCAGGTGCGGATGATCTCGTGGGCGTGCGTGCGCATGGACATGGGATAGGGGATCTTCCCGCTTTCCCGGTGAAGCAGAGGGGTAATGGAGCTGGTGGCCCAGGTGTCCAATACAGCCGTTTCCGGTAGAAACTCCCGGCAGCCGCAGGAGCAGGTTCCTTGATAGGGCTGTTCCAATGGATTGACCGGCAGCTTTTCTTCCTTCGGGAAATGGGGCTTTCCGCAGCTTTGGCAATACCATACCGGAATGGGAACGCCAAAGTAGCGCTGCCGGGAAACACACCAGTCCCATTTCAGGTTTTCCACCCAGGCGAGGTAACGCTTTTTCATTTCCTGGGGATGCCAGCTGACCTTCTGCGCCGCTTCCATAAGCTTCTCTTGAAACGGGAGGACGCTGATATACCACTGCCGGGAGGAAAGAATCTCTACCGGCGTTTTGCAGCGCTCGTGCACTGCTACCGTATGAGAGAGCGGCTGTTCTTTCAGAAGAAGGCCCTTTTCCCGGAGAAGGCGCAGAATTTCCTTTTTTCCCTTCCGCACGGTAAGCCCGGAAAGAAAGGGGACGGTGTGGTGAAATGTCCCGTCCGGCAGCAGCACCTTTTTGGGGGTCAGGCCGTGTTCCTCGATCCACTGCGCGTCTGTGCTGTCTCCAAAGGAGGCGCACATGACAATGCCGCTTCCCTTTTGAGGATCCGCCTTTTCGTCTGCCAGAATAGGCACTTCAAAGCCGTAAAGGGGAACGACGGCAGTTTTGCCGATATAGCTTCGGTAAAGGGGGTTTTCCGGATGGACAAAAAGGCACAGGCAGCCGAAGAGCAGCTCCGGGCGGGTGGTGGCTACCGGGAGCGCTTCCTTGCCGCAGAGAAAGGGGAGCGTGTAGAAGACGCCGTCTGTTTCCTGTACCTCCAGCTCGGCCTGAGCGATGGAGGTGGAGCATTGCGTGCACCACAGCACAGGCGCCTCCTTGCAGAACGCTTTCCCGTCCTTTACCAGCTGAAGGAAAAGCTTTTGAGAAAGGGCCTGCGCCTGGCGGGAGGAGGTGCTGTAGGCGAGGCTCCAGTCCACGGAAAACCCCAGGGAGGAAAAAAACCTTTGAAAATCCTGCTCATAGCGAAGGGCGGTTTCTCTGCATAGGGCGAGAAATTGGGAGCGGGGCAGATCCTTTGCCAAGATCCCGTGCTCCTTTTCCACCAGCCGTTCCGTGGGAAGGCCGTTGTCGTCAAAGCCGAAGGGGTAATAGACATTTTCTCCCTGCATCCGGTGATACCTAGCGATCATTTCTGCTTGAGCATAGGAAAAGAGATGGCCGATGTGCAGGCTTCCGCTTACCGTAGGGGGCGGAGTGTCAATGGAGTAAATGGGGCCGGGGGCGTCAGGGTCAAAGCGATAGATCCCCTCCCTTTCCCAAAATTCCTGCATTTCCTTTTCGCTTACTTGAAAGTCGTACCTTTTTTCCAGCATACCGATTCCTCCTTGAAGAGATGAGTTTTTCAGGCAAGGAAAGGAGAGAAGGAGGAAGGAAAAAAGAAAAGCCCTAAAACGACCGTTCGGTCGTTTTAGGGCGAAATGATTTTCCGCGGTACCACCTAAATTCAAGCCGCCCGAAAAGGGAAGCCTGCGCTGTTTCGGTACGGGAGACGCTGTGCTCCGATACCGTTTCCCGATAACGGGGGAAAACCGTTGAAGCCTACTGAAAGAAGAAAATTCTCCTTTGTTGGGTTCAAGGCTCAGAGGCTACTTCATGGGGACCCTTTCCGAAGACTCGCACCGACCGTCTTCTCTCTTTAGGCAGGAATTCCCACTACTCCTCCTCTTCTTTGCCTTTGCTCTGTTTTGATTGTTTCTTATTCTTCCACAAAAGAGAAAAAAAGTCAAGCTTTTTCCACTCGACTGTTTTTCCGGTATTCCATCAGCCAGCAGTCCTTCCACTGCCCGTCGTGCAGCTCGTGGGCTCTTAGAAGCTTTCGCTTTTGAAAGCCGCAGGCTTCATAACAGGCGATGGCCCGCAGGTTGTCAGCGTGGGGGTCTACCACCACGGCATAAGCCTTTTCTTTCCCGCAAAGATAGGAAAGCACCAGAGAGAGAAACGCCCTCCCCAGTCTTTTCCCCCAGTACCGGGGCTCACCGAGAAAAAGGTCCAGCCCAAAGGTGAGCGCGCCCGCAGGAGGGGCATACTGATATTCCTCCAATTTTTCCCTGTCCAGACAGCAGACCTGCAAATAGCCCACGGGAAGAGACTCATATTCCAGAACACAGCGCCGAAGGTTCTCTTCCGGCTCAAAGAAATGAGCCTGGATGATCTGAGGGGTAAACACAAAGCTTTTCCCCTCCCAGTACTCCAGCACTCTGGGGTCACAAAGCCAACGAAGCAATAGGCTTGCGTCTTCTTTTTGCAGGGGACGCAGGCCGAAAGCACCGGAATTCAGATGCAGGAAGCCCTCTTCCCTCATACCTCAGTAAACTCCATCAGGAACCCATGGGGCAAAAGCTTTCCCAGAACATGATAAAATTTATAGAAAAGCTTCTTCGTATACATCATTTTTCCCCGTTTGGCAGCTTTGAGGGAACCTACCGCCACAGCCTGAGGAGAAACTCTGGGCAGCTTGTCGATCAGCCGGGACTTACCCTCCGGCACATTGGCCACAGCCCAGAAATCGGTTTCCATCACGCCGGGGCACACAGCCGTCACTTTAATGCCTCTGGGGGCAAGCTCATCGTGGAGCGCTTTGGAAAAGGACAGCACGAAGGCCTTTGTAGCCCCGTATACCGACATTCTGGGAGTAGGGGCAAACGCGGCGATGGAGGAGATATTGAGCACCAGACTGTCATCCAGCATATAGGGGAGACACAGGCGGATCATGCTCACAAGCCCCCGGCAGTTCAGGTCGATCATACCGGTCTGCAGGGTCCGGTTGGAGGAATAGAAATCTGCGCATTTTCCGTATCCGGCGCTGTTGACCAAAACCTTGATCTCCGGGTTGTTCTCTTTCAAAAGCCTCTCAAAAATATCATAGCTCTCTTCCTTGCCCAGATCCAGAGAGATGGCCGCAATGGTTTTGTCCGGATGCTCCTGCGCGATCTCTTTCAAAACTTCCTTCCGGCGGGAGATCAGCCAAAAGGCGTCGACGCTGGGATACTGGGCGATAATGGCGTTGATATATTCCCTGCCCAGGCCGCTGGAGGCTCCGGTGATTACAGCTGTCACCATAAAAGGAACACCTTCCTTTATTAAGACAAAATTTTCTGATTTGATTTTACCCTTTTCCCGGGTTCCCGTCAATCCTTTGTTTTTTAGGAAAGCTGAGAAAAACTTTTTATGATTTTCGCTTTTGTCCTTTCCCCTGATATGATATACTAGATGCTGGATAGTCAGACAGAGGATGACGGAAAGGAATGGTTCTATGAAGCTTGGAAAAATCTTTCGTGTGACGGCGGCTCTTCTGGTGTTTGCCGCAGTTTCTCTGACTGCCGGGGCAAGCACCTGGGAGACGGAGGATTTTACCGCCCAGGTGCCGGACGGATTTTATGAATTCAATAGAGAGACGCCTGTGAACGACCCTGCCTGGGCATTGGCGGGCGTGGCGGACCCTTCGGCGAAGCTCCAGGAATACAGCGAGATGGGGGCCCTTGCCAATTTCGTCAGCGAGGACGGAACGCTGAGCATCCTGGCGATGAAAAAGGAGTCCGGCTATTCCCAGCAGGTCTTTAGCCTTCAGGAGATCGGCGAGGAAGAGCGGGCGGAGGTGCTCAGCCGACTGAGCCAGACCGAGGGAGATCAGTTCACGGTGGAAAGCGGCTATCATACCGGGGGCCAGGTCCCCTTCTTCTATCTGGATCTCTCCGGCGTCATCGAGGGAGATACCCCCCATCACGAGCTGATCTACGGCACCATCGTCAACGGCGCGGCCTATACCTTCGACATTTACGGCGGGGAAAAGGAGATCACGGAAGAGCAGAGGGAGATCCTCCTGGGGATCGTGGACTCTCTGCGGTTTCGCGAACTGCTCCCTATTCCGGAATATGAGCTGACGGCGTGGTCTGTGATCCAGTTTGTACTGCTCATTCTGGTGCTGGCTGCCGTGGTGGTCACTCCCTTTATCTATATCCCCATCCGGAAAAAATCGGAGAAAAAAAAGAAGGCGCATTTGGCCTCCCTTCTGGAAGAGTACCGGAAAACCCACACGGACGAGCAGGTGGCGAAGGAGCTGCGCTTTTCCAATACCACCGAATGTACCAAGGAGACGATCCATACCTTCAGCCTTTATCATGTTTACCTGAAAAACCTTCCATCCCTGCTTTTAAACAGCGCGCTGTGTATCCTGGCGGTGGGCGTTACCTTTCTGCTGGACTCCGCCTGGTGGATGAAGCTTGTGGCGGTGGGCGTTACCGTTTATTTCGTCTATAAGGCGTTCACCAATCCTACCACGGTGGAACGGATCCAGCGCAAGGCCTTTCAGCGCGGTCCCTCTCAGCTGGCGGTGTATTCCTTCTATGAGGAGGGGTTCCGGGTAGCGGGGATCCAGTCCGCTGCGATTTACCCCTATTTCCAGCTTACCGCAGTGAGAAAATACGGCCGCTATTTCTACCTCTATTACGGCCCGGACAATGTTTATATCCTGGACCGGGAGGGCTTCAAGACAGGCGACGCGGAGTCGTTCTTTGCGTTCATCAGGGAAAAGACGGACAAAAAAACAGGACAAGGGAGAGGATAATATGAAAGCGCCTATCGGTATTTTAGGGGCGATGGCGGTAGAGGTGGAGGCCATCCTCGCCGCCATGGACCTCCGGGAGGTACAGGAGCACAGCAGCATGAAATTCCACAGCGGGACCCTTTCCGGGGTGGAATGTGTGGTGGCTCAGTGCTCTGTGGGAAAGGTGAATTCCGCCCTGAGCGCTCAGGTGCTGGCTGATTTTTATCACCCCAGGGCGATTCTCAATATCGGCGTGGCGGGAGGCGTGGGCCCCCAGGTGAGGATCGGAGACGTGGTCATTGCCAGAGCCTGTGTGGAGCATGACTGTGATTCCTCCGCACTGGGGTATTCCATGGGTATGTTGGATCTTCCCGGCCGGGAGGAGCCCGTCGCAGAGCTTCCCTGTGACGCCCATCTCTCTCAGATGCTGCTGGAGGGCGCGGAAAAGCTCTATTCCGGGGTGCATTTCGGCGTGATCGCCTCCGGAGATCAGTTTGTAGCGGACCGGGAAAAGGGAAAGTGGCTTTATGACACCTTCGGCGCTTTAGCCTGCGAGATGGAGGGTGGGTCCATTGCCCACGCCTGCCTGATCAATCAGATCCCCTGCGCAGTGCTTCGCACCATTTCCGACAACGCAAACGATGACTCCAAGGTGGATTTCCCCACCTTTGCGGCACAAAGCGCCCAGAAAGCGCAGACTCTGCTGCAAAGCGTTATCCGCTCTCTTTAGCGTTTCAGAACATCCCGTTTCACGGGGAAAGGCGGCAAAACGATGAAAATTTACGACATTTCCCGAGAGCTGTTTTCCGCCCGGGTGTTTCCGGGAGATCCGGCCCCCTCTCTGCGCCCCGTGTCCCGGATCAGCGAGGGAAAGGCGTGTGACCTGACAGAGATCACCCTGGGCTCTCACAACGGCACCCACATGGACGCGCCCAGGCATTTTTATGAGGATGGCAGGACCATCGACAAGCTGGAGCTGGAAAAATGCGTGGGTCCCTGCCGGGTAGTTTCCTGGGAAGGAAAGCTGAGCCCGGAAGCGGTGAAGCAGGCCCTTGCCGGGGGAGTTAAGCGGCTGCTGATCAAGGGAGACTGTGAGATTACCCCGGAAGCGGCCAGAACTATGACCCGGCTGGGGCTTTGGTTTTTAGGAGTGGAGGGCTTGACGGTAGGCCCGATGGAAAGCCCCATGGAGGTACATAAAGAGCTTTTGGGCCATGAGGTGGTGATCCTGGAGGCTGCCGTTTTGACAGACGTCCCCGCAGGAGATTATTTTTTAGTCAGCGCTCCCATCAAGTACGGCGGCATCGACGGCGCACAGGCGCGCCCGATTTTACTGGAACTCAGCGGCCGGTATCGGTAGTATGCTTTACTTGTATCAATTAGGCAGATTCAAGATTTGCATGGGAGATGAGACTATGGAAAAAATCAAAAGTCTGAATCGCTATCAAAAAGGCGTTCTGATACTTATGATGATCCTGATATTGGTATTTACAGTGGTTTATTTCATGACGACCTCACGAGTCGGATATAAATATGAGGACGCAATTTTTATCCCAAGTCAGCAAAACGGCGGTACGGTGTATTCCGGTAAGCTCCAGGGGCAGCAGGCACGGTTTACCGTGTCGGAGGATAAAACCGTTACATTTGAGTATGGCGAGAAAACTTATGGCCCTTATATAGCGAAAGAAGACCCTACTGCCCCTCCAAAGGACCCGGAAACGGCAGAATATATGACCGGTGTGGAGCTTTGCCGGGGAGAAGATATTCTGTTTCGCGGAGGGCTGTGGAAGGTGGAGGACACTCTTTGTCTGTGCAGCGAGGACGGGATTTCGGACATCGAACCTTCCCATATAGTCATTAATGGAATCGTAAAGGATGAGAATGGAAATATAATCGATCCCGCAGAGCCGTCTGTATATACCATATTGGAGTTGATGAATGATCCCAAGCTGACACATAAGGGCCAATGGCTGGTGTGGCTGATAGCTGTGGCTGCTTGTATTCTCAACGCGCTTTATATTTTGTTTGCAGATGAGCTGTTTCGTTTGGAACTGGCATTTCAGGCTTACAATATAGACCATGCAGAGCCGTCTGACTGGAACATAGCAGGAAGATATATCATCTGGACTTTTCTTCCGATTGCGGCATTGGTGCTTTTTATCATGGGACTGCGATAGTACAACTTCCCCTGGCCCACGCCCACGGAGGAGCAAAAGGCAAAATAGAAGAAACGGCAAAGGCTATTCTGGATGCCTATGGCTTCGATATAAAAACCATGACAGAAAGCTCTTGCGTGGCAGAGCTGATGAAGCTTTATCAGAAGCTGACGGAAAACTGAAAGGGTTGATTTTCCTTGGCTCCCCTGCGTAAGGGGAGCTGTCTGCAAAGCAGACTGAGAGGTCGTGTTTCCTTTGCGATCCCCTCACCGCCGTTCGCCGGTGAGAGGTTGAAAAAACAGTTTCTAAATTAACAGCCCCTCAGTCACGGCATGGTCGTAACAGCCCTCTCAGGCGGCTTCGCCGCCAGCTCTCCCATAGGGAGAGCCAAGCCCTGGACATTGGCTTCCTCGTCAGAGGGAGGCAAGGCAAGCCGCGTCTTTCTGCTTCAGAGGGGGCCAAGTCTTTTCTAACCACTAACGACTAAAAGCTAACAACTAAATCTTGCCCTCTCAGTCACCTTCGGTGACAACGTCTCACCTGCCGGTTCGGTCAGTTCGTGGCAACGGTCTCACCTGTCGGTTCGGTCTGGTCAGAACGATTGCCACCGGCAATCTTCCCCCCACCGGGGCGTACTCACCCCAGAGGGAGAGGCAAGGGGTTTTTGCGGTGCGCGGCTTCGCAGCCACTCCTTGGCTCCCTCTTTGGCAGTTGTTAGATATTGGATATTAGTCGTTAGACAAGGGCAAGGGCACGCCTTTTCCCTTGTTCTTCTCTAACCACTAACGACTGAAAACTGACAACTCCCGACCGGGAGTTTTTTTATTTTCAGCAAAAAACTTGACAGATCAAAAGCTCTCTGATAGAATAACGGTTAGTTACTAGACTAACTAACTAAATAAGAAAGGCGGGAAGCATTTGGCAGGCATTGATTTCAACTCGGAAAAGCCCATATTCCAGCAGCTTTCCGAAGGGCTGGAGGACGCCATCCTTGTAGGAGCCTTCCCGGAGGAGGCTCAGATCCCCTCCATCACGGAATTTTCCGTACAGTACAAGATCAACCCGGCCACGGCCTTGAAGGGAGTGAACTTGCTGGTGGAAGAGAATGTGATATACAAGAAGCGGGGCCTTGGAATGTTTGTAGCAGAGGGCGCTGTGGAAAAGCTGAGGAAAAAGCGCAGGGAAAGCTTTTGCGGCCGTTTTGTCTGTTCCATGGTTCAGGAGGCAAAGCGTCTGGGCATTTCGGAGGAAGAGCTTTCGCAGATGGTGAAAAAAAGCTACAAAGAGCAAAGCGGCAGCGAGCCGGGAAAGGAAGGCTAGTATGGGAATTTCCGTAGAACAGGTGGCAAAGCGCTTTCACACAGTGCAGGCGCTCAAAGGCATTTCGTTTCATTTGGAGAAGCAGAAGATCTACGGCCTTTTAGGGCGGAACGGGGCGGGAAAATCCACTCTGCTGAATGTGATGACCACCCGCATTTTTCCGGAGCTGGGAAAGGTTTTGATCGACGAAAAGGATCCTTTTACCCAGGAGGAGGCCCTCTCCCAGGTATTTTTGGCGGGAGAACAGAACTGTTATCCCGAGGGGATGCGGGTCCGGGAGGCCTTTCGCTGGAGCAAGGTGTTTTTCCCCGGCTTTGACGCCGATTACGCGAAGCGTCTTGGAGAGAGCTTCGGGCTTCCGGAAAAGACCAAGATCCGTAGCCTTTCCACCGGCTATGCCTCCATTTTTAAGCTGGTGACGGCGCTGTCTGTGAATACGCCTTATGTGCTGCTGGATGAACCCGTCCTGGGGCTGGACGCCAACCATAGAGAGCTGTTTTACCGGCTCCTGCTGGAAAAATACGCCCAGCATCCCTTTACCGTGGTGATTTCCACGCACCTCATTGAAGAGATCGCCTCTCTGCTGGAGGAGGTACTGATTCTGAAAGAGGGAAAGCTGCTTTGTCAGGAGCCAGTAGAAGAGCTCCTTTCCCGGGGATATACCGTTTCGGGAAACACCTGTCTGGTGGAGCAATATGTACAGGGCAGGCAGGTGTTGGGGACAGATCAGATCGGCGGCCTGTGCTCCGCCTATGTGCTGGGCGCTGTGGACCCGGAGAGTCTGCCGGAGGGGCTGGAGCTTTCCCGGCTCGATCTGCAAAAGCTGTTTATTCAGATGACCTCATAAAATGGGAGGCTTCTCTTTGATGCATAAACCAAAGGAACAGGAGAGTGGTTTTTATGAAATGGTATCCTTCATTCCGGTTTCAGCTGGATGATTATAAAAAAGGCGTTTTCGTGTATTATGTTGTCATCATCGCCGTTACCCTCTTTTTTGGGGGGCTGTCCTTTGTACTGTCCATGCCTGAGGGGGCAGTCACGATCATTTCCGGGATTTCCGCTATCACAGGAATTTTCCTCTTTGTGGCCGGGCTTTGCTCCTTTAAAGAGACTTTTTTGATGGGACTCCAAAACGGCGTTGGAAGAAAAAGCAGCTTTTGGGCGCGCCAGGCGGCGATGGGTGTAATCTGTGCGGTGCTTGCCGTTATGGATGAGGCCCTTACCCTGCTCTTTTTTGCCTTGGGGTATACAAGCGGAAGGTGGCGGGCAAGGTCCCTTTTTGAAGAGCTCAATGCAATGAGCTGGAAGATGGAGCTGAGCCTTGGGGGAAATATCCTCCTTTCCATTCTGTTCAGCTACCTGCTGTTCCTGGCTCTTTCCGCGCTGGGATATTTCATTACCCTGCTGTTTTACCGGCTTCCGGTGGTGGGGAAGGTGCTGGTGGGGGCAGGGGTGCCTCTGAGCATTTCCATATTGCCGCCTCTGCTGAAGATGGCGGACACGGCCTTCTTCCATGAGGCGGGCAGAAGGGCCCTGTACCCTGCGGCGGAGGCCTTTGGGAAAATGGCCTTCGGCGCTGCCCCTCAGACGATGGCTTTCTGCCTGGTGCTGGCGGCTTTGTTCAGCCTCTTTTCCTGGCTTTTGCTGCGCCGGGCCCCGGTAAAATAGAGCTTCTTAGAGAAGTCAGGTCCCTCCCGGTTCCGAAATGGCGGAACGGGAGGGACTGTTTTTTTATGAGAATGTAAAGAAAATTCATGATTCTTTCACAGAAATTTCTCCGGGAAATTCAGAATATGTCACAAAGGTTTTCCCTGCGTTTTTATGTTATAATCTAAGGGTATATTTTAGTAAACGGAAATGGTTTCGTTTTGGAGAGGAAGTAAAAATTATGGCAGGAAAGCTTTCTGCGTTTTTTGGTGCGCAGGACATGACACAGGGCAGCCCCGGTCGAAACCTGGTGCTGTTTTCTCTTCCGCTGCTGCTGGGAAATTTAGCGCAGCAGCTTTACAGCACAGTGGACTCCATCGTGGTGGGAAGAAACGTAGGCGTTGCAGGTTTGGCCGCTATCGGCGCCAGTATGCCTGTCTTAAATCTCTTGTTGGTGCTTTTTATGGGCATCTCCGTGGGAGCCAGTATCATGGTCTCTCAGCTTTTCGGTGCGAGAGAGACAGAGAAGCTGTCCCACACAGTGGGAACCGCGGTCACGGCCACGCTGGTAGCCTGCCTTATTATTATGACGGCAGGTCCGCTGTTGGCTCCCTGGCTTTTAGAGCTTTTGGATACGCCCTCCAATGTGTATCAGATGGCCTGCGATTACCTGACGATCCTCTTTATCGGGGTGCTTGGCTCTGCCTACTACAATATTATTTCCGGAATTCTGAGAGGACTGGGGGATTCCATCATGCCCCTTGTTTTCCTTGTGGTGGCCTGCGGGCTGAATACGGGGCTTGATATTCTCTTTGTGAAATATTTTAACTGGGGGGTGCCCGGAGCCGCCTGGGCCACCATTATTTCCCAGGCAATTTCCGGAGCGCTGTGTTTGATCAAGCTTTTTTCCATGCGGGGAGTGCTTCATGTAAAGCTGAAGACTCTGTGGCCGAAAAAGGCACTTTTGGGCCAGCTGATCCGGCTGGGTCTGCCCAGCGGCCTGACTCAGGCTATTTTTTCCCTGGCCATGATTGTAGTACAGGCGTTGACCAACAGCTTCGGCGATCTGGTGATGGCAGCCAATACGGCGGTGATGCGCGTAGACGGCTTTGCCATGATGCCCAACTTCACCTTCGGTACGGCCATGACCACCTTTGTAGGCCAGAATATCGGGGCAGGGAGAATGGACCGAGTGGGAAAGGGGGTAAGATCCGGCTTGAAGCTGAGCCTTTCCGTCTCGGTGGTGCTGGTAGGCCTGATCCTGCTGTTCGGCCGCACAATGCTGGGATTTTTCATTGACGATGTCCCTCAGGTGATTGAGCTGGGACAAAGGATGATGTTTACGCTGGCCTTAGGATATGTGGCCATGGCTGTCACACAGGTCCTTTCCGGCACGATGCGGGGCGCGGGAGATACCGTGACCCCCATGTGGATCTCCATCATCACCACGGTGATCATTCGTGTTCCGGTGGCCTATGGGCTGGAGTACCTCACCCGTCCGGCCGGAGGAGTCATGGGCTCCGGCGAGCCGGATTGCCTGTTTTTCTCCCTGCTGATCTCCTGGGTGCTGGGCGCGGTCATTACCTCGGTGGCCTACAGGATGGGCAGATGGAAGAAAAAGTCCATCATCAAAGAGGAAGAAGGCCAGTGAGAACCTGAGGATAAGAAGGCTGGAAGGTTCGTATTGCACAGGGAAGCCGCTTAATTGAATAGAAGCGCCTGCCGCGAAATGATCCGTTTGCGGCAGGCGCTTTTTGTATCCCGAAAACCAATCGCCGGGCGAGTGGTTCGGAGGAAGGCGGAAGACGATGAAATGGACGGAAAAACTCCCTTTGCTTATAATAGAAGTGCAGTCTGCCAACTGTAGCCAAGCATATGGTCAAAGCGGTTTGCGCCCTCATGTGCTGCGCCGCAAATCTTTGCGCTATGCTGGTGTGAAGCCGAAGAGGATTTTAGGTGTTCCTCTATTCAAATGACAGCAAACCTCTGTACTTACCTCGAGGAACAGGATATGTCCGCAGATTTGGATCATCTCCAAAGGACCGAAAATCCAGAAGTAGCCCAAAAGTAGTCGAAGCTTAAAACTCCCGGGTGTTACCGTAGAAGGGGGTTCTACCACAAAAATGATATTTCTGGCGCGGGCCACACGGGAAAAGCATAGAAAAAATCTGCGGACGCGACTTGCTGAGCCCTCTTCGCAGGCCTGTCAAGGGCAGAGACGATAGATATCACATACCATATTATTTTTTCTTCATCAGTTTCAGTTCTATCTTTCTCTTGGCGGCAAGCTTTTGGAGTATTTCCACCACAAACAAGCACTGTTCTTTCAGCGGCAGTGCGGGCAATTTGTCATCGGTGCGTATCTGCTCCATCGCTTCTCTCAGTTCTGAAAGCTCTAATAAATTGACCGCCGTGCAAAAGAAGTTTTTTCTGCGCCCGTCATTAAAGTGAGAAAGCAGGTGGGAAAGGATCTGCATTTTTTCCTGCTGCTCAACATTATACTGCTCGATGCCGATACTTTGCGCCCTTTTGAAATCCATTTTTCGACGCCTGTGCGTGATGAAAGAGTCGTAGTCATCTATGTGTTGATATTTTTCACACGGATATTGCTCGCACGCATAGCAATACTCCACTCCTCCATGTTCCAGACTGCATCTCGCAATCTTGCAGGATTGATTCCCGTTCCCGCAGCCACCGCAGTGATTTCCCAATCGCATGGGGCACAACCCGCAATTCAATCCGCAAAGAGAAAATAGTGGGTTATTTCGCTGGAATCCTTTCACTCGATCACCTCTGCGGATATTATAGCAGGAGATCAATCTGACGGCAAACTGAATCTAAAAGGCTGACAGGGCAACCTCTTGACATCCTGCCAGCTTATCTTGTGGTTCTACTACAAAAAAGATATTTCCTGCCTCCTTTAGATAAAAAGTCTAGTATTCATGTGGATTTTAGGATTCACAGAACTATGTGATGCAAAAAAGATGTCATGGTTCAGCTTGTGAATTTACTCATTCCTTTTTTCTGAGAAATGTTCGATTTTTGCATGGTTAATCACTTCCGAGCATAGTTACAGGTTTTCGTCTACTCTGTAAAAAGATTATAGATCGTCATCTGACTCTCCTCTTGCATTTCTAAATCTATCTTATTATCATCTCCTTTAAACAAAAATAGCAGCAGCCTTCTCAAGAGAGGACTCCTGCTGTTTTTGTTTTACCACCTTATTCATCTGTAAAATATAGGACCATCGCAGGTATTCTTTAAATCCCGCGCCGCAATAAACAAAGAAAAGCCCTCTGAAATCGTTGGTTTCAGAGGGCTTTTGGTCCGGGTGACACGACTCGAACGTGCGACCTCTTGCTCCCAAAGCAAGCGCGCTACCAACTGCGCAACACCCGGATGATCCAATTTATTATAGCGCATTTTCTTTTCCGGTGTCAACTTCCATTTACGGTTGGTAAAGCTTCGCAAGGCCGCCTTCGCTGGTTTCCCGGTACTTGCTGAAAAGATCGCGGCCGGTTTCATACATAGTTTTGACCACCAGGTCAAAGGAGATCTTTCTGGTGTAGGTCAGAAAATTTGCCAGGCTCAAAGCGTTGATGGCCCGCATGGCGGCCACGGCGTTTCGCTCGATGCAGGGGATCTGCACCAGCCCGCCGATGGGGTCGCAGGTGAGGCCCAGATGGTGCTCCATCGCCACCTCCGCGGCGTATTCGATCTGATCCAGATCCATGGAGAACAGCTCCCCCAAGCCCGCCGCAGCCATGGAGCAGGCGCTGCCAATCTCCGCCTGACAGCCGCACTCGGCTCCGCTGATGGAGGCGTTGGTTTTGATCAGGTTCCCGATCACCCCCGCCGCGGCCAGCGCGTGAGCGATCTCCAGATCGGTAAAGCCGTTTTGCTCCTGCTTGTAGGCCATCACGGCGGGCAGTACGCCGCAGGCTCCGCAGGTGGGGGCGGTGACGATGACGCCGCCTGAGGCGTTTTCTTCTCCCACTGCGAAGGCGTAAGCGCATACGATGCGGTTTTCCCTGGTTTCGGCGCTTTCATCGATATGGCGCTGCCGGAAGAGGAATTTCGCCTTGCGCTGGACATTGAGTCCGCCCCGAAGGGTGCCCTCAGCCAGCAGACCGGAGGAAATGGCGGCGCGCATCTGTCTCCACACGTTCAAAAGATAATCCCAAATCTCGCTGCCCTCATTTTCCTCGACAAATTCCCACAGGCGCAGCCCTTTTTCCTCACAGTAGGTCTTGATTTCGGAAAAAGAGTGAAAGGGATAGACATCCTGCGGGACAGAGGAGGGCTGACCCTCCACCTCGATCTTCCCTCCTCCCACGCTGTAAACTCTGGAAGAACCCAGAAGCTTTCCGTCCTGAAATGCCTCCAGATCCAGGGTGTTTGGATGATGAAGATTTTGTTCCTCGGTATTGAAAATCACGGTACAGGGCAGGGGAGAAAGGGCGTCTTTGACAGCGGTATCGGTCAAGTGTCCACGGCCGGTTTTAGCCAGAGAGCCGTAAAGAATGGCTTGAAAGCTGTCGGCCTGAGGATAGGTACGGCGAAAATCCGCGGCGGCCCGGGAGGGCCCCATTGTGTGAGAGCTGGAGGGCCCCCGGCCGATTCGGTAAAGCTCTTTTAAGGATTCCATAGCGCCAGATCTCCTGTAAACGGGAAAACCCCGGTAATCACGAAAAACTCAATGTTATTCTGCCACGGAAGAGGGAAAAATCAAGGAGGGGCAGAAGACCTCCCGGAAATCGGTCATGTCAAAAGAGCAAGACTTCTCCCGAGGGAAAAATAAATTAATATGGGGGACTGCTGCAAGAGGCACAGCAGTCCCTTTTCCTCGGTGTTATTCCGTTTCAGATCTCAGACCAGCTCGCCGTTGACGATGACCCGGTAATCTCCGCTTCGAAGCAGCTTCACCAGCTCCTCCCCGGTGGAAATTCGCGTTTTGGAGGCAATGCCGGCCAGGCCGATGCCGCGGCTGTAGGACTCGTGCACGTCTCCGCCTGAGGTGGGAAGAAGATGGTATTTTTCCGCGAAGCGGGCCGCCTCCTCATTTTCATCGTCCCGGTTAAAGGCGTTGAAAATTTCTGCGCCATCCAGGTATTCCGGCTGGGGGCCTACCTCGGGATCGATATAGGGAGCGTGGCGGAAGGGGTGGGCCATGGAGAGGAATCCTCCCGCCTCATGCACCAGGGCGGAATAGTCCTTTAAAGAAAGCTGCTCGATATCCGGATGGGCAAGAAGGAACTCCAAAGAGATGCCATAGGTCAAAACCTCCTTGCCGTGGCCGTAGGAGTGCTCCAGCCCGAACAGTACGGAAAAGTCCTTTCCCTTGGCAAATTCCGCGGCCTCCAGATAGGCGTCGTAATAGGCCTGCATCTTTTCCTCCCAGGGAAGGCCTCGATCCACCGCTGTGTTTCCCTTTAGAAAATGGTCTGTCACCACGATTCCCGCATAGCCGCGCTCGAAATAGGCGCGGGCTATTTCCGTGGGGCTGCTCTTTGCGCAGGCGCTGCCTCTGTTATTGTGGCAGTGCATTTCATATCGAAAGTCATATCCGGCGGTATCCCGTTTCATAAAAAATCCTCCTTGCTTAGTTGTTAGGCTTTGGATATTAGTTGTTAGAAAGACCTTCCTCCGAAATTTTGCGTTTTGCGTACAGCAAATTGAGATTTTTCAAATCTCAAAGCAAAATTCGAGAAATCTTGAGCGAAAGACTGAGCGGTGTTCAGTCTTTCGTTCAAGATTTTGTTCCTACCACATTTTTTGCCCAGATCCCGGAGCGGATCATGACGGTTCCAATGGCGGCCTTGATAAAGTCCGCGCACTGGACGAAAAAGTAGATCCACACCACAGAGAGCCCTGTAAAGGTGCACAGCGTATAGGCGATGGGCAGGCAGACCACCCAGGTGAACACACAGTCAAACAGAAAGGTGACCATGGTTTTTCCGCCGGAACGGATGGTAAAGTAGGTGCCGTGCACATAGGAGGTCAGGGGCAGGAAGGAGCCGGAGACCATGAGGAGATGGGTAGCCGTCTGCCGCACGGCGTCCTCCGTTTTGTAAATATGGGGAACAAAGGGGGAAGAGACCACGATCAGCCCGCCCATCACTAGATTCACCGCGAAGTTGAAGGCCAGCAGCTTTCGCACAGTGTCCTTGGCCCCTTCGATATCGTTTGCGCCCAGTAGCTGCCCGGAAAGGATCCCGATGGCATTTCCCAGGGCCATCATTACGATAGAAAACAGATTCCAGACGGTGCCGTTGATGTTGGTGGCGGCCACGGCGGTGAGACCGCGGGAGGCATAGCACATATTCACCATGGCACTCCCCACTGCCCAGAGCAGTTCATTGAGAAAGAGGGGCGTGCCGGTGATGGCGATCTTTTTCACCAGCGGCAGGGGAATCCGGAAGCTTCGGAAAGCTCCCTTGATGAACTGGAATTTTTCTTTTTTCAGGTAGGTATGTCCCACCAGGTACAGCATTTCCAGCCACCTGGCGATCACAGTGGCGAGGGCCGCGCCGGATACGCCCATTTTGGGGAACCCGAAGTGGCCGAAGATCAGCACATAGTTGAGGCACAGGTTTACCAGAATGGCGATGACGCTGGCCACCATGGGGGAAACGGTCTCGCCCATGTCCCTTAAAGTGCTGGAAAAGCACTGCACCGCCACAAAGGGCAGAAGCCCCCACAGGATGATGGCAAGATAATCCTTGGCGTGGGCGAGGGTCTGAGCGATCTCTGCTGGGTCGCTTGCCTCCTCGTTGAGGTAAAGGCGCAGCAGCGGGTCTCCGAAAAGTAAAAATACCAGAAGCCCGATCACAAGCACTCCCGCTCCAAACAAAATGCGGAAGCGGAAGGTGTCCCTCAGGCCCTTCTGATCTCCCTTTCCGAAGAACTGAGCGCCGAAAATAGAGGCGCCGGAAAGACCGCCGAAGATAGCCAGATTAAAAATAAATACTACCTGATTGACGATGGCCACCCCGGACATAGAAGCCGTGCCCAGACGCCCTACCATCACATTGTCCAAAAGATTTACAAACTGGGTGATGCCCTGCTGCACGATCATGGGAATGATCAGGGTGATGACGGAAAGATAAAAGGCCTTGGTGCCGATGAATTTTTTGAACATAGAGATTCCTTTCCTGAAAGCAGTTTAGCGGATGAGATTAGTGTTTGGAGTTAAGGAGCCGGGTAAGGGGATCCTCTCCCTCTTCTCCAAAGGGGGAAAGCTCAGAGATCAGCTCCTGAAAGCTTGTGATATACCGGTCGGAAATGGCCTGAAGTCCCGCCTTGGATTCCGGCCCGCTTTCGCTGTGAATGGAGATCTCATCCTCCACGGCCACAGTGGCAAATCCCGCTTTCCTGGCGGTGGAGAGGGCATAGGCCGAGTCTTCGAACACCACGGATTCTTTCGCAGAAGCGTGAAAATACTCTGCGCACTGAAGGAAGATGTCAGGGTGCTCCTTGCTTTTTCCCACCTGGGCGCAGGAGAGAAAAAGGTCGATATAGGGGGCCATCCCGCAGCGTATACAGGCAGCTTTCACAGCGTCCGCGTAAGAGGCGGTAGCCACCGCGATGGAGACCCCGTTTTCATGGAGCAGCTTTAAAAATTCCGGGGCGCAGGGCTTTGGGGGCGCCTGCTGCTCGTAGCCTCTTCTGGCGTAGAGGATCAGCTCGTCCACGATCTGAGAGACGCTGCCCGAGGCGCCCAGCTTCTGATACTGGACCGCGCACTGCTCCATGCTCATACGGTTCATGGTCTCGTGCAGACCCTCCGGGGCATGGATCCCCTTGTCCTTCGCGTATCCGTAGGTGATGTTCCTCCACATGGGCATGGAGTCCAGCAAAGTGCCGTCCGCGTCAAAGATCGCGCATTTGATGTACATGGTCCCTCCATAGCAAATCCGCCCCTCTCTGCGTCAGAGAAGGGCGAATTCCGTTTGAGATGCAGTTTGATAAGTATAGCATAAGAAAAGGGAGATTTCAATACCGCCCTTTTCCGTTCAGACCCCTATTTTTCCGGGATCCCCCGGCACCATTTCAGGTATCTGAGAGCCTGAAGCTGACCGGCTATTTCCCACTCGTCCCGGAAGATGGGGTCGTGGTAGCCCTCCACGCACAGATCTCCCTCGAAGCCCGAGGAGTACAGGACATGGAACACATCCCGCCAGTCCGTGTCGCCGTAGCCGGGGGTGCGGGACAGGACAAATTCCTCCGCCCCGAAAACGCCGTATTCCCTGATCCGCTTCCAGTCGATCTTTGCGTCCTTCCCGTGAAGGTGGTAGATCCGGCCGACCCACTGCTCCAGCTGGGGAATGGGGTCGATGAGCTGGATCATCTGATGAGCGGGCTCCCATTCCAGGCCGATGGCGGGGCTGTCTACTGCGCAGAACATCATCTCCCAGGCCTTTGGGTTAAATCCGATATTGCAGGTGGTCCGGTTCCAGACGCCGTCCATGGGGCAGTTTTCAATGGCCAGCCTTACGCCCTTTGCCTCGGCGCGTTTGGCAAGCTCTCCGAAAACTTTCTTGTAAACGGGGATCGCTTCCTCCACCGGGCGGCCCTCCAGGGCCCCTGCAAAGGTGGTCACCAGATCTGTGCCGAAGAGGTGGGCGTTGTCGATAAAATGCTCCAGAGTGTGGAGCTGTTCCTCGTTTTGAAGGGGATTGCAGTAGTAGCCGATGGAGGAGATCTCCACAGGCTTTCCGCCGGTGACTTTTTTGAGCCGCTCCAAAACGGCGGCAAGGTCCTTGTCCCCGAATTCCATGTGGTAATTCAGGGCGAAGCACTCATACCCCATCTCCACAAATTCCGGAAGCAGCGCTTCCATGTGGTCTCCCGGCACCACCGTGCCGATCCTGACTTTTTTCATAGGTGATAGCCTCCTTGGTTTGCGTCCTACGGGACAGACGGTCTGATCAGTTTTTCCGGAAGTAAAGGATTCTCCGGTGAATCATCTTTGTAGCTTGCATAAATCGGCACAGAGCTATAATATGCGTAAGGAACCTCGCATGGCTCATAGGATACAGGATATAGGAATCCGGAAACCCAGTAAAACCCAAGAAATATCATCAGAATCGCCAGAAAAAAGCACAGGAAAAAAAGCGCGGTGTAAAGCCCTCTGCGTTTCATTCCCATCGCTCCCTTTTAGCGAATTTCCCACTTCGGAGAAAAAGCTTTTGTTAAATTCATGATACAGGAGCAGAAAATAATTGTCAATGAAATTGTGATATTGTTAAATTTTTTAGCCAAATAACCGAATTCTGTTTTGCGCGGTTTTCCGGAAGAAAAATAGAGAATAAAAAGAGACTGCCGCAAAATAAAAAATTTTGCAGCAGTCCTTTGGTCTTTACCTATTTTACACTTTTGCAGCGCCTTTTTATTGAGATCTTCGCTGTTACCGGCTGGAGAGGGCGCTGCGGTCCAGCAGGCTTCCTTCCGAGCTTGTAAGGCTGCCGTCAGAGTCAAGGCGGCTGTCGGAGCTTGTCTGGGAGCCTGCGTGAGAGGAAGAGCTGAGGCTCGAAGAGGAACCATCTCCGTCAAAAAAAGATTCCGCGGCGGACTCCATCCGGGAAACCGTGCTGGAGACGCCGTCCTTTACCTTGGAGGCCGCGCCGGAAACATCGTCCTTTACTTCCTGGGCGCATCCGGCAAGCAGCAGACAGAGAAGCGCTGCGCAAACAGTCAGGGAAAAACATTTTTTTCTTGTCATAGAAAAGCTTCCTTTCCAGTGTTTCCGGCATGGCCGGTAAGATCGTTACTTAGCTTTGCCGGAAATCCGGGAAAAATACGCCTGCCTGAATTGAAAAAATTTTTGTGAAATGTTAGAATACTTGAAAGAAAAAAGTAAGGTTGTGAGCATATGGTATATACGGTAACTCTGAATCCGGCCATCGACTATCTGATCTGCCCCGAAAGCTTTGAAAAGGGGAACATCCACCGCTTCCGGGGAGGCAGCTTCCTGGCGGGGGGCAAGGGGATCAATGTGTCCTTGCTCTTAAGCTCTCTGGGGGTGCGGAACAAGGCTGCCGGGATCTGCGCGGGCTTTTCCGGCGACGAGATCCTCAGACAGCTGGAAGCTGCGGGGTGCGAGACGGACTTTGTAAAGCTTCCCCAGGGTGTTTCCCGCATCAATGTGAAGCTCCGCACGACGGACGGGGAGGAGACGGACTTTAACGGCGACGGCCCCCAGATCACCTCCCGGGAGCTGATCCTTCTCATCGACAGGCTCAGAGATCTGACAGACGGGGATATTCTGGTGCTGGCGGGTTCTCTGCCCTCCTCGCTGGGAAAAGGGGGATACGCGGAGATCTTAAAGGAGCTTGCGCCCACCGGCGTAAAAGCAGTGGTGGATTCCTTCGGCGAAAGCCTGCTTGCCGCCCTTCCTTACCGGCCCTTCCTGATCAAGCCCAATCTGGAGGAGCTGGGAGAGCTGTTCGGGGTTGAGATCCAGGATGTGGCAGGGGCTAAGGAATATGCCCTGCGCCTGATCGATCAGGGAGCCCAAAATGTGGTGGTTTCCATGGGAGGCCGGGGCGCTTTGCTGGTGGGCGAGAGGGGAGAGAGCCTTTTTTGCCGGTCTGCCAAGGGCGGGGTCGTTTCCACCGTGGGCGCGGGAGATTCGCTGGTGGCGGGTTTCCTATATGGCCTTTCTCTCCATGGCACTTTAGAGGGGGGCCTGAGATGGGGCGTGTGCGCCGGAGGAGCCACCGCCTTTACTCAGGGCATCGCCTCCGGGGACGCAGTGAAGGCGTTATACCCCCAGGTGGGAAATCCCTATCCGGTGTAAGGAAGTAAAACAGAGATTGACACCAAAGAGAAGAAACCGTACAATAGAAAGAGTAAACCAGAGGATAGACAAGGAGCTGAGGATATGAAAAATCAACAGAAGGGCCCCTTTGAGAAGGAGTTTCATGCCTCCCAGGTCTATCAGACGCTCTCCGGCTCAGGCAGCTTTGTTGCGGATAAGATCGCCCAGGGTCTGGAAAAGGCCGCCGAGGGCATCGATACCGCCATTGATCATATCTCCGCGAGTTCGGGAAACAGGGCCGGAAATCGTTCCGCTGCGCCCCCACAAACACAGGCCACGCGGCCCAACGGGCCCGCTTCACCCGGACCCAACGGCTACTACCGTTATCCCGGCCCCCAGCCGGTAAAAGGTCCTGTGCCGCCGGCGGGAGGAAGGCAGGCTCCGCCCTTTTATCGAAACCAGAGCGGGCCTGTCAGGGTAAACCCCGCTCCGCCGCCGAAAATGAAGGTGGTCAGAGGCCCCAGCGTAGCAAAGTATTATATCACCGGCGTTGCCGCACTGATCTACGCCATGTCTTTCCCGCTGTACCGCCCGGCCCATTACGGGGTGTTTGCCCTGGTGCTGGTTCTGATATTTCTCCTCTCCGGAGCGCTCTTCAAGGGAAAGAAGCAATTTGTGCCCCTGGAGGAAGCAAAACCGGCGGAGAAACCCCGGGAAGCGGAGAAAAAGGAAGAGAAAAAAGAGGAGAGGCGTCCCTCTACAGGGGACCCCGAGGTGGACAAGATCATTGAGGAGGGCGAGGGATACCTGAAAAAGCTGCGGGCAGCCAACGACGCCATTCCGGACGAGACCATGTCGGAGGACATCGAGCGGATGGAAAAGGCCTCCGCCGGGATCTTCCAGTATATCGCGGAGCATCCCGCCAAAGCCCCTCAGATCCGGAAATTCATGAGCTATTACCTGCCCACCACCCTGAAGCTTCTGAACAGCTACCAGCGTCTGGCGGCCCAGAAGGTGAAGGGGGAGACCATCACCTCCACCATGTTCAATATCGCGGGGATGATGCACACGGTGGCGGACGCCTTTGAAAAGCAGCTGGATTCCCTCTTCTCTGACGAGGCAATGGATATTTCCGCGGACATCACCGTGTTTGAAACCCTGCTGAAGCAGGAGGGTTTTGTGGATGAGGGCGAAAAGGAAAAGCGATAAAAAGCGGCTGACGGAGCAACCGGCAAAAGCTTTCAGATCGGGAGTCTATTTTGAGAAAGGAGCCCGGATAAAATATGGAAAACGAGATCAAATTATCTTTGGAGCAGGAAGAGCCCGCAGCGCCTTCCCTAAGCTTGGAGGGTGCGAATCCCCCTTCCCTTACGCTGACGCCGGAAGAGCAGGAGGCTGTGCCTGAGGTGAAGCCCGTGGTGCTGGACGAGACGGTCCTCTCCCCGGAGGAGCAGAAGGCAGTGGACGAGTTTGCCGAGAAGATCGACATCAGCAACAGCGCGGTGGTACTGCAATACGGCGCCGCCGCCCAGAAAAAGATCGCCAATTTCTCCGATACGGCCCTGAGTAAGGTGCGCACCAGAGACCTGGGCGAGGTGGGCGACGACATCACCAATCTGGTGGTAGAGCTCAAGGGCTTTGACATTGACGAAGAGGAGAAAAAGGGATTTTTCGGCTTCTTTAAAAATACCGGCAACAAGATCACGGCCATGAAGGCGAAATACGACAGCGCCGAGACCAATGTGAACAAGATCGCCGGGGCGTTGGAGCGCCATCAGGTACAGCTGATGAAGGATATCGTCACTCTGGACCAGCTTTATGAGATGAACCTCAATTATCACAAAGAGCTTTCCATGTATATCATCGCGGGAAAGAAAAAGCTTCAGCAGGAGAGGGCCACCACCCTGGTGCAGCTTCAGGAGAAGGCAAAGGCCTCGGGCCTTGCGGAGGACGCCCAGGCTGCCAACGACTTTGCCCAGCAGTGCGACGGCTTTGAAAAGAAGCTGCACGACCTGGAATTGACCCGCATGGTTTCCGTGCAGATGTCTCCCCAGATCCGTCTGGTGCAGAATAACGACAAGATCATGACGGAAAAGATCCAGTCCACCCTGGTCAATACCATCCCCCTGTGGAAAAGTCAGATGGTGCTGGCTTTGGGCGTGGCCCATTCCGAGCAGGCGGTGAAGGCCCAGCGAGAAGTCTCCAATATGACCAATGAGCTGTTGAAGAAGAACGCGGAGAAGCTGAAGATGAGCACTATTGAGACCGCCAGGGAGTCTGAGCGGGGCGTGGTGGATATGGAGACCCTGCGCAGTACCAACCAGTCCCTGATCCAGACGCTGGACGAGGTGGTAAAGATCCAGGACGAGGGCCGGGCAAAGCGTCGTCAGGCGGAAGAAGAGCTGGGCCGCCTGGAGGGAGAGCTCAAGCAGAAGCTGCTGGATATCCGGGGCTGACGATCTTTCAAAACGATGAAGCCTGCACGCAGAAGGAGAAGGCATATGAAAAAGAAAACAATGACGGCTGCCCTCATTATGGTGGGAATGCTGGTGTTGTCCCTTCCTCTGGGCGCTCATTCCTCTCTTTCCAAGCTCCGGGAAAAAGCGGAGGAGGATTACTATTATGACTCTACCCAGTTTTCCATTTGGGAGGGCGTGGAGCAGCGGGAAGAGGCGGCCTTGAATCTGGTGACTCTTTCCAGAGGGTATGAAGAGAAAAACGACGCCCTTTCCGAGCTGGCCGATGAGGTGGAGCGAGCTGTGAAGCAAAGCCAGAATGCCTATGAGAACAGTGAAGACAAGGTGGAAGCCAATCAGGCGCTGGGCGCCGCGGCGGAAGCCCTTTGCGATGAGCTTCAAAGGACAGAGCTTTCGGAAAAGGACTCGAGGTACCCTGAGTCTCTGATCCGGGAGATGAACTCTCAGGAGGATCAGATTCAGCGTTCCAGCTATAACGACGAGGCCAGAGCCTACAACGAGGAGCTTGAAAAGTTTCCCGTCAATTTGCTCAGGCATATGGCGTTTCTGGAGCCTCTTCCGGTTTACGACAAGTAGAAAGGGACCGCTGGCGGAGGCAGACTCCTCCGCCGGCTTTTTCTAAAGGAGAGGAGTTTCTATGAAGGGAAAGGCAGGGAAAAGGACGGTCAGCTTCTTTGCGGCTGTCCTTTTGTTTGTAACGATGTCTCTGGGGGCCCTGGCAGCCATTCCGGAGCGCCCGGAAAATCTCTATGTGCTGGACGAGGCAGGGGTGCTGTCTCAGGAGACAGAGCAGGAGATCATCCGGAAAAACGGGAACCTGTTTGACCGAACCGGGGCGGAGATCGTCATAGTGACGGTGGATTTTCTGGACGGGAAAGAGATTCGGGACTACTGCTATGACCTGTTTGAAAGCTGGGAGATCGGCTCCTCCGAGCGGAATAACGGCCTGCTGTTGGTGCTTTCCGTGGCCCAGGAGGACTATTACGCCTTGCCTGGCTACGGCATAGAGGACTTTTTGACCGGAGAAAAACTGGATGAGCTTCTCAACGAGAATTTAAAGTCCGACTTTGCGGCGGAACAGTATGACGCCGGGGTGCGGAAATTCTTTGACGCCGCGTTGGAGGAGCTGGAAAGCTACTATCAGGAAAACGGGCCGGAAAACGATGGTTATGAGGAATGGGAAAACAAGGTGGGTTACTCGGCCCCCTCTCTCGTTTCTTCTTTACTTCGCGTGGCGGCACGGATTATTGGACTGGTGGTCGTGGTGATTCTGCTGGTGATTTTTCTCCGCCTGCTGGGCTTTGGCGGCAGAGGAGGCCCCGGCGGCGGTTCCGGGGGCTCGGGCGGGTTTTTCCATGGCCTGCTTTTGGGCAGGGCGATAGGAAGAAGCTACCGGCATCGTCCCCCGCCGCCTCCCTTTGGAGGCCCGCCCTTTGGCGGCCCCCGTCCTCCTTTTGGCGGTTCCCGTCCCGGGGGCGGCTTTACCCACGGCGGTGGAGCGTCCAGAGGAGGGTTCAGCCGGGGCGGTCATACCCGGGGCGGCGGGGCCGGAAGACACAGATGACACTTGCGCCCGGGAGCCAATGAAAAGGGGTGAGAGGGATGAAGCAATACTTTTTATTTGACCTGGACGGGACGATCACCGATACGGGAGAAGGGATCCTGAAAAGCGTGCGTTATGCCCTGGAGTCTTTCGGGATCCGGGAGGAGAGCGAAGAGAAGCTTCGCCGTTTTGTGGGGCCTCCGCTTTCCTGGTCCTTTGAAACTTATTATGGTTTTTCCAAAGAAGAAGCGCAAAAGGCTGTGGAAAAGTACCGGGAGCGCTATCGGGAAAAGGGCGTGTTTGAAAATAGCCTCTACCCCGGTATTCGGGAGGTGCTGGAATTTCTCTCCCAAAGAGCCGCAGTCTGTCTCTCCACCTCAAAGCCTCTGGTGTTTGCGGAGCAGATCCTTGCCATGCGGGGGATTAACGGGCTTTTCTCCCAGGTCGTGGGGGCGAATTTGGACGGCACCATGGCGGAAAAGAGCCAGGTGATCCGCGAGACCCTTCGCCGTTTGGGCGACCCTCCGGCAGAGGAAGCGGTGATGATCGGGGACCGGCGCTTTGACATCCAGGGAGCGAAGGAGAACGGCCTGGAAAGCGTGGGCTGCGCCTGGGGCTATCCGGAAAGGGGAGAGCTGGAGGCGGCCGGAGCGGATCATCTCTGCGAAACGGTTCCCAGGCTTTTCCAGTTGGTAAAAGAGTTATTGCAGCTGTAAATCGTTTTTCTGGAGGGATGTAATTTTTTCCGAAAGAATATTTGGAACATAAGATAAAAATAGGAGAGGGGGGGGGGGGGGGGGGGCCGGGCCCCCCCCCAACAAAAAAAAATAAAAAAAAAAAAAAAAGAGAAAAGAGATTTAAAAAAAAAAAATTTATTTTCGGAGAGGGCCGGTGCAGTACTGCACCGGCCCTCTCCGAAAATAAAATGAAGAAAAATGAAGAACTCTGAAGATAGAGTGGAAAACTCAAAGATTGATGTTAGGAAGAGTCCGAAGACCTTCCTGAAGCTCCTCGTCCGTGGGGATGGTATCGGTCATGACGCCGTTGTTGTATTTTTCATAGGCGGTCATGTCGAAATATCCGGTGCCGGTAAGGCCGAAGACGATGGTCTCCTCTTTTCCGGTCTCCTTGCACTTTAACGCTTCGTCGATGGCGGCCCGGATGGCGTGGCTGGATTCCGGCGCGGGCAGGGTACCCTCTACCCGGGCGAAAAGCTCGGCCGCCTCAAAGACAGAGGTCTGCTCCACCGCCACGGCTTCCAAAAGCTTGTCATGATAGAGCTGGGAGAGCACAGAGCTCATGCCGTGATACCGAAGCCCTCCCGCGTGGTTTGCGGAGGGGATAAAGTTGGAGCCCAGGGTGTACATTTTGGCCAGAGGGCACATCATGCCGGTATCGCAGAAGTCATAAGCGAATTTGCCTCTGGTAAAGGAGGGACAGGAGGCGGGCTCCACCGCGATGAACCGGTAATCCGCCTCGCCTCTGAGCTTTTCTCCCATAAAGGGGGAGATGAGTCCTCCCAAGTTGGAGCCGCCGCCCGCGCAGCCGATGATCACATCGGGCTTGATCCCGTATTTGTCAAGAGCGGCCTTGGTCTCCAGGCCGATGATGGACTGGTGCAGCAAAACCTGATTGAGCACACTGCCTAAAACATACCGGTATCCAGGCGTGGAGGTGGCCGCCTCCACCGCTTCGGAAATGGCGCAGCCCAGGCTTCCGGGAGTGTCGGGGTGAGCCTTTAAGATCCTCTTTCCCACCTGGGTGGTTTCCGAGGGGGAGGGAGTAACGGCAGCGCCGTAGGTGCGCATCACTTCCCGACGGAAGGGCTTTTGCTCGTAGGAGACCTTCACCATAAACACCTTGCAGTCCAGATCAAAATAGGAGCAGGCCATGGAGAGGGCGGTGCCCCACTGTCCGGCGCCGGTTTCGGTGGTGACGCCCTTGAGGCCCTGCTGCTTGGCGTAGTAGGCTTGGGCGATGGCGGAGTTTAACTTGTGGGAGCCGGAGGTGTTGTTGCCTTCAAATTTGTAATAGATCTTGGCCGGAGTATCCAAAGCCTTTTCCAGAAAATACGCCCGCACCAGCGGCGAGGGCCGGTACATCTTGTAAAAGGAAAGGATCTCGTCCGGGATCTCAAAAAACGGGGTGGCGTCGTCCAGCTCCTGGCGCACCAGATCGTCGCAGAATACCGGAGTCAGCTCTTCAAAGCTCATGGGCTTCAGCGTTTTCGGGTTCAGAAGGGGCGCGGGTTTATTTTTCATATCCGCCCGAAGATTGTACCATGCTTTCGGCAGCTCGTTTTCTTCCAGATAGATTTTGTAGGGGATTTTTTCCATTTCGATCATCCTTTCTTTCTATAGAATTTTATTGGAGCAAGGGGAAAAAGTTTCGGAAAAATTCAGAATGGCAAAAGAAAAAGCACTTGTCCTGTCTTCTAGGACAAATGCTTGAAACATCTGCGGTGCCACCTAAATTCGCCCCAAGGGGCGCGCTCTTTCGCGCACTATCATACGCTAGCCGCTGTAACGGTCGGCCTCCGTCTCCCCTAACGCTTTTGCATTGCTTCACAGCGTGTCACTGGCTGAGTGTCCTTTCGTGTGTCCCCCGCCGTGTGTCCTGCGTCGCCGCTTCCCTGTGCCGCGTCCTGCCGCATTGCCTCAGTGTACTATTCCACTGGATGCGATGCCTCGCTGCTTCACTGCGGTCCCGCCGTGTGCCCTGCGTTCGGTTTGCCCTCATGGGTCCATTCCTTTTTGGCTGTACTGCCGGATTTCCACCGCCGCCGGCTCTCTGAGAATACAGGTTTCAAAAAGTACTCTTCCCACTCATAGGTTTTTCCTGTTGAGACTACAATAGCACGGAATAAGAGCTTTGTCAACAAAAAAGTTTTAATGTGTTTGTGTGCTAAAGCGAAGAAGAGGCCCCGGCTCTCTTTTCGGTCATACATTGAACCGGAAGAGAACGATGTCCCCGTCCTGCATCACATATTCCTTGCCCTCTGAGCGAACCAGGCCCTTCTCTTTTGCGGCGGTCATAGATCCCACGCTCATCAGCTCGTCAAAGCCGATCACCTCTGCCCGGATAAAGCCCCGTTCAAAGTCCGTGTGGATCTTTCCGGCGGCCTGGGGCGCCTTGGTGCCCTTTTGGATGGTCCAGGCTCGTACCTCCGGCTTTCCGGCGGTGAGGTAGGAGATCAGCCCCAGAAGGGAATAACAGGCGGAAATCAGCCGGTCCAGACCGGATTCGTTTAATCCCATGTCAGAGAGGAACAGCTCCTTCTCCTCCGGCTCCATGCCGGAGATATCCGCTTCGATCTGGGCGCAAATCGGCATCACGGCTGCATGCTCGCTTTGGGCAAATTCCTTTACGGTTTGAAAATAGGAATTCGATTCCACTCCGCCCTGGAAGTCTTCCTCGCTCATGTTGGCGGCAAAAATAATGGGCTTATTGGTGAGAAGAGATACGGTGGAAAGCAGCTCCTTTTCCTCCTCGCTGCACTCCACGCTTCTGGCAGAGCGGCCTTCCTCCAGGGCCTGTCTGACCCGAAGGAAAAAGTCAAGCTCCGTCTGGTACTTCTTGTCCGCTTTGAGCATTTTTCTGGTTTTATCGATACGCCGGTCCAATACCTCGATGTCGGAGAGGATCAGCTCCAGGTCGATGGTTTCAATATCCCGTTTCGGGTCGATGCTGCCCTCCACATGGATGATATCGTCGTTGACAAAACAGCGCACCACATGGACAATGGCGTCCACCTCCCGAATATTGGAGAGGAACTTGTTCCCAAGCCCCTCGCCCTTGGAGGCGCCCTTTACCAGGCCCGCGATGTCCACAAACTCAATGGTAGCCGGGGTGAATTTTTCCGGCTCATACATTTCGGCAAGCTTATCCAGCCGCTTGTCCGGCACAGCCACCACGCCCACATTGGGCTCAATGGTGCAGAAGGGATAGTTCGCGGACTGAGCCCCCGCGTTGGTAATGGCGTTGAAAAGAGTGCTCTTCCCCACATTGGGAAGGCCTACGATTCCCAATTTCATAGCTTTCTCTACTCCTTACTATCTCCCGCTTCTCGGGTATTTCACCGGCGATCGTGCCGTTTTTTACAGTGTCAGGAACTGAAATGACCAAGGGGCGCGCAAAAGAGAAAACGCACGCCGATAAGTTTATCATAGCATAACGGTGCGCATTTCTCAAGCCTGATCTTCCGGAAACAGACTCTGAAAAAGGCTTCTGAACGATCTCAGACACAATCCTGTACTGCTCTGGAGTGAGCGGAGAGATCCAGAACGGATCGTTCGGGGAAACGCCGATAGCGGCCGTTCTTTAGAGTTCCTTACACGGGAAGCCATGCTCTTGAGTAGCGCCTCTTCAAAGGGAGAAAAAGAGAAGAAAAGTGCTCTTTGCATCTGCTGTCTCCCAGCCTTTGCTTGACAAAAAAACGAGGAGAGAATAAAATGAAAGCAACAAGAAAAGTCCGTCTTGAGAAAAATTTTTCTCTCTTTCGCTGGGAATCGGCGGGGGAAGCAGAAAAATGTGGAGGAGGAGTTTTTAAATGAAGATCGCAGTAGAGACTTATGTAGCGGACAACGGCTGGGCCTGCCGTTCGCTCTCTCTGGAGGGAGTATCTGAGAAGAATGTGGAGCTTCGTCTGGAGTATACCAGAGGATATGGAGATTCCAAGCCGATCCCGGTGGCCGTCGAGAAAACAGAGTATGAAGACGGCAGAATGACCGTTATGCCCGCCGAATTTCCCTATGGATCAGATTGGACGCTGTACATAGGAGGAGAGGCTTACACCCGCAAGAATGTCTCGGAAGAGCGGGTAGAGGGTCTGGATCAATTTGAAGCAAAGCAGGAGGGGGAGGTGCTGTACCGGCTCTACAGCCCGGAAAGCTCGGCGCCCAGACCCCTGATCCTGTTTTTACACGGCGGAGGAGAGTCGGGTTTCGACAATTTTACTCAGATGGTGGGCACCATTGGGGCCATTCACCTGGCCGGCCAGTATCCGGACATGTATGTCATGGCGCCGCAGGCCCCTGCCCGTCCTGCCGGGGTCCCACTTCCGCCGCTGTCGCGAAGCTTTGCCGAAAGCAGCCTGAGCCCGGCATATGGATGGAACCGGTCCTATCTCTCTAAGGTGTGCGACATCATCCGCAGGATGATCGAGGAAGGAAAGGTAGACCCCCAGAGGGTCTATGTCACCGGCATGTCTATGGGCGGAGGCGGAACCTTGACCGCCATGAGCGTGGGCGCGGATCTGTTTGCGGCTGCCGCTCCCATCTGCCCCACCATGACGCCGGAAACCTATGAGATCCTCAAAGGGCTCACCCACGCGAAGATCTGGATCTCCACCGCCTATGTGGATCACACCGTCTACCGTCACAAGTACATCGTGGACGGGATCATGGAGCTGAAGGACAGAGGTAATCAAAGTGCCCGCCTGACCCTCTACAGCCCGGAAGAGCTGGCGGCCTATGGGATCGCCACAGACCCGGAGCTGACTCTGCAGGAGCGTTTCGGGGCGAATCACGCTTCCTGGATCCTGACCTATCACGACGAGCACGGGATCCTCAGCTGGCTCACGGAGCAGGTCAAGGGATAAAGAAGAAAGCAGTTTTCCGCGGCGGCGCGGGAGAAACCGCGCTGCCGCGTGATACTTTCCGTTTTGTGCCGGGCTTTTCGTTCGGCGGCAACTCGACGGTGACCTTACGCTAACAAAAAAGGAGGTGAGAAAAATGCTGCTTATCATTGGCGCGGCTCCATGCAAGGTTTGAGGACGCTGCATGGAGAGACCCGCAAGGTCCTCAGGCTTTGCAACCTGACATTCAGTAAAAGTCAAAGGAGCAAAGTCAATGAATACAATCAAAAAACTCAGATCCTATTTACTGCTCTGGGGCACCCAGACCTTTTCCGCTTTAGGCAGCGGGATGACCAGCTACGCGCTGGTGCTGTGGATCTACCTTCGCAGCGGATCCGCCCTGGAGACGGCCATGCTGTCCGTCTGCTCTTACGCGCCCTATGTGATCATGAGCATCTTCGCGGGGGCGCTCAGCGACCGGTGGAACAAGAAGCGTACCATGCTGGTGTGCGATTTTCTGGCCGCTTTGAGCACGGTGGCCGTTTTCCTGCTCATCAAGACGGACACGCTGAGCCTGTGGCATCTGTATCTTCTCAATGCCTTGAACGGGCTGATGAATACCATTCAGCAGCCTGCAAGTGAAGTGGCTGCCACCTTGCTGATCCCCAAGGATTACTACCAGAAGACCAGCGGCCTGCGCTCGTTTTCCCAGTCCTTAAACTCCATCCTGACCCCGATTTTGGCTACGGCGCTCTTCTCCTTCTTGGGGATCAACGCCGTGATTGCGGTGGACCTTTTCACCTTTCTCATAGCCTTTTTCACCCTGCTTTTCGGGATCCGGATCCCGGAGGGCGAGATGCAGAAGGAAAAGGAAGAATCTCTGCTGTCCTCCGCGAAACAGGGGCTTGTGTGGCTTCGGAAAAACGCGCTGGTCTCCCGCCTCATCCTGTTTCTCGCGTGTATCAATCTGGTGGCGTCTGTGTATGACGCGGCCCTGCCCGCCATGGTGCTGTCCAAGCCGGAGGGCGGAGAAGCAGCCCTGGGGTGGATCAACACCTGCGCCGGGATCGCGACCCTGCTGGGCAGTGTTTTCGTCACCCTGCTTCCCGCGCCGAAAAACCGGGTGAAGGTCATTTGCCTGACCCTGTTCGTGTCCATGTCCAGTGAGAATTTTCTGCTGGCCTTCGGAAACCATACCGCGGTGTGGTGCTTTGGAGCGGTGCTGGGGTGGATCGTGATCCCCCTGATGAACGCCAACATGGATGTGATCTTCCGCAACAGTATCCCGTTGGAGATGCAGGGGAGAGTTTATTCCTGCCGCAACACCCTTCAGTTTTTCACCATCCCCCTGGGCTTTTTGTCAGGAGGCCTTCTGGTGGATAAGGTCTTTGAGCCGCTGATGGAGGGAAGGACGGAACAAAGCCTTCTCCGGGTCGTGTTCGGCGGGACCAAGGGCTCCGGCGCCGCGCTGCTGTTTTTCGTGATCGGCGTGATCGGCGTGCTGGTCTGTATTTTCTTCAGCTTCCGTCTGCGGAAATTCCGCTGGAACGACGCGGAGCATCAGCAGGAGAAAGAGACAGAGAGCTCAGAAGCTCGATAGGATCTTCATACAAGCATAAAAAGAACGGGTAGCTGCCAGTCGCGGCAGCTGCCCGTTTGTAGTTTATTGATTTCGAAGAAAAAGTCTTACGGGCCCCGGCTTACAATGTGTAGGAAAACTCCTTCGAAAGCCACTTGAGGCAAAGGTCCATCCACTGGGCGTTGTGGGGGTCTTCACTCCCCACCTCCTTCGTGCAGACGGACATGCCGTGGCCGCCCTCCGGAAAGAGGTGGGCTTCAAAGGAAACACCGGCCTTTTTGAGCGCGGCCATCAGCTTTAGGGAGTTTTCCACCGGTACGCAGTCGTCCGGAACGGTGTGCCACAAAAAGGCGGGACAGGTTTTCCCGCTGACATGGCGGTCCAAAGAGAAATACTCATAGCCCGGCATGCCCGGCTGGCAGCCGCTGACATGCTCAATGGAGCCCACATGGGCGAACTCGTCGGCGGTGATCACGGGGTAGCCTAAGATCATGGCGTCCGGCCGGTTTTTCCCGCCGTGATTGTCATAGACCTTCAAAAGCTCCGGATCGTCCCACATAGTTCCCAGCGAGCAGGCCAGATGCCCTCCGGCGGAGAAGCCGCACACGGCGACGCGGGTGGGATCGGTGTAATAGGCTTCCGCCCGTTCGCGGATCTGTACCACCGTCTCGGAAAGCTCCTTTAAGGGACGGAAGTCTTTCGCCTTGTCCTCTACGGAATAGGTGAGGGTAAACACCTGGTAGCCCGCGGCGAAAAAGCGCAGAGCGACTGGATCCGCTTCACGCTGTGATACCATCACATAGCCGCCGCCCGGACACAGGATGACGCAGGGATATTTCTCTCTTCGGATCTCCATTTCTGTGATGGGCTCATGAAGATAGCCTACGACCTGGGCCTCAGAATCCGGGAGAGGTGAAAAGACGATTTTTTCCATGTTCTCGCTTCCTTTTTTTGCGGCCCGCGTTTTGAGAAAAAACAGATTGGAGGGGCCGGTAAGATAATTTTATTATCGGGGGATCCGACTGTTTTGTCAAGCGGACAACGCTTGATTTTTTCTTTCTTTTCCCGTATAGTAAAAAGAGTTCAGGAGAAAATTGCCCGAAAAAGTGATGGCGGCAGGGAGTGAGAAGCTGATGGGACCTTATGATTATGTGGTGGAAAAGATCGAGGGGGAATACGCCTATCTGCGCAGGGTCGATCTTCCAGAGGAGGAACCGCTTTTTATCGCCATGGCGCTGCTGCCCCAGGAGGTGGATGTGGGGACGAAGCTCCACTGGGAGAACCTTGAGTATTCCATTGTGGAGTAGAAAGGCCTTTTCCACAGGTTCTGGACCAAACCTAAATAAAGAAAGGGAGCAGGAGATAACCCTGCTCCCTTTTGATTTGCCTGAAAAAGCTTACTGCGCGTTGCCCACCTGGGTGATGGCTGTCTTGATGGCGGACAGCACATTGGGGTCCTTTTCCCGCTCCAGACGGTATCTCAAATGGGCGTTGGCATGCTCATTCCCCATCGTGCCCAGAGCAGCCGCGGCGGCTGCGCGCACATCGGGGTCCTCCTCGGAAAGCATGGGGATCAGCAGATTGAAGCTGTCATCCTTGCCTATTTTTCCCATTCCGGCGATAGCGGATAACCGTACTGTTTTGTCTTTGTCGTGGGCAAGCTTCAGAAGGCCCGCTTCCTTTCCTTTTTCTACCGCTTTTGCCACTTTTTCCATCTTGCCGCCGAACATATCAAAAACCTCGCTTTTTTATTTTTTTTGAGACTTCCGGACGCTGGAAAAACAGAAATACCTCTTTTATACTCCCGTCCGGCGCATTTGAAATCTCAAATTTTGCCAATTTGTTAGCTTACTAACAAAAAGTCTAACAAAAAACTGTGAAAAAGTTATGGGGGAAATGTGAATATTTTGTAAATTTACAGGTTATTCTGTGGCTTGTCCCGCTTCCTTTCGCAGGGTAAGGCCAGGGTGAAGCAGGTGGATTCCCCCTCAGAGCGCACGGTGAGCTTTCCTTTGTGAAGCTCAGCGGTCTGTTTCGCAATGGCCAGGCCCAGGCCGTGGCCGCCGGTGTCCTGCCGGGTTGGGTCTCCCCGATAAAAGCGTTCAAACAGGTGGGGGAGGGCTTCCGGTGGAATGGGAGCGCCCAGGTTCTCTACGGTGAGCTTCGCGTGACGGAACGCGGCGGAAAGCTCTACACGGATATCAGAGCCGGGGTAGGAGTATTTCAGGGCGTTATCCAACAGCGCTTCAATGAGCTTGTGAAGCGCTGCCGGGTCGCCGGAGAGGAAAAGATCCTCCTGGACGGAACAAACCAGCCTTTTTCCCTGTTCAAAGGCGGATGCCTCCAGAAGAAGCACATTTTCCGAGACCAGGTAAGAGAAATTCACCCGCTGGAAATTGGGGGCCCTCCCAATTTCCTCTGTTCGGGTCAGGGATAAAAGCTCCTCTGTGAGGCGCTTCATCCGAAGCCCCTCCTCCCGGATGTTTTCCGCCCAGCGCAAGGTTTCCTCAGAGCCTTCCCTCACAAGCAGCTCGGCGTTGGAGAGGATAACAGTCAAAGGCGTTTTCAGGTCGTGAGAGGCGTCCGCCACAAATTGCTTTTGGGAAAGCCAGGCCTGCTCTACCGGGCGGGTCGCCCAGCGGGGCAGTATCAGGCTGACAAAAAAAGAGAGCAGCAGGGTGAGCCCGCCGATCAAAAGAGCGTTTTTGATCATCTGGGCCATGGCGGCCGATTCCATAGAGGTGTCCGCAAAGGCCGCCATGATCCCTTCCGGTACTTCCCGCCTGGCGTAGCGCAGGTGAAGCTCGGGAAAGACGCCGAATTTCTCTCCTTCCTTCACTCTGCGCATCAGCTCCAGAAGATTTTTCTCCGGGATCCTTCTGTCCAAAGGAACATTCTGTTTGAGGAGAATGACCTTGTCCTCCTCCAGCAAAGCGACAAACAGTACCTGAAAGGTCTCTTTTCCGGGAGCGCCGGATTTTTTCTGGGGAGAATCCGGCGCTTCTCCCTGCTGAAAGCCTATCTTTTCCCCCTCCAAGAGAGCTTTCTTTAACCGTGTCTTGCTGTCCTGCTCCAAACCGCTTTTAGTGGAGACCAGCAGGGCGAGAAACACTCCCAGCAGAATGATCCCAACAATGCCCATCACCACTGCCACAAATTTCACTCGAAGCTTTTGAATCATATGCCTTTCCTTTCCGACCGTGTTTCTTACTGCTCCGGGGCCTTGAGATAATAGCCCAGCCGGCGGGCCGATTCAATGGTGACCGGGCAGCCGAGATGGGAAAGCTTTTTGCGCAAAAAAGAGACGTACACCTCCACATGGTTGTCCACCGCGCTGGAATCATAGCCCCAGGCCTTCAAGAGCAGGGTTTCCTTGGAGACCACCGCGTCGCGGCTCAGCAGCAAAAGGCGCATAATTTCAAATTCCTTTGCGCTCAAACGGATCTGACGCTTCCGATAGCTTAATTGACAGGAGGAAAGGTCCAGCGTGAGGCCGTGAAAGGAGAGCGCCTCCGGTGTGATATCCTCTCCCCGCCGCATCAGAGCGCGCAGGCAGGCTAAAAGCTCTCCGGTATCAAAAGGCTTTGTCAGGTAATAGTCGGCGCCGCAGTCCAGGCCATGTACCTTGTCCTGAATTTCCGATCTGGCGCTCAGAAGCAGTACCGGGGTGGAAACTCCGGCCTTTCTCAGCTCGCGGATCACCTGAAAGCCGTCTTTCCCCGGCATCATGATATCCAGAATGACCGCATCGTAAATGCCGGTCAGGGCGCAGTCCAAACCGCTTTCACCGTCGTAGGCCGCGTCGGCGGTGTATCTGTTGCGGGAAAGCAGCTCGCACAGGGTATTTGCAAGCCTTTTTTCGTCCTCTACTACCAGGATCCTCACAGGAGACAGCTCCTTTTTTCAAACAGATAATTCTGATTCTATTTCAGTGATTTTTTGTGTTCATTTTATGAAGAAAAGCTGAAAAGAAACTGAAGCCATCCTTTTTTAAGGTTTTTTTCAGGCTTTGCCCCTATATTGGGGAAGCGGAGAAGATCTTTTCAGGCTTTTTTATTGACGAATAATGTGGAAAGGAAAGAGACAAATGGAAGCAAAGCCCCGGCACGAATACAAATTTTCATTGAGCCAAAAGGATTATCTTGCAGTGCGTCCCCGTCTGAGAGCGGTACTCAGCCGAGACCCGCACGAAGGGGAAAAGGGCGGATACACCGTTTCCAGCGTGTATTTTGACGATCCCTTTGACAGAGCCCTGGGGGCTTTATCTGGCGGTGGAGGCGGTGGAGGAAAGCTTTTGTCAAAGAGTCTATGGGGAGGATTACGGGAGCCTCTATAAGCCGGACAGCATGGACATGGGCGCGGGCAGAGGCGCTCAGGCGGGCGGAGGGAATTCCCTGGGCGGAAAAGATTCCCAGGACCTCACCCTCAGCTACCTGGACGACTCTCCGGAAAGCTATCCGAACCTGTTTGACAGCGCGGTGTTTTCCGTCGACACCGGGGACGAAAAGCGCCTGATCAATGCCTTAAAGCAGCTAAGCGAGGGAAATGCGGAGACTGCCCTTGACCGGGAAGAGGTGCTGCGGTATTTCGCCGCCCATAACTTCCTTCTAAACGAGGACAGCTATACCGGAACGCTGCTTCACAACTACTATCTTCACGAAGAGAATGGAAAACTTTCCATGATCGCCTGGGACTATAACCTGGCCTTCGGCGGGATGAGCATGGGCGCGAAAGGACAGGACGCCGAGTCCCTTGTAAATTCTCCTATTGACTCTCCCGTGTCCGGGGGAAGCCTGGAGCAGCGCCCTATGGTAAACTGGATCTTCTCACAGGAGGAGAGCCTGGAGGAGTACCACAGGGTGCTGAAGGAATGGATCGAAAGCTATTTTGAAAGCGGGTATTTCGAGACGATGCTCCGCAGAGTGATCGCTGCCATCTCCCCCTATGTAAAGCAGGACCCCACGGCCTTTTGTACCTATGAGGAATTTGAGAAGGGAAGCGAAGCGCTGCTGGAATTCTGCCTGAAGCGGGCAGAAAGCGTTTTGGGGCAGCTCGAGGGGGAGATCCCCTCCACCGAGGAGGGACAGAAAGAGGACAGCTCCTCCTTCGTGGACGCGGGGGACCTTGTGGTCTCGGATATGGGGGGCATGAACTCCGGCTTCGCAGGAAATCGCAGCGCTTCCCAGGAAAAAGGAGCAGATGGCTCTCAAAAATTTCCCAGAATGAGAGAACAGGGAGAAGGGCAGCCCGGCGAACCTCCACAGGGCGATATGCAGCCGCCTGAGGGCTTCCCAGAAGGGTTTGACGGTGCTTTTCTTCAGCGGCCGGGGGAGAACGGGGCGGAAACTCCCGCTCAAGGAGAAGGAATTTCTTCCCAGCCGGACGCTCAGAAGGGAACTCAGGGAAGCAAGGAGACCTCCGAAAGTTCGGACTCCGGATCCGGCTCAGACTCGGACTCTTCCGACTCTCAGGAAAATGAAACCCCGTCAGAGCTTCCCGAAAGCGGAAAGGGGGCCTTTCAGGGCGGGTTTCCCAAAGAAGGAGGCCTCCCCTCAGGGAACGGCTTCCCGGGCGAAAACAATTTTCCAGGCGGAAACGCCTTCTCGCCCCAGGGAGAGGCAGCCCAGTCAGGGCAGGGCTTTGCAGGAAACGCCTGGCTTCTCCTGGGAGGCTCCGGCCTCTTGCTGGCGCTGGGCATCCTTTTTGCAAAATGGTATGGATAAAACCTCCGCCGCTTCCCCAAATCCTTTGCTTCTCTTGACAAGGAGAAGAGGAAAAGTTAAACTTAACTTAAAGTAAAACGAAATAGGGGAGCAAAAGCGTTATGAAGTACACCATTTCTCAGGTCGCCCAGCGGTTCGGGGTCCAGCCCCACACCCTGCGCTTTTACGAAAAAGAGGGGATCATCTCTCCCGAGCGCACGGAGAGCGGAATCCGGATGTACAGCGAAGAGAATATCAGTCAGCTGGAAATGGCCATGTGCCTGAAAAGCACGGGAATGCCCTTAAAGGATATCCGCAGGTATTTCGAGCTGGTCGCCCAGGGCGATAAAACCCTGGACGAGCGCCTGGAGATTTTTACAGACCATCGGACCCATGTGCTTTCGGAGATCGAAGTGCTCAAAAGACATCTCTGCAAGATCGAAGGGAAGATCAAGTGGTATACCGCCTTTTTGGAGGAACGCAAGAAAGAGCTGTCTCAAAAGGCGGGGTAAACCGAATTGCACCCCACTTGTTATCTAGTATGCCATACTATCTAACAAATGGGGTGCAATTCAAAAAGCCTCCTTCTTTGAGGGAGAGCGAGCGCCGGTGGCACTTTTTCCCTCTCAGTCACCTTCGGTGACAGCGTCTCACCTGCTGGTTCGGTCAGCGCTGAACGGTCGCCACCGGCGACCAGCGCCCCCAAAGGGGGAGCCAGGGAATAGCTGCAAATTTCTTCTTGCCTCTCCCATAGGGAGAGGCAAGGCCCTGATCTAACAACTAATATCTAACATCTGACAACTACCCCCCGGGAGCCAAGCAAACACCGGCGTGACGATTTTCGTCACGCCGGTGTTTGCTGTATGATACTTACGCCTTTCTCTTTGAAAAGCTAAAACTCTTCCCCGCTTCCTTCATCTCTCCCCCAGCGCAGAATCAAAAGCCTTTTCTCTTCCGGGGAGGCCCGACGGTAATCCTCCCGCATATCCGGGGTCCACCGGGAAGAAAAGCTTCTGTGGGCTTCCTCCATGGTACGGCAGTAATGGGCGATGGCCAGCGCCATGATGCAGTCGTCATGGGCGCCCTGCTGGGCCTGGGGCCTGCCCTGTTCATTTCTCACAAAGGTGAGCATTTCTTCCAGCGTGGCCCTGTCCTGTATGAGGTCCCAATGCTCCCGAACCTCTTCGATCAGCCCGGAAAGGATCAGGGGCCGGGTGACTGAGGTGGTCTTGAAGCCGTAGGAGCTTTTGGGCCTGTGGGTGAAGCTGTCCTCGGTACGGCGCACCAGCTGCCTGGGATAGCGCAGGCGCTCCAGCTCTCTTACAGGATAGGTGGAAAAATTGGTTTCCACGGCGGTAAACGCCTGATTGTACCACATCCCAAGGCAGTAGATCTGTCTAGCGTAAAGATCCTCGTCAAAGGAATGCCGCAGGGTGCAGACCTGTTCTCCTGTGGCGCTTATTAGCACCTGGGCGGTAAAAAAGTCGGAGCCCTCTCCGGCAGTGTCTCCGCCCAGCACATAGGAGACGCCGGGCTCCGGTTCCCGGTAAAGGGAAACGGGGCCGTCCTCTCTGGGGGAAAACCGGATGGTTTCAGGGTCGATAAGCACCTGACGCGCCTGCTCGTTATAATAGGTGTCAAAAAGGAATTCTCCCCGGGCAAGGGGCGCTTTTGCCTCTTTCAGGCGCTGGACTATTTTTTCCGCAGGAAATACGGTCTGCCCCAATACGCCCCACTCTCCCAGACAGTAGACGGAATAGTAATAGGGGTCTGTCTTCCGATAGCGCTCTAAGGTTTTCCCATATTCCCGGTCCAGGAAGCGGTTGTCCCGATAGGTGGTTTTCAGTACGGCGGCTCTGGGGTCTTTTCTGTCAAAAAACCGTTTTTTCAGCCAGTGCAGGGCGGAGATGGGGTTAAAGGTGAGAGTGATCTGCTTCTGCGCCCCCTTTCCCCGCAGACGGATGTCCAGTTGGTTGAAATCGCTTTCCGTGATTTCGGAGGCCTCTTCTATCCAGATATCGGTGAGCTCTCCCTTTTGAAAGGTGACGGATTTCAGCTTTTCCACATCGTCAAGTCCCCGGAAAATAATGGAATTCCCGTTTTTGCAGATGATGCGCAGATCCGATTCCGTACAGCGAAACAGGGAGGAGAGCCCCCATCCGGAAATGATCTGCCGGAACAGGGCGAAGGTAGAGTCCCGGTGGGTGGCGGCCACTGCCCGCACGGTCATGAGATTGCACATGGGGGAATCCAGGAGCTTGATAAGAAGGCGCTGAGCGGCAAATACAGACTTCCCGGAGCCTGCCCCGCCGTAAAAGATCAGATACCGGTGGCTCTGATCTCTCAGATAGGGAAGATAAGGCTCATTAAAGATTTTTTGCGGAATTTTTACCAGCATCTTCCTCCTCCTCTCCCTCCGGCTGAAGCTGCACCTGGATGATGCAGGGGCTTTCTTCTTCCTCTTCCCGGTCAAGATATCCAAACTCGCTTTGCAGGATGAATTTGGCACCGGCGGAGGTCTCCCGGCGGTACAGCGCCTGAAGATTTGCCTCCTCTATTCTGGCTCTGGCTTTCTTCAGCGCCCGCCCCCGAGGGCTCTTGGGGCTTTTTGCCAAAGCCTCCCGATCCTTTTCCAGATCCTCCCGGCACAAATACCCCAAAGCAAAGGCCAGGCCTCCCATCGTGGGGAGAATTTCCTCTTTCCGGCAGCGGGCAAAATAGCGGTCGGTCAGCGCTTCTATTTCCGCTTCCAGGGCTTTTCCCCGGAGCTTATCGTTTTTTACTGTCATTTTTCCCATCCTCCCATTGCTTTTTGATCTCTTCCAGAGCTTTCCCGTGGATCCGGTTGATCTGCATCCGGCTGTAAGTAAGCTTTTCGGCAATCTGATCGAAGCTTTGCCCCAGCAGATAGCGCCGCCTCAAGACCTCCTGCTGGAGGCCATCCGGCAAGGAGTCGATCACCTCTTCGATCTCCTTCATAGCAGCGCACCGTTTCTCAATAGAGCGCTCTATATCCGCGATCAGGTCCGCGATGGCTGAAACGGCTTTTGCCACCCGGTCTGAGGTGCGGGAGGTCTGTACTCTGTCCCCCAGAATCGCCTGAGAAAGGCTGACCGCCTCCCGCCGAAGCTCTAAAATCTGCTCTTTTTTGCTTTCCATGCTGCGGCCCAGGTCCCGGTAGCGGGAGAGAAATTCCTTGGGAGTATCCCAGCTTTTCTTTTTTTCGTCCATTTGCAAGCTCCTTTCTCAGGCTCTGTTTTTTTCGGGAAGCTTTCCCAACAGCAGAAAATCTTCCCATTCCGGGAATACCTCTCTGAGGTACTCCTTTCTCACCTGCTTCATCTCTTCCGGATACTGCTGTTCCCGGCGGCGGTAAAGCTCCTTGACGGCCTGAAGCTTTTCTTTCTCACTGAGATAGGCGTCGCCTTCCCACCACCAGTGAAGGTAATAGTCCGCTCCCTGAGCTTCCAGAAAATCGGGAGAAAAGTCTTCTATAACCGGTTCCGTCTGACAGTACTCCCGAAAACAGTTTCTGCAAACCCGGTGAAAGCCGATGATTTTCCCGTCGGGTGCATCCTCCCGGCAAACAATACACCTTGTATCCATAATTTTTTCCTCCTGTAAATCAAGTATTTCTTGAATCAATTACATTGTATTATAGAATTACTTGATTGTCAAGAGAGATTATCAAGAAAAACTTGATAGTTTGTTTTGGATGGCTTATACTAATGATACGATCTGATACGATCAAGGTCAGTATCCCAAAATGACAGGAAAAGAAAACGGACAGCTCTGAGAAAGGCGGGCCGGGAAAGGAAACCGGCCCGGAAAGAAAGGAAACCTTATGAGTACTTTAGGAGAGAGGATCCGCAAAGCGAGAGAGGAAAAGAACCAGCGCCAGGTGGACCTTGGCCGCATGGTAGGAGTCAGCGCCGCGGTGATCAGCAACTGGGAAAAGGATGTGAACCGGCCGGATACGGAGAAGCTTTGCCGCCTGTGCGACGCACTGGATGTGTCCGCCGCCTATTTGCTGGATTACTGGAAGGGGGAGAACCCCTATACCGACGAGGAGTTGGCGAGCTTAAAAAAATACCGGATGCTGGATGTGCACGGGAGGCAGGTGGTGGATCTGGTGCTGGATGCGGAGTATTCCAGAATGGCCCGCCATGAAGACGACAGCCTGGTGCACAGGGACAATATCACCTATATTTCCTGCTATGATCTGGCCGTTTCCGCCGGTACGGGGGAGCCCCTGGGAGAAACCTACTATAAAAGCCGTCTGGAGATCCCCACCGAACGGGTGCCGGAGCAGGCCCACTATTGCCTGAGGGTCAACGGGGACAGCATGGAGCCCGCCTATCACGACGGAGATATTGTCTTTGTACAGCGCCTGGACGGCTCGGTGCAGGAGGGCGAGATCGGCGTATTCATTTTAAACGGCGAGGGGTATCTCAAGCGTTTGGGACATCAGGAGCTTTTGTCTTTGAACCCCCGCTACGCCCCCATTCCCATTCACGCGTTTGACGATTTGGTCTGTCAGGGAAGAGTGTTGGGAAAGGTTTGAAAAAGATCGATGAAATCGGAATGATAAAGGAGAAAATGTGATGGATCGGGAGTTTTTAAAGGAATTGCTGAGAACCTGTTCGGTCAGCGGCAGGGAAGAGGAGATCCAGAAAAAGGCTTTGGCTTTCGGAAAAAGCTTTGCCCACCGGCAGATAAGCGACCCCAGCGGGAACGCCGTTTCCGTGGTCAACCCGGACGCGCCCTGCAAGGTTTTGCTTTGCGGGCACATCGATGAGATCGGCTTTGTGGTCACCCATATCGATGAAAAGGGGCTTGTGCATGTGGCAAAGGCCGGAGGCGTGCGGCCCCGGCTCTATGTGGGAGCGCAGATGCAGATCATCCATGAAGGAGAAAAGGTCAGCGGCGTCGTGGCGGTGACGCCGGAGCTTTTAAAGCAGGAAGAGGTAAAACCGCAGGAGCTTTTGATCGATATCGGGGCCGCCTGTGAAGAAGAGGCCAAAAAGGCCGTGAGCGTAGGGGACCCGGTGTGTACGGACACCGAGCCCAAAGAGCTTCTGAACGATCTTTTCACCGGCCGGGCGCTGGACGACCGCACCGGGGCCTTTGTGGTTTTGGAAAGCGCTAAGCTGGCCGCCCAGAAGGGGAGTGAGGCCGGCATCTATGCCGCCACCACGGTGGGAGAGGAGACCACCGGCCGGGGAGCTTATTACGCCGCCTCCCGGCTTTCACCTACCTGCGCTTTGGCGGTGGATGTCACCTGGGCAAGCGACGCCCCGGGCACGGACCCGGGAGAGACGGGCCACATCAAGCTGGGCGCGGGGCCTGTGCTGTGCCTTGGCTCCTCTGTGAATAAGACCATGAACCGACTTCTGGAGGAGACCGCCAAAGAGCTTCAGATCCCCGTGCAGTGGGAGGTGGCCACCGGCAGGACCGGAACAGACGGCGACACCGTAAATATGACGGGCGCCGGAGTCCCTATGGCTCTTGTCTCCATTCCCCTTCGGTATATGCACAGCAGCGCAGAGGTGGGAAGCTGGAAGGACTTAGAGGGCTGTATAGAGCTTCTCAGCGAATTTTTGCTGCGCCTTCCCAAAAAGCTTTCCGAGGGGATGTCTTTAAGTCCTCTCAACGAGGGAGTGGATTTTTAACTCCAGGTAAGGCTTTTTCACCGGGAGAAAAACGGTATAGTTACAAGAAAACCGGAGAAACGCAAACGCGTCTCTCCGGTTTTGCACTTATTTTTCGTTGGAAAAGTTTGACAAATAGAAATTAAAATGATATTATTTTGATATCAAAACTCTGAGGAGGCAATTTCATGACAGAAAAAATTCTTACCAATAAAAAGCACGGAATGGCCGTGTTGCTTCTGGAACTGGCGATTTACCTGCTCTTTACGGCGGGAGTGATCGTTTCCGCGGTGAATGGGTGGATCCCGCTGGTGGTGGTTTGCGCGGTGGTGCTGGTCCTTGCGTGGATCCCCCTGTGCGGGCTTCGGGTATTAAAGCCTCAGGAGGCGCTGGTGCTCACTTTGTTCGGAAACTACATCGGCACACTGAAGGGCGCGGGGTTCTATGCGGTCAATCCCTTCTGCACCTCTATCAACCCCGCCGCAGATACGAAGCTGGCCCAAAGCGGCGAAACCACTCCCTCAAAGTCCAGCGGAGGCCTGACGCTCCTGGCCACGGAGAACGGGGGTGCGGTGTCTGTGGGTTTGACCAACAAGAAGATCTCTCTGAAAAACATGACCCTCAACAACGGTCGTCAGAAGATCAACGACTGCCTGGGCAACCCGGTGGAGATCGCCATTGCCGTTATCTGGAGGGTCACCGACACCGCCAAGGCGGTGTTCAATGTGGACAACTATAAGGAGTATCTGTCTCTCCAATGCGACAGCGCTCTTCGCAACATTGTGCGGATGTACCCCTACGATGTGGCCCCCAATGTGGACACCACCGGGGACGGCCAGGCAGACGAGGGGAGCCTGCGGGGTTCCAGTGAGACCGTTGCCCGGCGCATCCGGGAGGAGATCCAGGGGAAGGTGGCCGACGCAGGGCTGGAGATCGTGGAGGCCCGCATCACCTATCTGGCTTACGCCTCCGAGATCGCTTCCGTCATGCTCCAGCGCCAGCAGGCCAGCGCCATCATCGACGCCCGCAAAATGATCGTGGACGGAGCGGTGGGCATGGTGGAGATGGCATTGGAGCGGCTCAATGAGAATCAGGTGATCACCCTGGATGAGGAGCGGAAGGCCGCCATGGTCAGTAACCTGCTGGTGGTGCTCTGCGGAAACCGGGACGCCCAGCCGGTGGTCAACTCCGGCAGCCTGTATTAAGCCTATGGCTGAGAAAAAACAGATCCCTTTGCGTGTGTCCGCAGAGTTGTACGCCGCCATTGCCGCCTGGGCCGAGGATGACTTTCGTTCTATCAACGGCCAGATCGAGTATCTGCTCACCGAATGTGTGAAGCAGCATAGGAAAAACGGCGCATCATGCCCCAAGGAGCTGGATGTTCCCCCGAAGCTGGACTTTCCCTGACAGAAGGAGGGGAACAACGGAACTGTCCCTTTGCGGCGGAGAGCTTCCTTGCCGCAAAAGGAGGAAAAGCAAGACTTCAATAAAGAAAGAGCCGCGAAAGGCAGAAATGCTTTTTCGCAGCTCTTTTTGCTTCTTTGTCTGAGAAGAGGAAAATTTCCTTTGATCCGGCTTTGACGCGGCCTATGCCAGATTTTGAGGACGCCGTGGCACAGCGCAGCGGAGCAAGCTATATTGTAACCCCGAAATGTTAAGGACTCTGCCGTTCAGGCCCTCATCCCCACGAAATTCCTCAGAAAATAATAGATGCTGTTGCCTGTTCCGACAAAACACACGGATGAGAAAACCCCCAAAGAAATGCAGATGCGTTTCTTTGGGGGTTAAAAGTTTTTTAGGGCTTACTTACTTTTTCAGATACTCCACAAACCGGATGAGGATGGTTGCCACCTCCGCGCGGTTGGCAGTGCCCTTGGGGGCGAGGTAGTCCTTCCCTCCGCTCAAGCGCCCGGAAACAAAGCCGGTGGCCACCGCCCAGCTCATGGCTTCTCGGCCCTTTTTCACTTAGGCGCCGGTCGCCGCATTTCGGTATAGGAAGGTGACGATTTGAGCCCTATTACAAACATTTTGGGGGGCAAAGGTGGTATCGTTTACGCCGATGGTAATGCCTTTTTCTATAGCCCAATCTACCGCGTCCTTATAAAAAGCATTTTCAGAAACATCTGTAAACTTTCCGGAATTGCTTGTTGCAGGTTTTCCTGCTTCCCGCCATAGAAAAGTGACGATTTGAGACCGAGTGCATTTTGCGTTGGGACTGAATTTCGTCTTGCTGGTGCCAGCAGTAATTCCCTGTTCCACTGCCCAGCAGACGGCTTTTTCATAATAGGACCCAGCTTTCACATCGGTAAAGCTAGAGCGTTCACTTTGTGGATTCGGATATCCAGCCGCCCGCCACAGGAAGGTGACAGCTTGGGCGCGGGTGCAGGATTTTTTTGGGCTAAAGCGTGTCATGTCAGTCCCACTGGTGATGGATCTCTCTACAGCCCATTTTACCGCGTCGCTATAAAAGGCGGTTTGTGTGACATCTGTGAAGCCGCTGTCAGATAGAAGCCAACTGCTCCAACTTAATTTTTGGTTTGGTTTTATGCTGCGCAGAATTTTGGGAATATCCTTTCTCAGTTCTTGGTATATTGAATCGTTGTATGCCTGATCCGGATAAAAGCTGGGGTATCGAGAGTTGGGGCAATAGAACCATAACCTCCCTTTTCTGCCGTCAACTGTGAATGTACCGATCACATCACGATATAAGAAAGGCATTCCAACCCAATCGCCCGCTCTTGGAAATGTAACAAACAAAGTAAAGAGAGAAGTTCCCTGATACTCGAAATTAATATAGTTATCCCGATTTTCTACACAAACGTCATCATGCATTATCCAGGATTCGGAGGGTTTTAGTGTGAGAATTGATTCTCCGGTGTCTACATATAGTTCATGGGAAAAGGACATAGCCGTCCAATCCAAATTAGGATTTAGTTCCACACTGCTCCGGATTGCGGAAATATCCTTTTTCATCTTTCTGTATGCTACGGCCTCCTCCGAGTTATCAGCAGCATCATATGGGGGATCGTAATATGGTTCCGAGAACAAAAGCGTACAGGATGGTTCCTCTGGGTCGAGTGAGACTTCTCCCAATATATGGATCCCTTCCCCGTCCCAGCCAAAGCTATTAAGGCTTATACGGAAAAGTTGGGCCTGCTCGGAATCACAGAAGCTCCAACTATACATATAGTAGTATTCATCTCCAGAATCGAAACTATTGTTTTCAGTAGTCACCTGTATATTTTTCCAGCTTGCAGGAAGATGAATCGTCAGAATGAGACCTCCTGTGTCCGTGCGCAGTTCATAGGGAGAGGAAGCTTCTAATTCTGCTTCGGCCGCGCTTGCCGAGAACGGCAAACATCCCAGCAGCAATACAAGAGCTAAAAATAAGCTGATCATTCTCCTACTCATGAATTTCTACACTCCTTTTTGTGTTGTGAGGTAATACCTAACAAAGAATACCATAAGAGCAGAGAAAATTCAAGATAAATTTGTGAGATGATACCTAACATATTTTTACGCCCTTCGCGGGTACAATTTTGTTAGGTGATGACACACATGGAAAAACAGCATAAGCCACTTGAATTCGACAAGGATATTTACAACACGATCCGTGCCAATATCTGGCGGTACCGCAACGAGCAGGGTATGACCTCCGCGGAGCTTGCGGAACTGACCGGGCTGTCTCATGATTTTATCAGACAGCTGCAAAGCAACAGCAAGAAGACCTATAATTTTTCGGTGGAAACTTTCTATAAGATCTCTGTTGCGCTGGGTATAGGCATGGATCAGCTGGCAGAAAAGCAATAGTAGAAAAACGGAAAGGCTGAGCACCGTATCTTGACCTTCTTTGTATCGAGTGATCGGGACTGCTTTTCTCCGCCGATTCTGTTGCCATCTCACTGTTTTCTGCCATTCCAATTTTTATAGTTTATCCTGCAAAAAAGGAACCGGCTAAAAGCCGGTTCCTTTCGCACTCTTACAGCAAAAGCATATCAATCCTTTTTCTCTTCTTCGCTCTGCTCCAGATGCTCTTCGATCCGGAAGCGGGGACGGGCCTTGACCTCGCTGTAAATTTTCCCGATATAGCCGCCCACCACGCCGAGACACAGCATTTGAAGCCCTCCTAAAAGCCAGATAGAGCACACGATGGCGGTCCATCCGGAAACGGCCCAGCCGGCAAAATAGGAGATCAGGGCGTATAGAAGCCCGAAAACGCTGAGCACAGAAATGAGAATACCGAAATTGGAGATGAGCTTTAAAGGCTTTACGCTGAAGCTGGTGATGCCGTCCAATGCAAAGGAGATCATCTTTTTCAGGGGATATTTGGACTCCCCCGCAAAGCGCTCGTGCCGGTCGTAATACACATAATCGCTGCGGTAGCCGATCAGAGGCACAATGCCCCGCAGAAAAAGGTTTACCTCCCGGTACTCGGAAAGGCCCTCTAAGGCGCGCCTGCTCATCAGGCGGTAATCGGCGTGGTTGAATACCACATCGGCACCCAGGAACTTCATTACCTTGTAGAAGCCCTCGGCGGTAGCCTTTTTAAAGAAGGTATCCGTGTCCCGTTTATTGCGCACTCCGTATACCACATCGCAGCCGTCCAGATACTTCTCCACGAATTGATCTAAAACATCGGTGTCGTCCTGCAGGTCAGCGTCCAGGCTGATGGCGCAGTCACAGCGTTCCATGGCGGTCATCAGACCGCACAGCAGAGCGTTTTGATGGCCCCGGTTATGGGCGAGCTTCACCCCTTCCACACAGGGATTCTCCCCGTGAAACTGAGAGATCAGCTCCCAGGTTTTATCCTTGCTGCCGTCGTCCACCAGAAGCATGCGGCTGTTTCCATGGGCGAGGCCCTTCTCCTGCATGGAGTGAAGCTTTTCTGTCAGGCGCTTCACCGTTTCCGGCAGCACCTGCTCTTCGTTATAACAGGGAACGACAAAGTAGACGATAGGCGGATTGGAAAGCTCTTTCATACATGTTTCTCCTTTTGCGGCTCTTCATCATTTGAATCCGGAGAAGCAGATCCATCGGCAGGCTCATCCTCTGAAAAGAGGGGAGGCGCTTCCCGGAATTGTTTGGGGATCATGGCGCCGGGGCGCAGGAAGGAGGCTCCTCTTTTTTTGCTGTAGTCGGAAAAGCTTCCCCTGCGCAGCAGGCCGGGGTTTTTGACAGGATGCTTTTCCGCTGATAAGCGGCGCAGGATCATCAGGTAAGCGATGAGCAGGAACAGCGAGACCAGGGCAACGCAGAAGCCGATCACAAGACCAGGAGTGTGATAGGTGAAAATGATTTTGACCTCCTGTCCCTGAGGCACGACGACGGCCATAAAGCCCACATTGACCTGTTCGATCTGGGCGGCCTCTCCGTTTACCTGAGCGCTCCAGCCCTGCTCATAGGGGACGCTGAAGAACACCAGCCGTTCCTTCTCGGAACTGATCACAGCCTCGAAGCCCGTTTTGGTATAGGCAAAGGAGGAGCAGGAGACGGCGGCGCGGTCCGCGCAGTCCTGTCGGTAGCCGGATTCGCTGAAGACCCGGTCTTCCTCCGGAAGAGGGGCCAGTATGCCGTCATATTCCGGGATCCTGTCGTCCTCCAGCACCACGGCCCGGAGCATGGAAAGCTCCCGGTTCCCGATGGCCTTGTCCCCGCCTTCGCTCAATTCGTCATACTCGCTTCTGGTGAGATAGTAATCGTAGGAGAAGCCCATGGGGATGTAGTTTTCGTTTTCCCAGATGTCAAAGCCGTTGGCGTTGCCGTAATAGGCCCAGCCGGGCATGGCAGGAGCATCCAGATTTTCCCCGGCAAAATGCTCGTCGTCGTGGTCGTCGTCAAAGAGCCAGCGCACAGAGGTAAGTCCCCGCAAAGCGTAGTGGGCCACATTCGGCCGGGAAGCCACATCCCGCTGGACGCCGATGGAGTCGTAAAATTCCATTACAGAGCCGGGCACAATGCTGTGAAAGGCCTGAATGGAGGGGATCTGCCAGAACATGGCGGAATTGTCCAGAGATTCATAAAAGTCAGACCGGCAGGACTGAAGCTCAGGCAGGTCAATGTCCTTCCCACCGTTTAAAGCATAGGGAATAATATGGTGGTAGGTGTAGTCAGATTGGGTTTTCCCAATGGCGATAAAGAAGATGGAGTAGAACACGGACACCAGGGAAAGGGCGATAAGGGTAGAGCGATAAAACTGCTTTTTGTGCCTGCGGCAGAACAGCAGCAGATAGGCCACTGCTCCCAGACATAACAGGGAGGCGGCCACATAGGACCAGAACCGGGTGGGATACTGCTCCAGGCCGACGGTCACATCCGTGATCTCGCCGTCCTCCTTGGTGATGGTGGGCATGAAGCCCACCACCGCGGTGACGCCCAGGGTGATGCACAGGCTCCAGGTGATGGAGCGTTTCCAGTCGATCCTCTGGTTTTCCAGAGCAAGCACAGTGGCCATCGCCATCATCAGGGTGAGCATATAGTACCACCGGGCGTAAAAGGAGCTGTTGAAGAGCTGGAAGGAGGAATTCAGGAAGGGAACGAGAGCCATCAGGAACAGGATCCACAGCATTTTTTTCAGCCAGTGTCTGCGGCGCATTTGCAGCCAGCCGATGACGCCTGTCATCCCGAACAGGGGCAGCCAGGCCCCCAAAGAAGCCCATTTTGATTCGGAATCCGGTGTGAAATTGGGCCTTGCCGGCAGATCCGGCGGGAAGAAGAAGCACTCCAGGATATGGAGATAACGCTGGTTCTTATTGTAAAGCACCGCGTTCCAGCCGTTGATATAGCTTTGCGTGCGGTAATTCTGCGTGACGGAGAAAATGGAGGGAATCAAAAGCGTGCAGGCAAGGCCCACTCCCAAAACAGCCTCCAGGCCCAGCAGAAGAAAATCCTTGATGGAGATTCTCCAGCTTTTACACAAAAGCCGCAGGAAAAAATAAATGAGGGTAAAAGTGACCTGGCCTACAAAGAAATAGTAGTTGACGAGACAGCAGGCAAACACCGCCAGGGCGAAGATCCCCCTGCGCCGGTTGTACATGTATTCGTCCAAAGCGGCCAGCAGAAGGGGGAAAAACACGATGGCCTCATGGAAATGGTTGAAGAAGATATTGTAGATGGAAAAGCCGGAAAAGGCGTAAAGGACAGCGCCCACCAGCGCGCTTTCCGGGTTCTTTGTGTAGCGGTGCAGATAGATGTAGCCCGTCAGAGAGGCGCAGGCGAATTTCAGGATCAGCAGCGGGCCCATCAGATATTGCAGCCACTGAGAGGGGAAGGGGATCGTCAGCCAGAAGAAGGGGCTCCCCAAAAGATAGAAGGAATAGGAGCCGATGAAGTTGGCGCCCAGATCCGTCAGATGGTTCCAGCCCCAGTTGCCCGAGCGGATGGCGTCGTGGGCCAGCCGGTAGAAGGGGATCTGCTGCACATTGAAGTCGCCGTAGAACAGAAACCGACCTCCGTCCACGACCAGGAAGGGGAGAAAAACCAGAAAGGACAGCCCCAGTCCCAGAAAAAAGGCTTTCAGAAAATAGTTGTTTCTCCAGCCGCCGCTTTTTTGCCCGATCTCGATCATGGCTATCCGAGTCCTTTCAAAAATTAGTAGTTAGTTGTTAGTGTTTAGTCGTTAGAGGAGGGCTTTCCGGCAGCCGCCCCTCACAGCCAACGATAAATCTTTATCATCCAGCATCCAGTATCTAGCATCCAGTTTCCAGTATACCATATTATGGTTGACGGATAAAGTATTTTTTATGAGGAAGCAGTTTCGGAAATAAAGCTATCAATCAAGGAGAGTTTGTGTTAAAATAACAGCAGCAGCAAAGCTGCTGTATACAAGAAGCCTTTAAGAAAATCTGAAGCTGCAAAGTTCAGAAAGGACGAAAAGCGATGTATCCTTTTTTTGCCATGCTTTCCCGGATGAAATATATCAACCGCTGGGGGTTAATGCGAAATACCCGCAGCGAAAATATCTGCGAGCACAGCCTGGATGTGGCCATGATCGCCCACGCCCTGGCCCTCATCGGGAACCGGTATTTTCAGAAGTCCTTTGACCCGGAGCGGGCGGCGGTATTAGGGCTTTTCCACGACGCCTCGGAGATCATCACCGGGGACATGCCCACTCCCATCAAGTATCACTCGGAAGAGATCCGCAGCGCCTATCAGGAGGTGGAGGAGCGGGCAGTGGAGCATCTTACCTCCATGCTGCCCCAGGAGCTTCGGGGAGAGTATGAGGAGCTGATGACCGCGTCCGGAGAGCGTGACGAGGAGCTAAAGCCCCTGGTAAAAGCGGCGGATCGCATTTCTGCCGCCGTCAAATGCGTGGAGGAGCGCAGCAGCGGGAACCACGATTTTCACAAGGCGGAGCAAAGTATTTTGCAGTCCATTGAAAAGATGGAGCTTTCGGAGGCAGACTATTTTATCAAAGAGTTCCTGCCCTCTTACGGGCTGACCATTGAAGAGCAGGATTACACCAGAGAGGCGGGGCTCAAGTTCTCCCCCTCCTCCCAGATGGTGTTTTCCAAGGTGTTGAAGGATAAGGGAGGAAAGGCTTGAAGATCAAAACGGTGGAGATAGACGGCCCCGCGGCGCTGGCGCCCATGGCCGGGGTGACGGACGCCGCTTTCCGAAAGCTGTGCAGAGAGCAGGGGGCCGCCTATACCGTCACAGAGATGGTAAGCGCCAGGGCTTTGGAATATAACGACCGGAAAACAGGGGAGCTCGCGGACCTCACCCACGACGAGGGGCCGGTCTTCCTGCAGCTGTTCGGGGATGACCCCGCCGTGGTGGGGAGAGCGGCCAAAAAGCTGCTGAAATATTCCCCGGCAGGCTTTGATATCAATATGGGGTGTCCCGTCCCCAAGATCGTAAACGGCGGAGCGGGCAGCGCCCTGCTCAAGGACCCGAAGCGCTGCGCCCAGATGGTGGCGGCGGTGAAGGAAAATACGCTATTGCCGGTGACGGTAAAGCTGCGAAAGGGCTGGGATGACAGCCATATCGCAGCGGTGGAGGTGGCCGGGCTCTGCGCCGAGAGCGGGGCGGACGCTATCTGCGTCCACGGGCGCACCAGAGCACAGCTTTACGAGGGGCAGGCAGATTGGGAAATCATCAAAGCGGTCAAAAAAGCGGTAAATGTGCCGGTGATCGGAAACGGGGATGTGAAAACGCCCTCGGACGCCAGCCGGATGCTGGAAATGACCGGGTGCGACCTCATCATGGTGGGCAGAGCCGCCCTGGGGAACCCTTGGATCTTTCACCAGATCAACGCCTATCTCACCGAGTCCTGCCGGATCCTTCCCCCGCCTGGGATCGCCCAGCGCATTGTGATGATCCGGCGTCATATGGAGGACCTTTGCGCCCTCAAAGGGGAGTACCGGGGGATGCGGGAAGCGAGAAAGCATGTGGGGTGGTATCTCCACGGAGTGCGGGGCGCGGCGGAATTTCGCCGCCGGGCGGGAGAACTCTCCACGCTGGAGGACCTGGACAGGCTTCTCGGAGAGGTGTATCAAAAAAACGAAGAGACAGAGAAATCGAATTGAAATCAGGAAGAAAGAGAGGAAGGGCCATGAGACACAGGCCCGGGCAGAAGATGAAATTATTGGTATTGGATGGAAACAGCATTTTGAACCGGGCCTTTTACGGCATTAAGCTTCTCTCCACGAAATCGGGAGATTTCACCAACGGGATCTACGGCTTTCTCACCATGTTCAAGCGGGTGTGGGAGGAGACGCAGCCGGACGGCGTGGCCATCGCCTTTGACAGGAAAGCCCCCACCTTCCGCCACAAGCAATATGCGGGCTATAAGGCTAACCGAAAAGGAATGCCCCCGGAGCTTGCCCAGCAGCTGCCGGTGCTCAAGGAGCTTTTGACAGCTTTGGGGTACCGGATCGTCACCTGTGAGGGCTGGGAGGCCGATGATATTTTAGGAACACTTTCCGCCGCCTGCGAAAAAAACGGAGACACCTGCCTGATCGCTACCGGGGACAGAGACAGCCTGCAGCTCGTTTCAGAGTGTACGACGGTGCGTCTGGCCACCACAAAGTTCGGCCAGCCTCAGGTGACTCTCTATGATCAGGAAAAGATCATGGAGGAATACGGAGTTTCCCCAAAGCAGATGATCGATATCAAGGCGATCCAGGGGGACAGCTCAGACTGTATTCCGGGCGTGGCAGGGATCGGCCCGAAGGGCGCGGGAGAGCTGATCCAGAAGTTTGGAAGCGTCCAGCGCATTTATGAGGAGCTGGATACTCTGGAAATTAAGCCCGCCATGCGGGAAAAGCTGAGAAATTCCAAGGAAAACGCCTTTTTAAGCTATGAGCTGGGCACGATTCGCACAGACGCCCCCATTGACGCTCAGCCGGCGCACTATGTACCTCAGGCGGGAGACTCCCAGAAAGCGGCGGCGCTGATGGTAAAGCTGGAGCTCTTTTCTCTGTTGGAGAAATTCGGCCTCAACGCCCTCAAATCGCCGGAAGAAACCGCCGAATCGGGAGAAAAGCTTTCGGTGGAGGAGTTAAAGGATCCGGCGGCGCTGCTTCCCAGGCTGGAGGATCGGGGAGAAGCGTACTTTTTGGCGCAGTGGGAAAAGGGCGAGCTCCTTTCCCTTCTTTTCCGCGTGGGGAGCACGCTTTACCGCGCGGAGCCCAGGCCTGAATTTTTGCTGGCTTTCTTTCAAAATGCCAGAATCAAAAAATATACCCACGAGGTAAAGCCTCTGCACAGAAAAGCCCTTTCTCTGGGGGTAAAAATGGAAAGTGTGGAGATGGACACGGCGCTTGCCGGTTATCTTCTGAATCCTTCCGCCTCCGACTACGATGTGCTGCGCCTGTGCGCGGAATATGGCGTGGCCGTTCCGGACTGCGGCGCTCCGGAATTAAACGGGGCGGCGGCTATGCCGGAATTGTGCCGGACCCTATCTCGACTGATCGATGAGAATTCCCAGCGGGAGTTATTGGAGAATATCGAGATCCCTTTGAGCTTTGTGCTGGCTCAGATGGAGCAGGTGGGCTTTTATGTAGACAAGGACAGCATCAGATCCTACGGGGAAGAGCTGAAAGCCCAGGAGGAGGAATTGCAGAACTCCATTTTGGAGCAGGTGGGGTATCCCTTCAACATCAATTCTCCCAAGCAGCTGGGAGAGGCTCTTTTCGGAAAGCTGGGCCTCCCTCACGGGAAAAAGACCAAAAGCGGCTGGTCTACCAATGCCGATGTGCTGGAGGAGCTGAGATACCTCCACCCGGTGGTGGACGAGGTACTTCGCTACCGGGCGGTGGCTAAGCTTCGCTCCACCTACTGCGACGGACTTTTGAAGGTGGTGGGAGAGGACGGGAGGATCCACTCCAGCTTCAACCAGACCGAGACCCGCACGGGCCGCATTTCCAGCACGGAGCCGAACCTGCAGAATATCCCTGTGCGCACCCCCATGGGGCGTGAGCTGAGGAAATTCTTTGCCGCCGAGAACGGAGTTCTGGTGGACGCGGACTACTCTCAGATCGAGCTGAGAGTGCTGGCCCATGTGGCCAACGATCAGGCCATGCAGGAGGATTTCAAGGAGGGCAGAGACATTCACGCCTCCACGGCGGCGAGGGTGTTCGGCATGCCCCAGGACATGGTCACAAGCGAGATGCGAAGCCGGGCAAAAGCGGTAAACTTCGGCATCGTCTACGGGATCGGCGCCTTCTCTCTCTCCAAGGATATCGGGGTGTCCCGGCGGGAGGCGGAGGAATATATCAAGCAGTATCTGGGAAATTATTCCGGCGTGGACGCCTATATGCAAAGGGTGTCGGAAAGCGCCAAAGAGTCAGGATATGTGGAGACCATGTTCGGGCGGCGCAGATATCTGCCGGAGCTGAGAAGCGGCAACTTTAACCTTCGGGCCTTCGGCGAGCGGGTGGCCAGAAATATGCCTATCCAGGGCGCTGCCGCCGATATTATCAAGATCGCCATGATCCGGGTCTCCCGCAGGCTGGAGCAGGAAAAGCTTCAGGCAAAGCTGATCCTTCAGGTCCACGACGAGCTGATCGTGGAGTGCCCGAAGGAAGAGGAGGAGAAGGTCAAGAAGCTTCTGGTGGAGGAGATGGAGGGAGCGGTATCCCTCTCGGTTCCCATGGTGGCCGAGGCCGGTTCCGGGAAAACCTGGTATGATGCCAAGGGCTGAGGGCTCTTGAGTTTTCGTGGGGCAGAGTGTAAAATAGAGGGGTTCAAATCAATAAGGAGCCTTATTGTCCATGAAAATATTATTTGTTTGTACGGGAAACACCTGCAGAAGCCCCATGGCAGAGGGGATCTTCCGCGGGATGATGCAGGAAAAGGGGCTGGAAGAGCAGGTGCTGTGCCAAAGCGCCGGGCTTTCCGCGGTGGAGGGGGATCCGGTTTCCCCCAAAGCCGTAACGGTGTGCAGGGAGATCGGGATAGATCTTTCCGGCCATACGGCCAGACGCCTGACCGGGGAGGAGATCCCCATGTGGGATTTCTTTTTCCCCATGTCGGAGACTCACGGCTACATATTGGAACAGGCTGGAGTACCTCCTCAGAAGATCTATGTTCCGGCCTATATTGAAGATCCTTTCGGGAAGAGTGTGGAGGAGTACCGCCGGTGCCGGGACAAGCTGCGGCAGGAGCTGGAACATTTTGCACAGAGCCTTTTTCTGCGGTTTCCCCAGCTTCTGTCTGAAGAGGAGCAAAGCGATGGAAATCGTTAGTATGAAGGAAGAGCATTTGTCCGAGATCGCAAGATTGGAAAAGATCTGCTTTAAAAGGCCCTGGAACGAAAAAGCGCTGCGGGATGAGCTGGAAAACCCCCTTGCCTATTTTTTCACGGCGGTAGACGGGATGGTCGTTCTGGGCTACGGCGGAATGCAGTACGCCTGCGGCACAGGCTATATCGATAATATCGCGGTGTTCCCCATGTGTCGAAAAAGGGGGGTGGCCACGGCGCTGCTCCATGCCCTGGAAAAGAAGGTGCGGGAAAGGGGAGGGAATTCTCTTACCCTGGAGGTGCGTCTGTCCAACCTGCCCGCTATCAGTCTTTACAAAAAGCTGGGCTTTCGGGAGGTGGGACTGCGAAAAAAGTATTACACCGCACCCCGGGAGGACGCGCTGATCTTCACAAAGGAATGGTGAAAAAGCCCGATCGCCCCGATAACGAGGATGAATGAAGTCACTGAGCCGCAAAGGAAAATCCAAGGATTTTCCTCTTAAAATTCCCTTCGGGAATTTTAAGAGTCAATGGATAGCGGCAAAAGAATAGAAGGTAATGATTTATGGTAATTTTGGGTATTGAAAGTTCCTGCGATGAAACGGCTGCGGCTGTGGTGGAAGACGGCAGGCGCGTGCTCTCTTCGGTGATTGCCTCCCAGGTGGAGGAGCATAAAATTTACGGCGGGGTCGTGCCGGAGATCGCCTCCCGCCGACACAGCGAGGCTATCGTGGGAGTGGTGGAGGAGGCGCTCAGAAAAAGCGGGAAAAGCTTGTCCCAGCTGGACGCCGTTGCCGTCACCTACGCTCCGGGACTCATCGGCGCCCTTCTGGTAGGAGTGAATTTTGCCAAAGGGCTGTCCCTTTCCAGCGGGCTTCCGCTGGCGCCGGTCCACCATCTGCGGGGACATATCGCCGCCAATTACCTCACCAGTCCCGAGCTTGAGCCGCCCTTTTTGTGCCTGGTGGCGTCCGGCGGCCACTCTCACATCATTCAGGTCAAAAGCTACACGCAGCTTTCCGTTCTGGGCAGGACCCGGGACGATGCGGCGGGAGAGGCCTTTGACAAGGCCGCCCGCGCCATGGGCATCCCCTATCCCGGCGGGGTGGAGCTGGACCGGATCGCAGAAAGCGGAAGGGAGGACGCTTACAGGCTGCCCCATCCCAAGGTGGAGGAGGCTCCGCTGGACTTCAGCTTTTCCGGGCTGAAAACGGCGGTGCTCAATCTGCTGCACAACGCGAAACAGCGGGGAGAAGAGGTGTCTATTCCCGACCTCTGCGCCTCCTACCGCAAGGCTGTGGTGCGCTGTCTCACGGAAAATTTCCTGAAGGCCGCCGAGGAGACCGGGGAAAACAAGCTTGTGATCGCCGGAGGCGTTTCCGCCAACCGGCTGCTGCGCAGAGAGCTTCAGGCGCTGTGTGAAAAGACCGGGAGGACCCTTTGGATGCCGGAGCTTTCCTTGTGCGGGGACAACGCGGCCATGATCGCTTCCCAGGGATATTATGAATTTTTGGCGGGCAATACGGCGGACATGAGTCTCAACGCCTGCGCCCAGATGTCCATAGAGTAAAAGAGGACCGGACCATCAAACGACAGGAGAGATCAGCTATGCCCAGCGGCGCGCAAGTGATGGTAAAATGTTTGGAGGCGGAAGGCGTAAAAATTGCCTTCGGCTATCCCGGCGCTGCCATCTGCCCTTTTTATGATGCTTTGTACGACTCTTCCATCCGCCATGTGCTGGTGCGCTCCGAGCAGAACGCCGCCCATATGGCCAGTGGTTATGCCAGAGCTTCCGGAAGGCCCGGCGTCTGCATCGCCACCTCCGGCCCGGGAGCCACCAACCTCATCACCGGGATCGCCACCGCCTATATGGACTCCATCCCCCTGATCGCCATCACCGGCCAGGTGAATTTGGAACAGCTGGGGCGGGATGTGTTTCAGGAGGCGGATATCACCGGGGCCTGCGAGTCCTTCACCAAACATAGCTACTTGGTGAAAAAGGCGGAGGACCTGCCCCGTATTCTCAAGGAGGCCTTTCATATCGCCTCCACCGGCCGCCCCGGCCCGGTGCTCATTGATGTGCCCCAGGATGTGCAGGAGCAGCAGCTAGTGAGCTTTTCCTATCCGGAGAAGGCAGATATCATCGGCTATAAGCCCAAAACCAAAGGACATCCCATGCAGCTCAAGCGAGCCCAAAAGGCCATTGAAGAGTGCGAGCGCCCCATCATCTGCTGCGGAGGCGGCGTGGTGCTGGCGGGGGCTAGAGAAGAGATGCGGGCCTTCGCAAAGAAAAGCGGGATCCCTATGGTAGCCACCATGATGGGCATCGGCGTGGCTCCCATGAAGAGCCCTCTCTATCTGGGCATGATCGGAAATTACGGCAGAGCCTACGCCAACCGGGCCATTGGAGAAGCGGACCTCATCCTGCTGTGCGGAGCCCGGGTGGGGGACCGCGCTATCGCGGTGCCCAACCAGATCGCCGAGCAGGCGAAGATCATTCACATCGACATCGACCCCGCGGAGATCGGCAAAAATATGCGGGTGGATATCCCTATCGTGGGAGATATCAAGTCTGTGCTCACCTCCTTGACGGAACTGGTAAGCCCCGTTTCCTGCGATAAGTGGATCCGGCAGGTCACCCGGTATAAGGAGGGGGCCGTGCCCCGAGGGGAGGACCGGGAGGATGCGGTGGATCCCCGCTCCTTTATCCGCGCTCTCTCGGACAGAATGGAGGACAACGCTATTTTGGCGGCGGACCCCGGCCAAAGCCAGATCTGGGCCGCCATCCATTTCAGCCAGAAGGAGGGCCGCTTTTTGACCAGCGGGGGCCTGGGCACCATGGGCTACGCTCTGCCCGCGGCTCTGGGGGCCAAGCTTGCCAAGCCCCAAAGACAGGTGGTGGCCGTCCTGGGGGACGGGGCCTTTCAAATGAGCTTCTGCGAGCTGGCCACCGTGTGCGCCTGTCATGTGCCCCTGAAAGTCATCGTGTTTGGCAACCGGCGGCTGGGGATGGTGCGGGAGTACCAGAACAAGGCCTACCGGGGGCGGCATATCGCCACCCATATGGACGGGAATCCGGATTTTGTGGCTCTGTGCAAGGCCTACGGGATCCCCTGCGCCCTGGCCCGGAACAACAGGGAGGCCGTAAGGCTTGCAGAGGAAATGCTCCAAAGCAAAACGCCCTTCGTGCTGGTGTGCAGAGTGGATCCGGAAACGCCTTCTTTGTAGAAGGAAAAGGGGGAGTGAAGCATGAAATATACCTTGTCGGTTTTGGTGGAGAACCAGCCCGGCGTGCTGTCCAAGGTGGTGTCTCTTTTTTCCCGCCGGGGCTACAACATTGACAGCCTGGCAGTGGGGACCACGGAGGATCCCACCGTTTCCCGGATGACCATTGTAGGGGAGGGAGACGACCGGATCTTAGAGCAGGTGGAGAAGCAGCTCAACAAGGTGATCCCGGTGATCAAGGTGCGCTCTTTGGGAGAGGATTTTGTCAGCGCCGAGCTGATGCTCATCAAGATCGCCTGTGAGGCTCAGAGCTTTGGGGAGATCAATCAGATCGCCTCCCTGATGAAGGCGGAGGTGGCGGACGTGTCCAAGGGAACGGTCACGCTGAAATTCGCGGGGGAGCATGAAAAGTGCGAAACGCTCTGCGGGCTGCTGCGTCCTTACGGCATCCGGGAGATCGCCCGCACGGGTGTGATTGCTTTGGAAAAGGGCTCGTGACCGAAAAACATTTTGGAAATTTTGGGGTTTGGAGGGATCTCATTGGAAAAGAAAGGATTTACCGCAAGGCTGCTGCTGATGGCAAAGCGCCACTGGGGCACTTTGGCCGTCGCCAGCCTGGGCATTATCGGCGCCGCTCTGTTGAATCTGGTCACGCCGGAGATCGTGCGGAAGCTCACGGCCTCTCTGGAGATGCCGGGAGGGCCTGCCGCCAACACTTTGGCCTTTTACGCCATCGTCCTGGTGGCGGCCTATCTTCTGCGCGCGGTGTGCCGCTTCATCAGCCTGGCCATCAGCCATCTGGCGGCCTGGCGCTTTGTGCCGGAACTCACCCTGACGGTGTACGACAAGCTGCAAAGCCTGTCTCTCAGGTATTATCAGGATAAGCAGACCGGCGAGCTGATGAGCAGAATGGTCAACGACACCCGGCAGATCGAGATCCTGGTGGCTCATGCGCTGCCGGATCTGGTCAGCAATGCGCTGATTGTTTTAGCCGTGGCCGTCATGCTGTTTTGTATCAACTGGCAGCTCGCTCTGCTCACCCTCATTCCGGTGCCCCTGGTGGTGCTGGTGGGAGGGCAGTTTTCCAAGCGGGTCGCGCCGCTGTTTCGCATCAACCAGCAGGTGCTGGGTTCCCTCAACGGCGTTTTGCAGGACAATCTCTCCGGAATGAAGGAGATTCAGACCTTCGGCCAGGAACAGCGGGAGCACGACAGGATGGTGAAGCGCTGCAAGCGCTATTCCGAGGTAAATATCCGGGCCAATTTCGCCAACGCCTTTTTTAACCCCGGCATCGAATTCCTCACCTCTTTAGGCACGGTGATCGTGGTGGGCGTGGGCGGCCTGATGGCCTCCCGGCAGAGCCTGGCGGTTTCCGATGTGGTGGGCTTTCTCATGTATTTGAGCCTTTTTTATCAGCCTCTGGCCATTCTGGCCCGGCTGGTGGAGGATGTGCAGATGGCCTATGCCAGCGCAGTGCGGGTATTCGATATTTTGGACGCCGAGTCTGATGTAAAGGAAGCGGAAAACGCGAAGGAACTTCTCGTTCAAAGGGGAGAGGTCTCTTTTGAGGGAGTAAGCTTTTTCTATCAGGAAGAGGAGCCGGTGTTAAACGATATCAGCTTTACGGCTGCTCCCGGAAAAATGCTTGCGATCGTAGGGCCCACCGGCGTGGGGAAGTCCACGGTCATCTCCCTTTTGGAGCGGTTTTACGACCCCATCGCCGGAAGGGTGTGCATTGATGGGCAGGATATCCGAGAGGTGACCCTTTCCTCTTTGAGAAGCCAGATTTCCCTGGTGCTGCAGGACACTTTCCTGTTTAACGGCACCATTGCAGAAAACATCGCCTACGGAGTGCCTGACGCCTCCCCTGAGGAGATCGAAGAGGCGGCCCGGGCGGCCCGGGCCCACGACTTTATCAAAGAGATGCCTGAAGGCTACGAGACGGTGGTGGGAGAGCGGGGCTTCCGTCTCTCCGGCGGGCAGAAGCAGCGCCTTGCCATCGCCAGAGCCGTGCTGCGCAAAACGCCTATTCTGGTGCTGGACGAGGCCACCTCCGCGGTGGATACGGAGACAGAGTGCGAGATCCAGAAAGCCATTGAAGAGCTGTCCGGCACCCGGACTCTGATCGTCATCGCCCACCGTCTTTCCACGGTTATGCGGGCCGATCGGATCTTAGTGCTGCATCAGGGAAAGATCGCGGAGCAGGGCGCCCATGAGGAGCTTTTGCAGCGCGACGGCATCTATGCCAAGCTCTGCCATGTGCAGCAGCTTCAGGAGCAGACTTTGCAATTCCTGGGCGGAAGCCTGTAGCGTCTGATTTACATCGTTTTGCAGAGAAAAGGAGAGGCCGGTTGGACGAGCATATTTTAAAAACACAGCTGGAGGCGTTTTCCACGCAGACGGTTCCCCTTCATATGCCGGGGCACAAGCGGGGACCGGGACCTGTGCCGGGGCTTCCCTACCGCTGGGACGTGACGGAAACGCCTTTGACGGATGACCTTCACGACCCCAGGGGGATCCTGAAGGAGGCCATGGAGCGCACCTCCGCCCTGTACGGGGCGGGGAAAACCTGGTATCTGGTAAACGGCAGCACAGGCGGGCTTCTCAGCGCCATCCGGGCCCTTGTCCCCCAAAACGGGACGGTGATCGCGGCGCGAAACTGTCACAAGTCCGTCTACCACGCAGCGGAGCTTTGCGGGCTTTCGGTCTGCTATCTTCTGCCGGACTATCTCAGCGATTGGAATATTTACGGCTCGGTCTCTCCCGCCTCGGTGGAGAGCGCCTTGAGAGAATGTCCGAAGGCTTCCTGCGTGATCCTGACAAGCCCCACCTATGAGGGGATCCTTTCGGATATTGCGGGGATTGCCCGGATCTGCCACAGCCATGGCGTTCCCCTTTTGGTGGATGAGGCGCACGGAGCCCATCTGGGCCTTTTTCCGGAAGATCGGGAAAGGCCGTTCCCGCCCTCCGCGCTGGAACAGGGCGCGGATGTGGTGGTGCAAAGCGCCCACAAGACTTTGCCCAGCCTGACCCAGAGCGCCTGGATGCACTGGAACCGAAATTCCACCCTGACAGACCCCAAGGCCATTTCCCGGGAGCTGGATGTCTTTGAGACCAGCTCTCCCTCCTACCCGCTGATGGCTTCTCTGGACGGCTGTACAGGTTTTTTGCAAAACCGGGGAAGAGAGCTTTTGCGCTCCTGGCGGGAGGCCCTTTGGGTCTTTGACGAAAACATTCGGGGGCTTTCCGGGCTCCGGGTGCTGTGTCACGGGAAGGATCGTCCGGAAGCTCACCCGGAAATCTTTGATTTCGACCCGGGCAAGCTGCTGGTCAGCGGAAAAACCTTGGGAAGAAGCGGGGCCTCCCTTTCGGAAGAGCTTTTTTCCCGCTGGGGCTTTCAGGTGGAGATGACGGGGGGAGAAAACCTGCTGGCCATGACGGGGCTGGGAGAAAAAAAGGGGACGCTTCTGAGCTTTTCCAAAGCGCTTTTTGAGATTTCTCGGAAGGAAGGAGGCGGGCGGCAGGAAATCCCTTCTTTGCCCGCTCCCGGAAAAAGCTACTATACCATCTTACAGGCAAGGTCTCTTCCCGGGGAGGATGTTCCCCTGTGTGAGGCCGCCGGAAGGGTCTCGGGAGAATATGTGTGGAGCTATCCCCCGGGAGTTCCCCTGCTCACGCCGGGAGAAGAGGTGACTGAGGAGTTTGTCCGCTTTGCCCTTTGGAAAAGAGACCGGGGAGAGCGGCTCTCCCACACCGTCACGGGGGACGAGGAAATTTTGCGGGTAATTTCCCAAAGGGCTTCCCCCTTCCTCCCTTGACACCTGCCCGGGATTCGTATATACTTAGAGCACAGAAACAAGAGAAGGAGGCGTGTACCATGGAGCATATCAAAACGCTCAATACTCGTGATCTGGCCCAGAGCGCTGTAAACGGCGGCTGCGGAGAATGTCAGACCTCTTGCCAGAGCGCCTGCAAAACCAGCTGCGGCATTGCCAACCAGCAGTGTGAAAAGGCAAACGAAGAGGAATGATTGACGAGCTGGAGGCTATGTCCCTCGGGGCGGAAAGCCGCCGGGAGCCGGCCTTCTGAAAGATATGCCGGAACGCTTCTGCGTTCCGGCATATTTCTGTAAAAAACAGGCTGTTTGGGAAAGGAAAAACGGGATGATCCATCAATATCGGCTAAATGGATATAATATGGTGCTGGATGTGCCCAGCGGCAGCATCCATGTGGTAGATGAGTTAAGCTTCCGGGCTATCGAGCTTTTAGATCAGGGCCTCTCGCAGGAAGAGGTAAGGGCCCGGCTTTCGGAAGAGAAGCTGGGGGAGAAAGAGGAGCTTTTGAGCGTGCTCTCCGATATTGAAGAGCTGAAGGCCCGGGGGCGTCTGTTCTCTCAGGAGGCCTATGAAGAAAAGGCGCTGGATCTGAAAAGCCGCAGCACAGTGGTCAAGGCCCTGTGCCTCCATGTGGCCCACACCTGCAATTTGAACTGCGAATACTGCTTTGCCGCCCAGGGAAAATTTCACGGACAGGCGGCGCTGATGAGCTTTGAAACCGGGAAACGGGCGCTGGATTTTCTCATAGAGAATTCCGGGACCAGAAGAAACCTGGAGGTGGATTTCTTTGGGGGCGAGCCGCTGATGAATTTCGGGGTCTGCAAGGACCTGGTGGCCTACGCCAGAAGCATCGAAAAGGAAAAGGGAAAAAACTTCCGCTTTACCCTTACCACCAACGGCGTGGGGATCACAGACGAGGTGATCGAATGGGCGAACCGGGAGTGCTATAATGTGGTGCTGAGCCTGGATGGCCGGAAGGAGGTAAACGACCGCTTCCGAAAGGACAGCACAGGCGCTGGCAGCTATGACCGCATCGTGCCCTTGTTCCAGAAGCTGGTGGCAAATCGCGGCGACAAGAATTACTATATGCGCGGCACCTTTACTCACTATAATACAGATTTCACCAACGACCTCTTTCATATGGCGGATGATCTGGGCTTTACGGAGCTTTCCATGGAGCCGGTGGTGGCCAAAAAGGGGGATCCCTGCGCCCTCACCGAAGAGGATCTGCCTGTGCTGTTTGAGCAGTATGAGCTGCTGGCAAAGGATATGCTTCGCCGGGAAAGGGAGGGAAAGCCCATCACCTTTTATCACTATATGATCGACCTTGCCCACGGCCCCTGCATCTACAAGCGAATCTCCGGCTGCGGCTCCGGCACGGAGTATATGGCCGTCACCCCCTGGGGAGACCTGTACCCCTGCCATCAGTTCGTGGGAGAGGAAAAGTATAAGCTGGGCGATATTTGGCAGGGGGTCACCAATACTGCCTTGCGGGATGAGTTTAAGCTCTGCAATGTGTACGCCCGCCCGGCCTGCCAGGACTGCTGGGCCAAATTCTATTGTTCCGGCGGCTGTGCGGCCAATGCGCTGCATGCTCAGGGAGACATTCACGGAATATATGAATATGGCTGTGAGCTGTTTCGCAAGCGCATGGAGTGCGCTTTGATGATGAAAGCGGCACAGGCGCTGGATCCGGAGCTTGCCGAAAAGTAGTCAAACGGCCGATTCATCAGAAAATAAAAATCCAGCAAAACAACAGGCGGCACAATCAAAAGATTGTGCCGCCTGTTGTTTGTTTTTGGTTTTACCCGGATATCAGTCCTTGCCGAAAGCCGCCTGGTTCTGGTTGGGGCTGGAGCGCTTTTCCAGGTTGGGGAAGCGGTGCTCCAAAGCGGCCATGGAGATCTCGATATCCTCCTCGGCCTCGTCCGCTGAGAACGCGCCTACCGTCACCATATCCTTGTCCCGGATCACGTTCCAGGAGAAGGTGAGGCCCACATAGGGAGAGCAGCGCCCGGCGGCCATGGACTTGATGGTCATCACCGGTTTTTTGGCATTTTGAATGATGGAGGCCACTGTCTCGATTTCCACCTGCATCATAAAGCCCATGCAGTTGAAGATCTGGATATAAGTCTCCACATCATAGCCGTTGGCGTCCGAATAGACGATGAGCTCCGGCATATGGGCGGAAAGGCCGGGGATCATACCGGCGTCCCGGATCATCTTGGTATAATCGTCCAGGCGGCAGATCTGAGAGAGGTTCTTGTTGACCAGCTGCTCGGCGGAGGAGTGATGAATGAGGCAGAACTTCGCGCCCCGATCGGCAGACTCCTGAATGGTTTTCTGCGCTTCCTTACGGCCTTCGGCCGTATCGTCCACATTGATGATGGGCGTGTCGATGAGAATGATCTCACGGCCCATCTTCTGCTCGGTGTCGTGAATGGCTTTCATCAGCTCCGGGGAGTTCCCGAAGGGGGCCATCATCGTGTCCACGCCGTGGCTCAAATAGGCCTCCAGTATGGGCTTGAACTTTTCCGCCGTGTCATAGCGGCGCTTGATCATTTCATCAGCGGATACACTGGTATGGCTGTAGCCCAAAAGCCAGTTGGAGCCAATGAGCATCCGGGAGAGAGAAACGCCTCCCACTGTAGTGCGGGGAAATTCTTTCATAAAAAACAACTCCTTTTACTCCCCGAAAAAAGGGGAGACTTGGTTGGCTCCATTACACCAGAAACAAAGGAGAAAGTCAAGCCCTTTTCCCTGAAAAACAGGCTTTTTGAAAAAATTTTTCAAAAAGGAAAAAACATCTCCGGTGCAGACTCCGAACAGTGCCTGAAAACGCTTAATTCCGGTGCTTACGCAGGAACTCCATAAACCGCTGCCAGTCATAGCGGCTCAGGTAGTGAGTGCCCTTGCGGATATGGTAGCCGATAGTCCCTTCCGGAAAAACAGCGTCTGCTATAGGCGCTTCCTCCGGGCAGATCAGCCCCTTCAGGCCGTAAAGCTCGTAGACGATTGACGCCTCCCGGCAGCTTAGAAGCTCTGAGGCCGGATCGGCCCAAAGGTCCTCTTTTGCGCTGCATACATACAGCTTCCTGGGGGCGATCAGAGCGAGAAGGAAATGCTGGTCAAAGGGAAGCTCTTCCTCCCTGTCCTGGTACTTCCGATAGTTGTCGCAGAACCAGAAGGGAAAGACGGTGGTGATATCGCGGATCTTCTCCCCCTGTTTTCCCCGGGTGACGGCGGCGCCGCTGCAGCCGGAATCATTGGAGATCACAAAGGCGAAGCGCGGGTCGTTTGCCCCAGCCCAGAGGGCGGTTTTTCCCAGACGGGAGTGGCCGATGACCGCCACATTTTTCGTGTCGATATCCTCTCTGGAAACGATGTGGTCCATCACCCGCATGGCCGCCCAGGCCCAGAGGGAGATCTTGCCGGGAAGGTCTTTTTCTCCTGAAGCCCTGGGGAACAGAGCGGCGAGACCGTCGGAGAAATCGCCGTTATCCTTTGTCACGTCCTCATAGCCGAAGGAGAACACCGCGAAGCCCCCGTCCACGATCTCTTCCGTAGGCATGTAAAAATCCGGCACATTGTTTCTGAAATTGATGTGCAAAAAAGCCATGGGCTTTTTTACGCCGGTGGGGACGACTGCGAAAAACGGGAAGGAAAATTCCTTTTCTCCCATCCCTACTGTGGCTTCCCATTTTTCAAAAACCGCCTTGGAGGCACAGTAATCCTCCTGCTTTTCCAACAGCCGAAAGGAAAGCCTTTGGGGGTCGGGGGGCAGGAAGCCGTACTCCTCGCGGCTTAGAAGAGAAAGAAGGCTTTCCCTTTCCTGTTCCCATTCCTTCTGAGAGGTGAAAACCGCATTTTTCGTTCCTTGCAGGACATTGGGAAGAGCTCGCTCGTTCATACCTGGTTCCTCCTTTATGATTTGCAGATGATGACGGTCACATCTTTATGAAGCTGGAGTACGGAAGCGGGAACCTGCGGAGTTACTTTGCCGAACAGCGCCTCCTCGATGATCTCCTTTTTCTCTTTTCCGGCAATCAGCAGAATTTTATCGGCCTTCATAATGGTGCCCACGCCCATGGTAATGGCTTTGGAGGGCACGTCCTCTTTTCGCTCAAAGAGCCGGGAATTGGCCTCGATGGTGCTCTGGGTGAGAGCCACCGGATGGGTGTCCTTGGGGAAGTGATCGCAGGGCTCGTTAAAGCCGATATGCCCGTTTCTCCCGATGCCGAGAAGCTGCAGGTCTGCCCCGCCCAGAGAGGTCACCAAGGCCTCGTACCGGGCGCTTTCCTGCTCCGGGTTTTGAGCCATGCCGTCCGGCAGGAAGGTGTTTACTTTTTTGATGTTAATCTTGTCAAACAGGTTCTCGTCCATGAAATGGCGGTAGCTGTTGGGGTTTTCCGGAGCGAGGCCGCAGTATTCGTCCAGATTGACCGTGCGCACCCCGGAAAAGTCCAGAAGCCCCTTCTGATAGTTCCTCACCAGCTCCTGATAGGCGCCGATAGGAGAGCTTCCGGTGGCAAGCCCCAGAATACAATCCGGCTTTAAAAGCACCTGAGCCCCGATGATCCGAGCGGCAAGAACGCTCATTTCTTCATAGTTTTCCGTCTCTAAAATTCTCATACTGCTCCGTCCTTTTCTTTGTAATATTGAGAGGAAGTAATTTTATTTTTTCTGCGGCTTTCGGGAAGCTGTGCGATGATCACCGCACAGAATACCAGCGCGCATCCAAGACATTCCCGAAGGGACAGCGCGTCTCCCCGGATGGCCCAGCCGGAAAGAGCGGCAAACACCGATTCCAGGCTCAAGATCAGAGAGGCCACCGTAGGGCTGGCCCGCTTCTGGCCCAGCACCTGCAGGGTATACCCCACCCCACTGGAAAGCACGCCGGTGTAAAGCAGGGGGATCAAACCCTGACCGATGGAGGAGAGCTGGGGCTTTTCCCAAATCAGGGCGATGGTGAGGGAGATGACGCCGCTGACGAAAAACTGGATCCAGGAAAGCAGGATCCCGTTCACCCGGGGAGAAAAATGGTCCACCACCAGAATGTGAAAGGAAAAAAGCACCGCGCTGATCATGACCATCGTATCTCCGCCGGAAATGGAAAAGCCCTCCTTGACGCTGAGAAGATAGGTGCCAAGTAAAGCCAGTCCCACCCCGATCCATACCGGGAAGCGGGGAAATTTTTTCCGGAAGATCCCCAGCACGGGGACGATGACGATATAAAGAGCCGTCAGAAATCCGGCCTTTCCCACGGAGGTCTCCTTGATGCCAAACTGCTGAAACAGGCTGGCCGTGCAGAGAAACAGCCCGCAGAGAACTCCGCCTAAAAGGAGAGTTTTTCTCTCTGCCTGCCTGTTTTGCAGGAAAGCTTCCTCTTTTTCGGAGACTTTTTTCTCCATTCTGGAGCTGACAAAGATCACCGGCAAAAGGGCAATGCAGGCGATGAAGTTGCGCACGCCGTTAAAAGTGCAGGGGCCAAGATGATCCATCCCGGCGCTTTGAGCCACAAAGGCGGTGCCCCAGATGAAGGCGCAAATGAGCAGCATCAGGCTCCCTTTAAACTGCGTCCCCGTTTTTCTCATTGGACAAGGCTCCTTCCTGCGTTTCTTCCTCCGCGGGGCGGGTCAGGTTTTTCATCCAGTTAAAGCGGTTGATCTTCACCACCGCCACAAAGCATTTCAGGATCTGGTCGCACTTGAGGCAGGCGAACACGATCCAGGGAGCGGCCCCCATGGCCCTCGCGATCAGCGCCGAGGGGATCAGAACGCAGAATACGAAAATCGTGTCGTTCTTAAAGACAAAGGAGATATCGCCGCCGGACTTTACCAGGCCGAAGAGGCAGGCCGCCTGATAGCAGGTGCCCACGATGGTGACCGTGATCACGTTGATGAACTGCCTCGCGTATTCCTGGGCCGCCAGGTCCGTCTTGTAGAAGCCGATGAACAGGTCGCGGCTGAAGAATACGGCGATGCCGGACAGCACGCCTACGATCAGGAAGATGATCTGCACGGTCTTGGCGTATTCCTTCATGGTCTCGGTCTTTCCGGCCCCCACTGTCTTTCCGGTAATGATCCCCACGGCGGAGGAAAGGCCGTTCATCCAGACATAGATCAGGTTGTGGAGCATGTTGGTGATGCTCACGGCGGTGACCACCGCCGAGCTGTAGCTGCCCATGATCTTGGAGTTGGCCAGCATATTGACGGACCACACCAGCTGTCCGCCGATCACCGGCAGCCCGTAGCGCAGGAAGTCCTTCAACAGCGTAAGGTCTGTATGCAAAAGATCCTTGAGGGAGAATTTCAGCTTTTTGTCGATGACCAGCACATAGAAGATACTGACAAAGGCCTCCAGGAAGCGAGAGATCAGCGTGGCCCAGGCCGCTCCTCTCACGCCCATGGCCGGAAGTCCCAGCTTGCCGAAAATCAGAATGTAGTTGAGAGACACATTGACCACTAAAGCCATAATGGAGATGTACATGCCGATCTTGGCCGTCTCCACGCTTCGCATAGAGACGATCATCACCTGAGAAAGGCAGAAGAAAAGGTAGCTTGACCCCACAATGCGCAGATAGTCCGCGCCCTCAGAGATAACGCCCGGGTCCCCTATAAAGAACCCGATGATCTCCCGGGGGAAGATCACCGCGACCAGCGTGAGCAAAAAGCCCACCAGAACAGCAAACTTGATGCCGATGGACACCACCCTGCGGATGCTTTTCGTGTCCTTTTTTCCCCAATACTGCGCGGCGAGGATCAAAATAGCCCCCTCGATACCTCCGATGAACATCTGCAAAACCGTCTGCAGCTGTCCGCCCATGTACACGCCGGAAATGGCGTCGTTTCCCAGGCTGCCGATCATCACATTGTCCGCCAGATTCACGGCGTAGGTGATGAGGTTTTGCAGGGAAATGGGGATCGCCAGCAGAAAGAGAGTGCGGTAAAAGGACTTGTCCCGTGTTATGACCATAGTGAAAAATTCCTCCCAAACAGCCGCCCTATAAGCGCCTGGTAGTACTGGGCTTATCATACTATAACCCTTCCTTGAAGTAAAGGGTGTAGTTGGTAGTTTTTAGATATTAGTCGTTAGAGAAGGCCTGGAGAACGGCCCCCCTTGACTCTAAGGGGAACTGGCGCGCAGCGCCTGAAGGGGCAGGCCCTTGACCTTGGCTCCCCTGCGTAAGGGGAGCTGTCTGCAAAGCAGACTGAGAGGTCGACTTTTGCGTTCTAAATTTTTATCCCCTCCGTTGCGGCTATGCCGCGACGGAGAGGGCGTGTTCTAGAAAAGCTTCCTTTGTTTCCAGAAGGGGAAGGGATGGAACTTTGTCACTTCGTCAGCTTTTGGTAAAGCTTCATCAGCTCCGCAACACAGCTTGATTCCGTCATGGTTTTCACATCAAAGCCGTAAGCCTGCATAACGGCTTTATCATTATTTTGGTGCGCTTTGCGAAGCTCCGGCGGCATGGTGGTTTCGTCATACAGATCGGCAAGGCTGGAATCAGGATAAAGGGCGCGGGCGTCCAGAATAGCCTGGGCCGTTTCTTCTATTTTGGCCTTTTGTTCTTTGGTAGGTGTAGGCCAGGGGAAGTTGTTGTAGACCACATCTTTTGAATATGTATAATCCGATTTCAATCTTGCTGCAACTGTTCGCATCCATGCCATATGTACATTTGATATCAAAACACCAAAATGATACAATTCCGCATCAGATACAATAAAAAGTTTATTACCAGCTATCACAGAATCATCTAAATATCCTAATGGAATATATCTCCTTCGTTCAGAAGAAACAATCGGAATAGCTATAAATTTTGCGGGGTTACGCTGTTCTCTAAATAGTGTAGGCGTTTCTGCTTTTTTCCTTGCTCCAGGGTCACTACTGGAAGCCCGCATTTCCTGTACAGCTTTTACTCTTTTTAGTACATGTGGCATTTCTCTTAGTTGCGCTGGTGAGCAATTGACCAACCATAGGCACCATCGCTTTTTATTATTGATAAATTCATATCCCATCATATAGCGCTTGATAAAAGGTATAGCAGATGGTTCTTTTTCTATAAAACCCGCATAATCGGATTCTTCAATGATAAGGTTTCCGCCATCCATTGCCTGGTTGCCCATAGAGATTTCAGGAACCGCGCAAATCGGCTGTTTACGGCTTGTAATTAGAATATTCTCTCCTTCTATTAAATATGGGCTAATATTGGATACGACTTTCGATGTTCCACCCATATAAATAACTTTATTTGTTCGAGCAAAGCAAGCAAAGCTAACAATAACCACATGGACATTGGCTATATTACTTGATTCACTTGCCCATACAAATGTGCGCCATGCAAAATTGATATTTAAATTGTATTGATTTAAAAGCAAACTCCATATGTCACCTACCATTTGACCTTGGGTAATGGAGTTTGTAGAAACGAAGGCAACTTCGCAATTCGTCCCTTGAATAAAGTCAGCAGCCTTTTTATACCAACAGCAAACATAATCCAAGAGTGCTGGCTTGATAGATTTTGCAAAGACTTCCTGCATGTCCGCCTTTTGCTCTTTATCTGCAAACTTAAAGCCCACAAACGGAGGATTCCCCATGATATAATTGAGCTTTTCTTTGGGAACGACTTCATTCCAATCCAGCCGCAGGGCGTTGCCCTCTATGATATTGGCGTAGCTTTTCAGAGGAAGGAAATTAAGGCTCATGTGTACCACGTCTTCCGTCTCCTTCATCATCTGGCTTTCCGCGATCCAGAGGGCGGTTTTCGCCACCGTCACGGCAAAGTCGTTGATTTCAACGCCGTAAAACTGCCCGATGGAAACCTGAATGGGGTTTTTCTCCTGCACTTCTCCAAAAGACGTTTGCCCATGCCGGAGCTCGGAAATGACTTGGTTTTCCAGCCTGCGCAGAGAGAGATAGGTTTCCGTCAAAAAGTTCCCGCTTCCGCAGGCAGGGTCTAAAAATGTCAGGCTTGACAGCTTCTTTTGGTAGGCTTCCAGCTTGCTTTTTCTCGTCTTCTCCACGGTCTCAGAAAGGATTTCCGCAAGCTCTGCTTTCAGCTCGTCCAGAAACAGCGGGTCTATCACCTTGTGAATATTCTCAATGGAAGTATAGTGCATCCCGCCGCTTCTTCTGGTCTCCGGGTTCAGGGTGCTTTCAAATACCGCTCCAAAGATGGTGGGAGAAATGGCAGACCAGTCAAAGTCCTCGCTGGCCCGTTCCAGTAAAAGTTGTTTCACTTCTTCTGTAAAAGGCGGGATTTCAATCTCTTCATCCGCAAATAACCCACCATTTACATATGGAAAAGCCGCCAAAACAGGATTATCATCAGCAAGATATTTATCCCGATACTCCGGCTTTGTATCTAAAATTTTGAAAAGCTCTGCCAAAGCTTTACGGACACCGTTGGCCGGAGTTTCCCGCAGATAGTCGTGGAACATATTGCGCCGCCCGAAAATCCCGGCGTCCTCGGCATACAGGCAGAACACCAGCCGCACGCACAGCTTATTCAGGCTTTTTAAAGCTTCCGGACTTTCCGGGTCCTGGTATTGCTTGAGTAACGCGTCATAGAGCTTCCCCACCAGCTCTCCGGCCTGTAAGGAAATTTCCATTTCTTTTTTGATATTTTCGTTTCCCATGTCCACAAGGAAATTCAGACGATGAAACTCCTTCTCCAAGTCGGCCAGCAGCACGATTTCCGGCTCCTCATTGGGCCGGTTCATGTCGTGTATCTCAAAGCTCCAAAAGTTACACACCGCGATCCAGCGGGGATTCATGTCGTGAGGAAGGTATCCCGCATATCTTCTTGCCTGTCCGAAGGGAGTCAGCATACTGCCGTCTGACTGCTGATAGCCTTTTTTTAGGTCAATTTCCTTGCCCTTCTGTTCAATGAGCACACGGGTGGAGGGAATATAGCCGTCTATAAAGCTGGTGTGCCCCAGCTTGACGGGCAGCTCAAACCGGATAAACTTATCCGGCTCTGGAACACCGTACACCTTGGAAAGCAGGGCAGTCCAAAACAGCGCTGTTTCCTGCTTCTCGTCGCCCCTGTTTTTCCAGTCCTCGGCAAACTGTTTCGCCGCTATTCTCTGTTCCGCTTCTGTCATGGCTTTACCTCCGCTCAGAGATCTTTCCAAAGGAGAGTTTATCACATTTTGGAGAAAATTGGGAGAGGCCTTTGAGGAATTCTCCGTGTTTTGCAAGAAAAAGGAGCATCGAAAAACGATGCTCCCGAGAGGATATATGACTTGTAAAAAGCCGATCTATCAAAGAAAAACTCAATCAGTTCCCTCTTCGCTGGAAGAGGAGGTCACTATTTTGGGGAGGGCACTATCTGAGAACAGCAGGGCTTGGGTGGCCTGATCGGCCACTCCGGTGACCGGGAGACTGTTGGTCTCCTGGAAATCCCGCACGCAGTTGGCTGTGTACTCGCCGTAATGCCCGTCATATTCGGTGTCCAGATATCCCAGCTCGTCCAGCCTGGTCTGAAGCGCCAGCACATCCTCGCTGGACTCTCCCTCGGAGAGCTCCGGATAAGAGACAGTGGTTTCCGGCACGGAAACAGCGGGAGCGGAAGGTTCATTCGGGGGCAGGCTCACGGTTGTGGAGTTTTCCTCCAAAAGCTCCGGAAAGGAGGAGGCACAGATCTCGTAGGCCGCTTCGATCACCGTTCTGCCCTGAAGCTCCATCAGACTGGGTTCCAATTCATAAATCGCGTTGTTTCTCACAGCCTGGAAATTGGTGAAACGGGAGTCCCGCAGGATCTCCGTCTTAAGGCCGGGCGCGCAGAAAATAATATTGGGATTGGAAATGCGCAGGGCATCAAAATCGTACTGCCTTCCCGTGTAGCTGTTGAAAGCGTTGGTCACACCGGCGCAGGACATGATGGTGCTGGCAAACATATCGCCGGTCACCGCGCTGCCCTGCAGGTCGTAAAGATAGCAGGCGGTAGTCACTTTGTCCTTAGGTACAACGCGGTTGATGTTGTCCAGCACTATAAAAATATCCTGCGCGCAGTCCACTCCGGCGTCGTGGCCTGCGCCGCCTCCGGCAAAGGCGGAAGAGACTTCGGAATAAAGGCGTTCAAAGTCTGTGCGGTTTACGGCAGGATTGATGGCCAGCATGGGAATATTGGCCCCGGAGAGGGCAGAGGTCAGGTTGGAGTCGAAAGACTCCCCCAGTACCAGGTCCGGCCCGATGTTGATGATGGCCTGATAGTCGTTTTCCGGGATCTTCTGCAAATCCCGAAGCGTATCCTGCGTGCAGGATTCCACTCCCGCAGCAAGCTGAGTTTCATATCCCAGCGCCGCGACCACATCGGCCAGGCTGGGGGAGAGGACTACTACCTTTTGAGGCCTGGAAGAGATGGTAACGCCGTTGACCTCTACCGGGAATTCTCCAGTCACCGTCGCGGTGGAGGCCATACCGGGCAGATTCTCACAGCCGGAAAATATCGTCGCCGCCAACGCCGCGCAAATCCAGAGCGCCATGAGCCGACAACCGGAAAAAAGCTTCTGCTTCATAGAAGATTGACCCGCTTTCTCTGTAAAATATCGCAGATCGCGCGTATTTCCCCAAAAAATGAAGGGTTCCCCTATATTTTAACCTTATATGGCCTTGTGTGTCAACCTTTTTGCGATCTCCCTTTGTTTTCTACCGGCAGAAAGGAGCGAAAAAAGCGGGATCGCAGGGATAGGAGGAGAAGATTTTTCAGCTTCGGCGCCTAAAACGGATCGAGGGAGGAACGGAAAAGCAGGCATAGTGGGAGTTTTGGAAGATCGCTTGACTTTTTTCCGGCCTCAGGCTAAAATATCCAGTGTAAAAACGGCTCAAGCTCCGTTCAAGCGGGGCCCGCCGGACAACCGGATCACGGTCACACGGAGGCGTATCGAAGTGGTCATAACGGGCCTGACTCGAAATTTTTTGAAGAGTTGGCTGTTTGCTCCGCTTAAAAAGCCCGTAAATTCAGGGGTTTTCTCCGGTTCGAAAATTGAATATTTTGTTGTTCTTTCCGTCAGTTCTTTCCAAAAGTTTTTGGAAGAAATGCGGAATTACATACACGGAGAGTTGTCCGAGTGGTCGAAGGTGCAGCACTCGAAATGCTGTGTTCCCAAAAGGAACCTAGGGTTCGAATCCCTAACTCTCCGCCAAAAAGTCCAGTAAACAAGCGGGTTTGCTGGACTTTTCTTTTTTGCTCGTTTGCTCAAAATCGGCTCAAAACCATGGAAAGAACAGCCTGTTTTTTGGAAAGAACAAGGCGATTTCGGGCATTTCGGCGTATTCGAACCGTAAAAATCAGTTCTTTCCGCCATCGTCTGAAATTTCGGTCCACTTGCTGCCGAAATTCACCGATTCGGGAAGTGCCATTCCGCTGACCATTGCCTTTGCAGAAGACAGTTTTGAAGAGTAGTCAAGGTGGGCATAGATATTAGCGGTGGTGGAAAAATCGCTGTGTCCCAGCCACTCTTGAATTTGTTTCAGCGGTACGCCGTTCGCAAGAAGCAGGCTTGCACAACTGTGCCTTAAATCGTGAAAACGCATTCTTTTACAACCGTGCTTTTGGATATACTGTGGGAAATAGCTTGTCAGATAATCCGGTCGCATTAAATTCCCAAGCTCATCCACAAAGACATAACCGTCATATTCGTAGTTGTAGCAATTGCCGCAGACCTTTTTGTTGACTTCCTGTGCCGCCTTTACTTCTTTGAAATATTCCGCAAAGCTGCCGACAAGCGGAAGTGTACGAATACTGGACTTTGTTTTGGCAGAGTCCTGTGCGTACATTTTTGTTTTTCCGTCCACTTGCAACGATGTGACCGTGTGCCTTATAGTGATTGTACCACGCTCAAAGTCAATGGCGTCCCATTTCAGTCCGCAGACCTCGCCACGACGCAAGCCGTAGAAAGCGGCGACTAAAACAGGAAGTTCCAGCTTTGTCCCTTTGACTACTTCAAATAAGTGTTTCAGTTCTTCTGCATCAAGGAATACAGGCTGAAAATCATTCTTTTTCGGGCGATCCACTTTCATTGCCACATTCTGCGTAACAAGGTCGGTTTTCATTGCATATTTCAGCGCCTGATGAATAACGGCGTGATAGTGAATAACCGAGTTTGGCTTGACTGTTTTCAGCTTTTCGGAATAGAATTGCTGAATGTGTCTTGCCTCCAATCCCTGAAGCGTTACCGCCTTCTTACGAAAATACGGCTCAATCACCGATTTCACCATTTGCTCGTAAGAGCTGAAAGTGGTTGCTTTAACACGCACCTTGACGATTTCCAACCACTCAAGCAGATAGTCTGCAAACGGCATATCGGAAGCGAGCTCGCCGACTTCCTGCGGCGGTACAAATTCACTTCTGATTCGTGCAAGCTCGGCTTCGGCTTTTCGTTTGTTTCCCTTTTCGGGCAGTCCCGTGGAAAAATATTTCACACGGCGTTTTCCGTTGTTGTTATAGTAGCTCAGCACTACATAATAAAAACCTTTTTTAACTTGTAGGTGTCCTGATACCATTGTTTTTAACTCCTTTCATTGTACGTCACAGGGAAGACCTACACCGACAAGCCTATTATAGCTTGCCGGCATAGTTCTTTCCATTCTGCAAAAGTCACCCGCTGTACACTTTGGTTCGAATTAGCGAGCGTCTCTGTTGCGCTCTCGTTGGCGTTTCAAAAGTTCCAAGCCTTTCAAAATATCTCGTTTGATTTGTTCATCGCTGTAATTCTGCGGAAAGTATTTGCGAAGCTCATCACGAGGCAGCTTGATTTGTTCCTTTTGATTTGGTTTTTCTTCCGATAAAACAGCATAGACAGCATCGGCGGTAAGCAAGCCGTCCTGTGACATTTTCTTCAGCCTGATACTCTGTGCGTGTGACGGTGTGCAGTCATTCATATTGATTGCGTCAAGCAAAGTGAGCTGTTCATCACGGTCAAGATAGGAGATTTCAACCGCAGGGTTGAAAGCGATTTTGTTATCGTCCACCATTGAAAGCAGTTCGGGAATTAAGTAAGTTAAGCGGATATATCTTCGCACTTGGTCTTTGCTTTCACCGGCTTCTTCGGCAACCTTTTCTACACTAAGCAACTTCTCTGCAACTTGCACAGAAGTTTTACCTTGGTGCTTTATGGCGTCCAGCTTCATCTTATAGGCAAAGGCTTTTTCGCTTGGCAGTATTGTTTCTCTTTGCAGATTTGCATCCACCATTGCGATTACTGCTTCATCATCTGACATTTCACGGACGATAACCGGCATGGTTTCAAATCCGAGTACCTGACACGCCGCAAGCCTTCTGTGCCCCGAAATAAGCTCGTATCCGCCGTCAGGCAGAGGTCTGGCAAGCGCCGGAGTTATTGTGCCGAATTTGCGTATGCTTTCAATCATTCGTTCCATTTCCTCGTTGTTCTGCACCTTAAATGGATGATTCTTAAAAGGGTGAAGCTCGTCAAGCGGTATGTTCTTTACACGCTCAAGCTTTGCATAGTCACGCATTTCCTGCGTGGAAAACAAATCGTCCAACGAATGCGTTGGTAAAGTAAAATCTGATTTTCGTTTTGTCATCGTTCGTATCCTCTCTTTCTTGATTTATTAAGTCCGAAATATCGGCTTCGCATATTCTCCTCAATGAGAATGTTTTCTTTGATTTTAGGGTTGTCATCTATAATTCTTGCCGCTGTTTTCCTGTCCTTTCGTAGCTGAGCCAGAGCCTTTGTGCAGTCATCTCGCTTGGCAACAAGCTTTGCTTTTTCATCGGGATTGTGGCAAGAATCAATATCTCGGTAGAGCATTTTGCGGTAATCCGATATGAGATTAATTTCTGAATCTGCGTTTTTTATAAACGCTTCCACCGAAAAAATATCGGTCAAATGATTGTCGCAAATGAGCTGTACCTGTGCGGTGTGGCGGTCAAGCCAACGGCAAGCCTCACGCATTTCGGGCGATAACGGATTGTGTTTTTTGTTTTTCGGCAGCACGCCGAGCAGATATAAATATCTGAAATACAATGCTTTAAGACCCGTAATCTTTTTGGCGGTTTTTAAGTTGCCTTTAACAAAATGCGCCTTTTGAATTGTTACACCGAAGCTCTTTTTTTTCGGTAAACTCATAGTATAAGCGGTAAGCTTCCTGCGGGTTGTTTCGCAGAGTATCTTTCATTCGGTCATAGATTGCATCTCGGTCATAGGCTTCTCCCAAACGGTACAAACGAGTTGCTTTCTTGCTGTTGGCAGAGCGAATGGTGGTGTACTTATGATATGGGTTTAGGTCGATTACATATCCGAGCTGTTTCATAACATAGGTAAAAGCTTTGGGATTTGTACTCATCGTAAGCGCTTTATCTATCGCCTCACGCATTAAATTGTATCGGGTAGGCTCGCCGTTCTTTTCCGCAAAGTACAGCTTGCGTGGCGTCTTTCCTGTGGGATTTTTAATAACCGTCAAACCGTTTTCTTTGCAAAGCTCATCGGAAATACTGCGCAGTTTCCAGTATGCTCCCTCGTTGCAGTTAAACTTCTTACCGTTCCACATATTCACCGAATTGATGACCAAATGATTGTGATATGTGCCGGTGTTAAAGTGCGTAGCGACCAGCACTTGATACTGGTCGCCCCACATTCTTTTGGCAAGTTCTACGCCGAGTTTGTGTGCAATCTGCGGTGTGACTTCGCCTGTTTTGAAGCTCTGATATGCGTGATACGCCACATTGCCTACCGTCTTATCGAAGCGTTCTTGTACCGCTTTCATCTCGGCAAAAGCTGTTTCTGCGGTGCAGTTTACGCCTGTAACATACATGGCTTTTTCTTCACCGATTACGGTTTTTCTCTCGTCGCTTGCGTAGTGAAGTGCCTTGCAAATATCGCTGTAAATCGTCTTGTCCGGGTTTGCCGCATAGCTTAAAACACGGCTGACACTGTCGGTTATAGCCCAAATTTTTGTTACTGCCACGGCGAATCACTTGCGCTTTCCGGCTCACCAATTGAGTGGTAAGCCTTCAAAAATTTGCTTACAACATAATCAAATCCGTCGCTGATTCTGTCGTCGGGCAGCGACTTAAAGTTGTCACGAAGTGAGGTCAAACCACGGTAAGCTTCGTAAAATTCCTGCGGCAAAGTTGCCTGAACTTCCTTTCCAAGGCCAAGTTTTCTAAGGTAAGCAGAGAGCGAAAGTCCGCATTTTTTAGCGGCAGTTTCCATTTTTCGTTTCTCTCCCTCAGTCACTCGGATATTGATTGCAGTTGTTCTTTGTCTCATATTTTTCATTCCTTTCTCTGTGTGGTTGGGGGTACAGGGGCGGCAAGTCCCTTTCGGCAATTTGCCGCCGGTTTTGTGGGTTTCAAAGGCAACACAAAACCTATGCTCGCTATCCTTACGGATTGGCATTACCTGTATAGCCTTATATCCACTTTCTCAAAAAGTGACGATAGTGACGGCTGTGACGGCTTTTCCTATATAGCGGATTTATTGTCATCGCCGTCATTGCCGTCATTCTTTTTTAAGTAAATCAGTCGGTTCGTACCGGTGCGTTTTGTTTTGTATTCGATGCCTTGCGGCTGAAAAACTTCCGAAGAAAATCGGGCAAGCATTTTGGTCACTACATTCGGTGTAACCTCGGTTTCGTTCATCTGCGTTAAAAGTTCCGTTGCCGTGCCTTTCCATTCTTTTACTTCCGAAATATAATCAACCAGCCGGAAAACAAACTTTGGAATTTCTTCACGATGAATATCCTCCATATCCTTTCGCTCGACTAATTCCCACAAGTGACTGCGGTTGTCAAACTTCAAGCCCAGCTCCTGATATGCAATATCTCGACCGGTGGCAAGCAGCGTTCCTGTTTCGCCGGCACGGCTGCGCTTCAAAACAAAATTTGTATCTGCCGCACCTGTGATACCGGTTGAACCCGACACCTCGTTGAACGGATCGCTGACATCTTTCAGCTTCCTGACGTGATGAACAACCATAACAGCGATGCCGTAATTATCCGAAATATTTTTCAGCGCCGATACATCGTCGTAGTCTCCTGCATACATTCCGTTTTTTCCGCCGGTGCTTTTGGAATCTCGCACCTTTTGAAAGGTGTCGATAATGACAAGTCTTGTTTTCGGAAAGTCGGAAAGATACTGTTCGATTTGCTGTTCCAAACCGTTGCCGATTTGAAAACTTGTTGTGGCAATGCGAAGTTCGGGCGGTGCCTCGTCTGTGATTTGATACAGGCGGCTTTGTATTCGTGCGTAAGTATCTTCCAAGCAGAGATAAAGCACATCGCTCTTGTGGGTTTCAAATTCCCACACCGGCTGTCCTCTCGCCACTTGAATACCGAGCCAAAGCATAAGCCAGCTCTTGCCGATTTTGCTTGAACCCGACAACACACTAAGTCCTTGCGGTATCAAACCGTCAACCACAAATAAGGTTTTTCTTATCGGCGTTGACAGCAGCGTGTCCGCATCGATTGTTTTCAGCTTTTCAACTTGCATTCTTCACACCTTCTTCCATAACATAATCGATGACATTGACCTTCGGAATTTTAAAAGCGTTTCCGATTTTAACGCCGGAGATATATCCGTTGTTAATCAGGTCGTATGCCAAGTGTCGGCTTACGCCAAGCATTTGCTGAAGCTGAGCTACCGTAACAATGTCCGGATAGTCCGGGAACATCATCTTGTAAAGCTCTTTCAATTCTGTTTTTCTCATTTTCTTAACCTCCTTTGTGAGAAAATAAGCTGCACGGTATGTACAGCTATGTACGAGGCAACAGATAGAATGGAGGTCTCTTTCTGTTGTCTTTTCGCCGTTTTGCCCGAATGCCGTTTTTGTTATCCCTGCCCCCATCTCAGCGGCGTTGCTCTGCTCGTATCATCGCAAAGTCATATCCCATTCGGACGGTCATTCAATTTTAGAAAATCAAATACTTTGCAATCTTGATTTGCAAATTCATTATAGCTATGTATTGACACAAAGGCAATACTTTTGTATAATGTTCTTTGCAGTGATATAGATTTGCTAATTACTCGAAAATTCTCATTTTCTAAAACGGAGGTCTTGGTAATGAGCGAAAACCTACTCCAAACAGAAGATAAATACAGTGCCGTGTACTTTGGATTTGCTCCAAATAGATGGCACGTAACGGACGACGAAAAATCTTGCGTACTTTCCGTTAACGGCGAGTACAATTACTCAAAACTTCTTGAGTTGTATAACGCTATCGAGGTCGATAGACGAGAAACGATTGCTTTGGCTGTTACCGTCAAAAAAGAATTTGCTTTATCGGACGGTGAACTTGCTCAAATCAAGCAGGATACTGCCGATACGCTTGCTCGTTTGCGGGCCGTTACACAAAAAATAAATTCTGCATTTGACTTTCTTCCTATGGGCGACAGCAGAGCTTATATCTCACCGATGAACACCGCTTCTGTCTTTTTTTCACCGGGCGAAGGAATTTTGAATTTTCTCTATGCTGATTTTGATTCGGCGTATAATGAATGCCTGAATCGCACAAAAAAAGACCTGCCTGATGAGACAAGTCTTGATATATCTTTACTGACAGAAAAAGAAAAGAAATTGTATTATTATTTGGCTTTAACCGAAACGCAAAAACGCTTTAAGCCATTGATAGAAGCTTCGCTGTTTACAGCGGAATTTCCGCCTATTCTGCTTTATTGCTCAAAGCAGGAGTTGACAGACTATTACCGCTACCTTAAAAAATTGCAAAATAATCTATTGCATTTAATCGAGGCGACATTTGACGAGAATTTTTGCGACGGAATTTTTAATCATCTAACCCATAAAACGAGATTTGCAGGCTACTGCCGTAAGCACGGATTGCCGGCAGAGCAAAAGCGAACGATTGTGCATAGTATCAGCATCATTGATGCCGAACATCAGATAGAAAATGTGCTTGACGGATATATCGAAAGTGATTTTGATTTGGATATCAAGATGGCTGCCGCTTCGGAGGTTTCTCCGAGTGTTCAAAAGAATTTGGATAAGCTCGGTTTTACTATGCCGGAAATGATTGCCTTGTCTGCAATGCAAGCCGACGAGTACGAAACCTGTATTTGCGAAAGTATTGAACAGCAAATTGAGTTTGAACTGATACAGTTGTTGAAATCCGATATCGGAATGCGAAAATGCAAACGCTGCGGTAAGTATTTTATTATGAAAGGCAACTATGACACCAATTACTGCGACCGCATTGCCGAGGGTGAAACCCGCAACTGTCAGGACTTAGCCGCACAGGAAAACTATAAAAAGAAAATGGCGGACAATGCCGCCATCCCGTTGTATCAAAAGTATTACAAGCGCTATGCCGCCCGTGTTCGTGTAAGACAGATTAAAGAGCCTGATTTCAAAAAGTGGAAGTATCAGGCGATGACAAAGCGCGGCGAATGCTCCGACGGCAAAATCACCCTTGCGGAGTTTGAAGCATGGCTTGAGGGCAGCTTTCCGAATAGGAAGAAGAAAGAATAAGTATTCTTTGTCAATAAACAACCGATTTACCAAAGCGGAACTGTAACAAAAGCAGTTCCGCTTTTATAATATTTTCCCATCTTTCCTTTATAAATCCGCAATAATCCTTGATTTTAAGGTTAAAATATGCTATACTAAAATTGTATAAATATATCTACCCGAAAGTGAGGATAATTTAATGGATTCCAACATCGAACGCTGGTACTCAATGAAAGAAATTTGCGAATACCTCGGAGTCAGCCGTGACACCGTACTCGCTTGGATAGAAAAAAGAAATATGCCCGCCGCAAAAATCGGTCGCCTTTGGAAATTCAAGGTCAGCGAAGTAGACGCTTGGATGAAATCCGGCGTTGCGGCAGATAAGTAATTTTATGCTTCGGAGGTGCAATATGGCACTTGAAAATAAATTAGGTCTGACAAGCTCTGCCGACCTTGCCCGTGAGGAAGAACGAATCAGCAAGAAAAAGGCTGTTGAACTTTTTGAAAAAGGTATTTTAGATAATCTTCCTGTCGGTAAGTTTTCTACATTGCAGGCAATCCATAAATATCTCTTTGAGGACATTTACGACTTTGCCGGAGAGGTCAGAACCGTGAATATTTCTAAGGTCAATTTCCGTTTTGCTCCCTTAATGTACTTGAAAGCGGCTCTCCACAACATTGATAAAATGCTGCAGTCCACATTCGATGAGATCGTTGAGAAGTACGTGGAAATGAACATCACGCACCCGTTCCGTGAGGGTAACGGTCGCAGCACTCGCATTTGGCTCGACCACATCTTAAAAAATGAAATCAGCAAGGTTGTCGATTGGAGCAAGGTTGATAAAGAAGATTATCTGCTCGCAATGGAACGCAGCCCCATTAAGGATATAGAAATCAAACACCTTTTAAAAACGGCACTGACCGATGAAATAAACAGCCGTGAAGTCTATATGATAGGCATCGACCACAGCTACTACTATGAGGGTTATACAACCTTTAAGACGGAAGAATTGTAAGAAATGAGGTACAAATATGCCCGATAAGAATTGGCAATTTGAACTTGAAGAATATATAAAGCAGGGAGAGCCCGAAAGAGCCGAAAAAAGCGAAGCTTGGCAAACCGCTATCGGTCTGCAGGCGGTTGACGGGTTGAAAACCTCTGATTATTTACTGGATACTGCAAAGGAACACATTGAGGGCAAAATCACTATCGACGAAGCTCAGAAGCGTATTCACAGCTATTACGAGCAGAGAACTACCCGCACCGAAACCGAAAACGAAACAAAGGAAGCCGACATCGTTTCCGCAAGGATCACAAAGCTGTTGGGCGAAAAGGCGTTTCAGTTTTCTCCGGCCGAGTGGATTACCATTCACCGCAGATTGTTCGAGGGCGTATTTGACCACGCCGGACAAATCCGTCAGTATAACATTTCCAAAAAGGAATGGATACTGAACGGCGAAACGGTTATCTACGCCGATTTCAATAGCATAAAAGACACTTTGGATTATGATTTTGCCACCGAAAAACAGTTCTCCTATGAAGGGCTGTCGGTTGAAGCATCGGTAAAGCACCTTGCAAAATTTGCATCGGATATTTGGCAGATTCATCCTTTCGGCGAGGGTAACACAAGAGCCACCGCCGTGTTTATGATTAAGTATATGAAAACCTTTGGGTTCCGTGTCAATAACGATGCGTTCCGTGAAAACTCTTGGTATTTCCGTAATGCGTTGGTTCGAGCAAACTATAACGATTTGCAAAAAGGTATTCATTCCACCACAAAGTTTTTGGAATTGTTTTTCTCAAACCTTCTGCTCGGTACAAGCTACGAATTAAAAAATCGATATATGCATGTTGATTTTGTTGATGAAAACGCTTCCCAAAGTGCCAAAAGCGAATCGCCAAAGTGCCAAATTGACACTTTGGAATGTACTTTAGAAGAGTTGGCAGTATTGGATTTAATAAAAAAGAACCCGTCTGTTAAGCAAACCGAACTTGCAGAACAAACAGGAAAGTCCGTCAGAAGCATAAAGCGCATTATTGACTCTCTGAAAGAGAAACAATATATCCGCAGAGTTGACGGCAAACGCTACGGAAAATGGGACGTATTAGTTTAAGTGCTTCACAGGTGATATATAGTCTTTAAGACATAACTTTTATCAAATATCCGGAGGAATTATTATGGCTAAGAATATTGAACCTAAACTCAAGAAAATAGGTGATTATTTAAAACTTGAAGAAGATACTGTGTTCACTATACCAGAATACCAACGTGCGTATTCTTGGGGCATTGATAATTGCGATAAACTGTGGCAAGACATTAATGATTTTGTTGAAAGCGAAAGCAAGGATAGATACTTCTTTGGAACAATTATAATTAACTGTCAGGACAATGATACAAAGTACGGACTTATTGATGGTCAGCAGAGAACGACTACCTTCTTATTACTTTTAAAAGCCTTACTTGTTAGAATTAATGTTGCAATTAATAGAACTGCTAGTGACGAGGATTCCGCCAGTTTGTGCCGCGGCTTACAAGAACGCAGACGTAGAATTATGGGAATTCTGTATAAAGCTGAAACAGAAGATATTTCAGATAAGCCTGAAGCAGCAAAAGATGCCGAAATTTGTCGTCGTGATATTATTCTTGAAAACTACTCAATTAACGAACAATATAAAACTGAGTTGGCGACAATTCTTCAGGCAACCGATTTTGATTCGGCAGAAGCAAGAGTAATTAAAATCAAATACAAACAAAAAGACAATAGATACACTAATTTTTTTAGAAACTTCAAGTTCTTCTATGAAAAAATCAGAGAATTGTCCGATTCACAGTTGAACAGCATTGCTAAAGCAGTTACAGATAACTGTGAAGTAATCGAAATTAAAAGTTGGCAAGTAGAACAAGCAATCACAATGTTTAACTCGCTTAACTCCGACGGTCTCCCTCTTTATGACTCTGATATTATCTCTGCTAAATTGTATGCAGCAGCAGAAAAGAGAGGCGAAGAGAAGCAATTTGCAAGTTTATGGAAAGAGTTAAATGACATCATCAATGAATTGGAAAGCCTTCATATTGCTGATATTAATTCTATTTTGATGCAGTATATGTATTACATACGTACTATCAATAAGGAAACAATCAGCGATACCGGAGCAATTAATGTTACGACTCCCGGTTTAAGACGATATTTTACTGAGATTAATAAAGTGCCAATTTCCGATCCTATTACAATGTGTTCGGATATGATTAGATTAGCTAAGATATGGAAAAAGGTTTCCGGCTATTCTCAAATGAGAATCTTGCAGAAATTCAACGAGAATACCAAACTGTTTTTGGCAAGCTATTTTTACAGATTCAATGAAGATGATATCACTGAAGATATTATATGTCCCATCTTTGAATGTATGCTTCGCTTGTTTGCGCTTCTCGAACTTGTTGATGTTGGCTATTCCAGTAAATACTTCAAAACATTTTTGTTTGGAGAAGAAGCCAAATTCGTAAATACGAGCGTTACCATTGATGAAATTATCAAAGATTTCAGTGAGCATATTGCTGCTAACTGGGATGTGGAAAGTATCGAAACAGCGATACATGATTACGACGGAAATGTGCTTGTTTATTTAAATGAGTATCTCTTTGCGAGAGAAAAAGGGATCAGTTTTACCCTTGGAAGCAAGTATGACATCGAGCACATAATGCCATACAGCGGATATAACTTACAAGAGATCCGAAAAGACGCAGAAATTGATAGCGAAGATGAGTTTTATGGTGTAGTAAATAAACTTGGTAATAAGATCCTTCTTGAGGAAAAGATAAACCGTGCGATTGGAAATGAATGGTTCAGAACAAAGATATCAACTGAACTTGAAAACAAGACAGGATACATCAATAGTGAATATCCAATTGCTCAAGCGTTGGTGGATAAATACCGTGACACTAATAAGCCATATTGGAAAAAGGATGATATTATCGATGCTACCAATAAAGCAAGTAATAGAATCATTAAGTTTATCTTTGGTAATTAAGTTCTATTAATCTCTTTTTACTTCTTGCTGAGTTTTATGATTCGGAGGAATAATTTTGAGTGTACTTTCATTTATCGAAAAGCAAACGATTTGCCGATTGTTTGGAATAAGTGATGGGTTTATATTTAAATACTGGAGCGACAAGGGAACCCACAACAAAAGCACAACTAAAGAGTTGATTTATGACTCTTGTGGGATAAATATTTTTGAAGATGTGGGTTACAAGGGCTTATCACAGCAAAAATGTATACAGAAGATTTGGGATGAGTGTAGCCCGCAAATCATTGCAAAACTCTTAAAAGCATTATCAGATTATTTCTGCTTTAAGATGGGGACAGATTGGTGGTCTGATGAGGATAATTATGATTATCAACAAGTTCAGCATATTATAGAGCGATTGCAAACTTTCCAAACAGTTGAACTTCCAAAAGAAGAGAACATTAAAAATCTCAAACTTCTTTTAGAAGATATTGAAGAAAACATTAAAAACGACAAGCCAGAATTGGTTGTTGACCGACTTCATACGTTCGCATCAGAATATTTGCGCAATTTGTGCCATACCCACTCAATTGAAACAACCGACTCTAAAGGTAACGAGTATCCGCTTCATTCACTCGCCGGAATGCTCAAAAAATGGTATGTGGATAATGCTTATTTTGATTCCGAATTTGCAGTTGTAGCTATTCAAAATTCCATTAACTTGTTTGATAAATTTAATGGTATACGAAATGACAATAGCGCTGCACATCCCAATGATTTGCTTTCAAAAGCAGAGGCAGAATATGCTGTTAGAATCATTGCGAATACATTAACTTTTATTGATAAATGTGAAAAAAGTAAAATTAAAAAAGTTCAAACGCTTCCTTGGGATGGCGGCGTATTATACATAGCGCCCGACGAAGAATTACCTTTCTAATTGTGCTGGAGGATAAAGAATATGGCAGGAAACAAAAGTTTAGGAGTTGCTAGAGTTGCAAAGGAAGATGAGTTTTATACTCAGCTTACAGATGTGGAAAAAGAAATGCGTCATTATCGCAAACACTTCAAAAACAAAACAGTATTCTGTAATTGTGATGACCCGTTTGAAAGCAACTTTTTTAAGTATTTTGTGTTGAATTTTAATCGTCTCGGTTTACGAAAGCTGATCGCTACTTGTTATGTTTCCTCTCCGATTGCGAACACCCAACTTTCTTTATTCGATGTTATCGGGACTGAGGAAAACAAGCAAAACAAACCATACAAAGCTGTTGTGACAAAGGTATACGATAAAACGGGAGATGGCGGCATTGATATGTTTGATGTCGCCGAACTGTTCTAGTCTGGTGAGAATCAGCTTTGCGAGCTTGATGGGGATGGAGATTTTAGATCCTCCGAGTGTTTAGCATTACTTGATGAATCCGATATAGTTGTAACAAATCCTCCCTTTTCACTTTTCCGTGAGTATATAGCGATTCTTCAGGAACACCGCAAGAGTTTTATTGTCATTGGTAATCAGAACGCTATCACATACAAGGAAATTTTCCCTCTGTTGCGAGATAATGAAATATGGCTTGGAGACAAATCCGGAGATATGGCATTTATGGTACCAGAATATTACGAGGCTCGTGAAACTCGTTATTGGGAAGATGAGAATGGACAAAAATGGCGTTCGCTTGGTAATATTTGTTGGTTTACAAATCTTGACATCAAGAAAAGACATGAAGAACTGATTTTGGTTAAGCGATACGACCCGGATGTTTATCTGCACTATGTAAATTATGATGCAATAAATGTTGACAAAGTAGCAGATATTCCTTGTGACTATGCCGGGGTAATGGGCGTTCCGATTACTTTTATGGAAAAATACAATCCCGACCAGTTCGAGATATTGGGGACGAGCGACAACGGTATTGTTCCAGATGAGTATAAAACAACTCCCGGTCTATCAAAAGAATTTGTTGATGACTATTATAAAGCCGGAGGAAAAGGCTCTTATAAAGAGGGCAATCCTACCGCCGGTGTTTATAAAAATGGAATTGCATCAATGGTTTATAAGCGAATTTTCATTCGCAATAAACACCCGGAGGTGAATTTAATTGCCAAGTAAATCCGAACTGGCTTCAGCAAACAAAGCTAAAAAAGACGAATTTTATACACAACTTTCGGATATAGAAAAGGAAATGCGATATTACAGAAAGCATTTCAAAGACAAGGTTGTATTTTGTAATTGCGATGATCCTTTTGAAAGCAATTTCTTCAAATATTTTGTGTTGAATTTCAATCGTCTTGGTTTGAAGAAGTTAATTGCCACTTGTTATGCTTCCTCACCGATAGCGAATACCCAACTTTCTTTATTCGATGTCATCGGAACTGAGGAAAGCAAGCAAAATAAACCATATAAAGCTGTTGTGACAAAGGTATATGACAAAACTGGTGATGGCGGCATTGATATGTTTGATGTGGCTGAACTTTTTAAGTCGGGAGAAAACAGTCTTTCAGAGCTTGAAGGAGACGGTGATTTTCGAAGTAAAGAGTGCTTGGAATTACTTGATGAATCGGATATTGTGGTTACAAATCCGCCGTTTTCATTATTTAGAGAATATATTTCTGTATTGTTCGAGCACAAAAAACATTTCATTGTTATATGAAATGTTAATGCCATTTCTTATAAAGAAATTTTTCCTTTGCTTATGAACAATAAAATGTGGATAGGTGCCAGTATCCATTCCGGTGACAGAGCATTTTATGTTCCGGATAATTATCCATTAGATGCTTCGGGATGTGGTATTGATGATGACGGAAGAAAATATATCCGTGTCAAAGGAGTACGTTGGTATACAAATTTGGATATAAGTCAGCGTCACGAAGAACTCATACCATTCAAAAGATATAACAGCGACGACTATCCTCGATATGACAATTATGACGCCATTGAAGTGGGAAGCGTTTCCGATATACCTTGTGATTATCCTGATGTTATGGGTGTTCCTATTACTTTTATGGACAAATACAATCCTGACCAATTTGAAATTATTGGATTAACACAAGGTTGGGACGAGTTACATTCGAAACGATATGGGCAACAAGTACAAGTATCGAAAACCGGTAAACAGTCAAAAGTTATGAAACTTAACGACGGACCAGCTATCGAGGTCATTGAAGCACCAAAAGATAAAACATATTACATTGTTGATGGTCATTTCTATATTAAGATGTATGCCAGAATACTTATCCGCAACAAACATCCTGAAAAGCCAAAAGGGGGAAAGCAATAATGCATATAGAGGAAAGAAAAATAACCGTTAGAGAAGTTACGGAAGGATATTTTAATGATGCCGAGGAAGGCGTAGTCGGTTACGATGAACAACTTGATATTCGACCGAAATACCAGCGTGAGTTCGTATATAAGGACGAACAGCGCAATGAGGTTATCCGCACTGTGATGAAAGGTCTGCCACTTAATGTGATGTATTGGGTCGACCGTGGTGAAGAATTTGAAGACGATCCCGATACGCCACGTTATGAAGTTATGGACGGACAACAGCGTACAATTTCGCTTTGTGAGTATGTGGACGGCAATTTTTCAGTTGATGATATGCTTTTTGGAAATTTGCCAAAAGATAAGCAGGATGAAATCCTTGATTATGAACTTTTTATCTACATATGCAACGGAACGGAGTCGGAAAAGCTCGATTGGTTTCGTATTATCAACATTGCGGGAGAACAGCTTACCGACCAAGAACTTCGAAATGCGGTATATGCCGGAAGTTGGACTTCCGATGCTAAACGCTATTTTTCAAAATCCGGTTGTGCAGCAGATAGATTGGCCGGAGACTATTTGAAGGGTTCAAGTATCCGTCAAGAGTATCTTGAAACTGCTATATTTTGGGTGGCTTCTGCCGAAGGAAAAACTATCGAAGGATATATGTCAGAACATCAGCACGACCCAAGCGCAGTAACGATTTGGAATTATTTCCGTTCCGTAATTGATTGGGTACAGGCAATCTTCCCAAAGAAACGCAAAGAGATGAAAGGCTTGCCTTGGGGCTTGTTTTACAATGACCACGGAAAGCGTACCGACCTTGATCCTAAAGCGCTTGAAATCGAAATTCAGCGCCTTATGGGTGATGAGGATGTTACAAAGAAATCCGGCATCTATGAGTATTTACTGACCGGGGAAGAAAGGAAACTTTCTATTCGTGCTTTTGACCGCCGTGATGCTCTTGCCGCTTATGAAAAGCAAAATCACAAATGCGCAATCTGTGGCGAAGAATTTGAGTTCGAAGAAATGCACGCCGACCACATCAAAGCTTGGTCGAAAGGCGGACATACTACCCCTGAGAATTGCCAAATGCTCTGTAGGGATTGTAATCTTAAAAAGGGCAATCAATAAATATTTATTGCTCTAAATAAATATTATCTATGGTTTATGCCAAAGGGGAAATATGTGGATGAAGAAAAAACAAAAAAGTACAACTCCTAAAAATGACAAACAACGATATGAGTTAAATAAAATCATATACTTTGACAAGGAAACAATTAAAAATATCCTGCAAGAGTATTACAAGGGAACAAAGCAAACGGTCGTTAATTCAAGCGACAGTGCGTCAGTGGCTATTGGAAGCAACATAGAAGCAGAAGCAGATATTAAATTGTCGTTGCCTTTCCTATCACGTTTGAGATTTTTGTTTTCCAGTAAGATTTCCGCAGAGTATATTTCAAGAATTGATGAAACAGTTACAGTTACATCAACAGAAATATCCGATTTCGAGAAAATCAAAGATGGCTTTGCGGAATTCAGTAATATAACAGTGTCTGATATTGAAAATTCCGCAACGTTTTTCAGAGTTGCAGGTAATTATATCCGTATTCTCAAAGGCGGTGTTAAAGATGTGGACACCAAAGAGTTTAAAAGTGTCATGGAAGGCTATGAGGGATATGACCACTACAAACTTGATGATTTGACCTATATTCGCTTTAATACATCGGCGTTCCTAAGTAATTATAAGCGCAATGATTTGCTCAACTCTCGTCTGAGAATCTATTGTATTTATATTGGCAAATTCCCAAAATCGAATTTTAACTTTATTGAACAGCTTAATAAAATGCAAAAACTGTCAACAGGTGCAACTACTCAAACATTAGGAGAATTATACCCTTCACTAAGTGGTAAAAGCGAGTTAACCAGCGAAGGCGTTTCTAACGCTTGCGCCGAGTCGGAAGAAATTGCTCTCTATGATGTTGTTTATGCAAGTATCATTCATCAGGGAGGAAACCATGAGAACAATTAATGTTGTTATTGGATCAAAAAACTTTTTTCATGAACAGACAAAGGATTTAGCTAATGCCGTCTCCTTTTTAGAGTTAATCAAAGTCTCTGATGCGTTACAAGGCAAAAACAAAATCTTTCCTGAGAATTTGAAAGCAAATCTAATGATACTTCAAAATGATAATTATCATGGAATACGAGAGCAGGCTAACGATCGACTCGGTAATTTGATTTATGATTTAACCACAGATGATTCAACTATTTGGATACATAATCCACCATCAAATCTGCTGTTTTTCTTAAATAACCAAAAGAACGCTTCTGAAATAATACTAAATACTTTTCCACAGCCTCATGATATTGTTCGTGACCGAGATAAATACATTCAAGGAATTGCTGCTATAAAGGAGAATATTATTGGTCAGGATCATGCTATTATTGAAATAAGCAAGACATTGCGCTATCTAACTACAGTTAAACGTAAGAAACCGTATGTGGTAATGCTTTATGGTAATAGCAGTATCGGGAAAACAGAACTTGTAAGGGAAATAGCAAAAAACTTTTTTGGAGGTCAACTGTTAGAGCAACATTTATCGATGTTTAAATCCAATGCAAATAGTGATTACTTGTTTGGTGACAAACCAAACAGACGAAGCATAGGGTTTGATTTACTTGAAAGAGAATCTAATCTAATATTCCTTGACGAGTTTGATAAGTGTGCCGATTTCTTTTATTCGGTGTTCTATACATTGTTTGATAATACAGTGTTTAAGGATGCAGTCTATGAGGCGGATATATCAGGTGCGCTTATTATTTTGACTTCGAATTATTCCAATGAGGACGAGATGAAAGAACGGTTAGGATTGCCCATATTCTACCGAATTGATAAGTTTATACATTTTGAAGATTTTGATAGTGAAACCATTTTCAAAATCGTTCAAAAAGAACTCGATGATAAATATGACGAATATAAGGAATATTTCTCAAAAGAAGAAATTTATTCGCTCGTTTCGAACCGAATTTTGAATACCGGAGAAAATGCTAGAACCATAAAGAATAAGATCCAAGCTGTGATAGAAGATCAACTTTTTGAAAAGTTCTTGAAAAACGGCGAAGATCAATCCATTGTAACCGAAGAGGGCGCATAATACAATAACATTTGTTAAACAAAACAGGCACGAGAGATGAGTTCCCGTGCCTGTTGTCATTTTGTGTATTTGATTATGAGCTCATCGACGCCGTCGTTGTACCTACTTTGAGATAATAGTTTATTTCGGTACTCCAGCAAACATTGAATTATAAGGCGGTGTTCGGAGTTGGTTAAGCGTAGATAGTATTTTCGCTTTCTCATATAAACAACACTTCTGAATTAACAACCTCAGTTGCTCTTCTACGGATATTGTTCATCCTCCTCACCCACGCCATTTGGTCGGCGGATTTGAGTTGTTCGGTGACGCCTTCTTTTTCGGCGAGTTCTTTTACCAGCCGGAGAAAAAGTTGTTGTGCCTGTTCTTCGATGTCGGCGAGGTGAGAATGGAGTTTGCCGGAAGTGAGCAAATTATAGTACAGCGCCTTATGATGTTGCTTCAAATATCGTTTGCGCCTTAATGCCCACACGCCGATATTACCCGTTTGTGTTTCAGCCGGTAATGTCAAGTCAGGCAAGAGATAGTCGCCAACCTGTGTATAAGTACCGCCGAGTTGTTCAAATAATGTGTCAGTCATAGTAAAAACCTCCTTTGATGCTTAAATTGTATCAAAAGAGGTTTTCTTTTTCGAATGTGCGATTTGTAAATTTGCAAATTTTGCTCGTGCCAAAAATTACAGCGAATATTTCCAAATCTGTGCCACTTTTTACAGCGAACATAGCGAATATTCAGTGAAAAACCACCCCAAAGCGAAAATTCAGCGAATATTCACTCTTTTGTTTTCAATCCTCGTATCACTTGCCAATGGTGGAATTCCTGAAGCACCCGGATATGCCAATCGGATTTGCGGGTGATGGTGCGAAAGTATTTTGAGCAACAGAATTCTGTCAAGTAAACTTTTGGAATGTGATTCATATTGTTCCTCTTGAACGCTTTAAGATATCCTTTCTTGCACCAATCATTTATTGATGTTGTACCGTAACCGATTACTTTTGATATATCGGTCGCAGTCAGCACATCGGGATATTTCGCAAAAAGTTCCGTATAATACAGCTTCATATTTTCAAGAACCGGTTCGGGTACTTCGGCGCTCATTTTGACGGTATAGTTTCCCTTGTACCAACCTGCCGGTGCGGAATATGATTCGGGGAACACTTTTCTCTTTTCAAGATATGTAATGACATCGGTCTTTTTGATTTTGTAACAGCGAGTTTTCTTGCCCGTGTATTCGCACGGTATCTTGCCGCTGCGAAGCAAATACAAAGCCGTTGATTTGCTTATATGGCAGATTTGATAGAGTTGGTCTTTGGTAATAATATCGGGGATTGAATCCCAATTGATTGCGGTTTCATCCATAGCAATACACCTCGTAAATATTTTTGTCGGCGTAGGTTTTCCTGTGTATTGCCGTTGTTGATGTGTTTATTCTGTTCTTTCCGCAGTTCTTTCCAAAATAGTGCCTGTTCTTTCCAAAAATAGCGAAAATGCCGTTATTCGAATTCCCTTGGATTTATCGGGATTTTATCGGCATAACTGCCAAAAAAGCCCTTACTATCAAGCTTTTTCGGCGAATACAAAGTCGCCCAAAACTACCTTCAAAAATCGCTAAACAACCATTGACCTATAAAACTCGAAATCAGGTAGTCCTCACGGGCTCGTGGGTTCGAATCCCACCGCCTCCGCCAAAATCAAAAAGGCAGCCATGAAGGCTGCCTTTTTGATTTTCTGTTGTAAACGGGATCCGAACCCGAGAGGGGCGTTGTCACGGGCTGGTTTACGCTTCCGCTCCGGGTGCAAAGCGCCTGTGGCGCTTGTCCTGCACTGACCGGAACCGGTAGGGGAGACCGCTGCTGGGCGTGTCTCACCTCCGGTTCGGGCGGGTCAGAACGCTGTCCACCGGACAGCTTCCCCCCACTGGGGCACAGCAACCGAGTCGGCAGCTGAGAAAAAGGACCGGATGCCATACCACTGGCATAGCATCCCCGAAGAGCGGCGAGACAGGTACTGCAATCTGCAGGATTGCGGTCGTTGAGCCAGCAGACGCGTTAGCGGCTGGGCGAATCCCATTGCCAAAAGACAAAAAAGTCTTTTGATGTGGTTCTCATAGAAAAAAGCACGCCGAGGCGTGCTTTTTTCTATGAAATAAATCCTTTGCCGAATTTGTAAAATATGTCTACGGCATGTGAAATAGCTGACGCCAGATTTTCCATTTGGGCCCCTTTTTTGTTCTGTCCGTACGATCTGGTGCGGCTCAGTTTCCACAGCTTGGGGCCTGCTTTATGGATTCCAGTCAAAAACGATCAATACAGCCAAGCTCTGCCGCCTTCGTCCTCCTCATCGGGAATACGGGGACCAAAGGGCCTGGGCGCGGGGCCGTACTTTGCGGCAGTTTCCAGCAGCTCTCTGTCGTAATCCACACGGAGCTCCGTCTTCCTGTCGAAGACCATGGTGGCCTTCTCCTGGGTGGTGTAGGGCTTCCAGGCTGTCAGGCCCTTGTGGTTGGGATCGCCTGTGCGGGCGAAAGCCACCAGAGCACCGGCCACTTCGTCCTCCAGCCGATCGCTGACGCCTTCGATATTGGCGTTGCCAACTCTGTAGGTGTTGTGGAAGATGAAGGGGATATCGGAGCAGTGCCAGGCGGGAGTACCGCCGTTGACATCGAACACCAGGGCGAAGTTCACGCAATAAGCAGGGGCAGAGGGATTGGAAGCCGCCCGCTCGTCCATGAATTTCAGAATGGAGGAACGGGAGCGGGTATCGATCTGTGAGGCCACCAAGATTTCCTTGCCCGGATAGGCCTTTTCAAACAGGGCTGCGATCTCCTGTCCGTGGCCATTGTACACCTTATCCAGATAAGCGGCCTTCTCGGCGGGAGAGGACTGATAGTTCACTTCCTGGAGCGGGATAAAGCCGCCATGCTCAGCAATGACGGAGGAAACAATGGTGGGAACCGTCTTGGCGTGATTGGTAAAGCCCACATCCAGAGGATGACCCGCATACCAGTCGTTGGCCTGGGGACCCCACATCAAGCCGGTGTTCAGCTTTCTGGCTGCGCGGTTGTAGGCTTTCATCAGCACGGTATAGGGAACCGTTTCCAGTTTTTCGTATTCATTCTCCTGATAGCCCAGCGCCTTGAGCATTTCCAGAATGATGGGCCGGTGATCCGTTTCCTGTCTGAAGCTGCCTGCGCCGCCGGACATGAGGATAGCCCGATGGAACAGGCCGTCTGCCTCCGGAATTTGCAGCAGGGTGCAGACCTTTCCGCCGCCGCCGGACTGACCGAAAATGGTCACATTTTCGGGGTCGCCGCCGAAGGCCGCGATGTTCCGGTTGATCCACTTCAGGCACTCCACCAGATCGGCCATGCCTGCATTGCAGGAATTGGCATACTTTTTGTCGAAGGAGCTCATATCCAGGAAGCCCAGAATGTTCAGACGGTGGTTGACTGTAACCACCACCACATCGCCGTATTCGCAAAGGGCGTCGCCCTCATAGGCCACCTGCTCCAGAGAGGAACCATCGGCGTAGCCGCCGCCGTGGAACCACACGATTACCGGCTTTTTGGCGCTCTTATCCAGAGACTTTGTCCAGATGTTGAGATACTGGCAATCCTCGTTCTCAGGCCAGAACCGGTGAGGGATCAGCACTTCGCCGCTGGGGACGGGGCTGCCGTAAGTAGGGGCCGTAGGGCCGTAATTGGTGGCTGGCTTGACGCCTTCCCATTTCTCCACGGGAGTGGGAGCCTGGAACCGCTTGGCATTGGCATATTTCACGCCCTGGAAGGTCAGGATCCCGTCCATCTCAAAGCCTCTGAGCTTGCCTTCTGCTGTCTCGGCAATGGGATAATCGGGATTGGATATAAATTTTCTTGCCATAGTCGATCTCCTCCTTAAACTTTCGGCAGCTGCAAAAAATACCGCCATATTTTTAATCATGTTTATTATATAATGTTTTCGCTGAAAATGCAATAAATTTTGATGAAAACAAATAAGCCTTTTGTGTAGGAGTGCCATATATCTTGGACAAAGGAAAAAAAGTGGAAAAAGAAAGAAGGAGCTGGTTGCTTCAATTATAATTAAGCTGCCATACCCAACAAACCAGAAAGGGGCCAGATCCTTTATGAGCAGCAGTATAACACAGGATATGAAGCAGCTTTCTTCTATTGAAATTCTTTCTTCTCTGTCCACTGATCTTGACAAGTCGCTCCTTTGTGACCCAAGCGGAGACGCCACGTCACGGCAAAGTCATGTTTTTTCGGGTGACGCCCATAAGCATCATCCTGTGTCGAAAAGGCAAAATTCGTCTCGAAATCGCTTGGTTTTGTGGTATAATATCCGCAAAGAGCGCGGATATTATTAAGATTTCAATTTGTCCCGCCCAGTTCTTCGCTTTGCTCAGACAGGCGGCAGCATTTTCACAGGAGCGTTGTAGTCATTTGCTGATTATGATAAAATGAAATATACGATCATTCGGAAATTTCCTTTTTATTTCAAGTCCGATGCTTTTTGAAAAAACGGAGGTGGGAAGCGATGCAAAAAGACAAGCCGGGACAGGAAAGCTCTGCCGGGGCCACTAGGAAAGAGCAGCCGGTTTGTGACGAAAAGGAGCTTCCCAAGCTTCCTTCTGAGCGTGTTTGGGAGCTTTGTCGGGAAGAGCTCCTGGAGGATCTCTATGAGGAAGCCTGCGGGGCGATCCGGAAGCTTGCGCAGGACGGGGACGACTCGTTTTCCGCAGCCCGGCTTTACAGCGACTGGTGTTTTCGGAAGCTCATAGCGCTTTTGGGGAAGCGGGTCGGTCAAACCTCACAGGGAAAGGCCTCTGATTTGACCATCTCTCTGAGAGAGGGGAGAAGCTCCGGCGCGCGATTTCTTGACCCCGCTGCCGGCAAAAGCGTGACGCTTACCTACCGGCTCCGGAACCGGAACAGTGAAGCCGCTGACGGGGAACCGGACGCGGTGCTCCTATTAGAGCGGCAGGAAAGGAATCTTTCCTGCCAAGTGATTTTTCTCGTAAGATCCGCTTCAAATCCCGGCCCGGCTGTGATCGGTGAGGAAGAGGCTGAGACCCTTTCGCGGTATCGGAAAGCGAGCTTGCTTCGCCTTAGTTCCTCGCCTCATTCCCTGTTGGAAGAGGTGGCTTCCGGCGCGTACCTCCTGATTCCTCCGAAGGATCCCGGACAGGAACCGGTGTTTTTCGGAGACGGAGAGGCAGGAGATACTGGCGTTCTGCCCTTTCTGCCCCGCGTGACAGAGCAGGTGGAAGCGGTCCTTGACAGAGCGCTTTCTCTTTTGCCCAAGGCCGATCTCAAGCGTCCGGCACTTTCTCCGGAGCTTGAGGAGGAGCTTCAAAAGGCGGACTGGTCTTCGCGGGAGGTTTTGGTGGGCACGGTCCGCACGCCGGAGCAGCTCCAGTTCAACCTGAAAAAGAAGGGCTATTATGTGCCCGAAAAATTTCTTTCCGAGAAGCTTGCTTCCATCCAATACATCGCCTTGTTTGAAGAGACCGCGGACGGAAAACTGGAAATCGTGAGATATGGAGAAGTGACCGGCGTCAGAAAAATCGAGCGGGGAAAGATCCCAGTTCCTATGCGTAAAAATGCGGACCCGGACGAGCCGTACCACTATTTTACAGTGAAAAGCTGGGAACTGCTGGAGCATCCCGTCATGGCGTCACAAAGGGAGCTGGGCAGGCCGCAGCTTACCAATCGGTTTCTGTTGGAGCACTGTTCCAACGCTTATTTGCTGTTCTCGGTAAAGACGGAAAAAGAGTACCGGCTGGCTAAAGAGATCGGCAGGGTGCTTGAGGACCCGGAAAACGCGGGAGATGCGGCGCTCTATCCTCTGAACGGGACAACGGCGCTGGTGCTTTTTAAGGGCTGTTTCACCGTCGTGACGGATAGGGGAGAGGTTTTGGAGCGGATCCCGATGACAGAGCTTCAAAACGCGCTCCACATAGGATTTGAAAAAATTAAATCATTCTTAAAAAGGAAAGGGGCCGAAGATGGAGATCTCCATTGAGAGCGATCTTTTATTATTAAATGCTGAAGGACGCTGTTTCATAAACGGAACGGCTTACGCGGGAAAATCCACTATGGTCCGGATGCTGGCGGAAAAGTACAGCGGGATCTGCCGCGGGGGAAATTACCGGGCATGCCTGGGACAAGTCAACAGCGAAGAAAAAGCCACAGGTTTGAGCGCTTCGGATTCTTTGTGCTGGTAAGAGATGCTCTGCTCACGCCGGAACAGACGCTGGAGATTTTGGAAAAGCATTTCAAGCTATTTTAAAGACTTCCAGAGCAGTCTGAAAGCAAGCTTCAAAAATAACGCCGTTTTGATTTGGAAAACCTTAAAGGGAGGAGAAGCCATGAGAAGAAAAGACAGAGAGATGCCGGAAAGCTTCGCCTATGAAATGGTGGATAAGTGCCAATGGGCGGCGCTGAGTATGACGGAACCGGAGGGCGCGCCTTACTGTATTCCCGTTTCCATTGTCCGTGACGGGAATACCGTCTATTTTCACAGCGCCAAGGAGGGCCTCAAAAACCGATGCCTGGAGCATAGGGGAGAGGTCTGCCTTTGCTGTGTGGGCACTGTCTACCAGCCTCCTCATGAGTTTACCACAAAGTTTACATCCGCCGTTTTGCGGGGGAAAGCCTCTCGCGTGTCGGAGGAAAAGGAGCAGGTCCACGCGCTGCGCCTGCTGTGTGAAAAATATACCCCCCGATCATATGGAGCATTTTGAAGGGGTAATTGTCAAAAGCCTTTCTGCTACAGCCGTGTGGAAAATAGAGATTTCTGAAATTTCCGGAAAACGAAACCAGTGATCTTCAAAGAAAACCCGCCTGCTCTGAAGGGAAAACTCCTTCGGGGCGGGCGGGTGCTTCCAGAAACCGGGTTTTACGGCTCCGGTATTATGATGTCGGCGAGCAGATACAGATCGCGTCGCAGACGAACTGGGTTGTGCCCGGCCCTCCGGCCCGGTCTATATTTTCCCGGAACTCCTCCTGAGAGGCGTACATCAGGCCCAGAGAATGCAGGGTTTCATCAGAGCAGGCGTAAAAATGCCGGGTGATAAAGTCCTGAAGCTTTTTTACCTGAGACCGGACCTCTTTTGAACCGGGGGGGAGCTCTTGCAGCCGGCCGAATTCCACGAACAGGTTCATCATATCCTCCAGCAGGGCTCTGCTCTCCTCTTCGGTGCGCTTTTGAGACTTTTTCTCAAATTCCCGGTACTGGGGCGTTTTCCCCCAGGCAGCTTTTGCCTGTCTTGTGTAGCGGTCGATTTTTTCCGTGTCAAATGCAGTAAAATCCATATTGTTTTCTCCTTCCTTCCGAATTTGTTCAGCAAGGACGATCAGCTGCTCCAGACGCTCCTTTTTCAGGGTGAGCAGACGGATCTGCTGCTCCAGGGCCTTTGGGTAGTCAAAGGCCGGATCCTCCAGAATGGCTTTGATCTCCTTCAGGGAGAATTGCAGCTCCCGAAACAGCAGGATGCGCTGAAGCTTTCCCAAAGCCTGCCGGTCATACAGTCGGTATCCGGCCGGTGTTACCTGCGTGGGCTTTAACAGCCCGATGGAATCGTAATAGCGCAGGGCGCGAACTGTGACGCCGGTAAGCTTTGACACTTCATTGATGGTTTTCATTCTGCTTTTCTCCTTTTCAGGGAAGTCCCCCAAATTTCTTTTTGTCCTTTGCTGAGCACAGTATAGCGGATGACGCAAGGAGAGAGTCAAGGCTTTTTTGAAAAAAATTCGGCGCCGGTTTCTGCCCCTGCCAGAACAGTCGGCAGGGGCCGCCTCCTTCGAGGCGGCCCCTTTGCAAGCGCTTCGGTATTATATGGCTTAGTGAAGAATGACTACTTCCTGCTCTCCGTCCTTTTTCTCCTTCTTCTGGGCGAAATCGGGCCTTTGGGCATAGGGATAAATGGCCTTCTGCAGCTCGTCGTCAAGATTATGTACGACCCTGCACTCCCGATCGAAAATCATGGTGGCGATATCGTCCGGCTTGCAGGGCTCCCAGACGGGCAGAGAGGGGCAGCCGGGCACGCCGGTTCTCGCAAAGTTTACGAAAGAGGCGGCCATGCGGTCCTCCAGCTGATCGGAAACGCCGGGGATATTGCAGATCGGCACCAGATCGGTGTTGTGGAAGAAGAAGGGAATGTCTGAGCAGTGCCAGGCAGCCCGTCCGTCATCGATGGGGAATTCATAGGTAAACAGATAGTTATAGACAGCAGACTGAGAGGAGACCGCTTTCTTCCGGCAGAAATCCTTGCTGGGCTCTCTGGAGAAGCCGTCCAGTACCAGAAGGTCTGTAATGGGCTTTCCGGGGAAAGCGGCTTCAAACAGGGCGATGAGCTTCTCCGTGTCCGTCCCGAACTTCGGCTTCAGGATTTCCAGCTCCTGCTGCCTTGTGAGCTCGTGCTTTTTGGGCAGACCGGGAGCAAAGCCGCCGAACTCCGCTATCACAGTGCCTACGACGGTGGGGATGGTCTTGGCATGCTCGGTGAAGCCTACCTCGCGGGGGTCGCCTGCATAAAACTCATTGGGAATGGGAGCGCAGCCCACATAGCCGCCTGCTTCCCGAATGGCGGGAGACACTTTCTTATAGGCCTCTGCCAGCGCCTCATAGGGAAGGGTTTCCAGCTTTTCGATCTCCGCAGCGGTGAGCCCCAGCTCCTTGAGCATCCCGTCCACCAGAGGACGGCTGTCTGCGTTTGCGGGAATGCTCATTCCATCGCCTACGCCGCTCATGACGATGGCCTTTTGGAACAGGCCGTCAGCCGCGGGAGTCTGCATCAGGGTGTAGACCTTTCCGCCGCCGCCGGACTGGCCGAATATAGTGACATTTTCCGGATCTCCGCCGAAGCCGGCAATGTTTTCATGGATCCATTTCAAAGCGGCGACCAGATCGGCGTTTCCGGCATTTCCGGAATTGGCGTATTTCTTGCTGTAGGGAGACAGGTCCAAATATCCCAGAATGTTCAGACGGTGGTTGATGGTCACCACCACCACATCGCCGAACCTGGAAAGGTTTTCTCCCTCATAAGCTACCTGCTCGATGGAGGAACCGGCGGAGAAGCCGCCGCCGTGCAGCCATACCATGACGGGCTTTTTGGCGTTTTCATCCAGAGACTGGCTCCAGATATTGAGGTACTGGCAGTTTTCATCCTTGGGCCAGTAGCGGTGAGGAACGGCAATTTCGCCAACCGCGGTCTCACGGTCGAGCATAGGACTGACGAAGCCGTAGGAATGGGCGTCCTTTACGCCCTCCCAGGAAGCGGGATCCGAAGGCATCTGGAACCGTTTGGAATCCGCATATTTGATCCCCTGGAACACATAGGTCCCATCTGTTTCAAAACCGCGAAGCTTTCCCTGCTTTGTGGTGACGATGGGATGGTCGTAGGAACATACGAATTGTTTAGCCATGCTTGTTACTCCTTTCGAGGCTGCCTCCAACGGGCACTTTACCCCTTCTTTATTTTATTCCATTGTCTATTCTACCAAAAAATTAAAAACTGTGCAAGTAAAAATAAGTAATTTTATGATTTTGGAGCAAAAAAGAGAGAGAAGGCCGCAAAACAGCTTTCTCTCTCTTGTGAAACACAGGGGAAAATTCAGGAGCGAAGCTCCAGCTTAAAGCAAAAGCGGAATGCTTCCTCTTCCAGCCGGTATTGAGGCAAAAGAGAGGGACCGCAGGAATTGGAGCCCACACCGCTCATTTTATAGTCCAGGCACAGCACGGTGGAGCCTGAGGGGGAAAGCTCATAATCGTGAGCTTTTTCCATGAGCTCTTCCTGAGTATAGGGGGAGGCGTTAAAGGAGAAGGGCTCATCAGAAGAGGCCAGCAGAGAACGGTCCGCGCCGGAGAGCGAGACCCATCTGCATCCGAAATGAGAGCCGTTTTCCTGAGGCCGCAGATAATGCTCCGTCATGCCTGTGACCTGCTGGGAGAAGCGGGCGAACCGGGAGGCGCGATGCTTATCTATATAGCTTTCATAAGGTCCATAGCCCAGATACTCTGCCTGGGAAAACTCCGAAGGCAGGAATATGCGCACTCCGAACCGGGGCAGGAAGGGGAAGCGGGCGTCTCTTTCCAGGCGGAAATCCGCTGTGATCTGCCCGTTTCCGTTCACCATCCACACCGCGTCCGCCCGAAGGAACGGCTGAAGGGAGAGCGCTGCGATACCCAGCTTGCAGTGGATCCGGACGCAGGGCTCAGGAGAGGCCTTTTCCTTGACCTCCAGGGAATAGACTCTTGTGGTGGGCCGGTGATACCCTGCCTCTTCCCAGGCAAAGCGGATGCTCCGATCGTTGTCCGTGGGAGCGCGGTAGACATTCCACTGCATGGGACGGCTCAAAAAGCTGCGCTGCCCTTTGATAAGGGAAGAAAACAGCCCGGCGAGGGGATCAAATTCATAGCAAAAATCTTTTCCGGTGATGGTGATAGCCCGGTCAGAAGACTGATAGGAGACGGCTTTTTTGGAGGGAGCCTCCGGCTTTTTCTCCGGCTTGTCGCTGAGAAACAGCTGGTCAAACCCCAGAAGCGTGCCCTTTTCCAAAAGTCCCCGGTCCTTTTTGGCCCGGTAGTAAAAGGTGATAGTGCAAAGCCCCGTTTGGGGCAGCCCCTCCAAGGCGATCTCCGCTTCTCCGTGGGGAGGAATATCCGGAAGAGTGAGGCGCTTTTCGCCTTTGCCTCTCCCGTCTGCGGACACCTCATAGGAGCAGGTGAGAAAGTCTTTTGTTGAGGTGAAATCCAGGTAGTTGTGAAAGCGGAAGCTGTGGGGCTTTTTGCCCTTTTCCACCCGCAGGGGGCGAATACAGTTTCGGTATTCCAGCAGGCCGGTGTGTACGGTGCGGTCCGGATACACCAGGCCATCCATGCAGAAGTTGCCGTCATGGGGAAATTCTCCGAAGTCCCCTCCGTAGCGGTAGATAGGGCGGTTGTCGGGAGTCCTGCCGCCGAAGACGGCATGGTCGCACCATTCCCATACGAAGCCGCCGCAGAAGCCGTCGTATTTCATGATCCGCTGCTGGTAGTCCTCGGCGTCCCCCGGGCCGTTGCCCATGGCGTGAATGTACTCGCACAGCAAAAACGGTTTTTTCTCCTTTGTGCCCGCCGTGAAAAAGGCGGAGGGGTTCGTCCGCTGGAAGAGCTTCACCTGATACCGGTATTCCTCGGGCGTCTCCTCCAAAGTCTTGAATTGGCCGAAGGGAACTCCTTTGGGCCAGGGGGCGAAATAGGCGTCGATCAACCCGGTGGCGGCGTACATCCGGCTGCACAGATCCAGCATGGAGCAGTCCGGCTGCCGGTCTTTCCGAAAGGTGAAATTCCCCTCGTAGTGGAGCAGCCGGGAGGGGTCGTACTCCTTGACCCATCTTCCGGCTTTTTCCAGATTTTCTCCATAGTCGCTTTCATTTCCCAAAGACCAGATCACCGCGGCACAGTTGTTTTTATCTCGGATCACGCTGCGCTGCACCCGGTCCAGAATGGCCTTCTCATAGGCCGGATCGTCCGCAAGCTCAGAGACATGGTTCTCCACATAGTGCCCGAAGGGCTGGCTGGAGCCGTGAGTTTCCAGGTCCGCCTCCGCGATCACATAAAAGCCGTATTGAGAGCAAAGCTGCAAAAACCAGGGGGCGTTGGGGTAATGGCTGGTGCGGATGGCGTTGATATTGTGCCGCTTCATCAAGGTCAGGTCACGAAGGGCCTGTTCCCTGGAGATGGTGTAGCCGGTGACAGGGTCGCTGTCGTGGCGGTTGACCCCGCGAAACTTGATGGGCTTCCCGTTTAACAGCACCACACCCTTTTTGACCTCGATCTTCCTAAGCCCTACCTTCTGGGCGATACATTCCTCCTCCGTCTCCAAAAGCAAAGTATACTGGACGGGATCTTCCGCGTTCCAAAGCTCAGGATCCTCCAGGGAGAAGGAGAGACTTCCCTTTTTGGGGAAAGCGGAAGCAAGCTCTTTTCCCTTCGGGTCCAGCAGGGTCCCCTTGAGAGCGCAGTCCCCTTCTTCCATCAGCTCCACTGTCACCTGGCAGCGGGAAAGGTCCTTGGAAAAATCGGTCTTTACAAAATAATCTCTCAGGAAGCTCTGAGGTCTTTTCAGCAGATAGACATCCCGGAAAATGCCGCTCATGCGCAGCTTGTCCTGATCCTCCAGATAGGTGCCGTCGCACCACTGCAGCACCAGGGCGCACAGGGTGTTTTCCCCCTCCTGCACAAGGGAGGTGATCTCAAACTCAGAGGTGGAATGGGACACCTGGCTGTAGCCCGCGAACTCCCCGTTGATCCAGAGATACAGGCAGGAGTCAACCCCCTCAAAGTTCAAAAACTGCCGGAAGACCAACTCCTCCTTAGAGAGGGAAAAGCGGCGGGCATAGAGGCCGCAGGGGTTTTCCTTTGGAACATAGGGCGGGTCATAGGGAATGGGGTAATTGATGTTGGTGTATTGATGGCGCCCAAAGCCGTGCATCTGCCAGCAGGAGGGGACGGGAATTTTGGCGGCGCCGTCAAAGCAGATGCTGTCCAAGTCCACATCCAAAAGGGAATCGAAATACCGGAAGGACCACTCCCCGTTTAACAGGGTTCGGCGGGTGCTTTCACCGCTTGCGGCCTCTTTGCGGTCCTTGCAGGGCAGATAGTAGCTCCTGTTTTTTGTACAGCCCACATGCAGGATCGAAGGGTCCTCATGAAACCAGGTTTTCAATGTGCTTGTCATGGCGCGTTCCTCCTTGTGATCCCTCTGCCCAAAGCGCTCCGTAGAAAAGGAGGGGCCTTTCCGGCCGGGATAATTTTCGGGAAGTTGACTTTTTCCCGTGAGAAAAGGTATACTAAACTGGAAAGAGGCGGGCAAGATGCCGGCTTTCTTTTCTGAGACTAGATTACTATGGGAAACGGAAATAGTCAACGGCCATTTGCGAATTTTCCGGTTTTCCTGTTCTATGGAGCCTTCCGGACGCTTGTTCCAAAAAGGAGGGAAAGGGATGGCTTCCTGCATACTGCTGATCCTGGTATACTGTGGGGGCGTCGCCCTCTTTGGGAAAGACAGACCGAAAACCGGGGGCCTTGGGAAAAAGACCTTCTGGATCCTCTCCGGCGCGCTTTTTACTCTGGGCCTTGCCCTGCGGATCTGGCTGGGGCTGACCTCCGAGGGCTTTTCCGCCGATATGGATACCTTTAAGGCCTGGGCCCGCATCACAAACGAGGTGGGATTCGGACGAATCTATCGGGAGGATATTTTTCTCGACTATCCCCCCGGATATCTCTATGTGCTCACCTTTCTGGAAAAGTGGCGGCTGCTTCTGGGAATTCCCGCCGAATCCCCGGTGTTCACCCTGATGCTGAAGCTGCCCTCTATCCTGGCAGACCTGATCTGCGCCGGGGCGCTGCTGTATTTGGGGAAAAGGAAGCTGGGGGAAAGGGAAGCCCTGTTCCTGTGCGGCGTATATCTTTTCTGCCCGGCGGTGTTTCTCAACTCCTCTCAGTGGGGCCAGGCGGATTCCTTCTGCACCCTGATCCTGCTTTGCTCGGCGCTTCTTTTATATCGGGAACGCTATCTGCCCAGTGCGGCCCTTTACGGGGCGGCTATCGCCTGCAAGCCTCAGATGCTGGTGTTTGCCCCGATGTACCTGTTTTTTGTATTCCGGAAAAGAAAGATCTGGACTCCCCTGTGGGGCGTGCTGTGCGCGGTGGGGACCCTGCTTTTGATCTCCACTCCTTTTACCCGGAATTTTCAATATCTGTGGCTCGTTGAGAAGTACCAAAGCACCATGGATTACTATCACTACTACTCGGTGAACGCCTATAATCTCTGGGCGCTTTTGGGCATGAACTGGATCCCTCTGCCGGAAGGCGCTTTGGGGACGGTTTTAAACCTGGCGGGCCCCGTGGCCGCCACGGCCCTCTGCGCGGTGCTGATGATCGGCGCCAAACGGGAGGACGCCGTGTTCGCCTGCCCCTATGTGCTGATGAGCGCCATGTACTTTTTCAGCGTGAAGATGCATGAGCGCTATCTGTTCCCGGCATTGCTGTTCCTGCTGCTTTGCTATGTGTACACAAAAGACAGAAGGCTTCTCTGGACCTTTTCTCTTGTGGCGCTGGGACACTATTTAAATGTCTCTTATGTGCTGTGGCAGTTCCAGACCAAGGGGGCAAGCTATAATCCCAACACCCTTGTGACCCGAGGTCTGGCAGCTTTTCAGGCCCTGGCCTTTCTCTACCTTCTCTATGTCACCTGGGACCTCTATTTGAGAAACCGGGCGCGGGAGGGGGGGCCCCGCGAGCCCAGGCCTTTGCCGGAGACCGGTACAAGGGGCAGACTCACCCGGGTGGACGCGCTCTGCATGGCCTTAGTGACCCTTTGCTATGGAGCAGTGGCGTTTTTCCATCTGGGAGAAAGCCGCACCGCCGTCACGCCCTGGACTCCCGGGGAGGGGGAGAGTGTGGTGGTCCGGGGAGAAGGAGAGCTTCGGGAGCTTACCTATCTTCCGGGGATCGCCTCCGACGAAGCCCATTATTCCTATCGGGTAGGATCGAATGTGCAGGTGGAGAGCAGTGAGGACGGCCTCCGCTGGGAGGACTGCGGGACCCTTTCAGACGGCAGTGTTTTTGCCTGGAAGCAGTTTTCCCTGCCGGTAAAAGGCTCCTATGTCCGGCTGACGCCTTTGGACGGGAGCGTCACCCTCAATGAGATCGGCCTGAAGCTTTCCGGAGAGAGACGGTTCTCCGCTCTCACCCTGGTGGAGGGGGAGGGAGAGGCCCTGTTGGACGAGCAGGAGGTCGTGCCCTACTATTCCACCTATGAAAACTCCACCTATTTTGACGAGATCTATCATGCCCGCACCGCCTATGAGCATCTGCTGGGGCTGGAGATCTATGAGACGACCCACCCCACCCTGGGAAAGCTGATCATCTCTTTGGGGATCCGACTGTTTGGGATGAATCCGTTTGGCTGGCGCTTTATGGGGACCCTGTTTGGCGTGCTGATGCTGCCGGTGTTTTATCACCTTCTAAAGCAGCTGTTGAAAAAGACCTCCCTTGCTTTGGCGGGCACGGTGCTGTTTGCCTTTGACTTTATGCACTTCACCCAGACGCGTATTGCCACCATCGATACATATGCCGTATTTTTCCTGCTGCTGATGTACGACGCCATGGCTGTGTTTTTATTCCGGGACCTCAGACGGGAGCCGGTTCGTAAAATGCTGCTTCCCCTGGGGCTGTGCGGGGTGTTTACCGGGCTGGGCGTCGCCTCAAAGTGGACGGCGGCCTATGGGGCGGCAGGGCTTGCGGTGCTCTTCTTCGGCAAGCTGATCTTCACCTGCCTCAAGGAGCATAGAGAAGGGGGAGAACTTAAGCCGCTTCTCAGAAAAAGCGGGATCCTGTGCCTCTGGTGCTGCCTTTTCTTCCTGGCGGTTCCCTTCCTCATCTACTTCGCGGCCTTCCTGCCCCTGACCACCCTGCCCCACAACCGGGAGCATCTGTGGTCAAACTTCGTGAACTATCAGGTAAATATGTTCCGGTATCATTCCGGCCTGGTGGCGGAGCACACCTTTGCCTCCGCCTGGTACGAGTGGCCGCTGGACATTCGCCCCATCTGGTATTACGCCAATTCCGACTGCAGCTCCCTGGGTCAGTACAGCACCATTTCCGCCATGGGAAACCCCATTTTGTGGTGGACAGGGCTTCTGGGGATCTTCTTTGCCTTTTTTCTTTGGTGGAAAAAGCGCAGTCCGGCGGCGGGCATAGCGGCGGCGGGCTTCCTCTCCGTCTATCTGCCCTGGACCTTGGTGCCAAGGCTCACCTTTATCTACCACTATTTTACAGCGGTCCCCTTCCTCGTTTTGGGGCTGATGCTGCTCTTCTCCCGGCTGTCACAGCTTTCTCTGCTGCAAAGAAGCCTGATGAAAGAAGGGGTACTTTCCCGGGTCAAGGTGGGGGAAGTCCTGCTTTTGGGCTTTGTGCTTCTTCAGCTGGTGCTTTTCTGCCTTTATTTCCCGGTGATCTCCGGCGCTCCCACCACGGAAAACTATGTGAATTCTCTGGAGCTTTTTCACACCTGGATCTTTGCCTGGCCCTGATGATCCTATTTACCCGAATATAAAAAGGAGGAACTGAACATGGCAAGGTTAGCCACATTTTATGACCATATCAACGACATCTCCCGGCAGGAGGGGATCCCGGTGCTGGAAGCCCTGCAGCGGGCAAAAGCAATGGGGATCGAGCTTGTGGAGATCTCTCAGAACAGCGTGATCGGCAGAGAGGATGAGCTGGGACAGGAGCTCTCCTTTGCCGGGCTGGAAATTTCCACGATCCCAGCCTATTTCGACTTTGGAAGGGATCGGGATGTGGAAAAACAGAGCACGCCGGTGCTGGAGGCCGCCCGGTTTTTAGGTGCTTCCAAGGTGCTGGTAATTCCCGGATTCTGGGATCCTTCCGACAGCGAAGAGGAGAAAAAGCGGCAGCTTAGGGAGATGCAGGAGGGCGTCCTGCGCCTTAGTGACCTGGCGGAAAAGTACGGGGTAAGTCTCGTGATGGAGGAATACGACAGTGAGACTGCGCCCTTTTCCACGGCGGAGGGAGTCAGGGGCTTTTTAGATATCTGTCCCAGGCTTTCCTGTGCCTTCGACTCGGGAAACTTCCGCTTCGCGGCACAGGATGAGCTGAAGGCTTACGAGCTTTTAAAGGATCGGATCGGCCATGTTCACCTGAAGGATCGGGCCTATGAGCAGCGCAATGAGGAGGATCCGAAGATGGCTGTGGACGGCGTCGCCCTGTATCCCGCACCGGTGGGCTTTGGCGATCTGAAAATCGAGGAGTTGATCTCCCGGCTGAAACAGGACGGATATGACGGCGTTTACACCATTGAGCATTACGGCTCCCGCAGGATGCTCAGCTATTTGGAACAGTCCGCGGCGTGGGTGAAGGCCCGCGTTGGGTAAAAAAGATCTGAGAGTCTTCCTGACAGACAAAAGATGCTGAGAATGGCGGATGCACTTTTCTTGGCGTCTTTTTCTCTTCGTTGGGAAAAAGGGTCATCACGGCAGCCCGAGACCGCTTTGCCGCGCTCTGCCTGCAAGTGAAGGCGGGAAGACCGCGGGCTTGGATTTTTGAGAGAATGTATTCTGGGTCTTCTCAAAATCGGTCAATGGAATTATGATAAAGCTGACCGAATCGGTTAAGCGGAGGTTTCCTATGAATGAAAGATTCTTTTTTCTTCCTGAGGAAAAGCAGCGCGCCATTATAAACGCCGGCTATCGGGTGTTTTCACAGAATTCCTACAAGAACAGCCCCATGAGTGAGATCGCGAACGATGCCGGGATCAGCAAATCCCTGCTGTTTCACTATTTCCTGAATAAAAAGGAGCTGTATCTGTTTTTATGGGAGAGATGCGCCCAGATGACGGTCGAGTATCTGACAAGGCATGGCTGCTACGAACAAAAGGACTTGTTTGAAAGTATGGAAAGAGGGATGCGCGCCAAGGTGGAGATCATTCGCCTCTACCCCGATATGGCCAATTTTACCATCAAGGCGTTTTACGAAAAAGACCTGGAGATTTCCGCTGCGGTTCAGGAGAGCTACCATAAATACTTCAATCTGAAGGCGGATAAGACACGGGTGAATCTGGATCCAAAGCAGTTTGTTCCGGGGCTGGACATTCCCATGATGTACCGCGAGATGTATTGGGCGTCGGAAGGGTATCTTTGGGAGATGGTCCAGCGGGGGAGCGTAGATATAAAGCAGATGGAGAAGGATTTTTCCAGGCTGATGAGCTTTTGGAAGAGCGTTTATCTTCGGAAGGAATGACGAAATATGGAACTCATTCAAACGATGGAGCTTACAAAGTATTACGGTAAAACAAGGGGGATCGAAGGGCTGGAGCTCAGGGTGGAGCAGGGCGAATTTTTTGGCTTCATCGGCCCGAACGGCGCGGGAAAATCCACCACAATACGCCTCTTATTGGGGTTGATCCGTCCCACCTCAGGCAGTGTGAGGGTCTTTGGAAAAGAGCTCCAAAAGGAAAAGAATGATATTTTACGGGAGACCGGGTATCTGCCTTCGGAAGCATGGCTTTATCAGGGAATGAGGGTACGGGATCTGCTCAAGCTGTCCGCGGGATTGCGGAAAAAGGACTGTGCCCGGGAAGCAAAGCGGCTCTGTGAGCGTTTGCAGCTTGATCCTTCCCGAAAGGTGGAGGATCTGTCCTTCGGCAACAGGAAGAAGGCCGCCATAGTCTGCGCTTTGCAGCATCAGCCGAAGCTTTTGGTGCTTGACGAGCCTACCAGCGGATTGGACCCGCTGATGCAAAGAGAGTTTTTTCGGATCCTCCGTGAGAGGAACAGGGAGGGTGCAGCGATTCTGCTGTCCAGCCATGTTCTCTCGGAAATTGAACATAACTGTACCCGCGCGGCGATCCTTCGGGACGGCAGGATGATCGCGTGCAGCAGCGTGGAGGTCTTCTCGAAAACCAGCGCGAAACGCGTGACCGTTCACGGCAGCGTCGATCTGAACGGTCTGGAGGGCGTTCGGGACAGAAAGAATGAGGAGGCTTCCGTCAGCTTCCTGTACAGCGGCGATATGGACAGCCTGCTTTGCACACTGTCCCGCGGGCAGGTAAAGGATCTGACCATTACCGAGCCGGATCTGGAGGAAGTATTCCTGCACTATTATGAAAAAGAGGAGGAAGGGGCATGACGCTTGTAAAACATGAACTAAGGCAGGGTAAAATCTCCTTTTTCATCTGGACGGCTTCCATTGGCGCCCTTCTTGCAATCTGCATTTTTCTGTTTCCGGAAATGAAGGGGCAGATGGACGGCGTCAGCGAGATGTTTTCCTCTATGGGCTCCTTTTCCCAGGCGTTTGGGATGGATCGGCTGAATTTTGGAACGCTTACCGGGTTTTATGCCGTTGAATGTGGGAATGTGCTGGGGCTGGGCGGCGCGTTTTATGCGGCCCTTTGTGCCGTCTCTATTCTCAGTAAGGAAGAAAAAGACAAAACGGCGGAATTCCTGCTGACCCACCCTGTCAGCCGGACCCGGATCATCACAGAAAAGCTGATCTCCGTGATGATCCGGGTCACAGCCATGAATATCATCATCTACGATGTTTCTGTCGTTTCTATAGCCGCGATCGGGGAGCCGATACCCTGGAAAGAGATCGATTTGCTGCATCTTGCCTATTATCTGCTTCAACTGGAGCTTGCGGGAATTTGCTTTGGAATCTCGGCGTTCCTTCGCAGGGGAAGCATGGGGGTGGGACTTGGCGTTGCCGCAATGCTGTATTTTCTGAACCTGATTGCAAATATGACTGAGAAAGCTGAGTTTTTAAAATATATCACGCCCTTTGGTTACTGCGAGGGCGCCGGAATTGTGACAGACGGCAGGCTGAATGTGGGAATGGCCGCCGTTGGCGTGGCCCTGGGACTTGCCGGAATTTTGGCGGCTTATTTATCCTATACAAGGAAGGACATCCATTAAATAAAGCCCGGTGAGGGGCCGGAGACAATAAAAGAAAATTTTTTCCTATGGCTCCCGGCATAATTTACTCTTTTTGCAGCAAACTATTCCTGACGCTTCAAATGAAGAAAAATTACTGAAAAAGGGGTAAATAAAATGAGTGTATTGGATCGGATTGCGCTGGCTTTGATCGTAATCGGCGGCATCAACTGGGGCCTTTTCGGGATCTTCCGTTTTGACCTGGTGGCCTTCCTCTGCGGCGGTCAGGCTTCTGTAGTCTCCCGTATCATTTATACGCTGGTAGGGATCGCGGCGCTGTGGTGCATCGCTCTTCTCTTCCGGGGAGACGAGGACAGGGTAAGAGAATAGTCCCCGAAAAGAAGATCCCGCTCTCTTCAAAGAGCGGGATCTTCTCTATATGCGTCAGGAATCGGAATCTTCCAGGAAGGACAGTCTGATATCGCCGAATTCATTGCGGGCCTTGAGGGAGTATCGCCCCTGAGAGCGGGGCGATAGGCTGCAGTTCCCGAATTCTGTATCCGCTTCTATCCGGAAATCCTCTTCCCTTCCCTGTATGGTGCCGGAGATCTGGCCGTTTTGATTTTCCAGGTCGAGTTTTTCCGAGAATACCCGGAAAAGCTGAATACTGCCGAACTCAGAGCGGACGGAGAGCTCTTCGGCGGCGGTGATACGGGAAAGAGTGGTGCTTCCGTGTTTGACAGAGGTTGATAGAGACTTGCAGCCGGTCTCTTCTCCCCTTTCGCCCAGGGTGAGGCTTCCGAAGCTCAGAGAAATATCCCCTTCGGAAAAAGAGGTCTCTTTTATGGTGACGGATCCGTTGTCATTTTCCACTTCAAGCTTCCCTCCTATCCGGGAGGAAAGCAGCTGAAAGCTGCCGAAGTCTCCCTCAAAGGAAAGATCTCTTTGCACCTGAAGCTCAGAGAGGGAAACAGAGCCGTTGCTGCCGCGGATGTCGAGAGAAGAAAGACTCTGAAGCCCTTTGACCTCAATAGAGCCGAAGCTGTTGCCCATGGAAACTTCTCCGGAGAAGTCCTCCGGAAGAGAGAGGGTGATCCTGTTTTCCTCCAGCGGGATCTTGATCAGGCGGTACCACTGAGAAAAACCGTTTCGAGGGTTGTTCCGGCTTTCCCGCAGAGAAAGCCGCCCGTCTTCGATTGCGTATTCCAGAGAATCGCTGTCCTTCGGGAAGGTGAGCTGGGGACCTTCCTTTCCGCAGGCTTCCACGCGGATGTCGTAAAAGGAGATGTCAAGCTCCACCTGGGAAAAGTCTTTTCCGGAAAGCGGCACGGTCTGAAGCTCATGCTTTTTCCCATCCGAAAAAAGCCTGGATAAATCAAAATTCGCCAGTGGAAAGCTGATCGCGGAAAGCAGCAGCCCTATGAGCATCAGGATCCCGCCTGCTGCCGCGGTCCATTTCAAAACCCTGTTCTTTTTCATGCCTCGTTCCTCCTTCTTTGAAAGCGGGAAAGCAAAGCCCGCCACACGACTTTCCCCAATTTCACAACGCTCTTTGCCGTATAGACCGTACCCACCGCGCAAAGCAGGCTCAGCCCCAGCAGAAACAGGGAGGCGCCCCCCTGAAGCAGCAGGGCGGGAAATCCCTGGGGAAGGCCGGATTCCAGCGCGAGAAAGGGAAGCCCCACAAGGCCCAGCAGGGCGGAAAGCAGGAAGCTGGGGGACAGTACGCCCAGAATGAGGACAGGAAGAAACAGCAGCAAATAGAAAATGAAGATCAGCACAAAGGCAACTATCAGCAGCGGTCCCCACAACGGGAAGCCCAGCACCAGAAGGGCAATGGTGAGGCCGCTTTTTCTGGGGCGCTCCGGGATGGGGTAAGCTTCCTCGCCGGACAAAATATCCCGGGCGATGGACTCCACGCTTCCCAGACTATGGATGATGAAGCTTTCCTCCTCGCCTGCCTCCAGTCGGTCGTCAATCAGCTCTTCATAATAGGCGATGGTGCGCATCCTCTCCTCGTAGGGAATGGATTGCAGCGATCTTTCCAGCGCGTTTAAAAATTCCTGTTTGTTCAAGGTTCTTCCTCCCTTTGCTCAGACTGGCCCGCGATGAAGCGGTACACCCGCATCACATCCTGCCATTCCACTAAGAATTCCCGGATCTTCTCCTGCCCCTTGGGAGTGAGGTGATAATATTTTCGCAGGCGGCCGTTGTGGGCGATGGAGTAGGTGGTCACATGGCCCGCCGCCTCCAGCCGTTTCAGGATGGGGTACAGAGTGGATTCCGAAAGCTGGGTGTAGGGGGAAATGTCCTTGATGATCTGATACCCGTAGGAATCCTGCGGCTTTAAGCTCACCAGAACACAGATCTCGATCAGCCCCTTTTTCAGCTGGGCGTCCATCGCTTCCCCTCCTTTTTTCGAAATTGACACATAATACTATATATCACATAGTATTATGTGTCAACAAATATTTCTTAAGGAATTCTTTCATTCACAAAAGCAAGATTTTTCCAAAAGAGTTCCGCCGTGGCAAAATGCGCGATATGCCATGATCAGCTGCTCATGGCATATCGCGCATACGCATATTTCATTTTCCTTTGGCGGAAACTAGCAGAGAAGGAGCGTGAGAAAATGAAGGAGCAGAAGAAAATCTGTTATCATGAGCACGAAACGCCCAAGGAGGGCAGCTTCCCCAACCTTTCCAATGTGGCTTCAGTGAATGAATGTACCGGCCTGATGTTCACCCCTCCCAAAAACGAAGGAGAGCTGGAAGCCTACGAGCAGCTTTCCTCCATGGAGATCCCCAGAGAGAAAGGGAAGAAGAAGGACGAGGACGAAACGGAGTAAAGGGCTGCCATGTTAGTCAGTTCCCAACAGGAAAGGGCGGTCCGCAGCATTGCGGACCGCCCTTTGTTCTGTGATGAGTTCAAGCAGGCAGAAGCCTACGCTTTTTCGATGATGCAGGACTGGAGCTGCAGTCCTGTTTGAGCAAAGAAGAAGCGCAGAGTAGAAGTTTTTCCGCCCTTCAGGGGCAGGGAGATGGTCTTCCATTCCCGCTCTGAGCCTGTGAGGGTGATGGTGTTGATCAGCGCCCGATCCTGGAACAGGGAGACGGGCAGCTGAGAAACATCGTTTTTATCGGTGCTGCGCAGGGTGAGAAGCAGCTTGTATTCTCCCAGCTCCGGCAGAGGAACGGAAAACAGCGTGCTCTTTCCCTTTTCCGTTTCGATGAGGGAGACCTCCAGAGACAGGGGAAGCCCGCCTCCCGCCTTATGAAGCTCCCCAAGGCCTTCCTCGCTGATGCCGGGGCTGCTTTCCAGACGGCGGTCAATGTCCTCCTCCTTTCCCTGAAGGAACAAAAGGGCGGGCATCTTCAAAAGAGCGCGGCAGAGATTGCAGGCGCTGCGCTGGAATTCGCCCAGAGTCACCGTACCGGTTTTCAGCCCTTCCTGGGAATTGTCGCCCATAGAGTTCTCTCCCGCGTTCTGAGTGACCATAAACACGTCGTTCTGGCCGCGCACCATGGCGCTGGTGTTGGTCCGTTCTCCAAGCTTGCCCTCGTCGTTGCCTTTTGCCCACCAGTCGGTCATCACCATGCCGTCATATCCCCATTCGTTTCTCAAAATGGTGGTGAGCAGGTCGTAGTTGCTGGCGGCCCAGAAGCCGTTGATGGGATTGTAGCTGGTCATGATGGAGTAGGCTTTTCCTTCCTTCACGGCGATCTCAAAGCCCTTGAGGTACAGCTCGCGAAGCGCTCTCTCGGAGACCACGGCCTCCACATCGTTGCGCTTATACTCCTGGTTGTTGCAGGCAAAATGCTTGATGGTGCCGGTGACGCCGTAAAGGGCCATGGCCTGAAGCTGGGCCGCCGCCATCTTTCCGGTGAGCAGCGGATCCTCAGAGAAGTATTCAAAATTCCTGCCGTTTAAGGGGTGACGGTGCAGATTGATGCCGGGGCCCAAAAGGGTGTCGATATGGTTTTTCCTCAGCTCCATCCCCTCGTATTCATAAAGTTCTTTTACCAGCGCCGTGTTGAAGGAACTGGCAAGGCAGGCGCCGTTGGGCATGGAGAAGGCCAGGGTCCCGCAGTCCATCCGGATGCCGCTGGGACCGTCCGCGCAGCAGCCGGTGGGGATCCCGAAATTCAGAAGGCGTTGTGTGACGCCGCCGAAGGCTCCGGCTGTGCCGGGAGTCACCTTAGGAGAGCACATGCCCTCGCCGCGGACGATGCAGCAAAGGTCCTCCTCGGAAAGCTGGGCGACAAAGTCCTCCAGAGAAACCTTTCCCGCAGCCACATCCCACAGCTTCCAGCCCTTGTCGCCGGTGTAGGGAAGCTCACGAGGCAGACGCTGCGCTCTTCGCTCCTGGGGAGAGATGGTACGGGTGGGAACGGGCTCCAGGGCCTTTTCAAACCGGCCGTTTTGCCCGGCGGCGGGGCGCAGACGGTCAAAGGCCTCTTTGGGGGCCAGAGCCTCCTCCAGCTGTTCTATCACGGTATCGGGCAGCTCTAAAGAAGCGATCTGAGAGGCGCTTCTCACATCGGTGCCCAGATAGAATTCATAGCTTCCCTCTTCCAGGACCCAGCAGGAGCGGTGGCCGCTCAGACCGCTGTCGTCATAGGAAGCGAGGTTGGAAAGGGGACAGGAGAGGCTCAGGAGCTCCTTTTCTCCCGGGGCGAGAAGCTTTGTCTTCCCAAAGGCGCACAGTACTCTCGCAGGTTTTCCCAGCTTGCCCTGTGGAGCCTTTCCATAGACCTGCACCACCTCTTTGCCCGAAAGCTTCCCGGTGTTTTCCACACAGACAGAGAAGTGAAGCTCGTCTCCCTTCCGCTCAAAGGAAGGCTCAGACAGAGCAAAGGTGGTGTAGGAAAGGCCGAAGCCGAAGGGGTACAGGACCTTTTCGGGAGCAAAGGTCTCAAAGTAACGGTAGCCTACATAAATGTCTTCCCGGTAATAGTTCCGGGTGTCGTCGCCGTAGTCCTCTGCCGCGGGATAGTCGGAAATATCCAGGGCGATGGTGTCGGCAAGCTTGCCGGAGGGAGAGCGCTTTCCGGTGAGGACATCCGCCGTGCCCAGACCGCCTGCCTGTCCGCCCTGCCATACGTAAAGCACAGCACCGGGGGCATATCGCTCTACCCATTTCATATCCAGTGTATTTCCCGTGTTGAGCACCACCGCCACCCGGGGGAAGGCGGAGCACACTGCCTGAAGCATTTCTTCCTCGGCCTTGGCCAGAAGGTAGCTGCCCTCATCGGCGGAATTGTCCTTGTCCTCTCCGGCGGTGCGTCCCAGCACCACCAGCGCCGCGTCGTTGCGCCCGGCGGCGTCCTTTACCAGTTGCTGAGAAAGGGGCATCTCCTCCTGATACCAGGGCTCTGCCGCCCAGCCCTCGCCCGGGTCAAAGGGGTGAGAGAGGATCCATTCCTCATAGACGCGGGCAAGCTCTTTGTCCAGCTTTAAGGATCCGTCCAGCTCCAGCGCCTGAGGAATTCCGGGTACCGGTGCGGTGTTCACAAGGCCGCCGGAGCCGGTGCCGCTTTTGTAGTAGTTGTATTGGCTGCGCCCGAAGACGGCAAGCCTTGTTCCGGGTGCAAAGGGGAGAGTGGCGTTTTCGTTGCGCAGAAGCACCGCGCCCTCGGCGATGGCTTCCCGGGCTTTTGCCTCGTAGCGCTTCAGGTCAAAGATTTTTTCTTCCATTTTTGTCTCCTTCCTTTCCGGGTAGAGCAGTTCTGCCTTGAAAGGCAGAAACTGCCAAAACTTTAACTGTATTATATACGAAAAAAAGAGCAATAACAATACTCAGACTTTAACTGTCAGAGCCTGAAAGCCCAAAGAAAAAATTCGATTTCATGTTTTCTATAGCTTATGTTTCGAGTTTCAGAAGAATCAGAGAGAAAGAAAAAGCGTGAGAGTTGAGTTTGCTTTTGGAGGGTGATATAATGAATTCAGAAATAATGCTGGTTTGCCGCCTGTGGAGATGCGGAAGTCGGAAAGGAGATTCTCTGTAGGATGAAGAGGGTATTATCTTGTGTGTTGGCGCTGCTTTTGGCCCTGGGGGCCATGGGTTTTGGAGAGCCTGTGAAAGCGGCGGGGAAAAAGCTTGTGGCCATTACCTATGACGACGGCCCCAGCGACTATACGGGAGAGCTGCTGGACGGCCTGAAGGAGCGCGGGGTAAAAGCCACCTTCTTTTTGGTGGGCAGAAGGATCCCCAAATACCAGGAGATCGCAAACCGCATCTATGCGGAAGGGCATCAGGTAGGCAACCACAGCTACAGCCATGAGGATCTGGCAAAGATTTCTCTTCCAGAGGTCAAAAGGCAGATCCGTGACACCAACGCCCTGCTGGACAAGGTGTGCGGCAAGGGGACGGACTACATGGTGCGTCCACCCTATGGCTCCATCAATCCGGCTGCACAAGAGACTGTCAACCTGCCCTGTATCTTCTGGTCAACTGCTCCGAAGGACTGGATCTATACAGACGCGGCCTCCATTAAAAAGCGTATTTTAGAGAGCGTAAAGCCGGGCGATATTATCCTGGTACATGATACGGTGCCCGGAACGGTGCAGGGCACGCTGCAGGCGATAGATGCCATGCGCTCCCGGGGCTATGAGTTTGTCACCGTGCGGGAGCTTTTCCGCCGGCAGGGGCTCAAGGCGGAAAACGGCAAAGGGTATGGATGGGAAAGACTGATTGGAAGCTCCCGGGATCCCGGCCCTGTCCCCTCCCCGAAAATTTCCTACAAGGTGGAGCCTGGCGGGCTGCGGGTGACCCTCTCCGGCTCTTCCGGCGCGCCCATGTACTATACCGTCGACGGATCCCCCATAAACCAAAACAGCCGCCGCTATCGGGGCCCTTTCACAGTTACAGGCCCCTGTACCATCAGAGCCTGCTGTGCCTATAACTTGAACGGCAGCCGCAGCGATGTGGTGGAAAAGGTCATCACTACCGCCACAGCCCTTCCGCCGGTTTTGAAGGTGTGGGGCGGTATGCTGGAAATAGAGCCCGGCACGCCGGGCAGTACGGCCTATTATACCCTCACCGGCGCACAGGAAAGCGGGCCGGATATCCCCTATGAAGAGCCTGTTCCCATAGAGCCGGGCACGGTGATCTCCGCTTTCGCGCAAGGGGAGGGCTTTTTCCCCAGCAGAGTGGAAAGGCTGGTATATTCCCCTCTAGGCAATCAGTTCCGGGACGTTTTCCCGACAGACTGGTATTTTGACCAGGTGGACAGGGCCGTGGCGGAGGGAATCATGCTGGGCACGGGCCAGAACCGCTTTGAGCCCAAAATGAAGGTGACCCGAGGCCAGCTGGTGACCTTTCTCTTCCGCTCCTCTCCGGAATCGGGAATGGGGCTCTATACCTCGGAAAGCAGCCCCTTCTCTGACGTGCCTTTGGGAAAATATTATACCGAGGCGGTAGAGTGGGCAAAGGAAAACGACATTGTGTCCGGCTATCAGGACGGTTTTTTTCGCCCGAATAAGCAGGTCAGCCGCCAGGAGCTGGCGGTGATCTTCAGCCGGTATCTCCGGTATCAGGGCGCGGCCGTCCAGCCGGGAAGCGCAAAGGGCTATACGGACGCTTCTTCGATCGGCGGCTGGGCAAAAGAGGCGGTGGAGGCCATGACGGCCCTGGGCCTTTTGCAGGGCGATAACGAGGGCGCTTTCCGGCCCCGTGCAGGCGCCACCCGCGCCGAGGCCGCCGCTGTGCTGCTGCGGGTCGAGGACTATCTGTCAGAATAAGGGGAAAACAGGCAGCCGGTGGGCCGCCTGTATTCTATTTAGAATTTGGCTGATATCCCCTTTGATACAGCCGGACCGCTCTTCGATCTCTTTTGGGATTTGTGTCTCGCTGTAATGGATACAGGTAAAAGCTGCGCGGCAGAAAAGATATTGACAGACACACGATCCCGGCGGGAGATTTTCTCCCGCCGGGATCGGCTCATTGACAGGCTGAATTTTTATCTTTCTGACTATTCCGTATCCTGCAAGGCGGCGTAGCCTTCCTCGCCGGTACGGACCTTGACCACGTTTTCCACATCGTACACGAAGATCTTTCCGTCGCCGATTTGCCCGGTATACAGGGCATTCTTGACCGTTTCGATGACGGTGCGTACCGGGATCTTGCTGACTACGACCTCCACCTTCATTTTAGGAAGCAGATTGGCGCTTTCCATCTTGACGCCGCGGTAATAGGAAACATGCCCCTTCTGTGTTCCGTAGCCCATCACCTGAGTGACGGTCATGCCGGTTACACCGATGCCGTTGAGAGCCGTTTTCAAGCTCTCCAGCCGTTCGGGCTTCAAAATGACGGATACTCTGCTCATGGGATGGGAGCCGTCGCTTTCTGCTGCGGGGAGAGCTTCTCCGGGGAGAGCTTCTCCGGGGAGAGACTCTCCGGGGAGAGACTCTCCTTGGGAAGCGGGCACGGGAGCAACGCTGATCACAGGGGCAGTTTCCTCGGAGGAAACGCCGGAAAGGATCTCAGGCGTATAGGCAAAGCCTGCATAGGAGGTAGTGAGGTTGTGTTCCATGGCATCCAGGCCGCGGATCTCTTCCTCCCGGGAGGCGCGCAGTCCCACAAGGGCTTTGATGGCGAGAAAGGCAATGGTAATGGTGACCGCCGTCCAGGCAAGTACACAAATCATTCCCAGAATCTGCAACCCCAAAAGCTCAAAGCCGCCGCCGTAAAAGAGGCCGGAAAGCTCCTTGCCGGAAGCGTTTGCAATGGAGTAGCCGGGAGCCGTGGGAGTGGCAAACAGGCCTACTGCCAGAGTGCCCCAGATGCCGTTTAAGCAGTGGACTGCCACAGCGCCCACAGGATCGTCCACATGGAGCTTATAGTCCAAAAGCCATACGCCGAACACTACCAGTACTCCGGACACGGCGCCGATCACAATAGCGCCCAGACAATCTGTAGAATCGCAGGGGGCGGTGATCGCCACCAGGCCTGCCAGAGAGGCGTTGAGGCACATGGACACATCAGGCTTTCCGTACTTGAGCCAGGTGAAGATCATGCACACCACGGTGGCCACGGCGGGAGCCACGGTGGTAGTGAGGAAAATAGAGCCCATCTGCTCGATAGAGGTTGCCGCCGCGCCGTTGAAGCCGTACCAGCCCAGCCAGAGGATGAATACGCCCAAAGCGGCGATAGGCAGGTTGTGTCCGGGAAAGGCGTTGACCTTGACGACCTTTCCGGACTGATCCCGGTCAAATTTGCCGATGCGCGGCCCAAGGATCTTGGCCCCGATCAAAGCGGACAGGCCGCCTACCATATGGATGGCGCAGGAGCCTGCGAAATCGTGGAAGCCCAGCTGAGAGAGCCACCCTCCGCCCCAGATCCAGTGGGCCTCGATGGGGTAGATCAGCCCCGAGATCACAGCGGAATAGATACAGTAGGAAAGAAACTTCGTGCGTTCCGCCATGGCGCCGGAGACAATGGTGGCGGTGGTGGCGCAGAAGACAAGATTAAAGACAAAGGCCGAGAAATCAAAATTGGAATAGGAAGTAAATATATCAAAGCCCGGCTTCCCGATGAAACCCACCAGGTCTTCTCCCAGCAGCAGCCCGAAACCGATGAGGATGAACACCACGGTTCCGATGCAGAAGTCCATCAGATTTTTCATAATGATGTTGCCGGCGTTCTTTGACCGGGTAAAGCCGGTTTCCACCATGGCGAATCCGGCCTGCATCCAGAAGACCAGCGCCGCGCCTACCAAAAACCAAATTGAAAAGTCCATGTTTTTCCCTCCATCAATAAAAATAAGGCGTGCGCGGGAGCTGCCTCCGCGCACGCCTTCGTGCCAGAATAACTAGAGAATGTTCAGACCCGGAACATCAGGTCCGCATAGCTGGGATAGGGCCAGTATTCAGCGCTTACATTTTCTTCCATCCCATCTACCGTCGCCCGCAGGGCCTCCATGGCCGGAATGACGGAATCTCGATAATAGGAGGCTGCCGTCAGCACATTGGAGCTCATGGCCTTTTGGTCCTTCAAAAGCAGATCAAGAGCCTCTACCTGCGCGTACGCCTGATCCAGCAGAGCGGAAAGCTTCGTGAGCAAAGCGGTTTCCGCCGCACAGGGCAGATCCTTGATCACCGCCCGCTTGGAGTTGACGGAATCGGCCAGGCCGGAAAGATAGGCGCTGACAGCCGGGAAGACCTCCTGCCGGACCATGCCGCTCATGGTGAGAGCCTCAATATTGAGGGTCTTCGCGTACTCCTCCATAATGGTCTCGTAGCGGGCTTCCATCTCGGCTTCAGTATAAATTTTATGGCTGGTGAACAGCTCAACGTTCTTTTGATCCAGATAACGGGGCAGGGCGTCTACCGTGGTACGCAGGTTCAAAAGCCCGCGGCGCTCGGCCTCCTTGACCCACTGCGCCGAATACCCGTCGCCGTTGAAGATGATCCGCTTATGTTCCTTCATAGTCTTTTTGACCAGCTTCAGCACACCCAGCTTTTTGTCCTCTTCCTGTCCCAGGATATCGGCAAACTGCCGAAGCTCTTCCGCCACAATGGTGTTGAGCATGATATTGGGACAGGCGATGGAGATGGCGGAGCCCAAAGAGCGGAACTCAAACTTGTTTCCGGTAAAGGCAAAGGGAGAGGTGCGGTTGCGGTCGGTGGTGTCCATGGACAGGTCCGGCAGCACATGAACCCCTGTCTGAAGCTTTTTGTGCTCCACGCCGCCATAGACGGAATCTGTCTCGATGGATTCCAGAACTCCCGTGAGCTCATCTCCCAGGAAAATGGAGATGATGGCGGGAGGGGCCTCATTTGCGCCCAGACGGTGATCGTTTCCGGCGGAGGCTACGGAGATGCGCAGCAGATCCTGATACTCGTCCACACCCTTGATCACCGCCGCTAAGAACAGCAAAAACTGGGCGTTTTCCGCCGGGCTCTTTCCGGGGTCCAACAGGTTCTTTCCGCTGTCGGTGGAAATGGACCAGTTATTGTGCTTTCCGCTGCCGTTGACACCGGCAAAGGGCTTTTCATGCAGCAGGCATACAAGCCCGTGACGGGCGGCCACATTCTTCATGGTCTGCATGGTCAGCTGGTTGTGATCCGTGGCGATGTTGGTGGTGGCGAAGATGGGGGCCAGCTCATGCTGGGCGGGAGCCACCTCATTATGTTTTGTTTTGGCCAGGATCCCGAGCTTCCAAAGCTCCTCGTCCAGATCCTTCATAAAGGCGGCGATCCTGGGCTTGATCGCGCCGAAATAGTGGTCGTCCAGCTCCTGACCCTTAGGAGCCTTTGCGCCGAACAGGGTGCGTCCGCAGAACAAAAGGTCCTTGCGCTGGTCGAACAGCTCTTTGTCCACCAGGAAATACTCCTGCTCCGGGCCCACAGTGGAGACGACGCGCTTGGTTTTCTCGTCCCCGAACAGGCGGAGGATGCGGAGGGCTTCCCGGCTCAGATCCTCCATGGAGCGCAGCAGGGGTGTTTTTTTGTCCAGCACCTCGCCGCTGTAAGAGCAGAAAGCGGTGGGGATATAGAGAGACCCGTCCTTGACAAAGGCGTAAGAGGTGGGATCCCACGCCGTATAGCCTCTGGCCTCAAAGGTTGCTCTCAGGCCGCCGGAGGGAAAGGAGGAGGCGTCAGGCTCGCCGCGGATCAGCTCCTTGCCGGAAAACTGCATGATCACCCGCCCGTCGGAAGTGGGGGAGATGAAGCTGTCATGCTTTTCGGCCGTAATGCCGTTTAAAGGCTGGAACCAGTGGGTGTAGTGGGTCGCGCCCTTCTCCACCGCCCAGTCCTTCATGGCGCTGGCCACGGCGTTGGCCACCGTCAGGTCCAGGTCCTTGCCCTCGTCGATGGTCTTTCTCAAAGACTGATACACGTCCTTCGGCAGTCTTTCCTGCATGACGTCGTCGTTAAATACTGAACTCCCGAACAGCTCGGGCACGCTCTTTCTCTCTTTACCGCAAGTTCCCATAACCACACTTCCTTTTGTAGACTCAAATATGGATAAAGGCGCTGAAGGGAGGATTCCCCTCAGCGCCCTTGCTGTGATGGTGCTATTATATTCTTCCCGTCTTTTTTTGTCAACGAAAAAAAGAGAAGAAAAAAAGTTTCTTGCAGGATTCACAAATCAGCGGGGAGCAGGAGAAAAAATAATGGAAAATTTATGGGAGACGGAAAGCAGGAGGAAATGCAGGAAATAAGATTTTGAAATTCAAAAAAATCGATTTTGGATCTGGATTTCTATATAATACTATAAAAATTGCAATACCAAAAAAATAAATTGCAATTTCATCTTGACAAGGAGAGGCTCTGCCGCTATAATCAAGAAAGACAAAGGCGTCAGGCCTCCCGCAGCGAAAAGCTTCGGGAGATCAGGCGCTTTTTCGGTTTTCAGCGGGGAATTGAGCCCTATTCGGAAAATCTGCTTTCCCCGAAATATCTGAAGGAAAGGCAAGAGGTGTCTCCATGCTCAGAGAAGGCATTGACGGGGTAAGGATCCCATCGGGATGTGCTGTTTCAGCCATCTTTTCCAAGAATGGGCATAGGCGCAGCGGAGAGAATATCATCCGCTCCATCGCCCTGATGCACGAGCGCTCCAACGGCCTGGGCGGCGGATTTGCAGCCTATGGGATCTATCCGGAATATAAAAATCTTTACGCGCTGCATCTGTTTTATGAGGGGAAAAAGGCCAAGGAGGCCTGCGAGGAGTTTTTAAACGAGCATTTCGATGTGGTGAACCTCTCCAAGATCCCCACCAGAAAAGTGCCCAGCATCAAGGACGAACCCCTGATCTGGCGGTATTTTGTAGAGCCTTTGCACACCAAGCTTTCCGAAAGTCAGCTGGATGAGGAGACCTTTGTCTCCCGGTGCGTCATCCGGGTCAACAGTGAGATCGACGGCGCTTATATTTTCTCCAGCGGCAAGAATATGGGTGTGTTCAAGGCGGTGGGATACCCGGAGGATGTGGGGGAGTTTTACCGACTGGAGGACTATAAGGGGTATTGCTGGACCGCCCACGGGCGTTACCCCACCAATACGCCGGGCTGGTGGGGAGGGGCCCATCCCTTTAGCCTTTTGGACCGCAGCGTGGTACACAACGGGGAGATCTCCTCCTACGACGCCAACCGGCGCACCATTGAGATGTACGGCTACCGCTGCAATCTCCTTACAGACACAGAGGTCATCACCTACATCATTGATTATCTCAACCGGCGCAAGGGCCTTTCCTATGAGGAGACGGCCAGCGTGATCGCGGCCCCCTTCTGGAGCGCTATTGAGCGGGAAAGCGAGGAGGAGAGAAGAAGGCTCACCTATCTGCGCAGCGCCTTTTCCGGGATGCTCATCACCGGCCCCTTTTCCATCATCGTGGGATTTACCGGCGGGATCATGGCCTTAAACGACCGCCTGAAGCTTCGCAGTATGGTGGTAGGGGAAAAGGGCGAGGATGTGTATATCGCCAGCGAAGAGTCCGCCATCCGGCTGATCGAACCGGAGCTGGATAAGGTTTGGGCCCCAAAAGGCGGTGAGCCCGTTCTCTACTATTTAAAGGATCCGGAAATGGTTTAGGATACAGAAAGGCAGGTGCGTTTCCATGGCGCTGAGTGAACTATATCCTCCCTATGAGGTGGTGCGCAACCCCGACCGCTGCATTGCCTGCCGGGTATGCGAGCGGCAGTGCGCGAATGAGGTGCACCGATATGACGAAGATCTGAAGAAAATGACGGCGGATGAGTCCAAGTGCGTCAACTGTCACCGATGCGTTGCCCTGTGCCCCACGCGGGCTTTAAAAATCGTCAAAACAGACCACTGTTTTCGGGAAAATGAGAATTGGCCCAAGGAGACCATCGAGGAGATCTACCGCCAGGCGGGTTCCGGCGGGGTGCTGCTTTCCTCTATGGGAAATCCCAAGCCCTATCCTATTTATTGGGATCGGCTGCTCATCAACGCCTCTCAGGTGACCAACCCCTCCATCGACCCCTTGCGGGAGCCCATGGAGACCAGGGTGTTTCTGGGGAAAAAGCCGGAGGAGATTCACCGGGACGAAGCGGGGAAGCTCCTGCCAAACCTTCCGCCTCAGCTGGAGCTTTCCACGCCCATCCTCTTTTCCGCCATGAGCTACGGCTCCATCAGCTATAATGCCCACAAGAGTTTAGCCCAGGCCGCGAGAGAGCTGGGGACCTGCTACAATACCGGCGAGGGCGGCCTGCATCAGGATTTTTACCCTTATGGGGAAAATACCATCGTGCAGGTGGCCTCCGGACGCTTCGGCGTCCACAAGGAGTATCTCAGCGCCGGAGCCGCCATTGAGGTCAAGATGGGACAGGGGGCGAAGCCCGGCATCGGCGGACATCTGCCGGGGGCGAAGATCGTGGGAGACGTCTCCCGCACCAGAATGATCCCCGAGGGATCAGACGCCATTTCTCCCGCGCCCCATCACGACATCTATTCTATTGAAGATCTAAGGCAGCTGGTCCTCTCCCTCAAGGAGGTCACCCACTTTGAGAAGCCGGTGATCGTGAAGATCGCCGCGGTGCACAATGTGGCGGCCATTGCCTCCGGCATCGCCAGGAGCGGAGCGGATATCATCGCCATCGACGGCTTCCGGGGCGGCACCGGCGCGGCGCCCACCAGGATCCGGGACAATGTGGGGATCCCCATCGAGCTGGCCTTGGCCGCGGTGGATCAGCGGCTGAGAGACGAAGGGATCCGGGGAAATGTCTCCCTGATCGCGGGCGGGTCCATCCGCTCCAGCGCCGATGTGATGAAGGCGATCCTCCTGGGAGCGGACGCGGTGTATATCGCCACGGCCGCCCTGATGGCTCTGGGCTGTCATCTGTGCCGCAGCTGCCACAGCGGAAAGTGCAGCTGGGGCATCGCCACCCAGCGTCCGGAGCTCACCCAGCGGCTGGATCCAGAGATTGGCGCCCAGCGCCTTGTGAATCTCGTGACAGCCTGGACCCACGAGCTCAAGGAGATGATGGGCGGCATGGGGATCAATTCCATTGAGGCTCTGAGAGGAAACCGCCTGATGCTCCGGGGCGTGGGCCTTAACGAAAAGGAGCTTCAGATCCTGGGCGTCGCCCACGCCGGAGAATAGGAGGGGAGCAGGCCATGAATAAGAGAAAGAACGCTTCTCTTTTGGGGAAACGATATCTCGGCTGCGGGAATGAAAAAGGAACGATCGAGGTGCATGAGACCCCGGGCAACGCCTTGGGGGCCTATCTGGACGGCGGCAGGATCCGGGTGTTCTGCAACGCCCAGGACGCCACCGGCGACACCATGAACGCCGGGGAGATCCTCATTCACGGCAGTGTGGGAGACGCCGCCGGCTACGCCATGCGGGGCGGGGCCATCTATGTACAGGGCGATACAGGCTACCGCTGCGGGATCCATATGAAGGAATACCAGGACAAAAAGCCGGTGATCGTGGTGGGCGGCTGCTGTGGAAGCTTTTTGGGAGAATATCAGGCCGGGGGCGTGATCCTGGTGCTGGGGATCGGCGCGGAAGACAGACCTCCGGTGGGAAATTTCTGCGCCGCCGGAATGCACGGGGGAATTATCTATCTTCGCACAGAGCATCTTCCGGCAGATCTGCCCGGGCAGATCACGGCGAAACGGGCGGGACGGGAAGAGCTTACAAAGATCGCCCCTCTTGTCCGGCGCTTTTGCCGGGAATTCGGCGAAGAGGAAGAAGCGCTGCTCTCCTCCTGCTACTATGCGCTCACCCCCAACACCAGGAATCCCTACAGACAGCTGTATGTGAATAACTAAAGGAGAGGACAGGAAAAAATGGAGTATCTGGAGTCAGAGCTTTCGGAGTTCGTCGAGGAGAACGATGTGAAGTTTATGAAATTCGCCTTTTGCGATGTGTTCGGCAGGCAGAAGATCATTTCTGTCCTGCCCTCTCTGCTGCCAAGGGCTTTGCAGGAGGGAGTGGCGGTGGACGCCGCGGAGATCGAGGGCTTTTCCGGATCCGGAGACAGCGAGATCTTTCTGTTCCCGGACATCTCCACCCTCGCTCTGCTGCCCTGGCGCCCCTCCCACGGGCGGGTGGCCCGATTCTACTGCCATATGAAGGACGACCGGGGAAAGGGGCTTGCCCAGGACGGCAGAAGGCTTCTTCAGGACGCGGTGGACCGGGCAAAGGAGAAGGGGATCTTCGTGAATTTCGGGGCGGAAAATGACTTTTACCTTTTTCGCACCGATGAAAACGGGGATCCCACGGAAACGCCCTTTGACGAGGCGGGATATCTGGACGAGGCCCCGGAGGACCGGGGAGAGGATGTACGCAGGGATATCTGCCTGACGCTGGAGGATATGGGCATTGAGCCTCTGAGCTCCCGGCATATCAGCGGGCCGGGACAGAACCGCATTGACTTTGAGCCGGGCCCCGCCCTTTCCTGTGCCGATAATGTGATCACCTTCCGCTCGGTGGTGAAAATGATGGCGGTGCGAAACGGCCTTTGGGCTAGCTTCGCTCCCAAGCCCATCCCGGAATGTCCGGGAAACGGGTTTCGCGTCGCCATGCGTCCTCAGAAGGGCGGAGAAAGCTGCGCAGACTCATTTCTGATGGGGATCCTCTCCCATATCGGAGAGCTCACCCTGTTTCTCAATCACCGGCCGGAATCCTATGAGCGCCTGGGTAACCCGGGCGCGCCGGCGGAGATCGCCTGGTCCGATACGGGCAGGGCCGCTCTCCTGAAGAGAAAGCCTTCCGGACGCATTGAGCTCTCCTCTCCCGACGGGGCGGCAAACCCCTATCTGGCCTTTGCCCTGCTGATCTATGCCGGCATGGATGGGGTGGAGAAAAAGCTTAGCCTGGCACAGCCGGAGGAATCTAAAGGACTGCCCGCCTCCTTGGAGGAGGCCCGCGCGCTTTGCCGGGAAAGCAGTTTTTTAAGACAAGTGCTTCCCAGGGAGGTCATCGAGGCCTATGAGAGGGATTAAGGGTTCTCCCCTGGGCGGCGGAGGCGTTTTGCTGGTCTCTCAGACCTCAAAGGGCAGAGAGCGTCTCAAAGAGCTTTTAAAGGGCTCCGGCTATACTGCCTCCGCCGAGGCGGCCAGCGGGGGAGAGGCCAGAAGACTACTGATCTCCTCCTCCTTCGAGGCGATGATCGTCAACGCCCCGCTGCCTGACGAGTTCGGCCACGAGCTGAGCCTGTACGGAGCGGAAGAGGGCATAGGCGTGATCCTGGCGGTGAAAAACGAGCTTTTTGACGAGCTGGACGCCAAGGTGGGCGGCTTCGGTGTGCTCACAGTGGGGAAGCCCCTTTCCCGCCCCCTGTTTCACCAGGCCCTTTCCCTCATGAGCGCTTCCCAGCGTCAGCTTCGCAGATATGAGGAGGAAAATCGCGCCCTTCGCAGAAAGCTGGAGGAGCTGCGTCTGGTGAGCAGGGCAAAATGCCTTTTGGTAGAGTTTCGGCATTTGACGGAGGGGGAGGCTCACCGCTACCTGGAGCAGGAGGCCATGGACGCCCGCATCACCCGGAAAGCGGCGGCGGAAAATATTGTGAAGCTTTATGGAGAGCGGCTGTGAAGCTCGCAGGCTTTTGGGAAAGAGGAAAGGAAGAAAGAGAATGAAGGAGAAGCTTTCAGAGGAATGTGCCGTTTTCGGCGTGAGCCTTTTCCCGGGAGAGGACAACGAGGAGGCGAAAGGCATCTGCTGCAACGCCCTGCTTTCCATGCAGCATCGGGGCCAGGAGGGCGCCGGGATCGCGGTGGCCAGGAAAAATTCCATCACCCTGAAAAAGGGATCGGGGCTGGTGGGCGAGGTCTTTTCCCCAAAAGTGCTGGAGCAGCTGCCCAAAGGCACGGAGGCTATCGGGCATGTGCGCTACTCCACCACCGGGGAGAGCGCTTTGAAAAATGTACAGCCTTTTCTTACCGAGTATCTGACCGGGCGGATCGCAACCGCTCACAACGGCAATGTGGGAAATGCCGGGCAGATCCGGGAAAAGCTTTCCGCCTTCGGCCTGGATTTTTCCGCCACCAGCGACAGCGAGGTGATCTCTTCCCTGATCGCCTATGAGACGGTTCGGCATGGGGATCTGCTTTCCGGAGTGAAAAGCGGAGCCCGGCTTTTGGCGGGCGCATTTTCCCTGGTGGTGCTGGGAGACTCCTCCCGCGTGGTGGCTTTGCGGGATCCAAACGGTTACCGGCCTCTTTGCATCGGAGAAAATGAGCGGGGCGCTGCGGTGGCGTCGGAATCCTGCGCCTTGGACAGCTGCGGGTTTCGGTTTGTCCGGGATGTGCGCCCCGGAGAGGTGGTGGTGCTGGAATCCGGAAAGCTTGTGCACAGCGAGCTTTACGCCTCTTCCCGCAGGGAAAGCCTCTGTGTATTTGAGTATGTGTATTTTGCAAGACCCGATTCCGTTCTGGACGGCCTGAGCGTCTACGAGGCCAGACTGAATATGGGCAGACGCCTTGCGAGAGAGCATCCTGTGGAAGCGGATGTGGTCTGCGGCGTGCCGGACAGCGGCCTGGAGGCCGCCATGGGCTATTCTCTGGAAAGCGGCGTCCCCATCGCCACCGGATTTGTGAAGAATCGCTATATCGGACGAAGCTTCATCTTTCCCACCCAGGAGCAGCGGAAAAACGCGGTGCGCATGAAGCTCAATCCCCTGAAAGCGGCGGTGGAGGGAAAACGGGTGGTTTTGGTGGATGATTCCATCGTTCGCGGCACCACCAGCCCCCACATCATCGCCGCCATGCGAAGGGCAGGGGCAAGGGAGGTCCATCTGCGCATCTCCGCGCCTCCTTTTTTGCACACCTGCTATTTCGGAACGGATATCGGGAAAGAAGAAAACCTGATTGCCAACCGGCTTTCCATCGAGGAGATCCGGATGAAGATCGGCGCGGACACTCTGGGCTATATCAGCATACAAGGTCTGCTTCAGGCCTGCGAGGGCTGCCGGACCGGGCTTTGCACAGGCTGCTTTACGGGCGACTACGCCTCTCCTGTGGGAGGAGACTGAGAGGGTACAGGGCAGAAAAGAAAAAAGAAAAAGCAGGAAAACGGAAAAAACTGTGAAAAGGGGAAAAACGAAAAATTCTCTTGCGTGTTTCCGCCTCTTACGGTATGATATATTGTTAGGATACCGGAAAACATAGGAGTCATTGAAAGGTGCCCGAAAAACAGGGAAAGGACGGAAACTATGGGAAAAACGGCATACTTGGTTTTGGAAAACGGAAAGAAATTTCAGGGAGAGCGGTTTGGCGCCCAGGGAGAAGTCACCGCGGAGGTAGTGTTTACCACCGGCATGACGGGATACCTGGAAACCTTGACGGATCCCAGCTATTGGGGCCAGATGGTGGTACAGACCTTCCCCCTTATCGGCAATTACGGCGTGATACCCGCCGATTTTGAAAGCGACATGATAGGTCCGCGCGCCTATCTGGTAAAAAGCTGGTGCCAAGCTCCTTCCAATTTCCGTTCGGAGGGCAGCCTTGACACCTTTTTTCTGGAAAAAGGCGTGACGGCCCTCTCCGGGATCGACACCAGGACCCTGACGAAGACCATCCGGGAAAAGGGCGTGATGAACGGCGTGATCACGGACGATCCGGACAAAGTGGATTTTGAAAAGCTGAAGGCCTATCGGGTGGAAAAGGCGGTGGAGGCTGTCTCCACGAAAAAGACTTACACTCTCACACCCGAAGGAGAGCGCCGCTGCCGGGTGGCCCTTCTGGATTTCGGGCAGAAGCGCAATATCTGCCGGGAGCTTCTCCGGCGGGGCAGCGAAGTGATCGTCTGCCCGCACAACACCACGGCCCGGGAGATCGGGGAGCTGAAGGCAGATGGAATTATGTTAAGTAACGGACCCGGAGACCCCGCTGAAAACACGGAGGTCATTGAGAATCTAAAAGAAATATGTAAACTTGGGCTTCCCATCTTCGGCATCTGTCTGGGACATCAGCTGCTGGCGCTTTCTCATGGTTTCTCCACACAGAAGCTGAAATACGGCCATAGGGGGGCGAACCAGCCTGTGAAAAACCTGGAGACCGGGAAGGTGTATATCTCCAGCCAGAATCACGGCTATGCGGTAGTTTCCCAAAGCATTAAGAGCGAGCTGGGGAAAGAGCTGTTTGTGAATGTGAACGACGGCACCTGCGAAGGGATCCGCTATCTCGACTGCCCTGCCTTTACGGTGCAGTTCCACCCGGAGGCCTGCTCCGGGCCCCAGGATACGGAAGGACTTTTTGAAGAGTTTTTTGCCATGATGAAGGAGGGAAAGTAAGAGATGCCGCTGGATAAAAGGATCAAAAAGGTTTTGGTGATCGGCTCCGGCCCAATCGTGATCGGTCAGGCCGCGGAATTTGATTACGCGGGAACTCAGGCCTGCCGGGCACTGAGAGAGGACGGCATTGAGATCGTGCTGGTCAACTCCAACCCCGCCACCATTATGACGGATCAGGCCATGGCCGATAAGATCTATATCGAGCCTTTGACCCTCACCACCGTCAAACGCATCATTGAAAAGGAAAGGCCGGACAGCATCCTTTCCGGTTTTGGAGGACAGACGGGGCTGACGCTTTCCATGCAGCTTGCCAAAGAGGGCTTTTTGGAGAAGCACCATGTGCGCCTTTTGGGAGCTTCCCCGGAAACCATCGACAAGGCGGAGGACAGGCAGATCTTCAAGGATACCATGGAGAAGATCGGGCAGCCCTGCATCCCCTCCAAGGTGGTCACCACCGTGGAGGACGCGGCCAGCTTTGCAGAGGAGATCGGCTACCCCGTCATCATCCGCCCCGCCTTTACCCTGGGCGGCACCGGCGGCGGGATCGTGGAGAATATCGACGAGCTCAGAGAGGTGGCCGCCAACGGTCTGGCCCTCTCTCCCATCACCCAAATTTTGGTGGAGAAGAGCATCGCGGGCTGGAAGGAGATCGAGTTCGAGGTGGTGCGGGACCGAAATGGGAACACCATCACCGTCTGTTCCATGGAGAATATGGATCCGGTGGGCGTGCACACGGGAGATTCCATTGTCATCGCCCCGGCCGTGACCCTTTCGGACAAGGAATATCAGATGCTGCGCTCTGCGGCGCGGGAGATCATTAACGAGCTGGGGGTAGAGGGAGGCTGCAACTGTCAGTTTGCCCTGCATCCCACCTCCTTTGAGTACGCGGTGATCGAGGTAAATCCCCGGGTGTCCCGTTCCTCCGCTCTGGCCTCCAAGGCCACGGGCTATCCCATCGCCAAGGTGGCCACCAAGATCGCCATCGGCTATACGCTGGACGAGATCAAAAACGCGGTCACCGGCGTCACCTATGCCGCCTTTGAGCCCTCTGTGGACTATGTGGCGGTGAAGTTCCCCAAATGGCCCTTTGACAAATTCGTGTATGCCAAGCGGGACCTGGGCACCCAGATGAAGGCCACCGGCGAGGTGATGAGTATTGCGGATTCCTTTGAAATGGCCCTGATGAAGGCGGTCAGAGGCGCGGAGATCTCTCTCAATACACTGAATCTGCCCAAGTTCCAGACAGAGGAGGACGAGGCCCTCTGGAAGATCGCCATCCACGCCACCGACGAGCGGCTTTTCGCGGTTTACGAGCTCCTGAAGCGGGGCGTCACGGTAGATGAGCTCCACGAGGAGACCATGATCGACTGCTGGTTCCTCGAAAAGCTCATGAACCTGATTTCCTACGAGCGGGAGCTTCAGAAAGGGGAGCTCACTGAAGAGCTTTACACCAGAGGAAAGAAGCTGGGGTACCCGGACGCCGCCATTGAGCAGCTTTCCGGCTGTAAGGTGGAGTTTGAGAGAAAACCCACCTTTAAGATGGTGGATACCTGCGCGGGAGAATTCGCCGCCCATACCCCTTATTTCTATGCCACCTACGATACCGAAGAGTCCGGCGGAGAGGACGAGGCGCTGGAATTTATCGGCGCGGGAAAGCAGGGGAAAAAGACAGTGGTAGTGCTGGGCTCCGGGCCCATCCGTATCGGCCAGGGCATCGAGTTCGACTACGCCAGCGTTCACTGCGTCATGTCCCTGCAGCAGCTGGGGTATGAGGTCGTTATCATCAACAATAATCCGGAAACGGTCTCAACGGATTTCGACACGGCGGATCGACTCTATTTTGAGCCCCTCTCCCCGGAGGATGTGATGGATATTATCCGAATCGAGAAGCCGCTGGGCGTGGTGGTGGCATTCGGCGGCCAAACGGCCATCAAGCTGACCAAGACTCTGGCAGAAAACGGGATCACCATTCTGGGCGCTTCGGCGGACACCATCGATATGGCGGAGGACAGAGAGCGCTTCGACGACCTTCTGGAGCGCTCTCACATCAAGCGCCCCAAGGGCTTTACCATAATGACCTGCGAGGAGGCTTTAAACGCCGCCCAGACCCTGGGCTATCCCGTTCTGATGCGCCCCTCCTATGTGCTGGGGGGCCAGAACATGATCATCGCCTACTGCGATGAGGATATCCAGGAGTATATGGCCATCATCCTCAGCCACAAGCAGGATAATCCCGTGCTCATCGACAAATATCTCTCCGGCATGGAGATCGAGGTGGACGCCATCTGCGACGGGGAGGATATCCTGATTCCCGGCATCATGGAGCATGTGGAGCGCACCGGCATCCATTCCGGCGACAGCATCGCGGTGTATCCCGCCTCCGATATCGACGACGACATGAGCACCAGGATCATCTCCACCACTCAGACCCTGTGCAGAGAGCTTCGGGGCATTGGGCTTATCAATTTGCAGTATATCATCATGGACGGGGAGATCTATGTGATCGAGGTGAATCCCAGAGCCTCCCGGACCGTGCCCTATATCAGCAAGGTCACCGGCGTCCCCATGTGTGATCTGGCCACCAAGGTGAGCCTGGGCTATAAGCTCAGGGACCTGGGCTTCGGCACAGGGCTTTACAAGCCCTCTCCCTATGTGGCAGTGAAGGTGCCGGTGTTCTCCTTTGAGAAGCTGACGGATGTGGACACCCACCTGGGGCCGGAGATGAAGTCTACCGGCGAGGTGCTGGGCGTTGGAAATAATCTGGAGGAAGCCCTCTATAAGGGGCTGATCGCTTCCGGCCATAAAATGACCAAGGGCGGCGGCGTGTTTATCACCGTGCGGGACCAGGACAAGCCGGAGATCGGGGAGATCGCCAAGAAGTTCGCGAAAATGGGCTTCGAGCTGTACGCCACCACCGGCACTGCCATGGTGCTGTTCAAGGTGGGCCTCTCGGTGAAAATTGTGGATAAGATCCACGAGAGCTCCGTCAACACCATTACCCTGCTGGAAAGCGGCAAGGTGAACTATGTGATCTCCACCTCCGCCAAGGGCAGAAATCCGGCGCGGGACAGCGTGAAGATCCGCCGCAAGGCAAGCCTTTTAGGGATCCCCTGCCTGACGGCTTTGGATACGGCCAATGCCCTGGCGGATTCCCTGATGAGCCGGTACACCCCGGAGAATACGGAAATTCTCGACATCAACAACCTGAAGCAGGAGAAGCAGAAGCTGCACTTCACCAAGATGTCTGCCTGCTCCAACGACTATATCTATATCAACTGCTTTGAGGAGGAGAACCGCGTTTCCTCCCCCGAGTTTTTGTCCATCTACCTTTCGGACCGGCACAACGGCGTGGGCGGCGACGGCGTGATCCTGATCTGCCCCTCCGACAGGGCCGACGCCCAGATGCGGATGTTCAATCTGGACGGCAGCGAGGGGATGATGTGCGGAAACGGCATCCGCTGCGTGGCGAAATACCTGTTTGACAACGGGATCGCCAAGGGCGAGCAGGCAGGCCCGGGACGCCATGTGCTGCATATCGACACCAAGAGCGGCGTCAAGGAATGTACGGTCACAACGAAAAACGGCCTGGTCTCCAAGGTGACGGTGGACATGGGGAAGGCGGAGCTCTCTCCGGAAAAGGTCCCTGTGCGTCTGGAGGGCGACCGGGTGGTGGACAAGCCCATCTCGGTGGACGGCAATGTGTACCGCATTACCTGCTGTTCCATGGGCAATCCGCACTGCACGGTGTTCGTGCCCTCGGTGGATAAGTTGGATCTCCAGGAGCTGGGGCCCAAGTTCGAGCATGATCCTCTGTTCCCGGAGCGTGTCAACGTGGGCTTTGTAGAGGTGATCGACGAAACAACCCTGAAGGCGAGGATCTGGGAGCGGGGCAGCGGAGAGACCATGGCCTGCGGTACCGGGACCTGCGCCGCGGTGGTGGCCGCCACCCTCAACGGCTTCTGCGAAAAGGACAAAGAGATTCGGGTCATTTTGAAGGGCGGAGAGCTCAAGATCCGCTATACGGATGAGAAGGTTCTGATGACAGGAAAGGCGGAAACGATATACAGCGGCACGGTAGAGGTGTAAGCTGTTTTCCGTATCAATCAATTCACTTGCCCGGGAAAAGGAGGGATCTGACGGATGGAACGAAAGCTTTCTTTTGTGAAAATGCACGGCTGCGGGAACGACTATATTTACTTCGACTGCTTTGAAGACCCTGTCATGCGGCCGGAGGAGCTTTCCAGGCATCTGTCAGACCGCCACAAGGGCATCGGAGGAGACGGCATCGTGCTCATCTGTCCCTCCGAGAGGGGCGACGCCCGGATGCGCATGTTCAATCTGGACGGCAGCGAGGGAAAAATGTGCGGCAACGCCATTCGCTGCGTGTCCAAATACCTGTGGGAAAGCGGCCGGGTGAGAAAAGAGGAAATTTTGATCGAGACCTTAAGCGGACTGAAAACCTGCCGGGTACATCCCCGGGGGGAGAAGGTGTTTTCCGTCACGGTGGATATGGGCAGGGCGGAGTTTGCTCCCGCAGGAATCCCGGTAAAGCTTCCCGGAGAGGAAGTGATCGGCCGGGAAACCCGGGTGGCGGGCGGAAGCTATGAGATCACCTGCGTTTCCATGGGGAACCCCCACTGTGTGGTGTTTGGGGAGGACCCGGAAAAGCTTCCTTTGGAGGAATTGGGTCCCCGGTTCGAGCATGATCCTCTGTTCCCGGAGCAGGTCAACACGGAATTTGTGCAGGTGCTCGGTCCCCATAACCTGAAAATGCGGGTGTGGGAGCGGGGCAGTGGAGAGACTATGGCCTGCGGAACCGGCGCCTGCGCTGCAGTGGCCGCAGCTGTGAGAAACGGTCATTGCCCGGAGGGAGAAGATATCGCGGTACAGCTGCCCGGCGGAGAGCTTGTGATCAACTTTACTGACCGGCGGGTCCTGATGACCGGCGAGGCGGCAGAGGTGTTTCGCGGAACCGTTTTGATAGACGCTTGAGGGAGGAAAAGCCATGTCAAAATATATCTTTGTCACAGGCGGCGTGGTCTCGGGTCTCGGAAAAGGCATTACCGCCGCGTCGTTGGGAAGACTGTTAAAGGCGAGGGGCCTGAAGGTGGCTGCTCAGAAGCTGGACCCTTACATCAATGTGGACCCCGGCACCATGAGCCCCTATCAGCACGGAGAGGTCTATGTCACGGAGGACGGCCTGGAAACGGATCTGGACCTGGGCCACTACGAGCGGTTCATCGATGAGGATCTGAACAAATTCTCCAATCTCACCACCGGAAAGGTCTACTGGAATGTGCTCAACAAGGAGCGCCGAGGGGAGTATCTGGGAGAGACGGTCCAGGCCATTCCCCATATCACCGGCGAGATCAAAAGCTTTATCTACAATGTGGGCAGCCACTCCAACGCAGACGTGGTGATCACCGAGATCGGCGGCACTGTGGGCGATATTGAAAGCCAGCCCTTTCTGGAGGCCATCCGTCAGGTAGGACAGGAGGTAGGCGGGGACAACTCCCTCTTTATCCATGTGACCCTGGTGCCCTATTTAAAAGGCTCCGGCGAGCACAAGTCAAAACCCACCCAGCACTCTGTGAAGGAGCTGCAGTCCATGGGCATCAAGCCCGATATCATTGTGCTGCGGACAGATGAGCCCATTGTGGATAAGAGCATCTTCAAGAAGATCGCCCTGTTTTGCAATGTGTGGCCGGACTGTGTCATTGAAAACCTGACCATTCCGGTTTTATACGAGGCCCCCATCATGCTGGAGAAAAGCCATTTTTCCGACATCGTTTGCCGGAAGCTGAAGCTGGCCTCCCCCGATCCGGATCTCAGCGACTGGATCGCGATGGTGGAGAAGATCCGGAATCGGAAAAAGACGGTGCGGATTGCTCTGGTGGGCAAGTATGTGAAGCTTCACGACGCCTATCTCTCCGTTATGGAAGCGCTGCGCCACGCGGGGTACGACTATGGGGCCAAGGTGGAGATCGACTGGGTGGATTCCGAGACACTCACGCCGGAAAATGTCTCTTCCCGCCTGAAGGACTGTCATGGGATCCTCATTCCCGGCGGGTTCGGCAGCCGGGGCATCGAGGGGATGATCTCAGCCGCCCGGTTGGCAAGAGAAAACGATATCCCTTACTTAGGGATCTGCCTGGGGATGCAAATCGCCGTCATCGAGTTCTGCCGGCATGTGTGCGGTATTCCCGACGCCAACTCCGGCGAGTTTGACGAATACGGCCTACACAAGGTCATTGATTTTATGCCGGACCAGAACAAGGAGATCAATAAGGGCGGCACCCTGCGTTTGGGCAGCTATCCCTGCAAGATCAAGCCCGGCACAAAAATGATGGAATGTTATGGGCAGGAGCTGATCCGCGAGCGCCACCGCCATCGGTATGAATTCAACAACGATTACCGGGAGACCGTGGAGAAGGCCGGCATGGTGATTTCCGGC
>CAMNSA010000002.1 GCA_946554335.1 uncultured Neglectibacter sp.
CGCAGGCTCGAAAAGTACCGGGCTTCTCCAAAGCAGATGGCGCTTTCAGCGCTTAAAAATGACCGCGAAGCGGTCATCACGGAGAACCCCTAAACCGCGAGGCGGTTTCCTTTTCTCGCAGGCTCGAAAAGTACCGGGCTTCTCCAAAGCAGATGGCGCTTTCAGCGCTTATAGTAAAGTGAACGCTGGACAAAAAAGCTGCCGCCGGTAAAAACGGCGCCGGAGGGCAGGGGCTTTCGCAAATCGTTTAAACTATGGTATGGAGTGATCGCATTTTGGATTTCAATGCTTTTGATTTTATTCGCGACGGACTTTCCGAAGAGCTTGCCTCTCAGGGCTTCGGTCCGGCCGTGCCTTTGGAGGAGGAGGAGGGCCGCGCGGAGATGTTTTCCACCGGAGAGCTGGCCTACAGCCTGCTTTACGATAGGGGAAAGCAGCGCTTTGAGCTGCGTTCAGCCACGCTGGACAGCGCGGGCGCTCCAGGGGAATGGCGCAGCCTTTCTCTGTGGCTCTTTGATGAAAAAGAGGGCACGAAGGGCGATCTGGAAAGTATTCTGAATGACTTTCTGGATGTGGTGCGCGGGCCCAAGCGGGTGGCCATGGCCCAGCAGAAGAAAAAGCGGGGCAAAGACGACGAGCGGACGGTGGATCCTCTGTTTTTCTGCAACCGTCTGATCAATTTGTTCCCGGAGCTGCGGGAGGAGCTTAACCAGGAGAAGATCCTTTACGGACAGGTGCGTTTCGTCGCCTTTACAAAGGAGAAGGTAGCTCCGAAAATGGAGGACCTGATCAAGAAATATCCGGAAAGCGAGCCGGTGTCTAAGCTTGCTGCCCTTTTTGACGATATGTATAAAAACGGCGACATGAACCTGCGCGCCATCCTGACGGCAGTGCTGCTCAACGAGCTTAGTGAGGAGGCTTTCGGCATCCTGCGGGAAAAGTTCGCGGACGAGCTGAAAAACGCCTCGAAGTATTCCAGAAAGCTCAAGGGCAAGAACATCAAGCCGGAAAAGAAGAAAAAACAGAAACAGGTAGTGGCGAAGCTCTCCGACTGATACTCGGAGAGCTTTGCTCTTTTGGAGAGCGTGCGCTTCTCCGTTCCGGATGAGAAACCGGCGGGAAAGAAGATAAAGAAAAGGCTTGACAGTGGGCTTTGTCCCATGCTATACTGGGGATACCTCGAAAAGGGGCTATTTTTTTGTACCCATTTTTGAGGGAGGCTGAGGAGCAGATCCTCAAATTTTATCCGTAAAACGGAGGTGCCGACAAATGAGAGTCAAGATCGTGTTGGCCTGCACAGAGTGCAAGCAGAGAAACTATAACACGAAGAAGAACAAGAAGAATGATCCGGACAGGCTTGAAATGAACAAGTACTGCAGATTCTGCCGGAAACACACCCTGCACAGGGAAACCAAGTAAGGAGCGGGAATATGGCTGAAAACGAAAAGAAGAAAAACGCGTTTGTGCGCTTCTTCCAGAAAGTCATCAAGTTTTTCCGCGATTGCAAGGGCGAGGTAAAGAAGATCGTTTGGCCTACGCCGAAGGCAGTGTTTAAGAATACGGGGGTCGTGCTGGTAACGATTGTCGTTCTTGGACTGTTCGTCTTTGCGCTGGATACAGGCTTCATGAAGCTTTTGAGCCTGGTGATGGAAGTCGCCCAGGGGTAACCCAAGGGTAAAAGTCCTTTTGCCGGCTGTATGTATCTAGGAAAGCGGAGGGAAACAGATGGCAGACGAAGCGAAATGGTATGTGATCCATACCTATTCGGGATATGAAAACAAAGTGGCCTCTAACTTGGAAAAGACGGTGGAGAACCGGCAGCTTCAGGAGCTGATCCAGGAGGTGCGCGTGCCCACGGAAAAGGTTTTGGAAGTGGGCAGCGACGGCAAGCGCAAGGAAGTAGAGCGCAAGACTTTTCCCGGATATGTGATCGTAAAAATGGTGATGACCGATGAATCCTGGTACGCGGTGCGCAATATCCGCGGCTGCACAGGCTTTGTGGGGCCTTCCTCCAAGCCGGTGCCGCTGACAGACGAAGAGGTTTCCCACCTGGGTATTGAAAAGCGGGAGATCCAGGTCAGCTACAAGGTGGGCGATTCCGTCAATATCGTGGACGGCCCTCTGGAAGGCTTTATCGGTATCGTCGAAGAGCTGGATGTGGAAAAGAACCGCTTGAGAGTGGTGGTTTCCATGTTCGGGCGGGATACGCCTGTTGAGCTGGAGCTCGACCAGGCGGAGCCTGTGGGATGAGGATCCTGTTTCTTTAGTTCAAAACAAGGTGTCAGACGGAAGCTCCGGAGCAGATCCTTTAATGGGAATTCCATTTTGGTAAAGCTATTGGAATGTTCGTTTCGAGCGTCCGTTTTGAACGAGGGGCACTGCCCCTGTGGGAGGCGCAGCTGAAATTTTTTCTGCGGCTGTGCCGCCATCGACCACGAATTTTGGAGGTGCAAAAAAATGGCTCAGAAGGTAACGGGCTTTATCAAGCTCCAGATCCCTGCCGGAAAAGCGACTCCGGCGCCGCCTGTCGGTCCTGCGCTTGGCCAGCATGGCGTCAACATTATGGCGTTTACGAAAGAATTTAACGAGCGTACCAAGAATGACGCGGGCCTGATCATTCCCGTCGTAATTACAGTGTATGCCGACCGTTCTTTCACTTTTATTACGAAAACTCCTCCGGCCGCGGTGCTGATCAAGAAGGCCTGCGGGATCGAGACAGCTTCCGGGGAGCCCAACAAGAAGAAGGTAGCTACCATCACCCGTGAGCAGGTGCAGAAGATCGCCGAGCAGAAGATGCCCGATCTCAACGCTGCCTCTGTGGAGACAGCCATGAGCATGATCGCCGGCACTGCCCGCAGCATGGGTATTGAAGTAGTAGATTAATTCCCGGGTGGGAGGAAATCCTTTGATCCGATATTTACCACTGGAGGAAAATAACAATGAAACACGGTAAAAAGTATGTGGACGGCGCGAAGCTCATCGACCGCAACAGGCTGTACGATGTGGCGGAGGCGCTGGATATCTGTGTCAAGACCGGCACAGCGAAGTTTGATGAAACAGTAGAGCTGCACGTGAAGCTGGGCGTTGACGGCCGTCACGCTGACCAGCAGGTGCGCGGCGCCATTGTGCTGCCCAACGGCACCGGCAAGTCCGTGCGCGTTCTGGCCATCTGCAAGGGCGACAATATTGAGGCCGCTCAGGCTGCCGGAGCCGATTATGTAGGCGCGGAAGAGATGGTACAGAAGATCCAGTCTGAGGGCTGGATGGATTTTGATGTTCTAATCACCACCCCTGATATGATGGGTCTGGTTGGCCGTCTCGGTAAGGTGCTGGGCCCCCGCGGCCTGATGCCTAACCCCAAGGCGGGAACTGTGACCCCGGATATCGCCAAGGCCATCACCGAGGCGAAGGCCGGTAAGATCGAGTATCGTCTGGATAAGACCAACATCATTCACTGCCCCATCGGCAAGGTCTCCTTCGGCGCCCAGAAGCTCTCTGAGAACTTCGACACGCTGATGGACGCCATCGTCAAGGCGAAGCCTGCCGCAGCGAAGGGCCAGTATGTGCGTACCTGTGTGGTTAGCGCCACCATGGGCCCCGGCGTGAAGATCAACCCCGCTAAGTTCATCTAAACAAACACTTACAGATAAAAAGGATGGAGAATTTTTCTCCATCCTTTTTTTGCACCGAATCAAAACCGGAGCCTCCCGAAAGTTTTTTGGGAAAAAACTTGACAAATTCTCTCCCGTGTGATAACATCTGTTATGTTGTCGATCCGAAGACAGCAGGTGCAAACCATGACACTGAAGTGCCATGGGGCATAAACGGTTGATCCGGCCTGCCGAGGAAAGAAGCGCAGAGAATCAGTATGCATAATGTCGTATGAGTTGATTCGCGCCTTTCCGCAGGTTTTGCCGGAAAGGCGCTTTATTTTGTGCCTATTACTCATCCGGAGGTGAAACGAATTGCCCAGTGAGAAAATTCTTGAGCAGAAAAAGCAGCAGGTCGCAGAGCTGAAAGAAGCTTTCCAGAAGGCCAATGTGGGCGTGCTGGTCAATTACAGCGGCATCACAGTGGAGCAGGACACCAAGCTGAGAAAGCAGCTGCGGGAAGCGGGATGCGAGTATAAGGTCGTAAAGAATACCCTGCTTTCCCTGGCCTTTAAGGAGGCCGGCATCGACGGCCTGGAGGAGTATCTGAACGGTACCACAGCCATCGCCTACAGCGACGCCGGTTATGTGGACGCGCCGAAGATCCTTTCCGAGTATGCTGAGTCCAGCGACACCTTTAAGGTGAAGGCCGGCTTTATTGACGGCGGCGCGGTGGACACCGAGAGCATTGCCGCCCTGGCGAAGCTGCCTCCCAAGGAGGTTCTGGTCGCACAGGTGCTGGGAGGCCTCAACTCTCCCATTCAGGGCTTTGCCAATGTGCTCAGCGGCACGATGCGCGGTCTGGTAGTTGCTCTCAACGCTATTGCGCAGAAGCAGTCCGCATAACGCGGCTGACTTTTCTCCAATGCCTGGAAAGGGGCATTGGCGGAACGAAAACATTTAAGACTGAAAAAATTAAATTTGGAGGTACATGTCATGTCTGAGAAGGTCACCAATCTGATTGAAGAAGTAAAGGCTCTTACTGTTCTGGAGCTCTCTGAGCTGGTCAAGGCTCTGGAGGAGGAGTTCGGCGTATCCGCTGCCGCTCCTGCCGCTGTTGCCGTTGCTGCTCCTGCTGCCGGCGGCGCTGCCCCCGCTGCGGAAGAGAAGAGCGAGTTTGATGTCATCCTGAAGGCTGCCGGCGAGAACAAGATCAATGTGATCAAGGTCGTGAAGGAAGCCACCGGTCTGGGCCTGAAGGAGGCCAAGGCTCTGGTTGACGAGGCTCCCAAGGCCATCAAGGAAGGCGCTCCCAAGGACGAAGCTGAGGCCCTGAAGGCTAAGCTGACCGAGGCCGGCGCTGAGGTAGAGCTGAAGTAATTTCACCTTTCGGAAAATTGACAGAGCGTTCCTTTTGGGACGCTCTGTTTTTTTGTGGGAGAAAATTCGCTTTTCCCAAAGGAAGAGGCAGGTTTGCTTTCAAAAGGGAAGAGGTGAGATCTGTTGGAAACATTTCCTCCCATGGGGAAAACCGGTTGAGATCCGGTTGAAAATATGAATATATTGTGAACATTTCAAAAATGGGTTGCATTCTGCGGCAAGGCGTGTTAAACTGTAACTAAATTGTAACACTTGTAATTAAGATGTAATTGCTTCCCGGATCTTATAAATGAGACCAGATAGCAACTCATTATATGCTACTATTTGTTTTGTAAGCGAGGTGGCTTTTTGATGAGCCGTACTGCAAAGAATTTTCTAAGCTTTCTGCTTGTTTTTGTTTTGACCGTCATCACGGTAATGGCGCTGAGCCTTGCCACACAGGCCAAAGAGGAGCCCGCCGCGGCCTATGTGCGTACAGTGGCGGCTCAGACACAGGGGAATAGCCAGCACTCTCTATCCGTCCCTGTGCCGGAAGAGCAGCCTGCCACCGGCTCATCCCTGGGAGCCTTCCTTCTGCTGCTTGCCATTCCCTGCGGCGGCGGGGCAGCGTTCCTGCTTGCCAGACGCCGGGGTTTTTCTCCGGAGCGTACTGCGGGCAGACGCTATTCTCCCCGGTATGACATGGCTTTCCGGGAAAGCAGATAACAGTTTGCGTATAAGGGTTTTCGTCCTTTCATATTTTACTAAAAATCAAACCGGCGATAAAATCGCCGGTTTGATTTTTAGGATGGAAAAAGCGGACCCGCTCCTTTCAAACGAAGGTCCGGAAGATATTTCCTGACAGGAAAGATGAAAAAAAGCGATATTATCTTGAATTTTGCAGGCATTTACGGTATGATTAAAGAACATACATATGTTTTTTGAGAGGAAACGAATTCTATGAAAATAAAAAGGATTGCTGCACTGTGTTTATCGCTGGTCCTTTTGGCGGTAATGCTTCCCATACAGGCTTTTGCAGTCGATAATTTGGTGTACCGTGTTGGCGATAACGGGTATCTTGCCTTGAATCGCTATACCGGCGTTATCATTGACTCTACCAATATCCAGGGGGATGTAACGATCCCCTCCTCGGTGGAAGGGATCGCCGTCACCGGCATCGCCGACGAGGTGTTTAAGGGCTATGAGAATCTTCGTTCTATCAAGATCCCCTCTTCCGTAGAGAGGATCGGGGATCAGGCTTTTTGGGGCTGTACCCGGCTGCGCAAGGTAGAGATCGCGGAAGGCCTTTCCTATCTGGGAAAGCGGGCCTTTCAGTACTGCTATTCCCTGAATGATGTCACGCTGCCCGCCTCTCTGGACGCTCTGGAGGACTACACCTTCGCCTCCTGCATCAAGCTGGAGTCTGTCAAGGTTCCTTCCGGAGTCCTTCGGATGGGAAGTTATGTCTTTGAAAAGTGCGAGGTTTTAAAGTCTATCACCCTGCCCCAGGGCCTGACAACCATTGGGGAGTATTCCTTCAGCAACTGCCCCGCGCTGGAGACGATCGCTCTGCCCTCCGGGCTCACCTCTCTGGAAACAGCTTTGTTTGACAACTGCACTTCTCTTCGTTCCGTCACGGTGCCCAGTACCGTAAAAACCGTCGGACAATCTGCATTCGGCGGCTGCACCGCCTTAAAGTCCTTAGTGCTGCCGGAAGGGGTAGAACGGATCTCAGACTGGGCTTTTCGCGGCTGCTCCGCTCTTTCCAAGCTCACAATGCCTGCTTCCATCAAAAGCATTGCGGCCGATTCCTTCTATGGCTGTACAAGCCTTGCCTTTGTAGTGAGCAGCGATACTTATGCTCAGGCTTTTGCGGCCGCCAACGGGATCCCTTATGAGATCAATGGCGGAGGATCCGGCTCAGATGAGCCGGATCCTCCGGGTCCCAGCGATCTGCCCTTTATGGACATTGAATCCCATTGGGCGAAGGACGCCATCCTGTGGGCTTATGAGAACGGCTATTTCAAGGGTACCAGCGAGACGCGCTTTACCCCCAACGGGACAGTGAACCGCGCCATGTTTGTGGAGGTCCTTTACCGGATCGAAGGAAGTCCCGCCACAGGTTCACATCCCTTTACGGATGTGCCCCAGAAGGCCTATTATGTGGGCGCGGTGGCCTGGGCCTCCTCTGCCGGGATCGTGGACGGTACTGGGAAAGGAAAATTCTCGCCCGCCAAAATGATCACCAGAGAGCAGTTTGCCACCATGCTTTACCGTTATGCCCAGTACAAGGGCCTGGACACCTCCGCCAGGGGAGATCTCAGCCGCTTTGTGGATTCCAATAAGGTGAGCAATTTCGCCCAGGAGGCGATGACCTGGGCAGTGGGCGAGGAGATTATCACCGGCAAGAACGGTCCCTATCTGAGCCCGAAGGGTAACGCGACCCGCGGTGAGGCAGCCACTATGCTGCAGCGCTTCCTGGAGAAGTGAGGCTGAAAAAGCCGCCCCTCCCGAAAGCAGGGATTTTTGAACTGAATTTTTCCAGCGATTTCAGCCAAATTCGGTTGAAATCGCTTTTCTTTTCAGAAAATTTCGAAAAGGAATTGACAAAACTCTTATTTTTCTTTATATTTATTCCATTGCGTTTGCATCTGAAAAAGAAGGCCGGCGCCAGGGAGGTATCAGATCCCGGCCTTCATAAAAGCGGTCCTGCTGTGTTGCCGCGGTTTCTTTTTGTGGATCGGGTGCGCCCGTAAAACGGGCGCGCTTTTTCTGTATAAGAGAAATCTCGTTTTGATCCTTTGCGGGAGGCAATTCTGATAAGCGGGGCCGGGTTATTGTGTGCAGCAGAAATACAGATCCTGTGTTTCTGCCGGAAAAAGCGAAAGCTTTTTCTCAGGGGATAATGAAGACACGCAGAACTGATTTTGGCACGCTGTGCCGCCGCAAAGGAGATGCATATCCATGGGAGATCCTATCATTTCACTGAAAGACATTGCCGTTTCGTTTGATGGCGAACAGGTCCTCAAAAGCTTTAACCTGGAGATCCAGGACGGAGAGTTCGTAACGCTGCTGGGCCCTTCCGGGTGCGGAAAGACCACGGTGCTGCGCACCATTGGAGGATTTGTCACACCGGATGGAGGCGAGGTCTTTTTTAATGGAAAAAGAATTACTTCACTGCCTCCTCACAAGCGGGAGGTGAATACCATTTTTCAGAAATACGCCCTGTTTCCTCATCTGAATGTATACGACAATATCGCCTTTGGGATGCGCCTCAAAGGGAAAAGCGAAAAAGAGGTCAAAAAGACGGTGCACGAAATGCTTGCCATGGTGAATCTCACCGGCTTCTCTCACAGGGGAGTGGTCCAGCTTTCCGGCGGTCAGCAGCAGCGTGTGGCCATCGCCCGGGCCCTGGCCAACGATCCCAAGGTGCTGCTTCTGGACGAACCATTGGGAGCGCTTGACCTGAAGCTGCGCAAGGATATGCAGGTGGAGCTGAAAAAGATCCAGCAGCAGACGGGGATCACCTTCCTCTTTGTCACCCACGACCAGGAGGAGGCCCTCTCCATGTCTGACACCGTGGTGGTGATGGATAAAGGAGAGATCCAGCAGATCGGCACGCCTACCGATATTTACAATGAGCCGCAAAACGCCTTTGTGGCGGACTTTATTGGGGAATCCAATATCCTGGACGGCATGATGCTGGAGGATTACTGGGTGAAATTCGCCGGAAGAAAGTTCCGGTGCCTGGATTCCGGCTTCGGCAGGAATGTTCCGGTGGATGTGGTGATCCGGCCGGAGGATATCGATGTGACTGAGCCGGACTCCACCCTGATCACCGGAGAGGTCACCGGCGTCACCTTCAAGGGCGTTCATTATGAGATCATCGTGGATGTAAACGGCTTTAAGTGGATGATCCAGTCCACAGACTGCCGGGAGGTGGGGGACCGCATCGGGCTCTCCTTAGGCCCGGACGACATCCATGTGATGGCAAAGTCGGAATACTCCGGGACCTTCGGAGATTACAGCACCTTTTCGGATGAGATGGAAGAGGACATCAATGCTTCTGAGGAGGCAGAGCAGGAGGAAGAGCATGAAATCTAACTCCAAAGCGCTCTCCGCACCCTATACGGTCTGGATGGTCATCTTCATCGTGGTGCCCATGCTGTTGGTGGGCTATTTTGCCTTCACAGATAAATCGGGCCAGTTTACTCTGGAAAACCTGCTTAGCGTAGGGCAGTATTCCAATGTGTTCCTCCGTTCCATCTGGCTGGGAGCCCTGGCCACGGTTCTCTCTTTGCTGCTGGGTTATCCTTTAGCCTATATCATTGCCAGGATGAGCGAGAAACAGCAAAGCGTCATGGTGATGCTCACCATGCTGCCTATGTGGATGAACTTTCTTTTGCGCACCTACGCCTGGATGTCCCTTTTGGAGGACAATGGGCTGATCAACAGCGCCCTTTCCGCCCTGGGACTGCCCAAAGCCCATATGATTAATACGGCGGGAGCAGTGGTGCTGGGGATGGTCTATAACTATATTCCCTATATGATCCTGCCCCTTTACTCCGTGCTGACGAAGATCGACCCCAGCGTGATTGAAGCGGCCCAGGATCTGGGCGCAAATGACCGGAAGGTTTTTCTTCGGGTGGTGCTGCCCATGAGTATGCCCGGGATGATCTCCGGCGTCACCATGGTGTTTGTGCCTGCGGTAAGCACCTTTATCATCTCCAAAATGCTGGGAGGAGGCGGAAATCTGCTCATCGGCGACCTGATCGATATGCAGTTTCTGGGAAGCGCCTATAACCCCAATTTGGGCTCCGCCATTTCTCTGGTGCTGATGGTCATTATCCTGATCTGCATGGGGATCATGAACCAGTTTGACGACGGGGAGAATGTAGGGGGAGGTGTGCTGCCTTGAAAAAAGCTGGCGCAAGACTTTACACATTCCTGATGTTCCTGTTTCTGTATGCGCCGATTTTGGTGCTGATCGTTTTTTCCTTTAACGATACCGATACGGGAAGCCGCAGCGTTTGGGGCGGATTTTCCCTGCGCTGGTATCAAAAACTGTTTGAAGACCGGCTGATTCTGGAAGCGCTGTGCAACACCCTTCTGATCGCTGTGATCGCCGCGGTGGGCTCCACCATTCTGGGAACTATGGCGGCTATCGGAATCCGTTCCATGAAGCGGATCCCGCGGCGCATCATGATGAATGTCACCAATTTCCCCATGGTAAATCCGGAGATCGTCACCGGCGTTTCCCTGATGCTGCTCTTCGTGTTCGCGGTCCGGCTCCTGGGCGGTCGTTCTCTGGGAATGGGCTCGCTGATCGCCGCGCATATCACCTTTTGCCTGCCCTATGTGATTCTGTCTGTGCTGCCGAAGCTCAGGCAGATGAATCCTAACCTCTATGAGGCGGCCCAGGATCTGGGCTGCCCGCCGGTGAAGGCGTTTTTCAAGGTGGTGCTGCCGGAGATCCTGCCCGGTATTGTGACGGGGATGATCATGGCCTTTACCCTCTCCATCGACGACTTTGTGATCAGTTATTTTACCAGCGGCACAACGCAGACTTTACCCATCTATATCTACTCCATGACCAGGAAGCGTGTTAGCCCCGAGATCAACGCCCTGTCTACCGTCCTGTTCGGGGCGGTCATGGTGCTGCTTCTCATTGTGAATATCCGCCAGAAAAAGGAGAAGCCCTCCTGGGAGAAAAAGGAGGAAGAGACTCTATGAAACAATGTTTTACTTTGGGTTTTACTCTCCTATTCGTTTTCTTCTGTGGGGTTTCCGTTTCCGCAAAAGAGACGGCCGCGCCGGATCGCGGCGTGACCATCAATGTCTACAACTGGGGAGAGTATATCGCCAACGGCACCGAGGGCTCCCTGGATGTGAACGCGGAATTTACCCGGCGTACCGGTATTCAGGTAAATTACACCACCTTTGACAGCAACGAGTCTCTCTATTCCAAGCTGGCGGGGGGCGGGGCGGACTACGATGTGATCATTCCCTCTGAGTACATGGTGTCCAAGCTGATCGAGGAGGGGATGCTCTCCAAACTGAATTTTGAGAATATTCCCAATTTTCAGTATATCGACGAGCCCTTCCGCAACCCCAACTACGACCCGGACAATCTCTATTCCGTGCCCTATACCTGGGGCGTGGTGGGCGTTTTCTACAACACCGATTATGTGGAGAGCGTGGATAGCTGGGCGGACCTTTGGAATGAGGATTATGCGGGGAAGATTCTGATGTTTGACAACCCCAGAGACGCCTTTGCCATTGCCCAATTCCGGCTGGGCTGCTCCTTGAATACCACCGAAGAATCCCAGTGGCGGGAGGCCGCCTCCCTTCTCAAGGAGCAGCGTCCCCTTGTGCAGGCGTATGTGATGGACCAGATTTTTGACAAGATGGAAAGCGGCGAGGCCTGGATAGCTCCTTACTATTCCGGGGACGCGGCGATCCTGGTAGACAATCACGAAAACATCCGTTTTGCGATCCCGAAAGAGGGGACAAACTACTTTGTAGACGCGGCCTGTATTCCCATCACCTCCAGTCACCAGCGGGAGGCGGAGGAATATATCAATTTCCTCTGCGATCCGGAGATCGCGGGGGCCAATATGGACTATGTAGGCTATTCCACCCCGGAGACTGCCGCGAAGGCTTATCTTTCCCCGGAGGTGGCCCAAAGCCCTCTGCACTATCCTACAGAGGAGGTGCTTGCCCGTACCGAAGCCTTTGTGAATCTCCCGGAATCTACCAGCAAGCTGGTGGATTCTCTGTGGGCAGAGGTGAAGATGGGCGGTCCGGGAGAGTCCTTTGTCCTGGTGGCGATCATCCTCTGTTTCTTTGGGGTCTATGTGAGTATTATCGTCTATAAACGAAACAAACGGAAAAGAGAAATGAAATAGAATTCCCCGGACAGAAGCTTTTGCGCCCATTTGTACGGACAGCACCCCCCTGACGGGAGACATGAAATCATGCGGACAGGCGCTGCGCAAGCGGCTCCTGTCCGTTTTTTACTGGATTCGTTGATCCCACAAAGAGCAAAAAACCATTCATGAGCTTTTGAACCTCTCGAAAGGCAGCGGTCTACTATCGGTATTCGGAAGTCCTTGCCGCTTGAAAATTCCGGTTCCATGTTTCGTGTGGATATGCTACAACATGGACAAATCTTTCCGGCGAAAGGAGATCCTTTCATGACCGAAACGGAGCGCAGACAGGCGGCGAAACAGTTTGCTGAGGACTGGAAAAACAAGGGCGACGAGAAGCAGGAAACCCAACGGTTCTGGCTGTCGCTGCTGCGAAATGTGTTGGGCGTTTCTCAGCCGGAAAATATCATAGAATTTGAAAAGCGTGTGGAGGTCGTGAACAACGACGGTTCCGCTACCACAAAATACATAGACGGATATTTGCCCTCTACCCGCGTTTTAATAGAACAAAAGGGGGCAAAAATCGACCTGAAAAAGGGCGAACGCCAGTCGGACGGAGCAATTTTGAACCCCTTCCAGCAGGGCAGACGGTACGGCGGATTTCTGCCCAATTCCGAGCAGCCCCGCTGGATCGTGGTGTGCAATTTCCAGAGCTTTGAGATACACGACATGAACCGGCCCAACGAGGAGCCGGAGATCGTGCTGCTGGAGAATCTGGAAAAGGAGTATCGCCGCCTGGGCTTTCTGGTGGATACGGGAAACGAAAATATCAAAAAGGAGATGGAAATTTCCCTGCAGGCCGGAGAGCTGGTAGGGAAGCTCTACGACGCGTTACTCAAGCAATACAAGGACCCGGACGACCCGGCGACGCTTCAAAGCCTGAACAAGCTGTGCGTGCGGCTGGTATTTTGTCTGTACGCAGAGGACGCTGGGATTTTCGGGAAAAGGAATCTCTTTCACGACTATCTGCAAGCCCATTCTGCCGAGTCCCGTGACGCATTAATCAAACTGTTCAAAATATTGGATATAAGGCCGGAAGACAGAGACCCCTATGAAAGCGATGACCTGCTGGCCTTTCCCTATGTAAACGGAGGCCTGTTTGTGGGCGGTTGGAAATGAGATACAGCTATTCTAATACGATTGTCTATAACAACTTCCCCTGGCCTACACCCACAGAAGAACAAAAGACCAAAATAGAAGAAACGGCACAGGCTATTCTGGACGCCCGTTCCCTCTATCCTGATTCCAGTCTTGCCGATCTGTACGATGAAACCACTATGCCGCCGGAGCTTAGAAAAGCGCACCAGCATAACGACAAGGCCGTGATGGCCGCCTATGGCTTCGATGTGAAAACCATGACGGAAAGTTCTTGTGTGGCAGAGCTGATGAAGCTTTATCAGAAGCTGACGGAAAACTGAAAGGGTTGATTTTCCTTGGCTCCCCTGCGTAAGGGGAGCTGGGGATAAAAAATCCGCCTCCGCAAAAAGAGACAAAAACCTGAAAAATCCCTTGACTTCATGCCTCCTCATGTGGTAAGCTATATAAGCCGCTTATTGTGGGTCGTGGGGGTTCTATGCCCTTTTGCGGAAAGTGACGGCTTCCCGGCTGGAAAGCTGCTCCACCCAACAGTAGCGAGACTAGAAAAAGGCAGGCAAAAGGATGTTTGCAGTTATCGAGACCGGAGGAAAGCAGTACAAGGTTCAATACGGCGATGTGATCTATGTGGAGAAGCTGGACGCTGCCGATGAGGCAGAGGTAGAATTCCCCGTAGTGGCCGTATTCGGAGACGAAGGCAACAAGATCGGTACTCCCTATGTGGAGGGCGCGGTAGTCACCGGTAAGGTGGTCAAGAGCGGAAAAGCAAAGAAGATCACCGTGTTTACCTATAAGCCCAAGAAGAACGAAAAGCGCAAGATGGGCCACAGACAGCCCTATACCAAGGTGCAGATCGAAGCGATCAAGGCTTAATGATCTGCGCGGAGTTTTTGGCTGAGCCCGGCGGGCGTGTGCTTGGTTTTTCCATTACCGGCCATTCTGACCTGGGGGAAGAGGGAGAGGATATCCTGTGTGCATCGGTGTCTTCGGCCGCTTATCTCACCGCCAACGCCGTGACGGAGATCCTGAAGGTTTCCCCCGCTTCCCTGCGGGTGCGAGACGGCGATATGCTTCTTCAGGTCGAGCCAAAGGACGAGCCGCGATGCCGGGATTTCCTGTCGGCGCTCAGGCTTCATCTGATCGCTCTGGAAGGGCAGTATCCCGGAAATTTACAGGTGGATTACAGAGAACTTTCATTTTAGAAACTATAGGGAAGGAAGAGAACAATATGCTTAAGATCAATATCCAGCTTTTTGCTCATAAAAAAGGAATGGGCTCCACGAAGAACGGCCGCGATTCCGAATCCAAGCGCCTGGGCGTGAAGCGTGCCGACGGCCAGTTCGTTCTGGCCGGGAATATCCTGGTCAAACAGCGCGGGACCAAGATCCATCCCGGCAACAATGTAGGCCGCGGCTCTGACGACACGCTGTTTGCCCTGGTAGACGGCAAGGTGAAGTTTGAGCGTCTGGGAGCTGACCGCAAGCAGGTCAGTGTTTACGCCGAGCAGTGATAAGCCGGAGGCTTTGCCGCCGGGATAAACAAAGCACCTCAAAAGCTTCTTCGGGCACTGTCTGAAGAAGCTTTTTTGCACGAAAGCGCTTTTCCCGTAAAAGGGGAAAGACTATAGGCACAGGATCGTGTTTGTAAAAAAAGAGAAACGACACCGAACGCTGGAAGGCCGCCGATGGCTTTTCCTGCGCCGGTTTTGTGTTGTGAGGCGGTTGGCATGTTTATTGACGTTGCGAAAATCAAGCTCAAGGCTGGAGACGGAGGGGACGGAGCCGTTGCCTTCCATCGGGAAAAGTATGTGGCTTCCGGCGGCCCGGACGGGGGAGACGGCGGCCGGGGCGGCAATGTGGTATTTCAGGTGGACGACAATCTTTCCACCCTGGCCGATTTCCGCTATCAAAGAAAATATGTGGCAAAGCGGGGCGAAAACGGGCGCGGGAACCGGTGCTTTGGGAAAAGCGCGCCGGATCTTCTGGTATTTGTTCCTCGCGGAACCGTGGTGAAGGATGCGCAGAGCGGCCGGATCCTGGCGGACCTCTCCGGGGACGAACCCCAGGTGATTGCCAAGGGAGGAAAGGGAGGCTGGGGCAACGCCCATTTCGCCACCCCCACCAGGCAGACTCCCCGTTTTTCCCGTCCGGGCGCTCCGGGCGAGGAGCTGGAGGTACAGCTGGAGCTGAAGCTTTTGGCGGATGTGGGCTTAGTAGGCTTTCCCAATGTGGGAAAGTCCACACTGATCTCGGTGGTAAGTCAGGCAAAGCCTAATATCGCAAATTATCACTTTACCACCCTGACCCCTGTGCTGGGAGTGGTGAACAGACAGGATAAAAAATCCTTTGTGATGGCGGATATCCCGGGGCTGGTGGAGGGCGCCTGGCAGGGCGTGGGCCTGGGTCATCAGTTCCTTCGTCATGTAGAGCGCTGCAGGATGCTGATCCATGTGGTGGACGTTTCCGGCAGCGAGGGACGAGACCCGAGGGAGGACTTTGAGATCATCAACCGGGAGCTTGCGAACTTCAATCCGGAACTGTCAGAGCGTCCCATGCTGGTGGCGGGGAACAAGTGTGATATGGCAGCTCCTGAACAGATCGAGTCGTTCCGGAAGTTTATCGAAGAAAAGGGTCTGGAGTTCTTTCCCATCATGGCCCCCATCCACGAGGGCGTGGACGAGCTGATGGACCGCACATTGGCGCTGCTTTCCAAGCTGCCGCCCATAAAGCGGTTCGAGCCGGATCCCGTGCCTCAGACGCCTGTGGAAGAGCTGGAGAGAGGCAGGGTGGACATCACCTGCGAGGAGGGCGTCTATTTCGTGAAGGCGCCGTGGCTGTTGAAGATCCTGGGTGGGATCAATTTTGACGATACCGATTCGGCCCAGTATTTTCAGCGGGTTTTGATCCATACAGGCGTCATTGACGCCCTGCGGGAGGCAGGCATCAACGAGGGAGATACGGTGAACCTTTACGACTTGGAGTTCGACTTTGTAGAATAACCGAGAAACGCAGGAAAAAGAGAACAGGAGGGAACAGCATTGCCGGGATTAGAGCCTCAAATGCGGGAGGATCCCAATCTATTGAGCCCCCTCACCCTGGCCTTTGTAGGGGACGGTGTATACGAGCTTTTGGTGAGGCAGTATCTGGTGGGGAAGGGAAATTGTCCCGTGAAGAAGCTGCACAGCAGAGCGGTGGAATATGTAAGGTGTGAAACTCAGGCGCGGCTCCTTTCCGAGAAGCTTTTTCCTCTGTTGTCCCCACAGGAGCAGGCCGTATGCCTGCGAGGCAGAAACGCCCATGTGGGCCATGTGCCGAAGAACGCCAGCGTGGCCGATTATCATGGAGCGACGGCTTTGGAAGCTCTGTTTGGCTGGCTTTATCTCAAGGGAGAACTGGAGCGGATCCGGGAATTGTTTTTGCTGGTAGTGGAATCCTAAAGAGCAGAAAGCGTCTGTCTGCATAATTTGGATAGAGGAAAGCAGAGGCTTTGCAAACCGTTTGAAAGGGAAGGACCATTCCATGAAAAAAGCAAAAAAATACCTCCTTGACCTGCTGTTTATGCTGGCGGGAGCCTGTATTTACAGCGTTAGCGTAAACGCATTTACGGCGCCCAATCAAATCGCTCCCGGAGGGATCACCGGCGTCGCTACCATGCTCAACTATCTGTTCTCCACGCCTATCGGACTTGTGGTGATGCTGATTAATATCCCTATCATCCTCTGGGCAGTAGTGGAGATCGGCTATCAGCTGGTGGCGAAAACCATCGTGGCGATTCTCCTGTCCTCTGTCGCCATTGATTTATTTTCCTACTTTCTTCCTCCTTACCGGGGAGACCCGATCCTGGTGTCTCTTCTGGCCGGTGTATGTGAAGGGGTAGGCCTTTCCCTCACCTTTATTCGGGGCGCGACCACCGGCGGCACCGATATGCTGGCAAGGCTTTTGGGAAGAAGATTCCCCCACTTCTCCATGGGGAAGCTGATGCTGTTTATCGACGGACTGATCGTGGTGGCTTCCGCGTTCGTTTTCGGAAGCATCGATAACGCGGTGTATGCCTGTATCGTCATTTTTGTCTCCACCTCCATCATCGACGCGATCCTCTATGGCACGGATGTGGGTACGGGCAAGCTCTTCTTTGTCATGTCTCCCCGGGTACGGGAGATCGGGGATCGGATCCTGAAGGAGCTGGACCGAGGCGTGACCTATCTGGATTCCAAGGGAGGCTATTCTGAGGCTCCCGGAGAAACGCTGCTGTGCGCGGTACGCCGCTTTGAGGTGTATCAGATCCACGCCATCATTCGGGAAACGGACCCCGGCGCCTTTGTGATCGTGGGAGACGCCGGAGAGATCACCGGGGAAGGCTTCCGCTCTGCCCGCTCTGACGATAAGCCCTTGAAGGAGCTGATCCGGGGCCTGAAAAAAGAAAAGGGAGAGCATAAGTGAACTGTCCGCTCGGGTAATAAGGAAACGGGCGGGGTAAATCGCAGCTTACCCCGCCCGCTCTGCCGTTTTTTTTAGAACTGAGAATTCTCTTCAGAGTCGTATTTCCGGTTTTCGTAATTCTGGTCGTTCTCCTTGGAATTCTTGCTCTGGTTCTGGGACCGGTTCTGGCTGTTCTGCTGCTGCCGGTTCTGAGAATTCTTGGAGTTCTGGTTAGACTTGTTCTGATTGTTTTGGTTCTGGCTCATGATTATCGCCCCTTTCCGATTCTAGTTTTTGCGGGTACGGGGCAAATATGCCGGAAATTTTTAGAAATTTTCAAATGGAGGAGAAATCGGGATGGAGCTGACCGGGGAGACCCGAATGGACCTTCCGAGGAAGATTTATTCGGATCTTCCTTTGGATTTTCAAAAAAGAATGAAAGAGCTGTTGGGCAAAGACTGGGAGTCGTTTCGGGAAAGCTTTTTTGCGCCGCCCTTTCAGGGTGTTCGCCTCAATTCCCTGAAATGTTCTCTGCCCACCTTAAAGGCGGCCTTGCCCTTTGAGATCGTTCCCGCTCCCTTTTCTCCGGTTTCCTTTTACGGGCCGGGGGAGAAGGTGGGAAGGCTTCCTGCCCATCACAGTGGGATGTTTTATGCCCAGGAGCCCTCTGCCGCCTGTGCCGTCACTGTGCTGGACCCAAGGCCGGGAGAAAAAATACTGGATCTCTGCGCCGCTCCGGGCGGAAAATCCGGGCAGATTGCGGCCCTTTTAGAAGGAGAGGGCCTTTTGTGGTCCAATGAGATCGTCCGCTCCCGGGCGGCGGCCCTGCTCTCCAATCTGGAGCGTCTGGGCGTGAGGAACAGTGTGGTGTCCTCCTGCCATCCAGAGCCTCTATGCGAGAAGCTTCAGGGCTTTTTTGACAGGATCCTGGTGGACGCCCCATGCTCCGGAGAAGGCATGTTCCGGCGAGACCCGGAGGCTCTTGCCCAGTGGACGCCGAACAGCGCGGAAGCCTGCGCGAGACGGCAGGAAAATATTTTGGACTGCGCCGCACAGGCTGTCCGGGAAGGGGGCGTGCTGGTGTACTCCACCTGTACCTTCTCTTTGGAGGAGAACGAGAAAACGATCCTCCGCTTTTTAAAGACCCATCCGGAGTTTTCTCCCGAGCCTGTGAAGGTGAGCTTTGGAAGACACGCGTTGCTGGGCGTTTCCGGGGTCCGAATCTATCCCATGGACGGGGGAGAAGGTCATTTTGTGGCGAAGCTTCGCAGAACAGGGGAGAATCCCTTTTCGGGAAAGCTTTGCAGTTCATTTCTCCCCGAGAAGAGAGAAAGGGAGATCTCCAAGTGGTACGAAGAGCTGTTCTCCTCTCAGCTTTCAGAGCGGATCCTTTTTGCGGGGGACAGGCTTTATGAAGCGCCTGAATGTCTGCCGGAATTCTCCAAGCTGGGAGTTTTGCGGGCAGGCGTGGAATTGGGGAAGCTTCGCGGGGAACGGATCGAACCCGCTCACGGCCTTTTTATGAGCCGAACAAAGAAGGAATGTCGGCAAGCGGCGGATTTTTCCCCTTCCGCCCGGGAATTGGAGTTGTTTCTAAAGGGGGAAGAGATCCCCTTTGAAGGGACGGGATACGCGGCGGTGTGTGTAAGCGGCGTCGTTACCGGATTTGGAAAAGCTTCCGGAGGCAGGCTGAAAAATCATTACCCAAAGGGCTTACGGAACCGGGAGTAAATCTTTCCGTTTTCCGAAAACAATCAGGGACTCTTCAGATTCTGATCACAATGGGAGAATAAACTAAAGCATGTTACAACGCAAGAAGCTCTTTTGTTTCTTCATTCCTCCTTTCGGGAAGGCTGTAAATCTGCGGTCTTCCTTTTTTCTCTTGTCAAATGATGAAACTTGGAGTATGATGACTCAGGAAACTGATTGAATGGGAATTGCATTTTCGGGAGGAAAGACCTATGGAAATGAGAATAGACGGGAAAGCGCTGCTGAACGCTGTGGAGAAGGTTGCGAAAAAGGCCGGGGAGCTCATCCTTTCCATGAAACACCCGGAGGTATATACCAAGGAGGGACATGCGAATTTCGTTACGGAGGCGGACCTTGCCTCTCAGCGGCTTTGCCTCAAAGAGCTTGCCCCGCTGCTGGAGGGCGCTCACTTCTATGCGGAGGAGCAAAAGGAAAATAAGATGATGCCGGGGTTCAACTGGGTCATCGACCCCATTGACGGCACTACGAACTTTATGCGCGGATACAACCATTCCGCCATCTCCATCGGGCTTGTAAAAGACGGAAAGGCTGTGCTGGGCGTGGTGCATAATCCTTTCGCGAACGAGACCTTTTCCGCCTTCCTGGGGGAAGGGGCCTACCTTAACGGTGAGCGGATCCATGTCACACAGCTCCCCATGGAACAGGCGCTGGTGCTGTTCGGCTCCTCTCCCTACTGCCGTGAGTTGGCGGAGGAGACCTTCCGGGTGGTGAAGGAGATCTTTCTGCACTGCGGAGATATCCGCCGTTCCGGCTCTGCCGCGCTGGATCTCTGTTATGTGGCCTGCGGCCGCTGCGACGGTTTCTACGAAGGCCAGCTTTCTCCCTGGGACTACGCGGCATCCGCGGCGATCATTTCCGAGGCGGGAGGTAAAATTGGGACGGTCGAGCCCCACGCTCTCACCTTTGACCGGACGCAGCCGCTGCTTGCGGGAAATCCGGGAGTCTATCAGGCGCTGCAGAAAATTGCGGCCGCTAAAAAAATAGGATAAACTCGGAAATCTTACTTGACTTTTTTTCGGGAACAGGATATAATAATCAAGCGCGAAAAAAGTCTTGCTGGTGTAGCTCAGTTGGTAGAGCAGCTGATTTGTAATCAGCAGGTCGGGGGTTCAAGTCCGTCCACCAGCTCCACCTCGTCGCAGTGGTCTTTGTGGTTCGCCCTCGTCGTAGCTCGGTCTTGTGGCTTGGAGCACCGCAAGCGGCGCTCCGGTCGCCTGACGACCGGTTCCTCCTCTCAAAGAAAAATCTTGCGGTTTTTCTTTGGAAAGGGCGCGGGCAAAGCCCTCTCTAATATCTAATTTCTAAAATCTAATACGGGAGAGTTCCCGAGTGGCCAAAGGGGACAGACTGTAAATCTGCTGGCTATGCCTTCGGTGGTTCGAATCCACCCTCTCCCACCAAACACGAGTAATCCGAATCCAACGCCGATTGGCGAGGGATTCGGATTTCTTGTTTCTATGTTTGAGTTTGAATCTATGATGGTATGACTCTGTTTCTATTACATATTGTATCTTGCCGCCTGAGTTTTGCTCAGGCGGCCTTTCTTTTTTCTGGATATAGCAATGCTTTCCTTTGAGTGTTCTTCTACCAAAACAACGGAGGAAATGAGTGCCTTTCCTTAATACTTGCTTGAAAAAGAGGTTGCTTTCATATAGGCAGAAGAGAATAACCACCAGCGCCGATTTGACGCTGGTGGTTATGACCATTCCCACAATTTCATAGCACTTGAACAATTTGCTCGTACAGAAGCGTGTAGTTCGTATAGAATCTCTTGTTGTCGTGGTAGTGACCAAACAGCCACTGGTCGAAAGAGGTGCGCTCTCTCACTTCGTCCAAGAAATCTGTCAGATCATCTCTCTTATAATGTGGGTCTATCAACCCCTGGATTGATGTGGGGCAACAGTGAGAAATAACAAAATCAACGGAGAAGTTCATACTCTCCAGGTTCCGCCATGCCTCAGCATACTCGTCCTTGCTGGGGAGCTCCTCGCTCCACCAGGACACTCCCTTTACTCGGAACATTCCGTACATCATGCGGAGAGCTTGATAATCTTCCTTGAAGGTCGGTGACTTGGGATCGAGTATCCCGTCTTGAATGTCGTGGCTCCTCGCTCCTCCCATAGTAAAGAACCTGCGTCCCTCAATTTCATAGACCTGTCCTCTCATAAGGTGCAGGATATGGGGACGGACGATATGCACTCTGCCGCCTTTCCATGCCATTTCCGGGAGGGAATACAGCAATTCAAAGTTCTCATGGTTCCCGTCAACAAACAGGGTGGTAAAGGGCATATTCTCCAGCCAGTCCAATATCTTGCTTTCTTTCGACGAGCCTGACCAGACGCCGCCAAAGTCGCCGCAGATCAAAACATAATCATCACGGGTTATTTCCTCAGCTTCAAAGAAATTTTCAGGTTTGAACCTGTCAAAATCCCCGTGTGTATCTCCCGTTGCGAACAGCATATCATCGCCCCCTTGCTTCCAAGTATTGTAACACAACGCTGGACCTTACTACAAATCTTCTGCCTTTGTATCCTGTTCTGCCCTATAAAGCCGCAGAGCCTCCGCCTCTATCTCCTGCCGTTCCGAAGGGCTGTGTAATGCTCCAAATCTTCGCCAGTAATCCTCCCATTCAAAAAGAAGCAAATCCGGCTTACCTTCCTCTGTGATCCGAATAGGACTAACGCCTGATTCACACTTCTCCAATATCAAGTCAAAATCTCTCTCAAACTCAGCTCTGGTTACGGAGTAGCAGTTTTTCAAATACAGCGGGGCTAACCCCTGCTTCTCTTTTAGTTCAATCGTAAATTTCACGACCTGTGCCTTGTCAACCTGTCCTGTAACGAATCTCAGCAGAGCATGAACGAGCTTTTCCATTTCAACCTCATTTTTCTCGCACCAACGCTGGGTTTCGTTATAGAGAGCTTCCTCAATCGGAATCGTAACCTCTACTGCATTTTCGGGAATATTAAATTGAGAGCCCTTAATTTCCGTTTTGATCGCTTCTTTGCACTTTTCGTGGATACCGGGGTCAGAAGGGTTCCGGTAAAAAGCTCGGATTGCCGGTGTGTTCAAGACAAGCTCTGCGTCATGGCAATCAAGAAGATGATCGTAGAACAGAATCAGGGACACATCGCCCGTCAGCGGAATAAGAGTTTCTATCCTCAGCCTTTCCATATTATAGCACCTTTAGCGGGAACACGACGGCGTTAAGGCGCTCATCATATTCTCCCGTTATCGCATAGTTCTGTGTGGGGTCCATGTCATTCGCTTGGAACAGCTCATCGGTAAATTGCTTGCAGTAAATCCTCATTCTTCTATCTTTGTTTGTCCGCATTTCTGCCGGAACAGTTAATGCCAAAGGTTCTTCGGGTGCACAAGGTCCAATCGCCATGGTTTGCTTGTTTTCACTTTTCAAAAAACAGACGCACTTTGGCCAACCAAGAGCACTGATCACGGAACGGCTGATTCTGATTCCACATTGCGGCCCTATTAATGAAATGATTAGATTCCCGGAAATACGCTCTCCCATGCTTCACCCCTCATCTCTCGCAACATCTGGAGTAGATGGCTGTTCTCCCACTGAACCGGCTTCATCTTGCGGGATATTTCCAGGGGGAGTGCCGTTATCGTAGCTTACTATATCTTCAAAGATGTTCAGCTGCCGTGACGCTTCATAATCGTTGTAGGACTTACCAATGCAATCCTTATACTGATCCGGGAAGTATTTGACCTGCCGTTTCTTGACTTCTCCGGTCTTGTGATCGACATACTCCTGCATATCAGGCGTGAACATGATGGCTTCTTCCAGATCGAACACCAGAATCAAGCCTCTGTCTGAGGTTGCCAGCCTGCCAAGGACCTTATAGCGGCACTCTCTATCCCAATTAAGAAAAAGAAACAGTTTCTCAATGAATTCAAGAGAGGTGATCGTCTTGTTTACCCAGGTTTCACCGTTTTTGAGCCTTGCCCACTCGACGGACGAGCTTTCTTCCTCCTGGCATAAAGCAACTGCAAGCCTCTTTTTCTGCGTGTTTACCAGTGGCAAGATAAACTGAATCCCTTCAAACAGACGAATACACGCCATATTGAAAGTCATCTGACCGTATTTGATGGAAACCGCAGGCTTTTTCAGCATGGAAAACTGAGTTCGAGGTGGAAGTTCGTACCCCTCAAAGCTCTCATATTCCATGGGCTGGTTCTGCGCCTTTTTCGTCTGGATCAGCTCTTGGATCAGCGAAATCTCTTTTTGAGCAAGCTTTTGTTCTTCAACACTCACCGTAGGCATTCAAATCACTCCCTTCACATTGCCTGGAGAAGCTGCTCCAGCTCAGTTTCGATTTCTTCTTGTGTAGGAACACTGCCAATCAAAGGATTTTCAATCGCAACTCCGTGATTCAGGACATCTTCTTCCTCAATCTCAGAAATGATACTATCCCGATTCATGCGTACAACATAGGCCATGCCTGTAAGTTCTTCACTGATCTCACCCTGCACCATGCCGTTTTCAGAGGATTCGTGGCTTTTTGCTTCCGAACTCGCAGGCTTGGTTTTTGCAAGAACAACAGGCTCGTCCAAGGAAAAGACCAGGAAACTTGTGTTGCCCCGTTTTCTCAAAACTCCTCTGATTTTATAGTCCATGTCGCTGTTCCAGCGCTGGATCATATAGATACTCTCTGAGAAAGCTCTCGTGTAAAGCGTCTGTACTGGCTTCCCGTCTGCGTTGACCCAGCAAACACAGTTAGGAGATTTCTCATCACTGGCTCGTACAATCAGTGTTTGCAGGACAGGGTGATAAAGGACATCTACATATTTACAGGACTGGAGCCGGTCATGGCATACCTTATTGAATTTTAGCCCCCTTGGAGTAACCGTGAGGGACGGGACAGTCCGATTAATAAAGTACGCACCCGACGGCACCTGATACCCGGATAGAGTCATGGAAAGAATATTGCTTTGTCCTTCCTCGCCGATCAACCTTACACGGTCAGAGAGCTTCTGGATTTCCTCGCTGGTGTAGACATCAAGACATACAGCCATAAGAGTTTCAGCGTCAATCCCTGCAAATCCGGGACACAAGCCAATGAACCCTTTCAAGCTTCCTTCCTGAATCACACACAAATCAAAAACGCCCTTTGCTATCGACCGGCTGCTTGCGGCTACCAGCTTTGCAGCTTTCGCTATTGCCGGGGTCACGATTCCCTGATGGTGCCCTGGAACATAGGCGGAATCCCGCTGCCCACGGTTTCTTGTGACAATTCCGTGCTTGTAGTCCACAACAATGGTTTTCCGTGCCTCCAGATCACCCCATGTTCGCTCATTTGACATGATACTTGCTACCATTGAAGCCGTCCACCTGGTATTCCCTTTCAGTGTAGGACGCTTCTTTTCAGTCAGAATCTCAGCAATCTTCTCACGGGAATACCCAATCATGCTTGCCAGGAACATGAACCGAACTGTTTTTGCCTCCTCCGGCTCAATGATAAGATTACCGTCTTTCGTGTGTCGCAGCCCCAGAGAGTCCGACACGGGATACTGGCCTGTCAAAATCCGCTGGTCATAGGAAAGAATCATTCGGCGGCTCTTGTTTGCGGACTCCCAATCAGCAAGCATAGCGTGAATACTGAAGCTCTGGTCGCTGTCTGGGTCCAGCGTGTAGATGTTCTCCGTTTCAAAGTAAACGCCAATTGGCTTTTGCGGGTGCATGGTTTTTAGTTTTGCCACCTGATCCAGGCAATCTGAGATATTCCTTGCGAAGCGGGAAACGCTGGCACACAAAATCAAGTCCATTTTCTGTTCCTCTGCGTCAGCCATCATGCGTCGAAAAGCGTCCCGATGTTTGAGAGAAGTTCCCGATTTCCCCTCGTCGCTGTAAATCTCCTGCATTTCCCAATTAGGATTATCAGAGATCTTCTTCTCATAGTAGAGCGTCTGGTTTTCAATAGAAGAAACCTGGCTCTCACTTGTAGTGCTGACACGGGCATAAACGGCAACCGTCTTTTTTCCTTCGTCCTGAATCGTAGGTTTTGGCTTCGCCGGCCTGAAATACTCGCTTTTTCCGGTAGACCCTCTGACTCTTTTCCTTATTTCCGACCTTGCGATTTCTCTTTCCTGGTGCCGTTTCACCCAGTCCTGCATGGACGATCCCTGAGTTTCCTCGATGGTCTGGTCTTCTATCTGAGATTGCTTTTCTTCCAAAGGCGCAAGCTCCTGATCCTTGTAATCCATTTGCTTTGACCTCGCTTATGTTCTATCAGAGAACAACTTTATTCATGCCCTGCACGACCTTATCCCGCCAGCGTTTGTACTCGTCCGGGAGCAGAGATACACGGGACTTTGCCATGCGGTACAGTTCTTCTCGTTGGTGATCCACATTCTTAATGGTGTCAATTCGGTATCTGTCATCATCAGCCGAAACGATGTCGATCCGACTGGAGAACTCGAAAAGGAAGTGAATGAGGAAGCATAATTCTTCATTGTTTGCCGCAAAGTAAGCTCTTGTCTGCATGAAGATACAGTCTATCTTGCCCAAAGTGCAGTCCCGAAGAAGACGCAGCATTTCCGGGCGCTTGTAGGTTTCCTTATACCCTGTAATATCAATATAGACATCTACAAGCTCATAATCTGGATCGTCTTCAAACAGGTCTTCAAAGTATCCTCTATGAAATGCCAATGCCTTTGACCTGTTTCGCTCCCAGAGCTTCGCCAGCTTTACATACCCGGCGACCCTTTTCTTACTCTCCATACTAAGGCTCCTCTTGATCGACGGTATCTTCTCCTGGCAAGGAAAGATACCAGACATTCCCTCGCTTCATCGGGACGACCCCTAACTCGTGCTGTGCGCTTCTTACGGTGCGTTCTGAGATATTGAGCCATTCCATGCGCCGGAATATCTCTTTACTCTCCACGGGACCGGCTGAAAGAATAATACGGAGCAGGTCTTTTGCCGTTTCTTTTTTGCTCTTGCTCCGGGCAACGATGACCTTTTCCTCGCTCGGCATGGAACACCGCCCAATCCAGTGAAATCCTGTTTCCTGGTCAAGAATGAAGCCCACAGGCGGTCCTTCCGGAGCAAGGCTCTGTTTCACCGTGACCATGTAGCGGATGTCCGGGTTTTCCTCATCACGCACGATCATCAATACGCTCCTGGCAATGGCTGAAATATCTATACTGCCAAGACCACGATAGATAGACTTGCCGCCGCTAGACTTGTTCAAGTGCCCAATCAGGATCATGGCACATCGGTACTTCTCCGCAACTGAGGACAGCCGGCGGAGAAGATTTCTCATGCGTGTTGCGCTTTGCATATCCCCGTCCTGGTGGATATAGGACTGAATAGGGTCGATAATGAGCAGCCGAGCCGAGGTTTCCTCTAACGCCTTTGAGATACGCTGGTCATCAAGGGTCAGCGAATCCTCGCTATCCAGAATAAAAGCCACCCTGTTACAGTCTGCTCCTGCTGAAATCAGGCGTGGCTTAATGGTGTCCTCATTGTTGTCCTCTGCACATTGATAGATCACGGTAGCCTTATTCTTGATAAGCGTTCCATCCGGCAACGGGCTTCCTCTTGTGAGAGCAGCCGCAAGATGGAGTGCAAATGTTGACTTTCCCTCGCCGGGGTCTCCTTGCAGCAGCGTCAGCTTACCATAAGGAATGTATGGATACCAAAGCCATTCTACGGGCTGTTCTCTCACAGCAGAGTAATACTGATAGATCGGTTCTGCCATGTGATCTCTCCTTATACAGTCACTTATCTCTAAGCGAATTGTTCTTCTGCCGCAGGTTCTCTACAAGCTCTGCAACGATCTTGTGGTCCCGTGCAGTGAGCCCGGAAACATCCAGTATATCTCCCATTTTGCGACCAAGCAGATAGTCTGTTGAAACATGAAACACATCGGCAAGACGAACCAGAATCGAATATTCAGGCTGTCTTTGATCGTTTTCGTAGTTATGTATTGTTGATCTTGACACCCCAAGGAGCTTTCCAAGCTGCGACTGTTGGATATTTGCGGCACACCTCAACTTTTTGAGCCTATTTCCAAATGTATCAGTCATGTGCATTCACCTTTCTATGCACTATGAAGGTTCATGCAACAAAGCACTAAGCATATCGTACCATATAACTGTTGACAGAGGGTCGCATTCAGGTGCCGTATTGTCACATTCAGGAGAAAATCCATAGTACATCGACGGAAAAGGCTCAATATTGTCCCTTGGCACCCTCTTTTGCAGAGTTGCCGACTTGCAGACTTGGATCAAACGGGAGCCATAAAGGTTGAAACGAGCAGGTGTTTGAAAGAAAAGCAGCCATTAGGACAGGCGAATCGTTGCAGACTTGATTGCAGACTTGAATTGGCACGAGCGCTGCTTTAGAGGAGTCCAGAGCCTCAAACCGAGCTCCGGCTGAGCCGATTATGTTATTTTGTGCATATATCATACCAGTATAAGTGCAGGTAATCAAAAGTGAACTATGGCCGTCTGAGCTATACTCAGGCGGCCGTTTCGTTTTTTTAGAAAAAATATTTTGCTTAGTTTCGTTTTGAGGTTTCCGTGTAGCAATAAGGAAGTAGAGGGCCTTTTCCCTCACATGAACCTTGAAAAATGAATAAGTCATTCGCTAAGACATCAATTCCGGTTTCGAGCCACCTTAGTTTGGTACGCCAAGACCTCCTGAAAAGGAGCGAGCGAGAAAACCTGCTATAAGTGCGGGGCTGTCACCCGCATGGCCAGGACAGCCGGAAGGACAATGGTACTCCCGTCCAGCCACAGCCCTGCTTACGCAGGATCACGCAATGGGGGCGGCTCTGTCAGAACGACAGCTGGGGTGGAACTCCCGTGAGGCGGTCAACTAACTGCCGCTTAGCGACTTCCCGGCAGAAATGCCAGCACACGGGGTGTCGAGGACAAATAGTGTGCATTACATAGCCACAGGCTATGAATCTGAGAAAGGAGGGAAAAAAGTGGATAGGTGCAAAGTCACTGCGATTGCAAACCAGAAAGGCGGCGTTGGAAAGACGGTTTCCACCATCAGCCTCGGCATAGGCTTTGCCGCAGCCGGGGAAAAGGTCCTGCTGGTGGACGCAGACCCGCAAGCCAGCTTGACCGTGAGCCTGGGTATCAAATCTCCGGACGAATTGGATACTACCATTTCTACTGCCATGGAAGCAGTGATCGCCGAGAAGCCGCCCCCTGACGGGAACGGTATCATTCACCATGCCGAAGGGGTTGACCTTCTTCCGGCAAACATTGAACTGTCTGCTCTTGAAGTGAATCTCACAAGCATTATGAGCCGTGAGTATGTACTCCAGGAAGTCTTGGAGCCGCTGAGAAGCCGGTATGACCGCATTCTCATCGACTGTATGCCTTCTCTTGGCATGATGACCATCAACGCACTTGGGGCGGCTGATAGCGTTATCGTTCCGTCACAGCCTAACTACCTGTCTACCAAGGGCTTGTCCCTGCTCATGGGGACGATTGCCAGAGTGCGACGGCAAATCAATCCGGGGCTGAAAATCGACGGCGTTCTACTGACCATGGTTGACAACCGCACCAACAACGCAAAGGCAGTGATCGCCTCCCTGCGTCAGACGGGAGAGTATTTGAGGGTTTTTGACACTGAGATACCCTATTCTGTCCGGGCAGCGGAAACCAGCAGCGAGGGCAAGAGCATTTTCGCCCATGACCGAAATGGAAAGGTCGCCGCAGCCTATCGGAAACTTGTGGAGGAGGTGACAGAGTATGAGCACAGCCAAAGTCCTCGATCTCGGTCTGAAAACCGCATACGATGAGCTGTTCATGGACGATAAGGGCCGTGAGGACAACCGGGCAGACAAAATCTACAGCCTCCCGCTGGAACTCATCGACGATTTTCCTGACCACCCATACCATGTCCGCATGGACGAGGACATGACACAGCTCGTCCAGAGCGTAAAGGAGCGAGGGATCATAACGCCTGTCATTGTCATTCCCAAGGAGGACGGGCGCTATATGATGGTGTCAGGGCACCGCCGCAAAAAAGCTTGTGAGCTGGCTGGACTGGAAACCATCAAAGCCGACATCAAGGAAATGACGCTGGACGAGGCAATCATGCTTATGGTAGATTCCAACCTCCAGAGAACGACCATTCTCCCAAGTGAAAAAGCCTTTGCGTATAAAATGCGCTTGGAGGCTATGAATCGCCAGGGACAGCGTACAGATTTAACTTCTGTGCCACTGGCACAGAAGTTGACTTCAAGAGAGGCTCTCGGCAAAGAGGTGGGTGAAAGCCAAGACCAGGTTCGTCGTTATGTCCGTTTGACAAACCTCATTCCCAACCTGTTAAACCTGGTGGACGATGGGAAGATCGCCCTGCGGCCTGCGGTGGAGCTGTCCTATCTATCAAGGGAGGAACAGGAGAACCTAGCAGAAACCATTTCCTATGAGGACGCAACTCCTTCTCATGCTCAGGCTCTGAAAATGCGGAAGTTTTCGGAAAATGGACAGCTCAATGAAGATGTGATTCTATCCATCATGTGTGAACAGAAGCCCAATCAAAGAGAAAAATACTCGTTTCATGCGGATACCTTGCGCCCATATCTCCCTTCCAACCTTCCCAGGAACCAGACCGAAAGTTATGTTCTCAAAGCGCTGGAGTATTACAAGCGGTATCTAGATAGGAAACGGGAAAATGCAAGATGAGTTCACGCCTGGGGAGTAGTGCGTCCTGACATGGCACTGCTCGTCAATCCAATTCCCCCTCATACTCCCCCAAAGCCTACCGGCTGAAAACAATAATTTGTCTTTCAGCAGGTAACTTCTGGCTATGAAAGGAATTGGGTCATCATGTAAAAGTGAATCAGAAACCAAGGGCTGAGTTTTCTCCGTTGTACTTGCAACGGAGCTTTTTTATGCCCAAAACACTTTATTTTCAGGAGGTCAACAGATGAACAAAAAGTACAAGCATGGCTGTCATCGCCTGATGACAATGCTCCTTGCGGTCATTACGGTCTTTTCTGCTTTCGGTGGGACCGCCTTTGCCGTTCAGGAATACAACTACCATGATCCTGCGGAGCACTGGCTCGAAGCATTGAATCGCACTAATGAATTTGACAGGAACGCTGTTGTTACCCGTGGAAACGGTACTTGCGCTGTCTGCGGTCATGCAACGACATTCATCACCTATCGGGTGCCGGAGTACACACGGGATGGCATCACTGCCGCAACCCGCAATGTCCGCTATTCAGATGGCACTCTGGTTGGTGGTGAGGGCACCGGTCTGCTGATGTCTGGTACTCCCGGAAAAGATTCCTTTTATACGGGTTACCACTGGACTAAGGCGTGCTGTAACACCTGCGGCACCATCAACTCCAATATGGGTATTGGTGATTACTGCTTCGGAAAAAATGTCTACTATCTCTACGACTGCGCCCCGGAATTCTTTGAGGATCTGGACGAAACCGTGACATTTACCTCCGTCGATAGCGCCTATCACACGAAAACGACCAAGAGCGGCAGCTACTGCGGCTACTGCTACGGCACGAACCACAAGGACAGCGCTGTGCTGGAGCGCCACAATATGCAGACTGAGGTCATTCCGCAGATCAGCAACAACCGCTTCGCTATCGTCAAGCATTGCAAGGACTGTGAGTACACCAGCACCAGCTATGTGGGAGCCAAGTCCGTTATCGCTGACTACTATGGCGTGGTAGACGGGAAGTCCCATACGATCACGATTTCTGATCTGTCCGAGGCTGGTGTGTCTACCCAGATTCGATATGGTAATTCCGCTGAGTCCTGCACGCTGACGAGCGCTCCTAACTATACCGAAAAGGGACAGTATGCGGTCTATTATGAAATCACCTACAGCTATTCCGGCATGACGATGACCGAAAACGGCGTTGCCAATGTCTGGCTGCACGATGAAAAGGAAGATACCGACTGTCCCTGCGGCTGCGGCGATCCCGACTGCGACTGCAAAAATCCCGATTGCAACGGAAGTTGCCATAAGGGAAACTGCGTAGATAAGCACAATTTTGTTGTCCTTGAGCCGGTCAACCCCACCTGCAAGACCCTTGGTTATACCCGCTACCTTTGCGTAGACTGCGGAAAAGTTGAGAAGCGTGACTATGTGGACTCTCTGGACCATTCCTGGCAGACCATCGTGATTCGTGAGGCCACCTGCGAGATGGGTGGCAAGACGCTGAAAGTCTGTAAGAACTGCGGCGAAGTTCAGGAGAATCTCACGCCCAAGGGAGAGCACAAGTATGCAACCTACACGGTGGAACCTACCTGCGTCAATCCCGGCTACAAGGTCAAGGAGTGTGAGATTTGCGGTGACCGCCATATTACAGACATTCAGGCGGCAAAGCCCCATAACTATGAGGCTATCGTAACTCCCGCCAACTGTGAGAACGGCGGTTATACCCTGCATTTGTGCCAAGGCTGCGGCAGCTCCTTCACCACCGATTTCACTGATCCGCTGGGCCACAGCTTCGATGAGGGCACTGTTGTGACTTCTCCCTCCTGCACCGGCGAGGGTGTTACCGAGTTCCGCTGTGAGCGTTGTGGCTACCACTATATTGATGGGAATACCGCCGTGGGTCATAAGCCCGGCGACGCCGCTACCTGCACCAAGCCCCAGCTCTGTACCGTTTGCGGAGCAGTGATCCATCAGGCATTGGGCCACAGCTACAAGTCCGAGATCACCGCTCCCACCTGCACTGACATGGGCTTCACCACCTTTGTCTGCGAGCGCTGCGGCGAAACCTATAAGAGCGACTATGTAAAGGCAAATGGTCATAAAGTCAGCGACTGGATCATCGACAAGGAACCTACCACCAGCAGCGAGGGCAGCAAGCACAAAGAGTGCGAGGTCTGCGGCGAAAAGCTGGAAACGGCAACTATTGAGAAGCTATATCTGACTGCCACCACAGACAGCAAGGGCGAAGCAGTTGTAGGTGGCTATCTGGTAATCGTAACCGATACGGACACCACAGAGCCTGTGTCCGGGGCAAAGGTCATGCTGAATGAGGGCGGGGACATCTCCATTCGCCTTCCCAACAGCCGTATCCTCGACTACGCTGATCAGACCACCGTCACGGTAAAGCTCGTTAAGGACAACTCTCCCGTCAACGGCCTCTCTACTTCCGTGACCGACAAATTCTCCAACTACTCCGCTGGAATGACCAGCAAGAACGGTCAGTTGATTGTTCCCGGCAAAACCGAGAACAGCAACGATGATGGCAAGGCCACTATTGGCGGAAAGGACTCCGATGGCGACTGTTACACCATCACCGTGAAGGTGGAGGACTACGAAACAGGTCGCCCCATTGAGGACGCCGCCGTTTCGATTGGGAAGACCGGAACCATCACCGTCAAGCTGCCCGAAGATGTCGACATGGACGAGAACAATCGAATCATCGTCACTGTCACGGACAACGAGCAGAACCCGCTGAAAGACAAGTCCATCGTCGTCAAAGGCGATCTGGGCCAGAACGCCTCCGGCAAGACCGATGAGGACGGCAGAATTGTCGTTCCCGCTGTTATCCGCACGATGAAGCATGGCGCTTATATCGTGGGTTATCCCGATGGCACCTTCGGTCCTGAAAAGGATATGACCCGCAGCGAGGCAGCAGCTATCTTTGCCCGGCTTTTGGCCGAAAGAAAGGGTGAAACCCTCCCGACGAGTGGAAAAACCCATTTCAAGGATATTCCCAATGGTGCCTGGTACAGCGGCGCTGTGCGCTACTTGACCGAGTATGGCGTGACCTTTGGAACCGGTGAAAACAACTTTGCACCTGATCGGAGTATTACCAGAGCCGAGTTCGTGACCATGGCGGTCCGCTTCTTCAATGTCTACGGCGAAGGCAATACAGAGATCATGGAGCAGTATGCCGAGTTTACCGATGTGCCCAACGGATATTGGGCGGCTGAGTATATCCGGGACGCTGCTATTCACGGCTGGATTTACGGCTATGGCGATGGCACCTTCCGGGCTGAGTCCAAAACCACCCGTGCTGAGGTGGTCAGCATTGTCAACCGCCTGCTGGATCGCACCGCCGACAGTGCCTATATCGGCAAGAATATCAACAAGCTCAACTCTTTCCCCGATGTCAGCGAAAAGCATTGGGCGTACCTTGCGATTGTAGAGGCGGCGAACTCCCACACTGCAACCTTTGACCCTGCGGAGATGTGGAGCAAGTAATCCACGCCTCAACGACCTGCGGAAACGCAGGCCGTACATACCCGTTTGCATATTTGCAAACCTTTCGCCCTTATAGGATAATGATGGTAAAAGGAGGGGTTGCAAATGTTCAAACGGAAAAAGAACGATGTCATCATAGAGGTCACGCTTTCTGAACTGAGGCTCATGGTCGAAAGCCTCCTCTCCCTGCGGGACAGGCTTCATGCAGAAGGCAGGTATTCCGATGTGGTAGACGAAATGCTAATAAAGCTCCTTGCATAATCAAAACAGACCTACATACACCGACCCTCAAAAAGCAGAGGGCCGGTGTTCTTTTTGCGAAAGGGGGCTCTATCCATGGAACTGAAATCCATTGTTGGAATTGGTCTTGTGGCTTTTATCCTGGCAGGACTGGCATTCCTGTTCTTTAGGAACCGCAAGAAGTAGCAGGGGGTATGGAAAATCCCCGTCCACCCGGACGGGGCAAATCTTTTAAGCTGTTACTTGATCCAAACGGAAGCGGGCTTGAAGCCGGACACTTCATATTCTCCGTAGGCAAAGGCCGTGCCCAGCGAGTAGGTCCCATAGGAGAAATACATGGTCACTGTGTAGCCGGGGTTGAGGCTTTGAGCTTCTGCTGCAAGCTGTTCGGCGGCTCTGGAAATCTCATCTTCGGAAAAGGATTTCCACCAAGTCTTGAAGTCCTCCTTGCCAAGACCTCCGCTATAGGTGGCTGTGAAGACTTTTTCGCTGCCGTAGTCCGTGACCGGCTTCTCCTTGACTTCCCACTGAGAAGTAAAATCGGACGATGTGGCGGGAACCGCTGTGCTTTCTTGTCCCGGTCTTGTCACAGTCGCCGTTTTCGTCTTGGAATCGTAACCGACTGTCAGCCCGTAAGCCTCTGCCAATGCCCTGAGTGGGGCGTATGTCGTGCCATTGTATGTAAAAACCTCCACCGGCTTGCCGTTGCCGTCCTTTGGCTGGAATACCTCTCCATCCACCTTGATGTTGATGGGATAGACGGTTATGTTCCAGCCATTGGACGCAGCAAAGGCGGTCACGGAAAGTCCCAGCACAAGAACGGTACTGACAACGCCTGCTAAAAACGAACTGAATTTACTTTTGCCTTTCATGGATAACGCCTCCAAAAAGTTTATTTGTCTTTCGACAAGACAATGATAGCGTTATCTCCCTGAGAAGACAAAGGTGCGAAAGAAGGAGTGAGAGAGTTGAGCGAGAAAAGAATGGCTGGAGATTATGAAATCCTCCAGGCTCTTTCGATAGGCAGGAGGGAAATCGTCATAGGCGAAAACCCGCTTGCAGACCTGGATTCCCGGTATATGTGCGCTTTCTGTGTCAGTGACGCTCTGTTTGACAGCTATAACGATGTCATGGTGAGCGACAACTATATGGAGATTCTTCAGCTTTTCAACAACAGAGTTGCGACAGCCACCCAGGAACTTTCCAGAGAGTCTGAAAAAAGCGCAGCACTGGACGAAGGTCTACCGGTTCAGAGAGGATACAAGCTCCTCTCTGCTGACGATGATCTTCGTGGAAAGGTGGTTGTTCTCAAGCCCGAAACCTTAAAGAAGGAGTATCAGACTGCGGTACACCAGTACCAGCTTGTAACAGGAGGCTTCGGAGCCTCCCCGAACAGTCGAGGAAATGCCTGTTACTGCATAAGCCTCTATGGTGGAGAAAATAGCCGTTATGAGCGCTATCAGATACTCGGTATCGCAGAGGAACTTCCCCATTGGGCTGAGAAAGCCTTAGAGCAGGTAAGGACCGAGCAGAAAAAGGATAAGGGGGCAAGATAATGGATTTATTCATTCGACCCATGACAGAACAGGAACAGCTTTACGCATACCGGCAGAGCTCCCAGATTGCAGGTCAGATGGGAAACATCGGCTATTTACGGGGTGATTTTGGCTCAGGTGGGGAGCAGTTTTACACCACCTGGGAGGATATTCGGAGCGATTTCAAAACGGACACTTTCAAGACCGAATTTGACAATGTTGTCAACGCCCTTCGTTTTGATGAGCGCTACGGTCTACTCATCGGCGACCGCAGAACCCTTGCCCAATACTGCGCCCGCTTCCCCGAAAGCCTGATGAAAGGAAGCGACAGATGGTATGGATTCCGAATTGAGTCCGGTGATTACTCCTATCTTCTGCGTCTTTCGTCTACGCAGGGAGATTACAACTTCTATATCAACTGCTACAAGCAGGACTTCTTCAACAGTCACATGAAACGGGCTGAAAACGGGATACGCTTCATTACTCCGGACTACGATGAAAAATTCAGAGTCCAGGACGGTGATATGATTCGCATTGTCAGATCAGATGGGACAGCCAGAGATCTGACCTGCCGGTATATCGACGAAACCTATGTGGAAATCGGGAACGGCTGGGACAGTATCTTTCATATCTGCCAGTTTGCAGAGGAGATGGAGCGCTGTGGGAATACGGTCATACCCCTCCGCTCCTCTCTCCCGGAGCAGTGCTACAGCACTCTCCTGGACACCGGCATGATCGTCATTCTGAAAAAGGGAGAAATGGGTTACTACAAGACGGATATTCCCTATACGGATATAGAGGAGGCAAAAGAAATTGCCGATCAGGCTAATGAGAAGCTGGGAGTAACCAAAGCACAGGCGGAAGCCATGAAAGCAGGTTCCCTGTTTGGCTGGGCTGTCCCGGCGGCAGACCCGGCAAACTATGACGAGCAGGGACAGCCCATTCTGAAAAAGAACAGGGATAGAGGTGAAGCCAGATGACCGAGAAGGACCATTTGATCTGGACTAACTACGACATCGACTATGAGGACTGGCGAGAGTATCTGGAAGACGAATACCCGGAGCTGTCTGAAGACGAGCGTGCTGCCCTGATGTATGACATTAACGGCGACTACCTGGACGATGAGCGAACCAATCTGAATATCCAGCTTTCCGCTCCCATTCTTGTCATCGGCGACCTTGGATTGTGGCACGGGCGGCGCATGGGCTACAAGGAAATTGCCAGCGGAAATATCAGGGACTGCCTCTATTCCGATACGGATTACTCCACCTGGTATGTGGATAAGCTGGGCGATCTGCGCTGCGACGCTATCCACCACGATGGAACCAACCATTACCTCTACCGCACCTATAAGGAGGGCGTATCAGAGGAGCAGATCGAAAACCTGAAGGACAAGCTCTATTATGGAACAGCGACCCGTTCCGACATCACAAGAATCACCCGCAGGCTTGGCGACGAAATCTGCCAGGTGTACGGCTGGGAAATTCCCCATCAAAGAAAGCCCGTATCTATGGAAAGGTAGGATCAGAGATGAACAAAGGAATGGCTATCTGCTGCTTTTTGAAGAAATACCATACCGGAAAAGGAAATGCCGTTCACAGCAAGGAGCTGGAACGGATTTTTTCTTTAGACGGGAGAAATCTCAGACGAAAGGTCAGCGCCTTGCGTCAGGACGGTTTTCCCATTTGCAGTGATGAGGACGGCTACTATTACGCAGAGTCACAGAGTGAGGTCAACGCCACGGTTTGCCGCCTCAATACCCTTGTGTCGAAAATCTCCAATGCCAGAACCGGTATGCTCTATGCCTCGGTGCTGGGTGACGGAGATCTCACGCTGAACATCAATATCAGTCTGGAATAAGGAGGTTCGTGCCAATGCCGAGTAAGTATCAATTCATATCGGAGCTGGCAGCACAGGAAGCCGCCTCGATTACCTCCGATGTGGGTAAGTACGAGGCATTTCTGACCACCGCTGCCAACAACTACAAATACTCCTTCCGAGAACAGTTGCTCATTCACGCTCAGAAGCCCAATGCGACAGCCTGTGCCGAAATATCCCTCTGGAACAGGCTGGGCAGATGGGTCAATCGTGGCACTAAAGGAATTGCCCTGCTGGTGGACGAGCCGAATCGGTATAAGCTACGCTATATCTTCGATATTTCCGATACCAACAGCCGGGACGGTCACCAGGTTACGCTTTGGAAGCTCGAAAGCCGTTATGAGGACAGGGTTCTGGAATCTCTGGAAAACAGCTTCGGTGCTCTGGAAAACCATGCCGGCTTTGATTCTAACCTGATTGCCATTACGCAGGAGCTGGTCGATGACAATATCTCCGACTACCTGGATATGCTGCTGCAAGTCAGGTCCGGCAGTCTGCTGGAGGACCTCGACGATATAAGCACAGAGGTCTGGTTCCGCAATTTGTTAAGGTCAAGCGTGGCGTTTATGACCCTGACCCGCTGCGGAAAGGACCCCAGCCTCTATCTGGACGCCATGGACTTTGCCCACCTGTACGAGTTTAGCACCCCGGAGGTGGCCTCCGTGCTGGGCACGGCGGCCAGCGATATTTCCGAACTGGCTTTGCGAACTGTCGAAATCACAGTTCGGTCTATGGAGAAGGAAGAAAGAAAAGAAATTCGCACATTTGAATCTATGCCGGCAATGGGCGATAATAAGCGTACCAACATTGAAAGGAGCGACACACATGGAACTGACTTACCATCAGGAGGGAGATTACCTTCTGCCAGACCTGATCCCGCCGGAGAGCCCGAAGATTGGGAAGTATGGAATGCTGCGGCAAAGCTACCTCAGACAGCACAAGTCCCCGATCTACACGGGAATGATGTTGTCCGGGAAGCTCAACAGCCATTTAGAGGAAGTGGATCGGCAGTCCAACGAGCTGATGGAGAGCCTGACCGCACAGATGGCGAGCCAAGAGGGCGTGACGGAGGAACTGAAAGCACAGGATCAGATGAAGTGGATCGGACTGATGAACAACATCCGTCAGAGGGCGGAGGAAGTCGTGATGAGGGATCTGATTTATCGCTAAACGCTCAGGGAACAAAGTATGCTGTCGCCCCTGAATACGGTCCTACCGGGCTCACGAACCTTCACCATGATTTTGACGCTCGAAGAAGCATTCCCTATTTTCACGAGGACAATGAGAAAAACGAGCTTCTCCGTACCTGCGACGCACTGAAAGACCATCGCATTGAAATCGCCACATTCTTTGAAACCCATACGGATGACAAAGAGCGTGGCGATTTTATTAAGTCCTTCTTTGATGACACCTATGTTGAGAAGATTCTCAGCAACGAACAGAGAGCCGGGTATCACGCATGGGACGATGTGCTGGAATTGTGGCGTGGCTCCTACAACGGGCGTGAAAAGGAAGAATATCTGCGCTGGACAAGCGTAGCAGGCAGAATCGGAGGAATGATTCTGCTGGAACAGTGGCTTGACCCTGACGAGCGACCCCTTCCCAGCGAAAATGAACAGCTTTCATGGATAGACCGGGCCGAGGCTGAAAAAGCCCCGGCTTTTTTTATTCCCCAAGCAGCCATTGATTATGTCCTTTGCGGCGGTAGCGGAGTGTCGCAGGGAAAATTCCGAATCTATGAGCAGTTCCGAAAGGCAGAGTCCAAAAGTGAGAATATCCGTTTCTTGAAGCAGGAATACGGCATTGGCGGTCACTCTGACGCTATTCCCGGCAGCGGCTATTGGCTGGACCACGATGGAAAAGGGATCACCATTACAAGAAGCCGTGAAGGAAACTACGACAAGTTCACGCTTTCCTGGGATAAGGTTGAACGCCGTATTGGGGAACTCATTTCCGCAGACCGATATTTGAACCGGGCTGAAACGGAGCAGTACCCTCAGTATATGGCGCAGGAAGAAGCACGGACAGAGCGCCAGAGGTTCGCCCTGGAAATTCGCTCTATCATCAGCGACTATGTAGACTTCAAGACCCAGCTTGGCGAGAAGGACCAGACTCCCGATATGTCGCTTGCCTTGCGCTGTGCGGATAGCCTTGGTGCCGGTGAGAAAAAGTGCTATGTTCTCACATCGGAGGGGAGCTTTGTCCTCCCCACCATCAGGAATGCTTTGCGGGCTATCATTGACGATAAGACACATTTGACAGAACGCTGTGAAGCTGCTCTTGCCACACTCAGCGGTCCGCTCGCAACTCCGCTGGAGCCGACAGGGGCGGAATTGAATCCACCGCCGCCTCCGAGGAAGGAATATCGCCTGTCCCTGGGAGATACCCTTTACCTGGGAGCAACGGAGTATGAACTGGCTGCATATGACGAGAACACCGTGCGCCTGTTTGAACCGGATTACCCACTGTTCACAAAGGAGATGACCCGTGACGACTTTGACCGGCAGCTGACAGAATCGCCGCTGAATGACCATCTTCTTCAAGAAGTTATAGAAAGCCCGGCCCCAGAGCCTGAAACGGAAGTTCACGAGCGCCCAATAGGGCGAATCGACTACCTGGGCACAGACGGAACGGTTGGCGATAGCTCGGAGTTTACTAATGAGGATAAGTTCCTTGCGGCTATTCGTGATGATACCTACTCCGGTGTTCCCATGACCGTAGTGCTGTATCGGGACAAAGATGGTCAGACCATCCCGCAGGACTTCCTTGCGGAGCTTGACCCGCCTCCCAAGGGCTTTCAGGTCGTTGATGTCAATGAGGCAATGCTGACAAGGGCCCGGAATCTCATCAACGATTACACCATGAGTGAGTTTGACCAGGAGGCGGATTACTCTGACCTTCACCATGTAGACCTGGCCTTCTCCTCTACTGGTGATGGAGAGCACACCATCAGCGTATATGCTGACCTCGTTGATTCCCGGCTGCTCTATGAGGTGGACGGAGAGGTAGTTGTGAGGCTTCAATGCTATGATCTCGCCGATCTGAACCAATACCTCCAGAACATGGATTTTGACGAGATGATAGCGTATGCGGAGGAACAGTACGAAAAGCAGCGTGAAGAAAGCACCCAGGAAGCTGAGGGTGTTGCCTCCGATGAGCCGGTCACAAATTCCGCCGTCCAGCAGATCATGGATGAGGTGGACCGTGCCGCCGCCAACGAGGTTCCTCCCTATGAGCGCTTTTCCATCATTGAAATAGACAACGGCTACGCCATATGGGACGATATTCGGGGTGAGATCTACACTGATAGCGAGGGCGTCCAGGAGGAGTTCTCCAGCGAGTGGCAGGCTGAGGACTATCTAATGCGGGTCCAAAAAGAAGTAGCGGACAAAGAAAGCGCCGAATGGCTCTATGTTGAACAGAGCAAACAAAAGGCTGAAAATGAACAGCCGGAAACGAACTTGGAGAATATTCTTCCCGCACCTGCCCCAAGACACAACGGCAAAGTGACTCCGGTGCTGCTCTACCCTGTAATCCCAGACGCTGAGAGACATGACTACCGTATTTCAGACGACGCCATTGGCGTAGGAACTCCGAGCCAGCGGTATGAAAACAATGTCCGGGCAATCCGGCTTCTAAAGCAGATCGAAGCGGAATCACGCCTTGCCACTCCGGAGGAACAGGAGATTCTCGCTCAATATGTGGGCTGGGGCGGTTTGGCGGACTGCTTTGACGAGCGCCACAGCCGGTATAACGAGTTAAAGACTCTCCTGAGTGAAGATGAGTATGAGGCGGCAAGAGAATCCGCATTGACTGCCTTCTATACGCCGCCCACCGTGATACGGGCCATGTACCAGGTGCTGGAGAAGGCGGGCTTCCAGGAAGGAAACATTTTGGAGCCTTCCTGCGGTATCGGCAATTTCTTTGGCATGAAGCCGGAAAGCCTGTCAGAGTCCAAAATCTACGGTGTGGAACTGGATTCCCTCAGCGGACGGATTGCCCAACAGCTCTACCAGAAATCCTCCATCGCCGTTCAGGGCTATGAAAAGGTTGACCTGCCGGACAGCTTCTTCGATGTGGCCATCGGCAACATTCCCTTTGGCAACTATAAGCTGAACGACAAGAGATACGACAAGAACAACTTTCTGATCCACGACTACTTCCTGGCGAAGACCCTGGATAAAGTGCGTCCGGGTGGTATTATCGCATTCATTACCTCCAAGGGAACGATGGATAAGGAAAACCCTGCTGTGCGTAGGTATCTGGCGCAAAGGGCTGACCTTCTGGGCGCAATCCGTTTGCCCAACAACACCTTCAAGGACGCAGCTGGCACAGAAGTGACCAGCGACATTCTGTTCTTCCAGAAACGGGACACCCTCGCCATCAATGAGCCAGATTGGGTCCACCTTGGCACGGACGCTAACGGGCTGAAAATGAATCAGTATTTCATCGACAATCCTGATATGGTGATGGGCGAAATGCGAGAGGTCAGCGGTCCATTCGGGCCAGAAACCGCCTGCGTTCCTTATGAGGGCCAGGAGCTGGAAGAACTGCTGAATGAGGCGGTGCAGAACATCAACGGCTCCATAACGGAGTACGAGTTCGATGAGGTTGTGGAGGACGAGGTGGATAAATCCATTCCTGCCGACCCTTCTGTACGCAATTTCAGCTACACGGTGTTAGACGGTCAAATCTACTACCGTGAAAACAGCCGCATGAATCCCGTCGATGTTTCTCTGACGGGAGCCAACAGGATCAAGGGTCTGATTGAAATCCGGGATTGTGTCCGGCAGCTCATAGAGTACCAGACCGAGGATTATCCCGAAGAAGACATCAAAGGCGAGCAGAAAAGGTTGAATGAGCTCTATGACAAGTTCGTGAAGAAATACGGGCGAATCAATACAAGAGCGAATAAGTCCGTGTTCCTATCAGACAACGCCTACTTTCTGCTTTCTTCCCTGGAGGTTCTGGACGGCAAGGGCAATTTCAAAGAAAAAGCTGCAGTGTTCTACAAGCGCACCATTAAGCAGCGAATTGAGATCACCCATGTAGATACCGCAACTGAGGCTCTGGCGGTGTCACTGTCTGAAAAGGCAAAGGTGGATATGCCCTATATGATGGGGCTTACCGGCAAAACCGAGCAGGAGATTTTCTCCGACCTGAAGGGCGTGATCTTCCTTAATCCCATGTATGGTTACGGAAACTACAGTGAGGAACAGTATCTTCCGGCAGATGAATACCTTTCGGGCAATGTGAGGCGGAAGCTGGAGTGGGCAAGGAGATCCGCCAGGCTGTACCCCGAAGACTACGCCGCCAACGTGGAAGCGCTGGAACGGGTCCAGCCCGTAGACCTGACCGCAGCTGAAATCTCCGTCCGAATCGGCGCAACATGGATTTCAGCGGAAGACTATGCTGATTTCATGTACGACCTGTTTGGAACGCCCCACTACAACAGAAGCAACATCAATATCCACTACGCCAAGCATACCGGAGAGTGGAACATCGAAGGTAAAAGCTACGACCGTGGCAACATCAAGGTAAACAGCGTCTATGGTACGAACCGTATCAATGCCTACAAGATTTTGGAACAGACCCTGAATCTCCGGGAAGTCAAGGTGTTTGACTATATTGAAGATGAAAACAGAAGAAAGGTCGCAGTTCTGAATCGCAAGGAAACGACTATCGCCCAGAGCAAACAGGAGCTTATCAAGCAGGCATTTGAGGACTGGATATGGAAGGACCCGGACCGGCGTGAACGGTTAACAAAATACTACAATGAAAAGTTCAATAGTATCCGCCCAAGAGAGTATGACGGGAGCCACCTCAATCTGATCGGGATCAATCCGGAAATCGTCCTGAAGCCGCACCAGCTCAACGGCGTTGCGAGAGGTCTATATGGGAAGAATGTGCTGCTGGGACATGTCGTGGGGGCTGGCAAGACCTTCACAATGGTCGCTCTGGCGCAGGAGGCTAAACGCCTGGGCCTTTGTCACAAGAGCTTGATCGTCGTTCCGAATCATATTACGGATCAGTGGGCAAGCGAATATCTCCAGCTCTATCCCAGCGCCAATATTCTGGTGGCGACGGCAAAGGACTTTGAGGCACAAAACCGCAAGAGGCTGTGCAGCCGGATCGCCACCGGGGACTACGACGCTATCATCATCGGACACAGCCAGTTGGAAAAGATTCCCCTGTCCGTTGAACGGCAGCAGGAATACCTCCGGCAGGAGCTGCAAGAGATCATGGACGGCATAGCGGAAATCAAGGCAAACAGAGGCGACCGGTTCTCGGTAAAGCAGATGGAGCGGTCCAAAAAGCAGGTCTTGGCCAAACTGGAACGGCTGCATGACCAGAGTCGCAAGGACGATGTGGTCACCTTTGAGGAGCTGGGCGTGGATAAGCTGTTCATCGACGAAGCGCATTATTTCAAGAACCTCGCCGCATTCACGAAAATGCGGAATGTGGCGGGAATCAGTCAGACCGAAGCGCAGAAGTCCAGCGACCTGTTCCTAAAGTGCCGTTACCTGGATGAGATCACCGGAGGGCACGGTATCGTCTTCGCCACCGGGACACCAATCTCCAATACCATGATTGAAATGTACACCATGCAGAAATACCTGCAATACAACACCCTGCTCGAAAATGATCTGCTCCACTTCGACGCATGGGCCTCGACCTTTGGTGAAACCGTTACCGCCATCGAGCTGGCTCCGGAGGGTACAGGGTATCGGACGAAAAGACGGTTCAGCAAATTCTTTAACCTCCCGGAACTGATTGCCATGTTCAAAGAGGTCGCTGATATTCAAACCTTCGATATGCTGAATCTCCCTGTTCCAAAGGCAAACTATCATACCGTGGTGCTAAAGCCTTCGGTAATCCAGCTTCAAATGGTTTCCGACCTCGCAGTACGGGCCGAGAAAATACGGAGCGGTATGGTGAAGTCCTATGAGGACAATATGCTTGTCATCACAAACGATGGCCGCAAGCTGGCGCTGGATCAGCGGCTGATAAACCCACTCCTTCCTGACAGCGGAACGGGAAAAGTTGCTGCCTGCGCCAAAAATGTCTTTGAAATATGGGAACTGACCGCAGAGCAGCGCTCGACGCAGATGGTTTTCTGCGACCTTTCCACGCCCCACAACGATGGAGAGTTCAATGTCTATGACGATTTGCGGGACAAGCTGAAAGCCATGGGCATACCGGCTGAAGAAATAGCCTATATCCATGAGGCAAAGACTGAAACCCAAAAGAGGGACCTATTTGCCAAGGTCAAAGTTGGAGAGGTTCGTGTGCTCATCGGTTCTACGCAGAAAATGGGGGCAGGAACCAATGTTCAGCAGAAGCTCGTTGCGCTCCACCACCTGGATTGTCCCTGGCGTCCGGCTGATTTACAGCAGCGGGAGGGTCGTATTATCCGTCAGGGCAACGAGAACCCGGAGGTGGAGATCTTCACCTATGTGACCGAAAACACCTTTGACGCATATCTCTATCAGCTTGTGGAATCCAAGCAGAAGTTCATCGGTCAGATCATGACCTCAAAATCTCCGGTCCGTTCAGCAGAAGACATTGACGAAACCGCCCTGTCCTATGCGGAGATCAAAGCCTTGTGTTCGGGCAACCCAGAAATCAAGGAGAAGATGGACTTGGATGTGGAGGTTCAGAAGCTGAAACTACTGAAAGCGAACCATCTCAGTCAGCGGTACGCCTTGGAAGACCAGGTCACCAAGTATCTGCCGCAAAAGATAGCAGCTCTTAAAGAGCGCATAGAAGGGTTCACCGCCGACATGAACCGAGTGAAAGAGAACACTCACCCAAATGAGGACGGCTTCTCCCCGATGGAGGTGGACGGCACCGTCTACACCGACAAGAAGGCGGCTGGCAGTGCGATCCTCGCTGCCTGTAAAGCCATGACCAGTCCGGAAGCCGTAAACATTGGGCATTACCGTGGCTTTGCCATGGAACTGACCTTTGAGAGCTTTTCCAAAGAGTATCAGGTGACGCTCAAAGGAATGCTCCGCCATACCGCAAGTCTGGGCACAGACATTTACGGTAATATCGTGCGGCTTGACAATCTGCTGGGCGGCTTGGAGGAAAGAATGATCGTCTGCCGGGAGGAGCTCGAAAATGTCAAAGTCCAGTTAGAAAACGCCAAGCAGGAGGTGGAAAAGCCCTTCCCCAAGGAAGACGAGCTGCAAACGAAGCAAGCCCGGCTCAACGAGCTGAACATCTCTCTGAACCTCGACAAGAAGGAAAACGAATTTGCCGATGGGGACAGAGATGATTCCGACGAGGAACCAACCCGTAAGGAAAAATCTCTGGAGCGATGAACAAATGCGGCATGACCCTATGCCGCATACATAGCAACACATGGGATATTGATGGGCTGCTGATTATGTGTTATAATTGAAAGGTAGAACCCCTGCTTTTTGAAGGGATAATCTAAATAAAGGAGGCCAGGCCCTATGGACGAACTCATCAGTACACAAAGTGAATCATCTGAACGAATGACTTACAAAGACAGCACATATGAAATCGTATCAAAAGTAGCATACTTGATTGGAGTCCCCAAAAGAATATTTGAAAATCCGCATGAACCACCGAAATTGGATGTATTTGAAAAAATGGAATTAGATAAAAATGCTCGAATAGTACGACACCTATGTATATTGAGGACTGCAATAGAAAGAAATTTCAGAAAAATCAACGATGAATTGACTTACAGCGTTAAATCAATCTATTCAATGCCAGAGTATATTCCTTCTGACAGTTTCAATCAGCTATCCGCTGACGGAATACGCCTCACCAAAAAACAGAACGCACAGTTAAGCGCCCTAATCGTTGACATCAATAGACTTATTTCTGATCGGATCAATAACTGCCGGGGGATTTTCCCGCTTTGGATAAATTGGGACTATATCAGAGAGTTGTTTATCATGCCGGACGGTCTGATAGAAGAAAGTACAAAGGACGCTGCTATCACCTACTACGAGGGTATGTCATTTTATCCCTACCAGATGTATATCAACTGGAATCCAAAGGATTTTGGCAATATCCTCTATTGCGACCGAAAGTTTGTTGAGCTTCTGTATTCCTGGCACGACCAGGAATTTACAGACTATGGCAAGGTATCTGACGCTGGGAGCTTTTTCAAAAAAAACATCTACGACTTCATTGATGACAGTGAGCAGGTAGTCGTGGTAGTGGATTGTGAGAATGTGGACCCCTACAGGCTCAGCGCCACGCTTCGGGGACTGAATAAAGAAAGCGTTGGGAAAATAGAATCCATCATTCTCTTTGATGATATTCACACCTCATCGGGTTGGGACTTGCTGGAGCAATTCACTTCAATTCCGGTGGAACACATTGAAATCGAGCGGGTAAAGGAAAACAAGTCACTGGTTGACATGAGATTAGCCCTGCGGGTCAGCCAGGAGTTTTACGAGAAAAAGGTTGACTCCTATATTCTGGTTTCCAGTGATTCTGACTATTGGGCGCTCATATCTTCTCTACCCAAGGCACATTTCCTTGTGATGGTTGAGCATGACAAATGCGGCCCCGACCTTAAAAACGCTCTTGCAGAGCACGGTATATTCTACTGCTATTTAGATGATTTCTACTCCGGTGATTCGGAGGACTTGAAGAAGAAAGCTATATTGCGTGAAATGACTATGTACTTACAGCAAGCAATGCAGCTCAATTTGAACACCATGCTGGACGAAGCACTCCGGGCTACAAGGGTCACCATGACATCTGCGGAGAGAAAACAATATTATGACCGATACCTCAGAAATCTCCAAATGAGCATAGCAGATGATGGAGAAGTGTCACTTTCAATCAAAATGAAATAGGGAACAGTCTTTGTATAATTCTTCAGTTAATGCCGTTCTAAACAACATAGCCGTCCGTTATACAACGGGCGGCTATGTTGTTTCAAGGGAACTGATGATATAAGAATGCCTACCAAGCAGCGCTTGATAGGCATTTTCTCATTTCATGTAGCGTTTCAGTTCCTTGTAGAAGTTCTCCCTTGTTCCAGCCAAAAGAACGACCACCAGCTTTCCGTTTTCCTCATAAATACGGTAGGCGATCTCATAATTGGTTTTGTTGTAGTAGACATCAAAACCATAGATACCGGCGAGGTCGCCCCGCTTCATTTCTCCGATATACGGGTCATCCGCAAGCTCTGTGAAAGCTTTCCGAAAGGCAGTCTTCAATCCCTTGTCCTTGATCTTCTTGAAGAAACGCTCCGCTCCCGGAAGAAACCGCAATTCATACATGGGTCAGTCCTCCATGCCAAAGAGGTCATCATAACTGGTTCCCTGGCCCTCCTGTGCGGCAAGCTCATCTGCCTCTGCAATCAAACGCTCTACTGCCGGACGAACCTTTCTCTGTTCCGCCTTGAACCGCTGGAGCAGCTCATCACCGGAATATCCCTGGGCGACCAGATCAGCCAGAATCTGCTCGGCAAACTCTCCGCCGCCCTGCCTCGTCACGGGACGAATAATGAGCTCAGAACCACGAAGAAAACACTCGGCCTCGCCCTCAAAACCAAGCTGTTCATAGTATCTCTGCGGAATGGTGATCTGCCGCTTATTGGAAATGCTGATCGTTTTTCGTTCCATAGGTGTTCTCCTTGTTGCCGTTGCCATATTCTTCTCCTCCAGTCTATGCAGGAATAGCGCATTTATTCCGCTTTCCCGCTTTCCCGTTTTCCGGGTTTCTTTGTTTCTTGGCTTTCATGATAACATATGACATGAGGCTTGTCAAGGTCTTCCTGCTTTTCTACATAGCCGCCCGCTGAAAAAAGGGCGGCTATTACTATTTCTAAGGAGCTGATGACATGGACGAAGAAAAGCTGAATCAGGCACTGTACGACAAGATGTTTGGCGAGCAGGAAAATTTTCGTGAGAAACTGCTGACCCTTCCTCCCAAGGAGATTCTTGACCGGGCGTATGAATACGCTTTGCGGGAGGATATTCTCTATTCCCAGGAATTTACGGATCACAGCGTTGAAACCTGCAAAGCCCTTCTGGAGAGAAAGAACCTGCTTGAAGATCTGACCAACTATATTCTCAAACAGGACAGCCCCATGATGGAGATGATTCCGGACGCTATCGCTGTCTACGCAAAAGGCAAAGGCAGTCTGGGAAAAGAGCCAAGAAGTACCGGCGACGCCCGTTGAGGGAGGGACGGTCTATGCCCTATGTGACAACAGAGGAAATCCAGGCAGCAAAACGAGTGGATTTGTTGTCCTATCTGCAAACTCAACAGCCTGATGAGCTTGTGAAGCTGTCTGGCGGGACCTACTGCACGAAGGAGCATGACAGCCTGAAAATCAGTAACGGAAAATGGAACTGGTTTAGTCGTGGGTTCGGAGGAACCACCGCTCTGGACTATCTCATCAAAGTCCAGGGCTATTCCTTCCCCGAAGCAGTACAAACCATTCTGGGAAGCAGAGCTATTCCTGCTCCTGTCAGTCCTCATACTCCAAAAGCAGAGCCGGAGCGCTGCCTATGCCTGCCGGAGCGGAACGCAAATAACGAGGCAGTCATTCGCTATCTGACGGGTCGAGGTATTGACCGGGACATTCTGCGACATTGTATGGCCCAAGGACAGGTCTACGAGTCCCGAAAGTACCACAATGCTGTCTTTGTGGGCTTTGATTCAAGTGGAACTGCCCGCTATGCCATGCTCCGGGGGACCTATGGCGATTTTAAGGGAGAAGCCGGTGGAAGCGATAAAAGATTTGGCTTCCTCCTGGCGAATCAGGCTGACGCCAGCGCCGTTCATCTTTTTGAATCCCCCATTGACGCTCTGAGCTACGCCACTTTGCTGAAAATGACAGGGCGGGACTGGCAGTACACGCCGTTGCTCTCCCTGGGCGGTGTTTTCAAAAAAGGCAAGGAAAAAGGCACTGTGCCGGCTGCACTGGAATCTTATCTTTCCTCCCACGCTGGAACAAGGTCTATCCTTCTGCACCTGGATAATGACGATACCGGCAGAGGCGCAGCGGCCCTTCTCCAAGAGGAACTGAGCGCCCGGTATCAGGTAGTAGACAGTCCTGCACCATTTGGCAAAGATGTCAACGAGTACCTGACCCAAAGGATAGCAAGACAAATCCAAAAGAAAAGAGAGGTAGCAGTTAGATGAATCAATATGAAGTCACAATCCGTGAGTATCTGGAAAGGACCGTTCAGATCAAGGCCAACAGCAAAGAGGAAGCCATAGTTGAGGTCCAGCGGCAATGGGATAAGGGAGAAATGATCCTGACCGCAGATGATTTCACTCATGCTGAGTTTTCCGCAAAATCTGTCAGAGAGCGCAATGAGGAAAGGTGAATGAAATGAAAATCACGATTTATCAGGTCAATCTTGACCGGGACGAGAAGAATGCGGACTTTCTCTCCTTAGAGAGTATTCCTTATGTGCCCAAAGACAAGTCCAGAGAAAGATAGGAGGACTCCATGATTATCCAAAACGGCATAGCCGTGATTGGTGTCGATCACGGCTACGGAAATATCAAAACCGCAAACTGCTCCTTCCCTGCCGGCGTTACCGCTCACCAGAAGAAGCCCTACTTCACGGAGAATCTGATGGTCTATGAGGGTAGGTATTACACCATCGGGCTTGGGCATAAGGAGTATTCCAATCTGAAGACCTCAGACGATGACTACTACCTGATGACCCTTGCGGCAATCGCCAGGGAGCTTTCCCTCCAAAAGCTGACGAAAGCAAATGTGCTGATTGCCTCCGGTCTTCCTCTTTCCTGGGTCATGGACCAGCAGGACGAGTTCAAGGCATACCTGCTGAAAAACGATGAAGCGGAGTTCAACTTCCGTGGAACCGAGTTTGCTGTCAAGTTCGTAGGTGGAACAATTTACCCGCAGAGCTTCGCCGCAGTTGCCGATCGCCTGACCGAGTTCCGTGGCGTGAACATGATAGCGGACATCGGGAACGGCACCGTCAACCTTCTGCGGATCATCGACAGCCGCCCGGACCCTACGACTATGGCGACGGAAGCCTGCGGTGTAAAGGACTGCGCTGTTGCCATGCGTCTGGCGCTTGCCAATGAACACGCTGGAGCAAAGGTAGACAATTCCATCATAGAGCGGATTATCCGCAAAGGTGCCGCCGATGTGGACGCAGGGTATCTCAAAACGATGACCCAGGCTGCACGGGTGTATACAGAAAGCCTCTTTCGCAGAATGAGAGAGGCTGGATATGACCCCAAGACCATGCGGCTCCATGTTCTGGGCGGCGGGAGTTGCCTGATCCGGAACTTCGGCGAGTACGACCCGGCAAGAGTGACCTTCAACAACGACATTCATGCCAATGCAAAGGGCTACGAACACTTGGCTCTGGCAGGGTTAAAGAGATGAGGCGCTCCATGAAAGCAAAAAGAGTTTTCCTCTACCTCAACCCTTCTGACGAGCGTCAGAACCGGGTGCTGCAATATCTGCGGTCTTCTGATCTGTCCGCATCCGAGGCGGTGACGGTCGCCGTCACAGGCTATCTGAAACAGCAGGAACGGCGAAATGAGCAGGAGGACCTGTTGAGAGCAATCAAAGGAACCGTTCTGGACGCTCTCAGCCAGCAGCCTACCGCTTCTTTAGCCGCCAGATTTGAGGGAGAAAGCGAGAGGGATGTGGAGAACGAGGCCGTAGCCAGCGATTTTCTCTCATTTTTCAGAAAGTGACGGCAGATTCCATGAATTGTGCCGTCGCATTTTTCAGCGAAAGGTCGCTTGCAAGCGATATACCGTCACATTATGCGAATTGTGCCGCCACATTTTGATTCGCAGCAGATAAAAACGAGTAATGTGCCGGTATTTGCGACGGCACATTGCCAAAAAGGAGGCTTCAAAAGTCGATTACGGAGCCATCCGAAACCGACAACACGGTCCGAAAGGGGCTTCCCCACGAAGGGGATACGCCCCAACCACATCCAGGTGGAAATGGGGATGGCGCTGTCTTAGCAAGCAACGAATTGTGGGGCCACAATTCAGCTTGACAGGGGCTTTGCGCCCCTATGACCCCGCAGAGAAAGGGTGAATTATTTGAAACGAACACTTGAAATGAAAGTGCGCTTTACCAAGGACGAGCTTGACACCCTCACAAAGAAAGCCAGAAAAGCCGGGCTCTCCAGAGAGGGTTACTGCCGGCGTATTCTCAATGAATCCGTGGTAAAGGCTGCGCCCGCCGCCGATGTTCCGCTGCTGATCCGGGAGGTCAGGAGAGTTGGCAGTAACATCAATCAGCTTCTCCTTATCTCCCGCACAAACGGCTGGCTCAATTCCAAAGAGCTGGAAAAGGCGCTGGAGAGCAACAGAACAGTTGAGAAGCTGATCGTGGGCACCTACGCCACCGACCCTGACTGATATGGCAGTTACCGCAATCTGGCCCATTAAGGGCAGGCTTGATAAGGTCATCAACTACGCACGAAACCCGGAGAAGACCACAGAGGTAAGCTCGGAAATGCAATCTGCACTTCATGTCGTCAATGATGTGGTGGAATATGCAGCCGATGATATGAAGACTGAGCGGCGCTCTTATGTGTCTTGTCTGAACTGCCGGGAGGAAACCGCAGCGGCGCAATTCACCGAAACCAAACAGCTATGGGGCAAAATGGGCGGACGAGTATGCTACCATGGCTACCAGTCCTTTAAGGCAGACGAGGTGACAGCGGAAATAGCCCATGAAATTGGCTTGAAGCTGGCGCAGGAGTTATGGGGCGACCGCTTTGAGGTACTGGTTGCCACCCACTGTAACACCGGGCATTACCACAATCACTTCGTTATAAACTCCGTTTCCTTTGCGGACGGCTACAAGTTCTACAATTCTCCTGCTGACTACGCCCTTATGCGGAAAGTATCTGATAGGCTCTGCCGGGAATACAAAATCTCAGTCATTGAGAACCCAGAGGGAAAAGCCAAGCAGTACAGCGAATGGAGAGCGGAAAATCAGGGACAAACGACCCAGCGAGGCACGATTCGGGCTGACATCGACCGGGAAATCAGCGACAGCCTGACCCGTGATGACTTCTTTGATGGCCTTAAGGAGATGGGCTATGAGCTGAAGCTTTACGACAAAAAGGGAGATTGGCTGGAATACCCGGCGTTAAAACCGCCCGGAGCGAAGGGCTTTTTCCGCTTCCATAAGCTGGGACCAGGCTACGACATGGACGAGATCACCCGCAGGATACAGAAAAATCTTGTAAGGAATGAGCCATTCCCCGAAGCGGAGGAAGAACAGGTACAGCAGTACCGCAGAGAGCATATCCCACCGCAGTTTGATTGGAAAAAGCCCAGGCTCTACAAGCTCTATCTCCGATATTGCTATGAACTTCACATCATCGAGCAACACCCGGCTTCCCAGAGGCGGGTGTCTTTTTTTATGCGTGAAGACCTCGCAAGGCTGGAGCGATTAGATCTCCAGACCCGGTTCCTTACCAAGAATCAGTTTTCCACGGCAGAGGAACTCATAACCCATAAGGAAAGGGCTCAGTTGCAGATTGACGCTCTGTACTCCCAGCGCTCTCAGCTTCGAAATGAAGTAAAGCGACTGGAGCGCAGGGGCGACGCCACAGGAGCGGAGAAAGCAAAGGAACAGATTTCCGACATTATTCGACAAATCCGTGCCATCAAAAAGGAGGTGGTATTATGTGACGCTATTCTTTCCCGTTCCTCCCAGACCGAAGAGGAATTGGATCAGTTGCTAAACGAGCAGGAAAAGAAACCAAGAGAGGAGGAAATGAGCGATGAGCTACTCAGGGGACGCAGCGGAACAGGTCGTGAGAATGACGCTCGAAGGCGCTGAGGTTGCCGCCAAGATTACCGGCGAGGGCGCAAAACAGGTCGCACTTCTGCTTTACGCCGTCCTGAAAGACCAAAAAAAGACCAAAGGCAAAACGAGGCTTACCAATATGCTTCGCTCCGGCAAGGAACTGAAGGTCTTTGCCGTCAAAGATGACGAGCTGGCCAAGTTCTGCAAAGAGGCCAAGAAGTACGGCGTTCTGTACTGTGTTCTGAAAGACCGGGACGCCACCGATGGCATATGCGATGTGATGGTTCGTGCGGAGGACGCCAGTAAGGTCAACCGTATCTTCGACCGCTTCCAGCTCAGCACCGTGGATATGGCCTCTGTCCGCAGTGAAATCGAGCGTGCAAAAGCCAAGCGTGAGGAAACCCAACAGCAGCCGGAGAGGACTGAGCCGGAACGGAGCAAGGAAGATGTATTTCTGGACGCTCTGATGTCTAACCCCAGCAAGGAAGAAATGCAAACCGAAAACCCTACGGAGGCACGGGTGGCGAAATCTCGTCAGTCCGTGCCTTCCTCAAAGCCCAAAGAGCCACCGGCTTCACGATCTCGCACCGGGCAAGGCCGAAGCCCTAAAGATGAGGAAGAACAACGACGGCCCTCAGTGCGGCAGGAGCTAAAGGAAATCCGTGCAGAACTGACCCAAAAGAGCCAGAACCGCCAGAAAACCAGAGAGCCGCTACAACATCAGGCTCCCAAGAAGAAACCGAAGAAAAAGGAGAGGTAATCACTATGCCAAATTTTGATGATCTGTTCCGTGAGCAGGCTGAATCCGAAGCTGCCGAGCTCCCCGCCTTTGACGAGGCTGAGTTCCGGGAGAGAAAGCAAAAGGAGCGTGAGGACACCTTTGCCCTCATTGATTCCACCGCCGAGGCCATGAAGACTGACGGTGAGCTGTTCCAAACCTTTTTGGACGTTCAATCCAGATTCGACCGCTACTCCGTAAGCAATGCGCTTCTGGTTACGGCTCAGAACCCGGAGGCCACCAAGCTCAATGATTTTGACACCTGGAAGAAGGCCAATGTCAGCATTAAGAGCGGAGAAACCGCCATTACGATTCTCAAAGCCGGGAAAGAGTTTGAGCGTACCGATGGAACCGTGGGAGTCTATTACAACCCCACCAAGGTTTTTGATATTAGCCAGACCAATTCCAGGCTGAGAACTTCCCCCACAGTCACCCGTGATGAGCGGCTGCTCCTGAAATCCCTAATCACCCATGCGCCCTGCAAGATGGAGATCAGCGAGCAGATGGCTGACCAGATCAATGCCGTTTACAGACCGCAGGAGAAGACGATCTATGTTCGCCAAGGGTTGGACGCTCCCACCATCTTCAAGGCGCTGTCCCAGGAGTTGGCTCATGCCCACATGGATAGTGGCGAGGGGTATCGGCGTTCTGACTGCGCCAATGCCGCCTACTGCGTGTCTTATCTGCTGTGCAAGCGTTACGGTGTTGCTACCGACACCTTTAACTTCTCCAGTATGCCGGAGCAGTACAAGACGATGGAAACCAAGGACTTTCGACAGGAGCTTTCCCGAATCAGAGAAACCTTCAAGGAGATCTCCGTGGATATGGGACGCTTTCTGGAAGACCAGGAGCGCTCTAAGCGTGAGCGTAGCGATGACGCCAGGTAAAGGAGGCGGACCATGTTTGAGGAAAAGCGTGTCTTGACATTTGACAGCAGTGAGCAACAGCTTATGGTCCGAAGCCTCTATGACCTGCGCTCTACTCAATTGGAGAAAAACGGTCCCACGGAAGATGTTGAGGACCTGCTGCTGCGTGTCATTGACGCACCCACGAGGAAGGAGAAACGGCGAATTGAACGGAAAGAACGATAAGTTTGACCACGCTCATATTGCCCTCTATCTCCTTGGTGTATTGCCCGTCATCTGGCTTGGACTTCTGATTGCTCCTGCTCTGGACGGCGGTCTTGCCGGTTTCCTCAGTCAAGCGGGAGAGCTTCTCAATCACCCCCTACAAATTACGGTGTGCGAGGACAGTCTGAGGGCTGTCCTCGTATGCCTTCTTCTCTACGGCTTGGGGATAGCTATCTTTCTCTCCAATGACCGCAACTACCGCAGGCGGGAGGAGCACGGCTCTGCCAAGTGGGGCAATCCGAGTGCAATCAACAAGAAATATGCGGACAGGAACAAGGAAGCTAATAAAATCCTGACTCAAAATGTTGCCATCGGGCTGGATGGGAAAAAGCACCGCAGGAACCTGAATGTTCTGGTCTGCGGCGGGTCAGGTGCTGGTAAGACCCGCTTCTATGCGAAACCGAATCTCCTTAATGCAAACAGTAGCTATGTCTGCCTTGACCCAAAGGGCGAGCTGCTCCGGGATACCGGTTCCCTTCTCCAAGCCAAAGGATACAGAATCAAAGTCATCGACCTTATCAACATGGAGAAAAGCCATTGCTATAACCCCTTTGTCTATCTCCGTAGCGATAACGATATTCAGAGATTAGTGACAAATTTATTCAAAAATACGACCCCCAAGGGAAGTCAGACACAGGACCCGTTCTGGGATCAGGCGGCAATGATGTTGCTCCTGGCGCTGGTCTTTTACCTTCACTATGAAGCGCCCGACGATGAGCAGAACTTCCCGATGGTATTGGAGATGATACGGGCCGGTGAGGTCAAAGAGGACGATGATGATTTTCGTTCTCCGCTGGATATTCTGTTCCAGCGGCTGGAGGACCGTAATCCAGAACACATCGCTTTGAAATACTACAAGAGCTATCGCTCCGGCAGCGGCAAAACCCTGAAATCCATTCAGATCACGCTCATATCCCGTCTGGAGAAGTTCAATCTTGAATCTCTTGCGAATATCACGCAGACAGACGAGTTGGAGCTTGAACGGCTGGGCGATGAGAAAACCGTCCTCTATGCAGTGATTCCCGATAATGATTCCAGCTTCAACTTCATTATCGGTATGCTATACACGCAGTTATTCCAGCAGCTCTACTATCAGGCAGATATGGTCCATGGCGGCAGCCTCATAGTTCCCGTCCATTTTGTAATGGACGAATTTGCAAATGTGGCGCTCCCCGACGAGTTTGATAAGCTGCTCAGTACCATGAGAAGCAGAGGGATTTCCGTCAGTATCATTCTGCAAAATCTGGCTCAGTTGAAAGCGCTTTACGAGAAGCAATGGGAGAGCATAGTTGGAAACTGCGATTCATTTCTGTACCTTGGCGGCAATGAGCAATCGACGCATGAGTATGTATCGAAGCTGCTGGGCAAAGAAACCATCGACATGAACACTTATGGTCAATCCAAAGGAAGAAGCGGCAGTTACTCCACGAACTGGCAGATTACAGGGCGTGAACTGATGACCCCCGATGAGGTGCGTATGCTGGACAACCAGTATGCGCTTCTTTTTATTCGAGGGGAGCGTCCAGTTAAAGACTTGAAATATGACATTCTCAAACATCCCAATGTCAAACTGACCACGGACGGAGGAGCCGAACCGTTCCAGCATGGGGAGGACACCATCAGTATTGCTGCCATCACTATAGATTCCCAGCTCCTACCGGAAGCTGTTGATATAGAAGAAGAAACGCACCACTATGAGATTCTTTCCAGTGAAGAACTGGAGGAAAAATTACAGAAAATGGAGGAACAGCAGAATGAAAAAGCATAACAATGAGAACCGTCTTTCCACTCCGGGCAAGGTGAAGAAGGGCTTTCGCTTCTATGCGGCTACGGTCCTTTCCCTTGCACTGATGTCCTGCTTCGCCATGACCGCCTTTGCGGCTGGCGATGACCCCTTGACCGTTGTCAACAACCTTTCCACCTTTATCTTCGGCTTGATCCGAGCGGTGGGCATTATCCTCCTGGGCTGGGGGATTGTTCAGGTGGGCCTCTCCCTTCAGAGCCATGATCCGTCCCAGCGATCCAATGGCTTTCTGACCCTTGCCGGTGGCATTGTCATAACCTTTGCGAAGGAGATTCTTGACCTTATCATCGGCTAATAACTCTCTTATCCGCACAATCGGGCGGGTCAGCGTAGGACTGACCTGCCCCAAAGGAGGCGAAAAGAGTGTCGGATAATTGGGTAATCCAGAATCTTGAGAATGCGTTGCAGGTCTGGAATGGAAAGCTGAGCGAGATCTGGCAGCTGATCACGCAGTCTCCGCAGGACTTCAAAGGCGGCGCAATCTGGAATGTAGTGGTAAGTATCCACGGCGGACTTCAAGCTATCGGTTACGCCCTGCTGGTGCTGTTTTTCGTGATAGGTGTCATGAAAACCTGCGGCAGTTTTGCAGAGATCAAAAAGCCGGAACACGCACTAAAGCTGTTCGTCCGTTTTGCACTGGCAAAGGGAGTTATCACTTATGGAATGGAGCTAATGCTTGCCCTTTTGAACATTATCCAGGGCGTCATCTCCACTATTATGAATGCAGCGGGGTTCGGAGCACCGCAGGACACGGTTTTGCCGCAAGAGATCGTGACAGCCATTGAGGACTGCGGCTTTTTTGAATCGATTCCCTTGTGGGCAGTTACCTTGATAGGAGGTCTGTTTATCTGGGTACTGTCCTTTATTATGATTCTGAGCGTCTACGGACGCTTTTTCAAAATGTATATGTACACCGCTATCGCTCCGATTCCCCTCTCGTCCTTTGCGGGGGAGCCGAGCCAGAATGTCGGTAAGAGCTTTTTGAAAAGCTATGCCGCAGTATGCCTGGAGGGGGCTATCATTGTACTCGCCTGCATTATCTTCTCAGTATTCGCAAGCTCTCCGCCTGTAGTCAACCCGGACGCAGCCGCAGCTTCCATGGTATGGAGCTATATCGGAGAGCTGATTTTCAATATGCTCATCTTGGTCGGCTCTGTGAAAATGGCTGACAGGATCGTGCGTGAGATGATGGGGTTGTAAGCGTGAAAACAGAATTCACAAAAATCTACAACAAATGGCAGGGCTACAGCGTGAAAGACTGTGACTGCCGCTATTGTCTATACTACGGCGGAAAGCGCAAGGGCGAGGTACAATGCCTTGCCCTTTCTTGCGTTTGCAGAGAGGAACTCAGAGAAGCTCTACGCCGGGAAAGGAAGCAACATGGAAGTCAAAATCAACCGTGAAATCCGAAATTACAGCGAAAGTGTATTCTTCGGTCTATCTCTGCGTCAGTGCGTCTTTTCCGTCCTGGCTATGGGAGTTGCAGTCGCCCTCTATTTCGGGTTGAAGCCCTTAGTCGGCTTGGAAACCGTGTCCTGGCTTTGTATATTGGGTGCTGCGCCCTTTGCCGCCATGGGATTTATCAACTATCATGGCATGACCGCAGAGCAGTTCCTATGGGCGTGGCTGCGCTCCGAGCTGTTGGAGCCGAGAGAAATACGCTTTGAACCTGTCAACCTTTATTACGAGGTGATGAAAGGTTCCATCGAAAAGAGATTCAAGGAGGTATCGAAAGGAAATGATGAAGTCGCTTCAGAGAGTAATTAAACAGGATAAGGAAGTGTACCGTGTTCCTCATAAGGTTCAAGATGTCATTCCCATCAGGCGAATCTGGCCCGATGGGATTTTTCTTGTAGGCAACAAGTACAGCAAGATGTATCGTTTCTCTGACATCAATTACCTGGTCGCCAGCCGTGAGGATAAGGAGAGTATGTTCCTCCGTTATTCTGACCTGCTCAACAGTCTGGATAGCGGTGCAACAACCAAAATCACCATCAACAATCGCAGGGTCAATAAGAGGGACTTTGAAAAGGACATTCTCATGCCCCTGCGTGGCGACGACATGGACCAGTATCGGAAAGAGTACAACCAAATGCTTCTGGATAAGGCTACCGGCGGAAATGGAATCATGCAGGACAAGTATTTGACTGTATCCGTCCAGAAGAAAGATATTGAGGAAGCCAGAACCTACTTTGGGCGAATCGGGGCAGACCTCACATCTCACTTCTCCAAACTCGGCTCCAAATGTGTGGAGCTGAATGCCACCCAGCGCCTCCAGGTGCTCCATGACTTCTACCGTTCCGGCGAGGAAAGTGCCTTTCGCTTTGACATGAAGGATATGGCGAAAAAGGGGCATGACTTCAAGGACTATATTTGCCCGGACTATGTGGAAAAGCACAGCGATTACCTGAAGCTGGGTGACAAGTTTTGCCGTGTTCTGTTTCTCAAAGACTATGCGTCCTACATCAAGGACAGCATGGTGTCTGAACTGACCGATTTCAATAGGAATATGATGATGTCCTTTGATGTGATCCCGGTCCCCACCGATGAAGCGGTCAAGGAAGTGGAAAGTCGGCTTTTGGGGGTGGAAACCAATATCACAAATTGGCAGCGTCGCCAGAACAGCAACAACAATTTTTCCGCCGTGGTTCCGTATGACATGGAACTCCAGCGCAAAGAGAGCAAGGAGTTTTTGGACGATCTCACGACCAGAGATCAGAAAATGATGTTCGTGGTGGTCACGCTCGTAATCATGGCAGACAGCAGGGAGCAGCTTGATTCTGACACAGAGGCTATCCTGGCGGTAGCCCGAAAGAATATGTGCCAGATGGCCACCCTGAAGTATCAGCAGCTCGACGGTTTGAATACCGTCCTGCCCATCGGGGCACGGAAGATCAACACCTTCCGAACCTTGACCACGGAATCGCTGGCAGTGTTTACGCCCTTTAAGGTGCAGGAAATCCAGGACAAAGGCGGTATCTACTTCGGCGAAAACGCCATTTCCCACAATCTCATCATGTGCAACAAGGAAAATCTGCTGAACCAGTCCGCATTTCTTCTGGGAGTGCCCGGTTCCGGCAAGTCGTTTAGCGCTAAGGAACTGATTACCTTCCTGACCCTGAACACAGATGATGACATTCTGATCTGTGATCCGGAGGGAGAATATGCCCCGTTGATTGAGGCTATGGGAGATATTGGAACGGTGATCCATGTTGCCGCAGGCGGCAAAGACCGCCTGAACGCCATGTATATGGTGGACGGTTACGCAGAAGCGAATCCCATTGTCGTAAAGTCGCAGTTCATCATGTCCCTGATTGAACAGATTGATGACAAAAGCGTGGGAGCACAGCAAAAGTCCATCATTGACCGCTGTATCACCCTCGTCTACCAGGAGGCAAAGGAAACCGGGATCGTGCCCACCTTGACCACTCTGCGTGAAAAGCTCATGGAACAGCCGGAACCCGAAGCAGGACAGATCGCACTATCTCTGGAACTCTATACTACCGGCTCTCTGGATATTTTCGGAAAGCAAAGCAATGTTGACATGGATAAGCGAATCGTAGTCTTTGATATTCACGGACTCGGCGCTCAGTTAAAGCCTGCCGGATTGCTCGTCATTACCGATACTATGTTGAACCGGGTAGGCGTCAACTGGAAGAACGGGAAACGCACTCACATCTTCATTGATGAGTTTCATGTTGTCTTTGAGAATGAGTTCTCCGCAGCTTTCTTCAACTCCGCTTGGCGGCAGTTCCGTAAACGCAACGCCTATCCCACTGCCATCACGCAGAATGTTGAGTACCTCCTGGATTCCGTACAGGCAAGTACCATGCTCTCCAACTCTGAGTTCGTGGTCATGCTCAATCAAGCAGCTTCTGACCGTGACAAGCTCTCAAAGCTGCTGAATATCTCCGCAGAGCAAATGAGCTATATCACCAATGCTGACGCTGGGTGCGGATTGATTAAATACGGTTCAGCTCTGGTTCCCTTCATCAACCGTTTTCCGCAGAAAACCAGGCTTTATGAGCTGATGACCACCCGCCCCGGTGAGGGGAGCTTCGCTCTTGGAACAGATTAACCCCTGCTCCATGGGAGGTGTAAGCCATGAGTAAAATCAAAACCCGTGAGCGAGTCCGTGACATCAAGGTTCTGGATAAGTCGCTGGTCGCCGGCGAGCGGATGAAGCAAGCCTTTATCCGCTCAAAGCAGTCCACCGCTGACCTGATGGATAATAGCTCTGCCTCCTCCAGCGAATACGCCGAAAGCCGGGTTGAACACAGCATGGAGGGTATAGGTCGGGAAGCGTCTTATGTGACATTCCAGCAAGGAAAGAGGCTGGCTCGAAAAGGCAGAGAATCCTTGCAGGAACACCTATCGCATGAGCAAGAAGGCGGTTCTCCCTCCAATTCCTACGCAGAGGAACCGCATAGGCCACAGTCTGACGGTCGCACCTACGAACCACAGAGAAGCGCCCCCACAGTTCAAAGAGAAAGCATGGAACACCCAACGCAATCTCCAACTGAGCGGGGCCGTCAACTCGCCAAGGACAAGGCGAAAACGAAGGTACAGGAGAAACGGCGGATCAAGAGCAGAGCGGAACTCTCTGTTCGGACCTATGACAATCTCGTCCGGTCGGATATTCCCTCGCCTGGTCCAGAGAGCGTCCACAGCACGAGCAGAGCGGATCGCATTCGACATTTAACGACGGATAAGACGATCAAGACCGCAAAGCAGACAGACCGGACCATAAAGCAGACTGCCCGAACTACCGGAAAAGCAGCTGTAAAATCCTCCAAGCGCACCATAAAGACCGCTGAACGCACCTCAAAATCCGCTATTAAGACAGCACAGGCCACGGCGAAAACAGCAGAGAAATCAGCAAAGGCAGCAGCCAAGGCTTCTCAGAAAGCGGCCCAGGCAGCACGGGTGGCAGCAAAAACCGCCGCCGAAGCCGCTAAGGTAGCGGCAAAAGCCGTTGCAACGACAGTGAAAGCGATTATTGCCGCTGTGAAATCTCTTGTTGCGGCAATCGCTGCTGGGGGCTGGGTCGCAGTGGTAGCCATTGTGATTATTTGCCTGATAGGTCTTCTTGTTGCCTCTTGCTTTGGTATCTTCTTCTCTGGAGAGGATACCGGCACGGGACAGTCCATGCCCACCGCCGTCCGTGAAATCAATCAGGAGTATGAAGACAGGCTGGAGAAAATCAAGGCGAATAACAGCCATGATACCCTCGAAATGGCAGGCTCAAGAGCTGTCTGGCCTGATGTTTTGGCTATCTACTCTGTCAAGACCACCACTGATCCTGATAACGCCCAGGAGGTGGCCAGCATGGACGATGGCAAGAAAGCACTGTTAAAGGAGGTCTTTTGGGCTATGAATGAGATCTCCTACCGTACAGAGAGCCATACCACGACCTCGACCGTTGAAGCGGCAGATGAAGACGGAAATATCGTCACAGAAGAAGTCGAGGAAACCGTAACGACCCTCTATATCACAGTGACACATAAGACGGTCGATGATATGGCACTGCAATACGGATTCAATGAGGAACAGAAAGCCCAGCTTGCAGAACTGCTCTCGGAGGAAAACCGAAGTTTGTGGAGCAGCGTCCTATATGGGATCGGCATAGGGGACGGCGAGATCGTGACAGTCGCTCTTTCCCAGATAGGAAATGTAGGCGGTCAGCCATACTGGAGCTGGTACGGTTTCGGTTCCCGTGTGGAGTGGTGCGCCTGCTTCGTTTCCTGGTGTGCGAATGAATGCGGATATATTGACGCCGGCGTGATTCCCAAGTTTGCCGGCTGCGTGACTGGCGTACAGTGGTTCCGTGACAGGGGCCTTTGGATGGATAACGCAGCAGAGCCAAGACCCGGCGACATCATCTTTTTCGACTGGAACAATCCCGGAGGGTCCTCTGGTCCGCAGGACGGTGAGGCTGACCATGTGGGAATTGTGGAGAAGGTAGAAAACGGCATTGTCTACACCATCGAGGGCAACTCCGGCGATAGCTGTCGGGAGAATCACTATCCCATTGGTTATTATGAAATCCTGGGGTACGGGTGCCCGCAGTATTAAAAAAGCTGCCACCTCATTAGGTGGCAGTTAGTTACATATCATTTCTTGAGCCCCTTAGCCAGGTTGATAAGGCTATCAACTTGTTCATTGCTCAGCGTCTTTGCAATCTCGAACAGCTCTTTTGCCTTTGATGGATTGGCGGAATCAACATCGAAAAAATCCTTTGGGGTGATACCAAGGTATTCGCAAATGAAGAAAATTCCTGAGAGCGATGGCTTTGATTTTCCACTCTCAATGTTATTGATATATCCTGGATTTTGTCCCATAGACAGGCTCATATCACGGGCAGAAACGCCCTTTTCGCTTCGCAATCTGGCCAAGCGAAGGGAAAATTCCTTCTCGGTCATCCTTGAATCACCACCTTCCGATATATTTTAACCCACACAAGAGTTAAAAATATGGGCGGTGGGGCTGTAAATGCCTTGATGTAATGGCTGTTAGATGTTATTATAGCTTGAGGTGGTGGTTTTGAGATGACAGAACTTGAAAAGAGGCAGAAAAGATGTTGTTTTACCGGTCATAGACCGCAAAAGCTACATCGAGCGGAGAGCGACATCAAAAAGGATTTAGAGGAAGCCATCAGGGAAGCTATATCGTCCGGATACAGGACTTTTATTACCGGAATGGCTTATGGGGTGGATATTTGGGCAGGAGAGATTGTAGTTCGACTAAGAGAAGCAAATCCCGAACTGCATTTAATCGCTGCAATACCATTTCCCGATTTTAGCACTCGATGGTCAAATGACTGGAAACGAAGGTATGATTCTCTACTTGAGAATGCAGACCTGATTAAGTATATTTGTCCTTCGTATAATGCAGGAGCATATCAGCGGCGGAATGAATGGATGGTGGATCACTCAACCCATGTAATAGCTGTGTTCAATGGAGAAAAGAGTGGGACAAAGAACACCATCGACTACGCTCGCAAGTGTGAAATAGAAATTGAGATTATTCAGGCATAAGGAGCGTGTTGTTGTGTCTGTAATATATGAAAAGCACTATCCTCACCCAACAATCGAGGAAGAAATGAAGGAATTGGAGGAGTATCAGAAGGTAATCGAAACTTCACCCGATTGTAAGTTTGAACCTATTAAGCCTTTTAACGAGTTCTTTAAGGACATAATAGAGAATCGTACCCTTATTCTGCTCCCTGAAAGAATGAAAGGGGCAGAAGCGTTTATACAACTTGCTATTGAAACCTCCGAATTCTATGAGTTTGATACGAGGATTAATCGAGAGGATAGCCATATAGCGGTGAGCTACTCCTTTGATAGCGGTGGTGATATGGCATACTTGATTCCGGTTATTCGGCTGGCAGACAGTATCTCTTTCTTCACGGGCATTCATGGTTTCGAGATCACTATTTCGCTTGACTACTATACTCATGCTGTTTATGACAAGGGAAGACTTTGCCACCCGAAAGACCTATCATCATTTTTCTGACTTGCATTGTTCTTGGTGGTCAGTTTCATCATGTTCTTCACATTCAACCGTTTCCAAATGGAGGTTTTATGCACCGGATACGGAAACACTCAGTATATCAAAATCTGCCGCCCGAAAAGGCGGCAGATTTGCTTTACCAATTGTCACTCAATATCGCTAGTGAGGAATGCCAGTCGGCTCAACGCCAGAATAAACCATGCCCGGTTCTGAGGCTCCAATATCTCCTCACCATTATAAGCCCAATGATTGAAATATCGCCATAGAGAGTAAATGGCGGAACCGAGCAATGAAATATCGTCTATATCATCTATAATTCGATCCAGGACTTCATAGTCGTTGACTGCTTTCCCATATCGCTCACCAAAGGCGTTACCACAATCCATCTCAAAGCCGAGCATTTCACAGTCATCTGCCATATAATGGTCAACCAGCTCTATGTAATTGACCTTCTGATCTCTGAATTTGTCACACCATTTCATGGCGAATTCATGAATCGCCTTCTTATCGGGCACCGTGGTACACCTCCGCCAATTATTGTCGCTGACCAGTCAAGATTTATCTTGGAACTGTATGCTTTCAAGATATTGAATCCTGTATCCCGTTTCTGCGAGTGCAATTTCAACTTCTTCCCGGATAAATGTATCGGACAAATAATATGCTTTCTCCCGGTCCATCAAAGCGTGGAGGCCATTGATGGAAGCCTGAATGCCTAAATATTCGACAGCAAAGCTATCAGCACGAAGCTCCATCTCCATGACCTCTCCGCTCTTTACCTTTTCTATCCGGGTCTGATTATATCGCTCAAAGTCCTCTCCAACTGCAACGACATCTTTGTTGACCAAATGACCAAGCTCGTGAAGGAGGACAAAGAGCGATTCGTCTGACTTGGTTCTGAGGCCATCTATGAGTTTTTCATCTAACCCTATGCGCTCCGATTTCCCATCTCTGGAGTGTCCGTGGTAGCCAATATTGAAATCAGTATCCTCCGGACTTCCGGTAACTGCAACCAAAGCCACATTTCCGGGAAAGAGTTTTGAGGTAATCATTCCTATCAGGCCATGCCCGATTTCCTCTTTAAGCAGCAGTACGGAGATCTCCTTACCCTCATTTCCAAGAGTGATTGTCTGATCTATATGAATTTCTCCCATTTCAGGGTTCATATATTACCTTCCTCCTGAACAGTAATTTTCGACACACTCTCAGAATGAGTAGACTCGGCATAATATAAGCAAGGGTTAGCGCTCAAAAGTGTAGACGAGAATATGTGTAAGCAGAGCTCCCGGTCTAACTTTGAACTTAGCAGCCAGGGAACGGAGCCTGTCGTCAACCTCATTGGCACACTCTTCTTCGATTTCACGGATAACTTTATCGTCAGTGATGATGAATTTCTCAATACCTGATGGATTCCCGTTCAGTTTCTCCATCAACTTTTGACTTGCCACATTATCGGGGTCAACCTTAGCTAAGAAAAGGTGTTGCCCTGCACTCTCAGCAAGTCCAGACATCATGAGTTCCAAAGCGTATCTTCCGATTCCCTGGCCTTGGAAAGCCGGCAGCAGTTCAATAACCAATTCCCACTTTTCTGTTCCGGTTCCTTTTATTCCACAATATCCTGCAAACTCACCAGTCTTTGCAATGTAGATGGAGCAGTAGAACACTCCCTCCTTAAAATGTGACTTCCAAACATTGTCCTCATAACCCTCCATCTCGAAAGCCTGGGGAAATGTTGCATTACCCTTTATGATTTCAAGGAAAGGCTCTTTGACAGTTTCACTAAGAGGTGCAAGATAGATTACCTCATTTGAGGCATATACATCGCAGTTTTTCTCTTTCTCAAATAAGTAGATTGCCCGATCCTTTAAGGGTTCCGAAGCATTGATACTATTCAAAGTGTCGGCAAGATACGATTTCACTTCATCCAAATCTTTTGATGATTCGACTTTATTGAGTACTTCTTTCAATACCGCTCTATTTTGCCGATCCACCATGCTGGTTTCTTTTTCCATGTCATTCCTCCGCACTGAAATATATTGCCTTGCCTATGGTTTCGGAATCGGCAACAGGAGTGCCAATGAGAACCACTACCGGAGAATTATCTGTCAGCTCGAACACAAATGCCACTGGTATCGACTGCCCGTCCTTAATCTCACTGGTGAGAGATTTCTCATTCCCGTTTATATCGGACAGATCGTCCAGCTCAACATCGTTTTGAAATCCTCTAACAGCAAACGACGAATAGGCGTACATCGTGTCACTGTTGCTATTTGTATAAGTAGCAGTTACTCGAACTGCTTTTTTGCCGTCCTCTGTTGTGATTTTCTCTGCGCTCAGAAGCTCAAGTGAACAACCCTCGTATTCTCCGATGTTTGTGAGTTCTGTTGTCGCATTTTCTCCACAACCAGGTAGAGAAACACAAATGAAAATGGTCAGCAGAACCGCAATAATCTTTTTCATATTGCTTCTCCTTGAACGATATTGAGTCCCATGCTTGTAGCACATTTCTCGAAATATTTCCCGTTTCAGGGGGTAATAAGCCGCTTAACTCCGCCAATCTGGCTTAATTAGCTACATTTTATCACAAGAAGCGGGAAAGGTAAAGTTTTCACAAGTACCAGCCATGCGACAAGGTAAAGCGGAACCGAAAATCAGCCATAAATAGTTGAAATTCGACTCGTTCACTGTTATAATAAGGTCATTACATATATGTGGAAGAAGGGCTTGAAATGAAAGTGAGCTATCAGAAGTTATGGCATATACTTCTGGATCGCAACTTAACAAAGAAAGCGCTGGCGGAGAAAGCGGAAATAACGCAGTACACTATGAAGAAGCTGAATAAGAACGAAAGCGTTGGCACTGATACTATCGGCAGAATATGCTTGCTTCTCAACTGTACCGCAGACGATATTATGGATTTCATTCAGGATTGAGCCGCCGTCATAAGCTCTTTCAAGGAGGATACGAAAATGACAACAAGCGACCTGCAAAAGCAGACAAATGTGAATATACAGGAGAAAGCGAACCTGATCTGGGAGACCGCCACCCACCTTGTGGGCTTGTTTAAGCCCCATGAGTATGGTAAGGTCATATTGCCCATGACCGTCCTAAAACGCTTCGACGATGCTTTGCGCCCCACAAAGGACGCAGTTGTCGCTATGGCTAGGAAGCTGGACGATCAGAAGATCGAGGGACAAGCTCGTGACGGTATCCTTTGTAAGACCTCCGGTTATTCCTTCTACAATACATCCAATTTTGACTTTGCCAAGCTGATAGCGGACCCAGAGGGCATAGAGATCAATTTTGAGGCATACTTGCAGGGCTTTTCCTCCAATATCAAAGACATCATTGAAAACTTCGATTTTGCCAGCACAGTAAAAATCATGGTGCGAGGCGGAGTCCTCTTTGTTGTACTGCAAGAGTTCAATTCCACGAAAGCGGATATGGCCCCTGAAAAAATCACCTCTGCCGACATGGGCTATATCTTTGAAGAGCTGATCCGTAAGTTCTCCGAGTCCTATGATGAGCAGGCCGGAGCGCATTTCACCAGCAGAGATATAATATATCTTATGACCGAGCTGCTGATTTCCCCTGAAAAGGACGAAATCAGAGAAAAGGGCTGCACTAAAACAGCCTATGATATGGCTATGGGTACAAGCCAGATGTTGGGCTGCCTGACAGAGCGCCTGCAAGCCATCAGCGACGAAGCTTCACTTACCTGCTTCGGGCAGGAGTTCAACCCGGAAACCTACGCCATAGCAAAAGCTGATATGTTGATTAAAGGTGGCAACGCTTCTGGCATGATGTACGGCGATACTCTGCTGAAAGAAAAGTATGTGGATAAAAAGGACATTCCCTGCGACGCTTTTGAGGGCTATGAGTTTGACTATATCATTTCCAATCCGCCTTTCGGCATTGACTGGAAACGGGAAGCAACCTCTGTAAAGGCTGAATATGAGAAAGACGGATTTGAGGGACGCTTTGGCCCCGGTTTGCCCGCTATCTCTGATGGGCAAATGCTGTTCCTGCTCAACGGAGTGAAAAAGCTCAAGGAAGGCACCGGCAGAATGGCCATCATTCAGAACGGCTCGTCCCTCTTTACGGGCGACGCCGGGAGCGGGGCTTCGGAGATTCGCCGCCATGTTATCGAGGGTGATCTGGTTGAAGCTATTATCCAGCTCCCCACGGACCTATTTTACAACACCGGCATTTCCACTTATATCTGGGTGCTGACAAAGGGCAAGGAAATGAGGCGAAGCGGGAAGGTGCAGCTCATCGACGCTTCCAAATGCTTTGTCAAGCGCCGCAAAAATATCGGCTCCAAGCGTGTCGATCTGAACGACAGCTGCATTGACTTGATTCTCAAAGCCTACGGTGCCTTTGATAACGCTGCCTATGAGGACGGCGAGCTTGTGGTGGAGTCCAAAGTGTTTGATAACAGCTACTTCGGCTATACCAAAGTAGCCGTAGAAACTCCCATTGTTGACGAAAAGGGAGAGCCGGTTCTCAAAAGGAGCAAGCCTCAGCCGGATAAGGAGAAAAGCGACAGCGAGCTGATTCCCTTGCAAGACGATATGGACGCATACATGGAGAAGAATGTTCTGCCCTACAATCCTCTGGCTTACATAGACCACGCAAAGGACAAAATCGGCTATGAGGTGCCATTCACCCGCCTGTTCTACAAGTTTGTGCCGCCCACGCCCTCCGAGGACATCTATGCGGAAATCAAGGCTTTGGAGGCGGAGGAAACAACGCTGATGAAGGAGTTGTTTGGCAATGCGTGAAATGAAGGATAGTGGATTCGGTTACCTCGGAAATATACCTGCTACTTGGCGAACAGAAAGAGTAAAGAATCATCTCCGGTTCTCACCAGAAAAGAATCCGGGCAGATCAATCGTGCTTTCACTGTATCGTGAGTATGGAATCGTGCCAAAAGATAGCAGAGATGATAACTACAATGTTACTTCGGAGGACACTTCCAATTATCGTTATGTGCATGTTGGAGATTTTGTTGTGAATAAAATGAAGGCATGGCAAGGTTCCATGGGGGTATCTGCCTACGAAGGAATAGTAAGTCCGGCTTATTTTGTTTATCGCTTTACAACAGACGAGTTTGATGTAAGGTACTTGCACTATCTACTCCGGAGCAAATGCTATGCTGATGAATTCCGCAGGTTGTCAGGCGGCATTCGTATCGGGCAATGGGATCTCCCAAAATCAGGCTTTGAAACCACATATGTTGCGATTCCTCCCAAGGAGGAACAAGCTGGTATTGCCGATTTCATTGAAACGAAGACCAGCCAGGTTGACACCCTGATTTCTAATGTCCAGTCCCAGATTGAGAAGTTGAAAGCATACAAGCAGAGCATGATTACCGAGGTTGTCACTAAAGGGATTGACCCCACCGTGCCGATGAAAGACAGCGGTGTGAAGTGGATTGGAGTGATTTCCAAGGATTTCAATATTGTTAGGCTTAAAAACATAGCAGAAATTCTTGACCAATACCGTAAGCCGATAACAGCAGACCAGCGAAGCCAAGATGGAGATGTTCTATATGATTACTATGGAGCGTCAGGCGTAATTGATAAGATTGATGGCTATACCATTGATGACCATGTAATGCTAATCGGTGAGGATGGAGCTAATTTACGAATGAGAAATTTGCCGCTCATGTATGAATTGAACGGCAAGGCATGGATTAATAATCATGCACACATTCTAAAGCCTAAAGCGAGTGTCTTGTTTTACTATCTCTTTTATGTTTTAGAGGGACTCGACATCAATCCATATATTACTGGTTCTGCACAGCCGAAGCTGAATCAAGAGAATCTGAAAACAATCTTGATTCCCCTCCCGTCGCTAAAAAAGCAGGAGAAGATAGTTGAGTTTATAATGGGTAAACACCAGGAAATAAATCGCTTGATTGCCATTAAGCAGGCAAAAATCGAAAAACTGAGTGAGTACAAGAAATCCCTCATTTATGAATACGTCACCGGCAAGAAGGAGGTGCAATAGCCATGAAGATAGATAAGGGCAGTTTCATCAATGATTTCATAGACAAGAATCTGCGGCAATATTCCATTCCTGTCTATCAGCGCAACTATGAGTGGTCAGCGGAACAGTGCGAGAAGCTGTTTGAGGATATTCTTCAGGCGCACCGGCTTGACCGTTTCCACTTTACAGGCTCCGTTGTCTACGAGCTGCTGAAAACCGAGAATAAGATTGACTACTATGTCATTATCGACGGGCAGCAGCGCATGACGACCATCTACATATTGCTAAAATCACTCATTGATGTCGCTGAAACGGAGAGCGAGAAAGATACGCTCCGCACTCTGTTGTTCAATCAGGACAAGTTTAAGAAGTACAACATAGACGAGTCCAGCAAGCTAAAGCTCAAGCCTATCAAGAGCGATAACAATCAGCTTCTGCTGTTGATGGAAGGTCATGTTGACCAGATGGATAAGGCAAGCGGCATTTTCCAGAACTACGACCTGTTCTGCAAGCTGATCCGCAAGGCGCTGGAAGATGACCCCACTCTCAGTATTGAGAAAATCTACGATGGAATTGAACACCTCTCTTGCGCTATGATAAAGCTGGAGGAGGAAGAAAAGGGCAAGGAGCAGGAGATTTTCGAGCGGATTAACTCTACCGGGGTCCCGCTGAGCCTTGCAGATAAAATTCGCAACTTTGTCCTTATGACAGAGGTGGATCAGGAGCGGCTCTACGAGGACTACTGGCTGGCAACTGAGCAAATGCTCACCAAAGACCAGCTCTCCGGGTTCTTCCTTGACTACCTGAACATGAAGACTGATGGGTTTACACGGGAAAAGGAAGCCTACGACAACTTCAAAACGCTGTTCAGGACAAAGCGATATACCAACGAATCCATCTTACAGGAGATCCGCCACTATGCCAGGCAGTACCAGATGTTCATGAATGGTGACGCCAAGCTCAGCAACGATGTCAACAAGGCGCTGGACGGGCTTCGCAGACTGAACCAGACAACGGTTTATCTGTTTTTGTTCCGGGTGTTTGATGATTATGAAGCGCAGGTGATCGACGAAAAGGAACTGGCACGGGTTCTGCACTTGCTACTGAATTACAGCATACGCCGTCTGATATGCGAGATTGGTTCAAACTCCCTGCGTGGGTTGTATAAAACTCTCTACACCCGTGTGTTTAACCGGGAGGAGAATAAAGAACATTACTATGATTCCATCGTTTCCTTCTTGACTCAAATCACTTCAAAGGACGCAATACCGAGCGATGATGAGTTTGTACTTGCGCTCAAAGAGCGAAACCTTTATCGCAAGAATGCGCTTTGTAAGTATCTTCTGGTCGCTATTGAAAATCAGGGAAAGGAAAAGGTTGAATCTTCCTCTCTGAGCATAGAGCACATCATGCCGCAGAATAAGAACCTTTCCAAAGCATGGCGTGATATGCTGGGGGAAAATTGGGAGCAGATACATGACCGGTATCTTCATACGCTCGGCAACCTTACACTAACCGGCTACAACAGCGAGCTGGGAGACCGCCCCTTCGATGAAAAGAAAGCGCTTCTGCAAGACCCCGAAACGCCTACACACATTACGATTCTTTATCAGGGCGTGTTGGAACAGGAGATATGGGACGAAGAAATGATCAAAGGGAGAGCCAAGAAGCTCGCAGATAAGATTTTGCAGTTGTTTCCCATTGAAGCTGCTAAGACCGTGGTGGATTTCAGCGACCCCAGATATAGGGAGTACAAAGCGACCAATCCGGACGACGCAACTTACAAGTATGTCAACTACTACGAACTGTTGGGCGAAAAGGTTACAGTGGACAGCTTTGCTGTGATGGTGCGTTCCGTAGCAGAAAAGCTCTATGACATGGATAGCACAGTGATAGAGAATATGGCTATAAGGGAAGAACCGCTACCTGGCTGGTCAACACCCATCTTTTCCTATGATGAGAGAGCCGTCAAGTACGCAGTTGAATTGAAGAAAGGAACCGGCATTTACATTAACTCCGGCTATTCTGCCCACAACTGCGTTTGGATTATCAGGGAGCTTTTGAAGCTACATGACCTGGATATAGAAGAAGATTTTGTTTACAGTGCAAGGTCTTATAAGAAAGCAGACAAGCAGGAGGCCTGACAATGGATAAGTCGGAGAAGCGCTTTGAGCGGGATATAGAGTCCTTTCTGATTTCCGAAGAAGGCGGTTATGTTCAGTTTAACGGACAGGACGCAGCTGGAAATTGGGTAAAAACTAGGCAGCATGATCTTGACAGATGTATCTATATGGATGTGCTGTGCGAGTTTATTGCCCAGACACAGCCGAAGGAATGGGCGAAATATCAAAAGTTCTACGGTGAGAAAGCGGCAGACAAGCTCTATCATCGATTGGAAACCACGATCTCCAATCAGGGCTTGCTCTATGTCCTTAGAAATGGCATTGAAGATATGGGTTGCAAATTGCGTGTCTGCTATTTCAAGCCTGAGTCTGAATTGAATCCGCTGGCAACAGAGCGATATGAAGCGAATGTCCTCGGCTGCACACGACAGTTCCGTTATTCTCCGGCTCACAATAACACCATTGACATGGTTTTGTCCGTCAATGGCATTCCTGTTGTGGCTCTGGAGCTGAAAAACCAGCTCACAGGTCAGGATTATCTATGCGCCATTAAACAGTTCCGTACAGATCGCAGTTCCAAAGAGTTCTGCTTCCGTATGAACCATCGCTTCCTTGTCTATTTTGCGGTAGATCTCTATGAGGCGTGGATGACAACACAGCTTGCAGATGACCACACCCGCTTTCTGCCTTTTAATCAGGGGTCCAATGGTGCAGGAGTGACTGGCGGAGCTGGAAATCCCGAAAACCCTGATGGGTACATGACCCATTACTTATGGGAGGAAGTTCTCCAAAGAGATAGTCTATTAGACTTGCTCCATCGCTTTATCTCCTATGTCAAGGAGAAAGAGGAAGTGATGGTCAAAGGTGTTACGAAGACTGTCACCAAGGAAAAGATGATCTTCCCCCGTTATCATCAGTACGATGTGGTCAAGAAGGTGCTGAGTGATGTGCGGGAGCATGGGGTTGGACGAAATTATCTGATTCAACACTCGGCGGGAAGCGGCAAATCGAACAGCATTGCCTGGATCGCCTACCGCCTTGCGTCGCTCCACGACGCAGAGAACAACGGGCTTTTCCATTCGGTCATTGTCGTTACTAACAGAGTGGTGCTTGACGGGCAGCTCCAGGACACAATCAACAGCTTTGAACATCAGGTGGGCCTTGTAGAAGCCATTGATGACAAAAAGAACTCCCGCAGCCTTGCGGAAGCCATCAACGATAAGAAGCGTATTATCATCTGTACGATTCAGAAGTTCCTGTTTGCCTATAAGGATATGGAAAGATACAACGGCAGGCGCTTTGCTATCATTATAGATGAAGCTCATCAGGGCCAAAACGGTGAAAGCGCAAAAACGCTTCGCCGTAGCCTCATTGACATGGGCGTAGCCATCAAAGAGTATGCTGAGGAAGCCGGAATTGATGAAAGCGAAGTCGATCTGACAGACGAGTATGTTGCTGCGGTCATCGGGCAGGGCAAGCATGAAAACCAGTCCTTCTTTGCATTTACCGCTACCCCGCAAGAACAGACATTGGAGCTGTTTGGCACTTCCGTACCGGGCACAGCACAGAAGGTCCCTTTCCATGTGTACTCCATGCGGCAGGCAATAGAAGAAAAGTATATCCTTGATGTTCTTGCGAACTACACGACAGTCAAGGAAGCCTTCAAACTCATTCGTGTGTCCGCAGATAACCCCGAGCTGATTGAGTCTGCTACTTCCCGTGCGCTGTTCAAATACTATAAGGAGCATGGCTATACCATTGCCCAAAAGACCGAAATGATAATGGCAAACTTCCTCGAAAACGGTCGCTATCAGATCGGAGGTAAAGGAAAAGCAATGGTCGTGGCTGATAGCCGGGCCAATGCCGTGCGTTATTATCTTGCAATTAAGAAATACCTGACGGAACACCCGGAGGAGAGTGCCGGTTGCGATGTCATGGTTGCTTTCTCTGGGGAAATCACCCTTGATGACTACCCATCCGAAAAGCCCTACACCGAAGCAACAATGAACCTTGACGAAAAGGGAAAATTCATTACCACAGATAAGCAGTTCAGAAAGGCGTTCCACAGCAGTCAGTATAATATCCTTGTGGTAGCGAACAAGTACCAGACCGGTTTCGATGAGCCGTTGCTTCATTCCATGTATGTCGATAAGAAGCTTCAAAATGTCACTGCGGTTCAAACGCTTTCACGGCTCAACCGAACCGCTGCTGGTAAGAACAGTACCTTTGTGCTTGACTTCGAGAATACAGCCGAGGATATTAAGGCAGCCTTCCAGCCTTTCTATGACTCTACCATCATGGAGGGCGATACTGATCTTAACAAGGTCTATGATCTCAGAAATAAGATCAGCGACTATATGCTCTACAACATGACAGATGTTGAGACTTTCAACACCTTTATGCGGTCCCAGGCGCAGAAGGGCCAGGACGCTGCTGCTTTGGGTCGCCTCGCAAGTATGTTCCGCCCTGTGATTGAACGGTACAAAGACCTGCCAGACGATGATAAGGACATGGCACGGGATTATATCAAGAAGTTCAACAAAGCATATTCCTATATTACACAGCTCGTCCGGCTCCACGATAAGGATTTGTTCAACGAGTTCCAGTATACGACCCATCTGGGCCGGCTGCTGCCTCGCCGCCATGTCGAAATCGTAGACATCGACGATAAAATCAAGCTGGAATACGCTTCGCTGAAAGAAACATTCAGCGGCGCAATTCTCCTGGACGAAAAGCCTCCTGTTATTGTGCCAAAGAACGATTTATCCGCAAAAGTACCAAGTAAGAAGAAGGATACACTGCAAAGTATCATCGACAAGGTCAATGAACGGTTCAATGGCGACTTTACCGAATCTGACCGAGTAATCATCGAGGGCATTTACCAGATGTTCATGCGGGACTCAGAGGTTAAGAAATTCAAGAAGTACGCCAGGGATAACAGTACTGAAATGTTCGTAAAATCGCTGTTCCCTGATAAGTTCAAGGACATAGTGACCCAATGCTTTTTGGAGAACAATGATTCTTTTGCCAAGCTGTTCAATGACCCCGAGTTCTATCAGAAAGTGGAAGAAGCGATGGCTGCGGAACTCTATAAGGCTCTGAGAAAGGACTGAGCATAATTGTATCCTATGGAACAAGTTTTTACATTCCTCCCATGTCCCTAATCTGTTGAAGCCTCCGGTATCTTTATGCCGCCACCCTGATTCTGTGTCAAAGTGAAGGTTCAGGCGATACATATTTAATATAATGGTAACTCTCAGTTTGCGGGTACAATATAGTCATACTGGAGGGGTTGCCATGGATATAAATGCACGGATAAGAGAATTGCTAAATCGGCGTGGCTGGACGCCATACCGGCTTGCTAAGGAGTGCGGAGTGTCAGACGCAACCATCGGGAACATTTTCCGTAGAAATACTGTTCCTTCTATGGCAACTCTTGAAGCCATTTGTCGAGGATTTGGAATAACACTCTCCCAGTTCTTCGCTGAAAACGACAGCGTTGAGCTTTCCCCTGAACTCCAGGAGCTATTTAACGATTGGGCCAACCTCACCACCGAGCAAAAGCAAGTTATTCGACAGACAATGAAGGTCATGCTTAAGGATTAAGCTCTTGCTCGGGATTCATCTTTCGGTTCGGAGTTTCAGCAGCCCATCAACCACTTTTCATTGGACAGATAAAGGAAGGTCATCATGCGGTTCCCCGCATGGTGACCTTTTTTTATTCAGCTAACTGTGACGGATCGGGAAGGTCTATATCTCGCATAGCCTTGTCACGGTATCGTTCAAGGAGGTCTTCACATTTCCATGCTCTCCATTTTGGCATAATCGCTTCGAGATAATACCAAATCATATCATCATCGTCATCTAAGGTATCATCAAAGTCTTCCCTTCCTTCACGCCAGGTCCAATATGAATCTTCGTCTATAAGTACGACATCTTCTTGTACACCATCATGCCAGTGAAACTTCGACACATATATGTCGTTTTCCTCGACGGCATACCAGACAGTGTCATGAGAAAGTTCCACCGCTCTTAATATGGCCTGTATTGGATACTGCCACCGAGTTGTAAATTTGATTTCATATAACCCATTATCCTGCTTTTTCCATGAAAAGCCATTACCGTAATATATGTGTTCTCCGTATTGCTCCCTGTATTCCGGCTCACCGAGGGATTGAATACCAAACAGTTTATTAAATGAAATGTACGGCTCCTCCAAAACCTTGTCAGGCGAAATCGGAGAGTAATCAATAAAATAGGTGTTCAGGACCTCTTTGGTACATACAACTCTGTTGTTTACATAGTTTGCCACTGTACTTTATTTCCCCCTGTCTATTGAGAGAATATTTGCAAATGGAATAGAAAGACCAGATTCTATTACAAGCGCTTCGTCGTATACCAGAACCTTCATTATCTTGCCCGTGTATTCTCGGTACACCCCGCCGTCTTTGAACTGATCCGGTTCAAAGTAATGAACAGTGACCTCCGGGTGTTCATTAATGTGATCCTGCAAGTAACCAAGCTGCTCATTAAGTAAAGTCAACTCGTCTTCGCCCAGCTCTATTTTCTGGTCAGTGACCCTTGCAGACTCCGCCACCAGATCATCATAGCCGGTCAACGCAGCAAAGGGGGAGAACTGTGCTGCCCGATTGAGCCGTGACATCTGAGGTCGCTTGGGAGATACATGGTGCGGACGGTTAAAGATGTCCTTATATTCGTCTTTTCCGCTCACATCATCACCCCGTTTACGCCTTATGACCGCCGATTTGCTTGTTGCGCTCCATAGCGGTGGACTCCTTTTTCATATTCAAGCCTTTGACGATGGCATTTTTCCCGTATCGATCCCGAATGTTGATGAGGGCTTTCTGAATTTTCAGTTCTCGTTCCAGCTCGTCCTCCTCGGCTTTTCGCTCCTGATCCAATGCCTCATAGTCAGTGAATAAGTCAAGCTGTTCTACGACGGGAGCGGAGGATTCCGCTTCGCTTTCCAAAACCAAGTGGGTAACGGCAACGGTAAATCGCCGGACTAAGAGATTCTTATCCACAATGCTATCGTAAATAGCCGCTGCTGCTTCCACAATTTTGTTGGTTGAAGAAGTGAATCTGCCCAATTTCTCTGAGCCATGCGCTGCCTTGGGAACTTGACGCCCGTAGTGGTCTGATACGATGGCTCCCTTATACTTGGCGGCTCGCTTGGAATCGGTGAGGTTCTCTATATCATAGCCTACATCGAGTACCACCTGATCGGTGAATAAGCCAGCCCGAACAAGGTCAATTGAGAGCTGGTCTGCCATTTCCATGACCACCGTTTTGCCCTGTTCGGCAGAGTAAGGACAGGATAGGACCTGTCCTTGACTGAGGCTTTTTGACTCAGGCTTATACGCCTTACAATCGGCAATTACGGTAGGTTCCCAGCCCCATGCGTGATCTATGAGCAGCTCTGCGTTTACTCCAAAGAGTTTATAGAGCAAATTCTCGTTGTAGTAATCGGAATCTTTGCCCTCCGAACAGCGAGCTATATCGCCCATCGTATAGAGTCCATTTTGTTCCAGTTTTCGGGCAATACCGTGACCAACACGCCAGAAATCCGTTAAAGGCTTGTGCGTCCACAGTTTATCCCGATAGCTCATCTCGTCCAGTTCCGCAATACGCACACCGTCCTTGTCAGCGGGGATATGCTTAGCGACAATATCCATAGCGATCTTGGCGAGAAACATATTGCTGCCGATCCCTGCGGTGGCGGTAATTCGGGTTTCTTTTAATACTTCCCGAATAAGAAACATGGCAAAGTCGTGAGCTGTCATGTGGTAAGTAGACAAGTAGGGCGTGGCGTCGATGAAAACTTCGTCGATTGAATAGACCAAAATATCGTCAAAGGAAACATAGCGCATATAGATTTCAACGATACTCTTGCTGTATTCCATGTAGTAAGCCATTCTGGGAGGAGCTATCACAATGTCAAGCTCTAAAGAAGGATCGCTTGCCAGCTCTGAGCCAAATATGGATTTACCCCTGAACCGGTGTTCGGGGGCTTTCCTTTGTCTTTCTCTGTTGACTTCTTTTATTCGTTGCTTCGCTTCAAACAATCGTGCTCTGCCAGATATACCGTGTGCTTTAAGTGAAGGCGAAACGGCAAGGCAGATGGTTTTGTCTGTCCGGCTTTCATCGGCGACCACCAGATTAGCGTCTAGCGGGTCCAAGCCACGCTCAGCGGCTTCGACGGAAGCGTAGAAACTTTTCAGGTCGATTGCGATATAGGTTTTCTCTGCCATTGCTTCACCTCCTTGCCTTGTCTGATGTAAGGACTATTTCTTGTCCCAACCGTCGTTAATGTAGTTCTTAAACTCCTGAATCTCTTGTTCGGTCGCCGGGCGAATGTCTGGCTTGCCGCAGTCCGGGCATGAATCGACTTTTCCTTCACGACAGAAGGTGAAATGACAGTTCTTGCAATGATAGATTTTCATGGGTAATGCCTCCAGGCAAGAAATCAGTTTAGGTCTGGCTTAATGTCTTTGAAGAAATCGCTCCGAGGCTCCATGGGAAGCCGTAAATCATAGCCGAGCCGAATCAGTTCTTGCAGTTTAATGAGCATGAGATTGATTTCAGTATTCATCATCTTGGCGATCTGGACCACATCATAACCGTCCCTTGCATATCCAAGGCATTCGTCTGTGTCAATCAGAACATGGGAAGCGAATGCGTTTGCTTCATATTCCATTCTGTTTTGCATTCTGAAAAGCTCGAACTCCTTGAAACCCTCGCCTTTAGCTTGGTCACGGTGAATAATATCATGTGCCAGTTCATGGCCGGCTACCATTTGGGTCAGGTACTCGTCCATTCGAGAGTTCAGAAACATCGCTCTGTGCTTCCAGCGGTAGATATACATACCAAGCAGGTCCTTGAAATTGTCAGTGACGACTACATCTACACCTGTTTCTTCAGCCAGTATAAGTGTATTCCTTGTTCCATAATGCTGCACAAGGTTGTTTGCTCTCTTGTATAAATCATGAGAGTTAATCAAAAAGATCACCCCCAGCGGGAAATAGTTCAATAAGAATGTATCACAGGCTATGTACTATAAAAGGGACTTACCTCTTATATTTGTTCGGAGCGTACTTCTTGTTCTCCTCTTTTGCCTTCCAGTAATACTCCTGCAAGGTCTTCATGACACCATCAAGGTCATCGTCTGAAAGGCTGCCACCGGCAAAAAGACCACCCATCTCCGCAACAAGCTGTTCCGCCTGTTTTTTTCCACTGTACCCATAGCGTGACTGAGCCTCAGAAATAAAAGTGTCGCCCTCATTGTAGAGAGCTTCCACAGATACGCCGAGGATTTCCGCAAGGCGTGTGTATACGCCCCTGTCCTGCGGGTAAGTCTTGCCCTTTTCGTAGTTGCTGATGGTATTGAAGCCAAGTCCAGCTTTTTCGGCGAGTTCTTTTTGCGTGAGGTGCTGCTCCATACGGAGAGCACGGAGCTTTTCACCGAACTTCATATCCGCTTCCTCCATTCACTCACAAATTACTTGTGATATTTTTAATTTTCCTCTTGACTTTCACAAACGGATTTCATATAATGATATTCACAAACGGATTGTGAGTCACAACCAAAGTCTACAGTAACTTGTGATAATTGTCAAGGGATTTGCGAAAATTTTTTTCGTTTCGGGACAGTTATCGCATAGAGGAGGTCCTGTATGGTACGACGAAAGGTATATGTCACCGTAAATGCCGAACACAAGCCAGATGGTTCATGCCTGCCGAAAACCATACGAATGGCAGACGAGGAAGTGTTTGAGATTGACAAGGTGCTGCAAGTTCGTAGAGCGGCTTCGGAAGTTGGAGGCCGTGGCATTTGCTACACCATTAGAATTGGGCGAAGCGAAACCCATCTTTTCGACGAACAAAATGGAAAGTGGTTCGTCGAGGCAAAGTTCTGTTAGATGAAGGAGCAAGACTTTGAAGCGATTATCCCGAAATGACCTTGAACGGTTGGGCAACCGTGTTACAAAGGCGTACATGGACTTGCCTGAGAACAAGGGCAAGCAGATCTTCCGAATAGAGCCGGAGCTGCTATGCGAGAGCCTACTCGGGCTGAAACTTGATTACCGCCATCTTTCGGAGGACGGCTCTATCCTTGGCCTGACCGCCTTTGAGAGTGTTGGAGTTGAACTGCTTTTGGACGATGGGGACGATGGCGTCTACTATCTTGACGGTAAAACCGTCCTAATCGAGAGTGACCTAAGAGAAAGCATTGAGCAGTCAGGAAGAAAGAACTTCACGATAGCCCATGAAGCAAGCCATCAGATTCTTAAAATGGTTTATCCAAAGGAATATGGAGCCAGACCTCATGCTCAGCGCTTGCATTTTTGCAGGGCTAATTCAATGAGGAATCGTCCGATCTCCGATTGGGAGGAATGGCAAAGCAATACGCTTGCGTCCTTTGTCCTGCTCCCAAGGTTCCTTGTGGAACAGGCTATGGGCCTGTTTGAAGTCGGCAGCGGGATCAGAATACTGAACCGTCTGTTTTACAAAGATGATTATGATAAGTTTGTATGTATGTCCGAGCTGCTGGGGTGTTCCAAGACGGCCCTGGCGATCCGAATGAAGCAGATGGGCTATATCGGGCAGGACTACCTCGACAATCCATACAGACTTTTAGATGTGGAGGTTGATTAAATGCCAAGGACGAATATCAGACAAATCAACCCTGAACACTACGCTCAGGTAAAGGCCGCTCAGGATTCCTTGCGGAAACAGTGTAGCGGTATGCTTCAGATGGTTAGGCTCTGCCCATATTGCGGACACAGGGTAGAAAATGTCGCAAGAGGCGAGCATGGCTATACATTTTCAAAATGCCCAAACTGCGGAGAGGAGGTGGTGTTTCCGCCGGTTTCATTCAGGATAGCAAGATAAGCACCATGACCAGTCCATAAAACAAAATACGAAAATTCAAGATTTGTGCTACAGGGCCGCTTGATAGCGAAGACTCCTCAAATGCCACTTGATGTGATTTATCCAAGGGATAAGTCTATTCAGTGAGCATGAGAGCCTGAACATCAAGTGGTCCTTTTTTTCTTTCCTATCCGGCGACCCGGAAAGGAAAGAATATGAAAACGACCTATCTGGTTCGCCAAAAGAAAAGTGATGGAACGGTAAAGCTCGTGGAAATAACAGGCGTTGAGTGGTATGAACTCGCCAAACAAAACGCCCTTTTGCCCCCTGAGAGCCGGAGGTACTTTATTCGGGATTCCATTGTAGAGGGGAAAGAGATCGACACGATGGTAATTGAGGTTGAAAAAGCGGAATATCGTGCTTGGAAAACAGGGAGGCAATCGACATGGCGCAGCCAGAAGGCCGGCGAAAGGTTTTCAATCTGTTCTCTCGACGCTCCCTGTGTGAGTGACGAAGGTGATGAAGTGAACATAGAAGATGTTATAGCTGGCAGCACTGGAGCAGATAACGATTGCTATTATGGCCTACTGTCTGAGGATTTACGGAAAACGGTTTCGTCCTGGAAACCGTGGGCTTCTGATCTTCTTGATCTCTATCTGAGTGGGCACCGTAGAGATTCAACTGCTTGGCTTGCAAATGAATGTGGCGTATCGGAGCAGTATGCCCGCCGTCTGAAAAGACAATTTGAGGACCTCATTAAAAAATTTTTGAGCTGAGTTTCGTTTTGGGCTTTCTTTGTAGCAATAGAAAAGTGAGGGGAAAATCTCTCAACCCTCCACGGAGAACGCTTCCTGGGAAGTGTTCGTTCAGTGCTTGGTGCCCGGTCGTATCCGAGAACAGGAAAACGACATAATGAAAGGCTGTATTCATCGCCTACGACCGGGAGTACATAAGCACCATTTCGCAAAAGTGTTTCTTCCGTGAGAACCTAAATACAAAGGAGCACAAAGCATGAAGGTCAATCTGAACGAAAATATCCATAGAGGTGATGTCTATTATGCAGACCTGAGTCCGGTTACAGGCAGTGAGCAAGGAGGTATCCGCCCTGTCCTGGTAGTTCAAAATGATGTGGGTAACAAGTTTAGCCCTACAATCATCATCGCCCCCATTACCAGCCACATGAAAAAGAGAAACCAGCCTACCCATGTATCATTGCCTGCCACTGACGGGCTCTCTGAGGACTCCATGATTCTGCTGGAACAGGTCAGGACTATTGACCGTAGCAGGTTGGATAGGCGTGTGAGCAGGATCAGCAATCATCTCATGCACGAGGTGGATTCAGCTTTGGCAACCAGTTTGGGGCTTTCCCTCGCAATTCCCGAAGAAAGCCCCAATGAGATGGTGCTCTGCCTGTGTCCCACTTGTGCAGCTCAGTTCTACAACTCCCCGGACCACACCATTCGTCGTGTTGATCCATACAGTGCCGTCAAAGACGAATGCACTTATTGTCAAGTGCGAATGGGTTATGACTACCGTATTACCTACGCCAAAAAGAAACTCGGCAGCGATAGGTAAAGGGGAGTGGAGCAGTCAGACATGGAGAATGGCACTTTAGTAATAGAAACAAGTGCCTCTGATTCCCTCAACAAGATAGGACAACAAGACGAAAAAATGGAAATCCCCAATGCTGCCATAGAGCGTTTTGCAAAGTTTCTTCTCCAAAAAATGCAGGAGAATATCGGTGAAAAGCAAGGGACAGAGGAGTAAGGCAAGCCAGACAAACTTTGTCTGGCAGTACATATCGCACATTTGAATTTAATCGCCAAATGGTAGAAGATATGTATAGCGAAAAGGAGGCCATTCTACTATGAAAGCTGTGATATATGCAAGATACTCGTCCGACAGTCAAAGGGACGAATCCATTGACGGACAGATTCGTGAGTGCACCGAATATGCCCAGAAGGAAAACATCACGATTTTGGGTACTTATATTGACAGAGCCTTATCTGCTCGCACCGCTGATCGGCCTGATTTTCAGCGTATGATTGCCGATAGCGAAAAGGGTATGTTTGACGCAGTGCTGGTTTGGAAGCTGGACCGCTTCTCTCGTGACCGGTATGATAGCGCACATTACAAGCATATTCTAAAGAAAAACGGTGTCCGGGTTATTTCTGCCAAAGAAGCGATTTCAGATGGTCCGGAGGGAATCATTCTTGAATCCATGCTGGAGGGAATGAACGAATATTATTCGGCAGAATTGGCAGTCAAGATACGCAGAGGTCAAAAGGAGAACGCTCTAAAGTGCAAGGCAAACGGTGGCGGAAAACCTCTTGGTTATCTTGTAGACCCTGAAACTCACAAGTATATAATTGACCCCATTACGGCACCGATAGTCCGTGAAGTGTTTGAGCGGTATGCAAATGGCGAGATGATCCAGGACATTGCTGATTCCCTCAATGAGAAAGGGATAAAAACAGCATATGGCACAGTGATTCGCATTTCCACAATCAGTGTCATGTTGAGAAATAGGAAATACATTGGGGAGTACAAATATGGAGATATTATCATTCCAGACGGAGTTCCTGCTATCGTAGATAAAGACCTCTTTGAAAGGGTTCAAAGAAGAATGGAGAGAAACAGGAGGTCACCGGCAAGAATGAAAGCCACAGAACCGTATTTACTTTCATCAAAAATCTTTTGTGGGTACTGCGGGTCCCCTATGTTGGGTGAATGTGGGACAACCCGAAAAGGGGTTGTTCACCACTATTACAAATGCTATAGTGCAAAAAGGCGACAGGGCTGTACCCATCGTAAGGGCTTAAAGAAAGACACAATAGAAAAAGCAGTTGTCTTGTATACTGTAAATAGGGTCTTACAGACAGATGTAATAAATAGAATTGCAGACTCGATTCTTGTGTTGCAGGGCCAGGCAGATACCACGACACCGGCGCTGAAAGCTCAGTTGAAAGAGTGCGAAAAGGGAATTACTAATCTTGTCAATGCGATTCAAGCCGGTATCCTTACTCAGTCCACCAAAGAACGCCTGGAACAGTTAGAAGAAGATCGGGAGAAGCTAAAGACAAGCATTTTACAGGCTCAGCTAAAGCGTCCGCAATTTTCAAAGGAAGAAATCGTGAGCTGGATAGAAAGATTCAAATACGGAAACATTGACGACCCAGACTATCGGAGCGAGGTGATTGACACCTTCGTAAATTCGGTGTATGTTTATGATGACAAGGTTATATTGACATACAACTACAAGGACGGTAGTGACACCATTAGCAAAGAGGCCGTTGATAGGGCGTTTGGTTCGGATATGGAGAAACTCGCTCCACCAAAACAAAAATCCGTTCTCGCAAGAGGACGGATTTTTGTTTTGTATTCTTCATTTTTCACTCTGCAATAGTTATCACTTATTCAAAAGAACGGATTTTCGTGGTGAAACATGAAGTCGCTTGCGCTGATGAATAATGAATCATTTTTGCTATGCCTGCGGCATATAAAGCAGGACTTTTTTTAATGTTTTCTGAGAGGAAAACCACTTTGCGATACAAGAGCTACTGCCCATAGCACAAAAACACCGTCGAGATAAACTGCCCGTTCTGGTAGGTGTTCCTCAAAGTGCCGCTGTACTTCTCAGCGGTTTCCCGAATGCTTTGTAGCCCCAAACCGTGAGGCCGGACGCCGTCCTTTTTGGAGGAAGGCAGCTCGCCGTTTTCGTCAAAGGGGTTTGCGAGCACAGGGTTTATCACCTGGAAGAAAGCCATATTGCCGGTTTTCTGCCAAATATGGACTTCCACCTTTCGCTTGCTCTCGTCCTCGATCCGCTTGCAGGCGTCAAAGGCGTTGTCGATCTGGTTTGCAAGAATGGCACAGAGGTCGATCGGGTCGACAGGGACGGGCACGGAAAAATCCGCCTGCCAGTGAAAGCTGATATGGGCGTCATGGGCTTCCGCCGCCTTGCAGTTGATAATGGCGTCCACAATATCATTTCCGCTGTGACACAAGGCAATCTCCTTGTAGGTGGTGGACAACAGGGAATCCACATAGGCTCCAATCTCTCCCTCCTTCCCGTTCCGGCACAGGCTGCGAATGGCGGCAAGATGGTGGTTGAAATCGTGGAGCTTTTTTGCGTATTCCACCTTGTCGGCATGAAGCTCCTGGTAATTCTTTGCCATCAGCGCATTCGTGGACTGTAAAAGAACCTGTGACTGCTTGCTCTGTTCCGTTTTAGACCATGCGGAAAACAGCGCCAGTATCACGGCGGCAAAGCAGAGCTCAAAGCACCAGGTAAGCACTGCGGCGATCTGCATGGTGACAATGCTTGTGGTGATGATCGCCGAAAACAGATACTGCATAAAGGCATAGGCGGCGACGCTGAACAAGAAGAGGACTGTTTGCTGCTTTGTCGGCAACTTCCCGATCCCGTTCAGGCGCTTGCGAAGCAGAAGGTAAAGGCTTACATCGCACAGCTTGTCGACCAAAAGAAAGACCGCTCTGTCAACGCCGATTTGAAATTGTAAGAAAACGCCGAAGAAATTTTGTCATTTTTCGGCGGCGGGGGGGGGGGTAACAGAATCAGTTACTTCCTTGCTGAAAAAGAGTGTTCACGATTTGCTGTTTCTGGCGCATGAATTCCTTGCGCTCCTTCAGGCGGTAAGACTCGCCTTTGATGTTGATCACGGTACAATGGTGCAAAACCCGATCCAGGATGGCGGAGGCAATGGTGATGTCGGCAAAGACCTCGTTCCATTGGGAAAAGGCTTTGTTGGAGGTAAAGACGGTAGACGTTTTCTCATATCATCTGGCGATGAGCTGGAAGAACAAATTGGCGCCCTGGATGTCCATGGGGAGGTAGCCGATCTCGTCGATGATGAGCATCTTGTACTTGGCCAGGACCCTGAGCTTGTCCGGCAGGCGGTTCTCAAAGTGGGCCTTTTTGAGCTGCTCAATGAGCTGGTGGCAATTCACGTAGTAAGTGGAGAAGCGATGCTGGGCAGCCACAAGGCCCAAAGCGGAAGCCAGATGGGTCTTGCCCACACCTGGCGGGCCGAGGAAGACCACATTCTCGCCATTTTCCAGGAAACGCATGGTGGCCAACTCGTCGATTTGGCGCTTGTCAATGGAGGGCTGAAAGGAGAAGTCGAAGTCGTCCAGGGTCTTCTTGATGGGGAAGCCGGACATCTGGATTTGTTTCTCATAAGCCCGTTTCCGCTTGGATTTGGCCTCTTCCGCAAAGATATGGTCCAAAACATCCACAATATTGAGGTTTTCCGCCACAGCCCGTTCCAGGTAATTGTCCAGGATTTCCAGGGTGTTCTTCATCTTGAGGGCTTCCAGGTTTTCCCTCAGCCTGTCCATGGTAAATTCAGTCATACAGCACCTCATCATATCTGGATAAATCGGAGGGTTTCAAGGGAAAATCAATGACTTTGTCCTGCTCCAGCAGAACATTTTCCGTGTCCATCGTCTGTTTCAATGTGAGCCGCCTGTAATGCTGAGGATTGACAACCATGTCCTTCCTTTGGTACGATATCCTGTGCAGAGCGATCTGCTTCCCCTCGTAATACGCTGCCAACATGTTATCGAGGGCCACGACTGCCACATCTTTGCCGACGTACTCCGCTGGCACGGAGTACTGATTGCCGGCGTATGAGATGAGGCAGTCTTTTTGCACCCGTCTCAGGTTGATCTTATCGATGATGTATTCCCGCGTAAGGAGGTTCATCCGCTCTTTCTTCAGCCGCTCAAAGGGAATTTCGTTGGTGGTGGCATGTATGTTCCCGTTGACTTTATTGCACCAGGCCAGCGCCTGTCCGTTCAGGTCCGCCAGGGAGTTGTACTTGATCCCCACCATGAAATTGTCCCGCACGAACTGAACCGTCCGCTCTACCTTCCCTTTCGTCTGGCCCCGGTACGGCCGACACAGGATGGGTTTGAACCCATAGAATCCCGCGAAGTCCTCGAACTGCCGGTTCAGCGTGGAATCCTCCTGCTTCAAAAGCCTCTTGATCACCACCTGCTTCATGTTATCGTACAGAATTTCCTCCGGGTATCCCCCAAAGTACCGAAACGCGTTCTAGTGGCACCGAATCAGCGTGTTTGTGCTCATATCTGTGACAAATTCTATATACCGCATCCTCGAATATCCCAAAATCATCAGAAAGCAGTACAGCTTCTTCCACTTCCCATCCTCATATACCAGATGATCCTCAAAGAATCCCCAGTCCATCTGTCCCTGTTTCCCAGGCATTGTCTCGAACCGCACCGTTGCTTTCTCATTCAAGTCCATCTTCCGGCTGCTTACATACGCCTTGACGATGCTGTACCCTCCGTCAAATCCCATCTCCCGCAGCTTTTCCAGAGTCCGTTTTGCTGAATACGGCGCCTCCTCCAACCATTCGTCCACCACTGGCTTGAACGGATCCATCTTCGTTGGCTTCGGTTCGCTTAGTGTGTACTCCGGTCTCTCCGGCGACTCCGCATACCGCTTCGCTGTCCGCGGATCCATGTGGTACTTCTTCCCCAGCTCCACATAGCTCAGTCCCTTTTGCCGATCGCTTCGTATGTCCATCCATACTTCTCCTCTCATTTCCTGACTCCCTTTCCGGACGATTCCCGTCCTATTGGGAGTCTATCTTTTTTCCCTCATCTCCGCCACTTAATTACATTTTTTCCTCGGCGTTTTCTTACATTTTATCACTGGCGCTGACAGTTCGAGAAATGGAATTCGGGGTTCTGAAAGAGGGGAGGGAAAAACATCTTCTGCTTTGAACTGCCTTTTCAAAAATCTTATCTTTTCATTTAGGAGGATCATGATGAAGAACGCTTGGAAAAAGACATTTTGCTGCCTGCTTTCGGCAGCGGTTCTTGCCGTATCAGCTTCAACAGCTTTAGCCAAATCTTCCGATTTTACAGATGTGCCGGAAAAAAGCTGGTACGCGGAGGCTGTGGACTATGTATCAGAGTCCGGGTTGTTTTCCGGTAAGGGGAATGGGAAATTCGATCCCGATGGAGTGATGAATCGCGCCATGATGGTACAAGTGCTGGCAAACGCCACGGAGAATTACAAAAAAGAAGACTTCACCACCGGCGGATTCTTAGGCATGGGAATAAACTGCTTTGAACCTCTGCCCTACACCGATGTAGACGAGACCCAGACCTGGTATGGCCCGCCGATTCGTTGGGCAACCATGTATCAGATCGCCAGCGGCAAGGGAAACAGGAAATTTGCGCCCTTTGACGCTGTTACCAGAGAGGAAACCGCCGTTATGCTTTACCGCTATGCTCAAAAAACGGAAAACAATGTAAACCATCAGGGAGCCGCTCTCAAGAAATTTTCAGACGCGAACGCCGTTTCCTCCTGGGCAAAAGACGCTATGGACTGGGCGGTGGAAAAAGAAATCTTAAAGGGCTATCCGGACGGCAGCCTGCGGCCGAAAAAGCGCACCACCAGAGCGGAAGCGGCCATGGTTTTTCTGAACGCCAAAGACGTCCTGAAAAACCGCACAGCGGTCTATCCCATGACAGAAATCGCTCAAGAGCTGGGGATCACAGCGGAGACTTATCCAAGAGTAGACGGCTCCAAGCTGATGCAGAATCTGGCAAACAACCTCTACTATACCATGCACGGGATCAACGACCCTCATGGGTTCCACCATTCAAGAACCCGATCCGCCTATGAAAAGCTGATTACGGGCGATACGGATCTGATCCTGGTTCCAGCCCCTGAGGATGAAATACTGAAAGAGGCCGAAAACGCCGGGGTACAGCTGGAAAAATATGAAATTGCCAGAGAGGGGCTGGCGTTCCTTACGCCGAAGCAAAACACGGCAAAGAATGTCTCTATCGAGCAACTGCGGCAGATCTACGGCGATTATTCGATTCAAAACTGGTCCAAGCTGGGCGGTGAAAATCAGGCTCTCTTCCCTCTGTGCGGAACGAGCGGACTGGACGATGACCGTCAGGCGCAGCTGGAATACCGGATCCTTAGGGGAGTTCCCTTAAACGATCAGATACAAGAGCAGTATTCTTTTGACAACTGGAACGAGGTAATCTACCGTTTGCAGGAAACCGCGCAGGCGGAGGTTGACGGTTTTGGAATCGCGCCCTATGGTTATACCATGCACCGCAATTTCTCCAACTACCAACACAGGGGATTAAAATTACTTTCCGTAAACGGAATGGAGCCGACTGAGAAAAATATCGCAAACGGCGCCTATCCTCTGACATATAGCTATTATGCTGTGATCCGTGCAGACGAACCGGAAAACTCCTCCGCCAGAAAGCTGGCTCAGTGGCTTCAGACCGAAGAAGCTGGTGAGCTTGTAGAGCAAAGCGGATGGATTAAGCTGTTTTAACCGTTCCATCGTTTCTGCGCATATATCTTTACAGATCAGCTTTGACAGGGCTCCCGCTTCCTGATATACTCTGTCATAACGGAAAGAAAAAGACAAAAGGGAGAGCAGGATGGGAAGGCAGCAGACAAAATGCCACGGCTCTGAGGAGCGGTTCGAGGCAGTGGCAAAATTTATCTATGAGCGCTTTGGGCGGGAGATCACCTATATTGCGGATGTGGCAGGCGGGCAGGGAATGCTCACAAAGCTGCTGAATAAAAAGTACAATTATCGCAGCGAGGTCATCGACCCGAGGGGATATGTATTAAAAGGTGTGGAGAACAGAGAGTGCGAATACACCTCAGATATGGCAGGTTTCTATGACCTGGTGGTGGGTCTGCACCCGGATCAGGCTACTCGTCCGGTGGTGGAAAGCGCTCTTACCACCCCCGTGCTGGTGGTGCCCTGCTGCAATTACTGGGACAGGACAAGAAAGCTGGGCACAAAGGCCCTGGTGGAAGAGATCTGTCTCTATCTCAAAGAGCAGGGAGTCCCCTATGAGCTTGTGACCTTCGACTTCAAGGGCCCCAAAAATGTGGGGATCCTGACCGGGGGGAAATAACCTGTTTTCTTCTCCGGAAAAATAAAATCTCTGATTTTACTATCAAATCCCGAAAATCAAGAAATTTTTTATTGACTTTCTTTAATTTGACCGGTATAATGAAAATCCGCCTCTTTTTGACCGCGTTACGTTGACGCTGCCAAAGGCAGGTGAAAATGCGGATCTTTGCCGCCTGATGAGAATGATACCCCTGGGGGAGCTTTCCTCCGGGGCCTTGCGGCGTTCTCAAATGGTTTGAAAAAGCGGGCGTGTCAGCTTTTTTGGGAGGATTCGGATTTTCCAACAAAACTGCACCGGCTTTGAAAGGGGATGGCCTTTTCCCTGCTGAAGCCGGTAAAATGAAAAAGGACGGTGAATAGATCGTATGATCGAGGTTTCTCATTTGCAAAAGAGCTTCCGGGTGGCAAGGCGCAATGCCGGGTTTTCTCAGGCAGTAAAGGCGCTGTTTCACCGGGAGTACGAGGAGATCCACGCCCTTTCCGATGTGAGCTTTTCCATAGGGGAGGGAGAGATGGTAGGCTATATCGGCCCCAACGGGGCCGGGAAGAGCAGCACCATCAAGATCCTGAGCGGGATTCTGACGCCGGACGGCGGCGAATGCCGGATCGACGGCAGAGTTCCCTGGAAAGAGCGTAAGGAGCACGTAAAACATATCGGCGTCGTATTCGGCCAGCGCTCACAGCTCTGGTGGGACGTGCCCGTCATCGATTCCTTTGAACTGCTTCGTGAGATCTATTCCATTGAGGACAGCCTTTATCAAAAGAACCTTTCCCGATTGACAGAGCTGCTGGAGCTTAGTCAGCTTTTGCGCACGCCTACCCGTCAGCTCTCTTTGGGCCAGCGGATGCGCTGCGAGATCGCGGCCTCTCTGCTGCACAGTCCGAAGGTGTTGTTTTTGGACGAGCCTACCATCGGGCTGGACGCTGTGTCCAAGCTGGCGGTGCGGGAATTTATCAAGGAGCTCAACCGGGAGGAAAAGACCACTGTGATCCTTACCACCCATGATATGCAGGACATCGAGGCCCTGGCCAGCCGGGTGATCCTGATCGGGAAGGGGAGGCTTTTGCTGGACGGGACTTTGGAGGATATCAGCGCTGCTGTAGGCGGGGAAAATTCCGGGCAGATCGACGAGACCCTGGCCCAGCTATATAAGCAGTATGATATTTAGAAGGGGGAAATGGAATATGAAAAAATACTTTTCTTTTTTCCGCCTTCGCTTTGTCACGAGCCTGCAATACCGAATCGCGGCGCTGGCAGGATTATCTACACAGTTTGTGTGGGGCGCTCTGCTGATTCTGGCCTACCGCGCCTTTTATCAGGCAGAGCCGGAGGCTTTTCCCATGAGCTTTCAGGCTACCGCCACCTATGTGTGGCTGCAGCAGGCACTTTTGGCTCTGTTTCAGCCTTGGGGCTTTGAAAACGATATTTTTGAGTCTGTGCAAAGTGGCACGGTGGCTTATGAGCTGTGCAGGCCTGTGAGCGTTTACGGGATGTGGTTTTCCCGCACGGCAGCAAGGCGTATCTCTTCCGTACTGCTTCGCTGTATCCCGATCTTTTTGATAGCTCCGTTTCTGCCTGCTCCCTACGGGCTTGCAGGTCCCGCCGGAGCTCCGGCATTTTTCTGGGCGCTCTTCTCTCTGGTGTTGGGTTCACTGGTGGCGGTGGCCTTTGTCCAGATCGTCTACTTTTCCACCTTCTTTACCATCGCCACAGAAGGGGTCAGGGCCTTGTCCGCTTCTCTCGTCGAGTTTCTACAGGGCGCGGTGATTCCCATTCCCTTTCTGCCGGACGGGGTGCGGCAGGTGGTAGAGCTTTTGCCCTTTGCCTCCATGCTGAACGCCCCCTTGCGGATCTATTCCGGGGACATCAGCGGAGCGTTTCTTTACCGGGTGGTAGCCTTGCAGCTATTCTGGCTTCTCGCCCTAGTCCTGGTGGGAAAGCTGATGGAGCGGTGCGCCATGAAACGCACGGTCCTTTTGGGAGGTTGAGCCATATGAGATGGAGCATATGTTCAAGGAGGGAAAAGACATGAGACTGTACAGAAAATATTTCGGGATCCACTTAAAGGGCGCAATGCAGTACAAGGCCTCCTTTTTTCTGGCAGTGTTCGCGCAGGCGCTGGTGACGGTCAATGTGTTTTTAGGGATCTTCTTCCTCTTCCAGCGGTTTCATAAAATTGGGGGATTCACCTACAGTCAGGTCTTGCTATGCTATAGCGTAGTTTTGCTCCAGTTTTATATCGCGGAATTTTTCGCCAGAGGCTTTGACCGTTTTCCCGTCATGCTGGGGAACGGCCAGTTTGACCGGATCCTGGTGCGCCCCAGAAATACGGTGTTTCAGGTGCTGATGAGCCGGTTCGACTTTGCCCGCATCGGCAGAGTGCTTCAGGCGGTGGTGCTGCTGCCCTACGCCATTGCTACCGCGGGGGTGAACTGGGATTTTTGGAAGGTTCTGACTCTGATTTTCATGATCCTGGGGGGAGCGTTGCTCTTTGCCGCTATCTTTGTCCTGGTGGCCGCCTGCTCCTTTTTCACCACCGAAGGGCTGGAGGTAGGCAATATCCTGTCGGACGGCGGGAAGGAGCACGGAAAGTACCCCTGGTCGGTGTATGGAAAGCCGGTGCTGTTCTTTACCACCTTCATCGTGCCCTATGCCTTGACCCAGTACTATCCTCTGCTCTATTTGCTGGGGCAAAAAACAAATCCCCTTTACATCTTTCTGCCCCTTTTGTCCACCTGGTTTATGATCCCCTGCTTTCTCTTCTGGCGGGTAGGGCTTCGGCACTATAAATCCACGGGCTCCTGAGAATAGGAGGAAAAAACATGATTTTGGAAACGGAACGCCTTACGCTCAGAAAGCTTACAAAAGAAGACCTTCCCGCCCTGTGTAAGATCATGCAGGATGAAAAGACCATGTACGCCTACGAGGGCGCCTTTACTACCGCCGAGGTGGAGGGCTGGATCGGTCGGCAGCTTGCCCGATATGAAAAGTATGGCTTCGGCCTGTGGGCTGTTATTTTGAAGGAGACAGGAGATCTGATCGGCCAGTGCGGGCTGACCATGCAGCCCTGGAAGGAAGAGGAGGTACTGGAGATCGGCTATCTCTTTCGCCGGGACTGCTGGCATAACGGCTATGCGACAGAGGCGGCAAGGGCCTGTAAGGAGTATGCCTTTTCTGTTTTGGGGGCCAAAGAGGTGTGCTCGATCATCCGGGATACCAATTCCGCTTCTCAGAGGGTGGCCCAAAGAAACGGGATGCTGAAGGAAGATAGCTGGATCAAGAATTTCCGGGGAGTGGACATGCCCCATGACCGGTATGTGGCTTATGCGGAGAAAGAAGTGAAAAGCTGATCTGCTTTACATCCGAATTTGGAGCTTGTGCCGGAAAGACTGGGAAAAAGAACCAAGTAGTTTTTTCGGGGGAGTACCGTAAAAGTAGTATGAAATACGCATAACAATGGAGAAAAAGTACGGTTTCATGCCCGAAGGACATGAAATGCGGGCCATACCGGGGCCCGCAAGTAGTTTTTCTGAGGGACTGCTGTTTTTCCAAGGGACTGCTGTTTTCAGCAGTCCCTTTTGCAGCTTAGTCGGGGATTTCGGCAGGTGAGGGAAAATCCATTGATTCCCTTCATCATTCAGGATATACTGAAGCGGTGATCACGGAAAGGAGAAAACAACATGCGGCTGTCGATTGAAGAAGGGGCAGAGTTTGCGGAACCGGAAATTATCATTCGCTGCCTGAAAGCTTCTGATTCGCAGATCAAGAAGCTTCTGGGATTTTTGCAGATCCTAAACAAAAAGCTGACAGGAGTTCGAGCCGGGCAGACCTATCTTTTGGAAGCCGAAGAAGTACTTTACATCGATACGGCGGACAAAAAGACCTTTCTCTATACGGAGAAAGAGGTCTATGAAACGCCCCTGCGCCTCTATGAGCTGGAAGAGCGGCTTGCCGCCTGCGATTTCTTTCGCGCCACCAAGTCATCCATCGTGAATTTTAATGGGATCCGTTCTCTGCGTCCGGACTTCGGAGGGCGGATGCTGGTGACAATGGCCAATGGAGAACAGCTTGTGATATCCCGTCAATATGTTCCCTATATCAAGAAAAAACTGGGACTATAGGATGAAAGGAGCAATGAGATGAAAAAATTTTTTCGGTTTGTAGTAGAATTCAAGTCCTGGCTGAGCCTGTGCTTTACTGCCTCGATCCTGATTTTTATCACCATCAGCTGGCTCATAGGGGAGAAAACGGTGAAGATTTCCAGTCTGTTTCAGATCTTTCTGCTGGCGGCGGGGATCACACTGCTGCAATTTGTCTTCTTTTCCGGGCAGGTCATTCAGAAAATGCGGTATTCCCTGCGGCTTTTGCTGTTCGCCCTGCCCGCTTTGGGCCTTGTAAGCCTTTGCGCGGCGGGGTTCGGCTGGGTCCCCAGAGGAAACGCAGGGGCCTGGGTCCTGTTCTGTGTGATTTTTCTCGTCTGCTTTGCGTTGATCTGTGCCGGATTTGAATTTTGCTTTTGGGCTGCCGGAAAAAAATATGACGGCCTTTTAGGGCAGTATCGGAGCAAAAAAGAGGAACGCTCTTAAAAGAGAAAGGCATGCTTGAAGTTTTCCCGCTTCTTCTGTATACTGAACGAAAAGAAGGGGGGGGGGGGGGAAGGAAATGACTGCGCAGGAGATAGACGCTATGATGCAGGAGCTGATCCTTTCCCTTCACAGACTTTCTGTCCCGGTTCCCTCCAATATCTGTCCTCGGGTGCTCTACAATACCAGGGCCAAGCGCCGTCTGGGCTGCTGTTATGACCGGGGCGGGTTCTATGAGATCGAGCTTTCCTCTTCGATTTTGGAGGAGCCGCAGAAGGTAAAAGAGGTGCTGATCCATGAGCTTCTGCATACTTGTAAAGGCTGCCATAATCATGGCAAGCGCTGGAAGCAGTACGGCGAAAGGGTCAAAGAGGCCTGGGGGATCTCTGTGACCAGAGCTGTAAAGCTGGAGGGTCCGGCAGAGCCTCTCAGGCAGGAGCAGGTAAAATATGTGCTGCAATGCGAGAAATGCGGAGCGGTTTTCCCCAGAAAGCGGATGTCAAAGGCGGTGAAGCTTCCTAACCGGTATCGCTGCCGCTGTGGGGGAAAGCTCAAAAGACTGCTGTAGAAAACAGGGACTGTTTCATTTTTTGAAACAGTCCCCTATTGTTTGTAATCGTTATCCGTTCAATCAAAAACTCTTTCTGCCAAAACACCATGTAAGGATAAGTTTACAGCATGTTCCGCTTCAGCTTTGCAAGGTAATCTCCTGTAAACCGCTCCATATCCTCCACGGCCCTTTCGCAGGATGCGCTCCACTCGTCGGCGTTTTCCCGCCGACAGATCTGTCCGATGGGTACGCCTCTTCTGCTCAGAGCATATTTGGCGCTTCTGGGATAGCACTGCCTCTCGATATGGGCGGTGACGGTCATCAGCTGCTGAGTCTCTTCCGCCAGCTGCCGGTCGTCCCTCCAGTTTTCCATCATCCAGCGGTACAGCTCCGGATGGAAATTCAGCATGACGCCGCAGTGGCCGTGGCCGCCCAGCTTCAGGAAACCGTACATTAGGGAGGAGTCTGCGTTGTAGATCTTTAGAGGAGTCCCCTTTACCGCCTCCAGTTTTTTTGCCAGTGCGTCCAGACTCAGGGAGGTCTCCTTATAGAGCACGAAGCGCCCTGTTTTCGCGCACCAGGCCACAAGCTCCGGGGAGAACAGCCTTTTGTAGGGCCTGGGACATTCGTACAGGCCGAAGCAGACCTCCGGCGCCGCCGCCAGGACCTTAGTGATGGTCTCCTTGATCCGATCCTCGCCTTCGTCCCGGCCGCAGAGAGAATTTGTCAGCAATACGACGATATCCGCCCCGGCAGCCGCCATCCTTTTTACAGAGGCGATCAGCTCCTTTGCCGGATCATCGCCCTTCGCGGGGTATGATTCCACATAGGCGGTGGACGCCACGGGGACCGCTCCCGCCGTCTCCTTCACACAGGCGGAAATTTTCAAGCGCTCCTCTTCGGTCAGCAGCTCCATCTCGTTGGAAAGGCACACGGCAAACAGCCCCGCCGCGCCGTTGTTCAAATACCATCTTGTCAGGGCCTTCAGGCCGCTATAATCCACTTCCTTTTCCGCTGTAAAGGGCGTCAGCATTACCGGCCACAGCCCCTCCGGAAGTCCTTCCTTTTCTTCCCGCTTCGGGAAATGCAGGTGCCAGAAAGCAATGGTTCTGCGCTTCCAGGTGTAGGTGAGATAGACCTCGTTGCCGTCCGCCACAATGGCGGGGTAGGAGAACTCCGCCCGCTCCAGATTGGCCTGGGCAGGGGAGTAGTCCAGAATTTCCGGCTTGCTCCAGGTTTTGCCGTTATCCTCCGACACCGAAAAGGCGATGGGGGAGCGCGCCGCCCAGTTGCCGGAAACCGGATTGTATACCAGCACCAGCCTGCCGTCTGCCAGTCTGACCAAATCAATTCCACAGTTGTTGTTGGGAAGCGTTGTCCGCCGGGCCATGCTCCAGCTGCGCCCGCCATCTCCCGATTGGCTTGTGTAGATGGCCCCCTCGCTGCTGCGCATCAGCATATGGACGGTCCCTTCCTCATCCTGCCACAGGGTGGGCTGGATCATGCCGCTGCCGCTGAACATTCCTCTTTCCGCCGGCACATCCGGGCTTCTTTTCCAGGTTCTTCCTCCGTCCTCAGAGCGGTCGCTAAAGCAGGCCCAGCCATCCGCTTCCGTGGAAGCCGGGGCCAGGATCGCGCCGTCCAGCAGAGTGATACATTTGTTTTTTACAGGTCCGCGGCCGCCAAAGTCTCCCGGCACCAGCTCCCGCTCTTTACTCCAGTTGAGACCGCTGTCTGTGGATTCCTTCACGAAGGTCTGCCACCGGGGAATTTCCTTTCCCACCTTGTAAAACAGAAAAAGCCGCTCTCCGTGGGCGAAAAGCACCGGGTTCCAACAGGGGATCCCCGGAGCCTCGGCGATCTTTCTGGGTTCTGCCCATTCGCCTTTCTCTCTTCTCGCAAACCAGATGGCCACATCCGGCGCCTTTTCCCGCTCTCCGCCGAACCATGCCGCTCCCAGATTGCCGTCCGGCAGGACGCAGACAGTGGACGCGTGGCATTGCCGGAATTTCGTCCCGGATTCAAAAATGTGCTGATGACACTTTACCTGATAGTTCACGGGATATTTTCACGCTCCCTCCTGCTTCCCTGCAGACAAGCCAGACTCGGGCCGGCGTTCCGGCTTTCCAACTGTTGGAAGTTAAACCTGATTGACTAAAATCAGAAATTCCTGTGCGGACATCTGAGAACGATAGATCACAGGCTCTTCTCCGGAATCAGCGTAATAGAAATCCACAAAATCTCCATTAATATCTACCACCGCGTCGAGGGAACCATCCTTTTCCGAAGAGGTGATGGTCAGTTGGTAGTCAGGGTAATAGGCGAACAGGTCTATGGATTTGGAGAGAGGCTGCGGATCCTCAAAAACGCGGGAAAACGCTTCGATTCGCTCTCTTCTTTCCTGTGAGCTGGCGTTGAGGTGCAAAAGCCGCAGATGATTTCCATAGCCCTCGAAGAGATCCAGGCGCAAAGAGTCCGGATTGCTGCATCCGCTCAGACACAGGCAAAGACAGAGGGCCAAAAGAGAAAAAAGTTTTTTCATGGGATGGGATATCCTTTTTCACAGAAGTATTGTACGGGACGGAAAATGGATCTTCCGGCTGCCATTGTGGTGTTATTCTACCCAATTTTCCCCTAAAAGTCAAATCCTGATCTGCAAAAGGGCCTGGACATTCTCACAGGCGATGGCTTCCTTTTGGGAGGCGCTCAAGGAGCAGGCCTCAAGCAGCTCCCGCTCCAGAGGAACGGTGCTCCAGGGGCAGTCCGTGGCAAACAGAACCCGGTCTGCGCCGTGCAGCCGGGTCAGCTCTTCAAACTGAGAGAGGGTAAGAAAATGGGAGGCAAAGGCAGTGTCAAAATACACATTTTTCTTTCCGGCCAAATGCTTTGCGGCTTCCTGAGGCATTGCCAGTCCGCCCATGTGGGCGGCGATGATGGTGAGCCTCGGGAACAGCTCCGCGATTTTTCCCAGGGCCTCCGGCGTGCAGTGAACGGCGTTGGGGGAGTAGGGGTCCCGCCCGGCGTGAAAGGCAATGGGCAGACCCAGCTTTTCCGCTTCCTCGTAGATCTCCATGGCCCGGTCCTCCAGCACGAAGAACTCCTGATAGTCCGGATGCAGCTTGACTCCCCGCAGTCCAAGGGACTTGATGCGCCTGAGCTCTTCCTTCATGTTTGCCGCGCCGGGAAATACGCTGCCGAAGGCGTAAAGGGCGTCCGCTTGGGAGGCGGCGGCAAAGTCGTTTACAGAGGTCTGCTGTTTTTCATTGGTGGCGATGGAGAGCAGCAGTCCGCCCGCACAGTTCCATTCCTGGAGCTTCTTTTGCGTATCGTCCTTCGTCCCTTCGGAATAGTAAGGGCATCCGCATACATCCGCCAGGCGGGTCAGTGCTTTATTCGCTAAAAATTCCGGGAAAAAGTGAACATGAGAGTCAAAGTATTTCACGGTTTTGTCCCTCCTTTAAATAAGATCTAATGGAGAAATAGGAAAGGAGACTTCCCGGAAAACGGGAAGTCTCCTGTTCTTTGAAAAAATCAGTCGCTGGTATAAGGGAGCAGGGCAAGGTGTCTCGCACGCTTGATCGCCACGGTCAGAGCGCGCTGATGATAAGCGCAGGTGCCGGTTACACGGCGGGGAAGGATCTTCCCTCTTTCCGAGATAAAGCGACGAAGCTTCGCGACATCCTTGTAGTCGATATATTCCGCTCTGTCAACACAGAAGCTGCATACCTTTTTGCGTCCCTTGCGTCCGCCGCGGCGGACTTCTCTTTCGGGTCTATCAGCCATAACCAAAAGCCTCCTTAACACAAATTAGTCTGAAGAGAAATCTTAGAAAGGAAGATCGTCGTCTCCCAGGATCTCTTCGAAATCCTCGCTGCTTCCGCTGGAATAGGCGGGAGCGGGGTCGCTGAACGCGGCCGGCTTGGAAACGGCAGGAGCGCTGTCCTCATAGGAGGAGGCACCGCCGCTTTCCCGCTTGGAACCGGTAAAGCTGACATCATTGGCCACGATTTCAAAAGCGGTGCGCTTGTTTCCCTGCTTGTCCTCGTAATTTCTCGTCTGGATGGAGCCGGAAACAGCCATCATCTGCCCTTTGGTAAAATACCGGCATATGAATTCAGCCGTGCTGCGCCAAGCCACCACATTGATAAAATCAGTCTGACGCTCTGTGCCGGCTTTGGCATAGGAGCGATCCACTGCAAGGGTGAAGCTGACGACAGAAACGCCTGTCTGCGTGCTTTTCAGTTCCGGGTCGGCGGTGAGCCTGCCCATAATAGCGGCAATATTCAGCATAATCAGGCACTCTCTTTCATGGTTTGCAGATTACTCTGCACTTTCCGGAGCGGAGGGTTCCGCAGCGGGTTCCTCGACGGGAGCTTCCGGAGCAGGGGCTTCTGCCGTCTCTGCTGCGATAGCTTCCACATCTACATGGTCCTCTTCAGCTTTCTGGGGCTTCTGAGCCTTCTGGGCGTTTACATGACGGGGGTCGAGCTTCACGATAATCGTGCGCAGGATTCCATCGGTGATCTGATAGCGTCTGTCCAGCTCTGCGGTAAAGTCAGGCGTGCTTTCAAAGCTGATAAGAGTGTAATAGCCCTCAGTCTGCTTCTGGATGGGATAGGCGAAACGACGCTTCCCCCAATCGTCAACACTTGTAACAGTACCGTGCTCTTCAATAAGAGCCTTGAACCTTTCTACAAGAGCCTCACTGCCCTCTTCTCCAAGCTTGGCGGAAGTGATGATGACGGTCTCGTAGATGTTCTTTCCATCTGCCATTTGTATTGCACCTCCTTCTGGTCTTTTGGCCCCGCGCATTTTGGTTTATCGCGGAGCAAGGAAAGCTTGAAGCTGCCGGGATCTTACGGGATCCGGAAACAGAAAAGCGGAAAGCCTTTTGTATCCCGAAAGCGAAAGCCCCAGGCTTCAAACAAACTGTACCTCTCCAAAAGCGGAAGAGATCAGCGTTTCTCATTATATACCATGGATTCCCAAAAAGTCAAGAAAAAAGCGGAAAAATCCGTGAACTTACAGGGTTTTGCTCAGCTGCTTCAGATAGGCGCGAAACTCCTCTCCGATCTCCGGGTGGCGCAGGGCGGTCTCCACGCTCGCCTGCATGATCCCCAGCTTGTTTCCCATGTCGTAGCGCTTTCCGAAGAAGTCCACGGCGATCATCCCTTTTTCGGCTGCCAGAGTGCGCATGGCGTCTGTCAGTTGGATCTCCCCGCCTGCCCCGGGCAGCGTCGCCTCTAAAATATCGAAGATCTCCGGAGGCAGAACACAGCGGCCCAAAATGGAATAGAGGGAAAATTCCTGCCCCACTTTGGGCTTTTCGATCATATCCGTACAGTGGAAAAGATTGTCTCTCAAGGGCTCGAGCTTCAGGGAGGAATACTTGCGGATCGCCTCCCGGGACACCTCCTTAACGCCTACCGTACCCAGACCGAATTCCTCGTAGGCGCGAATCAGCTGGGCGCATACAGGGTCTTCGCCCAGGATCACATCGTCCCCGTAGAGCACGGCAAAGGGCTCGTCTCCCACAAAGGCCTTCGCACAGCTGATGGCGTGGCCCAGCCCTCTGGTCTCCTTTTGGCGCACATAGAAAATGTCCGCCAGCCTGGAAATCTTGACGACCTCCTCCAAAACGGACGCCTTTTCCGGGTCGCCCCTTAATCGCTCCTCCAGCTCCGGAGCCCGGTCAAAATGATCCTCCAGAAGGCCCTTGCCCCGATTGGTGATGATCAGGATCTCTTCGATCCCGGAGGCGGCGGCCTCTTCCACGATGTACTGGATGGCCGGCTTGTCCACAATAGGCAGCATCTCTTTCGGCATGGACTTGGTGGCGGGCAGAACGCGGGTCCCCAGACCCGCAGCGGGAATCACCGCTTTTCTTATTCTTTTCATATCTTTTTCTCCTCGCACAATAGCAGTGTTTCAGACGAAAACGCTCAGATCAGCAGGGGGATATTCACCACGATCAGGTAGCAGACAAACAGGCAGACGGCCACTGGCACATTCACGCCGCCCTTTTCCGTCAGCATGGCGCTTTCCGATTCTCCGGTGCGCCCGGCGGCGGACTTCACGCTTTGAACGGTGCGCACACAGTGCTTCATATACATTTTGTTGCCGCGCACGCCGGTGAAGATCATCACAATGAGCATCCCAAAAAGGCAGATCATGGGGGAGGCGACACGCAGGTACAGCTCGGGATGATCGGCCAGCTGGGCCACCAAATTGGCCATCTGCTGGCTTGTGATCCCCTGGGCCGCGGCAAGGTCGATCCCAAGCTGGCCCGCAAAGTCCAGAAAAGTGGGAGCGGATAAAAAGAGATACAGGCACAGATAGCCCACATACAAAGCGAAGATCAGGGCCGTGACGAGGATCCCGTATTTATACTGCTTGCGGTACAGCAGCCAGGCTCCGGAAAACAGAAAGGCGCAGAAATTGAACTTGTTTTTCCTGCGTTCCTTCATATAACGGAATACAGGCATATAATAGGCCGTGTTTTGTTTGACCAGCTTTGACACATCGCCGAAGGTGACGTCTGTTTCCAGAAGCTCTGTGGGGCTCACTCCGCCCATGGGATCTGTAACATAGGGCATACCCCCGAGGCCTCCCGGAGCAGGGGGAAAGGGGGCGTTGTAAAAGGGCGGAGGCGTCTGTCCCTGCCCGTGAGGCGCGCTTTGGGGGCCGTTTCGGTGCACCTGAGGCTCTCCGGAAAGAGAGGCTCCGCAGCGGTTGCAGAACAGGGCGCTGTGAGAGTTGAGCAGACCGCAGGCCGGACACTCCTGATCCTTGATCTCCGCCCGGGGATCGACGGCCTTTGGGGCGGCCGGAGGCTCCCAGGATTTTCCCTCCTTGTGAAGCGTCTCGGTATAGATACAGGCTCCCTTTTGTTCAAAGCAGGCCCTATGATAAGGCGCGCCACATTCCGGGCAGACCACGATATCGTCCTCGTCCCGGAAGGGCGCCCCGCAAACAGGGCATTTGAGCCCAGTGTAGTCAAGCATGATCTCAGCCATTCCTTTCTTGAAAAGCGCGGCCCTGATTCCTGTGAGGAAAGGGCCCTGCGACTTCTATTCTACACGATTTTTTCCCAAAGCGCAACGAAAACGAAGTTTATTTTCACTCTGTTAATATTTTATCTGATTTTGGAAAATGCCCGGTATGGAAAAGAAAAAGGAGTGCTGCAAATGTGTGAATTCGCAGCACTCCTGTAAAAGCCTTCGCGGACCCAGAGACTGTCGGCATTTCATGTCCCGAGGATATGAAACCGCGCTTTTCCTGGCGGTGAAGCAGATTATGATGTCCTTTGAAAGAACAGACCGGAGAAATCAAACAGCACCTATTATCGGCGTCATTCAGAAGATTTGCCCCCTGTGCGAAGATCATCCACAAGAAGCTGCAAATGAGCCGCGGCGTTTTCGGACACACCCGTGATATCCAGGTAACGGTCGCAGCTTCGGCCCAGCAGATCATCGGTGGATGTGTGAAAGACATCCGAAAGCTTCAGCAGCATTTCTATGGAGGGCAGGATATTGTCGTTTTCCCAGTTGGAAACGCTCTGCTTTGATATACCCAGCCGTTTTGCAAGCTCCACTTGACTGATATTTTGCGCCATGCGCAGTTGACGGATTCGTTGACTTAACATAGATAACCTCACAGAAAAACAATTCAACAATACTATTGTATTATTTTCCTTGACATACTTTAAATACTGTAGTATTGTAATATTGTACTACCAGAGGGGGAGATGCACATCAACGCAGCAGTTCGCAGACCATGGCTTCGGTTCCTGGCGGTACACCTTTCTGCTTTCTGCCTTTTGACAGTTATCTGTGTATTTGGGTGTCCGTTTTACCGGCTCTTTCATATTCCGTGTCCCGGCTGTGGATTGACGCGGGCATGGCTCTGTTTTCTGCGTGGGGATTGGCAGCAGGCGATCCGGCACCATTTGCTTTTTCTCCCTACGCCCTTGTTCTGCTGGGCGTTTGCACACAGAGACCTTCGATTTATGCCAAAAGGGAAATGGCTTAATTGGGTTCTTTTGGGTTATGCCTTTGTGCTGATGGGCTATTGTGTGCGGAGATTGCATGTCCCCGGTCAATAAAAATATAGAGGAGAGAAGAGCATGACACAGGATAAGGTCGATATGTTTGTGATGACAAATCAAAAGTATCTGCCGGCAGAAAAGATCGTTTTTTTGAAGGAGAAGCTTTTGAGCGCCGATGAATCCAAGTTCCAGATGGCTTCCGCCGTGGAGTTCAAAGATCCTACCACTATTTTATTGGTTTCCATTTTTCTGGGAGGTTTGGGTATTGACCGCTTTATGCTGGGAGATACGGGAATGGGGATCCTGAAGCTCCTGACAGCCGGCGTTTGCGGAATTCTTGCCATCGTTGACTGGTTTACAGTTCAGAAAAAAGCCAAAGAGAAGAACTACAATAACCTTATGCTCGTGCTGTAAATCAGATTTGCAGTTTGCCGGAGATGAAAAACGCTTCCCGCGAAGGAAGCGTTTTTTTCATCTCCCTGTGGGCTCAAGAGGAGGAAAGGAGTATTTTGCGGGAAGCGGTTTACTTTTTTCACGGATTTCGGTATAATATGAGCCGGATCACAAGCGGCTTTCAAAGTGAATGTCAGGTCAATCGGAAATCATGGTGATGAGAGGATCAATTCTATGCTGCAATTTGAAGAGCTGAAGCACGAACTGGAGGAAAAGGAGAGGGCCCTGGAGGAGTTGAAAAACGCTCTGGGTCTTGAAAAGCTTCGGGAAGAGGTGGATATGCTGGAGCATAAAGCCGCCGAGCCCGGATTTTGGGACAATATGGAGACGGCCCAGAAGGTCACTCAGCGCATGGCGGCCCTCAAGGGGAAGGAAGAGACCTACCGGAAGCTGTCCGCCCGGGCGGAGGACGCCCTGGCCCTCATCGAAATGGGGGACGAGGCTGAGGACCTTTCCCTGATCCCGGAGGTGCAGGAGGAGCTTGCCGCCATCCAAAGCGAGATCGAGACCATGCGGCTCACCACGCTGCTCACTGGGGAATACGATTCCAAAAACGCTATTTTGACCTTCCATGCCGGGTCCGGCGGCACAGAGGCCCAGGACTGGGCGGAAATGCTGTTTCGTATGTACAACCGCTGGGGCGAGCGCCACGGCTTCAAGGTCTCTACCTTAGACTATCTGGATGGGGATGAGGCCGGCTTAAAAAGCGCCTCTATTCTGGTGGAGGGAGAAAACGCCTACGGCTTTCTCAAAAGCGAGGCGGGAGTTCACAGGCTGGTGCGGGTCTCTCCCTTTGACGCTGCCGGGCGCAGGCACACCTCCTTTTCCTCTTTGGAGGTCATGCCGGAGATCGACGAGGACAATTCCGTGGAGATCAATCCGGACGACATCAAGATGGAGGTCTATCGGGCCAGCGGCGCGGGCGGACAGAAGGTCAATAAGACCTCCTCTGCCGTGCGGCTGATCCATATCCCCACCGGGATTGTGGTGTCCTGCCAGGTGGAGCGCAGCCAGTACCAGAACCGTGACGTGGCCATGAAGATGCTAATCTCTAAGCTGGTGGAGATTAAGGAGCGGGAAAATCTAGAAAAGATCAGCGATATCAAGGGCGAACAGAAGGAGATCACCTGGGGCAGCCAGATCCGCTCCTATGTGTTCATGCCCTATACCATGGTGAAGGACCACCGCACCGGCTTTGAGACCGGTAATGTGAACGCTGTAATGGACGGCGACCTGGATGGCTTTATCAACGCCTATCTCACCGCTATGAGCAAGGGCACGCTGGGGGAGAATATCGAATAAAGGCCCCAAAAACAGGGAGGAGGACCTATGGAGTTTGAAATGGTTCCCGTAAAGGAAGAGGAAAAAGAGGTCCTGCGGAACCTTTTGGAAAAATACAATTATGAGTTTACCCAGTATGAGGGGGGCGATGTGAATTCCCTCGGGCTTTATGGCTACAAATATCTGGATCATTACTGGACAGAGGACGGTCGCTGGGCATTTTTCCTGAAGGCAGATGGAAAGCTTGCGGGCTTTACAATGGTCAACGATCACGCCGAAGTGGGAAAGACGGATTACGCGATGTCAGAGTTTTTTGTCATGTTCCGATACCGCCGGTGCGGGCTGGGAAAATGGGCCGCCTTTCAACTGTTTGACAGGTTCAAGGGCTCCTGGCAGCTAAAGCGCCATCCCAAAAACTTTCCCGCAGTGGCCTTCTGGGACAGGGTGGTTTCAGAGTATACCTCGGGAAACTTCCGGATGGAAAGCATAGGCGGGGAGGCCGCCTATCCTGACGGTGCGCCGGCGGATGTGTTTTTCTTCGAGACCTGATTTCCTTACGACAGGCGCCGCCCGCCGGGGTTCTGCCATGTTTAGTCGAAAAGTGGTTTCCGGTAGAATTTCAGGAGGCAAAATACCGGAAACCTCTTTCTTTCTTTTCCTTTTTATGTTAAGATGAGTCTGGGTCAAAATCTAAACTAATTTTATTCTATTGGCCCGTTGCCGCTGGCCGCCGGGGACATTTCCCCCTTTGCGGCGAACAGCCCCGCTTCCGGCAAGGTTCCGGAGGCGTAGATCGCTGAATCACGGGCAGCTCCCGTGGTAGAAAGGATGGTAAGAAATGAGTGCAAAACAGAACACAAGGCCCTTCGAGGAGTATGAATCAGAGGTCCGCTCCTACTGCCGTAACTTCCCCACGGTGTTCACCACCGCAAAGGGCTCCTTCCTCTATGACGAGGATGGGAAAAAGTATCTCGACTTCTTCTGCGGTGCGGGAGGGCTCAATTACGGCCACAATAACGACTATATCAAGGAAAAGCTCCTTGCGTATCTGCAAAGCGACGGCGTGATGCACGCTCTTGATATGTACACCGCGCCGAAGAGAGAGTTTCTGGAGTTTTATGAGGAGAAGATCCTGAAGCCCAGAGGCTTAAACTACAAGATCCAGTTCCCCGGCCCCACCGGCACCAACGCGGTGGAGGCAGCTCTGAAGCTTGCCAGAAAAGTGAAAAAGCGGCAGAATGTGTTTGCCATGATGGGCGGGTTCCACGGTATGACCCTGGGCTCTATTGCCCTGACTACCGACGCCGCGTCCCGGGCGGGAGCTGGCGTGGCGCTGCAAAATGTTACCCATATCCCCGCCCCCTATATGTTCCCGGAGCTTAACACCCTCAAGTATATGGAAACGCTGCTCACGGACGACCATTCCGGCGTGGATAAGCCCGCCGCCATTATTCTGGAGACGGTCCAGGCGGACGGCGGGATCAACCCCTTTGATGCGGAGTGGCTCAAGGGCGTTCGGGCCCTGTGCGACAAGCACGATATTCTGATGATCGTGGACGATATTCAGGTAGGCTGCGCCAGAACGGGATGGTTCTTCTCCTTTGAGCGCGCGGGGATCGTTCCGGATATCGTCACCCAGTCCAAGTCCATCGGCGGGTACGGAATGCCCTTTGCTTTAGTGCTGATCAAGCCGGAGTTGGATATCTGGGAGCCCGGCGAGCACAACGGCACCTTCCGCGGCTACCAGCTTTCCATGGTGGCGGCCAAGGCAGGTCTGGAGGTCATGCTTAATGAGCATGTGGAAGAAAAGGTGCGCAGGCAGGAGAAGCTCATCGCGAAAGAGATGGAAGAGATCAGGGCGCTAGCCCCGGAAAAGATCAAGACACGGGGCATGGGCTTTGTGTGGGGAGTGGACTTCTGGCGCTATGACACTCAGGGGGCCATGTCGAAGAAAGTACAGAATCTGGCCTTTGCAAATGGCCTGATCGTGGAGCGCGTGGGCAGAGGCAATACCGTCATCAAAGTGATGCCGGATCTGCTCATCAGCGACGAGGATCTTCTCCATGGGCTTACCCTCTTAAAGGATGCCGTCAAAGAGGCGATTTCCTGAATTAACAGTTGACTTTTCACTGCGTTATGCTTTATAATGTACCCGTTACGCCACTTGCCGGTGTGATGGAATTGGCAGACGTAGTGGACTCAAAATCCACCGGTAGCGATACCGTGCCGGTTCGAGTCCGGCCACCGGCACCAAACACAAAAGCCGCCCGTTTAGGGCGGCTTTTGTGTTCCAAAACGAAGCCGGACTCGAACCGAGTTTAAATCGAAGAAGTTTCCGCAGGAAACTTCAGAGTGACTTTTTGCTTGCAAAAGTCACTTGGCCACACGGCACCAGGATAAGTTGACAGGCCGCCAAGGGGTTGGTCTGTCAACTTTTAGCATACAACTTTCTGTTTTTCATTCTTCACTATTCTGTCGGGACAATATTCGTGGGAAAAGAAAGCCGTTTTAGGGGAGCAGATAGGAAATCCCCAAAGCGAGAAAGAGCATCAGGGCGGCCAGCAGCAGGGAGATGGTGGCAGGGCGCAGCTCCAGAACCCGGTTTTGAAGGGCGTCTGAGGGTCTGCGGCGGTTGGTGTCCTCCATGGCGGCGTTGGCGATAAAATGAGTTTGGGCCACCGCGCCCTTTCCGCCGGGCGGGTTGAGGACCGGGTCTCCCTTTTGAGAAGAGAACAGGCCGAGGATCAAAAGCCCCAGGCCGATGTAGAAGGAAAGGTCTACAAAGGGCAGCTTTTCCGGATCGGAAAAAAAGACGGCGCAAAGGATCCCGGCGGCGCCCAGCAGGAGGCCGGTGAAAACAGCAATCAGCTTTTTGCTCATAAAAAGGCTCCTTCCTCTTTTTGCAGCTTTAATCCTTTCTCAGATATTCCCGAAGCAGGATACAGCAGCCCGAGAGAAACAGAAGACAGCCAGCCCCCAGCATAACGCCTCGAAAGCTTTGAAGCGCCGTGCCGAAACGGCCCAGATCGGTCCACCATTCTGTCAGGGTTTGGGCATAGGACTGGGCAAGAAACAAGGCGGCCACAGCAGTGATCAGCCCCAGGAAAACACAGGCGGCACCAAAAGCAATGCGAAATTTCCGTTTCCGTTCCACTGCCGGGTCAAGTCCCGCAGCGGGAAGAGAGTCGCTTTCTTTTTGAGGCTCCTCCTGAAGGATGGCATCTTCCAGCAGAAGGTGATCTGTTGTGACAGAGAAGAGACGGGCAAGTTCCACCACCTTTTCCAAATCCGGTTGGGCGCTTCCCGTTTCCCACCGGGAAACGGCCTGGCGGGAGATCCCCAGCCGGGCGGCCAGCTCTTCCTGGGAAAGCCCCGCTTTTTTTCGCAGCAGAGCGATCTTTTCTCCCAGCTTCATGAACATCCCCTCCTTTGCCAGTCTATTTTATCCTCAAAGGATCGAGAAATCTACCATATGGGCTTTGCAATCCGGCAACCTCCGGTTGCGTTTAGGCAGTGATCAATTTTTCTCCGTCAAAAATCAACACGCCGATCCCTTCTCCCGCGCTGCCGCCGGAAAGAAAATGCCTCTTAAAGGCTTTTTGCAGAGAGGTGTTTTCCGGCAGTTCAGCGAAGGGCTTTTCACAGTCGGCTCCAAAAACTCTCCAGCCATCGTCGAATTTCTCTTCTTTGGTTTCCCGGACGATGGAGAAATCCTTTTGAAAGCTGAGAATATTGGAGTTTTTCGGCAGCAGGGGCCGGTAGCCCGGATATAAGAGCCAGGAGTGGCAGATACACACCAAGGGGCCGCCCTGCAGCTCCTCCCGGAAAAAGTCGTAGGCTTTCCGGTAGGAAATAAGCCGTGCTTCCCGGTGGAAGGGCTCCCCGCTGGAGGGAATATGGATGCTTTTCACAGGGTCGCCCTTTTTGACACAGACGCCTCCCGCCTCAAAGGGCATGTCCAGGGGGAAACGGGTATTTTCAAATTCCAGGCGGCCCAGCTTTACAATGTCACAGGAATAGAAGATCGGATACCAAAAGGCCACAAAGGTTCCCCATACCTGATGGATCTCCTGACATTCCAAAGCCTTGAAGCGCAGATCTGAAAAGGTTTCCCAGAAGATCTCCTCGGAAATTCCCTGGGCCAGATAATCTTTTCTGGCGGTCTGGGCGGCTTCCAGGAAAAACAGGAGCCAGACCGTATAGGGGGAAAGGGCGGAACGCCCGGCGATCTCCTCGATCAGGGGCGTGGTAAGAGGAATGGAGAATTCATGCTCGTAAAAGAATTCCACCGCGCCGGATAAGGCAGCTTCTGCCCCTGCCGCGGCGATGGCCTGTGCGCTGTGAAGAAGAAATCCCTTACACGGGGCGGGCAAATCGATTTTTTCCATACTCAGTTCTAAAAAAGCCTTGTCCATCAGTTTCTCCTTTATTTTCCGATTTTTTCCGTGTCAATGAGAATGGTGACCGGCCCATCGTTCGCGACGGTCACATCCATGTGCGCGCCGAATTCTCCGGTTTCCACCAGGTTTAATTTTCGCTCTTTTACCTTTGTGACAAAATACCGGTAAAGGGTCTCTGCCTCTTTGGGGGCGGCTGCCAGGTCGAAGGAGGGCCTGCGGCCCTTTTTGCAGTCGGTGCCCAGAGTGAAATTGGAAATCACCAGAACCTCTCCCTCAATATCCTCCAGAGAGAGGTTCATCTTGTCGTTTTCATCAGGAAAGATCCTCAGCCCGCTGATCTTTTCGCTGAGAAAATCTGCCTGCTTCTGTGTATCTCCCTGCATGACGCCCAGAAATACCACCAGCCCCCGTCCGGTTTTCCGGGTCTCCTTGTGGTCGATCACCACTTCGGCACGGTGTACCCGCTGGATCACAGCGCGCATGGAGCATCCCTCCTTTTTAGGTGTCTTTTGAGGCGATTCTAACATAAAAAGGGAAAAAGGTAAAGTTCTCAAAAGAGAAAGCTTTGGAGCATCAGGTTTTTTCTTGTGCCGCGATGGGAAAGATGCTATACTGGACAGCAGATATTGAGTTTTAGATGCCGGAAGGTTTTCCTGGCGGACATTAACAGCGACATCTTAAAAACAAATAGGAAGGGCAGGAGTAAAAATGATCTACACCATTGAAAATTCTCAGTTTACAGCTGGGATCGACAGCCTGGGTGCGCAGCTCGTTTCCCTCAAAGGGAAAAACGGGACAGAATATCTTTGGACGGGGGACCCAAAATACTGGAAGGGGCAGGCTCCTGTTTTGTTCCCCATTGTGGGAGCTTTGCGGAATGGAAAAACCCAGATCGACGGAAACTGGTATGAAATGGGACAGCATGGATTTGCCCGCCATCGGGAGTTTTCTTTTGTCTCTCAGGAGGAGAGCGCTATTTCTCTGAGGCTTTCCTCAGATTTTGAAACGAGACAATGTTATCCCTTTGAATTTTCCCTGACCGTCACCTATTCCCTGACGCCAGAGGGGATCAAAACAGAGTTTCTGGTGGAAAATTCCGGAGACAAGGTGATGCCCTTCTCCATCGGCGGCCATCCCGGATTCTTGATCCCGGCAGGGGAGGACGCTGCCTTTGAGGATTACACCATCTGCTTTGAGAAGCCGGAAACCCAGCGCTGCCCGCTGATCGACCCCTCCTGCGCGCTGATCGATGATGAAAATACCGGTTTTACTCTGGATGGGGAGCAAGAGATCCCTTTGCGTCACGACCTGTTTTATACGGACGCCTTGGTGTTTGAAAATCTCAATTCCAAAAAGGTGCAAGTAGTGAACAAGGCGACGGGAAAGGGCGTGGAGATGAGCTTTGAGGGATTCCCGCTTTTCGGGATCTGGTCCGCGAAGAACGACGGCCCCTATGTGTGCCTGGAGCCCTGGACCGGCTGCGCGACCCTAAAGCGGGAGGACGACAATTTCGTAAACAAAAAGAACACCACTTTCCTGCCGCCGAAAGCGGCAGCCCATTATCAATTCTCCGTCCGCATTCTGGGAATTTAAAAAGACAAAGAGGGAGGCGCTTTCAAAAGCGCCTCCCTCTTTGTCCCTTTTAAAAAACTCAGCTCTCCAGCTGGGCTGTGTACAGATGATAATAATACCCCTGCTTTTCTAAGAGCTCCTTGTGGCTGCCCATCTCGGCGATCCCCTTATTGGAGATATAGAGGATGCGGTCGCTGTTCTTGATGGTGGAAAGGCGGTGGGCGATGATAAAGGAGGTGCGTCCCTCCAACAGGGCGTTAAGGCCCTCCTGCAAAAGCCGTTCTGTTTTGGCGTCGATGGAAGAGGTGGCCTCGTCCAGCACCAGGATCTTCGGGTCGGAAAGCAGCGTTCTGGCAAAGGCCACCAGCTGCTTTTGCCCCTGAGAAAGGCGGGAACCTCTCTCGTTTACCTGGGTGTAGTAGCCGTCCTCCATCTCGCTGATGAATTCGTGAGCCCGCACTGTTTTTGCGGCGGCAATCACCTCTTCATCCGTGGCGTCCAGCTTGCCGTAGCGGATATTGTCCATAATGGTGCCGGAAAAGATGAAGCTGTCCTGCAGCATGATGCCCATCTGAGAGCGCAGGGAGTGAAGCGTCACTCCGGCAATATCCACGCCGTCCAGCAGCAGCTTTCCTTCGTTGATATTGTAAAAGCGGGAAAGCAGATTGACCACCGTGGTTTTCCCCGCTCCGGTAGGACCTACCAGGGCGATGGATTCACCGGCCTTGACCTTCAGGTTGAAGTGCTCCAGCACATTCACAGTGCCGTCATAGGAGAAGGTCACATCGTCAAAGCACACATCGCCGCGAATGGGAGGCAGCTCGGTGGCGTTGGGCGCGTCGTCCACCGTAATGGGCTCGTCGATCATTTCAAAAATGCGTTCCAGATAGGCGACGGCGTTGATGAAGGTATTGTAGAGGTTGGCAAGGTTCAAAATAGGCTGCCAGAAGCGTCTCGCGTAGGAGGAAATGGCGATGAGGGTGCCGATCTGTACTTCCGGCCCCAGCATGGCAAGCCCCACCAGATACATGGCCCCGATCACCCAGGTGGAGATGTTTTCCACCGAATACCAAACCAGGTTGGAGGTGTACTGCGCCTTCATCCAGGTGCGGTAGCAGTTCTTGTTAAGCTTGTCGAAGATCCCGGCATTTTCCTCTTCCCGGGTAAAGGCCTGGGTGATCTTCATGCCGTCCAGGCTTTCGTGGAGATAGGCGTTTAGGTTGGAGCTCTTGTTGGAGACATCCTGCCAGGCCCGGCGCTGTGCGGGCTTGATCAGCAGCACGATCACAAGGAACAACGGGATGCCCGCCACCACCACAAGGGCCAGGCGCCAATCGCAGGCGAACATAAAGATGGCGATCAGGATCAGGTTAAAGATCTCCAGCACGAAGTTGATGATGCCGTTAGACAAAGCGTCGGAGACGCTGTTTACATAATTGATCACTCGGGTCAGGATCTTTCCGTGAGGACGGTCATCGTAAAACTGGAAGGAAAGCCGCTGCAGGTGTTCAAACAGGTCTTTGCGGATATCGTAGATGATCTCCTGGCCTACCACGATCATGTACTTGGACCGGGCTCTGCCAAAGAGAATGGAAAGAACGATGGAAGCGAGCATAATAGAGGCAAGCAGGAAAAGCTCGCCCCAATCCTTGTTGGGTACGGAGACATTGATGGCGCGCTGGATCAGTGTGGGACCGATCAGGGCGCAGGCGGCGGAGATAGCGGAGTAGATCAGCGAGAGGATCATCTTTTTCTTGTGTCTGCCGATATACACGCCCGCCCGCAGCAAATGCTTGATATTAAATGGGGTTTCCAGGTTTTCGTCTACATCAAAGCGATTTCTTGCCATGTTATTCCTCTCCTTTCTCTTCTTCCATGCCGTTTTGCAGAAGGAAGACTTCTCTGTAGTAGCCGGGTTGTTGGGAAAGCTCCTCATGAGTTCCGCAGGCCGTGATCTCTCCCTTGTCGATGATAACGATCTTGTCCGCCCGTTTGGTAGTGGAAATTCGCTGGGCCACGATCAGCTTGGTACAGGGGAAGGAAAGGTGAGCTAACTGCTCTTGAATGTACTTTTCTGTTTCCAGATCCACCGCAGAGGTGGTGTCGTCCAGAATGAGGATAGAGGGCTTTACGGCCAGAGCTCGCGCCAAAGCGATGCGCTGCTTCTGCCCGCCGGAAAGGCCGGTGCCTCTTTCGCCGATGACGGTGTCAAACCCTTCAGGCAGCTTTTCGGCAAAGTCCACATCCGCCATCTTAGCAAACTCCTTGACCTCTTCCTCGCTGAGCTGAGTGTTCCCGTAAGCGATATTGCCGTCCACAGAATCGGAAAACAGGAATACATCCTGAGTGGCAATGCCGATAGAGGAGCGAAGATCAGAAAGGTGATAGCGGTTGGCGGGCGTCCCGTCGATCAAAAGCTGTCCTTCGCTCACATCGGAAAACCGGGGGATCAGATTTACAAGCGAGGTCTTTCCGGCGCCAGTGGGGCCCATGATGGCCACGGTCTCTCCGGGCTTGACCTGCAGATTGATATGCTTGAGAACCTGGGAACCGTGCAGATTAAGGGATACATCCCGGAATTCGATCTCGCCCGTCATGCGGGAGGTGAGCCTCACCGCATCGTCCCGGGAGGTGATGGTGGACTTGGAGTAGTACAGCTCGATCACCTTGGAGGCGCTGGCGAAGAACCGCTGCAGGTCGTTGATGTGCATACCCAGCATCCGCATGGGATTCGTCAGCGTCCAGCACAGGGAGTTGAACAGCGTGAAGGTGCCGATGGTGATGCGGCCCCAGATCAGGAAAGCGCCGCCCACCAGCAGCACGGCAATGGCGAGAGACTGAGAGAGCCCGTCAATATAGGGACTGAATTTCAGCCACATGAGAGAGGCTTTGGTGTTTGCCGTTTTATAGGCCTGATTCTTCTCATCAAACCTGGCAATTTCATAATCCTCTCTGGCAAAGGCCTTCACCACACGGTTGCCGGAAATATTCTCTTGTGCAGCCGTATTCAGCTGAGAAAGGCGTTCTCTCAGATTTACATAGAGGGGATGGACCCGCTTGGAAAACATCTTCGTCAAAACAAAGATAGCAGGGGTCACGGCCAAAAGACAAAGGGCGAAAAGCCAGTCTGTGAGAAGGAAGCAGATCGAGGTGGTAAGAAACAGCATGCAGCAGTCGATAAGCTGCCGAATGACCCATGCCACCATAAAGCGTACCATATCCAGGTCGCCGGTAAGGCGGGTCATCATATCACCGGTACGATTCCTGCTGTAGAAGTCCTGGTCCTGCTCCTGCATGTTTTGATACAACTGCCTGCGAAGCCGAAAAATCAACTTCTGGGAACAGGTTTCATAGGTCATAACCGATACATAGTTGAGGGTCGTGCGAAACAGCGTAAAGCCGATCAGCGCCCCCACCAGCCAGACAAGCCGGTGAAAGTCTGCGTCTGTCACGGTGCCGGAGGATAAAAGCGGAGTGAAGACCGTGTCCATGATATTGGCCGTGATCAGGGAATTCCCCAGCACCAGTACCGCCAAAACGGCCGTAGAGATCAAGGCGAGGACATATCGCTTTCGGCACCCTTCCAGATTTTTCCATACCCACTTCAGTTGAAACATCTGAATCACCTTTCTTTTTCATAATGCTCCCATTTGAACAGGACAAAAAAGAAACCGTATTTCTCCTCCCACCTGCTTTGTACAACGGGAAATCAAAGCTTTAAACTATTATAGCGGACAGGGAGAAAAAGAAAAGCCTTTTTCCCAAATTGCTTTTCAGCAAAAAGTGGATTTTTGCGAAAAATCATTTTCGGAACTGTGCAAAATAACGATATGCCTTTTTTGACAAAAAAGGGAGCAGGGCCCTCCTGCACTTTCCACCCTCTTCCCGGAAAAACACTTGCGGGCCGTAAAAAATACGGCCCGCAAGTGCTTCTTTTTTTTCTGCAAAAACCTGTGCCGCGCACAGAAGTTCCTGATGCTTTTTTTGATGTGTGTCGTTACTGCTGCGCGCCCAGAGCGATGGCCTTGCGGTTGACTCCCAGCATATCCGCCTTGCGGGGAGGAATACACTTTTGAATGGCCGCATCCAGGATCTCGTCGGTACAGAAGGCCCAGTCGCCGCTGGTGCACACCTGAGAGAAAAGCTTCCCCAATAGGATCATATTGGAAAGACCGCGAACCTCCTCCTTCTCGGCCAGAGCGGAAGAGGGAATATAGAACACGGAAACATCTGTACGTTCCACCTTCTTATCGATGAGGGCGCTGTCCAGAATGATCACGCCGCCGGGCTCCACGGCGTCCACGAATTTATCCAGGGAGGGAAGGTTCATGGCCACCAGCACATTGGGATTGGTCACCAGGGGAGAGCCGATGGGTCGATCCGAAATGCACACGCTGCAGTTGGCGGTGCCGCCGCGCATTTCCGGCCCGTAGGAGGGAAGCCAGGAGATCTCCTTGTCCGCCAGAAGCCCGGCGTAAGCCGTCACCTTTCCGGCGAACAGAACGCCCTGCCCGCCGAAGCCGGCAAAGACAATGTTCAGGTCTTTCATTTTACCTTCACTCCTTCCTCCACATCCTTATAAACACCTAAGGGATAGTAGGGCAGCATATTTTCTTCCAGCCACTTGAGAGCCTCCACCGGAGAAAGTCCCCAGTTAGTGGGGCAGGTGGAAAGCACCTCCACAATGGAATAACCCTTGCCGTCGAGCTGGTTCTGGAATGCCTTTTTAATAGCCTTACGGGCCATATTCACATTCTTTACATTGTTTACCGTCACCCGCTGGGCGAAAGCCACGCCGTCTAGGGTGGAGAGCATTTCGCACACCTTTACGGGGTAACCGGCGGTGTTCACATCTCTTCCGTAGGGGGTGGTCTGGGTGATCTGGCCCGGCAGGGAGGTGGGGGCCATCTGGCCGCCGGTCATGCCATAGATGGCGTTATTGATAAAGATCACGGTGATGTTTTCCCCTCTGGTAGCCGCGTGGACGGTTTCCGCCGTGCCGATAGCTGCCAGGTCGCCGTCTCCCTGATAGGTGAAGATCACATTCTCGGGGCGGGCCCGCTTCAGACCCGTGGCCACCGCCTGGGCTCTGCCGTGAGGGGCCTGTACCATATCACAGGAAAAATAATCGTAGCACATCACAGAGCAGCCCACAGAGGCCACGCCTACCGTCTTGCCCTCTACGCCCAGCTCCTCGATGGCCTGGGCGACCAGGCGGTGAACAATGCCGTGGGTGCAGCCGGGGCAGTAATGCATGGGCGCGTCGGTCAAGACCTTGGGCTTTTGAAATACGATTGCCATATCAAAACTTCCTTTCTTCTCTTCTTCATGTTGCGGGGCAGAGGGAAGAGATACACCCCCAAAAGGGCCTTCCCCAAGCGATCGTTCCTAGATCAGCTTTTCTATCTGCTCCAGCACTTGGGCGGGCGTGGGGATCATGCCGCCGGTGCGCCCGTAAAAATGGACCGGAAGCTTGCAGTTGATGGCAAGCCTTACATCGTCCACCATCTGTCCCATGCTCATTTCCACCGCCAGCATTGCCTTGGCGTGCGAAGCTGCCTTCTGCAGGGCGTTCACCGGGAAGGGCCACAGGGTGATGGGCCGAATGAGGCCCGCCTTCAGCCCCTTTTCCCGGGCCTTGTTGACCGCGCTTCTCACCACACGGGAGGAGGCGCCGTAGGCCACTAAAATGAGGTCTGCATCGTCCGTTAAGTACTCCTCGCAAAGCTGTTCTTTTTCCTTGACGGTCTCATAGCGGGCATAGCGCTCTCTGACAAGAGCCTCCAGCTTGTCGGGGGTGAGATAAAGGGAGTTGATAATATTGTGGGTCCGTTTTCCCTGATGGCCCGAGGCGGCCCAGGGCTTTTCCGGAAGCTTCTTCTCCCCCTCTTCCGGCAGAGAGACAGGCTCCATCATCTGGCCCAGCATGCCGTCCGCCAGGATCATGGCGGGCATCCGGTACTCGTCCGCCTTGTCGAAAGCCTTGGACACCAGGTCTACCATTTCCTGCACGGTGGAGGGGGCAAATACCAGGATCTGGAAATCGCCGTGGCCCAGAGCCTTGGTGGCCTGCCAATAGTCGGCCTGGGAGGGCTGGATACCGCCTAAACCCGGGCCGCCGCGCTGGACATTGATGATGACCGCCGGCAGGTCGGAGCCTGCCATATAGGAGATTCCCTCGCCCTTTAAACTGATCCCGGGGGAGGAGGAAGAGGTCATGGCGCGGATCCCGGCGGCCGAAGCGCCCAGCACCATGTTGATGGCGGCGATTTCAGACTCCGCCTGTAAGTAAGTGCCGCCGATCTTGGGCATCTGCTTGGACATATAGGCGGCAAGCTCTGTCTGAGGAGTGATGGGATATCCGAAGAAATGGCGGCAGCCCGCGCTGATGGCAGCCTGTGCCAGCGCCTCATTTCCCTTCATCAAAACTTTCATGCGTTTTCCTTCCTTTCACTTTTCAACTGTGATGGCCGTATCGGGGCACATGGTGGCGCAGGCCGCGCACCCTACGCACTTGTCGGGGGCGACGAGCCGGGCCGGATGGTAGCCCTTGCTGTTGAGCTTGTCCTTCGCAAGCTCAATGATATGCAAAGGGCAGGCGTGTACGCACATGGAACAGCCCTTGCACACCTTTTCATCAACGATGATCCTTGCCATAAATTTCCCTCCTTGGAGTAATTGGAATATCGCAGTCGGAAGAATTGGGGCAAGTCCGGCAGAGGACTTAATCTTCCCAGGAAAACTTCACATAGCGTTCAACGGGCAGCAATCCCTTGGGAAGCGCGGCTCCCTCTTCGATAGCAAAATTGGGAATGGTGGAATAACAGAGAGGCAGCATGCAGAGCTTCGCCGTCTCTTCTGCAAAAGGAAGAGCGGAAAGCACGGTGGAAAGGGTGGTTTCCACGCCCAGGTGGGAGTTGTTGACCACTCCGGTGGCGCGAAGGCGTGAGGCCGCTTCGATCTCCCGAAGCAGCTGCGCGTTTTCCCCGGGCGTCTGAGAGAGGATGCGGTAACGGTTGATCACATAGAGCATCTCATATTCTCTTTGGGAGAACTGTTCAAAAAGCCCGCCCAGGGCCACAGCCCCGGCGTCGTCCCCTCCGGCGTCCAGAAATACCGGATCTTCTGATTCAAAAATGGAATAGATTTCCGGCGGAAGAGTGGGGGTGTCCAGCGTGGTTCCCGCGAAGACCGGGGCGATCAGCCGGACCCCGTACCGCTTTAGAAGCTCCCGGTATTCAGAGGAGCGGAAATAGGGGTTCACAATGTCCAGATCCACCACTGTTACCTGCCTGCCCTCTTTGGCTTTATTCAGGGCCAGGTTCAGGGTGAGATTTGTTTTTCCGCAGCCGTAATGGCCGCAGATGACGGTGAGCTTTCCCCGGTTTCCCATAGCGCTTCCTTTCTTTATCCCTGTTCTCTATGAACCAGAGACCGCGAAGAAAAATTCTTCGGCGATCTCTGCTCTTTATCATAGCACAAAGCGGGCGGCCGTTCAACAAAAATCACTGCTTTAACACAGTAAAATATTGGATCGGCGGTTTTTTCGGCGCTTTTCCCAATTTTCAAAAAAGGTGTGGAGACCATGTTTTCAAAAGAGGAAAAGATACGCGTAAGAAATTATTCAAAAAAGGTTCATAGAGGTCTTACAGAAATTTCAAATCATCCTCGCATTGCCTTCATATTTATCCCTTAGACTAAGACCATCGAAAGGAGGCGAGGCCCAAAAATCAAATTCGCGGCCTGAGACTCAATCAAATTCAACATACTGTCCTTCTATCGGGCAAGAGACGGCAAAAGCCGTTTCGCGGCCAACGCCCGATAGATGCGGCAGACCAACAATCCCACCCCTGCGGTTCCCTTTGCAGGGGTGTTTTTAATTGTATATTGCGCTGGTATGCCCTGGGGTTCCTTTAGTAGTTGTTAGATTGATATTGGTCGTTAGCTTGGCTCTCCCTTTGGGGCGCTGGTCGCCGGTGGCGACCGTCTAGCGCTGACCGCAACCGGCAGGTGAGACGCTGGCCGCTCCTCTCTTATGCTTCCTCCTCATCTCCCGAAGAGATGCTGCTGATCAGGAATCCCACACAGCCGGATACAAAATCTCGAAGCTGGGCCACTGTGCCTGCCGCGCTGTCGTGCTCCATGCCGAAGTTGCGGAAAACCAGGAGGATCCCTAGGGCGGCCGCGCCGATGACCGCCACGATGATCTCCTGCTTGCAGGCCCTGCGGCTGCACCCTGTTTTTTTCGTACTGCCGGAGGCAAACCCTTTTTCCGGTTTTTTGGAAGAGCTTTCAGCAGAAAAGCCCAGCTGGCCCTTCACTGTTGTGGAAGAAGGGGGCGAGGGCGAAAGCTCTTTTGGAGCAGCGGCTGTGGAATTTTGCACTTTTTTTCCTTTGTCGAAATTGGCGCTGACAAAATACCCGAAAATGGCAGCAGCCGAGGTGCGCACCATCACATCGATGGTGTTTGCTTCCTTCCCGGAAGGGAGACTAAAAAACAGGGTGCAGCTGATCTCCGCCAGCAAGATCAACAGCGTGAGAAGCAGAAATTTATCTACAAAGCAGACTCGCCGCCAAAAGGTAAAAAATCGTTTTTTCAATTCGTCCACCTCCTGTTCCATAGTATCGCGAAAGGGACTGTCTGGTGCGGGAGAAGGAACGCCTGTTCATTAATGATTTTCCGGCGGGGAAGCTTGACAGAAGCAGGAACGGGGCAGTAGAATTGAAATAGGAAGAGCAGGATACAGCTGGCTCGTTTTTAAGTGGGGTGAAACTGATGAAAAAAGAAGCCGCCGGATTTTGATCACCGCCCTGGTTCTTGTGGCAGTTGTGGTCACAGGGGCGATCGTGGGGGCCTATAGCCTGGGAGAGAATCAAAAAAGGCTGTATCAGCAGTTGGGAAGGATCGAGACCCCGGAGGAATACTGGCAGTGGGCCGAAACCAGCCCTACCTTCCGCAAGGAGTATTACTCTAACCTGTTTTACGAGCATCTGGAGGAAGAGTTCCGGGAAGAGAACAATTACCAGCAGGCGGACGAGCATTTCCAGGAAAAATGGCCGCAGTATATGAATGAATATAAAGACCGGGCGGTAGCAGAGGAACACCTTGTGAAGGTAGAGGAATAAGAAAAATACCTTCTCCGCCAAACCCCATCAAATAAAAAAATATTTTTTAGAAAAGGAACCGCCGCGACGAAAGGTCGCGGCGGTTCCTTTTTTTACCATCTCCGAAAGTCTCCTTACAGCGGCTTATCATGGGGAGAATTGTTAAAATAAAACGCGAAAGAGGTGGCATAGTAAATAAGGGCGCAAAAGCAGCGCTGCTGTTTTTGAAATCTTCGCCCGGAGAGGGATGAATCGATGAAACTGTTTCGGAAAAAAATTATTTTTCGGGCTATCAGGATGTTCTCTCTTTGTATCGGCGTCACCGCTGTGACCATGCTGGCCGTTTCCGGGATCCTGGGAACAGGAACGGGATTTTCTTTTGCGCTTCCCGCCTTCGCGTTCCACGGATCCGGGGAAAAAGTACCCGCGAGCCGGGCGGCTGCCTCCATCCCCGGAGGCGTAATTCCTGTGGGCTCCGCCTTTGGAATCAAGCTTTTTACGGACGGGGTTATTGTTGCCTCCCTTTCCGACGTTTATACGGAAGAGGGGCTTTGCTGTCCGGCCCAAAGAGCGGGGATCAAGCCGGGAGATTACCTTCTGGAGGCCGACGGAGTATCCTTAAAGAACAACCGGACGCTCATCAAGGCCATCGGAAAAAGCGAGGGGAAGGAGATCACCTTTAAGGTGCGCAGGGGCGATCAGATCTTTGAGGCGACAGTCACTCCGGAATTTTCTGAAGGAGCTCTCAAAACCGGTATGTGGGTGAGAGACAGCGCAGCCGGGATCGGCACCATCACCTTTTACGATCCGGAAACCGGAGTGTTTGCCGGACTGGGCCACGGCATCTGCGATATGGACACCAGCGGGGTCATGGCCTTAAAAAGCGGCGAACCCGCCGAGATCACCCTTTGCGGCATCAAAAAGGGCGAGGCCAACGCCCCCGGACAGCTGAAGGGGTATTTTTCCTCTGACGAGTCCATGGGCACGCTGTATTCCAACAATGAGACGGGCGTGTATGGGATGCTCAACCAGGCGCCGGAGGGTGCGGCCGTAAAGGTGGCCCCCAGAGAAGAAGTGAAAAAGGGGCCCGTAAAGCTGCTGGTGAGCCTGGACGACACAGGCCCGCAGCTTTACGACGGGGAGATCGAGAAGGTCGGGCCCTTGTCCGACAACACCAGAAATCTGGTTTTGAAGGTCACGGACCCCCGCCTGCTGGAGCTTACCGGCGGCATTGTTCAGGGAATGAGCGGCGCGCCTATCCTGCAGGGGGGAAGACTTGCGGGAGCGGTCACCCATGTGTTCACCGAGGATCCTACCAGGGGATACGGTATCTTTGCTGAGACCATGCTGGAGCAATGCAGAAAGATCGGGGAGGAGAACTCCTCTGATCTTGCGGCCTAGCAGATCAGATGAAAGGGGCAGGCGTTTCCCGGGGGGAAACGCCTGCCCCGTTTTTTTAAAAACAGAGTCGGCGAAGGAGGGCGGCTGACGGCGGAAAAACGAAATAGGCAAAGAATTTTTTCCTTTTTTCCATATGTTGTGGTTTTCCTGAAAATCACCGAAAAAAACATGTCACATTTGGTATGTCGAAGAAAATCGAAACACTAAAAGCTTAGGTTTTCCGCCATTTTTCACGGTTTTTCGGCAGGATAATTTTTTGGTTTTTTCCCGGAAACCTATTGCTATGGCAAGGGGGTTATGGTAAAATTACATCACATCGAAAAAACATCAGGAGGTTCGTCATGGAAAGACAGTTAAAGCTGCTTGTCAGCGCGCAGGACGGCGAGTGGGATCACGAATCCCTAAAAAAGCTGGAAGAAAAAGGAGGATGTGCCGTCTTTGTCAAACGGGACGGAAGGGAATTGATCAAACGCATCAGAGAGGAGAAGCCGCAGGTTGTCATTATGGAGATGTTCATGCCTGACTGCGACGCCATGGCCGTGATGCACGCGGTGGCGGAAGAGATGACGATGAACAAGCCTGTTTACATTGTGACCGCCTCCTGTCCGATGCCCAATCTGGAGCGGGAGCTTTTGAATCACGGAGCCTCTTATTTTGCCGTTTCCCCTTATGACAAAAAAGAAATGATTGAGCGTGTATTTTCTCTATTCAGTGCAAAGGGAAAGCATTTTGAAAACGAGCCCTTAAGCCCCTCTCTCAGGGTGCAGGTGACGGAGATCCTTCATCAAATCGGCGTGCCCGCCCATATCAAGGGATACCATTACCTGAGAGACTCTATTATGATGGCTATTGAAGAGCCGGAGATCATCAACGCGGTGACCAAGCAGCTGTACCCCAGTGTGGCTAAGCAGTACAACACCACCAGCTCCCGGGTGGAAAGGGCCATCCGTCACGCCATTGAGGTGGCCTGGGACAGGGGCAATGTGGATGTGCTCAACTCCTATTTTGGCTACACCATTCACAGCTCCCGGGGCAAACCCACCAACAGCGAATTCATTGCCATGATCGCTGATAAGCTCACTCTGGAAATGGCAAGTGCCTCTTGACGAGGGAACTCCCGCCTGCTGATTACATCATACTCGCCCGGAACTAATTTTTTTGTCGAAAAATGTGACATAAATTCACTTTATTGTAAATGATGTGTGAACAGCACACTATATGTAGTGTAAGGTCAAAAAATGACCTCTGAAAACTGGGGGGCAAAAAGGAAAGGGACTAAAAAGGACGCGGCGTTTGCCGCGTCCTTTCCTCTTTTGCAAGACATTAAAATTCCAGATTCTCCACCGGGCAGATGCCGTCTTCCTCTTCGCCAGGCAGAAGCTTTACGCGGCTTCCCGACTTGACCAGCACCACCTTTTCAAACTGGGCGCAGTCCACCTTGTAGGCGGAGCCCCCCGCAATGAGGTAGGCGTAGGAGCTGCCGTCCTGTACCAGATACCGGACCTCTTCCACCGTCACGGTTTTCCAGTCGGTGCTTTCCGCGGAAACCGTTTCCTTTGAAAGCATCCCGGCGTCTGACAAGGCTGTTTTGTATTTTGACATGACCTCCCGCTGAGTGGTGGCGGTAACCACGATATTGTACCGCTCCACATGGATCAGGGCGTATTGCTTCACAAGGCTTCCCTTGTCCTTGAGCACCATGATATAGGTGGGCTGCCCCTCCACATTGATGACAGAGGGGAAAGAGGCCGTGTAACCCAGGTTTTGCACCTCGCCCTCGGCAGAGCGCATGACGGAGTATTCCTCCGCTCCGGGAATGGGGTAGTAACGGATCTCGCCGGTGCGGGAATTCATGAGGACGAAGCCGATATTGGACTCGTCGGAGGCCACGCTGGTGACGCCGGTAAAGACCCATACATCATCCTCAAACATCTTGTAACCGAAGTCGCTGGTCACATGCTTGCAGTCTTTCTTCGCGAAAATGCTGTTGAAATATCCGCCGGACAGCTCACCGTACCAGTCATAGATCTGGGTGAGCATGTCTCCGTCGTATACGATATCGACCCAGTTGGGGATCTCACTGACATCGTAATACTGGGTCTCTCCCGTGATGGCGTTCAGAATCACCGCGCCCTTCACCGTGGTCCCGCCGAAGAGAAAGACCTCCTTCTTCAGCACGGAGGTGATATAGTAGGGAGTTCCGTTATCATCCACCTCAAAATAGCTGTTTCCAAACATGGCGGTGCGATAGCGGAATCTCAGGTGGCGGCGCAGATCCTTGTCAAAATAGGCGGATTCCCCGTACTGCATGGGCTCGCTGAGCCGGACAAAACGGCTGGTGTTTTCCACCGGATCCACCGCGATATAGCCGGGGATCCCGTCCGCCTTATTGGCCCACCAACGGAAGAAATCGGCGTATTCCAGAGGGGTGACCTTCATGGGCTTTCCGTTCAGATTAATCTGCGTATACAGGTCTTCATTGATCTCAAACTGGCTGACCAGCTCGTTTAAAGAGCCCAGGGCTCTGGCGCCGATGATACGGGCGCTGCCGGTGTCCATCAGGGCAATATCGGAAATGGTTTCCGAAGGGGGCACATCGGAAATGAAGTCCCTGGGTTCAATGTCCCCCGCGATCCGAGCGTAGCTCTTGGCATGAAAGATTTCCGAGGAGAAGAAGGAAAGCACGATCCCCACGGCGGCGATGGCAACGGCGGCTCCGATACAGTATTTTCCCAGCCTGGCTTTGGGCCGGTCCTCAGAAAAGGCGATGTTGATGGCGTTTCCCGCTTTGGAATGGGCGGAATGAAGTCCCAATTCCAGATGGAGGCCGGAGTTGAAAACCAGCTCTAACAGGCCGAAAAATCCGGGTACCGCGCACAGCAAAAACCAGGTGTCGCCGGACTGGATATGATAGGCAGGGAGCATGAAATAGTCATATACGGCAAAAGCGATCAGGGTCAGCAGGACGCACAGCAAGTGCTGCTTCCATCTTGTTCCGGAGGTCTTTTTCGCGCCTTGTTTCTCTTTTCTCATAACGACTTCTCCTTTGAGTTCGGCAAAAATGGAGCGGAGGTAAAAGGGCCATCCCCCACACCGTCCGAAATTCCTCCCCTAGTCTAGCATGGGTAAAAGCGATTCGCAAGGGCTATAGCTTAAGAGTTTCTTAAAGGGCGGATTTTTAGCAAAGTATTCCCGAAAAGAAGAGTCTTATGAAAAAATTGGCAGACTAACTGGGATCAAAAAGAGAAAGGCTAAAAGGCAAGAGAGGTGTTTTATCTATGACGGTACTCAAGATCCTTCTCGCCTCCGGCGTCTCCCTTGTGATTCTTTTTATTCTTACAAAGCTGATGGGAAATAAACAGATCTCTCAGATGAATCTGTTTGATTATATTACGGGCATTACCATTGGTTCTATCGCGGCGGAGCTGGCCACCGAGCTGGAAGAGCCATTGAAACCGGCCGTTGCCATGATCCTCTATGGAGTCGTGACAGTGGCAATTTCTTTTTTGACCTCCAAATGCAATAAGGCCAGAGCTTTTTTTGCCGGGAAGCCAATTATTCTCATGCGGGATGGAAAGCTCAGCCGGGAACAGATGAAAAAGTCGAAGCTGGATCTCAATGAGCTGCTGGCGATGGCACGCCTGGCAGGATATTTTGATTTGGGCGAGATCGACTCTGCCATATTTGAGCAAAACGGAAATGTAAGCTTTCTGCCGAAAGCAGGCTTCCGTCCGGCTACTCCCGAAGACATGAAGCTGCCGGTGAAGGGCGAGGGAATCCTTGCCAATGTCATTGTGGATTCCCAGGTGATGGAAGAGGAATTGAAGCTTTTCGGAAAAGATGAAAAATGGCTTTCAGAGCAGCTGAAAAAGGAAAAGCTCAAAGGCCCGGAGGAGGTATTTCTGGCCACGCTGGACCGGGAAGGGAAGCTGACTGTATTTCCGACCGGGAAGAAGGACGGGAACCGATAAATCGGGAACCGATAAATCGGGAATCGATAAATCGGGAATCGATAAATCGGGAATCGATAAATCGGGAATCGACAGATCGGAAAGCGACAAAAAGCCCGGATAAAGAAACGCTTTATCCGGGAAAAAGAAGGGAGAGCCACTTCGCTTGATCTTATGAGATTGGATAAAAAAGGTTTATTTTACGGCTTCCGGAGCGGCGGACTTGGGCTCGGGAAGACTGTAAATACTTTGGTAGCTGGAAAAGGCCTCTGTAAAGCCCTGATTGCCTGAGCTTTTGATCTCATTGAGGTATTCATGGGTCTCCATGGCGGACTTCTGGATCTGGATGACGCAGACAGCCACATTGGAGCAATGATCGGAAACCCGTTCGTAGTTGGTGAGAATATCCGAGAGCACAAAGCCCAACTCAATGGTGCAGTGGCCGCTTTGCAGACGGCGGATGTGGCGGATCTTCAGCTCCTGTTTCAGGCCATCGATGACCTGCTCCAGGGGTTCGACCTTCCCCGCAAGGGGCACATCGTTCTGCTCAAAGGCCTCTACCGTCAGGTTCAGGATATCCACTACGGCCTGAGTGATGACCTTCAGCTCTTCTCTGGCCTCATCCGAAAAGACCAGCTGCTTTTCCTCGATCTCCTGAGCCACCCGCAGCAGGTTGACGGCATGATCGCCGATGCGCTCAAAATCGCCGATGGTATGAAGCAGCTCCGAAACCATATTGCTGTCGCTGTGGGTGAGTTCGCGGCTGCTGAGCTTTACCAGATAAGTGCCCAGCTTATCTTCAAAAAGGTCGATAGTCTCTTCCTGCCGGGTGAGAGAATCGGCCGTTTTCTGGTCGTAGTCCGAGATCAGGTCAATAGCGCCCAACAGGGAATCTCTTGCGTATTTCGCCATTTTCACAGTGAGGTTTCTGCACTCGCTTACGGCAAAGGCGGGAGAGAGCAGCAGGCGCTGATCCAGAAGCTCTTCCTTGTCGTTTTTCTCCCGGATGGTGAGTTTTGACAGCTGCTCCAGCTGTTTGGTAAAGGGCAAAAAGATAATGGTGTTGATGATATTGAACAGCGTATGTACCACGGCGATGCCCAAAGCGCTGATGGGGGCGTCTGTAAAATCAAAATGGAAAATCGCGTTGAGCCCGTAAAAAACGGTGAGGCAAACCACAGTCCCGATGGCCTTGAAATAGAAGTTGACGGCGGCCACCCGCTTGGCGTTTTTGTTGGCGCCGATGCTGGAAATGATGGCGGTAACGCAGGTGCCGATACCCGCTCCGGTAATGAGAGGAAGGGCCATGTTAAAGGTGATGCTGCCCGTCATGGACAGGGACTGCAAAATACCTACCGAGGCGGCGGAGCTCTGGATAACACCGGTGACGGCGGTGCCCAGCAAAACGCCGGCCACAGGGTTCTGGAACATGACAAGAACATCCTTAAACACCGGCATTTCCGCCAGCGGGCTCACGGAGGAGCTCATAAAGGTCATGCCTGTCATCAGAATGGAGAAGCCCAGCAGGATTGAGCCCACATCCCGCTTTTTCCCCTCCTTATGGATCATGATCAGCAGGATCCCCACGAGGGCAACCAGGGGAGAAAAGGACTCCGGCTTTAAAAGCCGCAGCAGGAAATTATCGCTCTGTATTCCCGCCGCGCTCAGGATCCAGGCGGTGAGGGTAGTCCCCACGCTGGAGCCCATGATCACGCCTACGGTCTGACTTAACTGCATGATGCCTGAATTTACCAGACCCACCAACATGACAGTCATAGCGGAGGAGGACTGGATGGCAATAGTGATAACGGCGCCCAACAGCAAGCTTTTCACTTTGTTGGAAGTCATCGAACGCAAAACGCGCTCCAGCTTGCCTCCCACCATTTTTTCCAGGCCGCCTGACATGACATTCATTCCGTAGAGGAAGAACGCCAGGCCTCCCAATAATGTGAAGAGGGAAAAAATATCCACCAACTGACCCTCCCAATTTTCTTTTACTGATTTTATACTACCATAGAACTAGAGGGTAATTCAATTCTTTTTTCAAAAAAGGAGAGAAAAGGAAGAAAAACACAGATCTCTGGCGCAGGTTGACGAGGGCGGAAAAAGGAATATAATGAAAGGAAAGAAACGGTGGGGGAGGAAGCGTTTTGCCAAAGAAATTCGGAGCCGTGGTGGTGGCCGCGGGAAGCTCTTCCAGAATGGGCGGCGGCGTTTCCAAGGTGCTGCTGCCGCTGGGCGGAAAGCCTGTTTTGCAGCACTCTCTGGAAACGCTCTCAAAAAGCCGGTGGGTGGAAAAGCTGGCGGTGGTGTGCAGAGAAGAGGACAAAAACCAGATCGCCGGGCTGACGGCGGGGCTCTCCAAGCCCTGCGTGCTGGTAAACGGAGGAAAGCAGCGGCAGGATTCCGTATTAAACGGCGTCTTAGCCCTGGACGACTGTGAATATCTGCTCATTCACGATGGAGCCAGGCCCCTGATCACGGAGGAGCTGATCCACAGGATCTGCAAGGACGCTTTGGAATATCAGGCCTGTTCCCCGGCGGTCCGGGCAAAGGACACCTACAAGCTTACAGATCCCCGGGGCTTTGTGACACAGACCCCTGAGCGAGACAGGCTGATGGCCGTACAGACGCCCCAGGCCTTTTTGAGATCTCTCTACTTGACCGCAGTACAGCAGGCAAATGAAAAGGGAATATCCTTTACAGATGATTGCCAGCTGATAGAGGCTGCGGGGGGTAGGGTGCATCTTCTGGAGGGCGATTATCGGAATCTTAAGATCACCACCCCGGAGGATCTTTTGGCGGCACAGGCTTATTGGAAGGGAGCGGGGCAAATGAGGGTCGGAAACGGATATGATGTACATCGGCTTGCACAGGGGAGAAAGCTGATCCTGGCCGGTGTGGAGGTCCCCTTTTCGTTGGGGCTTTTGGGCCATTCGGACGCGGACATTCTCACTCACGCGGTGGCGGACGCCCTGTTGGGGGCGGCGGCTCTGGGGGATATCGGGAAGCTGTTTCCCGATACGGACCCCCAATATACCGGCGCGGACAGTCTGGAGCTTTTAAAGCAGGTGTGCGAAAAGCTGCGGGAGGCGGGCTTTTCCATCGAGAATATTGACGCCACCCTCATCGCCCAGCGCCCGAAGATCGCCCCCTACATCCCGCAGATGCGGGAAAATCTGGCAGGAGCCTGTTCCCTGGAAGTGGGCAGGGTCAGCGTGAAAGCCACCACAGAAGAGGGCCTGGGATTTACCGGAGAGGGGTTGGGAATGGCGGCTCATGCCGTTTGCCTGATCTCCTGAATAAAATTTTGCTTTTTAAAACAGCAGGACAGTTTGGAACCGCCTTTACCCGCATTTTTCGGGAGAGGCGGTTCCCCATTTCAAACTGAAACATAAGATAGAACAAGCGGCAGAATCGAATGTTTCAAAATGAGGTGATTTTTATGGGCAAGCCTTTGCTCGTGGTGAGCTCTGTCACTTATGCGATGAAAAGCAAAGAGATTTTATCAAGATGGGGGATCCGCGCCTATGTAGAGCGGATCCCTAAAACAGAGGAAACAGGCTGCGGGTATGGGGTATATGTACCTCACCGCACAGAAGAGGCAGAAAAAATACTGCGGGATCATGGCATCCGGATTCTGAATAGGATCAGCGAGACGGATGATGAGGAGCTATGATCTACCTGGATAACAGCGCCACCACCTTTCCGAAGCCGCAATCTGTGCGGGAAGCGATGGGGAGAGCGCTGAGAGATTTTGGGGCCAACCCGGGCCGAAGCGGGTATGAGATGAGTGTGCGCACAACAGGAGCCGTCTATGACTGCCGCCGCTGTATCGCCGAGTTTTTCGGCGCCAAGGGCCCTGAGTGCGTCATTTTTCAGTCAAATTGCACCCAGGCGCTGAACCTGGTTGTGAAGGGCACTTTACAGCCGGGAGACCATGTGGTCGTCTCTGACCTGGAGCACAACGCGGTGATGCGTCCCCTTACGGCGCTCAGAGAGCGGGGCGTCTCCTATACGGCAGCCGAGACCTTCCCGGGGGATAACGATACCACTTTGGATTCTTTTCGGAAGGCCATGACTTCTAAAACCAGATTGGTGGTGTGTACCCACGCCTCCAATGTGTTTGGAATTCGCCTGCCGGTGGAGCGGATCGCTGCACTGTGCCATCAATACGGGGCGAAAATCTGTGTGGACTGCGCGCAGACGGCGGGCCTTTTGCCTATTGATGTAGAACAAGGAGGACTGGATTTTGTCTGTACGGCAGGGCATAAGGGCCTGTACGGCCCTATGGGAACAGGACTTTTGATCCTGCGGGACCCGGAAAGCGCTCCGGCTCCCCTCATCGAAGGCGGGACCGGAACCCTGTCAAAAAGCTTTCTGATGCCGGAGGACCCGCCGGAGCGCTTTGAGGCGGGCACCCTGAATGTTCCGGGGATCCTGGGGCTTCGAGCCGGTGTGGAATTTGTTAAGCGGAGAACTCCGGAAGTGATCCTGCGCGGGGAGATGGAAAAGATCGGCTATCTTTACGATCGGCTTGCTGCCATGCCCTTTATCACCCTTTATACCGATCGCCCCAGGGAGCCCTACTTCGTGCCGGTGCTCTCCTTCAACGCGGCCGGGAAAACCAGCGAGGAAGTGGGAAGATTACTGGCAAAAACGGGGGTGGCTGTGCGAAGCGGACTGCACTGTGCGCCGCTGGCCCACCAGAAAATGGGCACGGAGGAAGGGACGGTGCGCGTCTCCCCCTCCGTTTTCACCCGGAGGGAGGAGTTGGATGGATTTTTGGCCCGACTTTCCCGAGGGATCGCTTCGGGAAAATAGCGAGGCGGGAAAACGGAAAAAACCTTTTATTCGGCGCATTTTTGTGCTACAATAAAATCACGGAAGCAAAAACTTGAAAAGGCAAGCGAAAAATGCTTTTCGGGGAGAATGTGCTCAGAAAGCCCTTCTTCCCGGAGAGCATAGGTATATCGCGCAGCGCTTTTCGCCGCAGAACTCCAAAGAGAAGGGTGATGAAAATGGACGGTTTCGCGGACTATATCACCCGGACCGGACAGTTTATCCTGAATCTGGCCCGGCAATTTGCACTGAAAGACGCCATTGATGTCATCGTTGTCACGGTCTTGATCTACAGTGCCGTCAAGCTGGTTCGGGAGACAAGAGCCGGGCAGCTGGTGAAGGGCATTATCATCTTAGTGGCAATTTTCCTGCTTTCCTCTCAGTTTGATCTTTTGATGCTCAACAGTATCCTGCGCACCTTTATTCAGTTCGCTTTCCTGGCCCTGCTCATCATCTTCCAGCCGGAGATCCGCAAGGCGTTGGAGCAGATGGGGCGCAGTAAGGTAGGGCGCACTCTGGTCAACGCGGTGGGAGTAAAGGAAAAGGAAGGGGACAGGCTCCAGATGCGCCACGCCATTGAGGAGGTGGTGGAGGCCACCGCCGTGCTTCAGCAGCTGCGCATGGGGGCGCTGATCGTTTTTGAGCGCAGCACCAAGCTGGGAGAGATCGTGGAGACCGGCACGGTGCTGGAGGCGGACCCATCCGCTCAGCTGATTGCCAATATTTTTTTTAACAAAGCGCCTTTGCACGATGGGGCCATGGTGATCCGAAACGGAAGGATCTGCGCGGCGGGCTGTATCCTGCCGCTGACTGCCAGCGATTCCGTGAGCGTGGATCTGGGCACCCGCCATCGGGCGGGCCTGGGAATGAGCGAGAATTCCGACGCGGCGGTCATTGTCGTCTCGGAGGAGACGGGGCAGATCTCCATTGCTCTCAACGGAAGATTGACGAGAAATTATAACCGTGTTACTTTGCGGGAGAAGCTGGAGGAGCTGCTGATCAGCAGCTCGGAGGGCGAGGCTTCAGGCCGGAAACGGATCCTTGATAAGCTGCGCCCGGGCTCTTCCAGAAAGGAGGAGTAAAGATGAGCGCAGAAAAGAAAACGCCCTCCACTCAGGGAGAGCCTTCGGAAAAGAAGGAACATAAGCTGTCGCTGGGAAATATCTTTTACCACAACACCTTTGTTTTCCTGTTTTCGCTGTTGACCGCTATCGTGGCCTGGTTTATCATGGCGGCGGGAAATGAGGGTTCTCCTTATGTGATTTATGATGTCCCCATTGAGATCAAGCTCTCCGCGGCGGCGGAAGAGGCGGGACTGCAGGTGTTTAACCGCTCTGCCGCCACGGCGGACATCTCTGTTTCCGGCAGCAGCATTGTGACTAATAAGCTGACGGTGGAGAACTTTGCAGTCACCGCTACTCTGAACCCTACCTCCACCAAGACGGTCACCGGGAATACCCTGCAGAAGATGTCCATTGCCGTTAAGGCGGAGAAGAAAAACTTCATCGCGGACTACAGCATCGCCGCGGTGAACCCCACTGAGATCACTGTGGAGTATGACCGCTACGCGGAGACTACCTTCCCCATTGAAAACAATGTGAAATACAGCGCGGATCCCAATTATTACGCCGGGGTGGCTGTTTTGTCCGATGACCGGGTGACGATTTCCGGCCCGGAGTCGGCGGTAAACAAGATCAGCCGCGTTTCAGCGGATTACACGGTGAACGAGGTTTTGAAGGGGGACAAGACCCTTTCCTCCTGCGCGCTGACCCTCTATGACCAGAACGACCAGAAGATCACCGATTATACCGGCATGTATCTGACTATGAGCATAGAGACGGTGGGGGTAACGATCCCGGTAAGCCCCAAGAAGACGGTGCCTATCGTGGTCAACACCATCAACGCGCCTAAAAACTTTTCCGCTTCCCGGATCACGGTAGAGCCTGCTGAGATCTCCATCGCCGGTGCGCAGGAGACCTTAAAGGGCATCGACGAGATCGTGCTTTCTCATCCCGTCGATTTCTCAGAGCTCTCGCCCTATCAGAAGAATGAGTTCCAGATGGAGATCCCCATCCCCAGCGGAGTGAGGGACATCACCAATTTGGGGATCGGAAATGTGAGCACCGCCAAGGTGACGGTCAACCTCAACGGCTACGAGGAGGCCACAGTGATCACAGGAAACATCAGCCTGGTTAACACTCCTGCCGGGAAGTCAGCGGAGCTTACCACCCAGTCATTGGAGCTTAGACTGGCGGGCTCTCAGGCACAGGTGATCAAGCTGACGGGCGAGTCGGTGTCCTGTGTCGCTGACCTCTCCAATTTTACTCAGCAAAGCGGCGTGGTGGAGGTTCCTGTTGTCGTAACGGTTTCCGGAGGCGATTCCTGCTGGTGCGTAGGCACCTATACCGTATATGTGGAGCTGACGGAACGGAACAACATTCCGGCGTTGGCCAGGGCGGAAGAGGAGAGCAGCGGAAAGACGGCGAGCGGTGTGGCTGCCACGCCCCAGGAGTAAAACACCCGGGAGGCCTTCCTTCTGAAGCATCGGAGAAAAAGATCATAAAAACCCGGCAGAGCTTTTTTAAAGCCCTGCCGGGTTTTTGTTGTTTTCAGGCGGATGTGAGGCGTCAGATCGTCTCGTAGCCGTGGGCTTCCTTGAGCATCATATCCTTGACCTTCATCAGCCGGATCTGGGTGGAGCGCTCGTTTTCATCCAGCTTCATGGTGATATATTTGATGTTCTCCTGCAATTCGGGAATCATCACATGCTCCAGGGCGTTGACCCGGCGCCGGGTCTTTTCGATCTCCGCCGCCATCAGCTGACAGGCCTTCTCAGATTCTGCCAGCTTCAGCATATCGGGGAATATATCGGAAAGGGACTCGATGGCGTCGTCCAGATCGCTGGAGGTAAAGGAGAAGCCGTAGGAAAAGATATCGTTTTCATCCGGCGTTCTGGTGTGAAAGGTGAATTTCGGGATCTCCACGCTCATGACATTTTCCGTGTCCGTCTCCAGAGAGACCTTCTGCTTAGGGGCCAGCAAAGCGGTGTTCAGCACCTCGTCCTGAGTGCCGGCCCTGGCCAAGAGAAAGTTTTTGTTGGCGGCCTTGATCCCGGCCTCCACATGCTCTCTGAGCCTTTTGTTCTCCCGCACCTTTTCCAGGAACTGCCGCATCAGCTCGTCCCGCTTATCCTTTAAAAGCTTGTGGCCCCGCATGGCCGTGACAAGCTTTTTCTTTAAGCGGGTAAGCTCCATTCTGGTGGGATTTACCTGTGTGCGTCCGGCCACGAGTCATCACACCTTTCCGTAGTACTGGTCGAGAAGCTTGTCGTTGATGCGCTTGAGCTCGCCTCTGGGGAGGATGGACAAAAGCTTCCAGCCCAGGTCCAGGGTCTCTTCAATGTCCCGGTTGGTATTGTACCCCTGGGAGACATATTCGTTTTCAAAGGCGTCGGCAAATTTGGCGTACAGCTTGTCGATCTCAGTCAGCGCAGCCTCGCCCAGAACCACCATCAGCTCCTTCGCCTCCTTGCCTCTGGCATAGGCGGCGAAAAGCTGGTTCATGGTGCTTGCGTGATCGGGACGCGTTTTGCCCTCGCCGATTCCCTTATCCTTCAGACGGGACAGGGAGGGGAGCACGTCGATGGGAGGCGCCACATTCTTCCGGTACAGCTCGCGGCTCAGAATGATCTGCCCCTCGGTGATATAGCCGGTAAGGTCGGGAATGGGGTGAGTCTTGTCGTCCTCCGGCATGGAGAGGATGGGGATCAGAGTGATGGAGCCGTTCTTTCCCTTCTGGCGTCCGGCTCTCTCATAGAGAGAGGCAAGGTCCGTGTACATATAGCCGGGATAGCCTCTGCGTCCGGGAACCTCCTTGCGGGCGGCGGAAACCTCTCGCAGGGCGTCGGCGTAGTTGGTGATATCCGTCAGGATGACCAGCACATGATAATTCTTCTCAAAGGCCAGGTACTCCGCAGCGGTCAAAGCCATTCGGGGCGTGGCGATGCGCTCAACGGCAGGATCGTTGGCCAGATTGACAAACATCACCGTGCGGTCGATGGCGCCGGTTTCCTGAAAGCTCTGAATAAAGTAGTCAGACTCTTCAAAGGTGATGCCCATGGCGGCAAAGACCACCACGAAGGGATCGTTTGTGCCGCGCACCTTGGCCTGGCGTGCGATCTGAGCGGCCAGCTGAGCATGGGGCAGGCCGCTGGCGGAGAAGATGGGCAGCTTCTGTCCGCGCACCAGGGTGTTCAGGCCGTCGATGGCGGAGATCCCTGTCTGGATGAATTCCTGAGGGTAATTTCTGGCGGCAGGATTCATAGGCAGGCCGTTGATATCCGCCCGTTTATCCGGCAGGATATCAGGCCCCCCATCCATAGGGCGGCCCAGACCGTCAAAGACTCTGCCCAGCATATCCTCGCTGACCCCCAGCTCCATGGAACGGCCTAAAAAGCGCACCTTGCTGTTGGAGAGGTTGATGCCGGTGGAGTTCTCGAAAAGCTGTACCAGCGCGTTTCCCTCGTTGATCTCCAGCACCTTGCAGCGGCGTTTTTCCCCATTGAACAGCTCGATCTCAGCCAGCTCGTCATAGGTGACATTCTCCACATCCTTGACCAGCATCAGGGGACCTGCCACCTCTTGAATGGTTCTGTATTCCTTTGGCATTAGAAGTCCTCCTTTTTCTGGGAAGCGTCAAAAATTTCCTGATCGATCTGGTGGGAGACCTTTTCAAAGGCTTCCCTGAGCTCCTTGGGATCCGTGTATTTAAAGCGGCCGATCTGCTCTCTCACAGGCAGGCTGATGAGAGCCTCAATATCGGCTCCGCCGTTTAACGCCTTCAGGGCTTTTTCGTAGTATTCCAGGATCAATGTCATCATATCGTGCTGCTTTTCCAAAGAGGTGTAGGTGTCCACCTCGTCAAAGGCGTTTTGGTGGAGGAAATCTTCCCGGATGGAGCGGGAGGCTTCCAGCTTCAGCCGGTCGGGGGCGGAGAGGGCGTCCATGCCCACCAGCTGCACGATCTCTTCCAGCTCGGCCTCCTCCTGCAAAAGGCGCATCAGGCGGGTCCTGAGGTCTACCCAGTCGCTGGCGACCTTAGCGTTGAACCAGGCTTCCATCGTGTCGAGGTACAGAGAATAGCTCGTCAGCCAGTTGATGGCCGGGAAATGGCGTTTGTAGGCCAACGAGGAATCCAGGCTCCAGAACACCTTGACGATGCGCAGGGTGGCTTGGGAGACCGGCTCGGAAATATCGCCGCCGGGAGGGGACACGGCGCCGATGACGGATAAGGCGCCTTCCCGTCCTTCGCTGCCCAGGGTGATGACCCGTCCGGCCCGCTCGTAGAATTGAGCCAGGCGGCTTCCCAGGTAGGCGGGATAGCCCTCTTCGCCGGGCATCTCTTCCAGACGGCCGGACATCTCTCGAAGGGCTTCCGCCCAGCGGGAGGTGGAGTCAGCCATCAAAGCCACCGAGTAGCCCATATCCCGGAAGTATTCCGCAATGGTGATGCCGGTGTAAATGGAGGCCTCGCGGGCCGCCACAGGCATATCGGAGGTGTTGGCGATGAGCACGGTGCGCTTCATCAGGGAATAGCCGGTTTTGGGGTCCACCAGTTCGGGAAACTCATTTAACACATCTGTCATTTCGTTGCCCCGCTCTCCGCAGCCGATATAGACCACGATATCGGCCTCAGCCCATTTGGCCAGCTGGTGCTGTACCACGGTTTTGCCGCTGCCGAAGGGGCCGGGCACCGCGGCCACGCCGCCCTTGGCAATGGGGAAGAGAGTATCGATGACGCGCTGGCCGGTGATCAGGGGCATGTCCGGAGAGAGCTTGCGCACATAGGGGCGGCCTCTTCGGACCGGCCACTTTTGCATCAGTGTAATCTCCCGCTGAGCGCCGTCGGGAGTTTCCACCACCGCCACGGTGTCGGTGACGGTAAAGGAGCCGCTTTTGATCTCCTTGATCACGCCCAGAACGCCGGCGGGAACCATGATCTTGTGGCTTACGATCTCCGTTTCCTGTACGGCGCCGATGATGTCGCCGCCGGTGACTTCGGCTCCCGCCTGCACGCAGGGGATGAACTCCCAGGAGACGTCCCGCTTCAGAGAGGGAACCTCCACGCCGCGCTGCAGGTTGTTTCCAGAGATCTTCATAATATCGTCCAGAGGACGCTGAATTCCGTCATAAATGCTGCTGATCAGGCCGGGGCCAAGCTCCACGCTCATGGGCTCTCCGGTGGATTCCACAGGAGTGCCGGGACCCAGGCCGGAGGTTTCCTCATAGACCTGAATGGAGGCCTCGTCGCCGTGGATCTCGATGATCTCGCCGATCAGACGCTTGTCACCCACGCGCACCACATCGGACATATTAGCGTCGCGCATGCCCTTGGCGATGACGAGGGGGCCGGCTACTTTTTTGATCGTGCCTTTACTCATGCTTTCAAATCACCCGTTTCTTTTATTTTCATAGGGCAGAAACATTATTTCTCATTGAAGATGATATCGGAGCCCACTGCCTGCTCCACGGATTTCTTTACCATCTGGATCCCCATGCCGGTATTCCCGTGGACCCCGGGGATGGGGATCAGCGCGGGGAGAAGGCTTTCCCGGTAACGGTCCAGCTCTTCCGAAAGCTGCGAGGCCAAAGCCTCTGTGAGGTAGATGACCGCGTAGTCTCTTTCCGCAAGCTTTCGAAGCTCCTTCGCGCCCTCTTCCGCCGTGTCCACCGGGAAGGTCTCAAGCCCCAGGGCGGCAAAGCCGTAGATGCTGTCCCTGTCACCCAATACTGCTATCTTATACATACAACTCCCTCAGCCTTTCCCGGATCATGCCATCGTCCAGCTCGTTGAGCTTTCCGGAGAGGATGATCCGAACTACGGCGATCTCCCGCTGCCGGGCGATCACATAGGCAAACAGCGGCCCCACGGTAAAGGAATTGAACCGCTGGCTCTCGATCAGCTCCATCACCTTATCGTCACACCATTTTTCAAAGGCGGAATAGGATTTCTTCAGCAGGGAGACAGCTTCCTCATACTGGGTGGAACTGAGATAGGAATAAAGGGCCTCGGTGTCCTTGCAGGCGGCTGAAATCAAAGCGTCCTGGTCCAAAGTGGAGCAGGGGGCCAGAGCTTCCTCCAGAAAGGCCCTGCTTTTCCGGGTCTTGGCGGAGCGCGCCGCGATCTTGATATCGGCGGCGGCAACGGTGAGCTCGGCGTACTGTGCCAACAGCGGATCTTTGCTTTCCCTGCCTTTTTCCAGAATGTCCAGGAGACAGGCCCGGTCCAAAAGGATATCGCAAAGCTGGCCGTCTCCGGTTTCCAGCAGAAGCCGGCTGGCTTCTTTTGCGGAGTCCGCCATGCTAGCGGGAAGAGCGGAAAAATCCTGCTCCCGCACCGCACGCATAAGCTCTTCCGGAGGGATCGCCGTGTCAGGCAGAAACACCTCGTGAGCCTCCACATCCGTCAGCACGGATTTAACGGCGGCCTTCAGATTGTTGTATTCCGCGGGGAGAAGCAGCACCTCAAAGGGGGTGAGATCCTGGGTGAGCTCCCGAATGAAAGCCCAGGTTTTCTCTTCCTCTGCCCGGAGAAGCTCCTGAGAGGAGGAAGAGCCGTCTCCCCAGCCCTTATCCTGCAGGGTGCGTACACACTCCTCATAGGTCCTTGCGGCCATCAGCTGCTCCAGGTCCTGACGGGTAAAAAGGGACAGTTCCCGGGAACGGATACGGGCTACCGCGTAGATGTAGTCGTCACTCATGTGTTCTCCTCCCTGGGATCAGCCTTCCGGAAACAGGATGGCGCCTACCGCGTCTCTCAGCTCCTCAAAGGCGCTTTCAAATATGGCACGGAATGTGCCGTTGATATCGATCCCCCCGTACCGAAGCAGAAATCCGCCTTCGATGGAAACCGGCGTTTGAGAAACGGCGATCTGTGACTGGGGGACCGCCTGCTTCAAAGCCTCCGGAAAATCTGCCGGAAGCCGGGAAAGATCTTTGTCGTTCAGGAAAAGCTCTCCGGAGCCGGGAAGGGCGAACCGGGCTATCAGCTTGAGAAGGGTCCCGAAATATTCCGCTGCTTCCGCGTTTTCCAGAGCGGCGCGGGCGTCGTCGATCACCTGGGCGATCAACTGCTGCTTCTTTTGAAGCAGTCCGTTGCGCTTGTCCAGCGCGGCGGCGGAATGAGCCCTTTTGCGGATGTCCTCAGCCTGAAGCTCGCCGGACTTCAGCACCTCTTCCGCCTGCTGCGAGCCCTTTGCCTCCGCTTCCTTCAGAAGGGCGTCCACTTTTTCCTGCGCCTCTTTTTGGATCTGGGCGGCGGAATTCTCCGCCTCCTTTGTGATTTCATGAAGTATTGCATCCAAACCGGTCATCATAACTCCTCCTTTCCGAGTTGCCCTAAGGCGTTTCTCATACGGGGAGGCCGGCTAAGCCAAAGATGGCAAGAATAGAAATCAGCAGGGCAAACACGGCGTAGGTCTCCACCATGGCGGGGAAGATCATAGCCTTGCCGAACTGATCGGGCTTCTTGGCGACCAGGGAAATACTGGAAACAGCGGCCTTTGCCTGCTGCAGGGCGGATACCCAGCCAACGATGGCCATGGGCAGGCAGGCGGCGAGATACAGGAGGCCCTTTACCAGGCTGATATCAGAAGAGCCGCCCATAACGCCGATCTGGGTCAGGGTGACGAAGCCGATCAAAAGGCCGTAGATGCCTTGAGTACCGGGAAGCAGCTGCAAAATCAGGACCTTGCCGAACTTGCTGGGGTCTTCCGTGACAACGCCCGCGGCGGCGCGGCCTGTCATGCTGACGCCGATAGCGGAGCCGATGCCGCCCATAAAGGTGGCGAGAATTGCGCCCATAAGGGCGAAAAAGATTCCCATAGTATTCCAATCAAATTTCATTTACTTTTCCTCCGTAATCTTAAAGTGTTTTGTATTTGCGGTAAACGGTGTGAATTTACGCCCGTTTCCTTCATAGAATTTGCCGAAGAACTCCACGTACTGCAAGCGGTTGGTGTGCACATAGGCGCCCAGCAGGTTGATGGCCAGATTGAGCACATGGCCGATGATGAACACCAGGGTGAAGAAGATCGCGCCCACCACTCCGCCGCCCAGCATAGAGCCCAGCTGATTGAACACGGTGGCGATCACGCCCGTGGCAAGCCCCAGGGCCAAAAGCCGGGAATAGGAAAGAATATCGCTCAAATAGCTGGAAACCCCGTAAAGGCCGTAGAGTCCCTTCAAAAAGCGCTTGCCGGGATTCTTCGACTCACGCCCGGCGGTAAGCACGATCCCCACCGCGCCGATACCGGCAAAAACCGCGGACAGGGCGCCTACGATGGGGGGCAGTGTAAAGGTGAGGCCGGCCATATCCCGGAACATGTCCGTGGAAACAAGGAGCATCAAAAGCCCGCCTACCAGGAAATACCAGAAAATGACATCGTAGATGGCGTCTGCGATTTTTCCGCGCTTCGCCAGCTGATAAAACTGGACGCCAAGTCCGGTGAACAGATGGATCACGCCCAGCAGGAAAGAGAACATCAAAAGCCGCATGGGCTCGTCAAGGGGCGCGAACCACAGGGGCGGTACGGTGAAGTCGGAGTGGAAGAAGGTTTTGGCGATCACCGCCGGGGCGTCGCCGAAATAGCCTCCGAACAGCACTCCCCAAAAAGTGGTGGAAATGCCGCAGAACAGGAACATGGTCATCGTCTTTTTCAGGCCCTGCTCGATATTTTTGAATTTCCAGAGGACTAGGCCGCAGCCCAGCACCATCAGAATGCCGTAAGCGGCGTCGGAAAGCATCATACCGAACAGAATGTAATAGAAAAACGACATGATAAAGGAGGGGTCCACCTCATGCTTTCCGGGAAGGCTGTAGCCCTCCACAACGCCCTCCACGGCGGAAGAGAAGAATCCGTTTTTCAGCTTGACGGGGATCTCCTCATCCTCTCCCGGCGTTTCGATCTCCACAAAAGCGCGGTACTGCGTTTCCAAAGCCTGTTCCAGCGCGGCGCAATCCTCCGCCGGAATATAGCCGCTGATAAAGAATACCCGCGGGCTTTGCCACAGCTCTCCCAGCACCCGGTACTTGTCCGCGCGCATGGTGTAGTAGTCAGAGGTGAAAAGCAGCTGCTCTCGCAGCTCACGATAGGATCCGATCTCCTTTTTTGCCTCTTCGATCTCGGATCTCAGAGCTTCGATCTGCTTTTTGATCTCTTCCGCCCGCTCACAGGGGGGGAGCCTGACGGGAGTGGGGGGATAGGTGAATCCCATGGCCCGTAAAGCGTTTTCCACCTGCATACCGTATTTCCCGTAGCAGACGAGAAATACGCAGGTCTGCTGCGGCTGAGTGCTGAGGATCTCTATCTCAATAGAGGAGACCTCGGGCAGAGCCCCAGCAAGGCGAGTGCCCAGCTCTTCTTTGGTCAAAGCTTCCGGGAAAGAGCCGATGAAAACGCTGGTGCTCCGGGTGCCCAGGGTCCGCATGGAAACATCCAGGTTCATCCAGGGGACAAGGGCGTCCAGCTGTGTGTTCAGGCGAATGATCTCGGCCTGGTCGTCAGAGATTTTTTTGTCCAGGGCGAGGATCTGTGAGGCTGTTTTTGCCAGTTTGACAGCATTTTTCGCCGTCTCCTCGTAATCGGACAGCCGGATGGGAGTACGCCCGGCCAAGACCTTCGGCAATCCCTTTTCCGGGGGCACGAGCTTGTCCAGCACCGCTACAGCCTCTTCGGCTGTCTGTGCGTTTTTTTCAAAGGCCTGCCTGGCGGAGGCAGTGTCGGTTTTGGAAAAAAGCGCTTCGGGTTCCTCTGCGGCATGGATCTCCACCGCGCCTCTGCGCTGCAAAAATTCCAGGATCTTTTTTCGCTCATTCTTCAGGGCGCAAAGCTGGATCCGCTTCATCTCAAGCACTGCCATCTATACTCTCCTCCTTTCCCAAAGCGCCGGGAACGGCGAAGCACCCGGTATCAGTTTGTTTTTCAAATCGCGGCCTCCTTTTAGCGTTCTCCCAATACGATTTTTTTGACGGCGGAAATAGCCTCATCCCGATGAAGGGAGGCACGCTGTTCCAGAACGCGGAAGGTCTCTTCCGTCTCCTTCTGTGCCGCGTCCCGGATCTTTTCCCCGTCGGCCCGGGCTACGCCCAGCAGGATCTCGGTTTTCTTCTGGGCCTCCCGCACGGCGTTTGCCATAAGCTGCGCTCCTTTTTGAGAAGCTTCGGAAACGGCGCGTTCGCTTTCCTCCTGTGCCGATTTTACAAGCTGTGCAGCCTGCTGTTCCGCCTGGCTTACAGCCTGCATGGTCTCTTTTGCCAAAAAGCTCACCTCCCCGCAGATTCCTGAAACAAAAAATAGGATTTCCCACATTGAGAAAAAGCTGCGTTTTAGGCCCCCTGAAAAAATTGGGAACCTTTGGAATCCACAACACTTTTATTATAAAGGGAATGGAAACTTTTGTCAAAAGAAAAAGAGGGAAAAATCCTAAATTTAGGACAATAGACGAAAAATGTAAAAAAACCGGTTCAGGAGATTTTCCTCCTGAACCGGTTTTTTGCGCTGATTTCCATTACTCTTCGCTTTCGGAAGAGGCAGAGCTGGTGCCCATCTTATTGCTGTCGGTCACAAGGCTCTTGACGGAAACGCTGCGGATGGCCTTGTCGTTGACGGTGACGCCGGTAAAGGCGTCGGCCTGCTCTGTCACATAGTCGCTGAACTCTTCTGATTTCAAGCCGCTGAGAAGAGAGGTGAGGTTGGACTCGGTCTCGAGGAACTCTTCAAAATTGTCTGAGGCAGGAAGCTTGCGAATCACAAAATAGTTGGAGGTGGTCTCGGAGAAGAAGGCCTCGTTGTCCTTGGCGGAATTCAGGGCGTTGGAGATCGTGCTTTCCAGATAAGAGCTCTGGGAAGCGGCGGGCTCCCGATAGGTGGACTCCGTGCCGGAAGCAGAGGCGTAATCAGAGGCGGCCTCGCTCAAGGTAATTTCCCCTTTGTTGACTTTCTCCGCGTAGTCCTCCAGCTGCTTTTTCAGGTCCTCTTTTTCCTCATCGGTGAGATCGGTGGAGGCGTCGTCGTCGCCGGTTTTGGTCAGAGGAGCGGAGAAGGACTCCAGATAGGAATAGTTCTCTACAAAATAACTCTTCAGATCGTCCTTGGCGACCTCCTTCTCTCCGCCCTCGCCGTACATGGCGAGAAAGACCTTCTCATACTTGAAGGGATATACGGACGCCACCAGATGGAAGGACTCCTTGGCGATGCCCAGCTCTTCCAGGGAGGAGCCGGAATAGCTCCACATGGAAGCAGTGTTGCTTTCCAGCGTGGCCGTGTCCTCCTCCGTCATGGTAAGGCCCAGCTCCTGGAACTTGCTGTCAATATAGTAGTAAGCTTTTACCCGATTGAGCGCCCGCTCTTCGATCCAGTCTTTGGCGTCTTTCCCGTCGATGGTGCCCTTGAGGACCTCCGTGTCGGAGGAAAGCTTTCCGGCGGCCTCATAGTAGGCGTCGGAGAGAAAATACAGATAGCCTCCGATGGGCAGGGTGAGCTCGTCCTTTTCGGCTGCCCAGGTCTTATCCTCGTCGTAGCAGCCGGCAAGACCCGCGCAGAGCACAGCGGCCAGTACGGCGCACAGAATTTTCTTCAGAGTGCTTTTCATGGATTATCCAGCCTTTCGAAAGTTTTTGCATGAAGCGAAAAACATTATACTCCATTGTAATAGGTTTGTCTACAAAAATCGTGAAAAAGTGAAGCTCCCTCTCACCCTTCCTCCGAAGGCGAGGCGGCACAGCGCGCGGCCTCTCCCATCAGCTTCAGCACCTCGTTAAGGGCGGAAACGGGCGCTTCATCTCCGATTTTTACATTGATGTAGGGCCGGCTTCCGGCGCTTAAAAGGACCCGGCCGTTTAAGGCGGACAGCAGGCCGGAGATCTCCGAGAGCTCAAATTTCTTTTTGTACAGCAGAAGGTTTTCTCCCTGCTGCCTGACCTCCGTGATCCCCAAAGCAGAGGCGGTGTTGCGCAGCAGGGCAATGTCGATCAGCCCCGAAACGGCGGGGGGAGGGTCCCCGAACCGGTCGATGAGCTCGTCTGTCACATCCATAGCGTCCTCCCGACTGCGCACGGAGGCGATGCGCCGGTAAACCTCGAGGCGCAGGTTCAGGCTGTCGATATAGGATTCCGGAATATGGGCTTCCACCTGCAAGTCCAAAAGGCACTCGTCCTCCGTGGACTCCTGAGGCTCTTCGCCCTTCATCAGGCTCACCGCCTCGTTGAGCAGGCGGATATACATGTCGTACCCCACCGCCTCCATATGGCCGTGCTGCTCTCCGCCCAGAACATTTCCCGCGCCCCGGATCTCCAGGTCGCGCATGGCGATCTTAAATCCGGAACCGAACTCGGTGAATTCCCGGATGGCGGAAAGTCGCTTTTGGGAGATCTCGCTGAGAGATTTCTGGGGAGCGTAGGTGAGATAGGCATAGGCTCGGCGGCTGCTGCGTCCCACCCGGCCTCTGAGCTGGTGCAGCTGGGAAAGCCCCATGCGGTCGGCGTTTTCAATGATCAGGGTGTTGGCGTTTTGCACATCCACGCCGGTTTCAATGATTGTGGTGCAGACCAGGATATCAATCTCGTGATCCAGAAGCCGCCTCCACACCTCGGAAAGCTCCTCCTCGTTCATTTTCCCGTGGCCCACGCCCACTCTGGCCTCCGGCAGGCTTTGGGAAAGGCGCGCCGCCGCCCGGTCAATGGAGGCCACATCGTTGTGCAGATAGTAGACCTGCCCGCCCCGCCGTAATTCTCTGCGGATGGCATCCAGGATCACGCCGTAATCAAATTCCATTACATAGGTCTGCACGGGGTGCCGGTCCAGCGGCGCCTCCTCGATGACGGACATGTCCCGGATCCCGGAGAGGGCCATGTTGAGGGTGCGGGGGATGGGAGTTGCGGAGAGAGTGAGCACATCGGCGCTTTTGCACAGCGACTTGAGCCGCTCCTTCTGGGCCACGCCGAAGCGCTGCTCCTCGTCGATGATCACCAGCCCCAGATCGTGAAACTTCACATCCTTGGACACCAGACGGTGCGTGCCCACCACAATGTCGATGGAACCCCGGGAAAGCTTTTTTAAGATCTCCTCCTGCTGCTTGGGGGTGCGGAAGCGGGAGAGCAGCTCTGTATCGATCGGAAAGCCCTCCATCCGCCTGAGGATAGTCTGATAATGCTGCCAGGCCAAAATGGTGGTGGGCACCAAAAAGGCGCATTGCTTCCCGGCTGTGACGCATTTGAAGGCCGCCCTGAGGGCCACCTCTGTCTTGCCGAAGCCCACATCTCCGCACAGCAGGCGGTCCATGGGGGCAGAGCGCTCCATGTCGTCCTTGATCTCGTTGATGCAGCGAAGCTGGTCCTCTGTCTCCTCAAATTCAAAGCGCACCTCGAAATCGTGCTGCCATTCCCCGTCCGGCGGGAAGGCGAAGCCTTTTTCCTGCATGCGCTGGGCGTAGAGCTCAATGAGCTCTTTGGCAATGTTTTTTACCGCTGCCCGGACCTTGGCCTTCTGCCGCTGCCAGTCTGTTCCCCCCAGGCTGTGAAGCTTGAGGGCGGCGTCCTGCCTGGGACCAATGTATTTTGCCACCATGTCCAGCTGCGTCACCGGCACATACAGCGTGTCGCTTTTCGCGTAGCGCACCTTGATATAATCCTTGGTGATCCCGTTCATGGAAAGCTTGTGGATCCCCTCGAACACGCCGATGCCGTGGGCGGAATGTACCACATAATCTCCGGGAGAAAGCTCGGAAAGGCTGGAGATCTCCTTCTGGTTCCTGTCCCGCTTCCGCTTGGCCTTCACCGGGGCGATCCTGCCGTGAGTGATGAGAGCGAAATTTGCTTCCGGCAGCTCGAAGCCCGCGGAGAGAGAGCCGCAGGTCACGGCCACCGTCCGCTTCGCGACCTGAGAGGGAGAATCCAGGAAAGCGGCGGGTAGTCCCGCGGACTTCAGGTCTTCCGCAAGGGTCTGTCCGGCGCGGGGTGTGGCGGAAAGCACCAGGCACGCCCTTCCCTGAGAGAGCAGAGCGGAAAGGTCCTCCCGCAATAGCCCGCTGTCCCCCGCCCAGGGAGAAAGCTGCTTTGCGGTCATGTTGACCAGCGTTTTCAAGGGGATCTCATAGCTGCCCCGCGCAAAGAGATCCAGAAAGACAGTCTGGCTTTCCTGGGCCTTTTGGAGGGCATATTCCCAGGTTTCGCAGTAGGTGTCAAGCCCCTTGCACAGCACCCCTTCGGAAAGCAGGGCGGAGACATCCTCCCCCCACTGCAAAAGCGTGGTGCGCACCCGTTCCTTGAGTCGGTTCCCCTCCGAGAAAAACAGCAGATCCTCCTGTGAAAAATGGTCCAGCAAAGTGGCGGGGCGGTCGTAGATAAGAGAGATGAATTTATCGATAGAGCTCAAATGCAGCCCGTCCCGCAGCTTCTGGGCCTCTCCCAAAAGCACCTCCCGGGCCTTGGGAGCGGTTTTTCCCCGCAGGGTCTTTGACAGCTTTTCGATTTTCGCGGCCAGCTGGGCGGGGTGATCCGCAATCACCTCCACGCAGGGGGCCAGGGTCACCGAATCCACCGTTTGGGTGCGCCGCTGCGTCTCCGGGTCAAAATAAGAGATGGAGTCGATCTCGTCTCCCCAGAATTCCACTCGCACGGGAGATTCGCCGCCCGGGGAGAAAAAGTCCACGATCCCGCCCCGGCGGCTGAATTGCCCGGCGCCCTCGATCTGATCCTCCCTGGTGTAGCCGCATTTGAGAAGCGCCTCGAGCAGCTCTTCCATGGAGAATTCCATGGCGGGGGTAAGAGTGAACAGACGCTCCTTGAGCTCTTCCGGCCCCAGGGTGTACTGCAAAGCGGAGTCGATGCAGGCGATGACACAGCTGCAGCCGCCGTTTTGAAGCCTGGAAAGCGCTTCCAGGCGAAGCCGTTCGTACTCGTGGGAGACTCCGGCGCTGTCCCGCAGGCAGAAATCCCGGATGGGGTAAAGCACGGGCTGCTGCCCCAGGGCGGAAAGGTCCTCAAAAAAGCGCTGAGCCTCTCTTTCGTCAGCCGCCAGGATCAGCGCCCGCTTTCCGGTCGCCTCCAGCAAAGCGTGGATCAGGAGACATTTGTGTATGCCGGAAACGCCGGTCACCGCGCCGGGAAGCGCGCCCGCTTGAGCGGACTTTTCCAGGCGGCGGTATTCGGCGTCCTCTCTCAGCGCGTGCAGAATAGCTCGCATCCAAATTCCTCCTGTCACGAAAATCTCTTGAGGCTGTCTGACGGAAAGTATCTAATTATATAGATTCATGGCCTCGTCTGTCCTGCCCGCGGCGATGAGCTTTGCCGCCTCGCAGGCGTCGCCCAGCGCCTGGGAAAGCCGCTCCCCCTCTTCCCGGGTGAAGCGGGAAAGCACCCAGTCCGCCAGATTATAATCGGGATGGGGCTTTTCTCCGATGCCCAGCTTGATACGGGGGAACTGATCAGAGCCGCTCAGATAGATGATATTCTTCATGCCGTTGTGCCCGCCGTCGCTTCCCTTGCGGCGGATGCGCAGCTTGCCCACGGGCAGGTTGATGTCGTCAAACAGGATCAGCACCTGGGAGGGGGGGAGCTTGTAAAAATCCATGGCGGCCTTGACGGAGCGGCCGCTTTCATTCATAAAGGTGGAGGGCTTGAGCAGGAGGACATGCTTTCCTTCCAGCATCCCCTCTCCGCACAGCCCCTGAAAGCGCAGGCGGTTCACCTTGATCCCCAGCTTCTCGCTTAGGGCGTCTACGCCCAAAAATCCGGCGTTGTGCCGGGTGTTTTCATATTGCTTGCCCGGATTCCCCAAGCCCGCTATGAGAAAGGAAACAGGGCCGGAGGGGGCGGGCTTTTTCTTCCAAAAATCCAACATAGATAGAAAGGGCTCCTTTCAAAAGGAAAGTACTAAAGGGCGGGAGAGGAGCCCCCCGCCCGCCTTGTGCCGACTTTCTATTATACACGGCGCCGTTTTTTTTTCAAGGGGAAAAGAACTTGTCCATAGGGAGAAATTTTCTCAAAGGCGTATCAAAGAGCTGATTCGGAAAAGATTTTTAAAGAAATCTCTCAAAAAAATGGAAATTCTCTCTTTTGCCTATGGAAGTTTTTGAAATTATTTGTTATAATTTCCCTTGACAGCCGTGAAAGGACAGGCTTTTGCCACCAAAACGGTTTCTTCTGCTGTCAACCCGGAAGCACTTCGGTCCGGTTGAAACATTTTTAGGAGGTTGTTACCAATGAGCCACAAGTATGTTTACCTGTTCAGCGAGGGCGATGCGTCCATGCGGGAACTTCTTGGCGGCAAGGGCGCGAACCTTGCAGAGATGACCAAGATCGGCCTTCCCGTTCCTCAGGGCTTCACCATCAGCACGGAAGCCTGCACGCAGTATTACGAAGACGGAAGAAAAATCAATGATGAGATTCAGGCCCAGATCATGGAGTATGTGGGCAAGATGGAAGAGATCACCGGCAAAAAATTCGGCGATAAGGAAAATCCCCTTCTGGTCTCCGTGCGCTCCGGCGCCCGCGCCTCCATGCCCGGTATGATGGACACCATCCTGAATCTGGGACTGAATGAGGAAGTGGTAGAGGTCATGGCCCAGATGTCCGGCAATCCCCGTTGGGCTTACGACTGCTACAGAAGATTCATTCAGATGTATTCCGACGTGGTCATGGAAGTGGGCAAGAAGTATTTTGAGCAGCTCATCGACGAGATGAAGGAGAAGAAGGGCGTCACGCAGGATACCGAATTGACTGCCGAAGATCTGAAGGAGCTGGCAAACCAGTTCAAGGCGGAGTACAAGTCCAAGATCGGCGAAGACTTCCCCACGGATCCGGTAGAGCAGCTCATGGGCGCGGTCAAGGCCGTGTTCCGTTCCTGGGACAACCCCCGCGCCAATGTGTACCGTATGATGAACGAGATCCCCTATTCCTGGGGCACCGCGGTCAACGTACAGATGATGGCCTTCGGCAACATGGGCGATGACTGCGGCACAGGCGTTGCCTTTACCCGCGATCCTGCTACCGGCGAGAAGAAGCTGATGGGCGAGTTCCTCACCAACGCTCAGGGCGAAGACGTGGTGGCCGGTGTGCGCACCCCTATGCCCATCGCTCAGATGGCCGAGAAGTTCCCCGAGGCCTTTGCTCAGTTCCAGGAGGTCTGTAAGACCCTGGAGGACCACTACAAGGATATGCAGGATATGGAGTTCACCGTAGAGCACGGCAAGCTTTACATGCTGCAGACCAGAAATGGCAAGCGTACCGCCACCGCCGCCATCAAGATCGCCTGCGATCTCATTGACGAGGGCATGAAGACGGAAGAGGACGCCCTGCTGATGATCGATCCCAAGCAGCTGGACGCCTTGCTGCATCCCCAGTTTGACCAGAAGGCTTTGAAGGCCGCCACTCCCGTGGCCAGCGCTCTGGCCGCCTCTCCCGGAGCCGCCTGCGGCAAGATCGTTTTCACCGCTGAGGACGCTGTAGAGCAGGGACAGAAGGGCGAGAAGGTCGTTCTGGTTCGTCTGGAAACCTCTCCTGAGGATATTGAGGGTATGCATTATGCTCAGGGTATTCTCACTGTGCGCGGCGGCATGACCAGCCACGCCGCTGTTGTGGCCCGCGGCATGGGCACCTGCTGCGTTTCCGGCTGCGGCGCCATCAAGATGGACGAGGCCAACAAGAAGTTTGAGCTCAACGGCCGCACCTATCACGAGGGCGACTATCTCTCTTTGGACGGCACCACCGGCAATATTTACGGTGAGGCGATCCCCACTGTTCCTGCTTCCACTGAGGGCGGCTATTTCGGCCGTATTATGGAGCTTTCCGATAAGTACCGCCAGCTGGAGGTCCGCACCAATGCCGATACTCCCAAGGACGCTCAGCAGGCCGCTTCCTTCGGCGCTCAGGGCATCGGCCTGTGCCGTACCGAGCACATGTTCTTCGATCCTGACCGTATCGCTGCCATCCGTGAGATGATCTGCTCTGATACGGTAGAGCAGAGAACGGCGGCTCTTGCCAAGCTGGAGCCCATGCAGCAGGGCGACTTTGAGAAGCTGTATGAGGCCATGGAAGGCAAGCATGTAAACATCCGCTTCCTGGATCCCCCGCTGCACGAGTTCGTTCCCACCGAGGAAAAGGACATCGAGCTGCTGGCCAAGACCCAGGGCAAGACGGTGGACGACATCAAGGCGATCATCGCTTCTCTCCATGAGTTTAACCCCATGATGGGCCACCGCGGCTGCCGTCTGGCTGTCACCTATCCTGAGATCGCTGCCATGCAGACCGAGGCCGTGATCAAGGCCGCCATCAATGTGAACAAAGCTCATCCCCAGTGGAACATCGTGCCTGAGATCATGATCCCCCTGGTAGGCGAAGTCAAGGAGCTGAAGTTCGTCAAGAAGACCGTCACCGAGACCGCTGACCGGATCATTGCCGAGGCCGGCTCCAACCTGAAGTACAAGGTGGGCACCATGATCGAGATCCCCCGTGCCGCTCTTACCGCCGACAAGATCGCGGAAGAGGCCGAGTTCTTCTCCTTCGGCACCAACGACCTGACTCAGATGACCTTTGGCTTCTCCAGAGACGACGCAGGCAAGTTCCTGGGCTCTTATTATGAGAATAAGATCTACGAGAACGATCCCTTTGCCCGTCTGGATCAGGAGGGCGTTGGCCAGCTGGTCAAGATGGCCTCCGAAAAGGGCAAGAGCGTTCGTCCCGACATCATTCTGGGTATCTGCGGCGAGCACGGCGGCGACCCGACTACCATCGAGTTCTGCCACAATGTAGGCCTGACCTATGTTTCCTGCTCTCCCTTCCGTGTACCGATCGCCCGTCTGGCTGCTGCCCAGGCCGCGATCAAGAACCCCAGAAAGTAATTTGAAATATCCGGAAAGCTTTCCGGAAAATTTACAGCTGAAAAAGCCTTGCGGAAGAAATTCCGCGAGGCTTTTTTGACAGGCAAACTTTGTTGGTGAGAGCTTGATCTGTTTTGTTGATAGCGGGTCCGGGACGGCTGTTCCTTTTCTCTGGACGAGGAGGATGAGATGGAGAATATTGTGGTGGAAAGGGGGATCGTCAACAGCACTTTGGCAGACCGGTTCAGTTCCAACTCCAACTGTACCAGAGGGCAGATCGTCACCTTCCTCTATCGCGGCGCGGGAGAAAACGAAGCGGAATGATCGTCTGGAAAAGGATCCAGTAAAACCGGATCCTTTTCCCTTCAGTTGAGAATTCCCAAAACCACCCTGACCGTCCTGCGAGCGCCGAAAAGGTTGACACAATGGAATTTTCCCGATATACTGAGCCCGGATGGGCTCAAAGAAGCTTCTGTACGCGCCCAGGAAGGGAAATACCCGGAAAAGCGCAAAGGGAAAAATCAGGACCTGTGGAGGAACCAATTTGATTTATTATACAAAGTTCTCTCTTCCGGCTGCTCCAAAGGAGAAGAGCAGGCAGGAGAGACAGATCAGCAGGGCGCTGTTCCGCTTTGTCCTGTCCCGGCGGCTTCCGTTCTGTGGGAACGAGCCGTTGGAACAGCTTTTGGTTCGGGGAGAACACGGGAAGCCCTTTTTGAAGGGAAATCCCTTCTACTTCAACCTCTCTCATTCCGGCGGACTGGTCCTGTGCGCAGCGGAGGATGTGCCGGTGGGAGTGGATGTGGAAAAGCGCCGCTCCTTTTCTGAGAAGCTGATGGAGCGTATCTGCACCCCGGGAGAACGGGCTCTGGCGGAAAGTGGGGGCGACCGGGACAGAGCTCTTACCCAGCTTTGGACCATGAAGGAAAGCTATATGAAGTACACGGGGAAAGGCTTCGCCCAGGGGATCCTTTCCACAGAGTTTTCCAGCCTGGGAGACCGCCCCGCACTGCGCTCCGGGGACGCCTTTTTCGTTTCCCGGGAGCTTTCCGGGGCATTTTTGACCCTGTGTACCGGGGAACCCGTGGAGCTTTTTCTGGAGCAGGTGAGCTCCAAGGAGCTGTCTCCTTTTTTGGAGGATAGAAGATAAGGACAGCTGTCCTGCATAAATCACCGATCCCTCTCATATCTATCTACAACTTGATTCTCAGAGAGGAACGGTGAAAAATGGTCGTATCGCTGAAAGCCAATAAAAAACGGATCCTTGCCTTTGTGCTGCTGGCGGCAGTGGTGGTGGGAGCATGGATCTTCCTGAAAGGAAGAGACACACAGGAGACAGAGAAGCAGACCTTCCCCGGAGGAAGCAATGAGGAGAGGGTCAGCTTTCTCAAGAGCTTTGGATGGGAGATCGACACAGACCCGGCCGAGACCAGAGAGGTGATGATCCCGGCAGAGTTTAACGATGTGTATACCACTTATAATGTGATGCAGAAGGCTCAGGGATTCGACTTGAAGCCCTACGCGGGGCAGGTCTGTACCCAGTATAAGTATAAGGTGAATAACTACCCGGGAGAGACGGAAGTATACGCCACTTTGCTGGTGTACGGAGAGATGATCATAGGCGGAGACCTTGCTTGTGCCGAGGTGGATGGCTTTATGCACGGCTTTGCTTCCGACAGCGCCCGGTACGGCGAGACCGAAAACCGGGGAAGCGTTTCTCAAAAGAGCGGGGACGCTTCCTCTCAACTGATGGAAAGCAGCGCCTCCTCCGGCATCGTTTCCGAAATGGGAGAGGAGACCTCCGCTCCCGGGGAAAGCGCTGTGGAGTCCACAGCAGGAGAGGCCCTTTCCGAGGAAGCTTTCCCTACGGACTGAGGGAATTATCCTGAAAATACAAATTCTTGAGGGCGGAGCAGGCCTCTTCTTTGAAAACGGGAGGCCTGTTTTGCCGGAATTCCCGGGAAAAGAAAAAAGAGGAAAAAGAAATGGAGCGACTGGACAAATTTCTCACTTCGCAAAATATCTGTACCAGGAAAGAGACCGCGCAGCTGGTCAAAAAAGGGCTGGTGACGGTAGACGGCGTTTGCGCGAAAGACCCCGGCCAGAAGCTGGATCCGGAGCAAAGCCGGGTCACGGTGGAGGGAAAGGAAATTGCTTACCGCCGGCGTCTTTACCTGATGATGAATAAGCCTCGAGGCGTTCTTTCCGCCTCTCAGGACAAGCAGAGGAAAACGGTGCTGGACCTGCTTCCGCCCGAGCTGTTCCGCAGAGGTCTTTTCCCGGCCGGCAGACTGGACAAGGACACCACGGGCCTGATGCTCATCACAGACGACGGCGAGCTTGCCCACCGGATGCTCTCCCCCAAAAGCCATGTGTATAAGCGCTATGAGGCGAGGTTGTCAAAAAGGGTCTCCCAGGAGGATATCGCAGCCTTTGAAAAAGGGATTTCACAGGGAGGAGAAGCTTTTGCTCCGGCACGGCTTTGGGCCGAGGACACCCCCAATGGGCCGGGCGCCATCGTCGAGATCCGGGAGGGGAAATTTCATCAGATCAAGCGGATGTTCGAGGCCAGAGACAATCGGGTGCTCACACTGAAAAGACTCAAGATAGGGGGGCTCTCTCTGGACGATACACTAGGGGAAGGGGAGGTAAGGGTCCTCAGCGAGGCGGAAGTGAAACAAATATTCGATGGCAAATTATACTAAAAAATCTCTCAGAATTTGTGTTTTAGGGAAACTCCATAAACGGAAAGAAGAATCTTTGGATAAATAAAGACTATCCATGGAGCCTTTTATCTGTTATACTGGGGACAATTTAAAAAACATGAGACTCGTTGTGCATGTTTCAAACAGGAGGAATAGTGAATGGCAAGCGTAACCCTAAAGAATATCTATAAAGTTTACTCTGGTGGCGTAACGGCTGTAACGGACTTTAACCTCGATATTGAGGATAAGGAGTTTATCATTCTGGTAGGACCTTCCGGCTGCGGTAAGTCCACCACTCTGAGAATGATCGCCGGTCTGGAAGAAATCAGCAAAGGCGAACTTTACATCGGCGATACTCTCGCCAATGATATCGCCCCCAAGGACAGAGACATCGCCATGGTGTTCCAGAACTATGCTCTGTATCCCCATATGACGGTATTTGACAACATGGCCTTCGGCCTGAAGCTGCGCAAGACTCCCAAGGATGAGATCAAGCGCCGTGTGGAAGAGGCTGCCCGTATCCTGGACATCTCCCATCTGCTGGACAGAAAGCCTGCCGCTTTGTCCGGCGGCCAGAGACAGCGTGTTGCCCTGGGCCGTGCTATTGTTCGTGACCCCAAGGTGTTCCTGCTGGACGAACCCCTCTCCAACCTGGACGCCAAGCTGCGCGCTCAGATGAGAACCGAGATCGCCAAGCTGCATAAGAGACTGGGCACCACCTTTATCTATGTTACTCATGACCAGACCGAGGCTATGACCATGGGCGACCGTATTGTTGTTATGAAGGACGGCTTCATTCAGCAGGTCGATTCTCCCCAGAACCTGTATGATTATCCCGTTAACGAGTTTGTTGCGGGCTTCATGGGTTCTCCTCAGATGAACTTTATCGATGCCACTCTGGGCAAGGATGGCGCCGATTATACCCTGACCTTCGGCAATTGCACGATTAAGATCCCTGCCAATAAGGCAGAGGGCACGGAAATTGCTAACTATGTAGGCAAGGAAGTCGTTTTCGGTATCCGTCCCGAAGATGTGCATGATGAGCCCGAGTTCATTGAGAAGATCGGCGGCGCACATGCTACCGCTGATGTGGAAGTTACCGAATTGATGGGCGCTGAAACATATCTGTACCTCAACTGCGAAGGCCATGCGATCACCGCTCGTGTGGAGCCCACCTCCACCGCCAAGTCCGGCGACAAGGCGCAGATCGCCTTTGATCTGTCGAAGATGCACCTCTTTGACAAAGAGACTGAGAAGACTTTCCTGAACTAATTCTCCTGATTTGTAAAGCTTTACAAAGGCGCTGGGTCCCAGCGCCTTTGTTCTTTTCTGTAAAGACAGGCTTTTTGCGTGAAAACTTTCGGAAAAGCATAAAATCACTGGCTTTTTTCAAAAAAAGGTTGAATTTCCCTCGCCGATTCGCTAAAATAATGGTGTATAAGTTTCATTTTGTTGTTATTATGAGTCTGCCTCACACGGGAAGCGCCGTCTGAGGCTATACAGTATGTGGTTCGGCAGCGGATCTTGCTGCCGAGGAAAGGGGAAGCGCATGTCTAACAGATTGTTTCAAGGGGTCATTCATCAGATGCGGGACGCGGTAGATCGGGTGATCGGTGTGATTGATGAATCCTCTGTTATCATTGCCTGCAGCGAGCTGGGCAGGATCGGAGAGGTATATGACAAGCTGACCGCGGAAGATATGGTTTCCTCTGAACTGTTTCAGACAGAGGAGTATACCTTCAAGTCTTTCGGGAGCCGTCCCAGGCCGGAATACGCGGTGTTCGTGGGCGGAACCGATTTTGAGGCCCAGAAGCTCGCAAGCGTTTTGGCCATTTCTCTCAGCAGCATCAAGCAGTATTATGACGAGAAATATGACCGAGGTAATTTTATCAAGAATGTGATCCTGGACAATATCCTTCCCGGGGACATCTATTTGAAGAGTCACGAACTGCACTTTGATTCCGATGTGAGCCGGGTGTGTATGCTCATCAAGGTCATGGACAAAAATGATATCTCCGCCTATGATGTGCTTCAGAACCTGTTCCCGGACAAGAATAAGGATTTCATTGTCAATATCAATGAGACCGATATCGCTCTGGTCAAGGAGATCAAGGCCAATATCGAGGAAAAGGATCTCGATAAGCTGGCGGGCTCTATTGTGGATACTCTTTCCGGCGAGTTTTATACCCACTGCATGGTTGGGATCGGCACTGTGGTAGGAGGCATCAAGGATCTGGCCCGCTCCTTTAAGGAGGCCCAGGTGGCTCTGGAGGTAGGAAAGGTCTTTGATACCGAAAAGCCGGTGGTCAGCTATAACAATCTGGGGATCGCTCGCCTGATCTATCAGCTGCCCACCACCCTGTGCGATATGTTCCTCAAGGAGGTCTTTAAGAAGGGCTCCATCGACTCTCTGGATCACGAGACGCTGTTTACCATCCAGCGCTTCTTCGAGAACAACCTGAATGTGTCTGAGACCTCCCGCAAGCTGTTTGTTCACCGCAATACGCTGGTGTACCGCCTGGAGAAGATCAAGAAGATCACCGGGCTGGATCTTCGGGAGTTTGAAGACGCCATTGTGTTCAAGGTTGCTTTGATGGTGAAAAAGTATCTGTCCAGCAGCCCGGTGAAGTTTTAACGGCCGGAATGGCACAGATGTTACAAAATGATTACAATTAAATTCTTTTAAAGAATAATAGCAACAGCGCCCATTGGTATAATACCCTATGCCGATGGGTGTTATTGTGTCATAACAGGCTGTTGCGGCCCAAGCGGAAAGGACAGACAGGAGGGATCCCTTTTGGTCGAATTTCGTAATGTATCAAAGGTCTATAATAACGGCACGGAAGCGCTGCACAATATTAACCTGAAGGTGGACAAGGGCGAGTTCGTGTTTATCGTAGGCTCCTCCGGGGCGGGGAAAAGCACATTCCTGAAGCTGATCATGTGCGAGGAGCGTCCCAATTCCGGCCAGGTAATCGTGGACGGCGTGGATGTGTCCCGGATCCGGAAGGGAAAGATTCCCTATATCCGCAGAAGGATGGGCATCGTGTTCCAGGATTTCCGCCTGATTGATCATATGACGGTATACGACAATGTGGCCTTTGCCATGCATGTGGTGGGGGCCTCCTCCAAGACCATCAAAAAGCGCGTCCCCTATATTCTCAGCCTGGTAGGCCTGCAGCACAAGGCAAAGCACCATCCCAACGAGCTTTCCGGCGGCGAGCGCCAGAGAGTGGGTTTAGCGCGGGCGCTGGTGAACAACCCCACTATGATCGTGGCTGACGAGCCTACCGGAAATATTGACCCGGCCCTCTCCTTTGAGATCGTAGATCTGTTAAGCGAGATCAACCGCCGGGGAACCACGGTGCTGATGGTAACTCACGAGCACTCTCTGGTCAAGCACTTTCACAAGCGGATCATCCAGATCCACAGCGGCGAGATCGTGGCGGATACGGCTGCCATGCAGGAGGATGTTCCCGAGGAGCAGGAGCCCGCGGTGGAAGAGGAGTATGGAGAGTATGAAGAGGGTTATAGCGAGGTAGAGGTCAACGAGGAGTACGAGTCCGAAGAGGCGGACGCTTCCTACGAGGAGGATGAAGAGAACTTCGATGAGGAAGAAGAGGACGAGGAAGGGAGCGTGGACGGCTGATGCACAGTATCGGGTATCTTTTTAAAGAGGGCTTAAAAAGCCTTTGGAAAAACAGAACGATGAGTATCGCTTCTATTGCCGTGCTGATCTCCTGCCTGTTGATGACAGGCGTGGCGGGGCTGCTTTCCCTCAACCTTTCTATCACCATGAAGTCCATTGAGGACAACAACAGCGTGATGGTCTATCTGGATGAAAGTCTGCCCTCCCTTTCCGCCGTCAAGGTGGGAGAGGAGATCAAAAAGATCGAGAATATCGGGGAGTGTACCTTCATCCCCAAGGACGACGGGCTGCTTACCATGATGGACAATATGGACGGCACGCCGGAGCTTTTCAACGGTCTGCTGGGAGACGATAATCCCCTTCCGGACGCCTATCAGATCTCCTTGAGCGATCTGAGCCTTTACGATGAGACGATCAGCGAAGTGAAGGCGGTGGAGGGGGTCAAATCCATTTCTGATTTCCGGGACGTGGCCACAAAGCTCAGCAATCTGGACCGGCTGGTGCGCTATTGCAGTATCGCCATCGTGGCAGTGCTCAGCGTGGTGTCCCTGTTCATCATATCCAACACGGTAAAGGTTACCATGTTCTCCCGGAGAATGGAGATCAGCATCATGAAGTCTGTGGGCGCGACCAACGGCTTTGTCAGGATCCCCTTTATCGTGGAGGGCCTGATGATCGGGATCCTTTCCGGCGCGATTTCCGCCACGGTGCTGCTGTTCGCCTATGATAAAGCGGTGGAGGTTGTCTACAGCATCGTCCCGTTCCTCAGCGCTATGGATCTTTCTCCTTATACGCTGTTGATCTATTTGGGGTATATGGTGGCCGGAATGTTATTCGGCGTTATGGGCGGCGTAATCTCCATCAGCAAGTACTTGAAAAAAGAGGGAGAAAACGCCATCGTTTGATCCGCCGGTCTGGAACGGGATCTTTTTCCTTCCGCGCTTTTTCATTGACAACGACCCGGGTTTTCACTATAATAAGAAACATTCAGGCGCCCTTGGGCGCCTTATCAGTAAAGGATGAGAGTTATGGCAGAGAAACAGTACTTTGTAACCGAAGAGGGATTGGAATCCCTGGAAAAGGAATTGGATTATTTAAAAACAGTAAGACGCAGGGAAGTGGCGGAAAAAATTAAAGTGGCCCTTTCCTTCGGCGATCTTTCTGAAAACAGCGAATATGACGAGGCCAAAAATGATCAGGCTATGATGGAGGCCCGGATCGCCGATGTGGAGGTCATGCTGAAAAACGCCGTGGTCATCGACGAGAGCGAGCTGAGCAAGGAGACCGTGCATATCGGTTCCAAAATTGAAGTAAATGTCACCGGGGCGGATGGAAAAAAATCCAAGCGGGAATTCAAGATCGTGGGGTCAAACGAGGCGGACCCCCGAAATGGGAAGATCTCGGACGAATCCGCGGTAGGAAAGGCCTTGATCGGTCATAAATCCGGTCAGACCGTTCAAGTGGAAACGCCCGCGGGCATGTCCAAATACAAGATCGTCACCATCGCTTGACGCGGATAAAAGGAGCCTCCCAAAGTGCGGTGCTCCTTTTTTAAATGATTTTTATAAGGGGAAAGAGGATCAGTATGGTGCAACAGCAAAATGCAGGCCCACAGAATACGGGAGAAGATTTAAACGAAATTCTGCGTGTGCGCAGAGAGAAGCTTGCGGCGCTGCAGGAGGCGGGAGAGGACCCCTTCCGGCAGACGCGTTTCCTCTGGGACGCTACCAGCGGGCAGATCAAGGAGAATTTTGACGAGATGGAAGGGAAACCCGTCAAGGTGGCCGGACGGCTGATGTCCAAGCGGGGAATGGGAAAGGTGTCCTTCTGCGACTTGCAGGATCGGGACGGCAAGATCCAGCTTTACGCCCGGCAGGACGAGATGGACGAGGCGGTCTATAAGAAGTTCAAGAAATATGACATCGGCGATATCGTGGGAGTCGAGGGAGAGGTTTTCCGCACCCAGCGCGGGGAAATGAGCGTTCGGGCAAAGAATATCACCCTGCTCTCCAAGTCCCTTCTGCCGCTGCCGGAGAAGTTCCACGGCCTTCAGAACAAGGACCTGCGCTACCGTCAGAGATATGTGGACCTCATCGTCAACCCGGAGGTAAAGCGGAACTTTGTCCTGCGCGCTCAGTTTATCAAGCATGTGCGGGATTTTCTGGATGATCGGGGCTTTATCGAGGTGGAAACCCCGGTGCTCAACACCATTCAGGGCGGCGCTACCGCCCGACCTTTTGTGACCCACCACAACACCCTGGACATCGACATGTATCTGCGTATCGCAACTGAGCTTCCTTTAAAGCGGCTCATTGTGGGTGGGATGGATCGGGTCTATGACCTGGGCAGGATCTTCCGCAATGAGGGCATGGACCCGAAGCATAACCCGGAGTTTACCACGGTTGAGCTTTATCAGGCCTATGCCGATTTCAACGACATGATGGATCTCTTTGAGGATCTGCTCTCTTCGGCGGCCCAGAAGCTGCTGGGGACCTATGAGCTGGAGTGGCTCGGGAAGCAGGTGAACCTTACCCCCGGCTGGCGCCGCATGCCCATGCACGAGGCGGTGAGGGAATACTGCGGGATCGATTTCATGGCGATCACCTCCGACGAGGAGGCTGTGAAGGCTGCGAAGGAGATCGGCGTGGAGCTTCCGGAGAACAAGGAGCCCACCTGGGGCAACGCCCTGTATGAGTGCTTTGACCAGCGGGTGGAGGAAAAGCTTGTTGATCCCACCTTCATCACCATGCATCCGGTGGATGTGTCGCCGCTTGCCAAGCGCTCTCCCAAGGACTCCAGGCTCACAGAGCGGTTCGAGCTGTTTATCTGCGGCTCCGAGATGGGCAACGCCTTTTCTGAGCTCAACGACCCCATCGACCAGCGCAGCCGCTTCCAGAAAGAGGTGGAGGCCAGAGCCAAGGGCGACGACGAGGCCGGCATGATGGACGAGGATTTCCTCACGGCTTTGGAATACGGGATGCCTCCCACGGGAGGTCTCGGAATTGGGATCGATAGATGCGTGATGCTTCTCACCGGCGCAGATTCCATCCGGGACGTGATCGCCTTCCCCACGATGAAACCTCTCGATTAACAGCCCCCTTGCGGCACAATGGTTTTCGGGGATTTCAGGGGATAAATCGGGAGATTTTACACCTAATTTACACCTTTTCAATGAACAAGAGCCCACAATAACAAACTCTGAAAAGACACTTTTGCAAGTAGCAAGGGTGTTTTTTCTTACGCATTTTTAGCACCTCACAATATGTGAGGCATACATAAGCATTTGTGTTTATAAGAATGCTGCCGACAGACAACAGTGTTATAAGCATGAAATCTTAGAATAAACAAAAGGAGGAGATGACGAATATAGTCATCTCTGCCTTATTTTTTTGCGCAAAAAAATGAGAGCAAACCAACAAAGGCTCACTCTCATATAATATTAAGATATTTATACACCCACATATATCCACTTTAGTGGTGATGTCAAATGATTTTATAGAAAATCATTTTCCTCCATTCGTTCCAGGTAGACTCGCTCAATATTTTCAATAGCGAGAACACATCGGTTGTTACGATAGTCCTTATGTTCCCGGCAGTAATCCTCATAAAAATCTATAACGGCGAGAATTTCAATAAAGTCCTCTCGCGTATGCTTCAGTCCACGCATCAGCTCAAGATTAAAGGATAGGATTTGCGCTCTGTGGGCATCTGCATTGCGTTCATCATCAACCTTTATGTGACCGTCAAGCCGTTTCTCCACTGTGTTTAGTTTCTCAATTACATCTCCATTGAGACCCCTGCCGATTGCCCGCATGATAGCAGACCACGGGTCTACCTTGATTGGAGCAATTTGGACGAGCGTTAGCAAGAGTAATATACCACCACCACTCCAACTTAAAATCTCTGCGATACTCATACTGCACCTCCTGAAAAGTTATTTGATATCCTTCTTTTCTTCAGCGGCAACAGTTTTGTTCGCATTCAAAACTTTGCTCATGTCACACATATTGTCGATGAGTTCGCCGATTTTCTCATAATCTTTTTCATCCAAGTCATAGTCGATTGTGTCAGCAGATGCTTTTAGCATTGCCATGACATATGTTTTCTTATCTGCTCCGACCTCCATCTTGCCTTCAACCTCTGACATGAGGTCAATAACAAGACCCACAACTTTCGGCCAATTCTTTTCTTTTACAGCCTTGCGGACATATTCTACCAGCTTGATAGCCAGAGGAATAGCGGTTGCAAGACCTGCGAGGACAGAAACAATAAGTTGCAGATACTGTTCCATACCCATTCCGGATTGCCATCATCGTTTTCTGCTTCCGTGCTCCCAATGACTGTGTCCCCAAGTGTAGCTGTGACGGTAGACCCAGTAGGCGCACTGACAACAACCTGTGGAGTCATAAAACCGCCAAGCTGTGTTTTGACATAATTCACCAGATTTCCAAGAGTCATCCTGTTTCCTGTTTTATTCGATGTATCTCTGATAGCAATACAGTCAGCAGACACTGCATTTGAATAAGATAGGGTAGAAGACCCGCTGATAAGGTTGTACAGCCGGTCATCCAAAATGTCTCCCTGTTCAATTACGGCAACATGGTCTACACCAAGTTTATTATATAACTCGTCGTGACCAATCAGAGCATATGTGCCGTCGTTACCAGAAGAAACGCCACCCTTGATAAATGCCGCATTAAAGTATATTACAAAAGATACCGATGCAGTGGTTTCTTATAAGCTATATGAGCCGTTCAAAACAATGGGCAGCGTAAGTGCAGAAGCAAAGTTGCTTGAATTTGATAAGCCAGAGTGGTTTGCGCGAGTTGCAGAGTTTTCAAGTAATACAGAGGTATATCCGCTAACCAACGGAAAGGTAAGGCTTACATTTACCTTTCACGGCTTGACTGCTCCAATTGAGTGAGGAGGTACGGTGTGGAAGAGAAATCTTGCAAAGACCTTGTAATGGAAGTTGTCGAAGAAGCATCCAAACGATTTGGCAGTTCATTCGTTGTTACAGAAGAATCTATAGGTAAGCTATCTGATATTTGTGATGCAGTAGATAATTTAGCAGACGATAATTTCTGCGACTATATTGATATCGATGTTGACGAGTACACAAAAAAACTGACGATTGGAATTACCTGTGATGATTTAGAAATGCACGGTGGAAGAACAAACGAGTTCTTTACCCTGATTAAGATGGTAGACTCATTTTGCTTCTCCACAACATCCGATGGTGCATTGAAGGTGGAATTCAACATTTTCTGGATATGGGAGGGAACTCGTGAATGCTAACAGACGCGGGCGATTGAATGATGCGCTCAAAATGTTATCAAGCGCTGCTGTTATTGTAGAAAATGTATGTGACAAAGAGGAAGATTGCTTGGACAATTATCCGGAAAATCTGCAAAGTACAGAGCGATTTGGGAAAATTGAAGATGCCGTTGATAACCTTAATGAGGCACTTGAAAAAATAGACGATGCAAAAGGATATATTGAATCAGCGATAAGATGAGGTGTTAGGTAATGTGGTCTGTGTTGGTTGCCGTATTAGGAAGCGTATATTTGGCTGGAAAGATGTCAGCAGAAAAAGGCGCTTCACAAGAGGCGGCTTCAAAACGTGAAGAGTGGAATCGTGCACTCAACGAGTGGTGTGCGAAAATTACAGATGAAGACCTTGAAAATAGGCTTGAACTGTATATACGCGACAATCCGTTTGAGGCGTCTCAAAAAGCTAAGTATTTGTGCAACTGCATACCAAAAGACCAAGACAATATAACGACATATCTTAGAATCCTTTTGGCAGAACATGGCAAAATTAAAAAAACAGATGCAATCTTTGGGATAGATACTCCGTTATATACTCCAAAGCCGGCTGGTGCAGCAGAACAAAAGTATAAAGAATTTTTTGAGTTTGTTGCATGGTTAAATAGTAGTCTCAATGAACATGGGGCAGATACTGGTCAAGTTTTCTTTATTCCATCATATCCAAAGCCAGAATCAAAGAAATATTACGATATGCCAGAGGCTGGAGAATTATTAGAATGTGGAACATATGTATGGGCTCCTCAGAGAATTGCGGTATATCTTGATAAAAAGTAAAGCGGGGTGATTTAACCCCGCTACTTTAATCTTCAAAAAGATAATCTGGCAAATTAACTCTACAATTCATAATAACCTTGCCACACGACCTAACATCGCTTCCGCTATCTGGCGACACGAACACATTCGTGTGTTTTAACTTAGGATTTGCGGATACAAGAATAAGATTACCGTTTTCATCGAGATAATACATCTTACAGTACATGGCTCCATCAACACAAAAAATACCGACATCGCCAATACGCAACTCTGCGTCTTTGTCTACATAGACCATGTCTCCATCGTGTATGTATGGATACATACTGTTTCCTTGAATGTTGACGGCATAATCAGCTTGAGCCGGTACATCGTCATTAACAAGCATCATTTCAAAATCTGTTCCATCCAGTGGCATTGACGAACCGGCAGCGGACGGAGTGGTATAATGCGGTATATACCTGTCCTTGTGTTTTGGCTTTTGGACATCGGTGATGCTTACGATTCGTTCCGCACTTGTTTTTTCGACTCGCTCTCGCTCAATGGCGCAGACTGTTCTAACCGTTTTCTGACCAAATGCGTCAAGTGATTTGTAGTTTTCAAGCAGTGTCGCTTCAGATTTAGAGCTTATAAAACTACGCTTTGGTAAATCATTCTCAAGCCCAAGAATAGTATCTGCTGATACCATCAGAGTTTTGCTGAGAGAGATTATGGCATCCATGGATGGCTTTTTCTCCCCGCGTTCCCAATACTGGATGGTAACTGTAGATACACCAATAGCCTCACTTAATTCTTTTTGCGTAAGACCACATGCAAGTCGTAAGGCTTTTAATCTTTGTGCAAACTTCATGGTTTACCTCCGAAAATTTATCTCTCGCTGCTGTTGACATGGTAGCTGTTTTATGGTAGCATTAACAGCACAACCTTGGTTTGTGAGAACATCATAGCACAAACTACATTTTGTGTCAATATCTAAAAAAGGTGCACTGTCCCAGACAACAAACGAAGAGAACAGTGCACCCACAGCCGGTAAAATACAGGCCGGAGTTAATAGCGACACCACTCGCCAGTAACTCACCTGTAGTATACCACGGCACAAAAAATAAATCAATGGAGGTTTTACTACAGGATGAAAAACAAAATGTCGGTCAGAGAACTGAAAGCTTACTGTACCGACCATGCAGTTAACGAGGTTCTTTTCAGTACAGAAAACCAAAGATGGTATCAAACTTCTGACCCTTGTAAGGTACAAATGCACTTCAAAATTATGTTGATTAGCGAAACTCCGAATTTAGTTTATTTGAAATCTGATGTAGGCTCAATCTGCTTTGACAGGGTTAGATTTGTTGAAGTTGATACTGATATTACAGTGCTTGGCACAGTTCTGTATTTATATTGTGGTGGCAAAAGTGCTGCAAGCCCAGAGATTACATACACCCTTATTATCAGATAATTTTTTCATTTCGGCTATTTAATTAACTTGACATGGAGAAAACCATATGCTATACTCCGAGCATCAACATAATTATTTTGAAGGAGTAAGTAGATTGAGTTTTCGTAAGAGCGGACACACACCTCAAATCGGAGAGGTATACATGATGAAGTTTACTGGCAGCGGTAACGAGCAGAGTGGTTGGCGTCCAGGGCTTGTGTTCCAGAATAATGTTGGTAATTCGTATAGCCCAAATATTATCGCTATCCCGCTAACTACGTCTATTAAAAAAGCTAACCAGCCAACGCATGTTGTTGTATATGCAAACGACAGTGGTCTCTTGAAGGATAGCATGGTTTTGTGTGAGAATCCAGAGCGTATGTCCAAAGCAAATATCGGCAAGTATATCACGACGCTGTCCGATAAGTATATGAAGCAAATCGCCGAAGCGAACATACTCGCCTCCAGCGCAATCGCGTATCTGGATATGAGCGCGCTCCAGGTGATATGGGAAAAGGCTATTGCCTTAAACGCCGTCGTACCGGCGTAACTACATACTATATGGAGGTGCGCTATGTACAACGAAGAGTTGAAGAAAAGGTTTATATCTGAGTATACGCAAAGTATGTATACTGCAAAGGTTGCCACTACAATCTTTTCTGCGTTAGAAGAGTATGAGAATGAATGGGGCAATGATTTATGCACCCAGAGTGCAGAAACGCTGCAGCCTGTGATTAACGAGGTAACAGGGCTGCGTTCGCGTAGCCAGAGTACGTCTTTGACGGTGTTGCGAGAATATGTGAAGTGGTGTATCACCATGAAAATACCGGGAGCATGTGATGGTATGCTCCACATAAAGGCAGTTGGGTTGGATAAGATAAAGAAGCAAATGGTTTCCAGCCCGCTTCATCTACAAAAATATTTGAATGACATTTTTGAACCGGAAAACGAAGAAACTGTGGACGTTATATACAGGTGCTATTATTGGATGGCGTTTTCTGGAATTAAAGAAGACGATACACTGCTTGTAAAAGCGGCTGATATTGACTTGCAGAATATGCAAATCCACTATGCTGGCATTGATTACCCCATTTATAGGGAGGCAATCCCTGCTTTTCGAGCAGCTATAGAGTTAAAAAGCTTTTGCTATAAACACCCGAATTACACTAAGCTGATACGCAAAGAAAGGGTTCCTGGAGATACAATAATGCGAGGTATACGGGCTGTAACGAAGACCATGACAATCCGAGTCACATTATCTCAGCGCTCATCTGATGCTATTAAAGCTGGTAAGACAGACCTACATTTGAGTTTCTACAGAATATGGATGTCCGGTCTGTTTTATAGAACATATGAAAACGAGCGTGCCGGGTTACCAGTTAACTTTTCCGATGTGGCATCTGACTTTATGTCTGGTAAAGAATACACTATAAACGGCGTGAACCAGAGAATAAAGGTTTCGCACAAACAGAATAGAATAGAAAAAAATTATATGGAAGATTACGAACGATGGAAACTTGCGTTTTCAATTTGACTTTGGTAACAGAGAGAACCCGACTAATCGGGTTTCTCTTTTACATATATCAACATAATTAAATAAAATACAGAAAGGAGAGTTGAATATGGCTTTCAAGAAAACACTTGACCTGCTGCAAGAAAAAGAAAAGCGTTTGGCTGAACTGACAAGTCAGTCAGAGAGTGCTGTCGAGATGGTTCGTAAGACAATGGATAATCTTACATCTGTCAACGACAGTATCAAGCAAACGGTGGAAGAAATCGATACATATGTGCAGCGTTTAAGTGAGACAAGAGATTGCCTTAACACCACTCACGACAAGAACGAAAGAATTATGCAGAATTTTGCAAAGCTACTGTGTGTGGAGTAAGGAGGTTTTTGATTGAGTGAGTTAAAGAATCGGTTCCTTTCTATATATAAGGAACTGGTTACACGAGATGGTGCAGATGCGTTTTTGACCTGGCTTGATGAATCGGATTTCTTTGTTGCTCCAGCATCAACGCGATTTCATGGTTGTCACGAAGAAGGTTTGCTTGAACATTCTTTGAATGTATATGACTGCTTAAAGAAAAATGTTGAGCGAGCTAATCTGCAAGACACCTATTCGCCTGAAACAATAGCCGTAGTATCTTTGCTTCACGATATCTGCAAAGTGAACTACTATAAAAAAGGCTTTAGGAATGTAAAAGACGATGAGACTGGACAATGGTATAAGAAAGAGGTTTATGAGGTTGATGAGAAATTCCCATGTGGGGAACACGCAGATAAGTCAATCATCATCATTCAGAACTTCATGCGTCTTGAGCCAGAAGAAATTTTAGCTATCAGAGCACACATGGGCGGTTGGGACACAGCGGTAAAGGGCGGGAACGCTTTTGTTGGAAAAATTTTCGATAGAAGTAAACTTGCCGTACTCCTGCATCTTGCCGATATGGAAGCCACATATTTACTGGAGGGATGAAATGGCGGAAGAAATGAATATCTACCAGAAGCTTGCGAAAGTTCGCAAGCAGGTAGAGGTTATCCAGCGCAACAAGTCTGGGTACGGGTACAAATATGTCAGCGAGGACGAAATCCTCGCCAAAGTGTCTGGGTTCATAAAGAAGCAATAGAAAAGCTGAAAAAATATAGCGGTTTTGACGGGACTGTGCCATCACATCGTAAATTAGCGGCGACAGAAGTTGCAAAAAGGTTTTCTCCACCCAAAAAGGCGCAAAAACAGTCCAAGGCAACCATATTACCAGATGATTATATGGAAAGATACGAAAAAAGAGATGACAAGCTCGCAGTTTGGGGGCAAGAAGGCATCTCCAGAGCATCTATGGACAAATTCCAGGTTTATTACGACAGTTTTTCAGACCGCTTGGTGTATCCGATACGAAATCCAGATGGAAAAATCGTCAACATCGGTGGTAGAACACTCGACCCAGCCTGGAAAGAGAAACAATTGAGAAAATATACCTACTTTTTCCCTTGGGGAGAGTTAAAAACATTATATGGGCTTGCTGAAAACATTGATAGCATTAAAAAACAGCGTGAAATTATCCTGTTTGAAGGTTGTAAGTCTGTTTTGCTTGCAGATACATACGGGGTACACAATACTGGAGCAATTTTAACTTCGCATTTGAACCCAAACCAGATGAAACTGCTTGTTGGGCTTGGTTGTAGGGTGGTTTTTGCACTTGACAAGGATGTTTCTATCCGAGAAGACCACAATATCAAGCGTTTGAAGCAGTTTGTAAATGTGGAATATATCTGGGATAAAGAAAATCTACTTGATGACAAAGATAGCCCAGTTGATAAAGGGAAAGAGGTATGGGAAAAGCTCTATGAGGGGAGGTTATCATGGCACTGAGTGACCAATACACAATTTATCACTTGCATAGTGACCTATCCAATGGCGTTACGAACATTGATTCAGTTACTAAATATGGAGAATACATAGCACGGGCAAAAGAATGCGGCATGAAAGCACTTGCTTTTTCAGAACACGGCTCTGTTTTTGAGTGGTGGCACAAGAAAAAGGAAATAGAAGCTGCTGGAATGAAGTACATCCACGCAGTAGAAGCATACCTTACAGTTGGTCTTGACGAAAAAATCAGGGACAACTATCACTGTGTGCTTATCGCCAAAAATTATGATGGGTTTCTCGAACTGAATAAGCTTATATCTGGAAGTTTTTGTAGAACAGACAACCATTTTTACTATGTTCCGCGTATTACATTTGCAGAGCTGTTCAATACCTCTGACAATATCATAGTAACAACGGCTTGCATCGGAGGCGTTTTTGGTAAGGGCGAAGACAGAGCGCAGCAGATGTTCTTGGATTTCTTAGAGAAAAACAAACACAGGTGCTTTCTTGAGGTCGGTCACCACATTGATGACAAGCAGGTGGTATATAACCAAAAACTTTTTGAGCTGAGTAAGAAAACTGGAATACCGCTGATAGCCGGAACGGACACCCATGTGCTTAATGAAGAACATGAAAAGGGCAGAAGTATCCTGCAGGCGTCCAAAAACATCATGTTTGATGGCGAAGAACGGTGGGATTTGAAATTCAAAACCTATGACGAGCTGGTATCCGCATATCGAAAGCAAAAGTCTCTTCCGGAAGATGTGTTTATGCAGGCAATCGCCAACACAAATGCGATGGCAGATATGGTTGAGCCATTTAATCTCGACCAGGGAACCAAGTACCCACATATTTATGAAAACCCAGAGCAGACATTTTATCAGAAGGTTCAAGACGCTGTTGAACACCACCCATACGCACTAAAGAATCACAGCAAAGAAGAATTGCAAGATGTTATCAACGAAGAGTTTGAGGTGTATTTTGCATTTAATACTCGTATCAATGAGTGCAAGAACCACCACGGATTTATAGGGACAGACCACTGCCCGGTGTGCGGCGAACCGGTGTTCGATACATACCAACGCATTGTCGGATATCTGGTTCCGTCCAGAGCCTACTCAAAGGATAGATTCCGCGAGTTTAATACCCGCCAATGGTATAGCTATGCGGAGGCGATGAGCGAATGAGAATAAAGACAATCGTTGACGAGGACTTCACTAACTACAAAAAAGCGTCTATGTTTATTGGTACAATTTCATGCGGAGGCAAATGCTGTATTGAGGCTGGAATACCATTGTCAGTATGCCAGAATGATGGGTGGCGCTCATGCGCCCCCATCGCAATGTCAGATAGACAAATTTGCATGAGATATATGGCAAATCCATTAACAAATGCAATTGTAATCGGTGGACTTGAACCGTTTGAACAAGCAAAGGAAGTGCGCAAGCTTGTCTGGATGTTACGAAATGTATTTATGTGCGATGACGATGTAGTTATCTATACTGGATACACACCAGACGAGATAGAAGAAGAGGTAAAACTTCTTTCTGAATTTAAGAACATCATTATTAAGTATGGCAGATATGTGCCAAACGCAAAGACACGATATGATGATGTGCTTGGTGTAAATCTGGTGTCCGATAATCAATACGCTGTAAAAATTAGCTGAGGAGATAAAGTATAAAATGAGCCAAAACGGAGTCAAAATCGAATTAAATCCAGATAAAGAATATGTCGCAGAAATCAGACGCAAGCTGAAAGACAACTCTGGATACTGCCCATGTTCACTAATTAAGAACAAAGACACGAAATGTATGTGCAAAGAGTTCGTGGAAATGGACGAAGGGATGTGCCACTGCGGGCTTTACATAAAAACTAAGGTTTATGGAGGATAAAGATGCTGGTAGTAAATATGTTCGGTGCACCCGGCGCTGGTAAATCAACCGGCGCCGCCTACATCTTCTCAAAGCTGAAAATGGCGGGAGTCAATGTTGAACTTGTAACTGAGTTTGCAAAGGATAAGGTTTGGGAGGGCAGCAAGGCTGTCTTTGATAACCAAGCATACATTTTTGGAAAGCAGTATTTTCGTATCAGTAGGTTGCAGGGAAAGGTTGATGTAATTATCACAGACTCTCCCATTTTATTGTCGAGCTTCTATGCACACGACGATGTTCTTGGCAACGAGTTCGATAAGCTCTGCACAAAAGTGTTCAGGTCTTACAACTCAATGAATGTCTTTATTGACAGAGTAAAACCATATAACCCATCTGGACGATTCCAAAACGAGGCAGAAAGCGATGAATTGGCAAGAGTGATGCAGGATTTCCTTGAAGAGCACAACGTCACCTGTGTACACTACGATGGTTCTATCGAGGGCTATGATACTCTTGTTACCAACATCTTTGAAAGAATGAAGTACCCTGGCAGAAGCTGCGGGGTAAGGTAAGAAAGGAGATTTACCATGCTGAATACAGCCAAGAATACTACCGAGACCATCTACGAATATAACGAATATGGCAAAATGTCAAAGAAGACGGTTATCGAGACCTGCGATAATGATAACACCGAGATTGAAACAGGCATCGAGCTTGAGAGCACCTTTGGGATGTCTCCTCTTGAAATTTTCCTGACAGCGACCACTGGTGCCCTTGTTGGCAACTTGCTGTACCGTGTTATCCGCAAAGATTGAGGTGTGCTATGGTGAAGAGAACAATTAAAGAAACTGTCCGTGAGTATGATGACAGTGGCAATCTTCTAAAAGAAACAATCACAGAAACAACGGAAGATGATGACACCATATACTTTCCTATGTATACAACAACGCCTGTACCAAATCCATGGTGGGCAAATCCGTCATGTACAATCACACAATGAGGAGATACAAAAATGCAACGAGTGGGAAAATTTGAAAAAGTAAGTTTTGAGCAGTTCGGAGAAGCTATGAAAGAGCTGTTTCATACAGAATATACGGACGAGCTTATCCAGAAGGCATACGACGAACTTGAACTACCTAAGAGAGCTACAAGTGGCAGTGCTGGATACGATTTCAAGGCTCCGTTCACATTTACCCTTAAACCCGGTCAAACCATCAAAGTCCCAACAGGTATCCGTGTGAAGATTGATGAAGGGTGGTGGCTTGGGTGCCTGCCACGCAGCGGTCTTGGTTTCAAGTATCGCTTGCAGCTTAATAATACAATGGGCGTTATCGACAGCGACTACTATTTCTCAGATAACGAAGGTCACATTTTTGCTAAAGTCACCAACGACAGTAACGAGGGAAAGGAAGTAACCGTAGAAGCTGGTAGTGGCTTCGTACAAGCTATTTTCATTCCTTATGGAATTACATACTCCGATGAAGCTAACGGCATCAGAAACGGCGGTATGGGCTCCACAGACGGTGCAAAATCTAAATAATAGGAAAAGCCTTTAATGCTAAGAGGCGAGGAAGGGCTGGCTTATTGCCAGCCCTTTTTTATTTTCAAAAAGAGGTGGTGTTTTGAGTGCAACAATTCAAATCCCGTTCTGGGAACGGTATACATTAAGCATAGAAGAGGCCGCGGCATACTTCCGAATCGGTGAAAACAAGCTGCGAAAAATAGTCAACGAAAACGACAGCGCAGATTACATATTGTGGAACGGCAATAGACCTCAAATCAAACGTAAGAAGTTCGAGGATTTTATTGACCGACACAATTTAATATAAAAACCTTGAAAAAAGGAGCCCATTATACTATAATATACAAGTTATATTGTGGGCTCTTATCGGAAGGAGAAACCAATGTCCGAAAAGAGACGCGATAGCAAAGGTAGAATTCTCCGTCAAGGAGAGCTACAAAGAAACGATGGGAAGTATGAGTACCGATATATCGATGTAAAGGGTGAGCGCCGAAGCATTTATAGTTGGAAGTTAGTTGACACCGACAAAGTTCCGAATGGAAAAAGAAATTGTCGGGCACTAAGAGATATGGCAAAAGAGGTCAATAGAGATGTAGATGATGGCATCAATTCCTACGATGGCTATCGTACAACGCTTAACAGATTTTTTGATGACTACATTGAGACTAAGTACGAGCTGAAGCCAACAACGCGCACTAATTATAAATACATGTATGATAAATATGTGCGTAACGAGATAGGGAACAAGGACATAGCCGCTATTAAATATAGTGACATAAAGAAGTTCTATATCCATCTCATCAGGGATGTAGGATTTAAGCCAAACAGTATGGAGATAATCCAAACCATCATACATCCGGTATTTTCTATAGCTGTTAGAGATGGTCTAATTCGCATTAACCCAACAGACGGCGCAATGGCAGAAATAAAAAGGAGCCACGATTGGGAGAAGCCAAAACGACACGCTCTGACAGAAGCAGAACAGTCTGCGTTTGTGAACTTCATAAAAAGCCACAGGACATACAAACATTGGCTACCAATATTTACAGTCCTTCTTGGTACTGGATGCCGTGTTGGAGAAGTTGTGGGGCTGCGGTGGAGAGACTGTGATTTCAAAGAAAAGATTATTACCATAGACCATAGCCTTATTTATCGAGTACGAGAAGATGATGGCAAATGCGGATTCCATATCTCAACTCCAAAAACAAAAGCCGGTATACGAATCATTCCTATGTTTGAGGCAGTAAGACAAACGCTTATTGAAGAACGCATCAGGCAAATGCAAACAGGCTTCAATCAAACGGAGATAGATGGGTACAGCGGTTTCATATTTTCCAACCGATATGGTGATTGTATGTCGCCACATTGTATTAACAGAGCTATAGACAGAATTGTTCGGGATTATAATATTGAAGAAAGCGAGAAAGCAAAAAAGGAAAATCGCAAGCCAATACTGCTGCCGCATTTTTCAGTACACAATCTCAGGCACACATTCTGTACTCGGTTCTGCGAAAACGAAACAAACCTTAAGGTTATCCAGGAAATTATGGGTCACGCAGACATCACGACCACAATGGATATCTACAACGAAGCTACTAAAGAAAAGAAAATTGAGAGTTTCGCAAACCTTGAGGGCAAGGTGAAAATCAGCTAAGTATTTTACACCTGAATTTACACCTTTTCAGAGCAAAGTTATGAGAAGTTATAAGAATTATTGAGTGTGAAGGTGTTCAAGATGTGTTGTGAGACAAGGGTTTTAAGAACATTTAAGAACTTATATAGAATCCGTACTCACATCCCGACAATGAAGCCTGTGGACAATTAGCCCCAGCATTTACGCGGGTTACGAAATGGGCAGTTCCACAGTGGAATTGCCCATTTTCAGTATACTGCCAGAAATGCCGTGAAAAAACAATCCTTTATAAGGCTTCCATTTTCTGGTATACTTTACAAAGAGGTCTGCTGCGTGATGGTGCAGACAGTGGTATTATTTTGCAACAAAAAGGAGAATAGGTATGGCAGAAATGATAGGGATAAACAAGAAACCGAGCATTATGGTAAATCCGGTGATTGGGAAAATGCAGAAACATTTTGTGCAGGCGGAGCCAGGCGAGAAAACGGCAACTTATGGGGGTGTCGCACTGAAAACAGCCTACATGCTTCTTCTGACAGTTGCGGGTGTTGTGCTGTATTTTCTCCTGCACAGTGTGCTGGTCACCGGCGCCCACGCTTTTCAGGAGGGCACCATTCACCTGCATGAAGAGTTTTTCGATGTCACCACCAATATGGCGGAAGCTACCGTGCTGATTTTTGCCGGTTTCCTGGTATTGATTATGCCGATGTTCGCATGGGGTATTCGGTCGCTGATCCCGGTGGTGGGCACGCTATATGGCTTGGCGCAGGGCGTTTTGATCGGCTTTATGACTAACTGCCTGGGTGTGGACTACAAATGGATCGCGCTGTTGGCAATGGTGCTGACTCTGGCGCTGGTATCGGTTATGCTGTTTTTGTACGCCAAACGGATCGTTAGGGTCAACAAGAAGTTCAAAGCAGTAATTACGATTCTGTTTTTCACTGCGGCTTTCGGTGGTGTTATCACCTTCGTGCTGGGACTGATCCCCGGTCTCAGCAGCATTATGGATGGTTTGCAGGTAATCATGCAGGAGCCTGCGATCGGTTTGATTAGCGGCGTCCTGTTTATTATAATTGGCGCTCTGTTCCTGCTGGCAGATTTTGATTCTATCGAGCATTGCGTGGAGAACCGCATGGCTAAGAAGTATGAATGGATGGCAGCGTGGGGGTTGGCTTACACGGTGATTTATCTGTACCTAAAGATCTTCAATCTGATCATCAGACTAACAGGTAAAAAAGAGAGCGAATAGGGAATGCTTTCATAACCCTCACCACGCAGACTCTCTCAAACAAAAAGCGAAAAAAGCAGGGATATGCTATCTTTTGCCGGGTTCTGTGAATCAAAATTTGATTCGGAAAAGAAGGTTGCGGCGAATGAAATCGAAACTGTTTTTAGGGTTTACAAAAAATGTGTGTCGTATTAGCGCGCCTTGTCCCCAGAGGGCGAGCGTGTCCCGGTAGGGCGTCGTCGCGAGTTGACCGAATTGGAAAATGAGAGCTGGCAGCGAAGCTGACTGGGAGATGGAGCTTTTTCCTTAGAACCTTTGATCCCCTCAGTCACGGCAAGCCGTGACAGCTCCCCTTACATAAAAGGGGAGCTAGGACCAAGGACGGGCTAACCGGAAACTGCAGAACGGCTTACAGGAGCATATAGGCGTAAATTGTCCCTGACAGCAGTGATCCACAAAAGGTTCTCACCATGAATTGTACTGAACTGTGCCCCACGATTTGACATTTCCTTTGCGATATCAATAATACCAATACCCAGAACGGGTGAGCACCTACCGACAGTCAGGCTGAAAAGCCTGGCTGTCTTTTTTATTGGTATAATAAGAGCGGGCCGCCTGTGTTTGCAGGCGGCCTGCTTTCGTAAAAACTGCCGTCGCTTTCCGGCGGCAGTTTTGGTCAGGGATTTGGAAGCAATTTCATGCACTCGTCTATAATGTTCTCTATAATTTTAAGTTGTGAGGGGGAGAGGGAGCGCAGTTTATCTGAGAGGATAAGAAGGTCTTTATCTATAATCTCCCCTGTTAGAAGATAGTCGGCGCTGACCTCTAGGGCTGAAGAAATCTTCAGGAGATTTTCGGGGCGCATGGCTCTTTTCCCAGCTTCCGCATAAGAGACAAATTGCGGTGTCATATCGCCCTTCTCGGCAAGTGCCTCTTGAGTCAACCCAAGCTGTTTTCGGCGTTCTGCGATCCTGTTTCCGATCTTTATCAGCTTCAGTTCTGTATCTGCCATTCTTTTCACCTACCTTGTTGTTAAATTCTATCCACAACAGGCGATAATATTAAGCGTGTATTGTTGACTTAAATCCACAATACGCGATATAATAAGATCAATCTCTCTGCGGGATATTTTAAAAAGGCGTGTTTTGGTGGTGACAGGAATGACTGAGGCGGAAAAAAGACAAGGGCGCTGCTGCTTTACCGGTCATAGACAGCAGAAGCTGTATCGGGAAGAGAGCGGCATCAGGAAAGATTTGGAGGACGCTATCGAGAAAGCCATATCAGACGGATATCACACATTTATTACCGGAATGGCTTATGGAGTAGATATTTGGGCGGGGGAGATCCTCCTGCGGCTCAGAGAAATTGATTCTACTCTCCGTTTGATTGCTGCGGTACCATTTCCCGATTTCAACGCCCGATGGTCAATCGACTGGAAGTACCGATATGAGGCTTTGCTTGAGAAGGCTGATTTGATTCAATTTGTCTGCTCTTCCTACAGTGCGGGAGCGTATCAACGCCGGAACAAGTGGATGGTAGATCACTCAGATCGTGTCATAGCCGTGTTCAATGGGGAAAAGAGCGGAACAAAGAATACGATAGATTATGCCCGGAAATGCGGAGTACAAATAGTTATGATTAAGGCATAACCAGGCCATATGCTAAGTGTCCGGAGGCGGAGAAGAGAATAAGCGCACTAAAGCCCGCTGATTTCCCGGCGAGCTTTAGTATCTTTGAAAGTCTGTCATATTCCTTTTACTGATTGCATTTTTCGATCATTTCTCGGCATTGGTATTGAATTGACTGAGGAAAATAAAGTATAATGAGTGTGGGTCCTCTCTCCTGCCTGTTAAACGGCTTGACGAGGTGCTCCCGTATTTTCTGGAAATGGGTATTATCGGGCTTATGAAATGAGGAGCAGATTTGCTTTTGCTTTTCTTAAAGGCGGATGGAGGGAATAACGATGAATGAAAAAAAGCCCAAAAAGGTGAGAGGAGTTCGAATCAGCGCAATCAATATGGTGATGATCTCCATATCCTGTGTACTGTACATTTTCTTGATCCTGGCCACGATCTATATTTCAAGGCAGTATAACGATGTGCATGGCTCTATGGATCAATATATTGCCTTTGAAGAAAACAAAGCGTCCCTTACAGACGGCTCCGCTTATTTGACAGAGCAGGTGCGCCTTTATGCGGTGACATTGGATCCGCAGTACATGGAGAACTACTTTACCGAAGCGAATGAAACCAGGCGCAGAGAGACGGCGCTGGAGCGTCTGAAGGAGGTCTACGAGGGAGATCAGGCCTATGGATACCTGACGGAAGCGTTGGAGCGCTCCAACGATCTGATGATCGACGAGATCTATGCTATCCGGCTGATCTCAGAGGCAAAGGAGCTTTCGGAAAAGGACCTGCCGGCAAGGGTACAGGAAACGGTTTTGTCCGCGTCGGATCAGGCTCTGAGTGGTGAGGAAAAGATCCAAAAAGCGAGAGAACTGGTCTTTGGCGACGCCTATCAGGCGGCCAAAACCGGGATCCGGGACAGCGTGGAAAGCTCCCTTGCGAGTATTCAGAAGACGACTCACGAGAAAATGCTGGGAGACGCCGAGCGGCTGGGCGCCACCATGTCCATGCAGCGGTGGCTTGTCAGCATCCTGTTCGCGGAGACGATCGTCACTTTTCTTCTGGTGATCCTACTGATCATCAAACCGCTTCAGATCTACATCAGCTGCATCAAAGAAGAAAAAATGATGAAGATCACCGGCTCTTACGAGTTTAAATACCTGGCGCTTACCTATAATGATGTTTTTGAACTGAAAAACGCCAACGAGATTATGCTGCGTCACCGTGCGGAGCATGACCCGCTGACCGGCCTGATAAACCGGGGCGGTTTTGAACAGCTGAAGAATGTGCTTCAGATCAAGGGCGGAGAGCTGGGGTTCCTCATCGTGGATGTGGATAAGTTCAAGCTGATCAACGACGGGTATGGCCACGAGGTGGGGGATCAAGTGCTGAAAAAGGTGGCGAGAGCCCTGGAGAGTAATTTCCGTGTCTCCGATCATGCGGTACGGCTGGGCGGAGATGAATTTGCGGTGGTCCTCACCGATATGACAAAGGACATGGGAGAGGTGGTAACGCAGAAGATCGGAGAGATCAACGATTTCCTGACGCACCCGGACGACGGACTTCCCCCGGTTTCTTTAAGCGTAGGCGGCGCATTCTCGGAAAACGGCTTTACCGACGACCTTTATCAAAGGGCGGACGCCGCTTTATATCAGGTCAAGAAAAATGGAAGGTGCGGCTGTCGGATTCAGTCCTCCGATTAGCTTTCCACAGCATTTCAGTGGAATTCATTTACTGAATACAGCATGAGGTGATAAAAATGAAAAAACTGCTTTGCGTTCTTTTGGCGGCGTTACTGTGCGGGGCTCTTGCCGCCTGCTCAGGCGCTTCCGGAGGGGAGAAGGGAAATGGAGCCTATGACTCCGGACTTTATGATTCGGACGCCGTGCTGGAGGAAACGCCGACGAACGAGGGGACGGGCCTTCAGGTGAAGGAGTCTGAACGAAAACTGATTTACACCTCTGAAATTTCTGCGGAAACGAAGGATTTTGATACGGCGAGGTCTGATGTGGACGCGCTGATCTCGAAATACGACGCCTATCTCGAATCCTCTTCTTTTTCCGGTTACAGCAGGGGAGACGAGCAGACGGATCGCTCGCTGGATTACACCATTCGAATTCCTTCGGAAGCTCTTTCCGAGTTCCTGGGGGAGCTGGAAAATACAGTGCGCGTGACCTCCAGCAATACTTATATGGAGGATGTTACCGGGAATTATGTGGACACGCAGTCGAGGCTCAATGCTTTGAAGCAGGAGGAGGCCTGGCTGCTGGAGCTTGTGGAGGCGGCGGAAAATCTGGAGGAGCTCCTTCAGCTGGAAGACCGTCTTTCCAGTGTTCGCTATGAAATTGAGAGCATGACTTCTCAGCTGCAAATATATGACGATGAGATCGCCTATTCCACTGTGAACCTGTCCCTGCGGGATGTGACGGAATACACCATTCGTCCCTCCTTCGGCTCTCGTTCCTGGGAAGCCTTTACAGGGGGATGGAGCAGCTTTATCAATGCGCTGCAGGGGATCGTGATCGCCCTGCTGTGGCTGCTGCCGTTCCTGTTGATCGGGGGCGTCATTGTATTCCTTGCGGTGTTCTTTACGCGCCGCACGAGAAGGAGGCGCCGTGAGAGGTTCCCCGTTCCGCCTGCGGGACCTGCCCCCATGGGACCTGTTTCTGTAGGACCTGTCCCCACGGGATCCGCCCCCGCCTTCACACCTTCCCCCAAAACCGGACAGCCGGCCGCTCAGCCTCCCAGGGAAGAACAGAAGGAGAAAAAGTAAGCGCTGTACCCCGGGAGAAACTGAGCGGAGAAAGCCCAGATCGCCGGGGATCCATTTCTTAAAAATCACCTTCAGGCAATACCCACCCCCTCGCGGCCGCGAGGGGGTGGGTATTCTTCTGCGCGGGAGGAGCCGTCGGCCGGTTCCGGCACATTTCCCGCGCCGGGGAGAAGAGGAAAAGAGGCCGAAGAGCCTCGCCTAAAAAAGCGGAAGGAAAGGGAGCTTTCCCATTGTGATCTGCAAAAATTACAAAAATTTTGATTAGTTGAATTAGTTTTTCACTTATGATATAATTTCAAATAGAAAAATAATCAGCTTTGAAAAGTTGGAAAGAGGAGGAATTTTATGTATCCGAGAAAACTGACGAGATCGGTGATCTCCAACCCGGACTACCCTGTGGTCGAGACGCCCAAGGGAAAGCTCAGGGGCCTGTGGGAGGAGGGCGTATTTCTCTTCCGAGGCGTCCAGTACGCCACGGCGAAGCGCTTTCATCTGCCGCAGGAGGTCCCCGCCTGGGAGGGAACCAAGGAGGCCATCATTTACGGGCCTGTGTGTGTTGAGATGCACACCCCCATCGCCCATGATCAGTACAATGTTCCGCACTATCACTACATCCAGGACGAGGAATGCCATTATCTGAACATCTGGACAAAGCATATTGAAAAGGGCGCGAAGAAGCCTGTCATGGTGTGGATCCACGGCGGCGGATTTTCCACCGGTTCTTCCATTGAGCTCTACGCTTACGACGGCCACGAGCTGTGCGATTTCGGAGACGTGGTGGTGGTGTCTTTAAACCATCGCCTCAACTGCATCGGCTATCTGGACCTGAGCGCGGTGGACGAAAAGGAGTATAAGTACACGGGGAACCTGGGCCAGGCCGATCTGGTGGCTGCCCTGCGCTGGATCCGGGACAATATCGAGGCTTTCGGCGGAGACCCAGACAATGTGACGATCATGGGCCAGTCCGGAGGCGGGGGAAAGGTAAACGCCCTGCTGCAGACCCCCAGCGCTGCCGGGCTTTTCCACAAAGCGGTGATCCAAAGCGGTGTGTTTGAGGGCGGAAAGGACCTGCTTCCCGAAGAGTCTCGGGAAATCGGCAAAAAAGTGGTGGAAGCCCTGAATCTGAAGGATATCCGGGAAATCGAGACGATCCCTTACTACTTGCTGGCCCGTGCCGCCCAAAAGGTCGGCGGGGAGATGGCTGGCGGAAGGATCCGCTTTGCACCCGTTAAGGACGATGATTTCTTCTTCGGCTCCTGTGAGCTCAACCCCTGTATCGAGGGCACGAAAAACGTACCTGTGCTCATCGGCTCTGTCCTGGGCGAGTTCGATCAGAATTTCAACCAAGTCTATGCTCCCGGCAGCAAGAACAGTTGGTCGGAGGACCAGGTGTGGTCGCTTCTCCGACAGGTTTACGGCGATCAGGCCGAGGCCGTTGTAGCAGCTCAGCAAAAGGCTTATCCGGGCGCGCCCATTGTGGATAGCCTCTTCATCAACCGGGGCGGCCGGGTGGCGGCCAGAGACTGGTGCCGCCGAAGGGAAAAGGAGGGCTGCGCCCCTGCCTATAACTGGTTGTTTACCCTGGAATCTCCCTTTAATGGCGGTACGATAGCCTGGCACAATGTAGAGGAGGCCTATATGTTCCATAACGCCTGTTATCTGGAGGCGTCCTACATTCCCGGTGTTTCCGAGCGGCTGCAGGATATTATGACCGGGGCCTGGGTCCAGTTTGCCCGGACAGGAGATCCTAATTTTGTCGGAATGCCGCTCTGGCATCCGGCCACTGAGGAAAACGGGGCCTGTATGATTTTTGACAGGGTGGTGCGGGAAGAGTGTCACCACGACGACGCACTGATGGAGCTGCTGCCCCAAAAGGCCATCATGAGCAAAAACGCCCGGCATCCGCTGTCCACCTTTGGCGGCGGCCCCAGACAAAGCCTGTAAGGAGGAATTCAATATGTATATGCAGAAGATGACCGAGCAGGTCGTTTGTACCTATGATGATCCCGTTGTCGAGACGAAACACGGTAAGCTTCGGGGGGTAAAGACCCAGGGAACTTATATTTTCCGGGGGATTCGTTATGCCGAAGCAAAGCGCTTTCACTTCCCCACAGAGGTGGAGCCCTGGGAGGGCGTTCGAGAGGCCTTTCAATTCGGCCATGTATGCTGCGAGCTGAACACGCCTATCCCGCACGATCAATATACGGTTCCGCACTTTTTCTATCCCCAGAATGAAAACTGTCAGTATCTGAATGTCTGGACACAGCGTCTGGACAAAACGGCTAAGCGGCCTGTGATGGTCTGGCTTCACGGCGGCGGCTGGTTTTCCGGTTCCTCTGTAGAGCTTCTGGCCTACGACGGCGAGAACCTTTCCAAAACGGACGATGTGGTGGTAGTTTCCATCAATCATCGCCTGAATGTGCTGGGCTATCTGGATCTTTCTCAGTATGGCGAGCAGTATCGGGATTCTGCCAACGCGGGCCTTGGTGACCTTGTGATGGCCCTGAAATGGATCCATGAGAATATTGCTCAGTTTGGCGGAGATCCGGAGAATGTGACTATCTTTGGACAGTCCGGAGGCGGCGGAAAGGTAGTCGCCCTGATGCAGACTCCGGCGGCGGACAACTATTACCAGAAGGCGATTATCCAGTCCGGCGGCCCGACGGCTCAGGGCAGGGAGAATACGGAGAACGCGCGGAAGGTCTCCCAGCGCTGCGCCCAGCTGATCCTCCAGTACCTCAGGATAGCTCCGGAAAATGTGGAGCAGGTCGAGACGGTGGACTGGTATGATCTGGCCCAGGCCACGATGAATGCCATCTGGACTATCCAGAACAGGGAGGGAGGAAAGGTGAGTTGGGGTCCCCATCCCGATGGCGCCTATTATCTGGGTCATCCGCTGGATTACGGCTGGCGCCAGGAGAGCCTTTCAAAGCCTATGCTGGTGGGGTCCGTGCTGGGAGAATTCTCCGGAAACTTCAATCAGAAAATCGGCGATGGCATCAAGAATAAGTGGGACGCTGCAGCCATTGACACCTACCGAAAGGAAAAATTCGGGGAAAAAGCGGATACCATGGCAAAGCTGTTTGCTTCCGCCTATCCGGACCGCAATCCGGCGGATGTGCTGTTCCTGGATACCGGCCTGCGTAAGGGATGCCTGAATTTCTGCCGGAAACGGGCTCAGGCGGGCGGCCCTACCTGGAACTGGCTCTTTAATCTGGAGTCTCCCTTCAACTATGGGACCATGGCCTGGCACAATGCGGAGGAACCTTATGTATTCCGGAATTCCGCCTATATCGAGGCGCAGTATATCCCGGTAGTATCAGAGCGGCTGGAGGATGAGATGGCAGGAGCCTGGGTGCAGTTTGCAAGGACCGGCGACCCAAATTTTGAAAAGCTCCCTCAGTGGCCTAAGGCCAGCGCGGATTCTGTTCCTACGATGTGCTTCGACGAGGTCACCGACCTGCGTGTGGATCACGACAGGACGCTGATGGAGGCATATCCGCAGCCGGAGAGAAAGGGTTTCCCAGGAAGCGGAAAAATGTTCGCCATGTTTGGCGTTAAGCCGGAAGAATAAAATTCCTTGTCTAAGACAGTGCCCGTGCTTTGTATCCGCAAAGCACGGGCACTTTTCTAAACGGAGAATGACCTTCCTCCCTTGAAAAAGAGGATATGCTATGCTACAATGGCCTCACGGAATTCGGGCAAATCAGAAAAGTCAGCACCGCGCAGCGCCTGGAAGCGGTATGTAAAAAAGCTTTCAAAAGCTCCGGGAGGGGAATGGGAAAGTGATGGAAACCTTGAGGAAATCTGTCGCCGCGGGAGCGGCGATCAGCATCGGCGCCACGATCTATCTGGTCAGCGAAAGCAAGCTTGCCGGAGCTCTTTTGTTTACGATCGGCCTGTTTGTGATCTGTTCCTTCGGCATGAATCTGTTTACCGGGAAGATCGGGTATGTGCTGGAAAACAGGAACCGCCCCAACTGTCTGGTAATCTGGCTTGGAAATTTTTTGGGTTGTATTCTGTCGTCTTCACTGATTCGCCTTGCGAAGCCCTCCCTTCAGGAAATCGCCGGGAAGCTGGTGGAAGCAAAACTGGGGCTCCCCTGGTACTCTGTTTTGATCCTGGGCTTTTTCTGCGGAATCTTAATGTATCTGGCTGTGGAGAATTTTCGGAGCAGCACAAATGATTTCGGAAAGATCATCGGACTGTTCCTATGCGTTTCCGTGTTTATTCTCTGCGGCTTTGAGCACAGCATCGCGGACATGTCCTACTGTGTATTCGGCATTTCCTCTTTCCGGGAGCTTCCGGCGATCCTGCTGTTCCTTTTGGCAGTGTCCGCTGCAAATGCTCTTGGATCCCTGGCCGTGCGTTTTTTAACGGTACAGCGAGAGAAAAAGAAATGACGAACGGTCCACGCTTATCATTTTTTCGAAAAAAGAAAAATTTAAGGAAGTAAAGGAGAGGTCATTATGGAGCAGCTTGCCGATCTCGTCAATCCTTATATCGGAACCATCTCGCACATGCTCACCTCCACCCGCCCGGAGGTCATGCTGCCCTACGGCATGGCCCGGTGCACCCCCATCGTCACAGATTGCGGGGACTATTACTGCAACGACAGGATCATGGGATATCCTCTGGGCAGCGGTGCTGTGATGCCGGGCCGGGACGGGGACTTTGCCAACACCTTCGATCACAGCCGGGAGGATTTTCGCTGTTATTTTCTCCGTCAGGAGCTGGATCGTTATGACATCACGGCGGAATCCACCGTGACCGCTCACTGCTACCTGCACAGATTTACAAACGCCGATCAGCTGCGCATCTCTTTCCCCGGCGGCACTGCCGAAAGGCGGGGGGACGCCGTCCTCATCAAGCTGCGGACGAACCCTGCCCGGCCGGATGACCCCAGAGATCCGATCTTCCAGTATCTCCGCGTTACTCTGGACTGCCCTTTGGAGGTCATAGGGGAGGAGAAAGAGGCCTGGGTTCTGAAAGCTCCGGAAACCGTAACGGTCCGGTGCGCAGTTTCCTTTATCTCTTTTGAAAAGGCGGCCCAAAGCGAGAAAAGGGAGCTTGCCGGAGAATCCTTTGAGGGGCTGGCCATGAAGCTAAAGGAGATCTGGAACCGCCAGCTTGGGAAAGCAAAGATCTCCGGCAACACGCCGGAGAAGCGGCGGGTGTATTATACCGCCCTTTACCGGGCCTTTATGCGCATGACGGACTATACGGAATACGGGGAGTATTACAGCGCCTATGACGGTAAGGTTCACGAGGGTGTTTTCTATACCGGCGACGGACTGTGGGACACCTTCCGCTGTATGCACCCGCTCCAGCTTTTGGTGGACCGGGACCGGCATAAGGACATTTTGGACAGCTATAACAAAATGTACCGGCAAAGCGGCCTGATGCCCTCCTTCCCCGGCCACGAGGGAGATCGGCCTGTCATGCTGGGGTTCCACGCCGCTTCCCTTTTCGCGGACGCCTATTGTAAGGGTATTGAGGCGGATTACGAGACGGCCTATGAAGGAATCCGAAAAAACGCCATGGAGGAGAGTATGTTCCCCTGGTGCTGTAACCGCCCTCTGGAAGCCCCGGATGTCTGCTATCAGGAAAAGGGCTTTTTCCCGGCTCTGGCCGAAGGGGAGAAGGAGACCTGTAAAAACGCTCACCCCTTTGAGCGGCGGCAGGCTATTGCCGTCACTTTGGAGCACGCCTACGACGACTGGTGCGTAAGCCGGTTGGCGGCCGCCCTTGGAAAAACAGAGGACGCGGCCCTTTTTGAAAAGCGGGGCGAAAACTATAAAAATCTCTATCACCCGGAGCTTGGGTGGATGGCGCCCAGGGATAAAGACGGAAACTGGATAGAGAATTTTAACCCGAAATTTGCCGGCGGCATGGGAGGCCGGGATTACACGGCGGAAAACAATACCTGGACCTATACCTGGTCGGTTTTCCACGATCCGGAGGGCCTGGCAGAGCTGATGGGCGGCAAAAAGACCGCGGCGGAAAAGCTGGATCAGCTTTTCCGGGAAGGCTTTACCTGGCCGGAGAGCAAATTCGGTTATCTGGGCCAGTTCCCCGACGCCACCGGCCTGATGGGTCAGTTTGCCATGGGAAACGAGCCCTCCTTCCACATTCCCTATCTCTATGACTATTTTGGCTTCCCCTGGAAGGCCCAGAAGAAATTGAGAGAACTGATGGACATTTGGTTCACCGATTCCCCTACCGGTATTTGCGGGGACGAGGATGGCGGAGCCATGTCCAGCTGGCTGGTTTTCTCCGCGCTGGGCTTCTACCCGGTGTGTCCTGGAAAGACGGAGTATGCCATCGGCACCCCGCTCTTTGATCGTGCGGAGATCCAGGTGGGAGACGGGAAAAGCTTTACTGTGATCAGCGAGGGGGCTGGGGATGGCAAACGGTATATCCAGTCCATGACCCTCAATGGAGAGATTTTCACGCGGCCTTTCCTGTCCCATGAGCAGATCCTTTCCGGAGGCACTTTGGTGCTCAAAATGGGAACGCGGCCCGTGGAGGCGGAATAAACTCCTTTGAAAGCGGCGGAGAAGTGAAAATACTTGCAGAGAAGGATCCGTCCCGGAAGAATTTCTTCCGGGACGGATCCTTCTTTACGGAAATGAAAAAACGGCCCGGAGAAAACGCCTTTGCGTCTTTTCCGGGCCGGAAATCCATTGCGTTTTCTTTAGGTGCGGCTGAACTCGGAAAGCAGAAGCCCCTCGTTGTGCTCCAGCGCCCAGTTGATGCTCCACTGGTTGGAGAACAGGAGAAGATATCTCCCTTTGGTGTCCTGTACCTTTTTGGTATCAGAGGTCAAATTGAGCTTTTTCAGGTCGATTTCCTCATTGTCGATCCAGCGGATAAACTGGAAGGGCAGGGTCTGCATGGAGAGGTCCACATGATATTCGTTTTCCATGCGGTACTGGAAAACATCAAATTGCAGAGAACCCACCACGCCCACGATGATTTCCTCCATGCCGGAATCGATCTCCTGGAAGATCTGGATGGCGCCCTCCTGGGCGATCTGGGTCGCGCCCTTTACAAATTGCTTGCGCTTCATGGTGTCCTTCTGCCTCACCAGGCTGAAAAGCTCAGGAGCGAAGGTGGGGATCCCTTCAAAGCGCAGCTTTTCCCCCGGAGAGCAGAGGGTATCTCCGATGGAGAAGACGCCGGGATCAAATACGCCGATAATATCTCCCGCGTAGGCTTCCTCCACGATCTCACGGCTTTGAGCCATCAGCTGCTGGGGCTGGGAGAGCTTCAGCCTCCGACCGCCCTGCACATGCTCTACCTCCATGCCCTTTTCAAACTTTCCGCTGCAAATGCGGATGAAGGCGATCCTGTCCCGGTGGGCCTTGTTCATGTTGGCCTGGATCTTGAAAACAAAGGCGGAAAAGGCGGGATCGAAGGGGTCTACCACACCCTCAGAGGTGCTGCGGGCAAGAGGGGGAGTGGTGAGGCGCAGAAAGCTTTCCAGAAAGGGTTCCACGCCGAAATTGGTGAGGGCCGAGCCGAAAAAGACGGGGGAGAGCTTCCCGTGGCGCACCTTTTCCAGATCGAACTCATATCCGGCGCCGTCCAACAGCTCCACATCCTCGCAGAGCTGGTCGTACAGGATGGGGCCGATCAGTTCCTTTAAAGCCTCGTCTCCCACGGAGTAATCGGTCTCCTTTGCCTCCCGGCGGCCCGCATTTGCTCCCTCCGGCTCAAAGGTCAGTACCTTGTCCTGCTTTCGGTCGTATACCCCTTTGAACTCCCTTCCGGAGCCAATAGGCCAGTTCATGGGATAAGTGCCGATCCCCAGTTCCTTTTCGATCTCGTCCAGGAGATCATAGGGGTTTTGAGATTCCCGGTCCATCTTGTTGATAAAGGTGAAGATGGGGATATCCCGCATGACGCACACCTTGAAAAGCTTCCTGGTCTGCGCCTCCACGCCCTTGGAGGCGTCGATGACCATTACGGCGGAGTCAGCCGCCATCAGGGTGCGGTAGGTGTCCTCGGAAAAGTCCTGATGCCCGGGAGTGTCCAGAATATTGATGCAGAAGCCGTCATATTGAAATTGCATGACAGAGGAGGTGACGGAGATCCCTCTTTGCTTCTCAATTTCCATCCAATCGGAAACGGCGTGGCGAGAATTTCTCTTCCCTTTCACCATGCCGGCCAAGGCTATGGCGCCGCCGTACAGCAGAAATTTTTCTGTTAAGGTGGTTTTTCCGGCGTCCGGGTGAGAGATGATGGCAAAGGTGCGCCGGCGCTGGATCTCGTTTTGATAATCTGGCAATGAAAACAGCTTCCTTTCTTGCTGAAATGGGCTGAAAGCCAAATGTAAGGCTTCTTTGACAGGCAATAAATTATAGCATGAGACTTTGGAAAATTCAAGATTTGCGGCCAGGCTTTGACAGATTTCGGCGGGGAACTGTGATAGGTTGTAGGGAGAAATCAACAGGGGAAAGGCTTCTGCCGGAAGCCTTAGGCAATAGGCGTCAGCAAATCGCCTATTGGAGCGCTGTCCCCGAAAGGATGATCCCATTGCAGCGGTCCTATAGAAGAGTTTTCGGAGCGATCTCCCTTTTTATTCTTTTTTGGGTCTTGTCGCAGCCAGTGGAAGCGCAGGAAAGCGGCAGACGGCAGGAGGTCAAGGGCTGGAGCCTTTCCTGCCGCCGGGAGGCAGATCTCAAGGAGGAAGGGTCGCGTGTTTTTGAAGTGAGCATAGAGGTGGAGGCAAAGCGGGAGAAAAAAGAGAACACGCTTTCCCGAATTTCCGCCGCCGAGCTTTCTTCAAATGCGGAAAAGCCTGAGAAAGAAGAAAAGGATGGCCGGGAGAAAAGGGGAGAACAGCCTCTTTCTGTCACTGTGCGTGAAACGCTGGACCCCCGTTTTTCCCTTTTGCCGTCGGAGGAGAGAAAGCTTAAAAGCGCCGGAGCGCAGATCGGGGAAAAGCCGGATGGATCTGTCTCCATCAGCTGGGAGGCAGCCTTTTCCGGGGAGGAGGAAACGCCTTGGAGCGCAGTCTTTTCCGTGCAGGCAAGAAAGGATTTTCCCGGGGGAAACGAGGTGCCGCTTTTCTCAGAGGAAAGCGGCGTGTATCAGAATGGCCGTCCCCTTTGGGAATTTTCCGAGTGCCTTTTGAACGTGCCTTTTTCTCTCCCGCTGTCCCCCTGTTCCCTCACTCTGTTTTTGGGGGAGAAGATCCCCAAAACCGTGAAAGGGAAAACATTGGAGGACCTGATGCTGTCAGGCAGCCCGGTAAATTGGTATGGGAAAGGGGAGACAGGGACGCTCTCGGTTTTTTGGAAAAAGCCTGATTCCACCCCGGTAGGGACTCTTTCTCAGCTGGGAGAGATCCGTCCGGTGGGGGATACGCAGTACGCCTTTTCCCTTTCCTATACGCCGTATGAGACAGGTAAAAAGGGGCTGGGGACCCCGGTGAAGGAGACGGAGGCCTCCTCCCTCCTGCGGGTGAATGTGGTAGAGGGGAGCCTAACCGTGCAGGCCGTGAGCGAAGGTAAAGGGGGGGCGCCCCCACTGTTCCTTTTGGAGTCAGATCAGCTTTCTCTTTACCGCTTGGGAGAATACCGGAAAACCACGGCGGGCAGGACACTGTATCAGGCGGATTTTTCCGGACTCCCCTTTGACAAGTACCGGGTCACTCAGCTTTCCCCCGACTATGAAGAGGTCTCCGAGGAATATTGGGTGGGAGCCTGCCCCGGAAATGACACGGTAGACTTTCAAAGAGCCAGTGTGAAAACCTGGATGGAGCTTACCCCGAAGAAAAAGGGAACGGGCTTTGAAACCGGAATGAAAAGGGAAGCCTTTCATCTGTTTCCCCGGGACACTCTGTATTGAAGGGGCGGGACTTGTTCTGCCGGATTCCCCTGTGGATGTTCACCCTGTTGGGGGCCGTCCTTTTGCTGACGCGGCTTTTGGGGATTCGGATCTACGCGGTGGCAAGCGGCAGCATGGAGCCCGCCTATCAGGTGGGCGGCCTGATTTTCGTCCGGAAAACAGAGCCGGAAAAGATCCGGGAAGGAGACTGCATCACCTATCTGTTTCAGGAGAAGACCATTACCCATCGGGTCCAGCGGATCGACCGGGACCGGAGGGTGTTCCTGACTAAGGGAGACGGGAACGCGGCCCAGGACGCGCCGGTTCCCTTTTCCGCGCTGGTAGGAAAGGCTTCTTCCTTCGCCGTTCCCCTTCTGGGGTATGGAGTGATATGGCTGAAGGGCTTGAGCTGGTGGGAGGCGGCGATCCTGATGGGAGGGGCGCTTGCTCTGACACTGATCTGGGATATCGTGCTCATTGGAAGACTGAGGAGGCGAAGAAAACGGCGTGAGGCATCGTAAAGGCTATCTGGTTTTAGGGCTTTTCCTCCTCCTGGCGGGGTGGGTCGTTTTGGGAGGCAAGTTCTTTTCCCCGGGAAAAAGCAGCCCTTCCGCAAAACAGTCGGGCAAGCCTGAGGCAATCGAGGCGCAGGTCGAGCTTTGCCGGGAAGCGCAAGAGGAGGGGGCTCCGACTCTATCGGGAGAAACGGCGGCAAAACGAAAGCTGTGGGTGGAAAATACCGGTAACGCGCCTTGCTATGTCCGGGTCAGGCTCAAGCTGCCCAAGGCGGAGAAAAAAGAAATATTAGAGCTGGGGAAGCTCATGGGCGAGGAGTTTGTCGCTCTGGATTTTCGGGAAAAGGAGGGGGAGCCCTGCTGGGTCCGGGACGGAGAGTATTTTTATTACCGGGATCCGGAAACGGAAAACCTGCTTTTTCCGGGGGAAGCGACACTTCCCATTTACGACGCGGTCCGGCAGAACCAGAGCCTTAGGGGGAAGCTCTCCTCCAAAGTGGACTGCGAGCTGATCGCGTGGGCCCAGGCAGTCCTGCCGCAGGAAGGAAAAAGCGAGCTGGAGATCTGGACTCTATTTGAGCGGTAAACAGCTTTATTTCGGAAGGGGAGCATATTCCATGTATTTGATCGGTATCGGACTTTATGTGACAGCCGCGATTCTGCTGGCCTGTTTTCTGACTTTGCTGAAAAAACGATGAGCGGGGAGAAACGCTTCCCGCACAGTGAGAAATCAGCCCGGCCGCCAAAGTTTGGCGGCCGGGCTGATTTCTTGGAAAAACACAGGCGATTTTTAAGGGGCAAAGGAGCTGCGGATCAGGTGGGCTAAAAAGGCGATGAGAAAGCCCAAAAGCGCTCCGCAGATCACCTCGATCAACCGATGCCCCAGCGTTTCGTTGAGCTTGGGGATCGCTTCCTTCAAGCTTTCCCGATCCACCTCCTCGCCGGTTTCCTCCAGGCGCTCCACGATCAGGTTGATGGCCTTGGCATGAAGACCCGCCGCCCAGCGCACGCCGGTAGCGTCATACATGACGATGAGGGCCAGCACAAAGGAAAGGGCAAAGATCGGTGAATTGAAGCCGTAGAGATAATAGGAGGTCAAAAGCACGGAGCAGGTGACCGCCGAATGAGAGCTGGGCATCCCGCCGGCGCCTGCCAGCCGGTGCCGATCCAACTTTTTGTGCTTCGCGGCGTCTATCAGGGTTTTGAGGAGCTGGGCGCTGGGCCAGGCGATCACGCTGACATTGATCAGGTCGTTGGAAAAAAGAAAAGAAAGATCCATATGCGCCCCTTCTGTGTGATTTTCTGCTCCCCTACATTGTAAGGGCTGAAGGGAAGCCTGTCAATCAGTTTTGAGGCAGCTGGGGAAGAATGGCCTTTTCATCAGAGGGAAGATTGCTTGAATCAACGGGAAGGTTGTGATAAAATAACAATGGCAGAGCTATTGTTATTTACAAAGAAGCCTTTAAACTGCGAAACAGTTTACTTTTGCTTCGCAAAAGATCAGGCTTCTTTTATTAAGTAAGTGCAAAACCACGGGCGTCTGAAGGGAAAGATGGGGAAAGCTTTTTAGAAAGGAGGGGAGAAAATGGAAAAGCGAAATTATCATCGGGAGCTTCTGAAAATTCTGGACGGGCTTTCGGAAAAACCCAAGCTGCTGCTTCACGCCTGCTGCGCCCCCTGTTCCAGTCATGTGCTGGAATTCCTCTCTCCTTACTTTTCCATTTATCTTCTCTATTATAATCCCAATATTTCCCCTGCGGAGGAATATGAGAAACGGCGGGAAGAGCTGCGGCGTCTGATTCGAGAAATGCCTCTCAAAGGAGAGGCGACCCTGCTCCCCTGCGACTATCGGGGAGAGGACTTTTCTAAGCTTTCCCGCGGCCTGGAAAACGAGCCAGAAGGTGGAGCCCGATGCCTCAAATGCTATCGCCTGCGGTTGGAGGAGGCCGCCAGAGAAGCCAAGCGCCTTTCCTGCGATTACTTTACCACCACCCTGTCCATCAGCCCCTTGAAAAACGCCCGGGCACTCAATGAGATCGGAGAAGAGGTGGGAAAGAAATGGGGCGTTGCCCATTTGCCCGCGGATTTTAAAAAACAGGACGGCTATAAAAGATCCATTGAGCTGTCCCGGGAATATGGGCTTTACCGCCAGGACTACTGCGGCTGTATCTGCTCCAAAGAGGAAAGCAAGCGAAGGAAGGAAGAGAAAAAAGATGCCAGTTAGTTTCAAAGGGGTTTCCTATCAGGCGGCGGACGCCCATGCTCATATCTATCCGGGAAAGATTGCGGAGAAGGCTACCGCCTCGGTCGGAGATTTTTACGATATCGAAATGCAGAATATAGGCTTGCCTCATGTGCTTTATGAGCGGGGGAGCGAAGCGGGGATCGACCGGTTTCTGGTATGCTCTGTCGCTACCAAGGTGGAGCAGGTGCGCTCCATCAACGAGTTCATCGAGGAAAAGTGTAAAAAGTATCCTCAGTTTATCGGGCTGGGAGCCTGGCACCAGGATGTGAGGGACATCGAGGGGGAAATGGAAGATGTCCAGCGCCGGGGCCTGGTGGGGATCAAGCTTCACCCGGATTTCCAGCACTTTTTCATCGACGCCCCCAGCATGATCCCGGTATACCGGGAGGCAAACCGGAGGGGCCTTACGGTTCTGTTTCACACAGGAGATTCCCGCACAGACTTCTCCTCTCCCGGGCGATTGCAGAATGTGATTGATAAGATCCCGGACTTTACCTGTATCGCCGCCCATTTAGGGGGCTACTCTGAATGGGAGGAGGCTAGAAAGGCCTTACAGGGCAGCAATGTCTATATCGATACCTCCAGTTCCCTTTTCGCAGTGAGAAAGGAGCAGGCCCGGGAGAGTATCGCTCATTTTGGGATAGAGCACACCATGTTCGGTACAGATTTTCCCATGTGGAGCCCCAGGGAGGAGCTGGAACGCTTTTTCCGCCTGGGATTCTCGGAGGAGGAGAACAGACAGATTCTCTACGGGAATTTCGCAAAGCTGTTTCATCTCGTATGATCACGAAAGAGCAGCAGGAGCGTTTTCTGGCCGCCTGCCGGAAAACTATGAAAAGCTCCGGAGGAAAAAAGGGCATCGGCACCCTGGGAGAACGCACGCTGCACGCCGCGATCAAGGCCTATCTGGAGCCGGAGGAAACAAGGCATGAGGTCCCGGTGGGGCCCTTTGTAGCGGATATTCGAAAAGAGGACGGGATCGTGGAGATCCAGACCAGGGATTTTAACAAGCTGAGAAAGAAACTGGATTATTTTCTGGAGCTGGGCCCTGTGACAGTGATCTATCCGGTGCCCATGAGGAAATGGCTTTCCTGGATCGAAGAGGACGGCACGGTGATCCCGCCGAGGAAAAGTCCGAAACAGGCCGGCCCTCAGGAGATTTTTCGGGAGCTTTACCGGATCAAGTCCTTTTTGAAGGAGGATGGACTTCGGTTTTGTATCCTGCTGCTGGAGCTGGAGGAATACCGGCTGAAGAATGGCTGGGGAAACGGGGGAAAGCGGGGCTCCACCCGTTTTGACCGGATGCCGGTGGCGCTGCTGGACGAGGTGTGGATCACAGGTCCTGAGGATTACGGGAAGTTGATCCCGGAGACTCTCGGAGACTCCTTTACGGCCAAGGAATTCTCCAAAGCTGCTCGTATTTCCGAAGGAATGGGTACTCTCTCCATGAATGTGCTTCATTTTGTAGGCGCGGCGGAACGGGTTGGAAAAAAGGGAAACGCCTATCTTTATCGCAGACGCGCCGCCGCTTTCCAAGATCAAATGAAAAAATAAAGAGTAAAAAATCGACAGGCACGGTGAAGTGCTTGTCGATTTTTTCAAGGCCTCGGACTTTGGGCGCCTTTGCCGTCTTCTGCGAAAAAACGCGTGGTTATCCTGCTATGCCCAGATCGCCATCGCAAGCGTTCCCGCCGCCATCAGGGCAAGGCCGACAAAGGCCTTCTTGCTGAGCTTTTCCCCAAAAACGAAGTAGGAAAATATTACGGTCGCCAGAATACTCAGCTTGTCGATGGGCGCCACCACGCTGACCACGCCGTTTTGAATCGCGTAGTAGTAGCATAGCCACGACGCCCCGGTGGCCAGACCGGAGAGCGCGATAAATACAAGCTCTCGCCGGTCGATGGTCTTTATCTGCCCCTGCTTGCCCCGGGCAAAGACGATGATCCATGCCAGAATCAGGACCACGCCTGTGCGAATGGCAGTGCCCAGGTTGGATTCCACATTTTCAATGCCCACCTTCGCTAGAATAGAGGTGAGCGCTGCGAATACGGCGGAGCCCACGGCATAGGGAAGCCACTGCTTTCCGGAGCTATTGTTCTGCCGGTCCTTTCGCTCGATCATCAGGAAGATCCCGGCGCCCAGCAGAGCCGTTCCTACCAGTTTGGTGATCAGATGCTCGGTTTCTCCAAACAAGAGGATCGCCAGAAGCACCGTTAAAACGGTGCTGGATTTGTCGATGGGGACTACTTTGTTGACATCTCCTATGGACAGCGCCTTGAAGTAGCAGATCCAGGACGCCCCGGTGGCCACTCCCGAAAGGATCAGAAACAGCAGGGATTTCAGGGTGATGTCCATAAGCGTTCCCGCAGAACCTACGATAAATACCATGACCCAGGTGAACAAAAGCACGATGATGGTGCGCAGGGCCGTGGCCACATCGGAATCGGTTTTTTGAATTCCGCATTTGGCGAGGATAGAAGTCAAACCGGCAAACACGGCAGACAAAACTGCCATCAAAAGCCAGAACATATGTATCAACCTTTCCCTTATCGATTTTGGTCTTATTATACACCCGCACCAGAGACTCGTGAAGCGCCTCTCGCACAAGCCGGAATTTCCGGGAGCAGCGGAGGCAAGGGCTCTCTTAACAACCACCAGCTGACAACTGCCTGACGGCAGCTTTTACCAGCAGCTCGTTTAAATTTCACTCAGCTAAAAAAAAACAGAAGGCTCAAAAGAGCCTTCTGTTTTTTTGGCGGAGAAGGAGGGATTTGAACCCTCGCGCCAGTTACCCGACCTACTCCCTTAGCAGGGGAGCCCCTTCACCACTTGGGTACTTCTCCATGGTGAAATCTATGATACCATATGGATTGGATAGGCGTTTGGCGGAGAGGAAGAGATTCGAACTCTTGGTCCCTTGCGGGATCACTAGTTTTCAAGACTAGCTCCTTAAACCACTCGGACACCTCTCCATCCGGCACGGGTAATAGTTTACCACACAAGCTCCCGGAATGTCAACGCTTTCTTGAAAAACTTCCCAGGACCTTTTCCGGAAAGGAAGGCCTCCTAAGAAAGCTCCACCCGGCGGCAAAGGTCGCAGATCGCCATGGCAGGCAGGGAAAGCAGGATCCACAGCAAAGTATAGGGCAGGCAGATCTGGCCGAAAATATTGAAGGGAACATTGGAATAATCCCAGACGTCAAAGTGAAGCAGCCCGTTTACCACCAGCCCGGTGGCGAACTCTACGCCGGTGATGATCCCGGCGCCTGCCGCGCACCTGATACCCATGCCGCGCCCGGAGAGCCTTTCGCAGCAGATCCGGTTGATTAGACACAGGCACACGCCTCCTGCGAGCGCCATGGAATAGTGAGTCTTGCCCCGCCACATCATCTCTAAAGTGGGGTAGGCGCAGCTTCCGGTGAGGAAGAGAAGTCCGTCGAGGTTCATGAAAAAACTCCTTTTTATTTGAAAATTCCTTTCTCAGCAGTGTGCGCAGTTTCCCCTTGTTTATTTTCCTTTTCGGCTGTTTCTTTCTGGAAATTTTCCTTGTATTTCTTTCGTGAATTCCCTATAATGAGCCTGTAGGAAAAAGGCTCTTAAAAAGAACAGTATTTTTGGAAAGGCGGGGTCTTATCGTGAGAGTTTTAGTGACAGGCGGCGCCGGATATATCGGCTCCCATACGGCGATCGTCCTGTTGGAGCAGGGATATGAAGTGGTGATCGTGGACAATCTCTGCAACAGCAAGCGGGTGTCGGTGGACCGGATCGAAGAGCTCAGCGGGAAAAAGGTCTCTTTTTATGAATATAATGTGTGCGACGAAGAAAAGCTGCGGGAGGTTTTCAGGAAGGAAAAAATCGACGCGGTGATCCATTTCGCGGGTCTCAAGGCGGTGGGGGAATCCGTGGAGAAGCCCCTGGAATACTACGCCAACAATGTGGGCTCCACCCTGACGCTTTTGAAGGTGATGGAAGAGTTCGGCGTGAAAAATATCGTGTTCAGCTCCTCCGCCACCGTGTACGGCGATGTTGAGAACCCGCCTCTGCGGGAGGACGCCAGGCTTCCTCACCATGCCAACTGCCCCTATGGCACTACCAAGCTGATGATCGAGCAGATCTTGACCGATCACACCCACGCCCATCCGGATTTTAACGCCGTGCTTCTCAGGTACTTTAACCCCGTGGGAGCTCACAAAAGCGGCCGCATTGGAGAGGACCCGGCGGGGATTCCCAACAACCTGTCCCCCTACATCATGCAGGTGGTGGTGGGAAAGCGGGAGAAGCTCCATGTGTTCGGCAACGACTATCCCACTCCTGACGGCACCTGTATCCGGGACTATATCCATGTGGTGGACCTGGCAGAGGGCCACGCGGCGGCGCTCAGGCTGTTTGAGCAGGGAGACTGCGGCCTGCGCGTTTACAACCTGGGCACAGGCCACGGATATTCCGTGATGGAGGTGCTGAAGGCTTTCACCGAGGCGGCCGGACAGGAGATCCCCTATGTGGTGGACGGACGGCGTGCGGGAGATCTGCCGGAAAGCTACGCGGACTGCACAAAGGCCAAGCGGGAGCTGGGCTGGGAAGCAAAGAGAACGCTCAGGGATATGTGTGAAGATTCCCTGCGCTGGCAAAGGATGAACCCCAATGGATTTGAAGATTGAACCCATCATATTAGCCTCCGCCTCTCCCAGCCGGAAAATGCTGCTCACACAGGCCGGCGTGAGCTTTGAGGTGGTGGTGTCCGGCGTGGATGAGACGGTGCCGGAAACTTATACGCCCGCTCAGACGGTGGAGTGCCTTGCCCAAAGAAAGGCTCAGGCGGTGGAGAAACTGAGGCCGGGCCGGGTGATCCTGGCGGCGGATTCCATTGTCTCCATCGACGGGCTGATTTTAGGAAAGCCGGAAAACGACGAGGCGGCTGTTAAAATGCTTCACCGCCTTTCCGGCAGGACTCACGAGATCTTTACCGGCGTGTGCCTTTTGATCCCGGATGGCCTTGAAGGCCTCAAGACCCAGGTGTTCCACGACGTTACACAGGTGACCTTTTTCCCGCTGACCGACGAGGAGATCCGGGAGTATGTGGCCAAGGGTGAGTCCAGAGGCAGAGCGGGCTCCTATGGGATCGAAGGGAAAGGCGTTATCCTGATCAGCGGCATCAAAGGAGACTACTCCAATATTGTAGGCCTGCCGGTGGCCCAAACACTGCGCCGCCTAAGAGGGCTCCCGCTGAAATAGAGCGCGGATCTGTCCTTTTGCGGCAGCACCTGAACAGGCTCTTCTGCGTAGGATGGCAGGGGTGGTTTTATGGGCAATAGAAGATTGGGGCCGCGTTTTCGCAGGAAGGGACTTCCCAAAAGGAAGAATGGGCGGTTCCGGCTCTGGATCCTGCTGTGCGCCGCTTTTTTCCTGCTGTTCGGCGCCTTTTCTGAGCGGGGTCTTTCCTCCGTTTCCGAAGAGCTGACCCGGGAAGCGGCAAAGGGTTATTTGGCAAAAGCCGTCAATCGGGCGGTGACGGACAGCCTGGAAGGGGGAGAGGCCTCTTTCCAAAAGGTCTGTGAACAGGAGGGGCAGGTGTCCGCGGTCTCTACTGATATCGAAGCTTTGAATCAGCTGAAATCCCATGTCCTCTCGAAGCTTTCCGAAAGCCTTAACGGGATCGTCCGCGTCTCGGTGCCGGTGGGGAGCCTGACAAATATCGGATTGCTAAGCGGTCGGGGGGTTCCCGTGCCACTGCGGCTCAAGCTGGAGGGGAGCGCGGATGTGGCGTTTCAAACGGAATTTTTGTCTGCCGGAGTGAATCAGACCTGCCACCGCGTCACCATGGTAGTGAGGGCGCAGGCCTTCTCTCAGTCCAGGCGTTTTGAAACATACGCCCAGCACGAGACCTCAACGGTGCTGTGCGAAACGGTGATCGTGGGCGAGGTGCCCCAGTATTTGTCCCGTCTTGATGGGTGAAAACCGGAAAGAGAAAGGAAGCTTTATGAAGGATCAGAAGGATGTGAACGCCAGAATAGAGACGCTTCGGGAGAAGCTGCGCTATTATGGGGAAAAGTATTATACAGAGGATATTTCGGAGATCAGCGATTTTGAATATGACGCCCTGTATCGGGAGCTGGAGGAGCTGGAAGAGCAATATCCCCAGCTCATCACGGAGGATTCTCCCACCCAGAAGGTGGGCGGGGCCATCTACAACACCTTTGCCCCGGTAGAGCACACGGTGCCCATGGAAAGCCTGCACGATTCCTTTTCCGAGGAGGAGCTGCGGGAGTTTGACCGCCGGGTGCGGGAAATGATCGGAAAGGCGGAATATGTGGTGGAGCCCAAGTTCGACGGGCTGTCCGTCGCCCTGGAGTATGTGGACGGCGTCTTTCAAAGAGGCTCTACCCGGGGAGACGGCACAGTGGGGGAGGATGTGACGGAGAATATTCGCACCATCTCTTCCGTGCCGAAAAAGCTTTCTCAGCCGGTGCCTTTTTTAGAGGTGCGCGGGGAAGTGTATATGTCGGACAAAAGCTTTGAGAAGCTTTGTGAGCGTCAGGAGCTTATGGAAGAAAAGCCCTTTAAGAATCCCCGAAACGCGGCGGCGGGATCTTTGAGACAGAAAGATCCAAAAATCACAGCCTCACGGGGATTGGATCTTTTCGTTTTCAATGTACAGCAGGTACGGGGCGAAAGTTATTCGAAGCACGATGAGTCCCTTCTTCGGTTGCGTGAGCTGGGCTTTGTTACGCCCGAGCCCTATCTGGTGTCCTCCGATATGGAGGAGGTGCTTCGTTTCATCCGGGAAATCGGCGAGCGCAGGGGTAGCTTTGATTTTCCCATCGACGGGGCGGTGGTGAAGGTGAACGATTTTTCCCAGCGGGAAGAGCTGGGAAGCACCGCCAAGTTCCCCAAATGGGCGGAGGCTTTTAAGTATCCGCCGGAGGAAAAGGAAACCACGCTTTTGGATATTGAAGTCAATGTGGGGCGCACCGGCGTGCTCACTCCCACGGGCGTGTTTGACCCGGTGACTTTGGCGGGGACCACGGTGAGCCGCGCTACCCTGCACAACCAGGATTTCATTTCGGAAAAGGAGATCCGGGTGGGCTCCCGGGTGATGCTGAGAAAGGCGGGGGAGATCATTCCCGAAGTAGTGGCGGTAGTGGAAAATCCGGCGGATTCCCGGCCCTTTTTCCTCCCGGAGAGGTGCCCCTCCTGTGGGGAGCCTGTCTCCCGCCTGGAGGGGGAAGCGGCGGTGCGCTGTACCAATCCCCAGTGCCCTGCTCAGCTTCTGAGAAACTTGATCCATTTTGCCTCCAGAGACGCCATGGATATTGACGGGCTGGGGCCCGCTGCCTTAGAGCAGCTGACGAAACAGGAGCTCATTTCCTCACCTAAAGACCTTTACCGTTTGGAGGTGGAGCAGCTGACCGGGTTGGAGCGCTTTGGAAAAAAGAGCGCGGAGAATCTGGTCGCGTCTATTGACCGCTCCCGGGAAAACGACCTTTCCCGGCTGGTGTTTGCCTTGGGGATCCCCCATGTGGGAGCCAGAGCGGCAAAGCTCTTGTGCGGGGAGTTCCCCACGATGGACGCTTTGCTCGCAGCCTCTCAGGAGGAGATCGCCGGGATAGACGGCTTCGGGGAGATTATGGCCCAGGCAGTGGTGGAGTTTCTTTCCCGCCCAGCGGTGAGGAGCCTCATTGACGCACTGCGGGAAGCGGGAGTCAATATGCGCTCGGCGTCGCAGGAGAAAAAGGGAGAATCCCTTTCCGGAAGCACCTTTGTGCTTACCGGGACCCTGCCCACCATGGGAAGAAAGGAAGCGGCGGCCCTGATCGAGGCCCACGGCGGGAAGGTCTCCTCCTCCGTGTCCGGGAAAACCAGCTATGTCGTGGCCGGAGAGGATCCGGGAAGCAAGCTGACAAAGGCCAACGAGCTGGGGATCCCTGTGCTGACAGAGGAAGAGCTGCTTACACTTTTGGAGGAAGGGTGAAAAAGATGGTCACAATATGGGAAGCGCTTTATGGGAAAGACGCGGAGTCTCAAAGAAAGCGGTATGAAGAGCTGAGAGAGGGGTTTTCAAAGACATTTCAGGGAAATGACCATGTGGAGTTCTTCAGTGCTCCGGGGCGCGCGGAGATCGGCGGCAACCATACGGATCACAACCACGGCCGGGTCTTGACCGCCGCGGTGGATCTGGATGTGGCCGGAGCCGCCAGAAGGACCCAGGGAAACAGAGTGTCTTTGAAGTCGGCGGAATATCCCGGCATGGATGAGATCGACTTATCCGATCTCTCCGCCAAAAAAGAGGAGGAGGGCACCTCGGCCGCCCTGCTCAGAGGGATCTGCTATAAGTGCCGGGAGCTGGGCTTTCAGGTAGGGCCTTTTCAGTGCTATACCATGACGAGAGTTTTGAAGGGCTCCGGGCTTTCCAGCTCCGCCGCCTTTGAGGTACTGATCGTCACGGTGATCAGCCATCTTTATAACGACGGGAAAATCGACTCCGTGACTGCCGCGATTATTTCCCAGTATGCGGAAAATGTGTATTTCGGCAAGCCCTCCGGCTTACTGGATCAGATGGCAAGCTCTGTGGGCGGCTTTACCTCCATCGATTTTAAGGACCCGCAGAACCCTGTCATCGAAAAGCTAAGCTTTGACTTTGCTTCCTGCGGACATGCTCTGTGCGTGGTGGACACCGGCGGCAATCATGCCAATCTGACAGGCGAATATGCCGCGATCCCCCAGGAGATGAAAAAAGTCGCTTCCTTTTTCGGAAAGAAGTTCCTTCGGGATGTGGACGAGGGAGAATTCTACGGGAACCTGGAAGCGCTGCGCAGGTCTGCGGGAGACCGGGCGGTGCTTCGGGCCATGCACTTTTTTGACGATGACAGGTTAGCTTTGGAAGAGGCCGAAGCTTTAAAGGCCGGGGACTTTGAAGGCTTTAAAAGGAAGATCCTCTCTTCGGGCCGTTCCTCTTTTATGAAGCTGCAAAATGTGTTTGCCGTGACGGCGCCTCAGGAACAAGGACTTTCTCTTGCCCTGGCCATGACGGAAAGACTGCTGGGCGACGCAGGCGCCTGGCGGGTCCACGGCGGCGGCTTCGCCGGAACGATCCAGGCCTTTGTGCCTGAAAATCTGCTTGAAAACTACCGGGGTGAGATGGAAAAGGTGTTTGGAAAAGGCAGCTGCTATGTGCTGTCTGTCCGTCAGGCAGGCGGGACCAAGGTCCTGTTTTAAACGCTCCTTTTTTTCTTAAATCGCAATGTGCATGAGAAAATTTTGCCGACAGGGGGAAATCTGTTTTCTCCCTGTCGTTTCCTTGCAGAGAAGAGGAAATTGTGCTATACTAAACTTCGAATATCCCACGGGGATAAAGGAGCGTGAGCAATGGAAAAAGAGCTTGCCCAACAGGAGCTTGCCCGGCAGGAAGCCCTTTCCACAGAGGCGGGTAAGCTTGCGCGGCTTCGAACCAACGGCAGACAGCCCATCGCCTTTGTGAGAACTTACGGCTGCCAGCAGAATGTGGCGGACGGGGAAAAAATTAAGGGCCTGTTAAAGCGCATGGGGTTTGCCTTTACACAGACGGCTGAGGACGCCGACTTTATTCTTTTTAATACCTGCGCAGTGCGGGAGCATGCCCAGGAGCGGGTGTTCGGAAATGTGGGGGCGCTGAAAAACATCAAGCGCCGCAATCCCTCCCTGATCATCGCCGTGTGCGGCTGCATGACAGAGCAGGAGCAGGTGGCCGAAAGGCTCAAAAAGAACTTCCCCTTTGTGGACATCGTGTTTGGTACTCATATGATCCACCGGCTGCCGGAAATGCTTTACAAGGTGCTGAAGGATTCTGAGCGGGTGGTTCTGCGCGGCGGAGAAGAAGGGGAAATTTTGGAGGGGATCCCCGTCCTTCGGGACAAGACCTCCAGGGCCTGGGTCACCGCCATGTACGGCTGCGACAATTTCTGTTCTTACTGCATCGTGCCCTACGTGCGGGGCCGGGAAAAAAGCCGGGATCCTTCCGAGATCCTCCGGGAAGTGGGTTCTCTGGTGGAGGAGGGGTATCGGGAGATCACCCTCTTGGGACAGAATGTGAATTCCTACGGGAAGAATCTTCCCGCAGGGTCGGAGAAAATCAATTTTGCAGAGCTTTTAAGGCGCATTGACCGGCTGGAGGGAGATTTTCGGATCCGTTTTATGACCTCCCATCCCAAGGACGCCTCCGAAGAACTGTTCGAGGTGATGGCCGGGAGCCGCCATATTCCTCACTATATCCATCTGCCCTTCCAGTCTGGAAACGACAGGGTGCTTTCCGAGATGAACAGGCGCTATAACCGGGAGCAGTACCTTGCCCTGATCCGCAAAGCGCGGGAGCTGATGCCGGATATCAGCTTTACCTCCGATGTGATCGTGGGCTTTCCGGGTGAAAGCTATGAAGAGTTTCAGGACACCCTTTCCCTCATAAGGGAAGTGGGCTTTACCAATCTTTTCACCTTTATTTTCTCTCCCAGAGAGGGCACCAGGGCGGCCAAAATGGAGGACCCCGTTTCCCATGAGGAAAAGACCAAATGGTTTGCGGAGCTTTTGAAGGTGCAGGAATCCTGCGCGGCTCAGATCTGCCGGAAAATGGTGGGAAACACCTACCGGGTGCTCATTGAGGACCGCAATGAAAAAAGCGGGCTGCTGTCCGGACGCACGGAAAGCAGCCATATCATTGAATTTCCCGGGGAGGATAGCCTTATCGGCAGGTTTGCCCGGGTGAAGGCGACGGAGGGGAAAAGCTTCCTGCTGCGGGGAGAATTGCAGAAAGCGGAATAGAAAAAACTTCGTTCTCAGAAGGAACGGATACATTTTAAAAATTTTCAGTAAAGGAATGTGAGTTTCAATGGATATGATTCAAATGGCAAAGGATCTGGGCAAGGCGCTTCAGCAGGATCAGGTGTATCTTGATATGCAGCTGGCCCGTCAGGCCAGCGATGAGGACGAAAGCCTCCAGGAGGCCATCGGCGAATTCAACCTGAAGCGGATGGCCATCAATAACGAGGCCCAGAAGGAAGAACGCAGTGAGGAGACCATGAAGCGCCTCAACGAGGAGTTCCGGGCGGTTTACGCCAGGATCATGCAGAACGAAAACATGATTCGCTACAACGACGCCAAAATGGCCCTGGACGCCACGGTGCAGCGCCTGACCGCAATCATCACCCTGAGCGCGGAGGGCGAGGACCCGGAGACCTGCGACTATGAGGCGGCCTGCAGCGGAGACTGCTCCTCCTGTGCCGGGTGCCACTGAGCCTGAAAACCGGGCCGGGCAGACCGGCCGTTTTGAAGAAAGAAAACTGGCTGATTTTCAGCCTGCCGGAAAGGAGCGTGGGACGGTATGGCAGACTTTTCCCCCATGATGAAGCAGTACTTTGAGACCAAGGAGAAATACCCTGACACCATTCTCTTTTTCCGGTTAGGGGATTTCTACGAAATGTTTTTCAGCGACGCTAAAACCGTTTCCCGTGAGCTGGAGCTCACCCTGACCGGCAGAGAATGTGGTCAGGAGGAACGCGCTCCTATGTGCGGCGTGCCCTTTCACAGTGCGGAATCCTACATTGCCAGGCTGGTGGCCAAGGGGTATAAGGTGGCGATCTGCGAGCAGATGGAGGACCCGAAGCTTGCCAAGGGCCTTGTGAAGCGAGATGTGATCCGGGTGATCACGCCGGGCACCGTGCTGGAAAACAGTATGCTGGACGAGGCGAGAAACAACTATATCTGTTCTCTCTGCTACAGGGAAAAGGCGGCGGGGCTCTGCTTTGCCGATGTTTCCACGGGAGAGCTGGCGGTAGACCAGGTCTTTGCCCCGGACCGGGAGTCGCTGATCCATCTGTTGGAGGACAGGCTTTCCCGGTATATGCCAAAGGAGATCCTGATCAATCCCCAGGCGACCGACCTTTTGGGGCTGGAAACCTTTATCAGAGATAAGCTTTCCGCCTCTCTCGAATGTCTGGATTTTGAAGAGTACCAGCAGGAGACTGCCTCAAAGTCCGTCCTGAATCAGTTTGGAGAAGAGAAGCTTGCCTCCCTTTCTGACAAGCCCCTGATCGTGCTCTCTCTGGGGGCGCTGCTGGGGTATCTCAGACGCACCCAGATCAACGGCCTGGAGCGTATGGCAGAGGTTGAACTGGTTTCTGACTCCGCCATCATGGGCCTGGACGTCACCGCCCGCAGAAATCTGGAACTAACGGAGACTATGCGCAATAAGGAGAAGCGGGGGTCGCTGTTGTGGGTGCTGGACCGCACCAAAACGGCTATGGGAAAGCGGCTGATCAAAACCTGGCTGGAGCAGCCTCTTTTGAGCCCTGCCAAGATCACTTTGCGTCTTAACGCTGTGGAGGAGCTGACGAAAAATCCGCAGCTGCTGGACGAGGTCACCGGACAGCTTACCGGGATCTATGACCTGGAGCGGATCATGACCCGCATTGTTTACGGCTCCGCCAATGGGCGGGAGCTGCGCTCTCTGGGAGGGGCGCTGGAAAAGATCCCAGGATTGAAAACATTGCTTTCCGGCTGTGAGGCGACCTTGCTCAAAAGCTTGGAGGAGCAGCTGGACGGCCTGGAGGATATCGCCTCCCTGATCGACCGCGCCATTGTAGAGGAGCCTCCCTTTACCATCCGGGAAGGGGGGATTATCCGGGAGGGCTACAGCCCCCAGCTGGATGAGATCAGAGGCGATCTGGACGGGGGGAAGGGCCTCATTGCCTCCATTGAGGCGAGAGAGAAGGAGCGCACAGGGATCCCCAAGCTGAAAACCGGGTATAACCGTGTGTTCGGCTACTACATAGAGGTGTCCAACAGCTATAAGGATCAGGTGCCCGAGGACTATATCCGCAAGCAGACACTCACCGGCGGCGAGCGGTATATCACCCCGGAATTAAAGGAATTGGAGAACCGGATCCTGAGCGCCCACGACAGGTCCATCGCCATGGAAAGTAAGCTCTTTGAAGAGGCGCGGGCTCAGGTGGCCGCCCAGCTTTCCAGGGTACAGGCCACGGCCGAGGCGGTGGCGGCGCTGGATGTGCTGGCCTCCTTCGCGGTGGTCGCCATCAAAAACGACTATTCAAGGCCCGTGATCAATGTCAGCGGAAAGCTGTATTTGAAGGACAGCCGCCACCCTGTGGTGGAAGCTCTTTTGCAGGACACGCCCTTTGTGCCAAACGATGTGGACATGGATATGAACGACAACCGGGTGGCTATCATCACCGGCCCCAATATGGCGGGGAAATCCACCTTTATGCGGCAGATCGCCATCATCGTCATCATGGCGCAGATCGGCTGCTTTGTCCCGGCAACCGTGGCGGAGATCGGTATCGTAGATCAGATCTTCACCCGGGTAGGCGCTTCTGACGACCTGTCCGCGGGGCAGTCTACCTTTATGATCGAAATGGCCGAGGTAGCGGACATTTTAAAGCACGCCACCTCCAAAAGCCTGGTGATCTTTGACGAGATCGGCCGGGGCACCTCCACCTTCGACGGCATGAGTATCGCGAGAGCCGTGCTGGAATATGTTCACGACAAAAAGCTGGTGGGAGCGAAGACTCTGTTTGCCACCCATTACCATGAGCTTACGGCGCTGGAGGACAGCTTGCCCGGCGTGAAGAATTTCAATATCGCCGTGAAGAAGCGGGGAGACGATATTACCTTCCTGCGCAGGATCGTCCGGGGCGCAGCGGACGACAGCTTCGGCATTGAGGTGGCAAAGCTGGCGGGCGTGCCGGAAAAGGTGATCCGCAGGGCCAAGCAGGTGCTGGAGGAGCTGGAAAACTCTGACACGGCTCCGGAAGAGCGCGTTTCCCGGTCCCACCGGGAGGAGCCGGTACAGCTGACCATGAATTCCGCAGACAGCGGCGTGCTGCAAAAGCTTCGGGCCATGGATGTGAACAATCTGACGCCTATGGAGTGCATGAACGCTCTGTTTGAGCTTGTCAGTCTTCTAAAGCAGGAGAACGAATAAGGAAGGGAGGGGCTCCTATGCCGAAAATTCAAGTGCTGGATAAAAAGGTCGCCGAATTGATCGCGGCGGGAGAAGTGGTAGAGCGCCCCTCCTCCGTCATCAAAGAGCTGGTGGAAAACGCGGTGGATTCCGGCGCCAGTGTGATCACGGTGGAGATCCGAAACGGCGGCGTCACCTTTATGCGGGTGACGGACAACGGCTGCGGAATCCCTGCCCAAGAGGTGCCCACCGCCTTTTTACGCCACGCCACCAGCAAGGTGAAAAAGCAGGATGATCTTTACTCCATCGCAACCTTGGGCTTTCGGGGAGAGGCGCTGGCGTCCATTTCGGCGGTGTCTCATGTGGAGATGCTGACGAGAGCCCGGGGAGAAGACCTGGGCGTGCGCTATACAGGCGGGGGAAATGAGGAGTATACCCTGGAGGAGGCCGGGTGTCCGGAGGGCACCACCTTTCTTGTTAGGGACCTCTTCTATAACACTCCCGCGCGCATGAAGTTTTTGAAGAAGGATTCTACGGAAGGAAATGCCGTGGCGGGAATTCTGGATAAAATGGCCCTTTCCCATCCGGAGATCTCCTTCCGTTTTTTACGGGACGGGAAAGAGGTTTTGCACACGCCGGGGGACAGTCGGCTTTCCTCCGCCATCTATACCGTTTACGGGAAAGAGTTTTTCTCCTCCCTGATCCCCGTGGACTATGAGCTGGGCCATGTGAAGGTAGGGGGCTTTGTCAGCGCTCCTGCCGGATGCAGACCCAACCGCAGTATGCAGAATTTCTTTATCAACGGCCGCTTTATCAAAAGCCGCACGGCCATGGCGGCCTTGGAGGAGGCCTATAAAGGCTCTGTGATGGCGGGCAAATTTCCCGCCTGTGTTCTGCACCTCTCCCTTTCCTTTGAGGCGGTGGATGTCAATGTCCATCCGGCTAAGCTGGAGGTGCGCTTTGTCAATGAACGGCCTATTTTTGACGCGGTGTATCACGGGGTGAAATCCGCCCTGCTCTCCGGGGACAAAACGAAGGTGATGACCTTCCGAAAGCCCCCCATAGAGCTGGAAGCCCCTGTAGAGCGGGCGCCTCAACTGAAGCTGGATCTCTCCGAAGCGCCCCACAGAGAAAAGCCTGTTTTGAAGGAACCCCTCCGGGCCGGGGAAATAAAGCCTGTTTCTCCCCTTTCCTTTGAGGGAAGGGAGCAGCTTCTCCGGGACGGCGGCGCGCGGGAGGTTTCTTCTCCCGCTCCCAAAGAGTTTGAAGCATACTTAAACCGGGTGATCGACCGGGAGCCTGTACCCCGGAAAATACAGGAGGAGAAGCCGGTTTTCCCGCCGGAAGAGCAGGCTCCTCCAAAACAGCAGGAACCGCCTAAGGAGGAGCAGGCCTCCCTGTGGGAGCTGGCCTCTTCCCGGGAGCTTTCCCACAGGATCATCGGAGAGGCCTTCGGGACCTATCTGATTCTGGAATACGGCCCGGACAGCCTGATGCTCATCGACAAGCACGCCGCCCACGAGCGGCTGCTCTATGAAAAACTGAAGGCCCGGAATATCGGAACAGACGCCCAGGAGTTGTTGGAGCCTGTGCCGGTCACCCTGGAAAAGGACGAGTATTCCGCGGTGCTGAGCTTTCGGGAGGAACTGATGAAAGCCGGGTTCGAGGTGGACGATTTCGGAGCGGGCACCGTGCTGGTGCGCAGTGTACCCCTTTTGCTGGACGGCGCGGACGCGGCCGGCGCTGTGATGGAGATCGCGGGGAAGCTCTGCTCCCTGAAAACGGACCTCACAACAGAGCGGCTTGACTGGGTGTATCACAATGTGGCCTGCAGGGCCGCCATGAAGGCCGGCGATCAGACCACGAAGGAGGAGCTGGCCGCTCTGGCCCAGGCACTGGAGGAAAATCCTCAGGTCAGGTACTGCCCCCACGGCAGGCCGGTGTATATCCTCATCAAGAGAAGAGATCTCGAGCGTCAATTCGGCAGAGCGTAGGAGGAAGGAGACCTTTATGGACAAGCTGCTGGCGGTGCTGGGGCCTACCGCCTCCGGGAAAACTGCGCTGGGGATTGATCTTGCAAAGAAGCTTTCCGGAGAGATCATCTCCTGCGATTCCATGCAGATCTATCAGGGCCTTTCCATCGGTACGGCGAAGCCTACCAAAAAGGAGCTTTCCGAAGCGCCTCATCACCTGATCGGCTTTTGCCCCGTGGAGAAAAGCTTCAGCGTTTCCGATTATGTGGCTTTGGCCGAGAGGACCGAACAGGAGATCCGGGCGCTCGGCCACTTTCCCATTTTGGTGGGCGGGACCGGGCTGTACGCCCGGGCGTTCCTAAGAGGGATCAGCTTTGAAGCCCAGGGAAAGGACGAAAAGCTTCGGGCCGCTCTGCAGGAGGAGGCGAAGCAGATAGGGATCCGGCCCCTTTACGAGCGCCTTCAGAAAATCGATCCAAAAGCGGCTCAGAAGATCCATCCCCACAACGAAAAGCGGGTGCTTCGGGCGCTGGAATTTTTTGAGGCCACCGGGATGCTTTTTTCCCAGCAGGAAGAACGCTCCAAGCAGGCCCTGCCGAGATACGATTATCGGGTGCTCTGCCTTTGCTTTCGGGACAGGCAGACGCTTTACCGCCGTATTGACAGCCGTGTGGACGAAATGATGGAGCGGGGGCTGCTGGAAGAGGCGCAGGATTTCTTCGAAACTGTAAGCGGGTCCGCGGAAAAATTTACCGCCGCTCAGGCCATCGGCTATAAGGAGCTGTTTCCCTGTTTTTTGGGAGAGATCACGCTTTCTCAGGCGGTGGAAAACATAAAAAGAGAGAGCCGCCGGTACGCAAAGCGTCAGATCACCTGGTTTTCCAGAGAGGAAAACCGATATGACCTCTATGTAGATGATTACCCCGGTGTCAAAGAGCTTGCAGACGACGCCCTGCGGCTTTTGGAACGGGATGGATTTCTGAAAGGCGGAAGGGAGGAAGGTCGCCTTGAACAGTAAAAAAATCAGAAGGTTCGGGGCATGGGCCATCGCCTTCCTGGTGCTTTTGTACGTGGGTTATCAGTTTTACACCGTGCAGAATAAGGGCGTGCGTACCGAGACGGCCATGTACGCCACAGTTTCGGACACCCTTCAGGCAAAGGGCTTTGCCATCCGCCGGGAAACCGTGGTGCAGGAAGGCTTTAACGGCGTGCTCAACTACCGGGTAGCGGACGGAGAGCGAGTGGCCCAGGGAGGGGCTATCGCCGATGTTTTCGCGGGGGAAAGCGACGCTGCCGCCAGAAACAGGATCAGCCAGCTTGACAGGGAGATCAGGAATCTGGAAGCGTTGACGGATTCGGACGACCACTATGTTTCCAATCCCGCCTTTATCGGCAACCAGATTTACACCTCTCTGGAATCCATTTTAAACGAGTTCAGAAACGGAAATTACACTCGCCTTTCCGCACTGAAGGAAGACCTTTTGACTTCATTAAACCGGAAGCAGCTTCTCACCGGCGAGGAAAAAAGTGAAGACTTTGAAGAACGGCTCTCCCTGCTTCGCGAGGAGCGGAACCGGCTGGAAGCCTCGGCCGGAGAGCGGATCGACACCATCTTTTCCCCGGAGGCGGGTTATTTCGTCAGCGTGACGGATGGGATGGAGTACGCAGTGGATATGGAACGGGTCCTCGCCCTCACCCCCTCTGAGGTCACAAAGCTGCAAAACGCGGCCCAGGAGGGTGGCTCGGCGGCGGGAGCGGCGGCCCCCATCGGAAAAGTCTCCGGAGAATTCAACTGGTATCTCGCCTGTGTGTTTTCAGAGGAGGAGATGGGAAGATTTGAAGGGGTCACTGAAGTTTATCTGGACATTCCCTTTGCCAGCACAGAGCAGATCCCCGCTGTGATTGCCGCCAGAAATCTGGATCCCGTCACCGGGGAGACCGCGGTGATTTTTGAGTGCTCCTATATGGATGGCGGGATCGCCCTGCTGAGAAACGAAGGGGTGCAGATCACCTTGCGCAGCTATTCCGGCGTGCTGGTCAAAACGGAGGCCTTGCACTTTGCCGATGTGGAGCGCACCCTCTATGACGAGGAAGGAAACGAAACCGGCACTCAGGTGGAAAAGAATGTAAAAGGCGTTTATGTGGAATACGGAGGAAGGCTGAAATTCGTACAGGTGTTTACCGAAAAGACCGTCAACGGCCACGCCATCTGCAAAACGCAGCTCAGCGATGAAGAGCAGGCCGCTCTGGTCACGGATTCCACGATCCAGCTTTACGATGAAGTTGTAACAGAAGGGACGGATCTTTATGACGGAAAGCTTGTTCGCTGAGCGATGCCAGGACTTTGACGAAAACTTTTCCCGTATCCGGGAAAGGATGGAAAAGGCGGCTCTGTCCTGCGGCAGAAATCCGGAGGACATCACTCTTTTGGCGGCGGTGAAAACCGTTCCGGTGGAGCTGATCAACTACGCCTTAAAAAAAGGACTTCGTGTCATTGGGGAAAACAGGGTGCAGGAATTCCTGGAAAAATATGACAGACTTCTTAAAGATCAGTGTGAATGTCAGTTTATCGGCCGCCTGCAAAGCAACAAGGTGAAATATTTGATCGGCAAGGTGACCTGCATCCAGTCCGTGGACAGCCTGAAGCTGGCAAAGGAAATCTCCCGCCTGTCGTCAAACGCCGGGGAGGTTACTCAGGCGCTGGTGGAGGTGAATATCGGGAGAGAGGAGAATAAAGGCGGGATCCTTCCGGAAGCCTTAGAGGAGTTCCTCAGAGAGGCAGGCGGGCTTCCCGGAATTCAGTTCAAGGGGCTGATGGCCATTCCTCCCGTTTGTGAGGACCAGGGGGAGCTTTGCAGGTATTTTTCCGCCATGTTTCAATATTATGTTGACATGAGGGAGAAAAAAATAGATAATGTAAGTATGGAATGTCTTTCTATGGGCATGTCCTCTGACTTTGAGGAGGCGATTCGCTGCGGCGCCACCATGGTGCGCATCGGTTCCTCTCTTTTTGGAAAACGCAGCTGATCGTACAAGGAAAATGCCGATTTTAGGAGGTCGATGGGATGCCGGGCTTTGTGGATAAATTGCATAAGATGTGGAAGCCTCCGGAGGATGAGTACGAGGACGACGAGTATTACGACGCGCCGAAGGAAGCGGAAGACTATGATCCTACCTTCTCGGAGCCTGTGCGCAGGGTGTCCTTTTCCTCCTTTTCCTCCCGGGATTCTCACAGCAATAAGGTGGTCAATATCAATGCCAAGGCCCAGCTTCAGGTGGTTTTATTCCAGCCGGTTACCTTCGGCGAGGAGACCCGGGCCATTGCCGATGAACTCATTGCCCGCCACACGGTGGTGCTGAATCTGGAAAAGACGGAAAAAGATGTGTCCCGCCGCGTGGTGGATTTTCTCAGCGGCGTGGCTTACGCGAATAACGGGAAGATCAAGCGCATCGCAACCAATACCTTTATCATCACGCCCTACAATGTGGATCTGACCGGTGACGATGTGCTGGACGAGCTGGAAAACAGCGGCCTCTACTTTTAATGATGAAAGAGCGGGAGGATAAGCTTTTTTTCAGCAAGATAGAGGACCTGTGGCGGCTTTCTCAAAAAAGGCCCTGCTTCTCCGCCTTTCTCAACGAGAATGAGGCGGCGGGGGCCGAGGATTTTCTGAAAGGGAAAAAGGGTGCCTCCTTCCTCTTTTGGGGAGGCTATGAGGAGGCAAAACGAAAGCTTTTGGGTGTGTTTCCGGACTATTTGGAAGCGGATCTGTCCCTTTTCCCATTGGAACCTCTGAGCTTTACTTATCGGGAAGAGGATGAGCTTTCTCACAGAGACTTTTTGGGCTCTTTCATGGCTTTGGGCGTGGAGCGCAGCACAGTGGGAGATATTTTACCCGGAAAAGGGCACTGCGTCGCTTTCGTGAAAAAAGAGATGGCGGATTATTTCTGCCAGAATATTCGAAAGATCGGAAGGACCGGCGTCCGGATAGAATCGGGAATCATCGGGGAACTGCCCTGTGAGCAGAAATTTTTGGAATATCGCGGAACGGTGGCCTCCAAAAGGCTTGACTGTCTGGTGGCGTTTTTTTGCCGTACCAGCCGGGAAAAGGCCGCCGAATTGATCGCGTCCAAGGCGGTGTCCCGGAACCATCGGGAAGCGCTTTCCGGGGCGCAGCAGACGGAGGAAGGCGATGTGCTTTCTATTCGGGGAAAGGGAAGATTCCTTATCGACCGGTTCGGCTCTTTGACGCAAAAGGGCAGGATCCAGGTCGAGGGCAGGAAATATCAATAAGGGGGATGGGATGATGCTCACCATCAAGGAGATCAATGAAATCAGCTTTGGAAAGGCCGGATTCTCCGGATACAAGCCGGAGGATGTGGATAAATTTATTGACGAGGTAGCCTCTTCTTTTCAGGAGCTGACCGCGCAAAGGGATGAAGCGGAACAGAAGACTGCGCAGCTTACGGCGCGGCTTTCCGAGCTGGAATCTCAGAACTCCGATATGCAGAAAAAGCTGGCTGTCCTGGCCCAGAAGGTAGAGTCTTACCGCAACGAGGAGGACGGGATCAAGGACGCGATCTTAAGCGCCCAGAGGCTGGCCAAGGACTCTGTGCAGGAGGCCAGGGACAAGGCGGAGGTCATTTTGGCAGACGCCCGGGACGAGGCCAAGGGGCTGCTGGAAAATGCCAAGCTGGAAGCCTCCAAGCTTGCCAAGGAATATATGGCCCAGGCCGATGACAAGAGAGAGGAGCTGGAAGAGATCAAGCGGCAGGTCACGGCCTTTCGCAGTTCTCTCCTGGAAATGTATAAAAAGCATTTGGAGGACATCAACCGGATCCCGGCTTTTCGGGTGAAGGAGTCCGCCCCGCCGGTAGAAGAGAAGCCGGAGGAAAAGGAGCCGGAAAAACCGGAGGATCCCCATGAGTCCGGCGGGTCCGCGGAAGAAGCCCAGACGGAAGAGGCGTATGAGGAAGAAGAACCCGCGGAGGACTATGAGGAAGAAGCGGGGGAGTATGAGGAAGAGCCCGAAGAGGAAGAGTATGAGGAAGAAGAGTACGAGGAGGAAGAACCCTATGTGGAGGAGCCTACCCGAACTCTGCACGACAAGGTGAATTTCTCCGCCCAGGGGCCTATTTCCCCCAAGCCCCTGGAGGATCTTCCCGAGGAGGACGACCTTACGGATGTGGGCATTGATGTGCGGACTTATTCCAATATTCCGGAATCTCTCAGAAGGGAAAAAAGCTCTCATTTCAGCAATCTGGAATTTGGCGAGGGAGTAGACCTCGGCGGGAAAAAGCGTAAAAAGTGATCTCTTTAAAGAGAAAAACGGGAAAGGGCGGCTTCGCGCCGCCCTTTCCGGTAAAATAACCACTTCGTGGTCATTGGGAAGAAGGTTTTGCTGCGCAAAAGCACCGACCTTCTTCGGGTGATACACAAAGACTTATGGTCGGGCCGCAAGGCAGCGCACTTGAGAAAGGCGTCTTCACGAGTGCCCACCGCAGGTGTGAAACGCCAGAGGACGAATCACTTCGTGGTTCAATTATGTTATAAAAAAGGAGCCCTGTCTATCGTGATGGAAAAGCCAAAGAAGAAAACGCTTCGAAACACTCTTCTGGTCCTCATATCTGGAGCCGTCCTGCTGGCGGCGGACCAGATCTCCAAGTATTTCATAGAGCTCTACTTAAAGCCGGTAGGTTCCGTGACGGTGATCCCCCATTTTCTGGAGCTTTCCTATCTGGAGAACACCGGCGCCGCCTTCGGCCTGCTTCAGGGGCAGACCTGGCTTCTGGCCCTTGTGACGGCGATAGCTTTTGCGGGGATCATCGTGCTGGTGCTCCGCTATCAGAATCACAGCTTTTTTAGCCTGGCCTGCGCGGCCCTTGTCTTGGCGGGGGGGCTGGGAAACCTGCTGGACCGTTTTCTGCGCGGCTATGTGATCGACTTTTTTCATGTCCTGTTTTTCGGATACATTTTTAATTTCGCGGACTGCTGCATCACGGTGAGCGCCGTTTTATTCCTGATCCATGTGTTTTTCTTTGCAAAGGAAAAGCCGAAAAAAGAGCCGGAAGCACCGGCAGAGGAGCAGTCGTGAGCCGGGAGATCAGGCTCAGCGTGGAACAGGGAGGGATCCGCGCCGATCGGTTCCTTTCGGGGGCGCTGGAGGAGCTGACTCGTTCGGCGGTGCAGAGGCTGATGGAGAAGGGGCTGGTCCTCTGCAACGGAAAACCCCTTTTAAAAAGCGGGAAGCTGGAAGCAGGGGACGAGATTACCCTTTCCATCCCGGAGCCGGAGGCGCTGGATGTGGAGGCCCAGGAGATCCCCCTGGAGATCGTCTATGAGGACGAGGACCTGCTGGTAGTGAACAAGCCCAAGGGAATGGTGGTGCATCCTGCACCGGGAAACCAGGACGGGACGCTGGTAAATGCTCTGCTCTGTCATTGCGGCAGTTCCCTTTCCGGGATCAACGGAGTGCTTCGCCCTGGGATCGTTCACCGCATCGACAAGGACACCAGCGGTTTGTTGGTCGTGGCAAAAAACGATTTTTCCCATAACCGGTTGGCTCAGCAGATCAAAGAACACAGCTTTACAAGGGAGTATCAGGCGGTTGTGTACGGCGGATTTTCAGAGGATTCGGGAACGGTCGACGCCCCCATCGGTCGGCACCCTGTAGAGCGGAAAAAGATGGCTGTTCTGCAAAGCTCGTCCACGGCGAGAAGCGCAGTCACTCATTTTTCTGTTGTTGCCCGGTATGGGGGATTTACCCATCTTCGCCTTCGCCTGGAGACGGGCAGAACGCATCAGATCCGGGTGCATATGGCCTATCTGGGCCATCCGGTAGCGGGCGACCCGGTCTACGGTCCCAAAAAGGTGATCACCGCGCTTCGCGGCCAATGCCTTCACGCGGGGAAGATCGGTTTTCTGCATCCCCGCAGCGGGGAGTATCTGGAGTTTTCCGCAGACCTGCCGGAGTATTTTAAAAGCTTTCTTTCCACCTTAAAAGAAAAGTAGGGGAAATGTCTCTTGAAACGATGGGTAGAATTGATGTTCCTTTTTCTCTTTGCCGCTGTGACCTGTCTTGCGCTGTTTCTCTCTTGCTTTGGCTCCTTTCAAAAGGCGCCTCTTCTCCCATCCCCGGAGGGAGAAGAGAGCTTCTCAGAGAGTAAGGATACACTCTCTGAGAATGACATCCGAAAGGAAAGCTCAGAAGCGCAGCGGCTCGATTTGAACACGGCTACCCTGGAGGAGCTTCAGGCTTTGCCGGGTATCGGCCCGAAGCTTGCGAAACAGATCCTGGATTACCGGGAGGAGTGCGGGAAATTTTTCTCTGTGGATGAGCTTTTGGAGGTGCCGGGAATCGGCGAAAAGAAGCTGGAAGCGATCAGGGAAATGGTGAAGGTGAATTAGTGGTTAGTAATTAGTAATTAGTCGTTAGCAGTTAGAAAAAGTCCCTTCTCTAACCACTCATATCTAAAATCTAACCACTAACGACTAAAAACTAAAAACTAAAAGACCGCCCCTTGATAAACAAGGGGCGGCTTGTCTAATATCCAGCATCTAGCATCCAGAATCTAATATCTACAACTACCTTTAGCCGCTCAATCCCTTTCAAAACGGATCCCGGCCTTTTTCCGGATACCTTCCAGCAGCCTTGCCGCCTGCAAGGCCAGCTTCCGGCAGGACTCATACTCTTCCCGATACTTTTGGGGCTCCGTGATGAAGCGGAAGAAGTCCCGCGCCTCATAGCCCATCATTTTATGCTTTTCCTCCGCATCCGCGAAAATGGATTCTGTTTTCCCGTCCCGCCCCTGAAAGGTGATGCCGGAAAGGTGTGAGATGGAAGCGACCGTCACCGTGCCCTCGCTGCCCTGAAACTCAGAGTTTTCTGTGGCGTCGCCGATTTTGGAATAGGTGATGACGGCGGTGGTTTCCGGGTACTTCAGGAGAACAGCGCCGCAGCCGTCTGCTCCGCTTGACAGGAAGGAGGCTTCGGCATGAAAGCTCTCCGGCTCTCCCAATAGGGCAAGGGCGGGGTAGATGCAATAGATCCCCAGATCCATCAGCGCCCCGGTTTCCAAGCTGGGATTAAAAATATTGGGCAGTTCCCCCTTTTCAAAGGACTCCCATTTGGAGGAGCGCCTGCAAAAATCGATTTTCACTAGAGACAGCTTCCCGGCTTTTTTCAATGTGTCCTCTAAAAGCCTTCTCTGGGGAAGATGGAGAAAGAGAATGGCCTCTAAGAAGATCAGCCCTTTTTTGTCCGCAAGCTCATAGAGCTCCTTCACTTCACGCTCCCTTGCGCACAGTGGCTTTTCACAGATTACATGTTTGCCGTGCTCTAAAAAGGTTTTAGCCTGTTCAAAGTGAAAAGCATTGGGGCTTGCAAGGTATACAGCGTCGATGAGGGATGAGCGCGCCATCTCTTCCAGGGAGGTAAACACGGAAGAAGCGCCGTGCTTTTCGGCAAATTCCTCGCCCCGTTCCCTTGTGCGGGAATAGACCGCGGAAAGCTCCCAGAGCCCGCTTTCCTTTGCGCCGCCTATATATTCGTCAGTGATCCATCCGGAGCCCACAGTTCCAAATCGCAGCATGAGAGAATCCTTTCTGTTCCGCTTTTTTCAAGGAAATTACAATATTTTTTCCATGGCGGTCTTTAAAATATCCTTGATCTTGACCATGTCCTCCAGCACCACATATTCCTGCTTCCCGTGGGCGTTGCAGCCGCCGGTGCAGAGGTTGGGGCAGGGCAGTCCCAGATAGGAAAGCCGCGCTCCGTCAGTTCCCCCGCGGATGGGAATGGTCACCGGCGTTACCCCGTGTTCCAGCATGGCCTCTTCCATTACCTTGACGATCTCCATTCTGGGGAGGATCTTCTCTTTCATATTGTAGTAGGTGTCTTTTAAGGAAAGACTTACCGGCTTGGAGGGGTATTTGGCGTTGAGAAACGCGGCGGCGTCTCTCATCAGCTGTTTTTTCTCTTCAAAAAGCTCTTTGTCATGATCCCGGATAATGAATTGCAGGGTGGTGCTTTCCACGGTTCCCTCCATCTCGTCCAGATGGATAAAGCCCTCGTAACCCTCTGTGTGCTCCGGCACCTCGGCCTTTGGCATCAGAGAGCAGAATTCCAGGGCTACCGTCATGGAATTGAGCATTTTCCCCTTTGCGCTGCCGGTGTGGATGCTTCTGCCCTCGACCTGCACCTTGGCTGAGGCGGCGTTGAAATTCTCATATTCCAGCTCTCCCAGGGCGCCTCCGTCTACCGTATAGGCAAAGTCACACCCGAAGGCCTCCACATTGAAATGGCTGGCTCCATCACCGATCTCCTCGTCCGGGGTAAAGGCCAGCTTGATGGGACCGTGAGGCTTCTTTTCCCGGAGAAGCTCCCATGCAGCGCAGAGGATCTCCGCAATTCCCGCCTTATCGTCTCCGCCCAAAAGCGTAGTCCCGTCGGTGGTGATCAGGGTCTTTCCCATTTGCCCGGCAAGATGGGGAAAATCTTTTGGAGAGAGGGAAAGCTTTTCTCCCAGAATGATCACGCCGCCGTCGTAGTTTTCAATAATCTGCGGATGAATGTTTTCTCCGGAAACACCGCCGTAGGTGTCCATATGGGCGATGAGGCCCACCGTGTTTTTCCGAGAAGCGTCTGTAGCGGGAATAGAGCCGTACACATAGCCGAATTCGTCCATATGGGCGTCCTCGATGCCCATCTTTTTCATCAGCTCTACAATGTGGGCGCCCAGCACCTTCTGTCCGGATGTGCTGGGAGTAGAACCGCTTTTCTCATCAGAAGCGGTGGGGTAGGACACAAGGTCCAGAAATACCTCTTTTATATCCATTTTCCTGTCTCCTTTCCTTTGGAAAAAAGATTTTGAAGCTGCCGCCTCAGGCTTCTTCCCAATAGCGCTTTAAATTGGCAAGGCCGATGCGAAGAGCGTCTGAAGGGGGCTCCATCCCCTCGAATTCGATGGCGATGGTGCCGTCAAAGCCGGAGGCTTTCAAAAGGTGCAGGCACTGCTTGACAGGGACGTTGCCGTGTCCCACAATGGTGCCGCGCAGATAATTTCCTCCCCGGGTCTGGAAGCTTCCCTCTCCGGGGTCACCCGCGCTGTAGGGCTTGTAGATAAAGTCTTTGGCATGTACATATTTCACATAGGGGGCCACTCTGGCGGCAGCCGACGCCGGATCCTCGTCCGCGCACAGGAAGTTGCCGATATCGCACAAGAGTCCGAAGTTCGGGTGGTCAACTGCGTTGTAAAGCGCCTCTACTCTTTGAGAATCCTGAGAGAAGAAGCCGTGGTTTTCCGTCATGGTCATAACGCCCTTTGTCTGGGCATAGGCGGCCACCTCCCGGCAAGCTTCAGAAAGCTTCGGCAGAAGAGCGGCATAGCTGCGGTAAATTCCGGAATTCCTTGCGTAGCCCTGGGTCACATCGTGGCGCATCCTGGGCGCGCCCAAAGCGGCCGCCGCGTCTACCCAGCCCTTGACCCGGGCAATTTCTTTTTCGGTATCCTGATTGCTGCCGTTTAAGAAGTCGGCGCCCACAGCCAAAGAAGAGATGGGAAGCCCCGCCTTCTCTGCGGCTGTTTTCAGCTTCTCCGCCTGGGGGATCAGGTCCTCCTTTGCGTCAAAGTTTACAAAGTCTACCGCTTCCGCGGCGTCAAAGCCCAGTTCCTTTGCCTGCTGCAGGGCGTCTTCCGGAGTCATCTTTCCCGTTCGAATCACGCTCCAAAAGCTGTAGAGGCTCACTGAAAATTTCATGGTGTCTGCTTCCTTTCCGCAATATGATTTTTGTGAGAAAATAAGAGGTTTACCGGACGAAATCCTTTTTCAGCCTGACGGGGACAAAGGCTTCCATCATGCCGTTTCCCAGCGCGGCTATCACCTCCGGCGGGGTGATGATGTGGCCCATGGAATAGTGGCCGGGCCTCTCGTCCGGCTCAAAGACAGGGCTTGCTTCAATATAGCTTTTTGCTTCCTGATAGAGCTTTTGGTTTGCGGCTTCATCGTGGTCCCAATAAAAATAGGTGAGATAAATTCCGCCGTCAAAGGCGACCTTCTCATAGCCTCCGTCAGACATTCCTTCCTCCAGAGCATACCACCATTCCAAAGCGCCGGCCTCCTGGTTGAAAAAGAGAAAATCCCTGGGGATGAAGCTGTCTCTGGCAGAGGGCTTGACGGCGCTGAAATAGGCGTTGAATTTTCCCAGTACACCTGACGGTGAGAAATCACAGCTTGGGTCTGGGCCGGAGGTTACGGCGGTAAAGGGAGGAAGAGAAATGATGCGAAAATCCATAAAAGCACCTCGTGTTTCAGATTTTAAAATTAATCGCCGAAGCTGATGCCGATCTGCCGGGCGGCCCGGATCTCGTCACAGTCTACCGGAACAGACTTGAGCTTTCCGGCCACCTCTTCCAGCGGGACCGGCACCGTGGCGCCGTTTACCATTCCCACCATTACGCCGAAGGTCTTTTCCTTGATAAAGCGGGCGGCTGTTGCGCCTAACCGGGTACACAGCACCCGGTCGTACGCGCAGGGGCTGCCGCCTCGCTGGAAATGGCCGGGCACGCAGACGCGGATCTCATTGTCGATCTTGTCCTGAAGCTCTTCGGCGATGCGGTAGACGATGGAGGGATGCTGGAAATCCGCTCTGGCCTTTTTAAATTCTTTTTTGGAAAGAGCCGCCTCTTCCTTGGAAATGGCCCCCTCCGCCACAGCCAGAATAGAGAATTTCTTTCCGTTTTCAATGCGGTTATTGAGAGTTTTGGCCACCTTGTTGATATCGTAAGGGATCTCCGGCAGCAGGATGACGTCGGCCCCTCCAGCGATACCGGCGGAAAGGGTGAGCCAGCCCACCTTGTGGCCCATCACCTCCACGATGAAGATCCGCCCGTGAGAGGTGGCGGTGGTGTGGATGCAGTCGATCACATTGGTCGCGATCTCCACCGCGCTGTGGAAGCCGAAGGTCACATCGGTGCCCCAGATGTCGTTGTCGATGGTCTTGGGCAGGTGGATGACGTTCAGCCCTTCCTCCCGAAGGAGGTTGGCGGTTTTCTGGGTGCCGTTTCCGCCCAGGATCACCAGGCAGTCCAGCTTCATCTTCCTGTAGTTATCCTTCATGGACTTTACCTTGTCCACACTGTTTTCATCGATGACCCGCATGGTCTTAAAGGGCTGGCGGGAGGTCCCCAGCAGCGTGCCTCCCAGGGTGAGAATTCCGGAAAAATCCTCGCTGGACATCAGCTGGTATTCCCCAAAGATCAGGCCCTTATAGCCGTCCTTGATGCCATAGATCTCCACATTTTTTCCGAATTCCTCATAGAGCCCCTTCGCGACGCCCCGAATAGCGGCGTTCAGACCCTGGCAATCTCCTCCGCTGGTTAAAATACCGACTCTTTTCATGTGTTACTCTTCCTTTCTGTTGTGATGTCAATGATGTTACCTGATGGAACAGGACAATTTATTTATTTTCCGGCGCGGAGTGGATGGGAATCAGGGGGCTGTCCCCATTCGTCTTTTTCAGCTGCGCCATCCGCTCCTGTGCCCGGCGGTAAAAGGTGAGCTGGCTGGAAAAGGCTTTCTTTCCCCGGCGGTCCACATGAAGATAAGAGGTGTCAGGCTGCATCAGGCGCGCGTTGGTGTTATCCTGCCGGAAGGTATCCAGAATCTGGAAAGCTCGGGCCTTTAAATCCTCGTCCTCAATGGGGAATACCAGCTCGATGCGGCGATCCAGGTTTCTGGGCATCCAGTCCGCGCTGCCCATATAGATCTGAGGATCTCCGCCGTTTTCGAAACGGAAGATCCGACTGTGCTCCAGAAGCTGCCCCACAATGCTGATCACGGTGATGTTTTCGCTGATCTCAGCAAGCCCCGGGATCAGACAGCAGATCCCCCGCACCACCAGGTGCACCGGAACCCCGGCCTGAGAGGCCTCATACAGCAGGGAAATAATCTCTGGATCCACCAGAGAGTTGACCTTGGCGGTAATGCCGCAGGGCAGGCCCTTCCGGGCATTTTCCGTCTCCGCCTTGATCCTCTGGCAGAAAAAGCTGCGCATCCCGTGGGGCGCGACCACGAAGCGGCGGTACTGCGGGGGGCGGGAATAGCCGGTGATCACATTGAACAGGGAGGAGGCGTCCGCCCCGTACTGGCTGCTGCAGGTGAAAAGGCCGATGTCCGTGTAGATCCGGGCGGTGGAATCGTTGTAGTTCCCGGTGCCCAGGTGCAGATAGCGGCGGATCCCGTCCTCCTCGTTTCGCACCACCAGGGCGATCTTGCAATGGGTCTTTAAGCCGTGCAGACCGTAGATGACATGGCAGCCCGCCTTTTCCAGCTTCTGGGCCCAGTTGATATTGTTCTCCTCGTCAAATCGCGCCTTCAGCTCTACGAGGACCGTGACCTGCTTCCCGTTTTCCGCCGCCTTGATCAGCGCGGCGATAATGGGAGAATTGCCGCTGACCCGGTAAAGGGTCTGCTTGATGGCCAGCACATTGGCGTCCACAGCAGCCTGCTCAATAAACTGCACCACGCAGTCGAAGCTTTCGTAGGGGTGATGCACCAGCCGATCTTTTTTCCGGATCGCCGCGAAAATGTCCTCTTCTCCCCAGAAATCACAGGCGGGGGTCACAGGGCGGATGGGCTTGAAGCACAGGCCTTCGCACCCGGAAATCCCTGCAAACTTGGAAAAGAAGGTGAGGTCCAAGGGGCCGGGGACCTCGTAGATCTCGCTTTTCTTGATTTTCAGCATGTCGATGAGAAATCCGCGCAGGTCTTTGTCGCATTTTTGCAGCAGTTCCAGACGCACCGGGCGTCCCCGGGATCTGCGCTTAATGGATTTTTTCACTTCGCTCATAAAATCCTCGGCTTCCTCGTCGATCTCCAGATCCGAGTCCCGGGTGATCCGGAAGGGACAGGCGGCCTTGATATCGTGCAGCTCAAAAAGCTCGCTGAGCTTTTCCGAGATGATCTCCTCCAGCAGGGTAAAGGAGCGTCCGTTTTCTTCGGGCAGCTCCAGAAAGCGGGGGAGAATGGAAGGCACCTGCACAATGGCAAAGCATTTTTCCCGCTCTCCCTTTTTTCCCTTCTCCTTTCCACGCAGGGACACGGCGATATTCAGAGACTTGTTCGCAAGCATGGGGAAGGGGCGGCTGCCGTCCACTGCCAGCGGGGTGAGCACGGGAAACAGCACCTTGTGAAAGTATTCCGAAATATACTCCCGCTGCGATTCGTTCATCTCCTCACAGGAGAGAAACCGTATGCCGTGCTTTGCCATGACCGGGGCGATGGAACGGTGCAGACAGGAATACTGCCTTTCCATGAAGTGATGGGTCTTTTCCTCCAGCTGCTTCAAAAGCACCTCCGGGGAGAGATCAAAGGATTCCTTTCCCTTGTAGCCGGAGTTGACTTGGGCCTTGACTCCCGCTACCCGAACCATGAAAAACTCGTCCAGATTGGAGCCTGTGATTGCTAAAAAGCGCAGGCGCTCCATCAGGGGGTTCTCCTTTTTAAAGGCCTCCTCCAGCACGCGGGCGTTGAAATCCATCCAGCTCAGTTCCCGGTTATAATAGGGCAGATTCTTTTCAACCATATGCCATCTCTTTCCTTTCTCCCGAACGGGATTTTTATGGGAAGTTCAGATCGTTCTAATTGTGCGGGTGTTGGCTTATTTTATCCTCAGAAGGGAAAGTCAAAGGCAAGCTCTATCCCCTCAGGCGCTCCGCGCCAGCGGGAGCACGGTTTTTCAAGCCGTGAAGTGAAATTCGCTAAAGATTGAGCTTCAGCTCCATCTTTTTTGCCCTTCTCTAACGAATAATATCTAAAATCTAACAGCTAACTCGCCAGCTGGAACTTTACGGACAGCTCCGGAGAGAGGCCAAAGGCTTTCCGGAAAAATCCGGAGGCCTCCCCGAAGGCCCATTTTTCCAGCAGACAGTTGCTGTGAGAGGTGAGGGCGGAAAACAGCACCCGGTCCTCCTCCAGGGAGATCCGCAGCCCGGAAAGCTTTCCCTGGTGGGATTTGTCCAGGGCGTTTGCCGCCCGGAAAATAGCGGAAAGCTTGGAAACAACGATCTGCTTTTCCTCCGGCAGCAGGGAGAGGTCCAGGTTTTCTTCTAAGTCGGGAGAGCCGGAAATACTGCCCGCCACAAAGGCGACCTCCTTGATCTGGGCCCGTGTAAGGCCGAAGAGGTCCATCTCCCGAATCAGGTCGTAGGTGCAGCGGTCATGACTTCCGGCGTTGATGAAGCTGCCGCAGCTGTGAAGCAGAGAGGCAAGCTCCAGAGTGATCCGCTCTGAAAAGCCCAGACCGTGGATCTTTTTCAGCTTATCAAAGGTTTTGCAGGCAAAGGAGCTGACCCTTTTCGCGTGACTGAGATCCACTCCAAACCGCTGGGCCAGCACCTCCGCGCTGGCTCTGGCCCCCTCCGCAAGCCAAAGCTTCAGATCTCCCGCGCTTTTGGGCGTGAGCTGTTCACGGGCCACCGCCTGGGAAAGCTCCGACTTGACGGAAAGGATCCGCTCTGCCTTGGGCTGGAAGCGAAGCAGCCCGTGGTAGATCGCCAAAGCAAAGTAAAGCAGGGAGGCGTTATCAAGGGGGATCTCATAGCGCTGGGCGATCCCCTCGGCTGTCATGGGACGCACAGCCTGATACAGGGAGGAGAGCTTATTGCGGCTGATCCAGTATCGGCCGTTTTCTTCTTTCGCGCCGCAGAGCCGATACAGCTTATCCATTTCAGAGCCGGTGAAGATCAGGCTTTCAATGGGAAATTCCGGGAGATGCACCCGGCTGAAAAGTGTGTCCAGATACTCCTCCGCGACGAAGGGGGAATCGTCCGTTTCCCGATACAGGCGAGAGACCAGATCGTGAAGCTTCAAAGTGCCGATAGGAATATTCTGGGAGAACACAACCTTCCTCCCGTCGTACACCGTCAGCCCCACACTGCCGGAGCCCACACAGGCGATGAGGGAATACCCGTCAGAAAGCTGCTTGAGCCCTTCTAGCTGTTTGATCGTTTCAAAGCAGAGCAGAGCCCGCTCTTCACTTTCCTCCAGTACGGACACCTCCGCGCCGTTTCGCACCTTGAGCTGATCGGAAACCAGCGCGCGGTTTTTCGCCTCCCGCAGAGCCGCCGAGGAGATCACCTTGGGACATTCAATGCCGTAGGAGAGCAGGGCGGAATAAAATTTCTGAAGTACGCCGGAAAGCTCTCTCAGGCTTTCAAAGCTGATGCCGCCCGTCTCAAATACATCCCGTCCCAGATGCACGGGGTATTCCAGCAGATCCAAAAGGGAGAGCGCCCCCTTTTTCAGCTCTGAAACCTGCATTTTGACGCTGTCTGAACCAATTTCAATGACCGCTGCCGCGCGGGTCGGATATTTCTTGTTCAAGCTCTACCCACTCCAAATCATGAAAAGTAAGGTCTTACTGAAATTATAGCAAACATGGAAAGGAGATTCAATGAAGGATCCGCTTTTTTCTGGACTTTTCCGGCGCTTTCTGAAAAAATTATTTCCATTTTGCTATTGATTTTTTTCTCTTTATCGGATATAATAGCAAAGCCGAGATACGGAGAGGTATTCTAATTGGTAAGGAGCCACATTGGAAATGTGGTGTGCCGCAAGGCATTGTGCGTTCGAGTCGCATCCTCTCCGCCAAGCAAAGGAGCGCCGGAGCATTTCCGGCGTTCTTTCTCTATTATCACCATGGGAAAGCGGGGAGCAAAAGCTATGAAGCATCAGGAAGTAGCGGCGTTTTATAAGGATCTTTCCGCCTGGGCGGGCAAGACGGTGACCGTCTGCGGCTGGGCAAGGTCTATACGGGATTCCAAGACGCTGGGATTTATCGATTTGAATGACGGCACCTCCTTTAAGGGTGTACAGATCGTCTTTGAGGACGGAAAAATAGAGAATTTCAAGGAGATCGCCTCCCAGAATGTGGGGGCGGCCCTCCGGGTGACGGGAACGCTGATCGCCACGCCTGAGGCGAAGCAGCCCTTTGAGATCCATGCTCAAAAGATCGTGGTAGAGGGCCCTTCCGCGCCGGAGTATCCGCTGCAGAAAAAACGCCATTCTGTGGAATACCTGCGCACCATCGCCCATCTGCGCCCCAGGACCAACCTTTACAGCGCGGCTTTTCGCGTCCGTTCCGCCGCCGCCATGGGAGTACACAAATTTTTCCAGGAGAACGGCTTTGTCTACTGCCACACGCCTATCATTACCGCCAGCGACTGCGAGGGTGCGGGGGAGATGTTCCAGATCACCACGCTGGATCTGGATAACCTGCCGAAAACGGAAGACGGCGGGGTGGACTACAAGCAGGACTTTTTTGGGAAGCATACCTCCCTGACGGTTTCCGGTCAGCTGGAGGTGGAGTGCATGGCTCAGGCCTTTGGCAAGGTCTATACCTTCGGCCCCACCTTCCGCGCGGAGAATTCCAACACCACCCGGCACGCGGCGGAGTTCTGGCAGATCGAGCCGGAGATCGCCTTCGCGGACCTCAATGACGACATGGATGTGATCGAGGCGGCCATCAAGTATGTGATCAACTATGTGATGGAAACCTGCCCCCAGGATATGGAATTCTGCAACACCTTTGTGGATAAGGGTCTGATCGAGCGGCTCTCTCATGTGGCGGATTCCAACTTTGCCCGGGTCTCCTACACCGACGCCATTCAAATTCTGGAGCAGCACAACGACCAGTTTGAATACAAGGTCTCCTGGGGCGCCGATATCGCCACAGAGCATGAACGGTATCTCACCGAAAAGCATTTCGGAAAGCCTGTGTTTGTCACGGATTATCCCAAGGAGATCAAGTCCTTCTATATGCGTCTCAATGACGACGGAAAAACGGTTGCCGCCACTGATCTGCTGGTGCCGGGCATCGGAGAGCTTGTGGGAGCCAGCCAGCGGGAAGAGCGGTATGATGTGCTGCTGGACCGTATTCACGAGCTGGGCATGAAAGAGGAGGATTACTGGTGGTATCTGGAGCTGAGGAAGTATGGCGGCACCAAGCATTCCGGCTTCGGCATCGGCTTCGAGCGGCTGGTCATGTATCTCACCGGCATTGAAAACATCCGGGATGTGGCCCTGTTCCCCAGAACGCCCGGCGCGGTGGAATTTTAAAACAGCTTACCATAAGCAGAGAAAACGGGACGCTTGCAAAACAATCCGTTTTGCAAGCGTCCCGTTTTTTTAGTTGTTAGTTTTTAGTTGTTAGATTTTGGATTCTAGATACTGGATACTAGACACGGGCCCCAACTCGCTTCCTTGCCTCTCGCTGCTTCTCCTACTTGGCTCTCCTGCGTAAGGAGAGCTGTCAGCGAAGCTGACTGAGAGGTCGTGCCATAGTAGTTGTTAGTTTTCAGTCGTTAGTGGTTAGAGAAGGTCTTGACTCCCTCTGACGAGAGAGCCAAGCCCTTATCTAACGACTAATATCTAATATCTAACAACTACCAAAGGGGGAGCCAAGTGGTGGCCTTTCCCTCTCACCTCCCCTTACAACAAGGGGAGGCTAAAGAAAAATCAGGCCGCCTGCTGAAGGACATTTTGCGCTGCCGTCCGCAATCGGGCGCGGCGGTTCATCGTAATTTTCGGTTGTGCCGGAAAGGATTTTGTGATAAGATAGCTACAACGGTGAAGACTGAACTGTGAAGGCGGCCGTTTTTTGAAGCCTTGAGACCGCTTTTGGGAAAGCCGCGTTTCTTTTAAACTAACGGTAGATACTGTAGGGGAATTTTTCATGAATATACTTTCGCAGAAACGCAGCGCGTTTTTCCATACAGGAGAGTTTATGGCTGCCCTGCTACTTTTGCAGCCTCTCTTAGATGTGCTCTCCTACTTCATGATAAAGCTGGAGGCCACCTTCTTTACCACCGCCCTGCGCACCGTTCTGCTTTTTACGGTGAATTTTTACGCCTTTGCGGTTTCCAGGAAAAAGAAATGGCACCTGGCCCTTTATGGGATCTTGGGAGGCTTCTGGCTTTTGCACATGCTCAACTGCTTTCGCATCGGGTATCGGGATCCCATGGGCGACGCGGCGGAGTATTTAAAGCTCGTTCAGTTTCCCCTGTGGACCTTGGCTTTTCTCACCCTCTTTCACCGCAAAGCGGAGCTTTCCGGCGCTGTGATCGGATGGCTGGCGGCGGATCTCGCGTTGATTTTGCTGGTGATCCTTCTTTCCTTCGGAACCGGGAACCCGGTGTATACCTACGATTATCCCGAGCGGGGGATGCAGATCGGCGTGCTGGGCTGGTTCGGTGTTCCCAATGCCCAAAGCGCGGTGGTGGCCGCCCTTGTCTCTCCCTTTTTGCTTTGGGGGTTTCAAAAAAAGCGGTTGTGGCTTTTCTCCCTTTGCTGCGTTATCGGCTTCGGCCTTTTGTATCTGACCGGCACCCGTCTCACCTATTTTGCCGCCTTTTTGATCGCGGCGGGATTTCTCCTTCTGCTGCTTTGGAACAGGGAGCCCCTGCGGTTTTGCGTGCCTCTTCTGGCGGTTTTGGCGCTGCTTGTTGTCTGTAAGGGTTTTTCCCCTATGCAGGAAAGACAGGCCCGCTCTGAAAACTCCAATACGCTGTATCAGGAGAAAACGGATGAGATCATGGGTGAGGACAAGGACTTTGTCTATGTAGAGGGGGAGGAGATTCCGGAAGAGACCCTTCGGAGGCTTGAGACCCTTTACACTGAGGTTTACGGAGGCCCCGGCCCTTACGGGCTGCCCCTTTTGGGGGATATGATCGAGAAGTTCGGCCTTGACCGCGTCATGGAGGCCTATCACTACACGATTTCACCCAAACAGCTTTACAATGCCCGGCTGCGAAAGCTCACTGCCCTTCATCTTGTCTGGCAGGACCAGGATCTGCCTACGAAGCTTTTGGGCTTTGAATATGCCAACTGTGAGCTGGGCGGAAATATTTACGACCCGGAAAATGATTTTCAGCCTCTTATTTACTATTATGGATTTTTAGGCGCGGCTCTTTATCTTGCCCTTCCCGTGGGGCTGGTGCTTTGGGCGGTTTTCTGCTTCTTCCGAGATCCCAGAAGGTTTCTGTCTCTGCCCTTCGGCGCCGCCGCCATAATGTTCGCCCTCTGTCTGGGTGCTGCGCAGTTCTCCGGGCAGGCTCTGCGCAAGCCCAGCGTTTGCGTTTACCTTTCTCTGTCTGCGGCGCTGGTGCTGGAGCACTGTGAAAAATGCCGGACGGAGAAAAAGAAAAGCGGCTTGCCCGTATATCGTCCGCCGGACGCCGCATATTAGAGAGGGACAAGAGCGCCGGGCCTGTCGAGCATTGAGACGGATCGTTTGCGCGGCGGGTTTCGGATCGAAAAACCCGGGCACAGAATGGGGGACTTCCTGATAATTATGGATTTTTATAAGAAGTGGAAAGAATATCTGACAGAGCGTCTGCCGAAAATCGTGCTGATCCTGCTCATCATCCAGCCTTGTCTGGATGTGTTGTCCTTCGGAATGACTAAGCTCGGCACCACCATTTTCTCCACCCTGATCCGTTTTCTCATGCTGGCTGTAGTGGGGCTTTTGGGATTTTTGGTCACTGACAAAAAGAAGGCCTATCTCATCATTTACGGGGTGATGGCGGGCTTTTGGGTGCTGCATGCCGCCAATGAGTTTCGCATCGGGTATGTCTCTTTTTATGAGGATACTGCCAATTACTTGAGAATTCTCACGCTGCCGGTGTTTCTGCTTACCTTTCTCATCTTTTTTGAGAAGAAGGGGGAAGAGGTCAGAAAGGTCATTGGAATCGGCTTTGCAGTCAACATGGGCCTTTCCGCGCTGTTTACCGCCCTGCCCTGGGGCCTTTCTCTTCTGGGATTGGGAGAGCCGGTTTATACCTATGACAAGCTGTATTTGGGCTTCATGGGCTGGTTCGCTGTTCCCAACGCCCAAAGCTGTATTCTGGTGCTGCTTGCACCCCTTACCATGTTCCTCGCTTACCGCACAAAGAAGCTGTGGTTCTTTGCCCTTGCCTGCTTCGTAAGTATTTTCATGCTGTTTATCACCGGGACAAAGCTTACTTACTATTCTATTTTCCTGATCCCCGCAGGCTTCTTTGTTCTTTTCCTGCTGAATTCCGGAAGGCGGAAGGCTTTGCCCTTCGCGGGGATCCTGATAGCCGTTTTGGCGGTGGCTGTGGTGTTCCGTCAGTACGCCCCCATGCAGATCCGGGAAAGCATGTCCTCTTATTCCCAGGGCCTTCTGGGCGACCTGGTGGAGGAAAGCCTGTCCGAGGCCGGAGCGGATGAAGAGGTGCGCAAGGCGATCGAGGAGGGCCTGGAGGAAGAAGAGACGGACTTTGAGGCCGCCCGAAAGCTTTTAAAGGTGCGCAGGAGTCTGATGGGAATTTACACCGCCGATGAGCTTTACGGCGAAATATTGAAGGATGTAAACGATCGTTTCGGACTGTACAATGTGATGGAGGCCTATCACCATTCCGCCCACACCGGCGTGCTTTCCGATCTGCGTTTGCGAAGGACAAATTACGCGAAGCTGATGTGGCAGGAATGTGATATTCCCACAAAGCTTTTAGGTTTCGAGTACAGCGCGATGATCCACAACGGCACGATCTATGACATGGAAAACGATTTCCCTTCCATCTACTACAACTGCGGCCTGATAGGGCTTCTTCTCTATCTTTCCCTGTTTTTGTATATCGCCGCGGCGGCGGTCAAGGGATTTTTGCGGGACCCCTTGCACTACCTTACGGTGGAGTTGGGGGCCGTGGGAATGACGGTGGTGCTGGCTCTGGCTGCCGCCCAGATCTCCGGCTATGTGTTCCGCAGACCCAATGTGGCGATCTACCTGGCGGCAGCGTCGTCTTATCTGTGTTATCTCTCCCGGAATGTGCAGGCGCCGGAGGAAAACCCCTGGAAAAAGCTTTGGCAGCTGATAAAGAAATGGGGAAAAGCGCCTTTTCGCAGGAGAAAAAAAGAAAATCCCGTCTGACTGAAAAAGAGGAACCGCCTTTTCCGAGATTTTTTCCGGAAAAGGCGGTTCCTCAACACAAAAAAATTGACAAATGAGAAAAAAAGCACTACAATAGGGGACGAAAAATGAAAGAAGGGGTGCTTGCCGGGTAGGCGGCTGAGAGGAGCTTTGAGCTTAAACCCTTTGTCCTTTGGGACAGGAACCTGATTCGGATAATACCGACGGAGGGAGCATTTCATCATAAAGAAAGAAATTTCTTTGAAAGAATTTTCTTTCCATTTGAGAATGTGTTTTCTGTGCCATTTGGATTTTTCCAAATGGCCTTTTCATTTTTCAACACATTTTTTATGAGAGAGGAAGAATGAAAATGAACACTCGACTTTCCAAAACTACCTTGAACCTGGTGCTGGGCGGTATCCTGGTGGCCATGGGCACTGTGCTGTCCTTTTTGAAGGTGCTGGACATGCCCTACGGCGGCTCTATCACCCTGTGCTCCATGCTGCCCGTAATGGTGTTTGCCTATCGTTCCGGCATGAAATGGGGCCTGTTCGCAGGCGGCGTGTTCAGCGTTTTGCAGCTGCTGTTCGGTCTGCAGGCTCTCAAGGGGCTTACGCTTGCTATGGTGATCGGTTCCGTGTTTCTCGACTATCTCCTGGCCTTCACCGTGCTGGGTCTCTCGGGGATGTTTCGCGGAAAAATCAAAAATGACACGGCGGCCTTCACTCTGGGCGCTTTGGTCGCCGGGCTGCTGCGGTATCTTTGCTCTTTCCTGTCCGGGTGGCTTCTCTGGAGCCAGTTTACCGAGGTGACAGAGATGCAGGGGCTGATTGCAAACTTTTTCCCGGGCGCTTCTCAGATGACGGGAACCATCCTCGCAGTGTTCTATTCCCTTCTCTATAACGGAAGCTACATGGTCCCGGAGATCCTGATCACCTGCGTGGTAGGAGCGGTGCTGATGCGCTTTGCGGGAAAATACATTTTGCGTGAGACTGCCTGAGGAAAGCTCTTTTCGATTTCCGGCAGAATAAAAAAAGAAGGTGTCGGAGAGAATAAAGCTTGTAAAGCGAAGGCTTTATAATCTATTCTTTGTGAGGTGCCTTATGAATCAGCTTGAATGTCAAGTGACTTCCTGTCAGCATTACTGCGACAACCGGTGCTGCTTGCCCGGCATCCATGTAGACGGCCCTGCGGCCCGGGAGAGCGGAGAGACCTGCTGCGCTTCCTATGAGGAGAGACACAGCGGTGCGGGGGAGAACCTTTCTTCCCAGGGCAGTCCCTCTTTGGATTCTTCCATCCAGTGTCAGGCTCAGCACTGCGCCTATAATAAGGACTGTAAGTGCGAGGCAGAATGTGTCTGCATAGGCTGCTGCTGCGGCGATGTCACTTCCAAAAGCGGCACAGAGTGCTGCACCTTTCAGAACAAGTAATTGAGAGATTGCAAAAAAAGAACAGGGCCTTGTCCGAATGGACAAGGCCCTGTTCTTTTGGAAACAGCTCCGTTCTTTCGGAAAAAGATCCTGCCATTTCTGTGGAGGTTCAGAAAATTTTTGGAGGGTCGGTAGTTTTTTGGCGGGCTTTGTGGTAAAATTTCTCCTTGGAAAAGGCAGAGGGAAGAAGTTCCCTGTGTGCCAAAAAGAGGAGTGTCATTAACTTTGAATATCAAGCTGCTTGCTTTTGACCTGGACGGCACCACTTTAAGCGATTCCGACCATGTTTCCGAAAAGAACCGGGAGGCCCTCGTGCGGGCCTTTCAAAAGGGCGTGCTGCTGGTACCGGCCTCCGGAAGGCTGTTTACCTTTCTTCCCAAAGAGGTAATGAGTCTGCCGGGTCTGAGATGGGTGATCACCTCCAACGGGGCCGCCGTGTATACCCTTCCGGACGGGAAGCCGTTAAAAAAGAGCCTGATCCCCAATGAAACGGCAAAAAAGCTCTATGAGGTCATCAAACAATATGATATCTATCGGGAGTTTTACAACGAGGGGAGAGCCATGGTAGAGCGCAGCTTTTTTGAGCGTTCCCGTACCGAGATGGGAATCCCGGAGCGCAAATGGAAATTTCTTTCAAAGGATTATGTCTTTGTGGAGGACATGGAAAAGACTCTGGAGGAGACCGGCCTCTGCCCGGAAAAGGTGAATCTTCTCTATCTGCCCACCAAAGAGCTTCGTGAAAAGCTTTGGAAAGAGCTGGAAAGAATCGAAGGCCTCAGCTTAAGCTCTTCTTTTTCCGACAATATCGAGGTAAACGCCCGACAGGCCAATAAGGGCGCGGCCCTTAAAACCCTGTGCGAGATGCTCGGTATCCCGCCGGAGGAGGTCATGGCCATCGGCGACAACGGAAACGATGTGTCCATGCTGGAATTTGCCGGGTGCTCTGTCGCCATGGGGGGCGGCTCCGAGGAGGCCCTGCAGGCGGCAAAATACCGCACCGGCTCTCATGACCGGGACGGGTTGGCCCAGGCGATCGACCGGTTTGTTTTGACTGCGGGCGGCCGCTGCGAATAAAAAAGAGAAAAGGCCTTAGGAAAGCCTTTTCTCCATTTCTCCGGAATCGTGGAATCCCAGCTTTTCATAGAGGCCCCGCCCCTTTTCAGTGGGCTGAAGCTTTACGGCCTCAATCCCCTTGCTTTTTAGCCAGCAGAGCACCGCCTCCATCAGTTTTGCCGCGTATCCCTGCCGCCTCTTTTCGGGGATGCAGTAGACATCGATCACATAGCCGTAGCGGGGATTTTTGAAAAAGCAAAAGGGCACGCCGCCCTTGATCACTGCCCCGGCCACTGCCGCGGGACAAGGTTCTTCTCCGGTTTCGTCATAGGCGATAAAGTGGCAGCAGCTGTCTTCACGGTACAGGGACGCATATGTTTCCTGAATTTGTGCTGCGGCGTTTTTCCGCAGCAGAAAGGACACGCCGCTTTCCTGAAACAGCTTCAGCTTCATCTCCACAACGAGAGGAAGCTCCTGTTCTTTAGCTCTGACAATGTACATAAACCGCGTCCTTTCTTTGGCATGGGGAAAATGGATTATTTCAGGGCAGCCTTGCCGCTGTGACTTTCATAGAGCAAAACCACCGTCACCGCGCAGCAGATCCCCAAAAGCGCGCCGAGAAGCACATCGGAAGGCCAGTGTACGAAGAGAAAAATACGGGAAAAAGCGATGAGGATGGCGAGAGTGAGCGCCGGTATCCCCAGCTTTTTATCAGTAAAGAGAAGCACCGAGGCCGAGGCGAGGGAAGAGCAGGTGTGCCCGGAGGGAAAGGAGTATCCTGCGGGCGGAGAAATGAGAAGAGTGCAGTAATTCGGAAATTGCTGGAAGGGCCGGGGCCGGCATACCAGATTCTTGAGCAAAACCTCCCCCAGCAGAAAGCCAGTTCCCATAGCGCACAGCATGAAAATGCCGGTGCGCCTTTTTTGTGGAAAAAAAAGGAGAATCAGGGCCAAAAGGATCCAAAAGACCCCGCCCTCCCCCAGATAGGTGAGAATGGGGAACAGCGTGTCCGTAACCGGATTATGAAAGTGCTCCTGGACAAAGGTCATCACGGCGGCGTCAAAGGAATTGACGGCGGAAAACAGGCTGATGCTGCCCATGTGAAAGATCCTCCTTTTTTGTAAAGCCGCTTTCCGTGAGGCGTGACACAATAACCTGCCGCGCTGAAAAGAAGGGATCTGTAACCAGAATAGCACCTTGTCTGGACAGCGTTGTGTCATGTTTTCTTTTTTTAAAAGAAAAAGCTTCACGCCTTAACCGTTTTTCGGGAAAGCCGCTGCTCTTTCTGCCATTATATCAAATTTTCGGGGACTGCAACAGCCTTTTTCCCGGATTCATAAAGAATGTCTTTCACGAATATAATTTTCTGAGGACAGGACGAAACCTCGGGGAAATTCGAGAGAAAGGCATGGTTTTTCAGATGGAGTTTCACAGCGTAAGCTGGCAGGAAACAGCTGAACAGCTGGGCGTAGACCCGCGGCGGGGCCTTGCGCGCACCCAGATCCAAAAGCGGTTTGCAGGCTTTGGCAAAAACGAAATCAAAGAGGGTAAAAAAAAGAATCTGCTTTTGCGGTTTTTGGGCCAGTTTAAGGATCTCATGGTCTTGATCCTGCTCATGGCCGCCGGGATCTCCTTTGCGGTGTCATGGTTCGAGGGGGATGGGAATTTTGTGGATCCCATCATTATTCTGGCCATTGTGCTGTGCAACGCTCTCATTGGAATGACGCAGGAAATGCGGGCGGATAAAGCAATCGCCGCCTTGAAGAAGCTCACCTCTCCCCACGCCCATGTGCTGCGGGAGGGAAAACGCTGTGAGGTGGAAAGCTGGCAGCTGGTGCCGGGGGATGTGGTGTTTCTCTCCTCCGGAGACCTGGTGCCTGCTGATATCCGGCTGCTGAAAACAGTGGAGCTGAAAGCCGAGGAATCAGCTTTGACGGGAGAGTCCCTTCCGGTGGAGAAAACGGCGGAGCTTCTCTGTCCGGAGCAAGCTCCCTTGGCGGAACGAAAGAACATGGTGTTCGCCTCTGCCGGAATCGCCTCCGGCTCCGGTGTTGGGATCGTTGTGAACACCGGAATGAACACGGCTATGGGGAAGATCGCCGCCATGCTGGAAAAGGAAAAAACCCCGGAAACGCCTCTGCAGAAAAAGCTCAGCGAAACCGGAAAGGTGCTGGGAGGCGGGGTACTGATCATCTGCCTCGTTATCCTGGGACTGGGGCTTTTGCAGCACACCGCGCCCCTGGAAATGTTTATGATCGCCATCAGCCTGGGCGTGGCCGCCATCCCGGAAGGGCTGACGGCGGTGGTGACAATCGTTTTGGCTATGGGCATGAAGCGAATGGCTCAGAAGCGCGCCATCATCCGCCATATGCCGGCGGTGGAAACCCTGGGAAGCACCCAGGTGATCTGCTCTGACAAAACGGGGACTCTCACTCAGAATCAGATGACGGTAACGGCGTTCTGCGGGGCCTATGGAGGGGAAAACCTGGAATCGGCGGGGGCGCAGTTCGCGCTGGAGCTTTCCGTGCTCTGCAACAATTCGGAGATACAGGGCAGCGCACTTCTGGGAGACCCTACGGAAACTGCCTTTCTGCCCGCCTGTAAAAAGACGAAAATGCAGCTGGAGGAGGCGTTCCCGCGGGTAGGAGAGATCCCCTTTTCCTCTCTGAGAAAAATGATGACTACCGTTCACAAGCTGGAAAACGGATACCGTATCATCAGCAAGGGCGCGCCGGATGTGCTGATCGCGCGCTGCAGCAGGCTGAGAAGAGGAAGGGAAGAGGTTCCCTTTACCGGGGGGATGAAGGCAAAGCTGCTTTCCGATAACGAAAAACTGGCTGCTTCGGCGCTCAGGGTGCTGGGAGTAGCGTATCGGGATGTTTCCGAGCTTCCCGGAGATGACAGGAGCATCGAAAGCGAACTGGTGTTCTCAGGGCTCATCGGTATGGAAGACCCGCCCCGGCCGGGAGTCAGGGAAGCGGTGCTGGAATGTAGGCGAGCGGGGATCTTGCCTGTGATGATCACGGGAGATCACGCCGCCACGGCGCTGGCCATTGGAAAGCGCATCGGCATTACAGGAGAAAACGGGCGGGTGATGACCGGAACGCAGCTGGAGGAGCTTTCCGCCACACAGCTCAGCGAGAAAATTTTCGACTATCAGATTTTTGCCAGGGTCTCTCCGGAGCATAAGGTGAAGATCGTCAAAGCCTTTCAGCACAGGGGCATGGTGGTGGCCATGACAGGAGACGGGGTAAACGACGCGCCGGCTCTCAAAAGCGCGGACATCGGCTGCGCAATGGGGAAAAACGGCACAGAGGTGGCGAAGTCCGCCGCGGATATGGTGCTGACAGACGACGATTTCTCCACCATCGTCAGCGCGGTGCGGGAGGGCAGAGGGATCTACAGGAATATCCGGAAAACCATCCATTTTTTGCTTTCCTGCAATATCGGAGAGGTGCTGGTGGTGCTGATGGCCTTCTTGCTTCGCCTGCCCACGCCGCTGCTTGCGATCCATCTGCTGTGGGTGAATCTTGTCACCGATTCTCTTCCGGCACTGGCGCTGGGGGCGGACCCCTTCGGAAAGGATATCATGGAGGAGCCTCCCCATAAAAGGCAGGAGGGGATTTTTTCCGGGGGAATGGGCTTTTCCATCGCGGTGGAGGGCTGCCTTGTAGGGGCGCTTTCTCTTTTAGCCTATACCATCGGACGCATCCGATTTGACTTAGACCCCGCAAATCCCGTCATCGGCAGAACCATGGCCTTCGCGGTGCTGAGCCTTTCCCAGCTGGTGCATAGCTTCAATATGCGCAGCGAACATTCTGTCATTCGGCTGGGGGTCTTCTCCAACCGGAAGCTGAACGGAGCCTTCCTGATCTGTTCCTTCCTGATGGCCAGCGTGATCCTGTTCCCAACTTTAAATGCCGTATTCAAAACGGCGGCGCTCACATTCTCTCAATGGCTGATCGTCTGGGCGCTTTCGCTGTTTCCTCTTCTTGCCGTGGAGGGCGAGAAGCTGCTGCTGGAGAGCCGTTCCAAAAATAAGAAATAGGGGCGCCTCAGGCGCCCCTAAATGTTCTTGATCTAAAGAGGCGCTAAGGTCAAAGGCCCTTTCTAACAACTAATAACTCCCCTCTAATAACCAGCACGGTAAAGGCTTTTTACCATCGCGATCTCTCTCCCGTACCCTGCCAGATCATTGGGCGTCTCCAGATAAAACGGCAGTTCCCGAAGCTGTGGGTGGTTGACGAGCTGTTCTATCGCGTCAAGCCCCAGCTCGCCTTCGCCCAGCTTTTGGTGCCGGTCCTTGTGGCTTCCCAGAGGGTTCATGGTGTCGTTTAAATGGATGGCCTTGAGCTTAGGAAGGCCGATCACACGGTCAAAGTCCTCCAACACAGCATTGAGACGCCCTTTGATATCGTAGCCTCCGTCAAAAACATGGCAGGTGTCCAGACACACGCCCATTTTTTCCGGGAGACTTACCCGCTTCAGGATCTCCTGAAGCTCCTCAAAGCTTCTCCCCACCTCTGAGCCCTTTCCCGCCATGGTTTCCAGCAGCACGGTGGTGGACTGATTGGGGGAGAGAATCTCATTTAGCTGGGAAGCGATGAGCTCGATGCCCTTTTTCGCCCCCTGCTTTACATGGCTTCCGGGATGAAAATTATAGAGGCTTCCCGGGATATGCTCCAGCCGCATAAGGTCGTCTGCCATGGTGTTTCTCGCAAACTCCCTGAGCCCTTCGTCTGCCGCACATGCATTCAGGGTGTAGGGGGCGTGGGCCAGAATGGGGAAAAAGTGATGTTCCTCCGCCAGTGCACGATAGGCGGCAATATCGGATAAATCCAGCTCTTTCGCTTTTCCGCCTCGGGGATTACGGGTGAAAAACTGAAAGGTGTTGGCTCCGATTTTCAGGGCTTCCTCTCCCATATGGAGAAATCCCTTTGCGCTGGAGAGATGGCATCCGATTTTCAGCATGGCGCGGCCTCCTTGTCTGGCAGAGAAAAGGGCTCTGTTTTCAACAGCTCCTCCATGATAGAGGTTTCCCGCAAAACCCAGGGATTCCTCTCTTTCTTCAAAAGCGCCCGGTTTTTTTCCAGAGCCGGGGGCAGAGCGAACCACACCGGGCGAAATTCTTCTTCCAGCTCATAGTCTTCCAGAGAAAGAGCAGAAGGCGCGCCCTCTACCTCGCAGAAAAAGTAGTGGGAGGTCATTTCCAGAATATCGGCGGTCGTTCCCCTGCGCCGTTCTTTTGCGGTGCACCAGAGCTTTTGAGAGCCTGCCTTCATACGGTAGCCGGTCTCTTCCAGAATCTCCCGGGACAAAGCGTCCTCAAGGCTCTCGTTTTCCTCTACGCCTCCGCCTGGGAATTTGTAGTCTCCAAACTTGTTGGTCACCAGGAGAAGCTTTCTGTTGTTTACAATGATCCCCCTCACCGCGGTGCGGAATAACACAGAGCCGCCCTCGGGATAGTTTTTACTGTCAAAAATGAAGGTTCGTTCCATGGGGAATTATTCCTTTTCCAGAATATTGGTGGTGATGAAATCCACACCCCATGAGATCAGGCGCCGGGCGTCCTCCTCCTCGTTTACCGTCCAGCAGTTGACGGTGATCCCTTTGGCGTGAAATTCCTCTACCAGCTCCTTTGTCAAAACGGGGAAATAGATGTCCAGGTCGATCTTATCTGCGGCAAGCCGGTCGGAAAGTCCCGCAGGAATGGTGCTTGTCAGGAACTGGCAGGGCTGAGCGGGAAGAAGCTTTCTCAGCTTTACAAGGTTTTCATAGGCAAAGGCGATGAAAACCACATGGTCAAGCCATCCGATTTCCCGGATCCGCGCGACGATCTCCTGAAGCTCTTCCGGCGTGAAGTCGGATTTCAGCTCCAAGACAGCGGTCTTTTCGTACTGCTTGCAGATGCCGATATATTCCTCTAAGGTGGGAAGGCACAGGTCGTTCCGGTCCTTTTTCCCGTTTCGGTTTTGAAGCCGGATCTGCCTCAAAGAGTCAAAGGTACTCTCTTCCACATTGATCTGGTCGCCGCTTACCCGGAGGGTATCCCCATCGTGGATCAAAATGAAATTTCCGTCGGCGGTGCGGTGAATGTCTGTTTCGATCCCGTAATAAGAGCGGTTTCCCGCGGCTACGAAAGCTGCGCAGGTGTTTTCCTTTTCCAGTCCGCTCAGGCCTCGGTGGGCCACCAGCTGAGTTTTTCCGGCGTTTACTTTGCAGGTGTTCATGATAGAAGACTCCTTTTTCACTTTTATCTGTCAGAGCAAGGCTCTGAATCTGCTGGCTTGAGGGCCCTGGTGGCCCAGAAGGTGGGGATATGATACTCGTGCAGCTTTCCCTCTCCGTTGAAGTCCTCATAAAGATGGGTGAGGAGAAAGCCGGCTTCCAGCTGGCCGCCGATCTGCTCTTCCAGAGTGTGGGAAAACTGAATTCCCCAATCGTTTTTCATGGAGTCCTCATAGAGCGCGGGGTCCTTTAAGGGGTCAGAGGGCAGCTTGTATTTTAAGAAGGTTTCCGTTTCGTCGAAAATAAAGTTCATGCCGTTGTCCAGACCGCACAGCAGAACGCCGTTTTCCCTGAGGATCCGGAAACACTCCCGAAAAATCGGCTTGACCTCCCTGACATAGCAGTTGGAAACGGGATGAAAGATCAAGTCAAAGGAGTTGTCCTCAAAGGGCAGGGGCTTTGTCATGTCGCACTGCAAAACCTCCACCTCATAGCCCTCCCGCCGGGCCACTTGACGCTCCGCCTCGCATTGGGCAAGAGAGTAATCCAGAACGGTGCAGTTAGCCCCCAGGGCGGAGAAAATGGGGATCTGCTGCCCGCCTCCGCTGGCAAGGCCCAGCACCTTTTTCCCGTTCAGGTCGCCGAACCAGTGATGTGGGACCGCCTTTGTGGGCGTGAGGAGCACCTGCCACTCTCCGTCTTTTGCCTTTTGGTATTCCTCGTGAGTGATCGATTTTCCCCATTGCCAGCCGTTCTCGCACCACCGATCGATCACTTTGGAATTGATCTCCTGGTATTCCATCGGTTTCTCCTTTTTGAAAGCTCTTATCAAAGCAGCGGACTGAATCGCTCTATATTGCGCCGTCCGCACAATACGGAGCGCACGGGTAAGTCTCTGTCGTTTTTTCTATCATACCTCTTGAAAGGTCAATTAGCAAGGAGAGATTTCCATAGGCTTCTCTCTCCAAAATAAAAACAGCCTCGCGCTTCTAAAAATAGAACCGCAAAGCTGCTTATTCATCGGGAATATATTCGGCTACATCTTCTAACCGGCAATTCAAAATTGCACATAGCTTGTCCAGCGTATGCGTTGATACCGGCAGATTAGCCTGGAGACGCTGAACGGTTGCATGGCTCATGCCGTGCTTGAAACGCAGGGTATAGGTTGTCACCTTCTGTTCTGCCATTGTTTTCCACAACGGCGCATAGTGAATCATCGTCTCCGGCCTCCTTTACAGTCTTTATTATGGCTGATATAATGGCCATATGGTATGGCTATTATTTAGCCATACCACAAAGGAGGCGGATTATGATATTTGAAAAATGTTGTGCATTTACAGGCCATCGTCCGAGGAAGTTTCCCTGGGGCTACGACGAGTCCGATGCCCGATGTGTCGCGCTGAAAGAAACGCTTACCAAAGAGATTGCCAAGCTGGTTGAGGCCGGATATACCGATTTCCTATCCGGTATGGCGGAGGGAGCGGATACCTGGGCGGCGCTTGCTGTCCTTGCTCTGAAAAGAAAGAATCCCGCGTTGAAGCTTCACTGTATCCTGCCCTGTGAGGGACAGGGGGACAAGTGGTCAGCTTCAGCGCGGGAACTCTATTTTTCTATTTTGGAGCAGGCGGACGAGGTCGTGTATGTGAGTCGGGAATACCATGACGGCTGTATGCTCAAACGCAACCGCTATCTGGTAGATCACGCCGCCTGCCTGCTGGCTGTTTATGATGGAGAATGGAGGGGAGGGACGGCGATGACGGTGCGGTATGCCCGGAAGCTGGGGCGGGAGGTTATCGCTTTAAATCCCAATGCGGTAATGCCAACCTTCTAAAGATGTTTGTGGCTTATGCAAATATCTCTCCCTTTTTTCCACCCAATATGATATAATAACAAAAACTTTGCAATGTCTGTGAGGAAACTGATATGTCCACCAACCTCTCCAAACAGAAGCGGGACGACCTGCTCTCCAAAATCTCCGCGATCCGGGCCTATATCGCCGCCGCGCCCTGCGCGAGTTTTTCGGCGGCAAGGGCGGCGGTGGGCTGAAAGTAAATGTCCCGCCCGTGATTGCTCTCATACATAAAGTCCTTTAAGGGCTTGCTGGTATACTTGGAAAAATCCCCGTACACCGCAAAGCGCACGCCGTAGTTGATGAATTTCTGCAAAATTTCTCCTGCCAGGCAGGTGCTCAAAACAAAGAAGTCATTGATTATGGCCTCTTTATTTAAAGCGATATTGGTGCAGCCTGTGTCATATTTCACCGTCATGATCAGTTCCAACGCGGACTGGACGTCCTTGATCAGCACCTCATCGCTGTTTATGACCGCGATCTCTGTATTGCTTATCTTTAAAACTTCTGTTTTCATGTTGTACCTCTTTCACTTGTTCATTTCGTCAACGATGTTCTTGGGCTTCACCGTCATTTCCACCCAGGCAGGGACAAAGCCGCTTTTTACGGCGTTTCGGGCGGAGCGGATGTTTGACCAGGCGCAGCAATAAAACGGGACCTTTCCTCTTTCCAGAATTTCCACGGCCAAATTGCTTGTCATAGCGGAGGCGATCCCTTTTCTGCGGTATTCCGGCAGCACATCCACGCCGATCTGCCACATCTCTTCACAGTCGGCGGAGCAGGCCGCAAGCCCAATCAGCTTCCCCTTTTCAAAGGCGCCCACGCCCAAAACATCCAGCTCTTTTCTGTCCTTGCACAGCGCGTTGCTCCACTGGGGCACATAGAGCTCTGAAAAGTCTTTTTGCTCCAGAACCTTCAGCTCGTAGTCACAGGACAGGCGCGTGAGCTTATTCAGATCGGGCAGAAAATATTCCGCCATAAAGCAGACCTTCTGGCCGAAAGGCTCCAGGCGCTCCTCCAGCCAGTGCAGATTCGGTGTTTCAAAGCAGTGGAAGAATTCAAATTTCTGAAGATACTCTTCCACAAGTTCCCTGTATTCTCCTTTTACGGACGCGACGATATTGCTTCCATAGGAAACCAGGTTGCAGGCGATAGGCTCTTTGTAATATTTTCTGGCCAAAGGGCTGAGACTGAATTCTACAACGACATTTGCGCTTTTCAGAAAATCTGTATCGGACGCGTTAAGGTCTATGGCGGACTGCTGCATTGCAATTTTCAATATTTCTTGATTGCTGAACATGAATTACTCCCTTCGATGTTTGACGGTCTTAACAGAGGCAATCAGTTTTCTGCGAATGGTTCCACACTTGTTGAGTAATCTTTTATAATCTGTACCATCAAACGAATTTAACTTAAATAGAATTTCAAGCCAATACTCTGTTTTCATAACACTCTTTTAAAGCAATTTCTAATTTGTTTATAAAATCGGCATTGCTCTGTGCATATTTTGCTTCATGTGAATTGGCACCGATGGATGAACAAGAACGCAATAATTGATTGACAAATACAGAGCGGCCTTTTATTCCATCACAAATTGTGGTTGTTTCAACAGTTAGCTCTACTGCTAATTCCTTAATTTTTTTTGTGATCCATAAAAACTCCTTTTGCGATATGCTCGCTTCGCTCGTGCGATATATTTCACTTCGTGAAATGCGATATAATCTTTGCTTTTTTCCGATTGTGATATGATATAAATTCCTTCTTCTCGTTGCGCAGAGACATATCGCGTGCTTGCACATATCACATCTGTGGGATATATCGCAAATTCGTAAGGAATTTATATCGCGTTCTGTTTGCACAGCAAACAGACACATTCCACATGGGCGGTGGCGGGGAACATGTCCACAGGGCAGGCTTTTATCAGAGGATAATGAAGCTCTTGAAACTGCTTTAAATCTCTCGCCAGAGTGGCGGGGTCGCAGGAGACATAGACGATCCTTTCCGGCGAGTAGGAAGAAACCGTCCGGATCAGCTCCGGCGTACAGCCCTTGCGGGGCGGGTCCAGGATCACCACATCCGGGGAGAGCCCCTCCCTTTTTAAGACGGCGGCGGCCTCTTCGGCGTCCGCGCAGAGGAAACGGGCGTTTTGAATGTGGTTTTTCCCCGCGTTTTCTTTAGCGTTTTCCACCGCCTCCGGCACGATCTCCACCCCGATGAGCTCTCGGGCAAAATGAGCCATGGAAAGGCCGATGGTTCCAGCTCCGCAGTAAAGGTCTAACAGGGTCTCTTTCCCGGTGAGTCCGGCATATTCCGCCGCCTTTTTATAAAGGCGCTGGGCCTGGTGATGGTTCACCTGATAAAAGGAGGCGGGGGAGATGGAGAAGGTCAGGCCGCAGAGCCTGTCCTCCAGAGCGTCCTTTCCGAAAACAGTGCGAAACTCCTTGCCCAGAGCCACATTGGTCCTTTCCCGCTGAGTGTTGATCTGGAAGCCGGAAAGCCCCGGCAGGGCCTCTCTGAGCGCGTGAAGCAGCTCCGCTTCGTGATGAAGTCCGTTTCCGTTTACCACCACGCACACAGACACCTCGCCGGTCTCTTCCCCTTTCCTCAGGTACAGGCGGCGCATTTTCCCCTTGTGAGTGCTTTCATCATAGACAGGATCCCCGTAGGTTTTCGCCCACTGCCGGAAAGCCTCCATTGCGGCGGTAAACTCCTTTGGCTGTAAGCGGCAGGCATTACAGCTTACGATCCGGTGGGAATTGCGGGCGTAAAAGCCCATCTGCAAATTACCCTCCCGGTCAAGCCCCAGAGGAAGCAGGGCCTTGTTGCGGTAGCCGTCCCGGCTGGGAGCCGCCAAAATGGGCTCCAATGGGGGATCCGCGATCCCGCCGATCCGGGAAAGCGCTTCCCGCACCCGATCCTCCTTCAGGCGACATTCCTCTTCATAGCTGATATGGCGAAAGCAGCACCCGCCGCACTGGGCGAAAACGGGACAGTCCGTTTCCACCCGGCTGGGAGCGGGGGAAAGGATCTCTATGAGCTTCCCGAAAGCATAATTCTTCGCCGTTTTGAGGATCTTGGCCCGGATTCGGTCTCCAGGGGCGGAGAGGGGGACGAAAACGGCTTCTGCACCCACTCTCCCCACACCGGCGCCCTCGGCCGTCATGCCGGTGACGGAAAGTTCCACGATCTGATTTTTTTGAAGCTCCATAGCCGCTTTCCCGCCTTTTTCTCACAAAGATCCCGTCGTTTTTTAACGATTCTGTTCAGAGGGTTTTCCCCAATAATCGAATTTCTGATACTTGGAGAAACCTGGTACTTTTTGCGAAGCAAAAAGGGAACCGCTTCCGAAAAAAGCTCTTGGCCTTTTTCTGTTCAGAGGCTTCTTCCTGATAACAGATGGTTAAATAGCAATGACATTATTTAACCATCTGTTATTTTAACATAATGAGGGAGGAAAGTATAGTCTGTACCTCTTCGTGGTTTTACCGGAAAAGAAGCCGAGAATCTAGTAAATTCTTCCCTAAACAGGTCGTCGCTACTTGTGCAGATTATGCAAAAAGTAGATTCTTCGTGAATTTCTTGACAAATCATGCTTGCCCCGATATAATAGAGCCGTAAAGTTGATTACAAGTTCCGCGGCCGAAGGCTTGGCCGCACTTTTCAATACAACTCCTCCCCAAAAGAAGAAAAAGGATCGGTTCCCGATCCTTTTTCTTCTTTTTTATCCAGTCTGACCTTTCGCGCGTACTCCCTTCCCTGAACGCGCCGGGAAGAGAACAAGATATGGGGCGTAAGAGGGAAAATCGCCCGCAGATATTGAATATCTCCTGGAATAATGATAAAATATGATGTCAAATGTGAAGCAAGGGAGCAAGCAGGGTGAATGTGAGGAGATGGGAGGTCGCGGACCTCAATAAGGAACAGGCTGCGCAGCTGGCAGAGCGGTACGGAATTCCCTTTTTTCTTGCCATGATGCTGGAGATCCGCGGCTTTTCCGGGCAAGCGGAGGAGCTGCTGAGCGGGGAGATCCTGCTTTCCGATCCGTTTTTGATGAAGGATATGGATCGGGCGGCAGAGCGGATCCGCCTTGCGCTGGACCGCTTTGAACGCATCGCGGTTTACGGAGATTACGACGCAGACGGCGTTACCGCTACCGCCATGCTGTATACCTATCTGGAGGCCCGGGGCGCCGATGTGATCTATTATATTCCCCAAAGAGAAGGGGAAGGCTATGGAATGAATCCCGGGGCGGTGCACAAGCTTGCGGATCAGGGAGTGAAGCTGATCGTCACTGTGGACAATGGGATCTCCTCCTTTGAAGAGGTGCGCCTTGCGAAAGAGCTGGGGATAGACGTGGTGGTGACTGACCACCACCAGCCTCAGGAGACCTTGCCGGAGGCCGTCGCCGTGGTGGACGCTCACCGAAGGGATGATGAAAGTCCCTTCCGGGACTTTTGCGGGGCGGGCGTGGTGCTCAAGCTCCTCATTGCCCTGGAGGATGGGGAAGCGGCCGCCGTTTTGGAGGAGTTTGCCGATCTGGCGGCTCTGGGCACAGTGGGAGACGCGGTGCCGCTTTTCGGAGAAAACAGGAGCATCGTCAAGGCGGGAATGGAGCTTTTGAGGCGGCAGACGCGCCCGGGGCTCAGCATCCTGTTTTCCAAGTGCTCTTTGAGCCCGCAGATGTCCACTGCCTCCTCTTTGTCTTTTTCCGTCATTCCCAGGCTGAATGCTACAGGACGGATGGGCTCTCCGGAGCGGGCGGTGCGGCTGCTCGTGTGCGAGGAGGAGGAAGAGGCAGAGCTTCTGGCCCAGGAGATCTGCGATGATAACGAAGACCGCAAGGCGGTAGAGGCGCAGATCGCCGCCCAGGCGTTTGAGACGATTGAGAAGGATCCCACCCTTGCCTTTGAGCGGGTGATCGTAGTGAGCGGGAGAGGCTGGCATCACGGCGTGATCGGGATCGTGGCGGCCCGGATTACGGAGCGCTGCGGCAAGCCCTGTATTGTGATCTCCGAGGATGGAGAATATGCAAAGGGCAGCGGCCGCAGCGTGGAGGGCTTTTCCCTGTTTGAAGGGGTATCCGCCTGCAAAGAGCTGTTAGAGCGCTTCGGCGGCCATCCCATGGCGGCAGGTATCAGCCTGAAAGCGGAAAATGTCCCTGCCTTTCGGGAGAAAATCAATGCATATGCCAAAGAGGCTTTCCCGGAAATGCCTGCTTCCGTCCTCCATCTGGACTGCAAGCTGAACCCCGCCTCTCTTTCTGCCCAAATGCCGGATCAGCTGCGGGGGCTGGAGCCCTTTGGAAGCGGAAATCCGCAGCCTCTGTTCGGACTTTACGGCATGGAGCTTTTAGAGGTGGTCCCGGTGGGGGGAGGGGCGCATCTGCGCCTGGTGTGCCGCCGGGGCGGAGTGAAGGTCACCTGTATGCGTTTTGGAGTCCGGCAGGAGCAGTTTCCCTATTCCCCGGGAGCGGTGGTAGACCTGGCGGTATCGCTGGAGTCCAAGGAGTTTAGGGGGGAGGAGCAGTTGACGGTAAGCGTGAGAGATATCCGGCTTTCCTCTCTGAACGAAGAGGAGTCTATACACAGCTACAGAGTCTATGAGAAATACCGCAGAAGAGAACCCATGCCGGGACAGGAGGCCCGTCTTCTGGCGCCCACTCGAGAGGACCTTGCCCTATTATACCGCCTGATCGCCGCGGGGAGAGGCGCCCCCCAGGGTTTGGGACAGATGGTGGGGAAGCTAAAGGACAGATTTCAGCTGGGAAAGCTGCTGCTTTGTCTGGAAGCCCTGGAAGAGCGGGGACTGATTCGGACTGAGATCTCCGATGAGATCTGTACGGCGGTTGTTTTGGAAACCTCCGGGAAGGTGGATGTATTTGCCTCCTCAGTGTTTGGCACCATGAAAATGCTCATCGAGCAGGAAAGGAGATAGGCCATGACAAAAATGCAGATCAGCACCTTCGGAGAGCTTCAAAAGATGATCCGGGAGAGCGACAAGGGGTACGACGAAAACCGGATCGAGGCGGCCTATCTGCTGGCCGAGGAAAAGCATATCGATCAAAAGCGCAGCAGCGGCGAGCCCTATATCATTCACCCCCTTTCCGTGGCGGCGATCCTTGTAGGTCTCGGCATGGATACGGAATCCGTGATGGCCGGGCTGCTCCACGATGTGGTGGAGGATACCGACTGCACGCTGGAGGATCTCGCAAGGCAGTTCGGCAATGAAGTCTCTCAGCTGGTAGACGGAGTTACCAAGCTGGGCAAGATCCCCTTTTCCTCCCGGGAGGAGCAGCAGGCGGAGAACCTGAGAAAAATGCTGATGGCAATGGCCGAGGATATCCGGGTCATTATCATCAAGTTCGCGGACCGGATGCACAACCTCACGACGCTGGAATATGTGTCCCCCCAGAAGCAGCGGGATAAGGCGCTGGAATGTCTGGAGGTCTACGCCCCCATCGCCCACCGCTTAGGTATCCGTACCGTCAAGGAGTTTATGGAGGATATTTCCTTAAAGTACCTGGACCCCTCCGCCTATGAGGAGATCGAGGAGGACTTGGCGGCCAGAGGGGAGAGCCGCAAACAGTTTATTGAGGACACCAAGGCGCTGATCAAGGGCAGAGTGGAGCTTTCCATCCCCGATGTCTATATCGAGGGCCGGGTAAAAAGCATTTACAGCATTTACCGAAAAATGTTCATCCAGGGCAGAAGCTTTGAAGAGATCTTTGATGTATTCGCCGTGCGGGTCATCGTGGACACCATTGAGGACTGCTATAATGTGCTGGGTATCGTCCACGATATGTTCCAGCCCCTGCCCAACCGGTTCAAGGATTATATCTCCATGCCCAAGCCCAATATGTATCAGTCCTTGCACACCACGGTGATCAACAAGGCGGGAGTGCCCTTTGAGGTCCAGATCCGCACTTGGGAAATGCACCATACCGCGGAATACGGCATCGCGGCCCATTGGAAATACAAGCTGGGCATGTCCGCCAAGGAGTCGGACGACAACGCTTTGGACGACCGCTTGGCGTGGATCCGGCAGATGCTTCAAAACCAGGAGGAAAGCGAAGATGTTACCGACCTGGTCCATTCCATCAAAAGCGACCTCATTCCGGAAGAGGTGTTTGTGTTTACACCCAAAGGGGATGTGGTGAATCTTCCTTTAGGCTCCACTGTCATCGACTTTGCCTATGCCATCCACAGCGCGGTGGGGAACCGGATGATCGGGGCAAAGGTGGACCGGCGAATCGTGCCGCTGGACTACAAGGTGAAGACCGGCGAGATCATCGAGATCCTTACCACCAAGGAGGCCGGAAAAGGGCCTAATCGGGACTGGCTCACGCTGGTGCGCACCAGCGAGGCCAGAAATAAGATCCGGGCCTGGTTCAAAAAGGAAAAGCGGGACGAGAATATTGTGGAAGGCCGGGCAGAGCTGGAACGGGAGTTTCGCAGAAACGGGATCGCCGCTTCCCGGCCGCTGCTGGACTTTATGCTGGAGAGCGTGGGAAAACGCCACAGCTGCGCGACCATAGAGGACCTGTACGCCGCCATCGGTTACGGCGGGATCCAGCTGTGGAAGGTGCTTCCCCGCATCAAGGAAGAATATCTGCGCCTTCAGCGCAGCGAGGGGATCCAGGAGGAGCCTGTGCCCCAGCTTTCTCCCGCGCCGAAAACCAAGGTGGCGAACGGCGTTTTGGTAGAGGGGGAGGAAAACTGTCTGGTGAAATTCTCCCGGTGCTGCAATCCCCTGCCGGGAGACGAGATCATCGGCTTTGTCACCCGGGGCTTCGGCGTCTCCATCCATAAGAGAGACTGCTCTAATGTTCCGAAGGATCTGTCTCTCGCCGCGGAACCGGAACGGTGGGTGAAGGCCCATTGGTCGGGAGAGGTCCAGGACGATTTCAAATCCACCCTGCACATTGTGGCGGTGGACCGCGCCGGGCTTCTGGCGGATGTGACGCTGCAGCTTTCCAGTATGCATATCTTCATCCATTCTCTCAATTCCCGTCAGGAGCGGAACAGCTCCAACGCCGTAATTTCCGCGACCATATCCATCAATGGGCTCCCTCAGCTGCAAACCATCATGGAGCGCCTTTCCAAGGTCCCCGGCGTGATCTCCATCGACCGCAGCTGAAAATGTCTCCCCAGGAAAAAGGAAGAGTGTCATGAAGCTTTTTTTAGAGGGCAACAGCTTTCGCTATGAGTGTGAAAACCTATGCCGCCTGTTTTTTCCCTATAGCCCGGTCTGCCTGGAGGAGCCCTCCCAAAACGAGGAAGAGCCCTGGGCGGTGGCCAGGATCCAAAGCGGAGAAGGGAACCTGCTTTACGAGGTCCAGGTGGGGGCCGGAGAGAAAAAAGTGTGCAGGCAGGCAATAAAGCCGGAGCTTTTGGAATATCATCTTACAAACCTCCTCTACGCCGCCTTCTGTGAGTTGACGGGGTATACCCCCTCCTGGGGGATGCTTACCGGGATCCATCCGGTAAAGCTTTTGCGTCAATACTGTGAGGAGTTGGGAGAAGAGGCCGGCGCGGAAAAATTCCGGGCCCACTGTCATGTGAGCGCCCCCAAAACGCAGCTTGCCCTCAGGACCCTTCGGGCCCAGAGGCCGGCAGTGGAGCTTTTGGAGGAAAACGATTTCAGCCTTTATGTGTCCATCCCCTTTTGCCCCACCCGGTGCGCGTACTGTTCCTTTGTGTCCCAGAGCGTAGAGCAGGCGAAAAAGCTGATGGATCCCTACTTTGAGCTGCTGCTTCTGGAGATCCGGGAAACGGCCCGGGTCACAAAGGGGCTGGGGCTTAACCTGTTAAGCGTCTATATCGGCGGTGGGACGCCCACCACCCTTTCCGCCTCTCAGCTTTCCGCCCTGTGCGAAGAGATCCGGACACAGTTCGATTTTTCCCGCTGCCGGGAATTTACGGTGGAGGCAGGAAGGCCGGACACCATTACCGAGGAGAAGCTTTCCGCGTTGAAAGCGGCGGGGGTGAGCCGCATCAGCATTAACCCTCAGACGCTTTCCGACCAGGTACTTCAAAATATCGGGAGGCGCCATACGGCACATGACACGATCAAAGCCTTTGAGCTGGCGAGAAAAGCGGGGTTTGAGGAGATCAACGCTGACCTGATCGTAGGTCTGCCGGGAGACAGCCTTTTCGGATTTCAACGCTCCTTGGAGGGCGTTCTCGAGCTGGGGGCGGAAAACATTACGGTACACGCCCTGGCGTTGAAGCGCTCTGCCCGTCTGGTGAATGAAGGTGGGGACCTCTCCCTGCACAAAAGAGGGGAAGAGACAAGGGCGATGATGGATCATTCCATCGAAAGGCTGACAAAAGAGGGCTATGAGCCCTACTATCTTTACCGGCAGACCCGCATGGCGGGGAACCTGGAAAATACCGGCTGGGCAAAGCCCGGAAAGCTATGCCTCTATAATATTTATACCATGGATGAGTCCAACACCGTCATCGCCTGCGGGGCGGGAGGAGTTTCCAAGCTCAAGGACCCGTACAGCGGCAGACTGGAGCGGATCTTCAACTTCAAGTACCCCTACGAATACATTGACAGAAACGGGGAAATCCTCAAACGAAAGGAGGGTATCATCAGGCTTTATGAGCAGTTTCGCCAGCGGTTACATTAAATATATCAATCATTTGGAGCAGATCAACGACGCGGCGGTCACTTCCCCTGGGCGGATGATCCGGGAGGTGGAGGACTCCTATCACGAGCACCTGAAAAACATCGCAAGAAATATGACGGAGCAGCACACAGGCGCCCGCGTCTGTATGCTGGCCGGGCCCAGCAGCAGCGGTAAGACCACCACGGCGCATCTGCTGAAAATGTATCTCGAGGGCTTCGGCGTTCGGACGGTCATTATTTCCCTGGACGATTTCTACCGGGGCGCGAAGCTTGCCCCGAAGCTGCCCAGCGGAGAGTATAACTATGAATCGGTAGAGGCGCTGCGGGTGGAAAAGGTGAAGGACTGTCTCTCAGAGGCTATCTCCACCGGAAGCTTCCGGGTGCCGAAATACAATTTTTCCCTGGGCCGCCCGGAGGGAAAGGAACGGGAATACCGGATCAGGAAAGAGGATATGCTTATCGTGGAAGGTCTGCACGGTTTAAATCCGGTCTTCACAAGGGACCTTCCGGAAAAGAGCTGCATCAAGCTGTATGTCAGCGTCAAGCAGCAGATCAAGGACGCCAACGGAGAGGTGATCTCTCCCCACTATCTGCGGCTGGTGAGAAGGATCGTGCGGGATATCCAGTTTCGCAGCACCAGCCCGGAGGTGACCATTTCCATGTGGCCTCAGGTGGTGGCGGGGGAGGATATGTACATCCGGCCTTACCGGTTGAGCGCGGACTATACTGTGAATTCCATCCATATCTATGAGCCCTGTGTGCTGCGCACCATCGCGATCCCCCTCTTGCGCCAGATTGCGGAGGACAGCCCCTATTACCGGAAGGCCAGAGATCTGGAATCCCGCCTGATGCGCTTTGAGCCTGTTCCCGTGGAGCTTGTGCCGGAGGACTCCATGCTTCGGGAATTTCTGGGCCCCAAGGGAAGGTAAGGCAGCGCGCCCGGAGGGCCGGGTTTGACGCCCTTATTAAGGGATATGTAAGAGAATCGTAAATTTTCCGGGTGGAAAACACCTTTACTTTCCCCTCTGTTATGCTATAATACAGTTAGAGAAAGCGAAGGCTTGAGCTTTCTTCCACCTATTTTAAAGGAGGTATCATTTCATGGGTATTTTAGATGATGTGGTCATAAACGCAAAATCAGCAGCGGAGGCTGTGGGCAAGAAGGCAGGACAGCTGGTGGATGTCTCCAAGCTGCGCATCAGCGCCGCAGAGATCAATTCCGAGATCACCAAGCGCTATCAGGCCCTGGGCCAGTATGTTTACGAGGATCTTCGGGATAAGATCTCTGAGGACACCGAGGCTGCCGGGAAGGTAACGGAGCTGGATGAGTTGACCGCGCAGTACACCGCGGTGATGAAGGAGCTCAACGACAAGCAGAATCGCACCGTGTGCCCCTCCTGCGGAAAGCGCTGCTCTTCCGGGGACGCCTTCTGCTCTGTTTGCGGAACGAAGCTGGGCGAGTAAAAAAGTAAAGAGAGGCCGGCAGACTCTTCCATCGAGAGGCTGTCGGCCTTTTTCTCTAGAAAGCTTTGGAAGGAGTGTCAGGAATGGAAGGAAGTTCATATTCTCCAAGCGAGAAGTCCATCTCCATGGAGGAGATCACGCTGGGGGTGTGCTATTACCCCGAGCACTGGCCGGAAAGCATGTGGGAAGAGGATCTGGACAGAATGCTGAAATCCGGTATCAGAGTCTGCCGGGTGGCGGAATTTGCCTGGAGTAAGTTTGAAAAGACAGAGGGCGTTTTCACCTTTGACTTTTTTGACCGGTTTCTGGACCTCGCCCAGAAAAAGGGAATGAAGGTCATCTTCTGCACACCCACGGCCACGCCTCCGGCCTGGCTGACAGAAAAGTATCCGGAGGCTTTAAACGCCTTTCCTGACGGCACTTTGGTGCGTCATGGGATGCGCGGCCATTGTAGCCATACCTCACCGGTGTTTTTAAGGCTTTGCGGACGGCTTGTGGAGGAGCTGGGGAGGCATTACGGCCCCCACCCCGCCATCATCGGCTGGCAGATTGACAACGAGCTTAACTGTGAGACGAATATGTACTATTCCGAAAGCGATTCCAAGGCGTTTCGCGCCTATCTCAAAGAGAAATTCGGAACCCTGGAGCGTCTCAACGAGGCTATGGGCACCGTGTTCTGGAATCAGGAGTACACCAGCTGGGAGGAGCTGTTTGTAGCCCGCCCCACCCTGGCCAACTCTCCCAACCCCCATCTGCTGCTGGAGCAAAAACGCTTCGTCTCAGAGGCGACCATCGCATTTTGCAGGCTTCAGGCGGATATTTTGAAGAAGTACCGGAAGCCGGGGGACTTTATCACCACCAACGGTCTGTTTGGCCATCTGGATTATCCTCAGATGAACGAGGAGGGCCTGGACTTTATCACCTTTGACAGCTACCCCAATTTTGCCTATTCTCTGGACACGAGTGTGAACGCCAACGCCACAGCCTCCGGCAGGCTGCGGGACAGAAGCAGCGGGATTTCTCTGGCAAGGACCAGGTCGATCTCCTCCAATTTCGGGATCATGGAGCAGCAGTCCGGCGCGGGAGGCTGGCAGACCAGAATGCCCCAGCCCATCCCAAAGCCGGGGCAGATGCGCCTTTGGGCCATGCAGTCCATTGCCCACGGGGCGGATTATGTCAGCTTTTTCAGATGGCGCACCTGCAATGTGGGAATGGAGATCTACTGGAACGGGATCCTGCCCTGGGACAATCGGGACAGCCGGCAGCTTCGAGAGCTTTCACAGCTTTCCGGGGAGGTGAAAAAGATCTCCCATCTGGCCGGGGGCCGTTATCAAGCCCGGGTGGCGGTGTGCTATCACTATGCTTCCGATTGGGATGGGGAGGGGGACATTTTCTACGGCCCCTTGAAGGAGCTTTCCACCACCAACTGGTTTGCCGCCTGTGAAGATCTCCATGCGCCGATGGATCTGTTCTGTCTGCGGGAGGACCTTCGCGGGGAGGACCTTTCAGGTTATGATCTGGTGGTGCTTCCCCATATCGCCCTGCTTTCCGAAAAGATCGCGGCGGCGCTTCAGGAATATGCGGAGCAGGGCGGCACGGTGGTGTTTGGAGCCAGAACAGGGTTTAAGGATGAATTCGGCCGCTGCCCCATGACTCCCACGCCCGGCCCCGCAGCGAAGCTTGTGGGCGGCTCGGTGCGGGAATACACCCTGTTGCCGGAAAACGCTCCGGAACAGGCGGAGCTATGGGGAGAGAGCGTCTCCATGCCCGGAGCCAATGAAATTCTGGAGGCGGAGGATTCCGAAGTGATCGCCCGCTATCAAACCGGATACTACGCGGGAGCTCCCGCCGCCATATGCAAAAAGCTCGGAAAAGGAAAGGCCGTCTATGTGGGCGGCGCCTTCTCAGAGGAGACGGCACGAGCCCTTCTGCGGGAGACGGGAATGGCAGAGCCCTACGGGGAGCTTTTCGCTCTCCCGGAGGAGATCGAACTGGCCGTCCGGGAAAAGGACGGAAAGCAGTATTTCTTCCTCTTAAACTACACCTCAGAGTCTCAGTCCTTTACCTGCCGGAAGCCCTTTATTCAGCTGCTCACCGGAGAGCGCTGGGAGGGCAGCGCGGCTCTTCCGCCCTATGGAGTCGCCGTGCTTTCCAAAGCGGAGTGATCGAAAAGCCGCCAAGCTAAAAAGCCGCTGAGTCAGATACTTGTATCTGACTCAGCGGCTTAGTTGTTAGATTATAGATATTTGTCGTTAGAAAGAGCCTTGGCTCCCCGTTGGTAGTTGTTAGCCCTTAGTAATTAGTTGTTAGAAAGCCTTAGGCTCCCTTGTGTAAAGGGCGGTGTGTCCCGGTGGGGGGAAGATTGCCAGTGGCAATCGTTCTGACCCAACCGAGCCGGCAGGCGGGAAAGCTGAGACGCTGGCGCAGAGCACCTGGAGATGAAACCTTGTACTTTTCAATAACTGACATCAAAAATCTAAAGACTGGAAGCCAAAAAAGCTGACGCGCAAGCGTCAGTTCTTTTGAGTCCCTTTTTCTCATAAGTATCACCCAGCGAGAAAAAGGAGCTGATACAGTTGAAAAAAAGCGGCGGGAAAGAGAGAAAGGCGCAAAGCTTTTTGCAGGGGGCGCTGGTGCTTACGGCGGGAATGGCCGTGGTAAAGGTGATCGGGGCGTTGTTCAAGATCCCGCTCAAACGGGTGATCGGGGAATACGGAATGGGGATTTTCAACTCGGCCTACAGCTTCTACGGGCCTGTTTTCAGCCTGGCCACGGCCGGGCTGCCGGTTGCCGTAGCGCGCCTGGTGGCGGAAAACAGCGCGGTGGGAAGATGGAACGATATCAGGCGGATCCGGCGCCTTGCTTTACCCCTGTTTTTACTGCTGGGAGCTGCGGGTATGCTTTTGATAACGCTGTTTGCTCCGCTTTATTGCGGCAATACCGCGGGGGGCAGCTTTGCGCTTCCCGCCATGCTTTCCCTGGCCCCGGCCATCTTGTTCGCCTGCGGAGCTTCGGCTTTTCGGGGGTACTACACAGGCCTTCAGAACATGATCCCTACGGCGGTTTCGGAGGTCATAGAGGCCCTTGCTAAACTGCTTTTGGGGCTTTCAACGGCCTGCTGGGCCATCTCCCAGGGCCAAAAGCAATTTGCGCAGCAGGGAAGGGTGTTCTTTGTTACGCCCGCTTCCCAGGAGGAAGCGGTGTTCTGGATCCTCTCCTTCGCGGCGGCGGGAGCGGTGCTGGGGGTCACAATGGGCTCAGTGTTTTCTTTTCTCTATCTCGCTTTGTACCGGTGGTTCCACCGTGGGGAGGAGGATCCTGCCCGGCTTTCCGGCGCGCCCGCCGCCCTTCCCCAAAAAGAACTGAAAAAAAAGCTTTTGCTTACGGCGCTGCCCATTGCCCTGGGGTCTGTCGCCTCCAACGCGGCGGGTCTGATCGACGCCGCGCTGCTGCAAAGACAGACGGCGAAGCTGCTGGAAACAGAACCGGCGGCGATGAAGCTCCTCTACGGCGCAAATGTCCCCGCCCTGTATTGGAGGGATCCGGGCTCTGCCGCCACATTCCTCTATGGCTGTTACACTCTGGCGATGACGGTGTACCTTTTGGTGCCTGCCGTTACCCAGGCTTTTGGGGTGAGCGCCCTGCCCAGCGTGACGCGGGCCTGGGCAAAGGGCGGAAAGAAGGTACAAAAGCAGAGTATGGAAACGGTGATGAGGCTTTCCGCGCTGTTCTGCTTTCCGATGGGGATCGGGCTCAGCGCTTTGTCGGGGCCGATCACCCGCGTGCTTTACGGTGAAGGAGACTCCGCCTCTGTGATCGCGGGGGTGTTGTTTTTACTGGGATTTGCCTCACTGCCCACTGCTATGAGCACGCCCTTTGCCAGCATGCTCCAGGCAGTGGGCAGGGTAGACCTCCCGGTGAAGCTGCTTTTTGGGGCGATGGGCATTAAGCTTGTGGTCAGCTTCGTCCTGAGCGGCGTTGTTCAGGTCAATATTTTAGGAGCGGCGCTGGGAACGCTTTTTTGCTATCTCTTTCTATTCTTTTCCCAGCTGCGGTGTCTGCAAAGGGAAACGGGGCTATCCTTTTCACCTATGCTGTTTTTGAAGCCTCTCATTGCTTCCCTCCTGTGCGGGCTGACGGCGAAAACAGTCTATGATTTTCTTTCCCGGCTGATCGGGGGAGGGATGCTTCTGCCCTTGGCCGCCGGTGTGGGAAGCGCGGCGATGATTTATCTGGCTTTTCTGTTTCTGATGGGCGGAATAGAAAAATCTGACCTTCTCATGCTGCCCAAGGGACAAAAAATTGCGAAAATACTTGAAAAACAAGATGAAATGTGATATGATTGCAAATGTTACAGGCTTTCTGGGTAAAAATAAGGAAAGCGTCGTGATTTGAGCGGGTCGAACAGCGTGATGAATAAGGCGACGCCGCATAAAAAAATGGAGGTTTCAAACAATGAACAAATCCGAATTGATTGCTGCCGTTGCAGCAAAAGCAGAGATCGCGAAGAAGGATGCTGACGCTGCCGTTAACGCAGTGATCGAGTCTATCACCGAGACCCTGAAGAAGGGCGATCGGATCCAGTTGGTTGGCTTTGGCACTTTTGAGGTGCGTGAGCGCGGCGCCCGTACCGGTCGTGACCCCAGAACCAATAAGGAGATCAAGATCCCCGCTTCTAAGGCTCCCGCTTTCAAGGCCGGCAAGGCCCTGAAGGACACGGTAAACGGCAAGTAAGGTTTATCCGTCATTCTTTTGCAGGTCCGGTATTGCTCCGGGCCTGCATTTTGTTATAGAAAGGAACTTTTTATGCGGTTGGATAAATTTTTGAAGGTATCACGGATCATCAAAAGAAGGACCGTGGCCAACGAGGCCTGTGACGCCGGGAGAGTACAGGTCAACGGAAAACCGGCCAGGGCTTCCTATGAGGTCAAGGTGAACGATGTTTTGGAGATCGCCCTGGGGGAGCGGATGATCCGGGCAAAGGTGCTGAGTGTTTCGGAATACGCCAAAAAGGAGGAGGCGCCCCAGCTTTACGAGATCCTTTCGGAATAAGCACAGAAGCTTTCGCATATATCTTTTTTGATCACGCCGCGGGGGTTTTTCACCGTGACAAATCAAAAAAGGAATGATGGATGATGCCAGAACAGCAAAAGGCCTTGAAAAAGCATGAGCTTCGCATCGAATCAAGAGAGCGGCTCACTGCCAGCGGGATCTGCCGAGTGGACTTTTTCAGCGAAGAGCTGATCACAGCTCAAACAGACCTGGGGCAGCTCAATATTAAGGGGGAAAACCTGCACATTGACAGCCTGAACGCGGATACCGGAGATATGCTGGTGCTGGGAAAGATCGCGGCGCTTTCCTATACAGAGGCAAGCCCTGCCCTCTCCTTTTTCGGCAGGCTGTTTAAATGAGCGATTTCGCGCTGCGCTGTACCTTTTTGTGCCTGATCTCCGGCGGTGCTTTGGGAGCGCTTTTTTTGCTGTGCAAGGTGCTGCGCATGGGATTGGGGCTTGGAAAATGGGCCGTGGCTGTTCTGGATATTCTCTTCTGCCTTTTTGCCTCTGTGACGGCGTTTCTCTGCGCCCTGGCCATCGACAGCGGGAGGCTCCGCTTTTTTCAGGCGGCGCTCCAGCTGCTGGGCGGAGTGAGCGTGGTGCTGGTGTTTGATCCGTTTGTATCAAAGGGCGCAAGAGGGCTTCGCTTTCTGCTGGAAAAGGGGAAAAGGGGGTTTCCCCACTGCGGGGAAAGGATCCGCAGCCTGTTCCCTGAAAAGAAGAGGCAAAAAAGGAGCCTGCGACGCAGAAAAAGTTGGAAGAAATCCGAAAAGGGTCTTGAAAAACTTATGTAGACTAGTATATAATAGGAAATTGAGAAATAGTCTGAATCGGGAGGTGGCCCCGTGTACGAGATCAAGACAGAAAAATATCGGGGCAGCCTGATCCTGAAAATTGCGGTGTTCTGCTTTGCCTTGTTTTTCATCGCGTCTTTGATCGGACAGCAGTTTCAGATCAGAGAGAAGCAGGGAAAGCTGGAAGATCTCCAATTACAATTAAAGACGCAGCAGATCAAAAACGAGGAACTGGAAAACTCTCTGAAGCAGGACGGGAACCTGGCGGACTATGCGGAAAAGGTCGCCAGACGGGACCTGGATTATGCCAAGTCGGGAGAACGGGTCTTTGTGGATGTCGGGGGAACTGACTGATCTGTTAATTTAGATTCGGCATAGCCGAGGAGGATTTTGCTTTTTATGCAGCTTGAGGTTGGAGAGATCTATGAGGGAAAGGTGACGGGAATCACCAAGTTCGGCGCGTTTGTCACATTTGAGAACGGACAGACAGGAATGGTACATATTTCCGAAGTGGCGCCCACCTTTGTAAACGAGATCAAGGATTTCGTCACAGAGGGGCAGATGGTGAAGGTGAAGGTGCTTTCCATCAGCGAAGAGGGAAAGGTGAGCCTCTCCATGAAGAAGGCTCTGCCGGAGGATCAGCAGCGCAGGCCGGAAAAGAAGGATGGCTTCCGCAGGGATAACAGGCCCCGCACTCCCAGACCGCCCCGCCCCACCCCCCCGCAAGGCCCTGCCAGGCCCGGCGACTTTGAGTGGCAAAGCCGCAAAAACGACAGCGGCAGCTTCGAAGATATGATGTCCCGCTTTAAGCAGCTGAGCGATGAGAAGATCTCTGACCTGAAGAGAGGCAACGAGACCCGCCGGGGGTATTCCCGCCGGGGGCAGCAAAAATAAATAAGGCAGAGTCCGGGAGCACGCGCGCCGTGTTCCCGGATTTTTTGAAGAGATCCCCACCGGGAACGGGAGATAACCAGCGGAAGGGAAGGAAAAAACATGAGAACGATTTTGGCGAAAGACATTGAGGAGACGGTAAAGTGTCTGTGCATTGAGGCGAACCGGGAACTGCCCCCGGCGCTGGAAAAGGTCCTGCGCAGAAGAGAAGAGGAGGAGGACGACCCCAGGGCTCAGGCCATTCTGTGTGATCTTTGCCGGAATCTGGACGCTGCCCGGGAAATGCAGATCCCCATCTGTCAGGATACCGGAATGGCGGTGGTGTTCGCCGAAGTGGGGCAGGAGCTTCACATTGAGGGAGGCTTTGAAGAGTCGGTCAATCGGGGCGTGAGCAGGGGCTATACCGAGGGCCTTTTGCGCTGTTCTGTGGTGAAGGATCCCCTGCGCAGGGAAAACAGCGGGGACAATACCCCGGCCGTGATTCATACCCGCCTGGTGCCCGGAGACCGGCTGCGTCTCACGGTGGCTCCCAAGGGCTTTGGCAGTGAAAATATGAGCCGGGTGCGGATGTTTACCCCTGCCGCCTCCCCGGAGGATATTATCGATTTTGTAGTGCAGTCGATAACGATCGCGGGAAGCAATCCCTGCCCGCCCGTCGTGGTGGGTGTGGGCATAGGAGGCGACTTTGAACTTTGCGCCCATCTTGCCAAGAAGGCCCTGTGCAGGGAAGTCTCACAGCCTAACCCGGATCCCTATTACGCCGATTTGGAAAAGCGGATGCTCACAGCGGTGAACGGCACCGGAGTGGGTCCTCAGGGCTTTGGGGGAGAAACCACCGCCCTGGGCGTCAATATTGAAGTGTTCCCAACCCATATCGCCGGGCTGCCCGTGGCGGTCAATATGGGCTGTCATGTGACCCGGCACAAGGAAGTTGTGCTGTGAAGACGGATGTGCGAGAAAAAAGCGCTCAGGGGATGGGTACTGGATCCTGGATGCTGGATTCTAGATAAGGGCCCCACCCTCTTCCTAGCCTCTCGCCTGTCGGCTCGGTTGCTGCATGCCAGTGGCATGCGTCCAGCAACGCTCTCGTTTGCCAACTCGGTCGATACAGAACAAGTGCCACCGGCGCTTTGCACCCGGAGCGGAAGCTGAGGTTTGCCATCGGCGACCAGCGGTCTCGGCTTCCGCCTCGGTCAGTTCGTGGCAACGGTCTCGCCTGCCGGCTCGGGCGGGTCAGAACGATTGCCACCGGCAATCTTCCCCCCACCGGGGCGTACTCACCCCAAAGGGGGAGCCAAGTCTAACTACTAACATCTCAAATCTAACAACTACCAAGGGGATCCAAGGAGCGGCTGCGAAGCTGCGAACCGCAGAAACCCCTTGCCTCTCGCTGCTTTTCCTACTTGGCTCTCCTGCGTAAGGAGAGCTGTCAGCGAAGCTGACTGAGAGGTCGTGCCATAGTAGTTGTCAGTTTTTAGTCGTTAGTGGTTAGAAAAGACTTGGCCCCCTCTGAAACAGAAAGCTGCGGCTTGCCTTACCTCCCTCTGACGAGGGATGAAAAGGGAGAGATCTTTAAAAGTTTTGTTTTTGCAGTGGCTTTGGAAAAGGAATGGGTTTTCGTTGTCTCTCCCTCAGTCTCGCTTACGCTCGACAGCGTCTCGGCTGCTGCCTCGGTCAGCGCCTCCCGCGAGGGAGGCGACGCTCTGGCAGAGCAGCTTTCCGAATTTTCCTCCGATTTCAATCCACGCCTCCCGCGAGGGAGGCGACGGTCGTCGTTCTCGTCGATCTCATCGATATACACATTTCAATCCACGCCTCCCGCGAGGGAGGCGACTAAGCCCATATAAGGGGTTTTACTTATCTCGTGATATTTCAATCCACGCCTCCCGCGAGGGAGGCGACATGGGCGCGCTCCGTCAGCACATCCGCCATAGCGTATTTCAATCCACGCCTCCCGCGAGGGAGGCGACCCACTTTTACCATAATCCCCAAGCACAGAAACAATTTCAATCCACGCCTCCCGCGAGGGAGGCGACTCCTCCATTATTCCGCCAATTCTTCACAGTCCAAAATTTCAATCCACGCCTCCCGCGAGGGAGGCGACTTTGGAATAACAGAACTCATACTAACTCTATGAATATTTCAATCCACGCCTCCCGCGAGGGAGGCGACAAAGACCCCCATACCCATTTATTACTCCACATATATTTCAATCCACGCCTCCCGCAAGGGAGGCGACTCTCCAACGCCTGCCCTGCCGTATGAATTCAAAAATTTCAATCCACGCCTCCCGCAAGGGAGGCGACGACTCCCTTTTTTCCGGCTTCGCTTCTCTGTTCGATTTCAATCCACGCCTCCCGCAAGGGAGGCGACCTACCATTTTGAGCAAGCCATGCTTTATAGGTATCGATTTCAATCCACGCCTCCCGCAAGGGAGGCGACGGCAAGTTTTGAGCAAATTTTCCTCTTCATCAGTATTTCAATCCACGCCTCCCGCAAGGGAGGCGACCTAATAACACAAGAGCTAAGAGCTCTCAGCAAGAATTTCAATCCACGCCTCCCGCAAGGGAGGCGACTAGATATTGCAATTACTCTAAAGAGGGCTTTGGTGGAATTTCAATCCACGCCTCCCGCAAGGGAGGCGACCTAAGATGATCGCAGAGGGTAAGCTGGGTATCAGATTTCAATCCACGCCTCCCGCAAGGGAGGCGACAGCAATAATGCACAAATAGTTCCTATGATATTATATAACTATTACAGAAAATCAAGAAAATTCCCCAATTCAAATCATGAAAAGAAAGCTGTTATGGCAAAGAGTCTTACAAAAATCTTTGTAATAAGGTGCGAACCTCCTTGTGTAATCATGATCGCTTCCGCTTCGCACACGAATCTGACAGGCATAGATATCGGTGGTTCCTGCTGTATTTGGTATATTTTCGATTCGGAAGTTCAAAGGATCAGCGGTTCTTCGGGGGAATAAGCTGCCTTACACCCAAAATGTTCGATTTTCTTTTCGTAGTGATTTCCCAGATAGTAGAAGCGGAGACTATCCTGATCTGGGTCCATCAAGGCGCAGAGTGTCGCCTGAAGACTTCTGCACTGGGCTGCGTCTAGGAGGCACTCAAAAACCGAGCACTGGACTCGCTGACCGTAGTTGACGCACTGCTTGGCGATTTGTCTCAAGCGCTTTTTTCCAGCAGCAGTTTCCGTGTTTACATCATAGGTGATCAAAACCAGCATAAAAGCCTCATTTCCATAAAAAGGGTGGATATTCGTCCAGATCCCCCCGGAGATAGCGGGCCAGAAGCAGCGCCTGAAAATAGGGGACAAGCCCCCAGAAAGCCTTTTCCTCCAAATAGGGGTGAGTGAGCGTTTCTCGTTTCTTCTCCTGCCAGCTTTTCAAAAATGTCCGGCGGGCATTCTCTGTTAAATAGATCGCGCCGCCCTCGGTTTTTTGAAAGTCCTCCGAGTTGATCATGCGGTTGTTTACCAAAGTAAGCACGAACCGATCTGCCATACAGGGACGCAGTTCTTCCATCAGATCCAGCGCCAGAGAAGCTCGTCCAGGGCGATCCCGATGAAGAAAGCCGGCGTAGGAATCCAAGCCAACGCTTTCTAAAGCGGAAGCGCAATCGTGAGCAAGCAGATTGTACGAAAAGGAAAGCATCGCGTTAAAGGGATCCAGCGGCGGACGGCGAGAGCGTCCGTGGAAGAAAAAGGTCTCTTTTTGATTTAAAATCATGTCGTCCAAGACCGTGAAATAGGCGGCGGCCCCGGCTCCTTCCAACCCGCGCAGACTGTCTGAAGAATTTTCCTCCAAAACGGCGGGGAGCAGATCCTTCAAGGTTTTAGAGGCGGAAGTGAACCTTTCTTCTTCCAGCCGCAGTTTGTGGTCTCGCCGAGTTCGCTCAATGCTCCAACGGGCGTTATGCAGCTTGCCGAAGATCATGCTCCGTGAAATCCGGCAGCTTTGCAGCGGATCGTCCGCCGCGCGGTACTGCATACGGCGCAGTAGAATATTGCCGCTGCTTTCACCCGACACTCGGGCCAGAAATTTTCCGCGAGGCGTGCAGAAGGAAAGGGAGATATCCCGCTGGGCACAAGCTCCCATCAAGGCGGGGGAAGCGCCGGGATACGTAAAGCAGATGATTCCGGAGAGCGTGTGCAGAGGGTATCTTGCCACCTGGCTTTTTCCTCGGTTTGCGACTACATTTTCCCCGTCCAGTGAAAGATAAATATCCTCGGAAGTTACAAACAGCGTGTTGAGCAGATGTTTCATAGAGAGTCCTTCACCGCCTCTTGCAGATAAACTTTGACCGATTTCTGTTTCATGAGCTTTGGAAGGCAGAGTTCTTTCAAAGAACAAGCCGAACAGCTTTTTCGGGGCGTTACTTTTGGCGTATACCCGCGCTGAAAATAGCCGTGCATTTCCTCCGAAAGCTTTTGCACAGTTTGGCGCAGCTCCGAGGTAAATATTACAGGAAGCCGCCTGCGGGTCTCCCCGTAAAAAAGGGCTCCATCCGGGACAGAACAGCAAAACATTTCCTCTAAGCACATGGCCTGCGCACAGATCTGCAGTTTGTCTTCCTCTCCAGCTTTGGGGGATCCTCGCTTGTACTCCACCGGATAGGGAAGCCAAAGGCCTTCCTCTCCCACGAGGGGAACTCCTTGCGGGTCTCGGTGAAATTCTGTGATATCGCATTTGCCGGACAAACCGAGATTGGCCGAAAAGACAGAAAGCCCCCGAAGGATCAATGTGTCTCCTCGCTTTTCCCGCTGCTGTTCATCATGCGCTCTGGTATGAAGCAGCGTCCCTTCCACAGTGCGGAGGTTTTCCTGCCATTGGTTCTCAATGTGGATCAGCGCCCATTGCCGTCGGCAAAAGGCGAAGTGCTGCAAACCGGAAAGCTGGAGGAAATCGTCCTCCTGCCACATCACGACATTCTCCGGCAGGTCACGCCTTCCGGCAGAGAGGATCCATCCACATCGACCCGGTACTCCCGATAGGAGCGGGCTGGGGCGGCGTTTTCCGGGTGGGTGCGGGCAACCTTTACCGACTCAAACAACTTCCAGGCCGGTGCGCAGCCCAGCTCGGAATCGTGCTTAAAAATGATGAGCTCTCGCACTGCCATTTTGCCGCGTGCGGCGGAATGGTCGTTTTCAAACATATTGAGGATCGCTTCCCACAAAAGCTCCAGATCCTCTTCCGAGAAGCCGGTAGTTTTCCGTGCCAGGTTGGCGGAAATATAGCCTTCGCAGCGGTAAAGAGCATAGGGGACAATGTATTTGCGTCCCATTTCTGTACCCTTTTTCTCTGCGTCCGCCTCGGTGGTGATCGCCACGCGGGTGATCGTCACTTCCTGAGGGACGATCGGCTCAACACTGTGTGCAAAGCTCAGCTGGACAGGCCCCCGCACCTGACCGCAGTTGAGGGCGGCCTTGACAAAGGTGGTCATGACCGCACCAAAGGTGCGGATGTCATAGAAATTGGCGCACATCCAATCTCGGATCTTTCGATCCAGGTCGGGGTCTGCTTTTTTCTTTTCCTTGATCGTTTTTTCTTCAATATCCAGAGCAAGATATGCTTCCGAGTCGCTTCGATTGAGGGGAACGCTGTCCTTGATGTAGATTCGATATCCCGGAGTGTCTTCTTTTACTGTTTCCACATAGTTGCGGATTTTTCTTTTCAGGCACACATCGGTGACCAGACCCAAACCGGTTTCCGGGTCCACCCGGGGCATATTACCTGCATCGGGGTCTCCGTTTGGGTTGCCGTTTTCCACATCGAACAGGATCACAAAGTCATAGCGGTTTTTAATGGGTTCAGACATCTATTTTTCCTCCTTTTTTTCGTAGCGGGCTTGTGTCTGATGGTAATATCCCAATTGGAAAGAACCTTGTTGGGGCAGGCTCAGTCTGGGCGGATATGTTTCGTGCAGGATCCCGGACAGATCCAGGATCTGTTTTTCATAGAACACGGACAACCCGGGGTTGTCTCCCCGCAGTTTGCGCAGATGCTTCTGAGCAAGACTTCCCAAAATTGGAAAGATAGTCCCGGGCGTGGCGGCGGCGGAATTGAAAAATCGATCTTTAATGGTGGCTTTGATGCCTGGGTTGGCGGCTGATTGAATGGCTTCATACACGGAAAACAGCCGGCCCAAGGTGTAGGGAATATCGGTGCAGTTTGGATTCAGGGACACGGTCAATACCTCCTTTGGCACATCAGTGTGCGGATCCTTTAAGTAATAAGCTTTCAAAATGGCTGCCCGGTTCGGGGTAATGTCCCTCTCTGCCCTGATCCGAAGCTCTGTGCCGTTGAGCAAAGTGGCGGGATAAGATGTGTTGTTCAAAATAGCCCGCAGGACTTCTCCGGGCAGCCCCGGCACGGGGGCTTTATCCCTGGAATTCTGGTTTACTGTTTCACCCAGCAGTTTCCAGGGCGGCAAAAACTCGTTTTTCGCGTAACTTGGGCGGACGATCTCCAACCGCTCATAATGGGCCTGCACGGATCGCACGAAATTTCCGAAAGAATTTCTCAGAAAGAACCGCACGGACAGCCGGGCTGCGTTTGGGGACAATCCCAACACATAAAAAGTCATGTCAGGATCCAGCTGAAATTCGTCAAACCGAGTGGGGATCCCTTGGCACAGGCTTTTTACCTTCTCTTGAAGATCTTTGGCTTCGTAGGGAACCGGTGCACCAAATGTATAGCCCGCAAAGAGATCCTGAGAAGCGGCAGAGCCGTCTTCGGCCCAAAACAGCACGGTGGTATCTCCCACCCGCTGGACGCCCCGCCGCTCTCCGAGCAAATAGTTTAATGCGCTGGTGTAGGCAAAGGCGGCGTATTTGCTTACCGGGGCGTTGAAATTCTGCTCTTGCCCATAGGAACAGAAGGCGGGAGCATTAAAGGAAACCAAGGCTGCCCCGCTGGACTGAGCGCCTGCTACTCCTTTGATAGAAGGATGAACGGCCTCTGCGGTTCCCTTTTTTCCGGTGACCAGGCACACTCTTTCCGGTCCGTCTTCCACAGCGTCATAAAAATCCTGCCATGCTTGCCGAATGAGGGGGTCTTCCTGAAGGAACTGGCTTTTGTACCGAAACACCAGATTGGCGCTTGCCAAAAGATCTTCCAGCTTGTCCGCAAGCGCCGGATGTTCCCGAACGCAGGCAGGATCCCAATGGTCAAAGAAAGCCAAAAGTGCCCTGGCGCCGGGGCTGCCGATGGGATCCAGAAGACGATGATGGAACGCTCTGCACGATTCGAAGCATTCCATGCTCCGTTTGGGCTTGCCCTTCTCGTCTATTCCCAAGATGTAGCTGGAGTTGTCCCACAAGAAGTTGGGGGCCACTCCGCTGGATCGCTTAACCGGGGCCGGAAGGGACATAGGACGGGGCGCCAGTACCTTTTTCTTTCCGCGGTCCTGTTCTTCTTTCAGAGAAACCACCCGCTCCAACGCTCCGTCATCGTCGATGTACAGCGCGTAAGAGATGCCGGCTTTGCTCCAGCCTGGGCGGTCCAGCTTCTCTTGGGCTGCGAGGGTCTCATAGTACTGCGTGAGGGCCTGCAGAATCATCCGATCACCTCCCCGCTGTCCAGAGTGGGGACGGTCAGCACACCGTCCTGAAGCTTTGCACGGAAGAATCTTGGCGTGATGTTTCGGGGATCAGTATAGTCCAGGTCCCACAGCATATAGCCTAAGTCACGCTCGCCCAGCAGTTCTTCCGGGCAGGGAGGAAGCTCCTCACACAACTTGAAGTTGGCGGGAAATTCTCGGCAGCCAAAGCAGGGCTGGTGATAGAATTGTCCCTTCTGGATCCGGCGTTTCAAAATGTCCTGAAATTTACCCGGGTTGTCTTTTGAGGCGGCCCTGTCTGTCATGTCAAAGTGGGCTTCGATGACATAGCGCACATCCCGCAGCAGAAGGGCGGAGCGCTGCTGAATGTCTTTCGACGCAGCGATCCATAATTCGCCTTTTCCCCGTTCCATCACGGTTCGAGCCGTTCGGGCGGGGAGGGTGGAGCTTATCTCATTGCGTCGCAGATTGGTAAAACGAATAGGGGCGCAGACGCGAATGCGGTCAATACACCACTTCATCCCTGGATGCCAGTAAATGGCTTCCAGCAGTCCTCTGGCAGCGGAAGGTGTCATCACATCATAGCTGACCCGTTCTGTTTTCATTTCAGGACGATTGAATGAGGCGTATTTTCCCCAGACCTCCAGAGAAATCGGCATATCGTTCACTCCTTTCCAATGTGTTGGTTTCCCTTTATTTTTCTGAAATCCCACAGCCCGGCGATCTCCTCTAGATGAAAAGCCCTTTGCCGGGGTCGGATCTCAGTGAAAGGCCGGTATCGGTGGAATATAGTGCCAAGTTCGTCAAAACGGCGGCTCCTCCATCCAGCAGCTCAAGATCCCCTGCCTTGAGCAGAGACTGAAAATGCTCGGGATAGATGGAGACTGCGTGTTGCCCTAGACTTCGTAGCAGGTCCTTTCCCCGTTCTCCGATACGCAGCCGTTCGATCAGCTGACTTCCCTCACCCATTGGAATGTAGACGGTTTTGGTATCGGTGTCGATCAGATGGAACTGCTCTGCCACTGTTTTGAATGGCAGCCTTTGCTCCCGCATCAGGGAAAGGATCCCTTTTTGATCTTGCGCTCTCTTCCCCTTAAGCTGAAGCATTTCCTGAAAATAAAAGCGGATCGACTCCGGGTCGTCAGGGGCGCTGAACCTGTCCAGAGTCAGGCGCCCTGCTTCCACAGGAATATCGAACAGCGGGGGACAGGGATCGGGGCTGTGAAAAATCGTGACAACGCTTTCACTTGCCTTGCGCGTTCCTTCTCGGTTGCATCGGCCGGCTGCCTGCAGGATTGAGTCTAACCCTGCTTCTTCACGAAATACGGCGGGAAAATCCACGTCCACCCCGGCCTCGATCAGGGAAGTAGACACCACCCGGCAGGGAAGTTTTTCCTTTAGCCGGCTGCGGATCTCTTCCAGTATCCTGCGGCGGTGTGCGGGGTACATCAATGTGGACAGATGGAAAGCACCTTCCGGATCAAGCAGCTCATAGGCCGTCTGGGCGCTCTTTCGGCTGTTTACAATACACAGAACCTGCTCATGCGAATTTAACTGTTCCGCTAACTCCTGCCAGGACAGCTTTCCCGCCCTGTAAAAACTGACTCTTTGAAACACGTCTTGCCGGACATTTTTCATTTCACAGATTTCTGCTGCAGGCTTTTCCGGCAGAAATTCATGAAAGAGTTCCTCTAAAGCGGGTTGAGTGGCAGTGCACAGCACTGCAGAAGTTCCGTAATGCTTCACCAGCTGGGAAATGGCAAAAACGCAGGGCCTCAGGTAGGGGACTGGCAGCATTTGAGCTTCGTCGAAAATGGTCACGCTTTCTGCCAGATTGTGCAGCTTTCGGCATTGGGAGGAACGATTGGCAAAGAGAGACTCGAAAAACTGCACGGCGGTGGTCACCACCACTGGCATGTCCCAATTTTCCATTGCCAAAGCCAAGGCCGCGCTGCCTGGTTCCGCCTCCTCCTCAAGGTCATATAATACACCGGAATGGTGTTCCAATACATTCTCTTCGCCCAAGATCTGACGGAAGGTTTTGGCTGTCTGTTCGATGATCGAGGTATAGGGGATCACATAGATGATCCGGCGAAGCCCATGGGCTCGTGCGTGGCGCAGTGCAAATGCCAGAGAAGCTGTTGTTTTTCCGCCGCCAGTGGGGATCGTGAGGGTGAAGAGCCCGGGCGGCTGCTCTTCCCCTTGGGAAAGGCATTGCTCTAACAGTGCGCAGCGCTGGCGGTTCAAATTCGTTTTGGCCGGGCGCCAGCCTGAAACATAATGCAGAAGGCGCTGTTCCAACTCCTCAATGGAAGCCCCGGCGGACCGGCATTTTTCGGTTCCCTCCATAAAAGCTTCTGTGTCCAGATAATCCGCATCCACCAGGCAGGAGTAGAGCATTCGGGTAAAAAACATGGCTTCCAGCGGATCGGAAAAGGCTGGGGGAGGACTCTGGGGCAGGCTGACTTCCCCTTTCCATCTGTCGTAAGGCTCCAGCATTCCGGCAGCATCGCGGTTTATGCGGCCGAAAAAGGACGGCTGACTGAAATGATCGTCCATTTCGCCGCCGTCCGGCAGGCCGGTGTGATGACCTATCACGGCAAACGCCTCGTACCAATGGCCGATCTTCGCACATTCCACCGCTCCCGCCGTAGAGTGGTCTACCCGAGGTCCGCCCAGAAGCCTTTGCTGGAACGCTTCTGAATATTTTCCAAGGTCATGGGTGAGGCCCGCAAGCTTCCCTTGCGCCTCTGCGTGAAAAACGGCTGCAAAGCGGGAACACAGCTTTGCTGTTCCAAAAAGGTGGTCGCAGACGGTTTGTTCCCGGCCGTCCTTTGCAATATGTGCAAGATATGTTTTCTTTTCCACAAAAACAATTCCCCCCCTTTTTCCTGTGTGTTCTTCTCCTTATTTTGAGTATAGTGGAATAGAATGGGAAAATCAAGGAAAGCGGCAGGTTTTGTCGAATAAAAAAAGTTCGAGAGGACCGGGCTTCAACGCTCTGAGGCTCAGACCCCAGCAAAAGCTGCCTCTCAGGCGAAAGTGAGATCCACTTTCTTTTCGCGTATGCAAAGCTTCCTTTGTGCCTGTATTGCAGCAAGAGATGATCAAGATCGAAATGTGCGATCACATTTTTGGCATAAAGAAAGACAGCGCAAAAAGCATTTCTGCTTTCATACGCTGTCTTTTCGCCTTTGCAATACCCATAAGTTGTAATTTGATACTGTGTTTCAATTGCTTCCTTATGCGATTTGCAGCGCTGTTTTTCGGAAATCACCGATACTCTTTCATATAGTCTCCGTGGGCTTCGATCAATTCATCGCACATGCTGATGATCTCATCCACACTGAGCTCCGCGGCGGTATGAGGGTCCAGCATAGCGGCCTGATAGATGTTTTCCCGCTTTTTTGTGATGGCCGCTTCAATGGTCATCAGCTGGGGATTGATGTTGGTCATATTCATGGCGGCCAGCTGTACCGGAAGCCGTCCGATCCGGCAGGGATGCACACCCATGTTGTCCACCAGACAGGGCACCTCCACGCAGGCGTCCGCAGGCAGGTTCTCAATGAGGCCGCGGTTGAGTACATTGCCGCCGATCTTGTAGGGGACCCCGGTGAGCATGGCCTCCATGATGTAGGAGGCGTATTCACCGGTGCGCTCATGGGTCACCTTGCCGTTGTTGAGAATATCGTTTTTCTCCTTTTCCCAGCCTTTGATCTGCTCGATACAGCGGCGGGGGTATTCGTCTAAGGGGATATTGTACTGTTCTACCAGTTGGGGAAGACGGGACTTTAAATACAGGGGATTATACTCCGCGTTGTGCTCGCTGGACTCTGTGCAGTAATAGCCCAGGGTGCGGATGTAGTCATAGCGAACCATGTCCTTGTGCTTTTCGGTGCGGTTCTTTTGAGCCGCCCGCTTCTTGATCTCAGGATACAGGTCGTTCCCGTCCTTGTCGTAGATCTCCAGCAGCCAGCCCATATGGTTGATGCCGGCGATAGTCTCTCTGCGCCCTTCGATCTTGTCCTCCATGCCAAGGGCTTTCAGAAGCTCCCGGGAACAGGCCTGTACGCTGTGGCAGAGGCCCACCGTCTTGATGGAGGTGTACCGCTGCATATACCCCGAAAGCATGGCCATGGGATTGGTGTAGTTTAAGAACCAGGCGTCCGGGCAGACCTCTTCCATATCCCGGGCAAAATCCCGGAGCACGGGAATGGTGCGCAAAGCCCGCATGATCCCACCGATGCCCAGGGTGTCTCCGATGGTCTGGCGCAGGCCGTACTTTTTGGGGATCTCGAAGTCGATGATGGTGCAGGGGTCATAAAAGCCCACCTGAATGGCGTTTACCACAAAAGTTGCGCCCCGCAAGGCTTCTTTCCGGTTTTCCGCGCCCAGATAGGTCTTGATGGAGGCCCTGCCATCGTTTGTGTTTTTGTTGATGGCGCTGAGAATGATCTCAGACTCCTCCAGACGCTTGGGGTCGATGTCATAAAGGGCGATCTCGCTGTCTCTGAGGGTGGGTGTGCACATGCAGTCTCCCAGTACATTCCGGGCAAACACGGTGCTTCCCGCGCCCATAAAGGTGATTTTCGGCATTTTTTCTCTCCCTTTCTGATTTGCTTTTTCCGGCGTTTTCCCTTGTGGCGCGAGCCTGTGGTGTGAGCTTGTGCTGCACGCTGGTACTGCGCCTTTCCCTCATTATAGCGGGAGGGAAAATGCTTTCCTAGGAATTTTGTATCAAAAAACAGTATAAATGTTGTTTTTTGCGCTGATGATCTTTTAGCGAGCGTGTAAGAAATATAGCCTCTGTAGCGCAGGGGGTTAATGGTTGCAAAGGTTCCTGTCGAGGAGATGAGCTCCCCCCAGGCAGTGTCATAGGTATAGGTCTCGTTGGTTTTGCCTGTGACCTTTGTGAGCTGCCCTAATTTATCATACTGGAAGGTGGACTCCGTTGCAAGGGCACAAAAATGCTAAATTGGACTATTTCATTCCCCAAAGCAGATTCTCAGGACTTTTCCGTCTGATTTTTGCAAAGCAATACTGCAATCGTTTCCTACACGCAACATGTCATCGGGAAGCGCTGGCTCTTCCCAGAAAGAAACGATCCATATCTCATCTTCGGTGTCGAAAAAGACTTTTTGTGCTGTAAATGCTTTTGCTTCTTCGCTTTTTTCCATCCCGTCAAAAATTGCTGTTGCGATATGAAGGGCTGTTTCCTTGTCCGGGATAGCAGCCCCCTTATAGGTGCCCGGCTCTGTCTCTGTCCAATCTTTATCATGATAAACTCCGGATTCATAGGAAACTTCAGATTTGTAGCTTAACATTTCACTCTTCTTTTGTGTATCCTTACATGCAGAAAAACATAAAAGAAGAAGTAATAATAGAGAGAAAAGCTTTAAGTATTGTTTCATAAATAAATTTCCTTTCATTGGGTAGGCCATGCTATATCCCAACAGCCGAAATCACATCCGATGCAACAATGCTGCATATCGGAGTAGTTTTCCCTTCAGATTCGAAAGTTTTTCCGAAAACAGGTGCTCGCATCAATTTCTTCGATTTGAATTTCTGCCGGTATTCCTTGAATTGCCTGAACGCATTTTTGAAGGTAGCTTTCACTTTTTGAATAGATCTCCAGATAAACCATATCATAGACGAGGACAATATCTCGGCAATTACTTCGGTCAAAATCCTCAAAGGTTTCCACTAAGTCTTCGGAAGCGTTTTCCGGATAAGAGAAGAATCTTCCGCAAGTCAGCAGAGAACGCTCCCCTCCCAGTAGCTTTGCCAGCTCGCAGGGGAAGAGGGGAGAATTCAGCGTCACCGGTTCGTTGTCGATGATCAGTTCGTAGTCAGAAGCAAAGCAGCAGTGGCTTTTATCCATTTCGCAAAACACAGTTTCTAAGACAGAATGGATGACAGCGTCGTTTTGGTAAAAGCTTTCCAGATTTACATAGAGCCCGATCATAACTTTCTCCTTCATGTTGTTGCTCCATCTCTACTGAGCCGATTGAAGCCTGTTTTACCTTGAATTTTCTGAAGCTCCCATTACATCGCAAAAACATCAACAGGTAATTTTCGACTTTCCGATAAAACCAACAATTATTTTTTCAGCCATTCCAGATAGTTTTGATATCCTTCCTCAAAGGAAAGCAGTTCTTCGCCGTTTACAGATAAAGCGACGATGGGAAGCGTATAGCCGTCACCGAAGAATCTGCGGATGGAAACAAAGTCAATTTTCGTCCCTTTGATCACCTTGTAGGTGGTCCCGTTTTCCTTTGCGGTAAAAAAGTTTTTTCCCTCGATGGAGAAGTTGCTATCTGGAAAATCTTCCGTCATATCAGTGAGAGTCAAATTGTAGTGGTCCTGATAGTTGCTGTAGGAAATGAACTCGACAGTACCTGAAGCTTTCACATAATTATCTTTGTCAGAGCAATACGCGATTTCTCGGGAGTTATCCGTGAGAGAAAAAAAGAAGAGGGGGACAATCAATAAAAGCATTAAAAGAGTAATAAAGGGTTTCAAAAAAGAAATGAAAAGCTTCATGTACTTTGCCTCCCAACGATGTGCTTTGGATTTAAGACAGCTTGAGGCTTGTCTTGACCCGGCCTACAGAATGTTCCAAAAGCGTCACAGAAACAGCGGAGGGGACTTGAAAGGGAGAATTTCATGCTAGTGGTTTTTCCGCCAATCAAAGGTCTCGTTTTTAGACAAATCCAGCGTCTTCCCATTGATGGAAACTTGACTATTACTGATCCATTCCAGCTCTACTTCATACTCATGGTACGCATTATAGATCAGCTTTTTTTTGTTGTCTGTTTTGAGGTAAACTTTAATCGAAAAATCTACGGTTGCACCGGGTTGCGTTTTATATGCTTCCAATGTGTATTTTTCGTCTGGTGATACGGAAGAGCACAAGAAAGTTTCCGGGGCGTTGGCTTGAAAAATACCCAGCGTGAGTACAGTGCCAAACCACAGTATCATTAGGAGAAGTATAACTGCTCCGAAAACCAATATAATTGCTAATACTTTTTTGTTCATTTCATGTCACCTTAATTGTCTTCGTTGTACAACATTATCCCGTACATTATATACATTTGATCACGGGGATCATCGCCGTTAGATGCCATAAAAAATGAAAAATTAGAAGTCCCAGCCATTATTTGTGCAACGCCCGCACCGGTTAATAGTACTGAATCAGGTAAACCTAAAGCTTTTCCTGTATATCCAAAATTGATATTGCCTATATCCTGTCCTTGTATAGTTATTTCATTGAACTTAAATGTACCTTGATATTCAGGGAATTGCTTTAAATCCCACTGCCCACCATTTCTAACTTTGTTGTAAAACTCTATACCTGATTTAATTATTCCTTTCTCTTTTGTCGTGTTTTTTACTGTTCTTGCATTGCTTTTTAGAGTGTTTCGGAAACTAACACTAATATCTTTGGTCGGCTTTGGCAAACTATCTAGTTCGTTTTTGACTCTTTCTTCTTCTTTCACAGTACATGCAATTTGAACTGCAAGAATTACAACAACAGCAGTTGCAAGAAGAGCAGTAAGAAAGGAATGGCCTGTCGGATCAATCCTGTTTACAGGATTGTTTCCACAGTAGGCGAACATGTTGTAGCCCAGCAGTCCGCCTGTAGCAGCATAGGAGTCCG
>CAMNSA010000003.1 GCA_946554335.1 uncultured Neglectibacter sp.
CAATTATTTATATAAATATTTTTTTTTTTATTTTTTTTTTTTTATTTAATTTTCCTTTTTTCGGCCGGGTGGCGCTCAACAATTTTTTTTTCGCCCCCCCCCCCACGCCCTCTTTTCGCAAGCTTGTCTTACAGATACTGATTGAACTCGATCTTTTCCTTGTTGGGACCCTCAATGGTGAAGAACTTGACGCCGTTGTCCCAGAAGGGCAGGGTCTCCAGACCCTTGCTTACCACCTTGTAGCCCTTATCCAGAGCGATCTGATAGGCGGCTTCCGCGTCGGTGACCTCCAGGGCCAGATGGTCTATGGCGCCATAGGCCATTGCGGCCCGGTCGCCCACCTCAAAGGTCTCAAACATCACATTCTTCAGCTTCAGGAAAACGCACCTTCCGTTTGCCGACTGCCAGGCCACCTCAAACCCCAGGCCCTTGTAGAAGTCCAAAGTCTCCTGCAGATTCTTGGCGGGCAAGCCTACATGCTGATGCCCCAATACATACTCCTTCAATTCCATTTTTCTTTCTTCCTTTCTTTTTTCTATTACGGTCACGCTTCCGCCTTCAGGCTGGAGACGATCTCGTCAGTTTTCATGCCCCGGGAGCCCTTGACCAGTACTGCGTCTCCCGAAGAAAGTGCCAAGCGCAAAAATGACACGGCCTCCTCATTGGTGGAAAACCATTTCGCGCCTTCTCCGTAGCCCTTTGCGGCCTCCCGCATCAGGGGACCAATGCAAAGGAGCAAATCGATGCCCTTCTCCTTCGCGTACTCGCCAATCTCCCAATGGCTTCTGAGGGCTTCCTCCCCCAACTCCAGCATATCCGCCAAAACAGCTACTTTTTTACCCGAGGTCTTGCGGGAAACGAGAATATCCAGCGCGCCCTTCATGGAGTCGGGGCTGGCGTTATAGCTGTCGTCAATAATGGTGATGCCGCCGCTCTCCAGGATTTCCTGGCGCATGGCGGGAGGCTTGTAGGCGGCAAGGGCCCTGGAGGTCTCCTCCAGAGGGATCCCCAGATACTTCGCTGCCGCCGCGGCGGCCAAAGCGTTTCTCACATGGTGCAGCCCGGGGGTGGGCACAAACATTTCAAGCTTTTCTCCGCCCTGGCCCCAGCAGGTGAAAAAGGTTCCCTTGTCAGCCTGCCTGAGCTCGGTGGCCTTCCAGTCGCAATGGGGCCCTAAACCAAAGGTGACCACCCTTTTCCCGCGGTACTCCTTTAAGGTGCAGAGAAGGTCGTCGTCTCCGTTCACAAAGAGAACGCCCTGCTCCGGCAGATGATCCGCAATATGCAGCTTTTCCGCCATGATATTTTCCCGGCTCTTCAAATACTCGATATGGGAAATGCCGATATTGGTCACCACCGCGCAGGTGGGCTTTGACACCGCCGCAATGCGGGCCATTTCCCCGGGCATACTGACGCCCATTTCCACCACCGCGGCGGTATGCTCCTTTTTCAGCCCGCACACCGTAAGGGGAACACCCACCTGGCTGTTCTGATTCCCCGCTGTCTTCAGCACACGGAACCGAGCCTCCAGCGCCTGGGCGATCATCTCCTTCGAGGTGGTTTTTCCCACGCTGCCGGTGACGCCCACCACCGGTATGGAAAACTGGCTGCGGTAGTAGGCGGCCGCCTTTTGCAGCGCCTCCCGGCAGTCCTTCACCAGCACCAGCGGCCCCCTTGGGGAAGGCAGCTCGTGGTCTGTAAAGGAAGCCGCCGCCCCCTGTTCAAACACGGAATCAATGTAGATATGGGCGTCTGTCTTTTCTCCGCGGATAGGCACGAACATCATGCCCGGCCTGCTTTCCCGGCTGTCCGTGGAAAAGGAGGTCACCACTGCGTCTCCCTCCGAAGCGAGGAGCTTTCCCCCCGCGGCCTTTGCGATTTCTGAAAGCTTTAGTCTCATGAAAGGCGCTTCCTTTCTTCAAGGAATCTCTTTAAGCCAGCGACCCCATGGGATCCCAGGGCTCCAGGACAATGGGATCCTGCTCCCACTCCTGCCGCTGCTTTTCTGTGAGATATTTCTTATGTACCACGACCTGATAGGCGTACTCCGAGAACCAATCGTCGCTCATCACATAATAGCCCTCGTTGCCGGCGTCTTTTCCCCAGCTGTTTTCCACTCTCCAGCGGGTGGGCTTGCCGTTTTCGTCCAGGTTCACGCCCTGGAACACCATGGCGTGGGTCATCAGGCTGTCGCCGTAATCCAGACGCTGGGCCTTCGTAAGGGTAAACTCTGTTCCGAACAGCTCGCCGGCCTGAAGCACTTTGAGGTCCATCACGCCGGTGTCCCGAACGGAGCACTGCCCCACATCGCAGCCGAACCAGACGGGGCTTCCGTCCTGGAGCTGGGCGATGGCCGCCTGCTTGAGCTCTTCCACGGGGAGGTTCAGGTACTTCACGATCCTTCCCTCCTTTACATTCCCCAGCATCTTTACCGTGTAGGTCCTGTGATAGGGCTTGTCGGCGGTAGGGGCGTTGATAAGGCTGATATAGTTTTCCAGATCCCAGCCCACATACTTTTGGAAAAACTCCTTGCCGGTGAGGTTCTCATCCCGGTGGAACCCGCTCTTTTGAGAGCGCACCTCAAAGGTGAAGGTCTCGGGAGGAGTGCCTAAAGCGATGCACAGCATATTGTAAATGGTGCGAAGCATCTCTTCCTTCTTCCCCCGCAGATCGGTTTCTCCCTTTGCCTTGGCCTCTCTGAGCACGCAGGCAAACTCCCGAAGCTTCTTGGTCATATAGCGGTCGATCTCCCGGGTGGCGGAGGAGGCGGCTGTCTCGGGCATCGCGTCCTTGGGCACCACTCCGTATTTCTCCACCAGGCAGCAGAGCATATCCCACTGCCCGCCGTCTCCCAGCGGATCCTTCAGAAGGTGGGCGATCAGCCGGCCTTCTGTGGGTTCGTCCAGCGTTTCCAGAATATTTTCCAGGAAATAGTTGGACTTCTCCAGCTTGTCGTAAAAGAGAAGATAGTTCTGAGAAAGCTCGAAGGTATCCAGATCCAGCTTCTTCATCACCTCAAAGCGCATGGTGTTCAAGGCGGCAAACATCCAGCACCGTCCGGACTGCTTCTGATTGGTGATTTTCCCCGGCTTCAGGGAAACGGAGAACTCATGCCGGTTCTCCCGCACGGCCTCCTGATCTACGGCGGATTTGTTGACTCCGTTTTCGGAGACCGCCCGCTGGGCGATCCGCTTGGCAGGATCCTTTGCGAACGCCGTTTCATACTCCTCCAAAAGCTCTTTGGTCACATACTGTTCCATTTTCCTTCACCCATTCCTTTCCATGGTTTTTTCTATAGCTCGAAAAATCAGTTTGTTTTTTCCAGCTCCTCGATCAGCTCCCGGATGACCACCCGCTCGTCAAAAGGATATTTCTTTCCCTCGATCTCCTGATAATCCTCATGCCCCTTCCCGGCCAGCACCACGATATCGCCTTTTTCGGCGTTTGTAAGGCACCAGCGGATGGCTTCCCGCCGGTCCGGAATCTCCAGATATTTTCCATTCGTCTTTCTCATGCCGGTCTTGATGTCCTCTATGATATCCAGCACATTTTCAAACCGGGAATTGTCCGCCGTAATCACGGACAGATCCGCAAGCCTTCCGCTGACCTCACCCATTTCATACCGGCGCACCTTGGGCCGGTTCCCGCCCGCGCCGAACAGACAGATGAGCCTTTTGGGATGATACTCCCGAAGGGTAGTGAGCAGGCTTTCCATGCTCAGGGCGTTGTGGGCGTAATCCAGCAGCAGAGAGAATTCTCCCGGCGCCGGTACCGGCTCCATCCGTCCCCTGACCTTTGCGGAGTAAAGGCCCTTCAGCATCGCTTCTTTCTCGATTCCAAGCACCTGACAGCAGGCCATGGCCGCCAGGGCGTTATAGGCGTTGAATTTTCCGGGGATCCCCACCTTCACTTGGGCTTTCACCGCGCCCTTCGTCTCAAACTCCACTCCCAGGACTCCCGGCTCGGAGAGGCGGCGGCAGTTTTCCCCCATGACCCAGGCGTCCTTTTCAAAGCCATAGGTGAGCACCTCGCAGGTGTGCCCCTCTAAAAGCGCCTGTACGCTGGGGTCGTCACGATTGACCACACCCACTTTGCACAGGGAGAAAAGCTTTGCTTTGCTTTCCAGATACTCCTGCATATCCTTGTGCTCGACGCCGCCGATATGATCCTCCGAAAAATTGGTGAACACGCCTACCTCAAAGGAAAATCCGTAGACCCGGTAATCCTTCAGGCCGATGGAGGAGGCCTCCATCACGCAGTATTCGCAGCCCTCATCAGCCATTTTCCTGAGGTACTTCTGCACCTCATAGCTGATGGGCGTGGTATTGTCCGTAGGAATGAGCGTGCCGCCGATCAGCACGCCGATGGTGCCGATCACTCCGGTTTTATGGCCCGCGCTCTGTAAAATGGAGCGCACCATATAGGCAGTGGTAGTTTTTCCTTTCGTGCCGGTGATCCCGATCACCTTGATGTCTTTTTGGGCAGGCTCGCCGAAAAAGGCCGCGCTTAAAAGAGCCAGGGCCTTTTTGGTATCCTCTGTCAAGAATACCTGCGCGCCCCCCGCCTCTACCGGCTTTTGAGCTACCACTGCCGCCGCCCCGGCCTTTACTGCCTGGGCGGCATACTGATGGCCGTCTGAAGAGGCGCCTGCAATACACACAAAAAGGCACCCGGGCTTTGCCTTGCGGGAATCGTAGACCACATCGGTGATCTCTGCCTCCGAAAAGCCCTCCCGGATGTCCAGCGAGCCGAGCAAGACTGACAGCTTCATTCCTTGTAAACCACCTTTCCAAAGGGCCGAATCAGTGTCTTTCATAATACTCTTTTCCGCTCCCGTTGTCAAACGGGAGAAAGCCTTCTAAAGGAACCACACCCCGGCGGAAAGCAGATACAGAGCGCCCCAGTAAAGAAGCATGATCGGCTTCTGGATGTGGGAGTATCCGCCGGAAAGCTGATCCTTTGCCACCATCAGGTCGGAGATAAAGAAGCACAGCGCCCCCAACGCCACCGGCACATAGCTCCAGCCCAGCATAAAGGGGAGCGGAAGGGCGATCGCCAGCGTGGCGCACAGGATGGCAGGATAGAGTAAAAAGGGCAGCAGCAAACCCCTGAGCCCGGGCAGCTCCCGGCGAAACAGCAGGGCTGTCAGGGCGTAGGAAACCACCCACAGTACGAGGCTCCACACCGTAGGGGAAGCCATACCGAACAGCCAGACAAGAAGGCAGATATGCCCCGCCCCGAACAGCAGCATCCCCAAGATAAACTGGATCTCCAAAAGGGCGTCCGCCGCTGTACACAGCAGGAAGAACCAGAACACCGGCTGGAGGAAGGGGGGCTGGCCGCAAAGGTGCAGCGCAATACCACAGCTGCCTGCCGCCAGAAAGCTTCCCGCGCATTTGGCGATCAGGCTTTGCCTCATCAGCTCCCGCTTTCCTCTGAGAATAAAATAGAGCGCATAGCAGCATACCCACAAAGGCAGCGCGACACAAGAATAGACACCCAGGCTCATGTTCCCTTCCTCCTTTTCTCCATTATAACAGATAGGAGAAAAAAACATACCGTTTTGGGAAAATTCCCTTCCTCTTTTTTCGCCGCGCTTTCGCCGCGGAGAAAAGAGATTCTTCCCCTTTCCCGAAAAAACGCTCTTTTCCCCGGAAAAAAATTGTGCTATACTGTCGCTGGAACTATCATTTGGTCAGGAGCGGCCAGAAAGGGGACCCTTTCAGTTCCTCCTTTTGGCAGAGGCTCCTTTTTCATAGGAGGCACGCAAAGATGAAGGTGCTGATTTTATCCTGCAACACCGGCCAGGGCCACAATTCCGCAGCGCTGGCTGTGGAAGAGGCTCTCCGGCTTCAGGGGGCGGAGTGTACCGTCCGGGACGCCCTCACCCTTTCCGGGAAAAACACCTCAAAATATGCGGAAAACATCTATGTTTCCATCACCACTCATATCCCTGCCGCTTTCGGCGGCATCTACCATTTGGGGTCTTTTATCAGCAACAGCCGGGTAAAATCTCCCGTCTATTGGGCAAACACCCGCTATGCCCAGATCCTGGGGGACTATGTGAAAAACGGCGGCTTTGACGCGGTGGTCTGCTCCCACCTTTTCCCGGCGGAAGCCCTCACCTGTCTGCGCAGGAAAGGGCTGCTTTCCGTTAAGACCTACGCCGTGGCGACGGACTATACCTGCATTCCCTTCTGGGAGGAAACGGAGCTGGACTACTATTTCCTTCCCCACAGGGATCTGAAAGGGGAATTCGTGAAAAAGAAGATCCCGGAGAAAAAACTGCTCTGTACCGGGATCCCGGTTTCCCAGCGCAGTATGCACCCCAGCTCCAGGGAGGAGGCCCGCAGCCGCCTGGGACTGCCTTCGGAAAAGACGATCTTTCTGGTTATGACCGGCAGCATGGGATTCGGAGATATTTCCTCCTTTACGCTGGATCTGCTTTTAAACTGCCCCATGGGCTCTCTCATTTTGATCCTCACCGGGCGAAACACACCCCTGAAAAACAGGATCGACCACGACTTCTCCGGGGAAAGCCGGGTACGCACCATCCCATTTACCACGGACGCTCCCCTCTATATCGACGCCTGTGATGTGCTGCTCACAAAGCCGGGCGGGCTGACCAGCACGGAAGCGGCCGTGCAGAACGCCCCTCTGGTGCACACCAGGCCCATCCCCGGATGTGAGACGGCCAACGCGCTGTTTTTCGCCTCCCACGGCCTGTCCCTCTTTGAGCGAGATCCCAAAAAGGCCGCGCAGGCGGCGGCGAGGCTCGCACAGGACACGGAGCTTCGAAGAAAGATGAAGCTCTGCCAGAGAAATGAGATCAATCCCCGGGCCGCGGACGATATTGCCTCCTTCCTTCTGGAAGCGTCCCGCTGACCCAATCTTTACTTGAAACCGGGAGGGTTTCACCATGATCTATCCCTATCTGCTCTTTTCTCTCGTCGGCTTTCTGCTGGGCGGAATTTTTTTCAGCTACTATCTGCCTCTGTTCCTGAAGGGCGTGGATATCTGCGCCCTGAGCCGCGACCATAACCCAGGCGCCATGAACGCCTTTCACTACGGCGGCGTCCCGGTGGGGATCCTCTGCCTGGCGTGCGATCTGCTCAAGGGCTTTCTCCCCGTGTTTTTTGCCATGCGCGCTCTGAATGTGCGAAGCTCCTGGTTTGCTCTGGTCATTGCCGCTCCCGCCGCCGGACATGCTTTTGCCCCCTTTTCCCGTCGCGGCGGATCCCGCCACAGCGGGGGGAAAGCCATTGCCGTCTCCTTTGGCGCTCTTCTGGGGCTGCTTCCCGCAAGCTTTCTGGTTTTCCTGCTGGCGGCCTTCTACCTTTTCTTCTCCCTTGTCTGGATCATCCGCCCCCACGAGCGCCGCACCGTTGTGACCTTCTCTCTGTTCGCCGCCTGTGCTCTGGGCGCGGCCTTTTACACCGGAGGCTGGTCCTTCTCTTTAGGGGCCCTTCTGCTGTCCTTTGTGGTGGTGTGCAAAAACCTGCGGGACGCCCAGCTTCCCGGCCTTTGGCCCAGAAAAGAAAAAGAGGAATTACAGCCTGAGCACCGCTGACCAAACATTTATTTTACCGCTCTTACCTGTTTCCTCACCACAGATAAAGGGGACTGATGCAAGGCATCAGTCCCTTTCTTCCTTTCCCAACTTTTTCAAAAGCGCGCAAAGCAGGCTTTGAAAGCTCTGGGCCGTTTTTCGGGCAGTTTCTCCCACCTCTTCATGAGAAAGAGGCTTTTTACTGAGCCCTGCTGCCAGATTGGTGATACAGCTGACGCCGCAGACCTCCATCCCCAGGTGTCCGGCGGCGATGGCCTCGCAGGCCGTGCTCATCCCCACCGCGTCTGCCCCCAGAGCGGCAAAAGCCCGGATCTCCGCCGGCGTTTCGTACTGCGGCCCCTTGACCTGTAAATACACACCCTCCCGAAGGGGGACTCCCGCTTCCAGGGCTGCTTCCCGGCAAAGAGCACGAAGGCGCTTGGAATACGCCTCGCTCATATCGGGGAACCGGGGGCCAAACCGAGGCTCGTTGGGGCCGATGAGCGGAGAGGACACGAGAAAGCTCAGATGATCTGTGAGCAGCATCAGGTCTCCCGGAGAAAGGGCGGGGGAGATCCCGCCCGCCGCATTGGTGAGGATCAGACGCTTCGCCCCCAGAGCGTGCATGACCCTCACCGGCAGCACCACCTGTTCCATGGAATAGCCCTCATAAAAATGGACTCTGCCCTGCATCACGATCACGGGCTCTCCCTCCAGAAAGCCCAGCACAAACCGGCCCTCATGTCCGCTTACCGTGGAGACGGGAAACCCGGGAAGCTCCTGATAGCTGACGGCTTGCGGGGAAGTTACCCGCCTTGCGAGCTCTCCCAGCCCTGACCCCAAGATCAGCGCTGTGCGGGGGGTCAGGTCCGTCCTCTCCCGAATTTTCTCCACGCATTGATTTGCTGTTTCCCAGCCGCTTTCCATAAGGCTTGCCCCTTTCCCATGGTTTTGCTTTATTTTATCGGGAAAGGGAATGGCTGTCAACACTCTTCTATGCGCAGAAGCCGGTTATACTTTGCCACCCGTTCCGACCGGCAGGGGGCTCCCGTCTTGATCTGCCCGGCGTTGACCGCCACACTGAGGTCGGCGATGAAGGTGTCCTCCGTCTCGCCGGAACGGTGAGAGATGATAGTTTTGTAGCCGTTTTTCTTCGCAAGCTCGATAGCGTCCAGTGTCTCGCTGAGGGTGCCGATCTGATTGGGCTTGATCAAAATGGCGTTTCCGGCCTTTTCCCGGATCCCCTTCTTCAGGCGCTCCGTGTTGGTGACAAACAGGTCGTCTCCTACGATCTGGAGCTTGTCTCCCAGACGCTGGGTCATCAGGGTCCAGGCGGGGAAATCCTCCTCCCCCAGGGGATCCTCAATGGAGAAAATGGGATATTTCTCCACAAGCTCCTCCCAGTAGGCAATGAGCTCTTCGGAGGTAAACCGCTTTTCCCGTTTGGGAAGCACATATCCCTCTTCCGCTGCCCACTCGCTTCCCGCCGCGTCTAAGGCAAGCTTTACCTTTCCGGAATACCCGGCCTTTTCCACGGCGTTCAGGATCTCCTCGATGGCCTCCTCGTCACAGGAGAGATCCGGCGCAAAGCCGCCCTCGTCTCCCACCGCGGTGGAGAGGCACTCCTTTTTCAGCTGGCTTTTTAAGGTATGATAGATCTCCGCGCACCACTCCAGCCCCTCCCGGAAGCTTTTCGCCTCCACCGGGGCGATCATAAATTCCTGAATGTCGATGTTGTTGTCCGCGTGGGCGCCCCCGTTTAAAATATTCATCATGGGTACGGGCAGCTCACAGGCGGCCGCCCCGCCCAAAAATCGGAACAGAGGCATCCGATAGTGAGCCGCCATGGCTCTGGCTGCGGCCAGGGACACCGAGAGGGTGGCGTTGGCGCCCAAATGAGCCTTATTGGGGGTGCTGTCCAGCTTTTGCAGCACCTTGTCGATCTCCCGTACAGTGAGAGTGGGAACCTTTTCCAGGGCGGGAGAGATGATCTCATTGATGTTTTTCACCGCCTTCAACACGCCTTTCCCACCGTACCGCCGCTCATCCCCGTCTCTCAGCTCCACCGCCTCGAATTTACCGGTGGACGCGCCGGAGGGCGCGGCCGCCGTACCCACAGTGCCGTCTGTCAGCTGGACCGTGGCGCTGACGGTGGGATTCCCGCGGGAATCCAGGATCTCGCTTCCGTATACCTTTTGAATCTTTACCATATTATCTCCTGCCTTTCGAAGGTTTTCTGTCTTTCTTCTAGTATCTCTCATTGCAGGGACTTTTAAACTGTGCTAAAATAACAATAGCAAAGCTATTGTTATTCGGAAGAAGCCCTCAACCCGCGAAACAAATCGTTTTCATCAGAAAGGAGTACAAAATGGAGTTTGAACGCGTTACCCCGGAAAGCGTAGGGATCCCCTCACAGGCTGTTACCGACCTTTTAAACGAGCTTTACCGCTGTGGAATCGAGATGCACAGCCTGATGCTGCTGCGCCATGGAAAGGTATGCGCGGAGGGCTGGTGGAAACCCTATAATCCGGAGTCTCCCCACGCCATGTTTTCCTTCAGCAAAAGCCTGACCTCCACCGCCATCGGCTTTGCCGTACAGGAAGGCCTGATCTCCCTGGACGACCGCTTAGTGGACATCTTTCCGGACAAGCTGCCGGACAATCCCAGCGAAAACCTGAAAAAGGCCACAGTCCGCCACCTTCTCATGATGGGCTGCGGCCATGAGACGGAAATCGAATGGGGCCCGGATCAGCCGGGAGACTGGATCTCCACCTTCTTAAGCCATCCCTTTGTCTACGAGCCCGGCACCCATTTTCTGTACAACACAGCGGGCACCAATCTGCTGTGCGCTATCCTAAAGCGGAAAACGGGACAGCACCTTACAGAGTTTCTGCGGTCACGGCTCATCAAGCCTCTCGGAATGACCGATATCCGCTGCCACGCTCTGCCCGACGGCACGGAAATGGGAGGAGCAGGCTACGCCCTGACCACGGAGGACATGGCCCGGTTCGTACAGTTTGTGGCCAACAAGGGACGCTGGGACGGCAAGCAGCTTTTAAACGAGGACTGGTTCCGGATGGCCACCGGAAAGCAAATCGAAAACCGGGGTCCTGGCTGGGACGGCGACCCTGACTGGTATCAGGGCTACGGCTTCCAGTTCTGGCGCTGCCAGCCGAAAGATGTTTTCCGGGGCGACGGCGCTTTCGGACAGTACGGCATCGTGTTCCCCGATCAGGACGCCGTGCTGGTAATCACCTCTTCCTCGTTACAGCTGCAGGCGGTGCTCACCGCAATCTGGGAAAAGCTTCTGCCCAATATGCAGGACGCGCCTCTTGCGGAAAACGCCAGGCAGTATCATGTGCTTTCCCATCGTTTGAAAAACCTGGAGCTGGTCCCCATGCTGGGGATGCGCAATCCCGGCGCAGAGGAATCTCTGAACGGCGCTCGTTATCTTCCGGACGCTTCCACGCCCTGCCTTTCCGATCTGATCGGCGGCACAGGGAGATTTGTGCAGGAGGGCGGCGTCCTGAAAGGCCTTTCTCTCCGGTTTGCCAAATACGGAAATATGGTCCTGTGCTGTGAGGAGGATCACGGAAGCTTCGAGATGGAGGTTGGGATGCAGGGACATCATGTCCTGACGGAGCACGAAGGTGTGATCTATGGAGCCGTGGGCAGATGGCGTTCCGGCAACACGCTGGAAATGGAGCTGCGCAACACCCGCGCTGTCAGCGGCGCCCGCTTCCTGTTCCGTTTCTCCGGCGAAAAGCTCACCGTCACGGCGGATTCCACCATCCCCCAGTCAGGGGGACTGGCAGGAGACGCCTTCCCGGGCTATACCTTCACCCTTTCAGAGGGAGAGGCCAGTATGAAGACAAAAATGTATTGGGAAGTCAATTAATTCAACCTTTCTTACCTGCTCTGACAGAGCGAAAGACAGCATAGAAATTCTATGCTGTCTTTTTTTATACCAATAAAAAAAACAGACCCTCAATAGAGGGTCCGTTTTTCGTTTCGTTAAACCAGCTCCAGGACCGCCATTTCGGCGGCGTCGCCTCTGCGGGGCCCGAGCTTTGTGATGCGGGTATAGCCGCCGTTGCGATCGGCATACTTGGGCGCGATGTCGGTGAACAGCTTGTTGGTCACGGACTCCTTGGTAATGAAGCTCATTACCATACGCTTGTTATGCAGATTGTCTTCCTTGGCAATGGTGATCATCTTCTCCGCCAAAGAGCGCACTTCCTTCGCGCGCGTAGCGGTGGTTTCGATCTTGCCGTTCTCAAAGAAGAAGGTGACCAGACCCCGCAGCATAGCGGTTCTATGGGCAGTATCTCTTCCGAGTTTTCTGGTTCCCGGCATAGATATTCACTCCTTACATTTCAAAGTAGATTATTATTCGTCGTCCTTGCGCAGACTAAAGCCCAGAGAAGCCAGCTTCCACACAACTTCCTCCAGGGACTTGCGCCCCAGGTTCCGGACCTTCATCATATCCTCTTCCGACTTATTGATCAAGTCTTCCACCGTGTTGATCCCGGCGCGCTTGAGGCAGTTAAAGGAACGCACGGAGAGATCCAGCTCTTCGATGGTCATCTCCAGAACCTTTTCCTTACCGCCCTCGTCCTTCTCCACCATGATCTCCGTGCTCTTGCCCTTATCGGAAAGATCCACAAAGAGGTTGAGATGGTCCGTGAGCACCTTCGCCGCAAGAGAAACAGCTTCCTGCGCGTTGATTACCCCGTTGGTCCAGACCTCTAAGGTGAGCTTGTCATAATCGATGCTCTGGCCCACACGGGTGTTTTCCACGTTGAAATTGACTTTGAGTACCGGTGTGTAAATGGAATCGACCGCGATCTCCCCGATCACGCCCTCCGTCATATTCTGCTTATTGCGCTCGTTGGAGACATAGCCTCTGCCCTTGTCCAGAGTGAGCTCCATATAGAGCTTCGCGCCCTCTCCCAGGGTGGCGATATGCAGCTCGGGATTCAAAACTTCTACCTCGCTGTCGCCCTTGATCGAGTCCGCCGTCACCTCGCAGGGACCCTCCGCAGAGATCTCAACGGTCTTGGCGCCGTCGCAGTGAAGCTTCGCCACCAGACCCTTAATGTTGAGTATGATCTCGGTAACATCTTCCTTGACACCGGGAATGGTAGAAAACTCGTGGAGCACGCCGTCAATCTTGACAGATTTCACCGCGGTTCCGGGAAGGCTGGAAAGCAATACCCTGCGCAGGCTGTTTCCCAGCGTAGTGCCGAAGCCTCTTTCCAAAGGCTCGACTACGAATTTTCCATAAGTGCCGTTTTCGGAAATTTCCTCGATTTCTATTTTGGGCCTTTCGATCTCAATCATCCGCGATCCTCCTTTGCATGACTGCCGCTTTACACTAGTACAAAGCTTGTCGAAATACCTTTCACCCTAAAAAACGGTGGGATTACTTGGAGTACAATTCGACGATCAGCGTCTCGTCGACCTCCAGATCAATCTCCTCACGGGTGGGCATTTGAGCTACCTTTGCCTGTGCATTGGCAGCGTCAACATCCAGCCACTTGGGAATGGGACGGGCGGAATTGGCCTCCAGCACAGCCTTAAACTTATCGCTCTGACGGCTCCCATCCTTAATGGCGACGGTATCTCCTACAGTCAGCAGATAAGAGGGAATATCCACTTTCTTGCCGTTTACGGTAAAGTGGCCGTGTACCACCAGCTGACGGGCTTCCGCTCTGGAGCTGGCCCAGCCGCAGCGGTAAACCACATTGTCCAAACGGGTCTCCAGCAAAATCAAAAGATTGTCGCCGGCCTTACCGGGCATCTTGGTTCCCATCTCATAATAATGGCGGAACTGGTTCTCCAAAACACCGTAAAAGCGTCTGGTCATCTGCTTCGCGCGAAGCTGCATACCGTACTCGGAAGTCTTCTTGCGGCCCTGGCCATGCTGGCCGGGGGCGTACGCTCTGCGGGTGATCGCGCACTTATCTGTGTAACATCTCTCTCCCTTGAGGAACAGTTTCTGGCCCTCCCGGCGGCAAAGCTTGCACACAGCCTCAGTATATCTTGCCATTTTTGAAACCTCCTAGTTATCGGTATCCGTTATACGCGTCTTCTCTTGGGCGGGCGGCATCCGTTGTGGGGGATGGGCGTCACATCCTTGATCATGCTTACATCCAGTCCCGCGGCCTGCAGGGCGCGGATCGCTGCCTCACGGCCGGCGCCGGGACCCTTTACATAGACCTCCACGCTCTTCATGCCGTGCTCCATTGCCAGGCGGGCTGCCGTCTCAGCAGCGGTCTGAGCAGCGAAGGGAGTGGATTTTCTGGAGCCGCGGAAGCCCAGTTCTCCGGAACTGGCCCAGGAGATTGCGTTGCCCTGGGTATCGGTGATCGTTACGATGGTATTGTTAAATGTAGACTGAATATGGGCGGCTCCGCGTTCGATATTCTTGCGCTCGCGGCGTCTGCGTACAGTGCCCTTTGTAGCCTTTTGTGCTGCCATTTAAAAAGTCCCTCCTTACTTCTTCTTGTTGGCCATCGTCTTACGGGGGCCCTTACGGGTCCTGGCGTTGGTCTTGGTGCGCTGGCCTCTTACCGGAAGGCCCTTGCGGTGGCGGACGCCACGATAACAACCGATCTCAATCAATCTCTTGATGTCAAAGGCCACATCGCGGCGAAGATCGCCTTCCACATGGCAGTTCCTGTCGATATAATCTCTCAGTTTCGCTGTGTCGTCCTCGGAAAGATCTCTCACCCGGATATCGGGATCCACACCGGTCTCGGCGCAGATGGTGGACGCGGTCTTGCGTCCGATCCCGAAAATATAGGTAAGTGCGATCTCGATTCGCTTGTCTCTGGGTAAATCAATACCTGAAATACGAGCCATTCTTACACCTCCAAATAACTTAGGCGAGAGCCTTAGCCCTGACGCTGCTTATGCTTGGGATTGTCACAGATGACCATGACCTTTCCCTTGCGCTTGATGATCTTGCACTTTTCACACATCTTCTTGACAGAAGGTCTTACTTTCATGGATGACCCTTCCTTTCTTGCGTTGGGATAGCGTGTCTCTTTTGACGGACATCGGCCTTTTTAGGGAGGAAACCGCCCTTTAAGGGTTATTTTGATCTCCAGGTGATGCGGCCCTTGGTGAGATCATAGGGAGACATCTCCATGGTCACCTTGTCTCCGGGCAGGATCCGGATGAAATTCATCCGAAGCTTTCCGGAAATATGAGCCAGCACCGTATGGCCGTTGGGAAGTTCGACCTGAAAAGTAGCGTTCGGGAGCGCTTCCTTGACCACTCCTTGCACCTCAATGACATCCTGCTTTGACATACAAACGAAACCTCCGTGCGTTATCTCTTAGCCCCGTCCCCGAAAGACGCGAGGGCTCTTCGAATTTGTCGATTGGTTTTGAGACTTTCCTCAGAAAGCACTGCAGCTGCGGGCGCTAAGTGCTTAAGCTTCTTCCGTTTGGGCCGCTCCAGCCGCCTTCGCTTTCCGTCACAGACGAAAGCATAGGGTGAAAGCACCTGAAGCACCGTTTGGAAATCGCCCTTATCGTGCCCTGCCAAAGACCTGACCACCTGACCTCTTTTGATCTCCATGGCGCTTCCATCTTCCCTTTCTCTCTTAATCCAGCCTGGTCAGAATGACCGGCCCGTCCGGGGTGATGGCTACCGTGTGTTCAAAATGGGCGGAAAGGCTTCCGTCCTGTGTGACCGTGGTCCAGCCGTCCTGCAGGATCCGGACACCGCATTTCCCCGCGTTTACCATGGGTTCAATGGCGATGACCATTCCCGGCTGCAGCCGTACGCCCCTGCCTGGGGTGCCGTAATTGGGAACGCTTGGGTCTTCGTGCAGCTTCGCACCTACTCCGTGGCCGACAAACTCTCGTACCACCGAGTAACTGCGCGCTTCGACATACTCCTGCACAGCATGGCCTATGTCGCCCAGACGGTTTCCGGGCTTGGCCTGCTCGATCCCGAGCCAAAGGCTTTTTTCCGTGGCCTCCAGGAGAGACTTCGCCTCGCCGCTTATTTCCCCGCAGGGGAAGGTCCAGGCGTTGTCTCCGTGGAAGCCCTCGAAACAGGCGCCTACATCAACACTGACGATATCGCCTTTCTTTAAAACCTGGCTCTTGGAAGGTATGCCGTGGATGACCACATGGTTGACCGAGATACATGCGCTTCCCGGAAATCCTCCGTATCCGAGAAAACTGGGAGTTGCTCCCATCTTCTCGATATACTGGCGGACGATCTTGTCGATCTCCCAGGTTGAGACCCCGGGTTCGACCGCCTCTCCGGCAAGCTTCAGTGCTGCCTGCGAGATCTTCCCGGCCTTCCGCATCGCGGAAAGCTCTCGACTCGTCTTCAGCACGATCATACAAACGCCTCCAGAGCTTCCTCTACCAGGCGGCTGGTATCCTCCAGCTTCTCCTGGCCATGAACCACAAGCAGCTTGCCCTGCTTGCTGTAGAACTCTTTGAGAGGCTCCGTCTGGGTGTGATAAACCTCCAGACGCTCTCTGACGGTATCCGGGTGATCATCCTTGCGCTGAACGAGGGTGCCGCCGCAAAGGTCGCACTTTCCCTCTTCCTTGGGCTGCTTATACAGCACATGGTAGGAGGAACCGCACTTTTCGCAGACACGGCGTCCGGACATCCGGGTGATGATAGCCTCATCCGCCACCTCGATATCGAGGACGGCGTCAATGCTGACACCCATGGCGTCCAGAGCCTCGGCCTGAGGAATGGTTCTGGGGAACCCATCCAGGATAAAGCCGTTTTCGCAATCCGGCTGAGCAAGACGATCCTTGATGATCCCAATGAGGATCTCATCGGGCACAAGCTGTCCGCTTTCCATATAGGTCTTCGCCTTCAGTCCCATTTCTGTGCCGCTCTTCAGCGCCTCACGGAGAATATTCCCCGTTGAGATGGTGGGGATCTTGTTCTTCTGACAGATGAGCTCCGCCTGCGTGCCTTTCCCGGCGCCAGGGGCTCCTAAAAGGATAAGCTTCATAACAAAATCTTCCTTTCTGTCCTCTTCCCCGATCAATCGAGGAAGCCCTTGTAGTGGCGCATCATCATCTGAGATTCCAGCTGCTTCACGGTCTCAAGCGCCACACCTACGATAATGATGATGGATGTTCCGCCCATGGACAGGCCCGCAAGGCCGGTCAGGTTGGTGTAAACGATGGGGACCAGCGCTACAAAAGCCAGGAACAGCGCGCCGATCAGCGTAATTTTGGAAAGGATCTTTGCGATGAAGTCCGCCGAAGGCTTGCCCGGACGGATGCCCGGGATGGTGCCGTTGCTCTGGCGGAGATTATTGGCCATTTCCAGCGGATTATACTGAATGGACATATAGAAGAAAGCGAACATGATAATCAGCAGGAAATAAAGCAGTGTGTAAAGCCAACCGGTCTGGGAGAAGGCTTCGAAAAAGCCCTTCCAGAAGCCACCTTCAGGATTTACAAAAAACTTGATAAACTGAGGGATAGACAGGATCGCGCTGGCAAAAATCACCGGCATAACGCCGCTCATTGCCACCTTGACCGGCAGGAAGGAGCTCTGCCCGCCGTACATTTTTCTGCCTACGACCTTCTTTGCGTACTGTACCGGGATCCTGCGCTCCGCCTCGTTCATAAACACGATGACCCAGATCACTACCAGGAACAAAGCGACGAACAGAATGCTGAAGATCACATAGCTATACTGGCCGCCGGTCCAGCCTGCGGAAATGTAGTTCCACAGATTTCCCACCATGGAGGGAAGCCGGGCTACGATACCGGCCAGCAGGATCATGGAAATACCGTTTCCGATTCCCTTTTCATTGATCTGCTCGCCCATCCACATGACCAGCGCGGTGCCGGCGGTGAAGGTGAGCACGATCACGAGGCCCACAAAGATATTTGTGACTACTCCGGAGCCCATGTAGTTCACGATGTTGGAATTGCGCAGATAGAAGTAATAAGCCACACCCTGGATCAGGCCCAGCACCACAGTTACATACCGGGTAATGGTAGCGATCTTCTTCCGACCGCTCTCTCCTTCCTTGGAGATCCTCTCCAAAGCGGGGATGGCAATGGTCAAAAGCTGCATGATGATCGAGCTGTTGATATAGGGCGTGATACCCATGGCAAACAGAGAAGCGTAAGAGAACGCGCCGCCGGTCAGCATATTGATGTAGCCCAGCGCGGCGTTTCCGCTGGCCTCTGCGGAAGCCATCATCTGAGACAGGGCGGACACATCCAGGAAAGGCACCGGGATCACGGAGCCAAACCGGAACACGACGATGATGAGAAGAGTATAAAGGATCTTCTTTCTCAGATCGGGGATCCGCCATGCGTTCCTAATGGTGTTAAACAACTCAGATCACCTCGGCCTTTCCGCCTGCAGCCTCTATCTTGGCCTTTGCGGCTTCCGAGAAAGCGGTGGCCTTGACCGTGAGCTTTTTCTTCATTTCCCCGCTTCCGAGAATCTTCACACCGTCTCCAATGTTTTTCAGAATACCGGATTCCATCAAAGCCGCAGCGTCTACCACCGCGCCGTCCTCAAAGCGATTGAGAACCCCTACATTGAGGGAAACGATCTCCTTGGCAAAAATATTGTTGAATCCTCTTTTAGGGATCCGTCTCTGCAAGGGCATCTGGCCTCCTTCAAAGCCGGGACGCTGGCCGCGGCCTGCTCTGGCCTTCTGGCCCTTATGGCCCTTTCCGGCGGTCTTACCCGTTCCGGAGCCATAACCTCTGCCGATGCGCTTCGGCTCTCTGGTAGAGCCGGGTACAGCTTTCAGCTGGTTGAGCTTCATTGATACGCACCTCCTTAAGCTTTACTTGCCTACCTCGACGAGATGGCTGATTTTCTTCACTTTGCCCTGAGTCTGGGCATTGTCAGGCTGTTCGGTGGTGTCTCCGATCTTCTTCAGTCCCAGAGACCATGCGGTTGCAATCTGGTCTTTTTTACTGCCGATCAGGCTCTTTTTTAAAGTAATTTTCACAGCTGCAGCCTCCCCTTACAGAATTTCCTTCGTTGTCTTTCCGCGCAAGGCGGCTACTTCCTCGGCCGTGCGCAGCTGAGAAAGACCGGCGATGGTAGCTCTCACCACATTGCACGGATTGTTGGAGCGCAGAGCTTTGGTACGAATGTCCTTGATGCCCGCGCTTTCCACCACCGCGCGCACAGGACCGCCGGCAATAACGCCGGTACCGGGAGCGGCAGGCTTCAGAAGCACCTTGCCGGCTCCGAACTCGCCCATGATCTCGTGGGGGATCGTAGAGCCGCGCAGGGAGACCTTTAAGAGGTTCTTCTTGGCGTCTTCGATCCCTTTGCGGATCGCATCGGGAACTTCGGCGGCCTTGCCGATGCCGAAGCCCACAGTGCCGTTTCCGTCACCCACTACCACAAGCGCGGAAAATTTCATGACGCGGCCGCCCTTTACGGTTTTGGAAACCCGGTTGATGGCGACTACGCGTTCCTGCATATCCAGTGTCGTTGCGTCAATATTACTAGCCAAATCCTTTTTCCTCCTTCTTAGAAGTTGAGGCCGCCCTCACGGGCGCCGTCGGCCAGCTCTTTGACGCGGCCGTGGAAAATGTAGCCTCCGCGATCGAACACTACAGTGGTGATCCCTTTTTCAGCTGCCCTTTTAGCGATCATCTTGCCTACCTCTTTGGCAGCTTCTTTGTTTCCGCCCTTGCCCTCAAAGCTCTTGTCCAGGGTAGAGGCCGCGCACAGGGTCACGCCCTTTACATCGTCGATGATCTGGGCATAGATGTTTGCGCTGGAGCGGAAAACGTTCAGGCGGGGGCGTTCAGCCGTGCCCGAAATCTTGCCGCGCACTCTCTTGTGACGGCGAAGGCGTGCTTTATTGGTATCTGCCTTATTGACCATTTATCTCACTCCTTTAACCTTTTGCGCCCTTACCGGCTTTGCCTTCCTTATGGCGTACATACTCGCCCAGATAGCGAATACCCTTGCCCTTATAAGGCTCCGGCGGTCTCTTCTCGCGGACTTCCGCCGCAAACTGGCCTACCTTCTGCTTGTCGATCCCGGAAATGATGATGGAGTTGGGATTGGGAGCATCGATCTTGATCTCATCCGTCTCGGAAACGATCACCTGATGGGAAAAGCCCAGGTTCATCACCAGGTTCTTCCCCTGCTTCTGCACACGATAGCCCACGCCCTGTACCTCCAGCTCCTTCTTGAAGCCTTCGGTGACGCCGATCACCATGTTGTCCACCAGCGTGCGGGTGAGGCCGTGGAGAGCGCGGGACTCCTTTTCGTCATCGGGTCGGGTAACAATGATCTCAGAACCCTCAACCTTCACAGTGATCTTCGGGTTGACAGACTGGGTAAGGCTGCCCTTGGGGCCCTTTACCGAAACGACGCTGCCGTCGACCTTTACCTCGACGCCGGCGGGAATATTTATGGGTTTTCTTCCAATTCTCGACATGTTATCGCACCCTCCTCTCTTACCAGATGAATGCCAGCACTTCGCCGCCGACATTTGCTTTGCGGGCATCTCTGTCCGTCATGATCCCCTTTGAGGTGGAGACCACGGCAATCCCTAAGCCCTTCATGACGCGGGGAAGCTCCTGCGCGTTGGAATAGATGCGCAGACCGGGCTTTGACACTCTCTTCAGGCCCTTGATCACAGGGGTCTTGCCCTCGCCGTACTTCAGGGTGATATGGATCATGCCCTGCTTGCCGTCCTCCGTCACGGTGAAGCTCTTCACATAGCCCTCATCGCAGAGAATCTGGCAGATCGCCTTCTTCATGTTGGAGGCGGGGACCTCTACCGTATCGTGCTTCGCGGACTGAGCGTTGCGGATACGGGTCAACAGATCGGCAATGGTATCTGTAACTTGCATGACTTAATAACCTCCTTATGGTATCAGTATCATGTGTTTCGGCCCTTCCCACTGAACGAACCAGGGGAGAAGCCTTTCTTTCGTCAGGGCCGCCGGTTTGGGGCGGGCCTGCAGAAAAGCCGGAAACCGCTTTCGCTTACCAGCTGGCCTTCTTTACTCCGGGGATCTCGCCCTTGTAGGCGAGCTCGCGGAAGCAAATACGGCAAATGCCGAATTTCCGAAGGTAGGCATGCGGCCTGCCGCAGATCTTGCAGCGGTTGTATTCACGGGTGGAATACTTCTGGGTTCTCTTCTGCTTGATTTTCATAGAAGTTTTGGCCACAATGATCCCTCCTTATCTTGTAAATGGAGCGCCCATCAAGCTGAGAAACTCACGGGCCTCTTCGTCGGTTTTTGCGGTGGTGACAAAGCAGATATCCATGCCCCGCACCTTATCGACCTTATCGTAGTCGATCTCAGGGAAAATCAGCTGCTCGCGGATCCCCATATTGTAGTTGCCGCGGCCGTCAAAGGAATTGGGGTTGATGCCGCGGAAGTCACGGACACGGGGAAGGGCTATATTGAACAGCCTGTCGAGGAACTCGTACATTCTGTCCCCTCTGAGCGTCACCTTCACGCCGATGGGCATCCCCTCACGCAGCTTGAAGTTCGCAACGGACTTCTTGGCCTTGCAGACCACGGGCTTCTGGCCGGTGATCTTCATCAGGTCGCCGCTGATGGAATCGATTGCCTTGGCGTTGTCCTTCGCTTCGCCTGCGCCTACATTCACTACAATTTTATCCAGCTTCGGGATCTCCATCACGCTCTTGTAAGAAAACTTCTTCATCAGCGCGGGGGCCACTTCCGCCTTATAAAAATCCTTCATTCTTGCCATCTCAGTCTATTCCTCCCTTACAGCGACTCGCCGCATTTTCTGCAAATGCGTTCCTTCGTGCCGTCGTTCAAAACCTTATGACCGACACGGGTGGGCTTTCCGCAGCGCGGGCAAACGACTTGTACCTTGCAGGCATAGATCGCGGATTCGGCCTTGATGATCCCGCCGGCTTCTCCCATTCTCCGAGGCTTTACATGCTTCTGCACAAAGTTCGCGTTCTCCACGATCACTTTGCCCTCCTTGGGGGAAACCTGCATGACCTTTCCCTTCTTGCCGCGGTCTTTTCCGCTGAGGATCATTACGGTGTCACCGGTTTTTACATGAAGCTTATTCATCTTTCAGTGCACCTCCATCAAAGTACTTCCGGGGCAAGCGACAGGATCTTCAGATATTCCTTGTCGCGCAGTTCTCTCGCGACAGGCCCAAAGATACGCGTTCCCCTGGGGTTCTTGTCATCACGGATAATGACGGCGGCATTCTCGTCGAAACGGATGTAAGTGCCGTCCTCCCGGCGAACGCCGGAAGCGGATCTCACGATGACCGCCTTTACTACATCGCCCTTTTTCACAACGCCGCCGGGCGCCGCTTTCTTCACTGAAGCTACCACAATGTCGCCGATATTGGCATACCTCCTGCCGGTGCCTCCCAACACACGGATGCACATGAGCTCCTTTGCGCCGGTGTTGTCGGCTACCTTGAGGTAAGACTGCTGCTGTATCACAGTTCGTTCCTCCTTTGCTTAAAAGCCAAACAGATTTTCAAAACGCTCGCGCCAAAATTATTTGGCTTTCTCAATGATTTCCACCAGACGCCATCTCTTGTCCTTGGAAAGGGGCCGGGTCTCCATGATACGCACACGATCCCCCACTCTGCACTGGTTCTCCTCGTCGTGGGCTTTGCGCTTCACGGTACGCTTGATGACCTTTCCGTAAATCGGATGCTTTACGCTGTCCTGAATGGCCACCACAATAGTCTTGTCCATCTTGTCGCTTACAACGCGGCCAATGATGGTCTTTCTCATGTTTCTCTCTGCATTGCTGCTCACAATAAATCCCCCTTCCCTTAAGCGTTACCGGCGCCGAGCTCATTTTCACGAATGATCGTTTTGACTCGGGCAATGTCTTTTTTCACAGCCGGGATACGCATGGGGTTCTCAAGCTGATTGATCGCAAGCTGAAAACGCAGGTTAAAAAGCTCGGCCTTGAGGTCGGCGAGTTTCTGGTTCAGCTCTTCAGCTGTCAATTCTCTGATTTCTGAAGCTTTCATGACTCACTGGCCTCCGTTTCTTCCTTAGTGACGAATTTGCACTTGATGGGGAGCTTGGCGCCGGCCAGACGGAGAGCCTCTCTTGCGGTGGCCTCCGGAACGCCGCCCAGCTCAAACATTACGCGGCCGGGCTTTACCACGGCTACCCAATACTCGGGAGAACCTTTACCGGAACCCATTCGGGTCTCAGCAGGCTTCTGCGTAACAGGCTTATCGGGGAAAATCTTGATCCAGACCTTACCGAAACGCTTGCAGTAACGGGTCATGGCCACACGGGCGGCCTCGATCTGGTTGGAGGTGATCCATGCGGGCTCCAGAGCCTGGAGGCCATAATCACCGTAAGTTACCTTGTTTCCGCGAGTGGCTTTGCCCTTCATACGGCCCCGCTGCACTCTGCGGTATTTTACACGCTTGGGGAGTAACATTATCTGCGTCCTCCTTCCCTTTTCTCTGCGAACCCGCGGCGATCCGGACGCTCACGCCGGTCCTCCCGTCTCTCGGGACGGCCGCTGCGGTTGTCGTTTAGCACTTCGCCCTTATACAGCCACACCTTGACGCCGATGCGTCCATAGGTGGTGTTGGCCTCGGCAAAGCCGTAGTCGATGTCGGCACGGATGGTCTGCAGCGGAATGGTACCGTCATGGTACTGCTCGCTTCTGGCGATCTCAGCGCCGCCCAGACGGCCGGACACCTGAGTTTTGATTCCTTTGGCGCCCAGCTTCATGCTGCGGCCGATGCAGCCCTTCATCGCGCGGCGGAAAGAAATTCTTCTCTCCAGCTGAGAGGCGATGTTCTCGGCTACCAGCTGCGCATTGAGGTCAGGCTGACGAACCTCAATGATGTTGATGACCACCGGCTTGTGCAGCAGCTTCTCGCACTGCTGACGGAGCTTTTCGATCTCAGTTCCGCCCTTGCCGATCACCATGCCGGGCTTTGCACAATGGATGTGAATGCGCACCTTAGAGGCGTCGCGCTCGATTTCGATTTTCGGGATACCTGCGGAATACAGCTGCTTTTTCAGCGCTTTGCGGAGGTTATAGTCTTCAACCAGCGTATCGCCAAACACATTGTCTTTCGCAAACCAGCGGGAATCCCAATCTTTGATCACGCCCACGCGAAGGCCGTGGGGATTAACTTTCTGACCCATAATTACCCTCCTCGCTTACTCTTTTTCCTTCACCACAATCGTGATGTGGGAAGTTCTCTTCAACACACGGAACGCTCTGCCGTGGGGGCCAGGCCTGACTCTCTTCAAAGTGGGGCCGGGCGTCACATAGCACTGGGAAACATAAAGGCTGTTTTTGTCCATGTTAAAGTTGTTCTCAGCATTGGCAACAGCAGACTTCAAAAGCTTCTCCAGATCTTCACAGGCAGCCTTGGGCGTATGCCGGAGAATAGCGGAGGCAAGGTCCACCGGCTTGTTGCGGATGAGATCCAGCACGAGTCCAACCTTGCGGGGAGAGATTCGGGTATAATTGAGTGTTGCTTTCGCTTCCATACTTATCTCTTCTCCTTTCTTTACTTGGTTGTCTTCGAACCGGCGTGGCCCTTAAAGGTACGCGTGGGGGCAAACTCGCCCAGCTTGTGTCCTACCATGTCCTCGGTGATATAGACCGGAACATGCTTGCGGCCGTCGTGCACCGCGATGGTATGACCCACAAAATCCGGGAAAATCATAGAGGCTCTGCTCCATGTCTTCACGATCTTCTTTTCACCGGCCTCATTCATAGCCTGAATCCTTTTCAGCAGCACAGGCTGTACAAAAGGCCCTTTTTTCAAGCTTCTACTCATTTTCTCTAAGCTCCTTTCCGTACGCCTTATTTACCGTTTCTGCGCTTGACGATAAACTTATCGCTGCGATGATGGGTCTTGCGGGTCTTATATCCCAGAGCAGGCTTGCCCCAGGGAGTAACAGGGCCCGGACGGCCTACAGGGCTCTTGCCCTCGCCGCCGCCGTGGGGGTGGTCGTTGGGGTTCATGACCGAGCCGCGAACGGTGGGCCGCCAGCCCATATGGCGCTTACGGCCGGCTTTGCCGATCTTCATGTTCTCATGGTCGATGTTGGAGACCTGGCCGATGGAGGCCATGCAGTTTTCCGGCACATTGCGAAGCTCTCCGGAAGGCAGCCGCAAAAGGGCCATGCCGTTCTCCTTCGCCATCAGCTGAGCCATGATGCCCGCAGCTCTGGCCAGCTGAGCACCCTTTCCGGGGTACAGCTCCACATTGTGGATGAAGGTACCTACCGGGATGCTCTTCAGAGGCAGCGCGTTGCCGGGCTTGATGTCGGCTTCCTCTCCGGAGATCACCTTGTCTCCCGCCTTCAGTCCGTAGGGGGCGATGATGTACTTCTTCTCGCCGTCCTCATACTGCAAAAGGGCAATGAAAGCAGAGCGGTTGGGATCATACTCGATGCTCTGTACGGTGGCCTCTACGCCGTGCTTCTGGCGCTTAAAATCGATGATACGGTACTTTTTCCGGTTCCCGCCGCCTCTGTGGCGAACGGTGATCCGGCCATAGCTGTTGCGGCCCGCTTTCTTATCCAAGGGAGCCAACAGGCTCTTCTCCGGGCCGTTCTTGGAAAGGCCGGTATAGTCTGTTACAGACATATTCCGCCTTGCCGCGGTGGTCGGCTTGTAATTCTTGATTGCCATGTCAGTTTCACTCTCCTATTTTGGCTTTGCGGGAAGCGCGCTTCCCATTCCTGCCGGTTCTTTCTCTTACTTTTAAACTATCCAGAATTAAACCATGCTCTCGAAGAACTCGATGGTCTTGCTGCCCTCGGTTAAAGTCACAACGGCTTTTTTCCAGCTTCTGGTATAGCCTTCAAACCTGCCCTGGCGGCGCATACGGCCCCTGACATGGAGGGTGTTCACTTTGTCTACCTTGACGCCGAACAGCTCTTCCACAGCCTTTGCGATGTCAATTTTGGTAGCGTCCTTCTGAACCTCAAAGGTGTACTTCTTCTGGGCGGTGCCGTCCATCGTTTTTTCCGTGATGATGGGGCGGATGATGATGTCCTGTGCTGCCATTATGCATACACCTCCTCGATTTTGGCTACCGCATCCTTGACAACGATAAACTTATCGGCGTTGAGGATATCGTACACATTCAGGGTGTTGACCTGAGCGGTCTTCACTCCGGGGATATTTCTGGCGGAAGCGATCACCTTTTCGTCCACGGCGTCGAGAACGATGAGGGCCTTCTTCTCGCTGCCCACTGCCTTGAGCATCTGGGCAATGGTCTTGGTCTTGTAGTCCTCAGCGGTGAGGGCGTCCAGCACGATCATCTCGTTGTCCTGTACCTTGGAGGACAGGGCGGACTTCATGGCGAGACGCTTCACCTTCTTATTGAGGGTGTAGCGATAGCTCCGGGGCTTCGGGGCAAACACGATGCCGCCGTGGGTCCACTGGGGAGCCCTGGTAGAGCCCTGGCGCGCTCTGCCGGTGCCCTTCTGTCTCCAGGGCTTCTTTCCGCCGCCGGAAACCTCTGCGCGGGTCAGAGCGGACTGAGTGCCCTGGCGCTGATTGGCAAGATAATTTTTTACCATATCGTTCATCACAGGGACATTGGGCTCAATGCCGAATACGGCCTCGGAAAGCTCCTGCTTCCCAACCTCTTTGCCCTGCATATTCAAAACTGCTACTGTAGGCATTCTGATTCCTCCTTCCCTTACGCTTTCACGCTGTCGCGAACAATCACGATACCGCCGTTGGGACCGGGCACAGCGCCCTTGACGGCCAGCAGATTATTCTCTGCGTCTACTTTTACCACGGTGAGATTCTGTACGGTAACGGTCTCAGCGCCCAAGTGTCCGGCCATCTTCAGGCCCTTCCAAACTCTGGAGGGGCTGGAGCACGCGCCGTTGGAGCCGCCGTGACGGGCCACAGGTCCGGAACCGTGGCTTTCCTTTAAGCGGTGGAAGTTCCAGCGCTTGATCACGCCGGCGTAACCCTTGCCCTTGCTGACTCCGGTCACATCCACTTTTTCACCGGCCTCAAAGGTGTCGGCCTTGATGAGGTCGCCCACATTGATCGCCGAGATATCGGAAAGACGAAGCTCCCTGAGAACCTTCTTCGGGGCCACGTCCCCCTTCTTAAAATGTCCGGCAAGGGGTTTCGTCACGCGCTGGGGCTTCTGATCTCCAAAGCCCACCTGCACGGCCTCATAGCCGTCGTTTTCCAAGGTCTTCTTCTGCGTTACCACGCAGGGGCCCGCTTCCACTACGGTGACGGGGATGACCTTGCCCTTGTCGTCGAAGATCTGCGTCATGCCGATCTTCTTGCCGATAATTCCTTTGTTCATTTTTCTGTTCCTCCTAACAGGTTATTGGTTGGGGTTCTCCCAACATGACCCTCCGTGCGGGGCAAAGGGTGAGAAAGCCTTACAGCTTGATCTCGATCTCTACGCCGGCGGGGAGTTCCAGACCCATCAAGGCTTCCACAGTCTTGTTGCTGGGCCTGAGAATGTCGATCAGTCTCTTGTGGGTGCGCATCTCGAACTGCTCACGGCTGTCCTTGTATTTATGAACGGCCCGCAGAATGGTGATGATCTGCTTCTCGGTGGGCAGCGGAACAGGGCCGGAAACCCGTGCGCCTGTGCGCTTTGCCGTAGCCACGATCTTCTCCGCAGACTGGTCTACCAGCTGATGATCGTACCCTTTGATTCTGATTCTGATCTTTTCCTTGACTGCCACATGAATCGCCTCCTTAAAAATTCGTCAGGCGGGCTGGATCCTCCAAGCTTTACTTCCCCGGCGGGACCTGCCGGACAAGCCGGAGATCCTACCGATGTTTTTTAACACTGTTCCGGGTGTTTCCACCCTGGGCATCAAAAAACCGAAATCCACGCAGACGTGGATTCCGGGGCAAGGAAAAACCCATATCATCCTTTGAAAGACATTCCTGGCCTGCCGGGGGCCTCCCGGTGGTTCCTGCCTTCAAATTCCTTCGCCCGGTTTAAAATCGGACATACTCCACGGAAAAACCGGCCGTTAAGCCGCAACCTCCCGCTTCATCGCATATCTGGCGCTCTCTCTTCGCTCCCCGAAAGCCCTGAACAAAGGCCTCCGAAAGGTCTCCAAAAAAGCGTCTTGTGCAGTCACGCTTCATTATAGTACCACAGGCGTTCTGGGATTGCAAGTAATATTTTCAAAAAAATTATAAATTTTTTCTTCTCAAAAAAACTGCTCCAAACAGGAAAAAAAACAGGGGGCCGGACCGAAAAGGTACATCCCCCTGTTTTTGAAATGTCTACCGCTTCCTTCTCTGCGTTCCCCTGGAGGCGGAGAGGCGTTCATTCTCCGCCTGAAGCCGCTGGGCCTCCTGCATGGCCACCGACGCCGCCTTGCGCAGGCGGCGGACCTTCCTCAGGGTGAAGAGCAGCGCGAAAAGCAATACCATGGCGACGAGCGCCGACGCGGAGAGGATCCACCCCGCGGTGGGAATGCTTTTGAAAAACCTTGCGGGAGTCATTTTCAGGTTCTCTTCTATAAATTTCCTGGAATCCTCTGACAGGCGCACCTTGCTGAAGATCTTCACCGGCTGATAGATGTTGGCGTTTTGCACCTCTTCCCCCTCGCCGGACAGGAAGCCCATCTGACCTAAGGTGTTCAGGCCCACTCCCCACAGGGAGCCATCCGCTTTCTGGAACAGGGTGTGCATCCCCCCGCCGGACATAGCCACCACCTGTTCGGCAAGCTCTACCGGCTCCTTGGAAAGCTCCACTCCGCTCTTTCCCAGCTGGCCGCCGGTATTTCTTCCCCAGGTGAGCAGGGTGCCGTCCGCCTCCAGGGCGAGGGTGTGAAACAGCCCCAAAGAGACCTTCTGCACCTTATTCCTCACCTTGGTGGGAGAATAGCGGCAGCTCTCCTGGATGGCCTCCTCCGTATCTCCCTCCACTGTGATCTGATTTTCCGTACCGGAGGTCTCCTGAAACTCTCCTTCAAAATCCCCGATCTGGCCGTAGGTATTGTCCCCCCACATCCAAAGCTCTCCGTTCTCTCTGAGAACGCCGGAGGTCTCCGCACTGGCAAGAGCGCACTTCCCTCCGCTTTCACTGAGCTTTACGGGAATATAGCTTGCGCTGTCCGTGGCAAGACCCAGCTGACCGTATCTGCTGTTTCCCCAGACCCAGACAGAGCCGTCCTGCCGGACGGCGAGAGACTGCGTGGAGCCCGCGGCCGCATATACCACGCTGTCCATCACCTGCACAGGCTCTGAACGCTGCCCGGTATCTCCCGTCCCCAGCTGGCCGGCAGTGTTATTGCCGAAGGCCCACAGCGTTCCGTCCTCCTTCAAAACCAGGGCGTGATAGCTTCCGGCCGCGAGAAACACCGTGTTTTCCAGCACCTTCTGGGGCTCCAGAACGCTTTCCTCCGTCCCGTTGCCCAACTGGCCGTACTCGTTTCCTCCCCAGGCCCAGAGTCCGCCCTCTTCATCGATGGCATAAGAGCTTTCCTCGCTGGCAAACACCGCCTTCGCTCCCTCCAGGACCACTCCCGGCATGACATTGTCGCTTTCCGCTCCTACTCCTGCCTGTCCGTTCTTATTGTAACCCCAGGCCTGGACCTCTCCGTTTTCCATAATTGCCAGGTTATGGGCAGAGCCCGCGGCAAAGGTGGGGAGCTCTCCGGTAAATTCTCCCTTCTCCTCCAAGGACTCCGGCGTCTGGAAGGGCTTGCCGGTAAAAACAGAGGTGGAGAAGGAATCCAGCCCGGTGCCGTTGCCGAACTGACCGTAATAGTTGTTTCCCCACATGAGGATGGTGCCGTCGGCACAGAAGGCAAAGCTGTGCTCATCGTGAGAGGAGACGGAAAGCACCCCCTCCGAAATGGCGTCAAGCTCAGAGGAATCCACTCCGCTGGCGTCGCCCAGCTGACCGTAAATATTTTTTCCCGTCGTTTTCAGCTCTCCCGACCGGGTCACCACCGCCAGGTGATTTCTGCCCACCGCCGCGGTGGAGATCTTGTCCGCCACCTTTACCGGCTCCCGCACGGGCTCCGTGTCCCCTGTGCCCAGCTCGCCGTAGGAATTCTCTCCCCAGGTGTAAAGCTCTCCGCTCTCTGTGACAGCGACGGAGAAGGTCTCGCTGAGAGCCGCCTCTTTGACCCCCGGCATCAGCCTGGTGGGGATGGTTATCGGCTCCTCTCCGGCCTGAGAGAGTCCCAGCTGGCCGTTCTCCCCCTTACCCCAGATCCACAGCACTCCTTCCTCATCGATGGCCGCGCTGTGAAAGCACCCGGCCGCCGCGGAAACCACATGGTCCATCACCTTTTGAGGCTTCACATATTCCTTGGTATCTCCCACGCCCAGCTGGCCGGTGGAATTGTCTCCAAAGGCCCACAGGCTACCGTCCGTTTTAATGACAAGGGAATGGGTATAATTGGTATAGGCCGCCTTGACCCCGTCCATGAGCTTGACGGGCTTGTTTTCCGCCTCTGTCCCCTCAAGCCCCAGCTGATGCAGGTCGTTGGAGCCCCAGACCCACAGGCTGCCGTCAGACTTCACCGCCAGGGAAACGCTTTCTCCCGCGTCGCAGGAGACCACATCCTCCAGGATCTTCTGAGGCAGAAAATAGGAATTCTCATCGCCGGTCCCCAGCTGATGATAGTTATTGGTCCCGAAGGCCCAAAGGGTGCCGTCCGCCTTGAGCCCCAGGGAATGGCTCCAGCCGGCCGAAAGCATGACCCAATCGTTTTTTTCTTCTCCAGCCGCCGTCGGGACGGCCGCAACAAGAAGCAGGGCAGAAAGCAAAGCCGCAAATATCTTACTTTTTCTCTTCACCGTCTGTTCCTCCTGAGATTTCTTTTCCCGCACGGAAAGACCCTCTCGCCGAACGGTCGGACAAGGATCCTTTTCTTCGCTTTTTCAGTTTAATCCAGATACCGGTAAAATTCAATCATTTCTTTTGAAAAAGGTGTTTTCCGCCCCTGAAAACCTTGCAAAGGAAAGGCTCATCGCCTATAATAGGAAAGGTAATTTTTGGGTTCGGCTCTTGATTTCAGAGCTTTTTGCAAAGGAGGTCCTCCCATGAAAAAGCACTTAAAAACAGCCTTTGCGCTTCTGTTCAGCTGTATGCTGCTGAGCGCGGCTTTTCCCGTAAACGCCCAGGAGGTTCCTGTAAAGACCGTTCCCCTGGCGGCAGGGTATCTCCACTCCCTGATCCTCTCAGAGGACGGCACGCTTCTGGCCGCCGGATACAACTCCTACGGCCAGCTGGGCCTGGGAGACAGCTCCATCTCCCAGGACGGCGGGAATGTCAGCCTTAACTTTACAGAGGTCAGGGAGGGGATCCAGGCGGTGTACGCGGGCTATCTCAATTCCTTCGCCATTGACCGGCAGGGCACTCTTTACGGCTGGGGGCAGAACGAGGGCTCCCTTTTGGGGATCGGCGACACGGAAAACCGCGCCTCCCCCACCCCCATCCTGCCGGATATCGCCTGTGCCGCGCCGGGCGACTTTCACAGCGCCGCTGTGGGAAAAGACGGGACCCTGTGGACCTGGGGCTGGAATGATTCCGGGCAGCTGGGAAACGGCACCACCACAGACCTTAACGCCCCCAAGGAGGCCCTTGCCGGAGTGCGCAGCGTCTCGGTGGGCATGAAGCACACCCTGGCCGTCAAGACAGACGGCTCCCTTTGGGCCTGCGGGGACAACCAGTACGGCCAGCTGGGAAACGGCGGCACGGAAGGCTCTCCGGAATTTCTGAAGGTGATGGACGGGGTGAAGGAGGCGGGGGCCACCCCCTTCGGCACCCTGATCTTAAAGACAGACGGCACCCTTTGGGCCTGTGGCTATAACGCGGACGGATCCCTGGGAAACGGCACGAAGGAGGATATTCCGGAGCCTGTCAAAATTCTGGACCGGGTGTCCTCCATCTCCTGCGGCCGGGACTTTGCCGCCGCCATTCGGCAGGACGGCACTCTTTGGGCCTGGGGCAACAACGACTTTAGACAGTACGCGGGAGAGCAGAGCGATTCTCCCGTCCAGACGGCGGAACACGCCGTGTTTGTCAGCGCGGGAGGCGGCCATCTGCTGTACCTCTCCGAGGAAGGCGTGCTCCTGGGCCGCGGAAACAACGAAAAGGGCCAGTTGGGTACGGGAGACCAGGACAACCGCTCGGAGGAGACGGAGCTTTCCACCGGCGTCCTTCTGCCGGAAAGCCAATCCTCTCATCCCTGGATCCTGATCGTGGCATGCGCCGCCGCGCTGGCGATCATAGGCGTTCTGATCTTCGGGATCCGGCGGGCTCTGAAGGGCGCTCCTTCTAAGGAAAAGTCCGAAAATGAGCTGTCTGACAAAGAGCTGTTCCGCCTGGAAAAATCCATGCGCAAGCAGGTGAGCGAGCGGGAAAAAGCCTCTCGGGAAGAGGAAGAAAGCCCCCCAAAGGAGGATCCCTGAGTTTCCTTCGCACCGTTTTGCAAGGTTGTATCTTTTCTTTATTTCTATTTTTCAGAAAGGTCCTGATGGTATCATGAAAAAGCTTCTTGCCCTTTTGCTTTCCTGTTCTCTGATTTTCTGCCTGTTTGGCTGTGACCCGATTGATCCCTCCTCTTCCCAGGAGAGCTCTTCCGCTCCGGCTGTGTCCTCCTCTCCTGAGGAGAGCTCCTCTGCGGAAAGCCTCTCCCCCTCCAGCGCTTCTCCCACGGGAGAAGCCCGTATCGCCGCGTTAAAGGGGCCCACCGCCATGGGATTGATCAAACTGATGGAGGATTCCGCTTCCTCCGGATCCCCCTTCCAGTTCTCCATTTCCGCCTCGGCGGATGAGATCACTCCTAAGCTGGTGCAGGGCGAGCTGGATCTGGCGGCTGTGCCCGCCAACCTGGCAAGCGTTCTCTACAACCAGACCGGCGGCGCCATTCAGGTGCTGATGGTGAACACCCTGGGGGTGCTGTACCTGGTAGAAAACGGGGACACGATCCATTCCCCGGAAGACCTGAGAGGAAAGACCATTTTCGCAAGCGGAAAGGGCGCAACCCCGGAATACGCCTTAAACTATATGCTTTCAGAAAACGGGATCGACCCCGAAAAGGATGTGACCATCGAGTGGAAGTCTGAACACACGGAGTGCGCGGCCGCTCTCGCCTCCACAGAAAACGCCATCGCCATGCTTCCCCAGCCCTTTGTCACCACAGCCCAGATGAAAAACGAGGGCCTGCGGGTGGCGCTGGACCTTACGGCGGAATGGGAAAAGCTCTCCTCGAAAAAGGATTCCCCCGCCATACTGATCACCGGCGTGATGGTGGGAAGACGGGAGTTCCTGGAGGAAAACAGGGAGCTGGTCTCCGAATTCCTGAAGGAATACCGGGCCTCTGTTTCCTTTGTGCAGGAAAACACGGAAGAGGCGGCCGAGCTCATCGGGAAATACGACATCGTTCCCGCCCCGGTGGCAAAGCAGGCCCTTCCCCATTGCAGCATCACCTATCTGGACGGCGGGGAGATGGAAGAGCGGCTTTCCGGGTATCTCAGCGTGCTTTTTGAGCAGAATCCCAAGGCGGTGGGTGGAGCGCTTCCCGCCGGCGACTTCTATTATCTGCCGTAAATGAAAGGCCTTTCCCCCTCTCAGAAAAAGAGGCTTTCCACCCTGGCGGCGGCTGTCTTCTGGCTGCTGCTCTGGCAGGCAGCCTCCATGGCGATCGGCCATGAGATCCTGTTGGCCTCTCCGGTTTCCGTTGTATACAGGCTTTTTACCCTACTGCCTGAGGGCGAATTCTGGAAGGCCCTGCTCTTTTCCGTTTCCCGCATCACTTTGGGATTCTTCCTGGCCTTTCTCAGCGGCACTCTGCTTTCCATGCTCTCCTCCCGCTTTTCCCTGATGAAAGCGCTGATCTCCCCCTTTGTGGGAGTGATCCGGGCGACGCCGGTAGCCTCCTTCATCATCCTGGTGCTTCTCTGGCTCCCTTCCAGAAGGCTTTCCCTGTTCATCTCCTTTTTGATGGCCACCCCCATCTTCTATTCCAATGTGCTCACGGGTTTAGAAAATCTGGACCGGCGGCTGTTGGAGATGGCGCAGGTCTTTGAGGTTTCCCCCAGGAGAAGATTCCGTTTTCTCTATCTGCCTCAGCTTTTGCCCTACTTTCGTTCCGCCAGCGCTATCGCCCTGGGCCTCTGTTGGAAGTCCGGCGTGGCGGCGGAGGTCATCGGGCTGCCCCAGGGCTCCATCGGCGAGCGGCTCTACCAGGCGAAGATCTATCTGGAAACGCCGGAGCTGCTGGCCTGGACCCTTTTGATCATTCTCATCAGTATTCTCTCGGAAAAGCTCTTTTTAAAGCTTTTCGATCTCATCATCCGCCGCGTTGTCAGCTGCTGAAGGACGGCCTGTAAATTTTCGGAAGGGGGAGAGATTCGATATGATCCAAATAGAAGGACTTTTCAAAAGCTTCGGGGAAAAAGCAGTGCTTCAAAACTTTTCCTGTTCTCTCCCCGCCGGAAAAACCACCTGTCTGATGGGGCCCTCCGGCTGTGGAAAAACCACTTTATTTCGGATCCTCTTGGGTCTGGAGACGCCGGATCACGGTGTGATCTTAGGGCTGGAAGGGAAACGGAAAAGTGCAGTGTTTCAGGAAGACCGGCTCTGTGAGACCTTGGGGCCTGTCCCCAATCTTCAGCTCTGTTCCCCGGGCCTTTCCCGGGAGAGGGCCCTTTCCCTGCTGAAGGATCTGGGATTAGAGGACAGCGCCTTATCTCCCATAAGTACCTTTTCCGGAGGGATGAAACGCCGGGTCGCCCTGCTGCGCGCCCTCTCGGCTCCTTATGATATTCTGTTTCTGGACGAGCCCTTTCAGGGGCTGGACAAGGAAACCAAACAGCTCACCATGGATTATGTGAAAAAACACACCCAGGGGAAAACCGTATTTTTTATCACCCACGATCCCGGGGAGGCCGACGAGCTTTCCCAACACCTGATCCTGCTTCCATCAACATTCCCTGCCATTGATCAATAAGAAGGACATGAATCAACAGAAAGGCTGGAATTTTTATGAGCGACAAGCGACTCTCCTTTCACTTTGAACCGGAAAAGGGCTGGATAAACGATCCAAACGGCCTGTGCTTCTTCGGCGGGAAATATCACGCCTTTTTCCAGCACAATCCCCACGAGGCTAAGTGGGGACCCATGCACTGGGGCCACGCGGTCAGCGAGGACCTGATCCACTGGGAAGAGCTTCCCATCGCCCTGTTTCCCGATATGCCCTATGAGGACGACGGCGGCTGCTTCTCCGGCTCCGCCCTCGCAAAGGACGGCGTTCTGTACCTGATGTACACCTCCGTTTCCAAGGCCCATGGTCAGACCCAGTCTCTGGCGCTGAGTAAGGACGGCCTGCATTTTGAAAAGTATGAGAAAAACCCGGTGATTTCCTATTGCCCCATTGATCCGGAGAACCGGGATTTCCGGGATCCCAAAATCTTCTCCTTCGACGGGGAATACCGCATGGTGTGCGGCTCTGCCGCAGACGGCGTGGGAGCCGTTTTGCTCTACCGCTCCAGAGATCTTATTTCCTGGGAATACCTGGGAAAGCTCTTTGAAAGCCAAGACTTCGGAGCTGTGCCGGAATGTCCTGATCTTTTCCCCTTAGATGACCAGTGGGTCCTGATGTTTTCCCGCATGGACACGCAGTCCGCTCAGTTTATTCTGGGGGATTTTGACGGCTTTTCCTTTACTCCCCACTCCTTCCAGCAGCCGGAAAAGGGCACGGACTTTTACGCCCCGCAGACCTTCCTGGACGGGGAGGGCAGAAGGATCATGATCGGCTGGCTTTACGGCTGGAAAAGGAAGGTCCCGGAAAACGCCCTGAGGGCCGGCGCTTTAGCCATTCCCAGAGAACTCTCTCTAAAGGAGGGGAAGCTTTTTCAGTATCCCGTCCGGGAGGCTGCCTCCCTGCTGGTATCTGAGGACAGCTGTCTGCAAAGGGATCGGGATATTTTCCGGATCACCAATGGAAAGCAGACGCTTTTGGAGCTTTCCTCCGAAAAGGTGACAGACGCGGCGGTGCTGAAGGACAGGGAAGCCCGGGAGGTCTTCCTCAACCGGGGCGAATGGACCTGTTCCTTCTATCTGGAGCATTAAATATTATTTTGTAAAAAGAAAGGTTCCCATCCTCTCCCTCTTTCAGGGAGGTTGGATGGGAACCTTATTTTTTGAAAGAACACTCAGAATTTCCGAAACCGGTCGTATCTTGCCTGCAGAAGCTCCTCTAAGGACAATTTGCCAAGAGTGTCCAGCTCCTGTGAAAGATCCTCCCGCAGCTGCTCATAGACCTTCCCGAAATCTTTTTCCTCCGGGATGACCTTCTCCACCACGCCCAGGCGTTCCATATCCTGAGCCGTGAGGGACAGGCACTCTGCCGCTTCCTTCACCTTTTTCGGGTCCTTCCACAAAATGCTTGCGCAGCCCTCCGGGGAGATCACGGAATAGACGGCGTTTTCCAGGATCCATACCCGGTCTGCCACTGCCAGCGCCAAAGCGCCGCCGCTTCCCCCCTCGCCGATCAGAACAGAGATCACCGGCGTTTTCAGGTCTATCATTTCCGAGAGATTTTCCGCGATGGCCTGAGCCTGGCCTCGCTCCTCCGCCCCCATGCCGCAAAAGGCGCCGGCAGTGTCTACGAAGCACACCACAGGGCGGTGGAACTTCTCCGCCTGCTTCATCAAGCGCAGCGCTTTCCGGTAGCCCTCCGGATTGGGAGAGCCGAAATTCCGGCGAAGCTTTTCTTTCACCTCTACGCCCTTTTCCATGGCGATCACTGTCACGGGCTTGCCTCTCAGGGTGGCCAATCCGCCTACGATGGCGGGGTCGTCCCCGAAGCGGCGGTCTCCGTGAAGCTCGATGAAGTCTTCAAAAATCGTTTCGATATAGGAAAGTCCTGTGGCCCGGCCCTTGCTTCTGGCCAGCTGCACCTTGTCGTAGGCGCTCATTGCACACTCCCCCTTTTGTGAAGCTTCAGAAGCTTTGCAATGGTCTCCTTCTGCTCGCTTCTGGGAACGATCAGGTCAATAAATCCGTGCTCCAGCAAAAATTCCGCCTTCTGAAAGCCCTGGGGCAGCTTTTTCCGGATGGTCTGCTCGATCACTCTGGCTCCCGCGAAGCCGATGGTGGCCCCCGGTTCTGACATAATCACATCTCCGTCCATGGCAAAGCTGGCGGTCACCCCTCCGGTGGTGGGATCCGTCAGAACGGTGAGATAAAAATTCCCCGCGTCGCTGTGTTTGCGCAGCGCTCCGCTGGTTTTCGCCATCTGCATCAGGGAGAGGATGCCCTCCTGCATTCTGGCCCCGCCGGAAACGGTGAAACCCACCACAGGAAGGGAATGTTCCAACGCGTACTCAAACAGCCGGGTGATCTTCTCTCCCACCACGGTGCCCATACTGCCGATCATAAAATTGGGGTCCATGAAGAAGAGGGCGCATTTCTCCGAGCAGATCTCCGCCGTACCGCACACCACGCCCTCCTTTTCCCGGGAGGCAAGCTTGGCGTTTCTCAGCTTCTGATCATATCCCGGGAAGCCCAATACATCCCGGCTCTTCAATTCGCCGAACAGCTCTTCAAAGGTGTCTTCATCCGCAAGATACGCGATCCGCTCTCTGGGGCTCATCCGAAAATGATAGCCGCAAGCTGTGCAGACATTCAGGTTTTCCAGCTGCTCGCTTAAAGGCAGAAGCGCGCCGCAGTGAGGACAGGTGTTGTTGATGCCCGTCTCCTCCCGGTCCTGCTTTCTGCCGCCCTTTTCCAGCTCGTTCTGGGGAGAGCGGAACAGTCCCATCAAATTCATAAGATCCCTCGTTTCTCAAGTGAAATCCGCTGCGAGCTTTTTCCTCTCAGCTCTGCTGCTTTTTCTCTCTGCGTTTTTCAAATTCTTCCATGAAATTGGTGTAATAGTCTCCCTTTTTAAAGGCCTCGTCCCGCACGATCTCGATCTGGCTCTCGATATTGTTCCCCGCGCCGTCCACGATCAGCTCGCACAGCGCGGACTGCATCTTGCGGATGGCTTCCTCTCTGGTGGAGGAGTAGACGATCATCTTCCCCAGCATGGAGTCATAGTAGGGCGGAATCTCATAGCCCTGATACAGGAAGGTGTCAAACCGCACCCAGGGCCCGCCGGGAGTATGGAAAAAGTTGATCTTTCCCGCCCCCTGGGCATTGATACGGCACTCTATGGCGGAGCCCTTTACTTCAATGTCCTCCTGAGTAAAGTCCAAAAGCACTCCGGCCGCGATGCGGATCTGCCACTTGACAATGTCCACCCCGGTAACCAGCTCGGAAACCGGATGCTCCACCTGCAAGCGGGTATTCATTTCCATGAAGTAGAAGTTCCCCTCCCGGTCCATCAGGAATTCCACGGTCCCGGCGTTCAGATATCCCGCCGCCTTGGCCGCCTTGGCCGCCATTTCCATCAGCTTACTCCGGGTCTCCTCCGACACCGCCGGAGAGGGAGATTCCTCAATGAGCTTCTGGTTATTCTTCTGGATGGAACATTCCCGCTCCCCCAGGCAGACGATATTTCCCTTTTCATCCGCCAGAAGCTGTACCTCGATATGCTTGACAGGGCTCAGGTATTTTTCCAGATACATCCGTCCGTCTCCAAAGGCCTTCTGCGCCTCGCTGGAGGCCGTCTGAAAGGCCCGTTCCATGTCCTCCGGCCTTTCCACCAGTCGGATCCCTTTTCCGCCGCCGCCGGCGCTTGCCTTGATCAGCACCGGATAGCCGATCTTCCCAGCCTGTTCTACCGCTTCCTTGACTCCCGGCAAAATATCGGTGCCCGGTGTGACGGGAACGCCGTTTTCCTTCATCAGCCTGCGGGCCGCGTCCTTATCTCCCATGCGGGCGATGATCTCATCAGAGGGGCCGATAAACACCAGCCCGTGCTTCTTGCAAAGCGCGGCAAACCCGGCGTTTTCCGAAAGGAAACCGTAGCCCGGGTGGATGGCTTCCGCCCCGGTAGCCAGAGCCGCCGCGACGATACGCTCGCCGTTTAAATAGCTTTCCTCCGCCTTTGCCCCGCCGATACAGATCGCCTCATCGGCCAGCGCGGCGTGAAGAGATTCCCGGTCCGCCTCGGAATAGACCGCCACCGTGAGAATCCCCATCTCTTTACAGGCCCGGATCACCCGCACCGCGATCTCTCCCCGGTTGGCGATCAGGATCTTTTTAAACATGTGGCTTTCCTCCTTGCAGGGTCAAAATGCACAGCGCCGTCAGGCCTTCACAAGAGCAAAGGAGAACTCCGCCGAAACGCACAGCTTCCCATTCACTCTACCCTCGCCCTTGGCGAAATAAAAGCTTCCCCGGCTGCGGGTGATCTCGCACTGGGTCTCCAGCGTGTCGCCTGGCTTCACCTGATTTTTGAACTTCACCTTATCCAGGCTGGTAAACAGGGGCGTCATTCCCTGAGAGGCTCCCTCAGAGAGCAGCACGCAGGCGGACTGCGCCATCATCTCGCACAGGATCACACCGGGCACCACCGGGTTTCCCGGAAAATGGCCGGAGAGAAAATACTCGTCTCCCCTGATATGGCATTTCCCGAAAGCCTTTCCATCTATCAGCTCCACCTCGTCCACCAGAAGCATGGGCTCCCGGTGGGGAAGTATTTTCTTGATCTCTTCCTTATTCATCTGCAAAAAGGCCTCCTTTATAAGCTTCGCTCCCGTTTTCGCCTGTGAAGCGCCGCCGGAACAAATCCTCAGCCGTTCACGATCCGAAACAGCGGCTGGCCGAACTCTATCACCTGTCCGTTTGTCACGCAGATCTCCGCGATCACGCCGTCCGTCTCCGCGGGGATCTCATTCATCAGCTTCATGGCCTCGATCACACAGAGGATGTCCCCCTTCTTCACCCGGTCACCCACCGAGACATAGGGCTTTGCCTCCGGGGATGGAGAAGAATAGAACACGCCCACCGTGGGGGAAAGCACCAGATTTCCCTCCTTCTGGGGAAGCTGCTGGCTGAGCCCCTCTGCAGGGGCGGCAGTGAAGGGAAACGCCGCAGCCGCCGCAGCGGGCGCCGCCGGGGCGGGATCCTCCTTTATGCCTCGTTCCAGCTTCACAGAGGTATCTCCCTGGGCATATTCCAGGCTGCTGAGTCCATAGTCCTTCATCAAGCGGGCGAGTTCCTCCAATTCCTTTACATTCATCAGCTGTTCCTTTCCCTTCTCCCCACCGGGGCGGGGAGAAGCAGTTCCATGAGATAAAATGAAATGATCCTTTTCCGGAGATCAGGCCTTCCGGAAGGCCAGATAGGCGTTGTGTCCGCCAAAGCCCAGGGAGGCGGAAAGCGCCAGCTCTACCGGAGCTTTCCGCGCCTTCCCGGGCACATAATCCAAGTCGCACTGAGGGTCCGGCTCCTCATACCCGATGGTGGGGGGAACCAGATCCTCCTTCAAAGCCAGGAGGGAGGCGATGGCCTCTACCGCCCCGGCCGCACCCAGCATATGGCCTGTCATGGACTTGGTAGAGCTTACCATGCACTGCCTTGCCGCCTCTTCTCCCAGGCCCTTCTTGATGGCCAGCGTCTCGCTGGAATCGTTTAAGGGCGTGCTGGTGCCGTGGGCGTTGATATAGATCTTTTTGGGATCCATCTTGTCTCCCCCGGCCTCGTCATAGGCCATTTTCAGGGCCTTGGAGCCGCCGATGGCCTCAGGATGGGGGGCTGTGATATGGTGGGCGTCGCAGGTGACGCCGTAGCCGCAGATCTCCCCATAGATCTTTGCGCCCCGCTTCTTTGCGTGCTCATACTCCTCCAGCATCAGCGCTCCCGCGCCCTCGCCCATCACAAAGCCGTTGCGCCGGGCGTCAAAGGGCATACAGGCCGCTTTGGGATCCTCAGAGGTGGAAAGGGCCTTCATGTTGGAAAAGCCCGCCACACCGATGGGGATAATGGCCGCCTCCGCCCCGCCTGCCAGAACGGCGTCCAGATAGCCGTGGCGGATGGCGCGATAAGCTTCCCCGATGGCGTTGTTGCCTGTGGCGCAGGCGGTCACGGAAGGCAGGGAAGCTCCCTGAAAATCATATTTGATGGCAATCAGCCCGCCCGCCATATTGATGATCAGGGCAGGGATAAAGAAGGGGGAAACTCTCCTGGGGCCCTTTTCCAAAAGGGACTGCTGCTCCTGGGCAAAGGTGCCGATCCCACCGATGCCGGACCCGAAATAGGTCCCGATGCGCTCCGGCGGCAGGGTGCCGCGAATGCCGCTTTCCTCCACAGCCTGTGTGGCCGCGGCCAGGGCGTACTGGCAGAACACATCATATTTTCTCACATCGGAATGCTCCATATATTGCAGAGGGTCGAAGTCCTTGACCTCGGCGGCCACCTTCACCTTGTAATCCGTGGTGTCGAATTTGGTGATGGGCCCGATGCCGCACACACCGGCCTTCAGGCTTTCCCAGAAGGTGGGCACATCATTTCCGATAGGGGTCACCGCCCCCATTCCCGTTACCACGACCCGGTTCATATGGCAAGCCCCCCGTCCACGCGGATGGTCTCACCCGTGATATAGTCTGACTCCGGCAGCGCAAGGAACAGCGCCACATTGGCCACATCCTCGGCCTTTCCCATCCGCTTCATGGGCACCTGCTTCAAAAGGGGATTGTCCTCTCCGATATCCTTGGTCATGGCGGTTTCGATAAAGCCGGGGGCGATGCAGTTGCAGCACACATTTCTCCCCGCCAGCTCTCTGGCCACGGATTTTGACATGCCGATGAGTCCCGCCTTGGAGGCGGCGTAATTCACCTGCCCCGCGTTGCCGATGAGCCCGGCGATAGAGCTGATATTGATGATCTTTCCGTAGCGCTTGCGCATAAAGTCACGATAGCAGGCCCGGATCATATGGAAAGCGCCCTTCAGATTGATGTCCAGCACCATGTCATAGTCCTCGTCCTTCATGGACACCATCAGGGTATCCCGGGTGATTCCGGCGTTGTTCACCAGAATGTCCACCTTCCCCAGGTCGGCCCTCACCGCCTCCACGGTGGCCTCCACCGCCTGTTCGTCCCGGACATCACAGACATAGGCCTTCGCCTTTCTTCCCATAGCCTCGATCTCCCTGCAGGTCTCCTGGGCGGGCTCCGGGGGGCCCACATACACCACCGCGATATCCGCCCCGTTTTCCGCCAGCTTCAGGGCGATGGCCTTGCCCAGACCCTGAGAGCCTCCTGTCACCAAAGCGATCTTTCCCAACAATTTCATGGTAAGCTTCCTTCCTTTTCAGCCCTTCAAAGCGGCCACTGTGGCCTTGAGCGTCTCTTCGTCCTCCACCCGGAGGATCGTGACATCCTTAAGCGTCTTTTTCACCAGCCCGGACAGGGTTTTTCCCGGCCCGCACTCAATAAAGGTATCCGCGCCCTGTGCCTTCAGCGCCTCTAAAGTCTCCTGCCAGCGCACCGGGCTTTTCACCTGGGCGCAAAGCAGCTTTTCCGCTTCTTCCCCATAGGGCTTCCCGGTAAAATTGGCGTAAACGGGAAGCCGGGGGGCGTGGAGAGAAAGCTTTTTCAGCTCCTCCTCCAAAGTCTTCGCGGCGCTTTCCATAAAGGGGGAGTGAAAGGCTCCGCTCACCGCCAGGGGCACCGCTCTTCCTCCCACTTCGCTCACCCGGGCGCAAAATCGGGAAAGCTCTTCCTTTTCCCCAGCGACCACCAGCTGGCCGGGGCAGTTATAGTTCACAGGCCAAACCTGAGAAAACTCCCTGCACAGCGCCTCTACCTCCTCGTTGGAAAGCTTCAGCACGGCGGCCATGGCGCCGGGATTTTCCCCGGCCGCCGCCTCCATGGCTTGGGCCCGTTTGCACACAAAGGAAAAGCCCTCTTCCTGGGAAAACACGCCTCCAAAGGTCAAGGCCGCCACCTCTCCCAGAGAGAATCCGGCGGCAAACTGAGCGGTGACGCCCTTTTCCTCCAGCGCTCTGGCAGCGGCCAGATCCACGCAGTAAAGGCAGGGCTGGGTATTTTTCGTAATGGAAAGCTCCTCTGCGCTTCCCGCAAAGCACTGCTCCCGGGTCCCGGGACGGATGGAATCCGCCGTGTCAAACACCTGACGGGCCGCGGGGCTTATCTCATACAAGGCCTTTCCCATGCCGGAGTATTGCGAACCCTGGCCGGAAAAGAGAAAGGCGGTCTTTCCCATTTATTTTTCCTCCTGCTTACCGAAAATTTCGATTGGATCGTTCCCGTTCTCCGCGATGGAAAACAAGATCATTTCACCCATTTCCCGGCGGTGCGCAGCACCTGCTCCGCCTCCTGGAACATCTCGCGGATGATCTCGGCGGCAGGCTGCTCCCGGTTTACCATACCGGCGACCTGTCCCGCCAGAAAATCTCCCGTGAGCTCGTCGCCCTCCACCGCCGCGCGGTAAAGAGCGCCTGAGCCCAGCTTTTCCAGCTCCTCGTCGGAGATCTGGCTGTACTCCGCCTTAAAATAATCCTTCGCAAATTGGTTTTTGATCTGCCGCACGGGATGGCCCAGGCGCTTGCCAGTCACCATGGTGGAAATATCGTTGGCCTTCAAGACTTTTTTCTTATAATTGGGATGTACCCCGCACTCCTGAGCTACCAGAAAGCGGGTGCCTACCTGTACGCCCACCGCCCCCAACTGGAAGGCTGCCGCGATCCCTCTGCCGTCTCCGATGCCTCCGGCTGCCAGAACAGGCAGATCCGTGGCGTCGCACACCTGGGGGGTCAACACCATGGTGGTGAGGTCCCCCACATGCCCGCCGGACTCTCCTCCCTCGGCGATCACGGCGCTGGCTCCGGCCTTGGTCACCAGCTTGGCCATTCCCACAGAGGCTACCACCGGGATCACCTTCACTCCGGCCTCCTGCCACATGGGCATGTAGCGGGAGGGATTTCCCGCGCCGGTGGTGACTACGGCCACCTTCTCCTCTGCCGCCAGCTTTGCCACCTCGTCGGCAAAGGGGGACATGAGCATGATATTCACGCCGAAGGGCCTATCCGTCAGGCTGCGGGCGATATCGATCTCCTGCTTCAAATGCTCCGCGTTGGCGTTCATGGCGGAGATAATGCCCAGGCCGCCGCCGTTGGATACTGCGGCCGCCAGCTTCCCGTCTGAGATCCAGGCCATGCCGCCCTGGAAAATGGGGTACTCGATCCCCAAAAGATCGCACAGGGGTGTTCTGATCATACTGAAAGGCTCCTTTTTTCAAATCTATCAGTTATTCTCCGGTGGTAACCTCCACGCGGAAAATTTTTCAGCTTTTTCGGCCCCGGGGCATTTACCACCGGATAACACAGGCGGCGCTGGAGAGCCCTCCTCCGAAAGCGGAAAGCACCACATAATCTCCGGGCTGCAAAGCGCCCGCGCGGTTGAGCTCGTCTAACAGAATGGGCTCGCTGGCGGAGGAGGTATTCCCCACCCGGTCGATGTTCACGAAAAACTTCTCCGGGCCGATCTCCGGCAATCTCCTGCGGGCCTCCTGGATAATGCGGTAGTTGGCCTGATGGGGGATCACCGCCTTCACCTGTTCGCCGGAAATACCGGCCTTTGAAAGCACAGAACGGATATCGTTCACCATAGAGGTAACGGCAAATTTATAGGTCTCCTGCCCCTGCATATGGATAAAGGACTCCTGTGGGGGCCTTTCGTAAAAGGGGGAATTGTTCCAGGCGGTGGGAATAGAGATGATGTCGTCTCCACCCTTGGTGTGCAGCTCGCTTGCAAGGTATCCGTCCCCCTCGCCCAGCACTGCCGCGCCCGCACCGTCTCCGAAAATGCAGCAGGTCCCTCTGTCCTGCCAGTTGAGAAGCCCGCTGATGCGTTCACTGCTTACCACCAGCGCCTTTTTCACCGCTTTCCTGGCGAAAAAGCCCGCGGCCACCTCCAGCCCGAACAAAAAACCCGGACAGGCCACATTCATATCAAAAGCAGGACAGGAGGCTCCCAGACGGTTCTGCACCATACCTCCCAGGCCGGGAGAAATGGTATCCGCGCTGATAGTGGGCGCGATGATCAGGTCCAGCTCCTCCGCTCTTACCCCGGCGTTCTCCAGGGCAGCTTTGGCGGCGGCCGCTCCCAGGTCTGTCACCGTCTCCGTGGTACAAACCCGGCGTTCCTTCACGCCGACCCGCTTTGTGATCCATTCGTCAGAGGTCTCCACCATCCGGGAAAGATCATCGTTGGTGACCACTTTTTCCGGCAGGGCACTGCCCGTGCCTAAAATTCGAAAGCTCATGCTCCGCTCTCCTCATGATTCTTCAAAAATTTCCCCGGTTTGACAGGCTTTTCACCGGTTTTTCCCGAGGGAATCCTAACCTCTTAATTTTACCGGAAAATGGGGGATTTGTCAAATGACAGGAATGGTTTTCCTACCGTAAAAAGGAGAGTCTGAAAGGCTCTCGCAAATGATGAAGCATCTAAGAGCAAAATTTTTTCCAGCATCGGAAAAGGCAGAGCCATTGCACATACTCCATGTTCCCGTCCTTGGGAATAGGCGGCAGGCCCGCAAGGCGCAGAGCAGTGGAAATCTGCTTTCCTGTCAGCAGACTTCTAAGCCCGTCTTTCCAGGCGTGCTCCAGAAAAAAACGATACTCTCTCTGCTGCTCCCAGGGCAGGTCCGGCGGGTCTTTTCGCCTGAGCTCCAGCAGCGCCGCGTCCACTCTGGGGGCAGGATGAAACTGGTCCCTGGGTATTTTGGCCGCCGTCCGGGCTTCAAAATAGGGGCAAAGCGTATACGCGGCGAGTCCATTGCCCGTGAACCGCTTGGCAGCGCCCCACTCCACAATCAGCCACGCCGCCCGTGGAGGCCTCCCGCACTGGGTGAGTCGCCGGAGCATGGCGGTCGTCTGGGAAAAGGGCAGGTTTGCAAACACCTTATAGGATCCCTTGGGGAGGGGCGTTTTGAGAAAATCTCCCTCTATGAGCGTGAGCCTGTCCTCACCGGCAAAGCGCTCCCTTAACCGCGCGCACAGCATAGAGTCCAGCTCCACGGCGGTCACCCGGCCGCAGCGCTTTACAAGCTCCCGGATGATATGCCCCTTTCCGGGGCCTATTTCCAGCACATGATCGCTCTTTCTTATATTTGTAAGGCCTATCAGCCGCTGTATTTCCTTTCTGCTTGTAAGAAAATTCTGCGAGGCCCACAAGGGGGCCTTTGCCCATAAAGGGGTCCCTTGGGTATGACAAATATTTTTAGGCATGAAAAAAGCACCTCTTTCGCAAAGCTGAGTAATGCAAAAAGAGACACAGCAAAGCAGTCCGCCTGCTGGCGGAGACTCTGCTATGTCCTTTTTATTTCCTCAAACGAAAGACGGCGCAGAAAATTCCCATGCCTGTTGTCTTCATCCTCCTGTCTCACCGGGATCCCGGCTATTGTGAACTTCATTATAACGAACGGCGGCGGATCTGTCAAACAGCAGCCGCCTCGCCCTCAAATGACAAATCCTCCGTTGACCCCCAAAACCTGACCGGTGATAAAGGAATTCTCCGCAAGGAAAACAGCTGCGTGGGCCACCTGCCGGGGCGTGCCCAGACACTCTAAGGGGGTCTCCTCTTTCAGGGCTTCCAGATCCTCTCTGGAAAGCTCCCGGTTCATTTTGGTCTCAATAACTCCCGGCGCAATGCAGTTGACCCGGATCCCGGAAGGTCCCTCTTCCTTGGCAAGAGCCTTCGTGAGACCGATGACCGCCGCTTTGGAGGCGGAATAGGCCGCCTCGCAGGAAGCGCCTGTCTGGCCCCACATGGAGCTGATATTGATGACAGAGCCCCTCTTTTCCCGGATCATGGGAACAAGGGCCCGGCGGGAACAGAGAAACACGCCGGTGCAGTTTACCGCGAAGATCCTTTCCCACTCAGGGAGAGAAAGCTCCGTAAAAAGTCCTTTTTGGGAGATGGCGGCATTGTTCACAAGCACCTCGAAAAATCCCATGCGCTCTTCCGCCTGGGAAAACATTCTCTCTACCTCGTCCTCCCTGGAAAGATTCGCCCCAAAGGCGTGGGCCTCTCCTCCCTGCTCCCGGATCTCAGAAACCGTACGCAAAGCGGACTCCTCGTTCTGAAAAAAGTGAAGGGCTACGCCAAAGCCCTTTTGCGCAAAGGCCAGGGCAAGGGCTCTTCCGATGTCGCCGGAAGCTCCGGTGATCAGCACATTTTTCACAGCGGGTTCTCCTCCTTCCAACCGGCGGGGAGCTCCATCTCCCCTTTTTCATACAGCAGGGCGGAAAGAGCCGCCAGAGGGGCCGTTTCCGTGCGCAGGATCCTGGGACCCAGGCTTAAAAGCTTCGCGCCGAGGCTCTCGGCAAATTCCGCCTCCTCCGGGGAGAATCCCCCCTCCGGGCCGATGAAAAGAAACACCCGATCCCCCGTCTCCCGCAGCGCTTCCTTCAGGGAGGCGGTCCCCTTCTCGTAAAAGAAAAGGATCTCCCCTTTTTCCTTCGCCTGCCGGAGCGCTTCCTTCAGGGAAAGAAGGGAACGCACCTTGGGCACTCTTCCCCTGCCGCTCTGCTTTGCCGCTTCCAGGGCGATCTTTTGCAGCCGGGCGGTTCTTTTCTCCCCGCTCTTCTGATCCAGCTTTACGATGCAGCGCTCACTTTGAACCGGCCAGATCTCCTGTGCCCCCAGCTCCACCGACTTCTGAACCACAGTTTCCAGTTTGTCCCCCTTGGGAAAGCATTGGCAGATCACCGCTTTTACCCGAGGCTCACAGACGCTTTCCCGCACTTCCTTTACCAGAACCCAGGCGCCCTCCTCTTCCAGGCGCTCCACTACGCAAAGATAATCCTTTCCGGCTCCGTCGCAGAGGGTCACCTCCTCCCCCGGACGGATCCGGAGAGAGCGGACCATATGCCTTCCGTTTTCCCCGTCTACAAAGCAGTAGGCCTTCGGAGGCTCCTCCACAAAAAAGCGCGGCATTTCATCCCTTCTCCTCTCCTGCTTTTCTGCTGGTATTGTAATCTGTGCGGAAAGCCTTGTCAAGAAACGAGAACATAAGTTGTTGATGATTTTTTTGCCGGGTTATGCTATACTAGAAGTTGGATACCAGATACCGGACGCCGGAAGACAGATCGTCAATTCATCGTGAACATTTGACCGTCAGAGGTTCTCTTTGTGAGGGCGGCTTTATGGCGGCAGCAGGAGGCCGGTTCCGGATCCGTATCCTTCACGACCTGAGGAAAGGCGGGTGAACAGCTTTGAAAAGATTGTGCTGCGTCCTGATGGCGCTTTGCATTGCTCTCTCTTTTTCCGGCTGTAATTTTGCGGGAATCGACCCCCAGACCCTCATGTCCCCCCCTCAGGCCAACGCCGACCAGCAGAGTATTCACGAGCTGCTTCGGGGCGGCCGCCCCGATATCACCTTTATTTATCCCAAAAACGGAGAATACCGTTCCGCCATTATCATGCGGGATCTTACGGGAGACGGTGTTGAGGACGCCCTCGGCTTTTTCGCCCTGGAGGACGGCAGCGTACAGGTACAGTTCCTGATAAAGCAGGCGGACGGCCATTGGAGCACCGCCTCAAGCTTTCAGAATACCGCCACCCAAGTGGACCGCGTCCTGTTCGGGGACCTGGACGCGGACGGGGTAGAGGACGCCATCATCGGCTGGGGAAACGCCTCCGGGCGCACCGCCTATGTGTGCGCCTACCTGTGGAGCAACTATGAACAGCTGAATGAATACAGTCTGGGTGCTTACGGAGAGATGACCGTCACCGACTTTGACGGAAACGGGGTCAAGGAGCTGTTTACCGCCGAGAAATTTGTAGCCGCCGAAGAGGAGGAGGAGGGAAGCGAGGTTCCTCCCGCCAAAGCCCGGGTGTTCGCCTACCGGGATCGGGAACTCAAGGAAGTGTTTTCCACCGATGTGGACAACAATATCATCAATTATTCCTCCATCTCCTTCGGACCTGTCGCTTCCCAGAAAAGCGGGGTCATCCTGGACGGCTCCAAGGCCGACGGGAGCCTTACTACCCAGCTGTTTCTGATCCATCCGGACACGGGGCTGCTCTATAACAGTCCGGCGGGAGTCAACACAAAGGAATACTTAAACCCCTATTCCCGCCCCCCCACAGCGCCCTTCCTTTCCCGGGATATCAACGGCGACGGGATCATTGAAGTCCCGGTGGTGACGCCTCTGCCCGCCCTGGCCGGAGCCATTACGCCGGATTCCACCAGCTATCAGGTGGAGTGGAGCGTTTTTCATGAAGGGGAGTCTCCCCGCACAGTGGCCTGGACCCTGATGAATCTTACGGAAAATTACTATTTCTCCATTCCCTACAGCCTTCGGGGGAAAATTACTGCCTCCAACGACGCCTTTAACCGCACCGTGACCTATACCGCCCTCTCTCCCGGCGAGGAGGGAGAGGAACCTCTTCTGGACACGCCGCTTTTTCAGATCCGGGTGTTTACCCGCTCTGCCTGGCAGAGCCGGGGCGAGGTGCGGGGATATGAACAGCTGGCGGTCCAAAACGATCTGATCTACGCCTTTCAGGTGTTGACTGCGGAAAATAAATACAACTCCTCCCTTGGCAGGATCAAGGAGAGCTTTCGGCTGCTTTCAGAATAATCACGCAGAAAAGGACAGGTTATTATGAAAAAGATTTTAGTGGCGGAAGATGAACAGAACATCCGGGAATTTGTGGTGATCAACCTGGAGCGGGCAGGCTACCGCGCCTTTGAGGCCGGAAGCGGAGACGAGGCCATGGCCCTCTACGAGCAGGAGCACGGCGATTTTGATGTGGCCGTGCTGGATATCATGATGCCCGGATCCATGGACGGCCTGGCCGTATGTAAGGAATTAAGGCGCCAGAACAGCTCCATCGGCATTATTCTGCTCAGCGCCAAGGCCCAGGAAATGGACAAGGTGAGCGGCCTGATGATGGGGGCGGACGACTATGTGGTAAAACCCTTCTCCCCCTCCGAGCTGGTGGCCCGGGTGGACGCCGTCTACCGTCGGGTGGCGCTGGCCGCTGAAAAAAATGAAACCAACCTCAGGGAGGAGCTTCATTCCGGAGAATTTTCCCTGAATCTGCGCAACCGCTCCTTCCGAAAGGGAGAAAAGCTCATTGAGCTGACTCAGGTGGAATTCCAGATCATAGAGTATTTTTTCTCCAACCCCGGCACGGCGTTAAGCCGCGGGGATATTCTGAAGCATGTCTGGGGACCCAACTATGTGGGAGAGGAAAAGATCGTGGATGTGAACATCCGCCGTCTGCGCATGAAGGTGGAGGAGGAGCCCTCCACCCCCCGGCATATCGCCACCGTATGGGGGCTTGGCTACCGGTGGGACGCCTGAATCAAGAGAGGCCCTGGAGCGTTTGTCCCGCACGGTCCCTTCTTTTAAGGGGCTGAGATCTCTTTCGGGAGGAACAGCATGAAAGCTAAGAGAAAAGGGATTTCCAGAAAATGGTTTATCAACACCATCGGCGTGGTGCTGGTCATCCTCACTGTCTCTATCGCCACGCTCTCCCTCATGGTGCAGAACTCCACCTACAGCGGCATCGAGCTGGTGCTCACAGGCCGCGCGGACGAGCTTCTCAACGTACTGGCTTCTGACACCCGAGGGTACCGGAACTCTTCGGAATTCGCGGCGATTACCCGGGAATACATTGAAAATTTCCCGGACAAAAATGATATGGAGATCATGGCCTTAAACAAGGGAGGCAATGTGCTGATCACCTCCTCCGGCTTTGCCCCTGACCAAAGCCAGCCCATGCCGGACTATCAGGCTGCCCTTTCAAGCGACAGTAATTTCGGCAAGTGGATCGGCGACCTGGACACCGGAGAAAAGGTGATGGCCATCACCCGGGTAGTGCGGGACGAAAACGGCAGCTTAGTGGGCTCCATTCGCTATATGGTGTCCATGGAGCGGGCGGATCAGCAGACTGGCCTTGTGATCTTCACCCTGGTAGCGGCGGGGCTGTTCATCATGCTGCTCATCACGCTTTCCGGCATGTATTTCATTCGTTCCATTCTGGTCCCTATCCGGCAGATGAGCGCCACTTCCCGAAAAATCGCCCAGGGTGATTTCGGCGTGCGCATCGAAAACCGCAAAAACGACGAGATCGGTGAGCTCTGCGACGCCATCAACGACATGGCCGGGGAGCTGGGCGCCTCTGAACAGCTGAAAAACGATTTTATCTCCTCTGTTTCCCACGAGCTGCGCACCCCCCTCACCGCCATCAAGGGCTGGGCGGAGACCCTGCAGGGCGGGGCTGACCGGGAAACCACCGAAAAGGGTATGGGCGTCATCATCCGGGAATCTGAACGGCTTTCGGGGCTGGTGGAGGAGCTATTGGACTTTTCCCGGCTGCAAAACGGCCGTTTGGTGCTGCATATCTCCCGTATCGACCTGCTTTCCGAGCTGGACGAGGCGGTGTATCTGTTTACAGACCGCGCCCGCACGGAAAAGAAGGAGCTGAAATACGAGGAGACTCCTTCCCTGCCTCCCGTTTACGGCGATGTGGACAGACTCAGGCAGGTGTTCGTCAATATCATTGACAACGCCCTGAAATACACAAAGGAGGGCGGCGTGATCTCCGTCTCCTCCGAAGAGGAGGAGAACCGGCTGAAGGTAACCATCCGGGATACCGGCTGCGGGATACCGGCACAGCACCTGCCCAATGTGAAGAAAAAATTCTATAAGGCAAATCAGATGGTGCGGGGCTCCGGCATCGGACTGGCCGTGGCGGATGAGATCATCACCCTGCACGGCGGGACCCTCCAGATAGAAAGCTGGGAAAACAAGGGCACTACCGTCACCATCCGGCTGCCCACCTGTGAGGCTGTAGAAAAAGATCCAGAGCTCTCCCGAGCGCTGGAGATCAAAAAATAAGCGAGGAAAGGAACCACGAAGCACATGAGTAAAAAGATCACGACCATCGGCGGACAAGCCCTGATGGAGGGTATTATGATGGTAGGCCCCAAGCGCACGGTGGCCGCCTTTTGCGATGAAAAGGGCACGATTACCACGGAAGAGATCCAAGTGCCCAGGCTCACCCAGAAATATTCCATTCTGGGAAAGCCCTTTATCCGGGGGATCTTTGCCCTGATCGACTCCTTCCGCCTGGGCTACAAGGCCCTGTCCCTCTCCGCGGACAAGTTGACAGAGCTGGAGGAAGAGGAGGAGCCCTCCGGCATTGACAAATGGCTTACCGATCACCTGGGAGATAAGCTGACGGGAATGATTATGGGCGTCGCCTCCGTCTTAGGAGTCGCCCTTGCGATCCTGCTTTTTTTCTTCCTGCCCACTGTGCTTTTCAATTTGCTGCAAAAGGTCGTTCCCTCCGATATCAGCGGCTTCCGCTCCCTTTTTGAAGGGATCCTGCGGCTTTTGATCTTCCTTTCCTATCTGCTTCTGGTGTCCCTCCTCCCCGATATCAAGCGCACCTTTCAGTATCACGGGGCGGAGCATAAAACCATTTTCTGCTATGAAAACGACCTTCCCCTGACAGTGGAAAATGTGCGGAAACAGGGCCGCTTCCACCCCCGCTGCGGGACCAGCTTTTTGATCCTGATGCTGATTCTGGGCGTGATCGTGGGATTTTTCATTCCCTTCTCCAATCCCTTCCTGCGCACGGCGGCCAAGCTTCTGTGCATCCCTATTATCATGAACCTGGGCTACGAGCTGCAAAAGGCTTGCGCGAAGCACGAGGGGATCGTGTCGAGGATCATCACCGCCCCGGGGCTTTGGGTACAGCGCATCACCGTAAAGGAGCCCAGCGACAAGATGATCGAGGCGGCCATCGCCGCCATGGAGGCCGTCATTCCGGAAAACGGCGAGGATCTGATCCGGTGACGGCACAGAGGCTTTTTTCCTGGGCCCGACAGACCCTTTCTCAGTCGGGCGTAGATTCGCCGGACTTTGACGCGAAGGAGCTGTGCGCTCATTTTTTGGGACTCTCCCGCGAAGAGCTCATCTTAAAAAAAGAATTCATTCCGCCAAAAGCTGCGCAGGAAGCCTTTCAGGCCGCCGTTGCCCAGCGTGCAGAGGGCAGGCCCCTGCAATACATTTTGGGGGAATGGGAATTTATGGGGCTCTCCCTCTTTGTGGGAGAAGGAGTGCTGATCCCAAGGGAGGACACCGCCGTTTTGGTGGAAGAGCTTCACGCCCGCCTGGGAGAGCAGAAGGCTCCCCGAGGGTTAGACCTGTGCGCGGGCACCGGCGCGGTGGCCCTGGGGCTTTGCAGCCGTCGCCCGGACGCCACTGTTCTCTGCCTGGAGCTTTCGGAAAGGGCCTTTTCTTATCTCAAGAAAAATCTTTCGGCCTATCCGGAATACCAAATTGCTTCCCGTCAGGAAGATGTTCTGCTCCCTCCCCAGAACTTTGAGGAAGGGAGCCTTGACTTCCTCGCCTCCAACCCTCCCTATATTGCGAAGGACGAGCTGCCCACCTTGCAGCGGGAGGTGCAGAGGGAACCGCAAATGGCCTTGGACGGCGGAGAGGACGGCCTTGTTTTCTACCGTGCCATCGCCTCTCTCTGGCTTCCCCTGCTGCGCCCCGGCGGCGTTTTCGCCGTGGAGATCGGCGAGACCCAGGGGGACGAGGTGTCTCAGCTGTTTTCCAAAGCGGGAGGGAAAAAGCTTTCGGTCAAAAAAGACTGGGCCGGCCTTCCCCGGGTGGTTTCCGGGGAGTGGCCGGGGAAATAGAAAGGGGTGTTTTCCATGACCGAAACGGAGCGCAGACAGGCAGCGAAACAGTTTGCTGCTGACTGGACAGGCCGCGGCGATGAAAAACAGGAAACCCAGCGGTTTTGGATTGACCTGCTCCAAAATGTATTTGGAGTGGAGCGCCCTACGGAGTACATACAATTTGAAGTCCCGGTCAAGCTGGGGCATACCAGCTTTATCGACGGCTATATTCCCTCCACCCGTGTGCTCATCGAGCAAAAAGGAAAAGATATCGACCTGAAAAAAGGCTATCAGCAGTCAGACGGCAGTATGCTGACGCCCTTCGGACAGGCAAGAAGATATGCTGGATATTTGCCCTATAATCAGGTTCCCCGCTGGATCGTGGTAAGCAATTTCCAAAGCTTTGAAATACACGACATGAACCGGCCCAATGAGGAGCCGGAGATCGTGCTGCTGGAGAATCTGGAAAAGGAGTATCACCGCCTGGGCTTTCTGGTGGATACGGGAAACGAAAATATCAAAAAGGAAATGGAAATTTCCTTACAGGCCGGAGAGCTGGTGGGGAAGCTCTATGACGCTCTTTTGAAGCAGTACAAGGACCCGGACGACCCGGCGACGCTTCAAAGCCTGAACAAGCTGTGTGTCCGGCTGGTATTTTGTCTGTACGCAGAGGACGCCGGGATTTTCGGGAAAAGAAATCTCTTTCATGACTATCTGCAAGCGCATAGCAGCGAAGCGCGACAGGCACTAATCAATTTATTCCACATTCTTGACCAGAAGGAAGAAGAGCGAGACCCCTATCTGGATGACGACCTGCTGGCCTTTCCCTATGTAAACGGAGGCCTGTTCGCGGATGAAAGCATTGAAATTCCCCGTCTGACGGAAGAGATCGTGGAGATCATTTTGCAGAAAGCCAGCGAGGACTTTGACTGGAGTGAAATCAGCCCTACCATTTTCGGGGCGGTGTTTGAAAGCACCCTGAACCCGGAAACCCGACGCTCAGGAGGTATGCACTACACCAGCATTGAGAACATCCACAAGGTGATAGACCCGCTGTTTCTGGACGAGCTGAAAGCAGAGCTTGCGGAAATCCTTTCTGAGACCGTGGAGAAGACCCGGAAAGCCAGACTGGAAGCCTACCAAAAGAAGCTGTCAAGCCTGACATTTTTAGACCCGGCCTGCGGGTCAGGAAACTTTTTGACGGAAACCTACCTCTCTCTGCGCAGGCTGGAAAACCAAGTCATTTCTGAGCTCCGGCACGGGCAAACATCTTTTGGAGAAGTGCAGAAGGAAAACCCCATTCAGGTTTCTATCGGGCAGTTTTACGGCATTGAGATCAACGACTTTGCCGTGACGGTGGCGAAAACTGCCCTCTGGATCGCGGAAAGCCAGATGATGAAGGAGACGGAGGATGTGGTTCATATGAGCCTTGACTTCCTTCCTCTGAAAAGCTACGCCAATATCATAGAGGGCAACGCGCTCCGCATGGACTGGAATGAGGTCGTTCCCAAGGAAAAGCTCCATTATATCATGGGGAATCCTCCGTTTGTGGGATATTCCTTACAAAGCAAAGCCCAAAAGGAGGATATTCTTTCCGTCTATGTGGACGAAAAAGGAAAGTCCTACAAGACGGCAGGAAAGATAGATTATGTGGCGGGGTGGTATTTCAAAGCGGCGCAGTTTATACAGAACACAGAGATACGCACCGCCTTTGTGTCTACCAATTCCATTACACAGGGGGAGCAGGTGGCGGGCGTTTGGAAGCCGCTTTATGACCGTTTTGGGATACATATTGACTTTGCTCACCGTACCTTCCGCTGGGACAGCGAGGCCAGCCTAAAAGCTCATGTGCATTGCGTCATTGTGGGGTTCAGCGCTGCCCTGAACAACAAACCGAAAATGATTTACTCGTCTGATAGGCCGCAGGAAGCACAGAACATCAATGCCTATTTGTTGGACGCTCCTAATGTTTTTATTGACAGCAGAAAGAGGCCCTTATGCCCTGTGGCAGAAGTGCTAACTGGAAATCGTCCTGCTGATGGTGGCGCTTTAATTATTGAAGATGACGAGCTTCTTAGCTTTATTGGAAATAAACCAGATGTTTCTAAGTTTATTCGCCCCTTTATGCAAGCAACAGATTTTATAAATAACAGAAAAAAGTGGTGTTTGTGGCTCGTTGGAGCTTCACCCAAAGAAGTTCGTGATTATCCGCAAATTGTTGAGCGTATATCCGCTTGCAAAAATGATCGGTTAAACGCCCCCGATGAGGGACGCAGAAAATTAGCAGATACACCTACATTATTTCGTGAACAAATAACGGCAACTGCTGATTACATTATTATTCCTCGCCACTCCTCTGAAAACAGGCGATATGTCCCGATTGGCTATGTAGATAAGTCAGTTATCTGCGGCGATGCAAACTTGATGATTATCGATACCTCGCTTTATCACTTCGGCATATTGACTTCCAATGTCCATATGGCTTGGACTAGAGCAGTATGCGGCAGAATAAAAAGTGACTACCGTTACTCTAAAGACGTGGTTTACAACAATTTCCCCTGGCCCACGCCCACGGACGAGCAAAAGGCCAAGATAGAAGAAACAGCACAGGCCATTCTGGACGCACGCGCCCTTTATCCCGATTCCAGCCTTGCCGATCTTTACGACGAAACCACTATGCCGCCTGAGCTCCGCAAGGCCCACCAAAACAATGATAAAGCCGTTATGCAGGCTTACGGCTTTGATGTGAAAACCATGACGGAATCAAGCTGTGTTGCGGAGCTGATGAAGCTTTACCAAAAGCTGACGAAGTGACAAAGTTCCATCCCTTCCCCTTCTGGAAACAAAGGAAGCTTTTCTAGAACACGCCCTCTCCGTCGCGGCAGAGCCGCGCCACCGTCTCACCTGCCGGTTCGGTCAGTTCGTGGCAACGCCCCACCGGGGCGTACTCACCCCAGAGGGAGAGGCAAGTCTTGGCTCCCCCTTTGGGGCGCTGGTCGCCAGTGGCGACCGCTTAGCGCCGCCCGAACCGGCAGGTGAGACCGTTGCTGAACGCATGCCACTGGCATGCAGCAACCGAGCCGGGGAAGATTGCCAGTGGCAATCGTTCTGACCCGCCCGAGCCGGCAGGCGAGAAAGGCGAGACGGTGGCACGGCGTAAGCCGTGGCTGAGGGGGGGGAGAGCCAAGAAGGTCTGACGACTCATATCTAAAAACTAACAACTAAACAGCAAAAAAGCTCTGCGCAAACGCGCAGAGCTTTTTGATTGACATTAGATGAAATTTAGAAATTGCCGTTTGTCAGGTCTTCTACCACCAGAGTGCGGGGGGAGTTATCCTGTGCGGGGGCAGCAGGCGCAGTCTGAGCGGCAGCCGGCTCCTCCGTATGAGGGCCGTCTCTCCACTCCAAAAACTTCTGGGCCACCTGGGGGAACAGCGCAAGGCTCAAAACATCCTCCTCGCACTTGGCAAGGCCGCTTTCCATGGTTTCCTTGCGGAACTTTTCCATTTCAGGCTCCAACAGGTCGGCGGGGCGGCAGGTGATGACCTCGTCGTTTCCGATGGCTTTCTTCCGCACTTCCTCATTGACCTCGCCGGGAAGCTGGCCGTATTCGCCGCGAAGCAGACCCTTGGACTCCTTGGTGATCATCTTGTAGCGCTCGCCGGAAAGAATATTGAGCACTGCCTGAGAGCCCACGATCTGGCTGGTGGGCGTGACCAGAGGCGGATAGCCGAAGTCCTTTCTTACCCGGGGGATCTCCGCCAATACATCGTAATACTTATCCTCAGCGTTGGCCTGTTTGAGCTGAGAGATCAAATTGGAAAGCATTCCGCCAGGCACCTGATACAGCAGGGTATTGGTGTCTACCTTCAAAACCTTGGGGCTCACGTCCAGCTTTTCCGCCACGCCCCTGAAGTGGACAGCGGCCTCGGAAAGCTTCTGGAGATCCAGCCCGGTATCCCGGCTGGTGCCCTGCAAGGTGGCCACCATGGACTCGGTGGCAGGCTGAGAGGTGCCGTTGGCCAGCGGAGAGAGCGCACAGTCTACAATATCCACACCGGCCTGAGCCGCCATCAGGTTGGTCATATCTCCCGTGCCGGTGGTGTTATGGGTATGCAGGTGAATGGGCACTCCCACATTTTCCTTCAGCTTCTTGACGAGAGAATAGGCGTCATAGGGCAAAAGCAGGTTAGCCATGTCCTTGATGCAGATGGTGTCCGCGCCCATGCTCTCCAGCTTCATAGCGAGCTTAACAAAATAGTCCTCGCTGTGTACGGGGCTCTTGGTGTAGCTGATGGCCACCTCCGCCATGCCGCCGTACTCCTTCACATATTTGACGGCCGCCTCCACGTTTCTCGGGTCGTTAAGGGCGTCAAAAATACGCACGATATCGATGCCGTTTTCAATGGATTTCTTACAGAAGGCCTCTACCACATCGTCGGCGTAATGGCGGTAGCCCAGAAGATTCTGGCCGCGCAGCAGCATCTGAAGCTTGGTGTTGGGAAGACCCTTTTTCAGAGTGCGCAGCCGCTCCCAGGGGTCTTCATTCAAAAAGCGCATACACACATCAAAGGTCGCGCCGCCCCAGCACTCCAGGGACCAGTAGCCCACACTGTCCAGAAGGGGCAGCACCGGGATCATATCCTCGATCTTCATACGGGTAGCCGCCTGAGACTGATGGGCGTCTCTCAGAATGGTATCCGTTATTCTAAGGGGATTTTTTGCCATAATTTCAATCCGTTTCCTTTCCCTGTGAAATCTTCACAGAACTCGCTTAGCCAAACAGGGCCAGCAGCACGCCGGCCGCAACAGCGGAACCGATCACGCCTGCCACATTGGGACCCATGGCGTGCATCAAAAGGAAGTTGGAAGGATCCTCCTTCTGGCCCACCACCTGAGAGACCCGGGCGGCCATGGGAACGGCGGAAACACCGGCGGAGCCGATCAGGGGGTTCACCTTCTCCTTGCTGAACACATTCATCAGCTTGGCGAGCAGCACGCCTCCGGCAGTACCGAAGCCAAAGGCCACAACGCCCATCACCAGGATTCCAAGGGTCTCAAGGTTCAGGAAGTTGGCCGCAGTAGCGGTAGCGCCCACGGAAACGCCCAGGAAGATGGTGACAATATTCATCAGCTCATTCTGCACCGTCTTGTTCAGGCGGTCCACAACGCCGCATTCTCTCATTAGGTTGCCCAGCATCAGGCAGCCTACCAGCGGAGCCGCAGAGGGCAGCATAAAGGAGACGAAGATCGTCACGATGATGGGGAACAGAATCTTCTCCGTCTTGGAAACGGGACGCAGCTGACGCATCTTGATCCTTCTCTCCTCCTTGGTGGTGAGAAGCTTCATAATGGGCGGCTGGATCACCGGCACCAAAGCCATATAGGAATAGGCGGCAACGGCGATAGGCCCTAACAAGTGAGGAGCCAGCTTCGCGGTGGTGTAAATGGCGGTAGGACCATCCGCACCGCCGATAATGCCGATGGCGCCGGCCTCTGCGGGCTTAAAGCCCAAAAGCTGAGCGCCCACAAAGGTGATAAAGATACCCAGCTGGGCGGCAGCGCCCAGAAGCAGGGTCTTGGGGTTGGCGATCAGGGGAGCAAAGTCAGTTCCGGCTCCCACGCCGATAAAGATCAGGCAGGGATAAATCCCCAGCTTAACGCCCAGGTAAAGGACGTCCAGAAGGCCCACAGACTCCGTTACAAGCTTTCCGGCGGCATCCAGGACCGGCGTGCCCTCCGCTGTCAGCAGAGGGATTCCATCCGCGAACATCTCCCAATGCACATGGCCGCCCTCGTACAGCGCCGCGTGGTACATTCCCGCGCCGGGAAGGTTCGTCAGCAGCATGCCGAAAGCGATAGGCAGCAGCAGCAGAGGCTCAAATTTCTTGACAATGGCAAGATACAGCAGCACACAGGAGATGGCGATCATCACCAAAGAAAGGGGATTCTCGGCCAGCTGGGCAAAGCCTGTGCTCTGCAAAAAGGTCATAATCGCGTCCATGAATCAGTTTCACTCCTTTTGTTTATTCTGTGGGAAGAGCTTACGCAATGGTGCAAAGGAGTGTACCGCTTTCCACAGCCGCGCCCTTCGATACGGAAACAGCGGTAACGGTGCCGTCCTTGGGGGCCATGATCTCATTTTCCATCTTCATGGCTTCCAGGATCATCAGCACATCGCCGGACTTCACAGCCTGACCGGCCGCGACCTTCACATCCAGGATGGTGCCGGGCATGGGAGCGGTGATCTGCTCGCCCGCGCCGGCAGGAGCCGGGGCGGCAGCCGGAGCAGGAGCAGGAGCGGGTGCGGCGGCCGGGGCCGGAGCAGCGGCAGGAGCGGGAGCCGCGCCAGCCTTTACTTCTTCTACGGTAACTTCATAAGCAGTGCCGTTTACATTGACATTGTACTTTCTCATAGCGAAATCCCTCTTTCCAGATGTTAAACGATCAGATAATCATGTTCTGCCCGGACCTCTCCGGCTCTGCCGGCCGTCCGATTTACAAGACTTACAGCCTGCGGATGGAATGGATCTTCAAATGGCTGACCTCGCAGCCCATATCCTCCGCAATAGCCGCCGCAATGGCCGCCACCAGCTGCTGGCGGTTGGGCCCAGCCGTCACAGAAGCGGGGGCCGGTGCAGGCGCGGCAGATCCCTGGGGCTTTCCGGAGACCTTCTCCATGATCAGTCCCATCACCTTGATGATAACGATCAGGCAAACCAGCACCACAAAGACCGTGACCAGTCCCATCAGCACCACCTGAACTGTAGAAGGTCCGTTTGCGGCGCTTTCGATCGCATTACTGGGCATCAGAAATTCCCTCCCTTCCCTAGTGGAATTATTAGAAAACAGCATAAAAAGAACAAAACAGTAGCCTCGGATCCTGAAAAAACACCATTCTTCCGCATTTTATCAAAATCAGGATTATCATACCACGAAAGCAAAGCTTTGACAATGCCCCGCCGCGTTTTTCACTGAAAAATTTTCCTGCCTTCCCATGAGAAATCACCTGTTTTTCAGGGAGAGGGGCAAAAAGGGACGCGTAAAGAAAATTCCTCACGCGTCCCTTCAAAAAGACATTTCTATTTCTCTTGCAGGATCCCCTTCGCCGCCTTTTCTCTCGCGGCCTCATAATCGAGATTCTCGATCAAATAAGGCTTTGTGGGAAGCTGGGCCTCAGGGTCCCGGGGCTTCAGAGAGAAGCTGAAGCACACAAGCTCTCCGCTGCCTTCCCGCTCCCTGAAAAAACCCATAGCCTCAAAGAAGCGAAGGGCCTCTTCGTTCTCCCGATGAATGTAGGAAACCACCCTTTTCCGATTTCCCAGCTCCATCATATCCCGCATCAGTTCCCACAAGGCACACCCTACCCGGCGGCGCTGAAACTCTTCTTTGACATACAGCTCCAGCTCTGTACAAAACAGATCTTTCGGCGCTTCCCGCCACTCTCTCAAATGGCAGAAGCCAGCCGGGGTGGAATCGATCTCGCAGAGGATCCAGCCCAGGCCGTAGGTATAACGGTCGATCCGCTGAATATAGCTTTGCAGTGAAGGAACCTCCTGCTCCGGCGCATGGCAGGTGCCTGTATAGGGAGCGTAGATCTTCAGCATCGCGGGCCCGTCCCATTCATTGACCCGCCTGACTGCTGCCTTGTGCATGATCTATCCCTCCTGTCATCTCCAAAGCATCCACGCCAAGGAAAAAAGCTTCCCGCCGTTTTCTATCGTCGAAAATATTGTTGTACTGCAAAACTTCATATTCCAGCAGCTCTTTCGTATAAGGGCTTTTCTCCCCTGTCTGATACCAGACTCCATCCTGCCCCTGAAAACCCAGCGCATTGATAACCGGAACGCTCTCCCGCAGCCGCTCTAAAAAGCGCTGATAGCCGGTAAGCTCAAGCCCTGCCGCCCGGGAGAGGTAATTTGACAGATAATTAAGTCCCATCGCCTGTGTCTGCTGCCCCTTCAGAGGGTAATTTGCCCAGATGACAAAGGGCACCTCATACATGCGCTGAGTACTCTCCAGAGAAAGGTTTTCCACATTCTCCCCCAAAATCTCTGTATAGAAGCGGTCTTCCAAACGAGGCCAATGGTCGCCGAACATCAAAATCACCACCGGTCTCGGCTCTCCGGAAAAATAGTCGATCAGCTCTCCGAAATCCCGATCGGAATCCTTCAGCAGGGAAAGGTATTGCTCTGCCGTGGGATACCGACCCGCCGCATTGGTGAGCTTGATCGTACTTTCGTAGTTGGGCGTTGCGTAACCGCCGTGATTGGCTATGGTAACGTTGAACAGGAACAGGCTTTTCTCCCGGTCACGATGCTCGTATTCATAGATCACCTGATCGTAATTGGTGCGGTCTGTGGTAAAGCCCCGCACATATTCCTGCTCCACCTCAAAGGAGGCTCCGTCTATGAATCGCTCGAACCCCAGGTTCGGGTAGGCTCTGTCCCTCTGCCAGGCGTTTCTCTCTCCGGGGTGGACCGCCACCGTTTCGTAGCCCCGCTGAGACAGAACCCGTGCGAGAGAAGGCTGAAGGGAGGTTACATATTGCTGATAGGGCCTGGCGCCCACCGGTAAAAAGGCCGTCGTATTCCCCGTTAAAAACTCGTACTCGCTGTTACAGGTTCCTCCCCCGTAAATCGAAGCATAGGCATTCCCCCAAATGACCTCGCCGGAAGCCTCCAGCCGATGAAGCACCGGCAAGGGGTCTTCAGAATAGGTAAGATCCCCGATCCGGGTAAAATCGGCCAGCGATTCGTTCATGATCACGATGATATCGGGAGCCTCGCTGGGATATCCCAGCATTTCCGCCCCGGGAAGCGCCTGAGATTCCTTTTCCAGCTCTTCCACTCTCTGAGGAGAATAGGCTTCCGGCTTGTCCACTATCAGGTAATTGCAGTTGGCAAAGAAACCGCCCATCACCCCGCTGACCCGCATACCGCTCGCCTGCCGCCATGGATACACCGTAATGGTCATATGGGAAAGCAGATTACAGGGAAGCAGCAAAAACAGGAGCAGACCAGACGAAAGGACAGAAACGCCTCTTTCTCCCCATCTCCAGCGCCGGCCGGCCGGCAGAGGCCTTGCCCCGCAGACGGAAAAAACCAGGCAGAGGAATGTTACCAGCAGGAGCAAAAGGAAAAGCATACGAAAGGTCATCCTCAGCTCATATCCGCGGATCACATCGGCAGCCGTCCCCACCGCGGTAAAATCCCAGGGCAAAATGGGGCTGCCCCGAAAGGCCACCGTAAAATAATTGGCAGCGCCGAACAGGAAGAAAGCCGCTTCGCCTGTCAGGCAGGCAAAAAACACGCTGCGAAACAGACCATACAGCAGCAAGAACAAAAACAGATAGCAAAGATAATTGCCCAAAACCTTTCTGGGACGCAGCGTAGCAAGCTGAAACCATTTCGGGAAATTGGTTTCGTTTATTAAATCCACTGTCAGAAAAGCCAAAAAAGGCGCAATAAATAAAAACACATAGGAAAACGCCCTGCGCGTCCGGCTGGATAGCCGGATGCGCAGGAACATAAAAAGCTCAGAAAGGAGAACCAGAAGGAAAACCTTCCAGACGCGTCCCATGAAAAGCGGAACTCTTCCCTGCGGCGGGTCCTCTATAAACAGATAGGAAGTGACCAGGCAAAGCAACAAGGCCCCCAAAAGTAAGGCGCCCGCTGCCCAGAAATTTTTCGGCTCCAGAGAAAATGTGACCCAGCGCCGGAGTTTTCCTCGCTTGCGTTCTTTCATGGTAAGAAAATCTCTTCCCTTTTCTCGATTTTTCCAAAGGCGTTATTGTACTGTAGGATCGCGTAGTCGTTAAGTATCTCGCTATAGGGCGTCTTCTCGCCCGTCTTGTAGAGACAGCCGTCTTTGTCCACCATGCCGTTGGCGGTGATGACCGGGAAGGTCTCCCGCACATACTCCAAAAATTTCACATAATCCGTATCTTCCAGGTCCGCCGCCCGCAAAAGCAGCCCGGAGAGATAATTTAAGCTGATCTGGTCGATCTTCTGCGCCTCCAGGGGATAATTGGCCCAGAGGAAGAAGGGCACCTCGTGCTCCCGCATAATGTCCGTCAAACCCAGATTTTCCGCATCCGTCCCCAGCAGCCTGGAGAGAAATTCGGTTTCCAGATTGGGCCAATGGTCTCCGAAAAACAGGATCACCACCGGATCTGTCTGCTGGGAAAAATAGGAGATCAGCTTCTCCAAAGCCTCGTCTGATTTTTTGACAAGGCTCAAGTACTGCTCCGTTTCCGGAAACTCTCCGGGAGTGTCCTTCACCCGGACTGTGGTGGGAAAATCCTCATCCTCATAGCCGCCGTGGTTTTGAATGGTGACATTGAACAGGAACAGCGGATCCTCTCCTCTGTGCTCGTACTCATAGATGACCTGGTCATAGCAGGAGGCGTCGCTGGTGAGGTTGTGCTCCAGGGTGCGCCTGATGTCAAAGGAGGTCACATCCAGAAACTCGTCAAACCGGAAATAGGGATAGGCCGTGTTCCTGTGCCAGGCAGTGCGCTGGCCGGGGTGGATAGCGACACACCGGTAGCCCTGGCTTTTCAGAGTGCTCACCAGCGAGGTCTGGTAGCCGTCCACATACTGCTGGTAAGGCTTACTGCCGGTAGGCAAAAAGGACAGGGTGTTCCCGGTCAAAAATTCGTACTCGCTGTTGCAGGTGTTCCCCCCGTAAACGGAGGAGCTGGCCGTACCCCAGATCAGTTTTCCGGAAGCCTGGAGGGAATGGAGAAAGGGCTGAGGGTCCGGCTCCAGGGCAAGGTCCGGATTCACTGCGGCAAAGTCCGTCATGGATTCGTTCATCACCGTGATGATCGTGGGCGCCTTGGAGGGAGAGCCCAGAGCGTCCAGCTCGGGCAGGGCTTCGATTTCCTCCTCAAGCGCTTTCACCTTCTGGGCGGAATACCCGGCGGGCTTATCCACCATCAGGTACTGAATATTGGCAAAAAATCCCGCCGTGACCCCTGTAAGCTTAGAGCTGGTCTTCTGGTTCCACGCCCAGACGGAAATGCCCAGGTCGGAAAGAATATTGGCGGGAAAGATCATCAGAAAAAGAACGGCGGAAATCGTCAGAGCCCCCACCCGCTGGGCAAAACGGAACCGGCGGCTGGTGTGCTCTTTCCCCCGGGGGCAGACCCTGAAGCAGATGAGACAGACCAAAATATAGAGCAGCAGAGAGATCGCGATCTGCTCTGTCATCTCGTAGCGATAGCCTCCGGCCACAGAGAACGCCGTACTCACCGCCTGGATATCCCAGGGCAGAATGGGCGCCCCCCTAAACTCAGCCGTAAAGTAGTTTGCGATCCCGAAAAAGAGAAAGATCGCGCCCCCCGCGGCCGCTGTGATCCACACCCTTCGGCACAGGGCAAAGATCAGGGCAAAGACCATCAGATAGCCGATATAATTGGCAAGGGAGGTGGAAAAGCTGAAGCTGGCGATCCTGGTATTATTGATGCTGTCCACCGCGATAAAGGTGATCAGCGGCAGGATGGGAAGCATGGCCCATCCCGTAATGGCCCGGACATAGTAGGGCAGCCTTACCTCTAAGAAGCACAGCACACAGCAGGCGCCCAGCAATACTCCATAGCACAGGGTATCGATAAGCTGAAAGGACGGCTCCTCCGCCCCCGGCCCTCCGAAAAACAGTTGGGGATTAAAAGCGAAAAACAAGGCGGCCAAAAGGACCAGGACCGCGCCGAAAATGATCCTCTTTCTGGTGACCCGAAAGCTTACCCCGAAATTCTTCTTCGGGCTGTTTGTCTGAATTTCTTCCATCGTTCCTCGTTCCTTCTTATCTTTGGTTCTCATGCCACCGGAGGATGGCGTCTGCGATCCGGGCGCTGGAGCGCCCATCTCCGTAAGGGTTCTGCGCGTGGCTCATCCTATGGTATTCCTCTTCGTCAGTCAGGAGCTCCTTCACCATGGAATAGATCACATTCTCGTCTGTTCCCGCAAGCTTCAGGGTTCCCGCCTTCAGACCCTCCGGGCGCTCGGTGGTATCCCGCAGCACGATCACCGGCTTTCCCAGGGAGGGAGCTTCCTCCTGGATCCCGCCGCTGTCGGTGAGGATCAGGTAAGACCGGGCCAGAAGATTGTGAAACTCAATGACCTCTAAGGGCTCGATGAGCCGGATGCGGTCACTTCCGCCCAGCTCTTCCTGAGCTGCCTGCTGCACAAGGGGATTGAGGTGTACAGGATAAACTATTTTCACATCGGGAAATTCCTCCACGATCCGCCGGATCGCCCGGAACATCCTGTGCATGGGCTCCCCCAGATTCTCCCTGCGGTGGGCGGTGAGTACCAGAAGCCTTGAACCCTTTGCCCAGCGAAGCAGCTCGTCCTCGTAATCTTCCCGCACGGTGGTCTTCAGTGCGTCGATCCCCGTGTTTCCGGTGATCACGATGGTCTCGTCCTTTTTTCCCTCCCGCAGAAGGTTCTGACGGCTGAGCTCGGTAGGGGCGAAATGAAGATCCGCCACACATCCCACGAACTGCCGGTTCATCTCCTCCGGGTAGGGGGAATACTTGTCATAGGTGCGAAGCCCCGCCTCCACATGGCCTACCGCCACCCGGGCGTAAAAGGCTGCCAGGGCTCCCGCAAAGGTGGTAGTGGTGTCGCCGTGTACTAAAATCATATGCGGCTCTACCTCTTTAATGACCTCTTCCAGGCCCTTCAATACCCGGCAGGTGATGTCGGAAAGGGTCTGACCCCGGCGCATGATGTCCAGATCGTAATCCGGTACGATCTGAAAGGCGCCCAGTACCTGGTCCAGCATTTCCCGGTGCTGAGCCGTAACGCACACCAGGCTTTCAAATTCTTCCCGTCTGTCAAGCTCCTTTACAAGAGGGGCCATTTTGATGGTTTCCGGCCGGGTTCCAAACACGGACAGCACTTTCACTTTTTCCATGAGTACGGTCTCCTTTTTTCCGCTCTCTATCATAGAGGGCATCTTTCAAATTATCATCTACAAGTTCCTTACAAATTTCTAAAGCTTTGAGCCTCAGAACTGTGAAGCATGGAAGCCGGAGGCTTCCATGCTTTTACCTCGGAAAGGCCGGCGCAAGCGCCGGCCCGAATTTACTTTTCTTTCCGCGTCTTATGCGGGGCACGCTTCACTTCTCTTAAAAACTTTACATTGTTCCGGTAGAACCTGCCCAAACGGGAGGGCTCTCTCAGGATCCTGTACAACCATTCGGTATTGGTTTTCACAAAAAGCTTCGGCGCCCGCCGCTTTAACCCGCTGAGCACATCGAAGGAGCCCCCCACTCCCATTAGGACGCCCTTTTTGAGCTCCTCCAGATGCCGGAAGATCAAAAGCTCCTGATTGGGCGCTCCCAGGGCCACCAGAAAGAGATCCGGCTCATGGGCGCAAAGACTGCGAAAATCCTCATCCTTATCGGCTCCATAGCCGTTTTTCGCGTGGATCTGCGCCTGGGGATACTGCTCCTCAAGCTTCTTTTTGAGGGTGGAGACCACCTCTTCCTTTGCCCCCAACAGGCAGATTCGCCTGCCCGCCTCGCCCGCGGCTTTCAGCAGCCTCTGGGAAAGGTCTACCCCGGTGATCCGCTCCTTGGATTCCAAAGAGCAGCTGCGCATGGCCTTCACCACGCCGATGCCGTCCGGCACGATCACCGCCTCCGGAGAGAGCAGCAGCTTTTCCACCTGCGGGTCTCTCTGGGCGTTCATCAGGATCTCCGGGTTCGCCGTGATGATAAAGAGCTTTTTTCCCTCCTCCATGGCGCTGTTGGCCACGGAAAAGAACTCTTCCTCCGTGCCGGAAAAGATCCGCTTCAGATACTCATGAATGGCTGTCATGGTCCACCTCGCCCTTTTCCTCCTGCTTTTGGATCCGCTCTTTTCGTCTTTTTCCCCGGTCCTCGTCAAAATCGTAAACCTCTTCCACTCCGAAGGCCTCCGTGCTTTCAGAGGCTTTCAAGAATACGGTGAAGGTCTGGAAGATCAGCTTTAAGTCCTGCCAGATGCTGTAGTTTTCGATATACAAAAGATCCATGACCAGCTTGTCCCTGGGGGAGGTGTTGTACTTCCCGCCGATCTGCGCAAGCCCGGTCAGCCCCGCCTTCATGCGCAGGCGATAGGAGAACTCCGGCAGCTCTTTGGTGTATTTTTCCACATTTTCCAGCATCTCCGGCCGGGGGCCTACCACCGTCATATCCCCCTTCAGGATATTGAGCATCTGCGGCAGCTCGTCAATGCGGAATTTCCTCAGCCACTTTCCGATGCGGGTAATGCGGTCGTCGTCCGCCGTCACCGATTTGTGGATGGAGTTTTCCTCCTTCATGGTGCGGAATTTATACACCTCGAACACCCGGCCGTACTTGGTCAGGCGCTTCTGCTTGTAAAACACCTTTCCCCCGTCCTCCGCCTTGATGGCGATGGCGCAGAAAAGCATGATGGGGCTTGTGAGGATCAGCGCCACCAGAGAGATGAAAATATCCATCAGCCGCTTGACGATCCGCTGCTCAAAGGTGAGGTCCTTGGCCATATACATCACCAGGGTCTCGTCGTCCAGCGTGACCGTTCCCGCGCCCTCGGACACCACATCCCGCACTTCAAAGTTATAATAGATGTTCTTCTGCCTCTGATAGCAGAAATTGATCAGCCTGGTCCTGGCCTCGTCCGGCACATCGTAGAGAAACACCGTATCGTTTCGCTCGATGACATCCAGCACATTTTCCGCGTCATAGCGCACGATCTCGTCCACCTCGTACTGCTTGCGGAAGCGCAGGATCTTCGGGATGATATGCCCCAGGCTCTCCCGGGAAGAGGAGAGGACGCAGCAGTGCTCCGGAGGCTCGATGGAGAAATATACATAATTGCCGAAATAGGCGAAAAAGATAATGACCAGGATCTGAAGCACCATCACAAGCAGCAGCAGATGAGGCGTTTCATAGACAAAATGGTCATTGTTCTTTTCGCTGGTATTCATAATGGACAGCTGCAGGTGCGTCACCAGGTCGGTGATCACCGTAGCCAGCGCCATGGAATGGACGATGGGCTTACTTTTCTGGGCGCCGATGGCGTACCCGCCGTATACGGACATCAGGGCAATGCCCAACACCACAAAGGTGACCATGGTGACGCCCGTCGTTCTGGAAAAATTGAAAAGCCAGGGATTCCGGATCCCGAAGATCCCGAAGAAAATTCCGAAAAGGGAGGCAAAAAGGGCTATCTTCAGCACAAATACAATAGTCCTTTTCAGCTTTTTGATCATATGCACAGAGAAATCACCTCAGTGTAAACCATTGTAAGAGCCGCAAAAACAGGGCCCTAACTCCCGAAAAACAGGAACGGCTTTCCGGCAGTAAACGCATTTGTGAGGCCATTATAGCACAGGCTTCCAAAAAATGCAAAACTTCCCCAAACTCCCGGGATCAGCGGGAAAATTCCCCTTTTCCCTCCCCTTCAGTTTCCCCAAAAAGCCGGGGACCTATCCCCCTTTTCCGCCCCATGATCCGCTTTCTCCCCACCGGACAAAACAGAGACCGCCCGTCGGAAAACAGGCGTTTTCCAACGGGCGATCTTTTTTGAGTTATTGCAAGAAAATTTACCCTATACTTACTCCAGAGCAGCAGCGGCCTTCTTCAGCGTCTCAATGATCTCGATGTGCTGCGGACAATGGGCCTCACAGGACCCGCACTGGATACAGTCAGAGGCCTTTCCGCCCTCTTTTACGGAATTTTCATAAGAACGCTTGGCGCCCGCCTCGTTGTTGTAGAGGGTCAGGGTATTCATGGCCGCGAAGATCCCGGGAATGTTGATCTTCTGGGGGCAGCCGTCCACACAATACTTGCACTTGGTGCAGGGAATGGTGGGAATGGTGCGCAGGATATCCACCACCTGAGAGACCGTCCCCCGCTCCTGATCGGACAGGGGCTGGAAGTTCTCCATATAAGAGGTGTTGTCGTTGAGCTGCTCTTCATTGGACATGCCGGAAAGCACGGTGATCACACCCTCCAGAGAAGCTGCATACCGCACCGCCCAGGAGGGAACGGAAGCGTTGGGGTTCGCCTTCTGGAACACCTGTTGTACCTGAGGAGGCATGGTGGCCAGAGAACCGCCCTTCACAGGCTCCATGATGATGACCGGCTTCTGATGCTTGCGGGCCACCTCATAGCACTTGCGGGACTGCACATTCTCATCCTCCCAGTCCGCGTAGTTGATCTGCAGCTGCACAAATTCCATTTCCGGATGGGCAGCGAGGATCTCGTCCAGCACATCCGCCGAATCGTGGAAGGAGAAGCCAATATGCTTTGCCCTTCCCTCTGCCTTCAAGCGCTTCATGAATCCCCAGGCGTCGAGAGCGTCGGCTTTTTTTACCTTCTCGTGGTCCATGGCGTGCAAAAGGTAAAAATCGTAATAGGTGAGCCCCGCTCTTGAAAGGGACTCCTCAAATACCTTCTCCATCTCAGCGGGCTCCTTGAAATCCCACAAAGGCAGCTTGGTCGCGCACTGGAAGCTCTCTCTGGGATAGCGGTCTACCACCGCCTCCTTCAGTGCCACCTCGCTCTTGCCGCCGATATACACATAGGCCGTGTCAAAATAAGTAAAGCCCTTGGCCATAAAGGTGTCTGCCATTCTCTTGGTCTGCTCAATGTCGATCTCTTCACCCTTCATCGGCAGGCGCATCAGGCCGAAGCCCAGCTTTTTGATGTTTTCTCCCAAATACTTTTCTGCCATTTTCTGTTCTCCTTTCTCTTGCCGGTAAGCTCTTTCGCCCTTTCCGAGCAGGGCGTTTCCTCCCGTCAGCTTACAGATTCAGAATTATTATAATTGTTAAAGCCTACTTTAAGTCAACCTCTTTTTCACGGAAGTTTTCGTAAGAAGTTTTTAAGAAGCCCTTCCCTGTTTTTTCCCCTTCAGGCGTGATATACTGAAGCTCAGAAAAAGCGAAAGGGGGCAAAAAATTGAAAAAGCGGATCCTCCGGGTGACAGGGATCCTTTCAGGGATCGTGATCACAGGGCTTCTTCTGCTCTTTTTCGTAAAGCCTCCCTGCCTGATCCTGCGCTTTACCGGGTTTACCTGCGCCGGCTGCGGCGGGCAGAGAATGATTCTCTCCCTTTTGGAGGGGGATATTTTCGGGGCGTTTCACCACAATCCCTTTCTCTTTGCGCTTGTGCCCCTTTTGCTGGGGTACGGGAGCTGGGAAGCGGTGCGGTACATAAAACAAGAGCGCCCGCTCTATCAAAGCAGGCGCTTTTTCCGGATCCTTTTGGGAGTCCTTCTGTCGGCTGTTGTCTTTACCGTTTTGAGAAACCTTCCGGGCGTGACCTTTCTGGGACCCTGAGGCTTACAGCTCGAACGGCTCGCCTGCAGCCTGAGGCTCTATCTTCATACACACCACGGCAAGAGATCCTGCCCCGATATGGCAGCTGATGCTCAAGGCCAGCGGGTCCAGGGAAACCTTATGCCTGGGGAAGCGGGCGGAGATCGTTTTCCTCCACTGGGCGGCGGTCTTTTCGTCACAGGTGTGGGCGCCCTTGATCATCACCTCACAGCCCGCGAAACGGGTCTTCATGTCCCCTTCGACGGCGTCCAGCATTTTGTTTTGGGCCAGCTTCATGCCTCTCACCTTCGCGTAGGCGTCCAGCTTTTCTCCCTGGATCTGCAAAACAGGCTTGATATTCAAGATCGTTCCCAAGGCGGCGCCGGAGGCTGTGACCCGGCCGCCTTTTTTCAGGTATTTCAAGGTGTCCACCGCAATATAGATGCTGGCGTCCAGGGCGTGCTCCATCAAAAAGTCCCTGATGGAAGCGGCGTCCATGCCGGTTTTCGCCAAGCGAACGGCCTGCAGGACGGACTGCTTCTGAGAGCAGGAAATCCGGTGATTATCCACCACCTGCACCCTGCCGCCGTAGCTTTCCGAAAGCATCAGCGCCGTCTGCACCGAATTGCTCAGCCCGCCGGACATGGGGATATAGACCACCTCTTCATATTCCTCCAGAAGCCGGTCCCACAAGCTGGTCACAGACTCGGGGCTGGGCTGAGAGGTCTGCACATCCGCGCCCTCCTCCAGCCTTTGGAAAAATTCCTCCCGGGTGATGGACACATCCTCAAAATACTCTTTCCCGTCAATGAGAAACGGCATGGGGATCACACCGATGCCGTGCTTTGCCCCCTGAGCCTGGGTGATCCCGCTGTTGCTGTCCGTGGCCACGGCCACGGCGGGTTTATTCTGCACTGCCATAAGGCTTGTTCTCTCCCTTCCTTACAGTCGCGTTGGTGTTTTCTTTGGCATTTCAGTATATCACAAAAATGGGAAGTTGGTCAAATTCCCTTCCGGGCTTTGGAGAAGACAAGCCCCCCTTGGGACCTCAGAGGCGGGGCCCAAGGGGGGGCTTTCTGTGTGACAGAGCTCTCGGAAAAGAGCCGTTTTATCTTTATTTGTTCTCCTGATCTCCCACCTTCATGGGGTACTTTCTCATATAAGAAAGCAGCTCGTCCACTGTGGTGAAGGCAAGGCCGGTCACCGTGTCGGCCGCGCCGTAGTAGATGGCGATACGGCCGGTGGCGGGATCCGTCAGAGTCGCGCAGGGGAAGGTGACATTGGGCACATCGCCGGTGAGCTCATACTGCTCCTCCGGGCCGAACACATAGAAGTTGCCTCTCTCCTTCACGATCCAGGGGCGGTCGATATCCAACAGGGCCACGCCGAAGCGATAGACGAAACCGTTGCAGGAATTGAGCACGCCGTGATAGATCATCAGCCACCCTTCGTCCGTCTCGATGGGGGTGGGGCCGGGGCCTACCTTTTTGGACTGCCAGCCGCCCGCCGTGCCGAACACATAGCGGTGCTTGCCCCAGAAGGTGAGATCCGGGCTCTCGCTGTAGAAGATGTCGCCGAAGGGCGTGTGGCCCGTGTCGCTGGGACGGCTGACCATGGCGTAGTTTCCGCCGATCTTCCGGGGGAACAGGACGCCGTTGCGGTTGTAGGGCAGGAAGGCGTTCTCCAGCTGATAGAAGGTCTTGAAATCATAGGTGTAGCCGATGCCTATGGTGGGTCCGTGGTAGCCGTTGCACCAGGTGATATAATACCGATCCTCGATAAAGCAGACCCGGGGATCGTACCGGTACTCCTTGCGCACCACATCCTTCTCGCCTTCAAAGACGATGGGATCGTGATTGATCTCCCAATGGATCCCGTCCTTGGAGAAGCCGGCAAAGATGTCCATCTCCACGCCTCTGTTGTCGCAGCGGAACACACCTGCGTAGGCGTCCCCAAACACCACCACGGCGGAATTGAAAATGCTGTTGGATGTGGGGATCGCATCCCGCTTGATAATGGGATTCTGGTCATACCGCCAAACCGGTTTATCGTATCCCTGGGGCTTGTCCTGCCAGGGCATATTGGGAAGGGCAGGTCTTCCGATTATTTTTGCCATCAGAAACTTCCTCCTTTGTGTGGATTGACAGCTTTATTATACTAGCAAAAAAAGGAAAAAGAAAGAGATAAACGGGATATTTTTGTAAATCTTTTCTATTTTCTCCTGCTTTTTTCTGCTTTTGCGGGTATCGGGCCCATGTTTCTCTTTTCTGAAAGAAGAACCTCTGGGCGAGAGAGCCTCGCCCAAAGGTTCTTTTTGCTCTTCTGTTATTTTCTGATACGATCTAAGGTGTAGGCGATATTCGCCAGCTTCCCGTCGTCTCTGAGATAGTCCCCGTGGAAGGGCTTTGCGTAGTAGCAGGGGCGGCCGCGGCTTGCAAGCTCCACCCGGCTGTCCCGGCCCTCCAGGATCTCATCGCACAGCTCTAAAGCCTCTTCCAGGATCACCTTGGGCACCAGCCCTACGCTGTGGCCGCCGTACATTCCGTCAAAGCAGGGCAGGAACCTTTGAAAATGCAGGAGCCCCTCCCGGTATTCCTCCACGGTCACAGAGCTTGCCGTACACAGCAGGGTGTTGGCGTTGCAGGCGTCTCCGGAATAGACCACTCTCCTGTCCCGGTCCAGCAGGACCACCGTGCCCTTGGTATGCCCGGGCACCTCGATGACCTCCAGGCGAACGCCGCCCAAATCAAACACATCCCCGTCGTTCAGCGGGAAGGTCTCCATGGGGCGGGTGGGGACCATGTCCTCCAAAGTGGGAGGATTTTTCATCTCCTTTGCCCGCTTGCCCTCCATCACAAAGGCGTGCCGGCCCTCCACGCCCTTTCCGAAGCCGTCGTACAGCGTGGGGATGTCCGCCGGATGGATGTAGCACCGGGAAAACTCAAAGTTTCCCCCGCAGTGATCCCCGTGGCCATGGGTGTTCACAAGCACCACGGGCAGATCCGTCAGTTCCCGTACAAAGGCCTTGAGGCTTCCCGCCCCGGTGAGGCTGTCTATCAGCATGGCCTTTTCCCCGCCCTCGATAAGATAGCAGTTCTCTCCCGCCAGCCCTCGGATCAAGGTCACATTGTCAAAGAGCTTTTCCGATGTAAAAAACTTGCTTTCCATTCCAGCTTCCTCCTTTTTAGATAGGGGAGTCCGGCGTCAGGCTTTTTCCTGATCCCGCCGGGCGTCCAGCTTCCGGTTTCGGAAATAAAGGCCCAGATCCACAGACACCATCACCAGATTGATCACATAGAACACGAATACATAGGTAAGTCCCTTGTCCGCCGTCAGCTTGCTGACGATGCCGCACACATAGCCGATCAAAATCAGCACCGTGAAGGCGGCGCTTTTTCCCTTCGCCGTTTTGGAGCGCAGGGACTTTATGATATTCAGCGGCCAGGATACGCCGAAGGATACCACCATCAGCATTTCAAAGAATTCCGCCATTTTCTTCCCCCCCTTTTCCCGCAGGTTTTCTAAAAATCCGTCAGTCCTCAAACAGCACCGGGCTTCCCTCTGCCCTGGTCCGTTTCATATTGATGAGCCGCTGGTTCTCACTGCCGCGAAAGGAAAGTTCCAGGTTCCGCTGTTCTTTGAGATAGGGCCCGTCCACCAGCATATCCGTCTCCTCTAAAAGAGCTTTCACACCCTCGTCTTCCATGGCGGAAAGGGCCTCATAGGTCCAACCGCTGTACACGGTCACATCCTTTCCGGCCTTGTGCACCAGCCTGGCAAGCTGCGCCAGAACCTCTGCCTGACAAAAGGGCTCTCCTCCACTGAAGGTGATTCCCTTTAAAATGGGGTTCTTTTGGAACTCGTCAAAAATTTCCTCCACCTCCATAGGGGTTCCCCCCTCAAAGGGATGAGTCTCCGGATTATGGCAGCCCGGGCAGTGGTGGGGACAGCCCTGTACAAATACCGTATAGCGGATCCCCCTGCCGTCTACAATGGACTCCGGCACGATCCCGGCCACCATCAATTTCTCACTCATTTTCTATTTCCTTCCTCTCTCACAAAAATTGCCTCCGCACGGGGAATTCCGCCTAAAACCAAAGCCGCGCGTTTCTCGAATGGAAAAAGGAGGCCGCCGCAAAATGGAACCATTTTGCAGCGGCCCCCTGAAAAACCGGTCAAATCCCGGCCCGCGCCGCGGGGATGGAGAATCTTAAGCCTTCTCCGACATTGCGTGCCGGTCCTTCTTTCACAGGGTCAGCCTGCTTCCCTGAAATCCCATTTCCCGGTTGAGGGAAAAGGTAAGCGGGGTCAGTGTAACAGCCCCTTCTTCAATCCCGGACACATCCGTAGACGCGCCCCGCTCCACCGGGTTAGGCGTACCGTGTACCCAATAATACTCCTGCCCGGAGGGAGAGGTGCGGCACTCGTACCGGTCACACCAGGGAAAGGAAAGCGCCTGGGGCGCCCACCGCACGCCGGTAACCTTCTCCAAGGGCAGGGGCGGGATATTGATATTGAGCACCTCGCCAATGTCCTTTTGGGGATCTAACTGAGAAAAAAGCTTTAGAAAGATTCTGACCACTTCTTTGGGCTCCGCCTTCGGAGAGGCGGACAGGGCAATGGCCCTTTTCCCCTGCATGGCGGCCTCCATCGCTGCGCCCACCGTGCCGGAATAAAAGAGATCGAACCCCAGGTTATAGCCCCGGTTCGGGCCGGAAATCACCAGGTCTACCGGATCGCCCCGCAAAGGGCCCAGCCCCAAACGAACACAGTCCGCCGGCGTGCCGGAGATCTCATAGCTCTCCTCATCCCCGGAAAGCCTCCTGACAAAGAGGGGGCGGTCCAAAGTGATCCCGTGGCCCACCGCGCTGCGCTCCCCTGAGGGAGCGGCCAAAACCACTTCATGACGCTCTCTCAGGGCATCCCTCAGGAAAACAAGCCCGGGGGAACCAATGCCATCGTCATTGGTGAGTAAAATGCGCATCTTTCTCTCTTACTTGAAGGAAAGGGTGTGCTTGACCCGATCCTTCTCCTCAGCTCTTTTCGCGTTATTCCAGCGATCCATCGTGCCCACCAGATAACCGGTGATGCGGCGGATCCGCTCAAAATCCCGTCCTTCTCCTACCAGAATTTCTTTTTTTGCCGTCTTCGCCTTTGCTGTCGTTTTTACCGCAGTTGTCTTTTTTGCTGCCATTTTGACTTTCCTCCCTTGGAAAAATAAAATCAAGAATAGTTTCTGTTTTCATTATAACCGATAGATGCGGATTTGTCCAGAAAAATTTATCGGATCAGGCTGGAATAGTCCGGTACATCGTGATATTTCTTTCTCAGCTCCATCAGCTTCTTTACCGGAACGCCCTCGCCCGCGTGTCTTCCGCAGCGGGGACATACATCGTCGATAATGCCGTTATACCCGCACACCGGGTCCCGATCCACCGGATGGTTCACCGAGCCATAGCCGATCCCGGATTCCTTCATGCAGCGGATCACGCTTTCAAAGGCGTCGATGTTTTTGCAGATATCCCCATCCAATTCCACATAACTGATATGTCCCGCGTTGGTCAGGGCGTGGAAGGGCGCCTCCTTCTTGATCTTTTCAAAGGCGTTGATGGGATAATACACCGGGATATGGAAGGAGTTTGTGTAGTAGTCCCGGTCCGTGACGCCGGGGATCTTCCCGAACTTCTTCTGGTCGATGCGCACGAAGGTTCCGGAAAGTCCCTCCGCCGGAGTGGCCAGCAGGGTGAAATTGAGCCCGGTCTCCTTGGACTTGTCGTCCATCCGCTTTCTCATATAGGTGATGATCTCAAGCCCCAGCTTGTAGCTTTCCTCGCTCTCGCCGTGGTGCTTGCCGGTCAAAGCCTTCAAGGTCTCCGCCAGGCCGATAAAGCCGATGGAAAGAGTGCCGTGCTTCAAAACCTCCGCCACAGAGTCGTTGCGGTCCAGCTTGTCAGAGTCGATCCACACCCCCTGTCCCATGAGGAAGGGATAGTTGTAGGCCTTCTTGCTGCACTGGATCTTGAAGCGGTGCAGAAGCTGCTCTACGCACAGGTCAATGCGCTGGTCCAGGATCTCATAGAATTTCTTCACATCCCCCTTGGCCTCGATCCCGATGCGGGGGAGGTTCACGGAGGTAAAGCTCAGGTTTCCACGGCCGCAGGTGGTCTCCCGCTTTCTGTCGTGAATGTTTCCCATCACGCGAGTGCGGCAGCCCATATAGGCGATCTCGGTATCGTAATCTCCCGGCTTGTAATACTGAAGATTGAAGGGCGCGTCAATAAAGCTGAAATTGGGGAACAGCCGCTTGGCAGAAACCCGCATAGCCAGCTTGAACAGGTCGTAGTTGGGATCCTCTTCGTTGTAATTGACCCCTTCCTTGACCTTGAAGATCTGCACCGGGAAGATAGGGGTCTCCCCATCTCCCAGGCCCGCCTCTGTGGCCAGCAGGAGGTTGCGGATCACCATTCTGCCCTGCTGGGAGGTATCGGTGCCGTAGTTCAGGGAGGAAAAGGGCACCTGGGCGCCCGCTCTGGAATTCATGGTGTTGAGGTTGTGCACCAGGGCCTCCATGGCCTGATAGGTGGCCTTGTCCGTCTCTCTCCAGGCGGTCTCCTTCGCGTAGCGGCAGGCGTCCAGAGTCTCTTCCTCTGTGATCTCCTCAAAGCCGCTCTCCCGCTGATGGGCGGGCAGGAAGCCTACAGCCTTCTGTGCGTATTCCTCACAGGAGTCCATGGAGATCTCAGACCCGATGGCCCCCTTCATGGCGGCTACCATGGCGGCCGCGTCCTCATAGGCCATGCCCTTGCTCACCTGGAAGAACTGGGGAAGGGCCTTGAAATACTCCTTGCGGTAGGTTTTATCCACGCCCTGAGCCATGGCGTAATCGAAAATCGGCACGCTCTGGCCGCCGTGCATTTCATTCTGATTCGCCTGGATGGCGATACAGGCCAGCGCCGCGTAGCTGCGGATGTCGTTGGGCTCTCTCAAATAGCCGTGGCCAGTGGAAAATCCGTTGTGGAACAGCTTGATCAGGTCGATCTGGCAGCAGGTTTCCGTCAGAGTATAAAAATCCTTGTCGTGAATATGGATATCTCCCTCGGCGTCCGCTTGGGCGATCTCCGGAGGGATCACATATTTTTCATAGAAGCTTTTGGAACCCTCGGAGCCATACTTGAGCATGGTGCCCATAGCGGTATCCGCGTTGATATTGGCGTTTTCCCGCTTCAGGTCAGAGTCCTCCGCAGAGACAAAGGTCAGGGCCGAGTAGATCTTCACCAGCTCGTCGTCCATCTCGCGGATCTTCTGGTGCTCCGCCCGGTAAAGGATATAGGCCTTCGCCGTTTTGGGGTAGTCGGCCTCGATCAGCTTCTCCTCAACGATATCCTGGATCTGCTCCACCGTGGGGACCTTTTTGAGCTTTTGCAGCTGCTCTACCACAGCGTTTGTCAACCGGTCCAGCTCCGCGTCGTCAAACCGCTCTCCGGCGTTGCGCACATTGGCCTTGAAAATTGCCCCGCGGATCTTGGACGCGTCGAACGGAACTTTTTCTCCGCTTCTTTTCACGATGGTCTTAATCATTACCTGCTCCTCTTTTCCTTGTCTTATCCATTTTTGAACTTTCCGACAGAAAAAATTTTCCGATAAGAAAGTTTTCCACACAAAAGCCGCCCCTCTCTTTTGAGGGGCGGCTTTCATTATAGGCTACCAAAAAGCATCTGTCAATACTATATATTGTGGTTTTTTATCTTTTTTAATGTCAAAAACGCAAAATGTATTGATTTTCAGAATAGTTTCACGGTAGGCGGAACCGGCATATCGCAAGGTCCTTCTAGGCCGATTCCCTCTTTTTCCCAATGTTCCACGAAGGAAACGGCGGCAGAAAAAATTTTTTTGATTCTCCTGCGCTCTCCGAAAGAAAAACAGCTTTTATTCCTTCTCGGCCTCCACCTTGATGCACAGTTCCCGAAGCTGGGCTTCAGTCACCTGAGAGGGGGCGCCCATCATCACATCCTGCGCGCTCTTGTTCATCGGGAAGGCGATCACTTCCCGGATGGAGCTCTCGCCGGAAAGCAGCATGACCATGCGGTCCACGCCCGGCGCGATCCCGGCATGGGGCGGAGCGCCGTAGCAGAAGGCGTTGTACATGGCGGGGAATTTGGCCTTTACATCCTCTTCTCCCAGACCCACCATCTCAAAGGCCTTCACCATGATCTCCGGGTCGTGGTTGCGCACCGCGCCGGAGGAGAGCTCAATTCCGTTGCACACCAGGTCGTACTGCTGCGCCGAAAGCTCCAGCGGGTCCAATTCTCCCCGCTCTACCTTCAGCAGGGCCTCCATTCCTCCGGAGGGCATGGAAAACGGATTGTGGCAGAATTCCAGCTTCCCGGATTCCTCTCCGATCTCATACATGGGGAAGTCCACGATCCAGCAGAATTCATAGCGCTCCTTATCCATATGCCCCTCGCAGGCCTCGCCCAAAAACTTCAGGGCCACACCCGCCGTTTTCACAGCCTCGTTTTTGGGGCCGGCAGACACCATCACCAAAGTTCCGGGAGTGAGCCCCAGCGCCTCGGTCACCTGCCGTGCAAGGCTCTCCTGTGCGTTCAAAAACTTTGCAATTCCGCCGGCAAGCGCTCCCTGTTCGTCCATTTTAAACCAATAGGGCTTTTTCCCGGCCTGTACCTCGATATCCTCGCACAGCTTGTCGATGGCTTTTCTGGTAAGGGCACAATCCGACACAGGCACAGCCTTGATCACGCTGTTTTCAAAGGGCGGAAAGCCGCAGCCGGAGAGCAGCTCTGTCACATCCTTCACTCTCAGGTCGATACGCAGGTCCGGCTTGTCTGTGCCAAACTCCTCCATGGCCTGCAGGTAGGGAATCCGGGTAAAGGGCGCCTTGGAAGCCACGCTGTAGGCGCCGTATTTCGCGAAAATGGGAGGAAGCACATCCTCCAGCACGGCAAATACATCCTCCTGAGAGGCAAAGGCCATCTCCATATCCAGCTGATAAAATTCTCCGGGAGACCGGTCGCCCCGGGCGTCCTCGTCCCGGAAGCAGGGGGCGATCTGGAAATAGCGGTCGAACCCGGAGGCCATCAGCAGCTGCTTAAATTGCTGGGGAGCCTGAGGGAGCGCATAAAACTCTCCCGGATGCTTCCGGGAGGGGACCAGATAATCCCTTGCGCCCTCCGGGGAGGAGGCGGTCAGGATGGGGGTGGTGATCTCTAAAAAGCCGTGCTCCTCCATGGCTCTGCGCAAAGCGGAAACGACCCTGGAACGCATGACGATATTCTGCTTCACAGAGGGATTGCGCAGGTCCAAATATCTGTATTTCAGCCGCTGGGACTCATCGGCGTCCCGGGAGAAATTCACCTCAAAGGGCAGCTCGTGGTACCGGCAGCGGCCCAGCACTGTGATGGTTTCCGGCACGATCTCGACCTCTCCGGTGGGAATCTTTGGATTTTTATTGGTGCGCTCCCGCACTGTTCCGGTCACCTGGATCGTGGTCTCCTTATTGAGAGCCTTCACCTCGCGCAAAAGCTCTTCTGTCTCCACCACCACCTGGGTGGTGCCGTAAAAATCCCGAAGCACAAGAAAGCCGATATTGCCTCCTACCTCTCTCAAGTTTTCCATCCACCCGCTGAGCGTGACCTTTTCTCCCGCGTTTTCCAGCCGCAGCTGTCCGCAGGTATGCGTTCTGGACTGAGTCATCCTTCTATCCCTCTTCTTTCCTGTTTGTTTGATCTTCCCGTTTTATCGGGCCGTTTTTTGATTTACTTTCACGGCGTCAGAAGCTCAGATCCTCCTGAGCGGTGCTGGCGGTGAGATAATCGTCCACAAAGCCTTCTCCGATGGAAATCTTTTTCGTCTGGCCGGTTTTCATATGCTTTAAGTCTGCCTTTCCCGCCTGGAGCTCGTTGTCTCCCAGTACCATGGTATAGCGGGCGCAAATCTTATCGGCATATTTCATTTGAGCCTTTAAGCCCCTGGCACAGAGATCACAGTCTGCCGGAACGCCGCATTTGTGCAGGGCGTCCGTGAGGGCGAGGGCCTTCTTGAGGGCGGCCTCTCCCATGGAGGCGATATAGACCTCGCAGCGCGTGGGCTCCGGGAACTCCGCCTTTTGGGCCTCCAGCGCCATCAGGATACGGTCCAGCCCCAGGCCGAAGCCCAAACCGGGGGTGGGCTTGCCGCCCATTTCCTCCACCAGCCCGTCATACCTTCCGCCGCCGCCCAGGGCAAAGCCCAGGCTCTTGGAGGGGAATTCAAACACCGTTCTGGTGTAGTAATCCAAGCCCCGTACCAGGCCGGGGTCCAGCTCATATTCAACGCCCAGCTCTGTGAGATACCCCTGCACCTGCTTAAAATGAGCGCGGCAGTCCTCACAGAGATAATCGGTGATTTTCGGCGCCCCCTTGGCGATCTCAGAGCAGACAGGGCTTTTGCAGTCCAGGATCCGCATGGGGTTGCGCTCCAGCCGGGAAAGGCAGGTCTCGCAGAGCTGATCCTTTCGGGCAGTAAAGTACTCCTTCAGCGCCTTGTGATATTCTTTGCGGCACTGGGGGCAGCCGATGGAGTTGAGCTGTAAGCCCACATCCTCAAGGCCCAGTCTCCGGAAAGCGGAAAGGGCCATGGCGATCACCTGGGCGTCAGCCGCAGGCTCTGCCGCGCCGAACATCTCCACACCGAATTGGTGGAGCTCCCGCAGGCGGCCCGCCTGGGGCTTTTCATAGCGGTAGCAGGAGGTCGTATAGTACAGCTTGACCGGATATCCGGCGTTATACAGGCCGTTTTCCAGCATGGCCCGCACAGCTCCGGCAGTGCCCTCCGGACGCAGGGTGACAGAGCGGCCTCCCTTATCCTCAAAGGTGTACATCTGCTTTTCCACCACATCGGTGGTGTCTCCCACACTGCGCAAAAACAGCTCCGTATGCTCGAACACCGGGGTCCGGATCTCCCGGAAGCCGTTTAACTCCGCCTCGCTTTGGAACACGGCCTCCATCGCCTGCCATTTTTCCGAAACACCCGGGACGATATCCACCGTACCCTTAGGCGCCTTTGTAATCAGCTCCATTTTCCTTTTCCTTTCCGTAAGCGGTTTTTCCCATTCTGTCCCGCTTTTATTTTCCGCCTCTTATTTTCGCAAAGCGTCTCCTCTGTTTTGGAACAGGACCCACCACGGGCCTCACTCCCTTCGTCAGCAGGAGAGTAAAAAAAAACTCCGCCCATACGCAAAGCGCATAAGGGACGAAGGTATCTCCGTGGTGCCACCCTAATTCAAAGGCGGAACTGCCGCCTTCCTTTTTTTCTTCGGTTTCCGGCTCGCGGGCGTCTTTCCCTCGTCCTGCGCCAAGGGGGCTTTCAGCGCTGAAAACAGGCCGTGGCACATTTTCGCGCCCCCTCTCTCTGCCGCGTGGGGTCAAAGTACTCATCCCGGTCCTCACCGGTTCAGCCGGATCAAGTGATCCAACTCCATTATAGAGGGATTCCCCCCACTTTGTCAAGACGGACAGAGGCCCCAATTTCGCCTCTGTCCGCTTTTTTACGCTCTCAATTCCGCACCAGATCCCGCCAGTCCAGATCTCCCCGCTCCAGGCCGTGAATCAGCATCTCCGCCGTGGCGATATTGGTGGCCACCGGAATATTGTGCATATCGCAGATGCGCAGCAGATTCATGTCGTTGGGCTCGTTGGGCTTGGGCGTCAGCGGATCCCGGAAAAACAGCAGCAGATCGATCTCGTTGAAAGCGATCCGGGCGGAAATTTGCTGGTCGCCGCCCTGAGGCCCGCTTAAAAACTGCTGGATCTTCAGCCCAGTAGCCTCAGAGACCATCTTTCCCGTAGTGCCTGTCCCGCAAAGGTTGTGGCGGCTTAAAATACCGCAATAGGCAATACAGAACTGTACCATCAATTCCTTTTTCGCGTCATGGGCTGTAATCGCAATGTTCATAGCTGCTCTCCTCCTTTAAAGCGGGCTGAGCCTTCACCTTCCGGCTTTTGCCGCGCATGTTCCCAAATCATACCAGCACTCTTCTCAAAACAGGGATAAGGGGACCAGATCCCCCTCCAGCCTCCCGGCGATCCGGCACACCGCCAACATCCCGGGGGAGGACTTGGGCGCTTCATTTCCCTTTAAAAACGACGCCGCCATGGAAAAGTCCTCCGGCACCACGCCGAACAGACGCACACCGGAAGCGTCGATCACTCCGTCCAAATCGGCATAGGCATCTGTTTCCTGGAAAAATTCGCTGTTAAAACGATTGATGATCAGCCTCTGCCAGGAAACCTGAAGTTTTTCCAGAAGCCCTTTTACCGCACTGGCGCCGCGTACACAGACAGGGTCCGGGCTGCACACGACCAGCGCCCGGTCCGCCGCGCAGGCGGCAGAGTGGAATCCCCTTCCCACGCCTGCGGGAGAATCCAGCAGCACATGGTCATAGTATCGCTTCAGAAGGGGGACCAGGTGGCTCATGGCGTTGGCCGTCACAATCCGCTCACCGGAAGAGGGCGCGGGAAGCAGGAACAGGCCTTCTTCTCCGCAGGGGTAGATGGCGTCTATGGGGGCGCATCGTCCCTCCACCACATCCGAAATATCGAACACCAGCTCTTCTTCGGTTCCCGTCATGCGGTCCAGACTGCGAAGCCCGGCGTCAAGATCTACCATCAGCACACGGCGGCCCTTTTGAGCCAGCGCGCGTCCCAAGCCCACACATATCGTGGACTTTCCGACCCCGCCTTTGCCGGACGTGATCACCGTTGAAATTCCCATAAGAAAATTACCTCGACTACCATGATAACACATAGGTGGCAAATTGTCAAAAACAAATATTAATTTTCTTATTTTTTATCTGTTTTTAACAGTTTATAGGCTTCCACTTTAGTGATTCTTTTTGAGAAACAAAATTTTCTCAGGCCTCCCACCCCACTTATGGGCCGCTCCAGTAGGGAGAATTGGGAAAAGCATCGCTTTGCGGGGAGGAGCTGGTCTCAGGAGGCAGCGATGCGTCAGGAGCAGCGCTGCTCTCTCCGGTGTAGGGCAGATCCGGGATCCCGTCGTCGCGGCCTCCGGAAGGGGAGGGAGTGGGCTTCGGAAAATCGGAGCTTTCCGGAGAAGAACTTCCGGAAGAGGAGCTTCCCACAGAGGGAGAAGGGGAAGCTTCCGCGTCCAGCTCCTCCTTGGTTTTGATCACCTTGCCCTGGGAGTCGATCTGATCGCCCCCGCTGTTGTAGCGATTGCCCTGGGCGTCTCTGGTCACCAGGCCGAAATACTGGTCAAAAATGTCCTTCGCCACCTGCTGGGCATACGCTCCCTTATATCCCTCCTCCAGCACCACGGCCACAGCAATCTGCGGGTCTTCGATGGGAGCGTAGGCGATAAAGGTCAGATTGGGTTCCTTCTCCTCATTTTCCGCGGTTTCCGCGGTACCGGTCTTGGCCGCCACGCCGTAGGGATAATCTCCGAAGGTGGTATAGGCGGTGCCGTCGGGGGAAGCAGCCACCTGCCTCATTCCCTCTCTCACCACACCCAGCACATCAGAAGAAAGCCCGGCGTCGGAAAGGATCTCCGGCCGGTAGACTTCAACAGTCTCCTCGCCGGTGTAATCCGTAATCCGGTCGAGAAAATGGGTGCGCAGGCGAACGCCGCCGTTGGCAATGGTCGCGCAGTAGGTGGCCAGCTGGATCGGCGTAAAGGTGTTGTCGCATTGGCCGATGGCCGTCTGGGCCGTAAGGCCGTCCGTCCACGCCACTCCGGCATGGCTTTCCTGATATTCCTGAGGATTGGACATCATGCCCGTCTCCTCGTAAAGCTCCACTCCCGTCTGTGTACCCAAGGCAAAATACTGAGCGTAGGCGTCCATCCTGCGGATGGTGAGATCCAGCCCCACATCACAGAAAAAAGCGTTGCAGGATCCTGCCAGAGCGGAATAGATATCCGCAAAGCCGTGATGATCGGTGCATCGAAGGCTCAGGTCGTAATACCGGAACATCCCGTCGCAATTATAAGGGGTGGAGGAGGCGTTGATCACACCCTCCTGCAAAGCCGCCAGCGCCACCATGGGCTTAAAGACGGAGCCGGGGGTGTAGGTCCCCTCCAAAGCCCTGTTATAAAGAGGCTCTTCCTTGTCGTTCAAAACCCTTTTCACATAACTGTCGTCTGTAGCGTAAAGGTTCATATCGAAATCGGGATAGACGGAACAGGCCAGTACTCCGAAGGTCTTCACATCCAGCACCACCGCAGCTCCTGCTGTACAGTCCTTTGCCCGGGTGTTGGCCTTGATATTTTCCTCCAGAGAGAGATTGGCCGTGCGCTGGAGATCCGCGTCCAGCGTCAGGTGGACGCTGTTGCCCTCCTCAGGCGCCTGGGTAACCGTGACGCTGCGGACCGCGCCGGTCTCGTCTGTCAGTACGCTCTTTTTGCCCCGTTTTCCTCTCAGCTGAGATTCAAAAACGCTTTCCAGGCCGCTTTGTCCCATGGCATCCGTCCACTTATAGCCGGAAAGGTTCTCCGTCCTGTCATAGGCGTCTCCCCGCTCCACTGCGGCGTCATACTGCTCGGCAGAAAGGCTTCCCACATTTCCCACCACATGGGGGGCAAGGTCTCCCTCTTCCCCATAGTAGCGCTCCACCTCTACCCGGGCCTCAATTCCGGGGAATTCTGCCGCCCGCTCGCCGAACACACCGATGGTCTCAGCGGAGACATCCCGGGCGATGACATAGGGGTTGGTGCGGGAATATCCGTCCTTGGTCATGCTGTATCGCACGGAGGCCACGATCCTGGTATCCTCATTGGAATAGCCGGAGCAGTCGTATTCCTTGATCAGCGCTGTCATGCAGTCCTGAGCCGTGGCGTACTCCGCCAGGTTCAGATCCTCCTTCAGAGTCTTGATCTCTTCCTCCCGGTCCTCCCGGAACACATATTCCCCCTCCTCGGAAAGCCGGATGGGCAGAATATCCCGCCACTTTTCTCCCCGAGCTTCCAAAAGGGAGACCACCTTGACGATGGTGGCGTTGCGCTGGGAATACACCATGCTCAGGGCATCATAAACCAGGTTGTAGGAGGTCCTGTTCCCCGCAATCACCACACCGTTTTTGTCCAGGATCTCTCCCCGTGCGGCCGGGATCTCCAGGGAATCGGTGTTGTCGCTTAAGGCGATCTCCTTAAATTCGTCTCCCTTGACGATCTGCCACTCTACAAGACGCAGCTCATACCAGAGGAAAAAGGCCGCCAAAAGTAAAATACAGACCATGGAGCGGCCGATTTTGGGAAGCCTGGGTAATTTCATGGCGAGTCCTTTTCCTTTCTCCTGAGTTTGATGAACTTAACGGTATACGCAACCGTGTATATATACTAACGATATACGCCGCAAGCGGTATGTTCCCCTCTTTTACTGGGGCTGCTGCAAAGCCTGGAACAGTCCCTTGTTTAAAAGATAGGTGAGGGGAAAAAACAGCAGCGTATAAAAATATTCCGGCAGATAGTGATGATAAAAGGCGTAGCCCGGCATGGAATAGCCGGAAAAATAAAAAAGAAACAGCCATTCCAGGCACACCACCACCCCGGCCGTCCAGATACCGGTGATCAGCGCCGTTACAAAATTTACCTGTAAATAGACCTTTGCGAGAACACTCACAAAATAGCAGAGCACCGCTAAAATCAGGGCGTGAAAGCCCATAGCTCCGGAAAGGCCGAAATCCAGGAACAGCCCTCCCGCCACGCCAAAGGCCAGCGCGGGCAGTTCACTTTCAAACAGGGCCATGGAAATAGCCGCCGGCAAAACCAGAAGCGGGCGGCCCCCGAAAATCGTGGGCATCAGCCCGGGCGTCTCCTGTACCATAAACAGCACCAGAAGCTCCAGAGAATAGGCAAGATACCGGACGACCCGGTTAAAATCCGTCATTTCCCCGCCTCCGCATCTTCGTTGTTCTGGGGATCGCCGCTCACCACAGGGGGAATTTCCTCCCGTTCCTCTCCCTTTCCGGGGAAATTCAGGATAATATGGACTTCCTTCACGCTGCGGATGTCTTCATAGGGCTTCACCACAGCGTAGCAGGAAATATCGTTTTCCGATTTCTCCACGCTCTGCACGCTTCCGATGATCAGGTTCTCCGGATAAATGCTGGCAGAGCCGGAGGTGACGATGATATCTCCCGGTTCGATCTTTGTCTCGTTGGAAAGGTAGTCCATACGCACCAGGCCTCCGGCCGCCGTCTGGATATTGCTGGTGATCACGCCGCTTTCCGAATACCCGTCCTCTTTTTTGCAGATGGCTCCGATTTTCACATTCTCCGAGAGGATACAGGTAACCTTGCTGGTGGTGGCATAGGCCTGAGTGACGATTCCCACCAGCCCCTGTTTGGTAATCACCGGGTCTCCCACGCTGATCCCCGCCAGGGTCCCCTTGTTGATAGAGAAGCCGTAGAACACATCCCCGGGATCTCTCCCAATCACGGAGGCGGAAAGCATTTCCGTATCGGGGGCGCTTTCCGCGATGTTCAGCTGCTCCTTGAGCTGCTCGTTTTCCTGCTCCAGGTCATAGAGCTTTACCTGGCCCTCTCTGAGGGTAGAATTCTCCGCCTGCAGATCGGAGATCATGGCCTTCAATTCCTCTCTGGAAAGTCCGTCCAGATCCACAAAGCTCAAAGCGCCGTCCACCGTCTCGGTAGCGATGCTCTGCATGGGGGAGGAGACAAAGCCCAGGATATTGGCCAGAAACGACCCGCCTGCGCTGGCTGTATAGATGATGATGCCCAAAAGCACCACCACGGTGATGACCAGCACCTTAAAAGAGCTGGCCTTGAAAAAATCTCTCAAGCCTCCTGCCTCCTTTCTTTTCATATTCCAGAGAAGCGAAAAAGGGGGTCCGCCGCGAAAACGCGGGCACGAAAAAGCTGCCCCTTCTGCGGGACTGTTTCTCGTGCCGCCCTGTGCGGCAGCCCCTCCTCAAATGGTCTAAGTCTCTTACTTCTTTCGGGAAACCCTGCGGTAGGACTTGGGCAGATCGATCTCCAGGCTTTTCCCGGTACCCTCCACCACGCAGTCCAAAGGCCGCTCCGCCACATGGACGGGAATCCCCGTCTCCTGGCTGACCAGCTTATCCAGCCCCCGCAGCAGCGCGCCGCCGCCGGTGAGCATAATGCCCCGGTCGATGATGTCCGCGGCCAGCTCCGGAGGCGTCTTTTCCAGGGTGTCCTTGATAGCGTCCACCACCAGCATCACGCTGTCTCCCAAAGCCTCCCGCACCTCGTCGGCGTGGATGGTCACATTTTTCGGCAGCCCGTCTACCAGGTTCCGGCCCTTGATCTCCACAAAGGAATTGATGGTGTCCTCCGTGGGGAAGGCGGAGCCGATCTTCATCTTGATCTCCTCTGCGGTGCGCTCACCGATGAGGAGGTTATACTTCTTCTTCACATAGGTGACGATGGCCTCGTCGAACTTGTCCCCCGCCATACGCACGGAAACCGCCGTGACGATATCTCCCAGAGAGATCACCGCCACCTCGGAGGTGCCGCCGCCGATGTCCACCACCATGCTTCCGGTGGGCTCTCCTACGGGGAGGCCAGCGCCAATGGCCGCCGCCATAGGCTCTTCGATGAGGTCCACATTGTTGGAGCCCGCCTGTCTGGCCGCGTCTTCAACGGCTCTTCTCTCCACCTCGGTAACTCCGGAGGGAATACACACCACGATCCTGGGGCGGCTCAGCGCCCCGGACTTCAGCGCCTTTTTAATGAAATATTTCAGCATGGCCGCCGTCACATCGAAGTCGGCGATCACGCCGTCCTTCAAAGGACGCACCGCCACAATGGAGCCGGGCGTTCTGCCCAGCATCTCCTTGGCCTGCTTTCCCACGGCCAGCACCTCGTCGGTACGCACATCCACCGCCACCACGGAGGGCTCGCGCATGACGATGCCCTTGCCCCGCATGAACACCAGGGTATTGGCGGTGCCCAAGTCGATCCCTATATCCTTGGAAAACATGGAAAACATTGAAAAAAGTCCTGAAAGCCCTGCCATCTGAAATCTACCTTTCCGGTCCCCGCTTTGCGAAGGCCCTCCCAAAATAAAATTTTACAAAATTTTACGCTTATCCCTCAGGGCCTCTTGCCCTGAAACCCTTCTCAAAACCTCTTTTGCCCAAAGCAAAGAGCTTCAGCCTCTTTCCGGCAGAGTTCTCTGCAAAAGACAGGCGGTTTCCAAAAGAGGCCACACCCGTTATTATATCCCATTTTCTCTTTTTTCTCAACAACAAAGTTTACATAAACTTCGGAATTTTCAAAAATCCATAAGATATGCCATATTCTGTAAAATGAGACACAAGATATTCCATTTTTCGGAAATTATTATCTGGAATTATTTCCAGAAATTTTTTCTTGACCCGCCGCTTTCAGTCCTGCCCGCACGGCCGTTTCCCGCCTCGTCTTTTCTCAGTTGCTTCCGGTGCTGCCGAAGCCCTTTTCCCCTCGCTGTGTCTCGGAGAGGGAATCGGTCTGTCTGACCTCAAAAAGAGCCACCGGCATGACAATCAGCTGGGCAATCCGTTCCCCCGGGATCACCGTATAGGGGACCTTGCTGGAATTGCGCAGCCCCACATGGATCTCTCCCCGGTAGTCGCTGTCGATGACACCTACACCGTTGGCGACAGCGATCCCGTGCTTGACCCCCAGCCCGCTTCTGGTAAAGATCATCCCCGCGTGACCCTCCGGGATCTCCACCGCCAGGCCCGTGGGAAAAATAGCCAGCTCTCCCGGCTCGATGGTAAACTCCTTCGCGATGCAGGCGCACAGGTCATAGCCCGCGCTGCCCGGCGTTTTCCGTTCCGGAAGCACAGCTCCTTCCTTCAAGCGTTTGACAAGCAGTACCTTTTCTTCCATTTCTCTCTTCCTTTCTCCGTCCGGTTTCCCGGGTGAAAATTTTCACGCGGGAACTCAACATTTTCCACAAGGTTTTCCACCGTTATTCAACACCCCGGTAAAAAAGGCCCCGAGTATAGTCGCCATCCGGTGTTTCCCCGCGAAACCAGCATGCTAAAAGCTGCCCACATTCCACAGAGTTTTCCACTGTAAAACGGAAAATGCCGAAATCCGCCGCGGAAAGCTCCCCCTCTTTCCCCAAAAGGGAGAGGGAAACGCTGTTGAGCAGCTCGATCCCTCTGCTTTCTCCGATCTTTCTGCAGACCACCGGAAACCGCTTTTTCTTCCGGTCCGTGATGTGCCCCGGCTTTTTGCAGTTCAGGCACCCCTTGGGAGAATTGGCCAGGGGGCAGTTTCTCAAAAGCATCAGCGCCTGTCGTCCGTACACCATCACCCCTCTGGGAAGCATTCCGCCCAAGTGAGAAAGCTCTTTCCCGGTAAGCTCCATGGACACCTCGCAGGAGCAAAGGCCCAGCTTGGAGAGAAGCTCCAAACTCGCCGTGTTCGCCGCATTGAGAGAAAAGGATCCGTGTACCACTGCCCCCAGGCTCCGGGCGGTTTCCACCGCCCCCAGATTCCCGCACACCGCTTCCTGAAAGCCCAGTTCCATACGCTGGAAAAGGAGGCTTCTCACCGCATCCTCCACCCCGAACATAGCCCGGGGCAACTCCAGCAGGATCCGCTCAAAGCCCCGCTCTCTCAGGGCGAGAAGCTCTCTCGTATCCGTCTCCAGAGGAAGAGCGATGGCCTCACATTCCTTCGCCTCATCACACACCTGCTCTGCCCGGCGGAACAAGGCCCTCAGCGGCAGACGCTTCTCCCGGCGAGGAGGATGCTCCGGAAAGGAAAGGGGCTTTTCCAGAAACGGGAGCTGCTCTCTTTTCTCCCGAAGAGAAAGCAGGCCTTCCAGTGCTCTCCGGCGCAGAGAATTCAATTTTGCCACCGTGAGAGGGACGCCCTTTTCCGGCGTCTGTGCCTCTGAGAGGAAAAAGGGCGTTCCCCCTGTCTTTTTCAGCTGTTCCTCACATCTTTCCCGGCTCAACGGGGAAACCCCATCCTCCCGTTTCTCCTCGGCCCGGAAGCTTCTCCCCTTCCGGTCCCAGGCGGTCAGCCGGACGCTTCCGCCGGTCTCTTCCAGACTGAAACGGACCTCCTGACTTTTGCGCTCCTCCCGATAAAGGGCGCGCAGAGAGGAAAACACCTTTTCCGTCGCTCCCGTCACATCCTCCCGGGTGCGGATTCCGAACATTCCCGCGCCCCGCTGTCCTGTGAGATACCCCTTGGTAAAGCCGGAGCGGGAAAACACCGCCTCCAAATCTTCCAAAAGCTTTTGCGGGATCTCTTCCCCATCAGCTGCCTTCCGGCAGGCAGAGACAGCGGCGGCCACATATTCCGGCCGCTTCATCCTGCCCTCGATCTTGGCAGAGCACACGCCTGCCGCCCAAAGCTCTTCCACCTCCTTCAAAAAGGAGAGATCCTTCAGCGACAGATCATGCCCTGTGCCGCCAGGCGCTGAAAAGGGCAGGCGGCAGGGCTGAGCGCACATGCCCCGATTTCCGCTTCTCCCTCCCAGCATGGCGCTGAGATAGCACTGCCCGGAAACAGACATGCAAAGCGCCCCGTGTACAAAGGCTTCCAACTGGATCCCGCAGGCCCTGTGGGCTTCTGCGATCTCCTTTAAGGACATCTCTCTGGCGAGCACCGCCCGTTTGACCCCAAGGGAGGATGCAAGCCTCAGCCCGTCCGGCGTGTGCAGGCTCATCTGCGTGGAAGCGTGCAGGGTGAGGTCCTGCGCCCGTTCCCGGATCAGTGCCAGCAGGCCCAGGTCCTGAACCAGCACCGCGTCTACAGAAAGAGAACAGAGAAACTTTACAAAATCCAGAGCCGCCAAAAGCTCTGTATCCTTCAGTAAAGTATTTACCGTAACATATACTTTTACCCCACGCCCATGGCAAAACGCCACTGCGTTTTTCAGCGCCTCCCTGCTGAAATTCTTGGCGTTCGCCCTGGCTCCGAAGGCCTCGCCTCCCAGATAGACGGCATCCGCCCCGGAAAACACGGCGGCGCGCAGAGATTCTTCCCCGCCCGCCGGCGCCAATACTTCTATTCGATCCATGTATCCTCCGTGTTACTTCTTTTTTTCAAAAAAGCTTCTGAGCCCCTCTTCCTCCATCTCCGGATGGCGCAGGGGATTGCGGAGCTTCACCGGGTTCCCGGAGACCGTCCGAGGCTCTTGCTCCTTTGCCCCTTCCGGAGAACCTTCCCTCTCCTTCAGCTGCTCCCGCAGCCCTGCAAGCTCCTTTTGCAGCCTTTCGATCTCCTCCCGGTCCACGGGGTCCGCTTCCCGCTGGGGAACTTCCCGGGAGCTCAGAGCCTCTTCCAGCTCTCTGCGAAGGGTTTCCTGTTCCTTTAAGGCGATCTGCAGCCGCTCTTCTCTCGCGGCTGCCTGGACGGCCGCCTCCTTCAGAGCGGTATTCTCCTCTGAGAGGGCTTCGATCTGCTTTTTGGCCTCTTCCCCCGCCTTCGCGAGAAGCTTTTCTTTGTCCTCCTGCCAGATCTCGGCCTCTACCTCCAGCTCCTCTGCGCGCTCAGAAAACTCATTCGCCTTTTTTCCGTTCTTTTTGGCGTCGTCACAATAGCCCAAAGCCGCCGTCAAGGCCGCCGCCTCTCTGGTGATAAAGGGAGAGGCGTCCAGGATTTCCCTCATCAGCTCGCCCACCTCATTGGCCAGAGCCTGCATGTACTCTTCGCTTTCCTCAGTGATCAGGCCGCAGACAACACCGTTAATTTCCAGCCGGATGCGTCTTTTTTCCAAAGCTTCTCTTCCTTTCCACCAGCCGGAAAACGGCTCAGCCGCCCGGTCTATGTCTTTTGTGCTTCCAGTATGTTTAATATTATAAGGCAAAAACGGTCTCAAAGCAAAGAATTTTCGCCCTTTCCCCGGAAATTTTTCCAAATTTTCCTCTCTCTCAGGAAGATTTCTGAGATCTGCGCCTTTTTTCATTGTGTTTTTTCTGTCCCTATGATAAAATAACAACATCGGCGCCGCTGTTATTACAAAGATCCCCCGGCCTGTGAAACGGGCCGCTTTTGCCGGCGCAGAAGACCGGGTTTCTTCATTCGCATCCAAAAAACAGCGGCTTGGGCTATGGATTGGCGGTTCCCGCGCCTTCGGGCCGTTTTTTGGTGCTTTCCTTGTAAATACTGCCTAAATATTCCCTTTCAGCTTTTTTCTTTCTTACGATTGTTTTAGCGCGTTTTTTAGTGTATAATGCACGGGCAGGGAGATGAATATGCCCTTTATTTCTTGATTATCATGTGATTATTCACATATTTGGAGGCTTTTTTATGGATTACAAGATGACTGTTCCAGAAATCCGGGAAGCCATACAGGAAAGGCTTGCCCACTCCTTCGGCGTCTCTTTGGAAAACGCCACCAACGAGGAATATTATAAAGCCGTCGTACACATTGTGCGGGAGATCCTCACCAGGGGCCGGGCGGAATTCGTGGCAAACGCGGAAAAATCAAAGACGAAGCAGATCTACTATCTGTGCATGGAGTTCCTTTTGGGGCGCTCTCTGCGCAACAACCTGTTTAACCTGGGCTTAGAGGAAAATTTCCGGAAAGCCCTGGCAGGTCTCAATATCAAGCTGGAGTCTCTGTATGAGCAGGAGCCGGACGCCGGCTTAGGGAACGGAGGCCTTGGAAGGCTTGCCGCCTGTTTTCTGGACGGCCTGGCCACCCAGGGGTATCCCGCCATGGGATATTCCCTTCGATATGAGTACGGCATCTTCCGCCAAAAGCTGGTAGACGGCTGGCAGACAGAACTGCCGGACTTCTGGCTGCCCGGCGGCAGCGCCTGGCTGCAGCAGGTCCCGGAGAATTCTGTAGAGGTCCATTTTGACGGCCATATCGAAGAGCAGTGGCACGACGGCTATCACTCCGTGCGCCACAGAGACGCCACCTGTGTCACCGCGGTGCCCTATGACCTGTGCGTCTCCGGCATGGACGGCAAGGGCATCAGCCTGCTGCGGATCTGGAAGGCGGAAAACAACAAATTTGACATGAGCCTGTTTAACGGCGGCAACTATATGCGAGCCATGGAGCAGCAAGCCATGGCGGAGGTCATCACCAAGGTGCTGTATCCGGAGGACAACCACACCGACGGTAAGCTTCTGCGCCTTTCTCAGCAGTATTTCCTGGTTTCCGCCTCCATTCAGGACATCATCCGCCGCCACCTGTTTACCCACAGCTCTTTGGACGACCTGCCGGAGCTGGCCGCCATCCACCTCAACGACACCCATCCCGTTCTGGCGATTCCTGAAATGATGCGGGTCATGCTGGACGAGTGCGGATACGGCTGGGACGACGCCTGGCGGATCGTAAAGAGCACCATCGCCTACACCAACCACACCGTGATGAGCGAGGCTTTGGAAAGCTGGAGCATCGACCTGTTCAAGATGCGCCTGCCCAGGATCTATCAGATCGTGGAGGAGATCGACCGGCGCTTCTGGGAAGAGATGCGTCAAAAGGGCGTGGAGGAAGGAAAGATTTACCGCATGGCCCCCATCAGCGAGGGCTATGTGAAGATGGCCAATCTGGCCGTCATCGGCTCTCACAATGTCAACGGCGTTTCCGCCCTGCACAGCGATATTTTGAAAAACGATCTGTTCCACGACTTCTATGTGGAAGAGCCTCAGAAGTTCACCAATGTGACCAACGGCATCGCCCATCGCCGCTGGCTCAATCAGGCGAACCCGAAGCTCGCCTCCCTGATCACGGAGCTCACCGGACCCGGCTATATCCATGACGCCGGAAAGCTTTCTGAGCTTCTGCGCTTCCAGGACGACGCCTCCGTATTGGAGCGCCTGAAGAAGATCAAGCGGGAGAACAAGGAGCGCCTTGCCGAATACCTGAAAAAAACGCAGAACGAGTCTGTGAACCCGGACTCCATTTTCGATGTACAGGTAAAGCGCCTTCACGAATATAAGCGTCAGCACATGAACGCGTTGAACATTCTTGCCACCTACCAGTGGCTACTGGAGAACCCCAACGCCGATTTCACCCCACACACCTATTTCTTCGGCGCCAAGGCAGCCCCGGGGTATTATCTTGCCAAGCAGATCATCCAATTTATCGTGATGCTTGCCAAAACGATCAACAGCGATCCCAGAGTGAACAAAAAGCTCAGGGTGGTCTTTGTGGAAAACTACTGCGTCACTTGGGCGGAGCTGCTCACCCCCGCGGCGGAGATCAGCGAACAGATCTCCCTGGCAGGCACAGAGGCCTCCGGCACCAGCAATATGAAGTTTATGATCAACGGCGCCGTTACCCTGGGTACGCTGGACGGTGCCAATGTGGAGATCCACGAGGCGGTGGGAGATCAGAATATCATTCTGTTCGGCATGACGGCCTCTCAGGTGGAAGAGCTGAAGCGCTCCGGTTATCAGCCGCAGATGCACTATCAGAACAATCCCACGATCCGCAAGGCCATGGACACCCTTCGTTCCGGGCTGATGGGCCAGCAGTTCGAGGATGTTTTCAACACCCTCACCCGCGAGGACCGGTATATGGCATTCGCCGATTTCGACGCTTACTCCCAGGCCCAGAAGCGGGCGCAGGAGCTCTACCGGGATGAAAAGGGCTGGAATAAAACGTCTCTGGCCAATATTGCCTGTGCCGGGCGCTTTGCCGCTGACCGGTCTATCCGCGACTATGCCGGAAACATCTGGCACGCGTCCCCTGTGCCCCCGGCCAAAAACCTGGAGGCCACGGCAAGGCGGAAAAAGTAAGCTTTTCCGGTCTTATCGATTTTTTCTCACAGGTTTAAACAGATTTCGCGGGCCCCGAAAGGGTCCCGCGTTTCTCTGTTTGGAAAGTCTCATAGACGAAAGAAAAGGAGGCCACAGCCATGTTTTATTCCAGAGATAAGAGATTCCGGGACCCTGTCGGCGCAGTCCCCGATGGAAAGAAGATCCATTTCCGCATCACCCTCCCCAGAGAGCTCTCCTGCTCTGAGGCCTGCCTTGTCATTGAGCAGGAGCGGGGAGAAACCTTTTGCCAGGGAATGTTCTGGTGCGGGATGAACGGGGAAGACAAGGAGTGGTGGGAGTGCCACTTTACTCCGGAGCAGCCTGGCCTCTACTTCTACCATTTTGAATGTATGACCCTGCGGGGCCGTCTGCGCCTTTCCCGGGGCTTCGGCGGAGCGGGCGTGTTTGGCGGAACGGACCGGTGGCAGCTCACCGTATACAAAAAGGAGTTTCACACGCCGGACTGGCTTTCCGGCGGCGTGATGTACCAGATCTTCCCGGACCGCTTCTTCTCCTCCAAAACCCCCAAGCAAGGCGTCCCCTCTGACCGGGAATTTCATGACAGCTGGAATGAGCAGCCCAACTGGAAGCCAAACGCCCAGGGGCGGGTCACCAACCTGGACTTTTTCGGGGGCGACCTGCGGGGGATCGAGGAAAAGCTTTCCTATCTCCGGGATCTGGGCGTCACCTGCATCTACTGCAACCCCATATTTGAGGCCCATTCTAACCATCGGTATGACACGGCGGACTATTCCAAGATCGACCCTCTGCTGGGCAGCGAGGAGGACTTTGTCTCCCTGTGCAGGAAAGCCGGGGAATACGGGATCCGCGTGGTGATCGACGGGGTGTTCAGCCACACCGGCAGCGACAGCGTCTATTTCAACAGGCAAAACCGCTATCCGGGCCCGGGCGCCTATCAGTCTCAGGAATCTCCCTATTATCCCTGGTACAGCTTTTCTCATTGGCCGGACTCCTACGACTGCTGGTGGAATTTCGATACCCTGCCCAATGTGCGGGAGTTGGAGCCCAACTACAACAACTACATCAACGGCGAAAACGGGATCGTCCGGAAATGGCTGCGGGCGGGGGCCTCAGGCTGGCGGCTGGATGTGGCCGATGAGCTTCCCGATGAATTTATCGACCATCTCTCTCAGGCGGCAAAAGAGGAATTTCCCGACGCCCTGGTGCTGGGGGAGGTCTGGGAGGACGCCTCCAACAAGACGGCCTACGGGATCCGCCGCCGGTATCTTCTGGGCGGACAGCTGGACACCGTGATGAATTATCCCTTCCGGGACGCCGTGCTGGGATTTCTTTTGGGAGAGCCCTCTTTCCGGTTTTTCGAGACGGTGGAGGGGATCCTGGAAAATTACCCCCCCCAGTGCATCCGGCTGCTGATGAATCACATCGGCACTCATGACACAGAGCGGGCGATCACTGTTCTCAGCGGAGAACCTGCGGGACAGAACGGGCGGGAATGGCAAAGCGCCCACAGCCTCTCCCCTCAGCAGAGGGCGTTGGGGGTAAAGCGGATGAAGCTCGCCTCCCTTTTGCAGTTTACCCTGCCGGGCGTGCCCTGTATCTATTACGGCGATGAGGCGGGAGTAGAGGGGTATAAGGATCCCTTTAACCGCGCTCCCTTCCCCTGGGGAAAGGAAAATAAGGATCTGCTTTCCTGGTACCGCGCTTTGGGCGCTCTTCGCCGGGAATATCGTTCCATCTTAGCCGAGGGCGAGTTTCTTCCCCTTTCCTCCGAAGAGGGAGATCTGCTTTCCTATTGTCGGCAAACCGTGAAAAACGGGAAAAGGGAAAGCCTTTTGGTGGCCGTCAACCGCGGCTCTTCTCCTGTCCGGCTGCCTGAGCTCCCCTTCCGGTTACAGGCGGGAACGCCTCTGCTGGGCGGGCTGCCCTCTCCCGAAAGCGAGCTTCCCCCGTTTGGCTTTTTGCTGACGGCCTTTTCTGAACCGGAAGATACTCTCGACAGGGAAAAGGGTCTTGACATTTCGGAATAGTTCTTCTATAATAGTGAGGCTGTGAGGGAACTTTCCCTCAGCCATGCGCCGATAGCTCAGCTGGATAGAGCGTCTGACTACGGATCAGAAGGCCGGGAGTTCGAATCTTCTTCGGCGCGCCAAAAAAACACGGGAACCCTTTTGGGTTTCCGTGTTTTTTCGTCGGAGAAGATTCGAACTCGAGAGAGTCTGGCCGTTAAGAAACTGTCCCTGCGGGACAGTTTTAGGGCAGAGCGGTGCAGGCCGGTACCGCAGGGCAAAGCCCCGTGGTGGACAAGCCAGCGGGAACGGTTTATCCGTTCCCGGTCGTCTTCTTCGGCGCGCCAAAAAAGCACAGGGGCCCAAATGGGTGCCTGTGCTTTTTCGTCGGAGAAAATTTGTTTTTATACGGACGGAGTTTTGCAAGCAAAACATCTTGAGCTTCGCCCAAGATGTCTCGAATTTTGCATTGAGATTTGAAAAATCTCAATTTGCTGGCGCAAACCGCAAAATTTCGTGGAGCTATAAGGGCAAAGTTACATCCCAGCCCCTTCTGGAATCAAGGGAGCCTGGGGCTTGGCCCCCTCTGGACGTTGTTGGATTTTAAATATTAGTTGTTAGAAAAACTTTACCCCAAAATTTCACGGTCCCGCACTACGGGATCCCGGCTTTTCAAGCCTGGAAGTGGGATTTGAAGAAGATTGAGCAAAAGACTGGCCACCGATCAGCCTTTTGCTCAATTTTTTTGCCTTCTCTAACAACTAACATCCAACAACCAACAACTACCTTGTCACAGAAAAGAAAACCATGTTATACTAAACACAGACGGTTGTAAATACACTTTTTCCGTGATATGAAGATTCTTTTAGAAAGAGGGCCAAAGCATATGAAAACCATTATTATCGGCGGGGTGGCAGGCGGCGCTTCCGCGGCGGCAAGGCTTCGCAGGCTGGACGAATCCGCGGAAATTATTATTTTAGAGCGGGGAAAGTATGTCTCCTTCGCCAACTGCGGGCTGCCCTATTATATCGGCGGCGTGATCACAGAGCAGTCGCACCTGACGCTGCAAACGCCGGAAAGCTTTCAGGCGCGGTTTCGCGTGGATGTCCGCGTGAAGAACGAGGCGGTCAGAATCGACCCAAAGACCAAAACCGTCACCGTAAGGGAGCTAAACTCCGGAACGCTTTACACAGAAAGCTATGACAATCTGATCCTTTCCCCCGGGGCGGAGCCGATCCGGCCAAAGCTGGAGGGGATGGACAGCGAGATCGTCTTCACCCTGCGCAATATCCCGGACACCTTAAAAATCAAAAACTATCTGGAAACCGAAAAACCCGGATCCGCCGTTGTGATCGGCGGCGGTTATATCGGCGTGGAGATGGCGGAGAACCTTGCACAAGCCGGACTCAGCGTTTCCATCGCAGAGCTTTCCGACCACCTGATCGCTCCCCTTGACTTTGATATGGCGGCAGATGTACACCGCTACATCAAGTCCAAGGGGATCCGGCTGTATCTGAATAACGGCGTAAAGGCGATCTGCGGCCATAAGGTCCTCCTGGAAAAAGGCGAGATCGACGCCGACCTGGTGCTGCTTTCCGTGGGAGTACATCCTGAAACCGCGCTGGCAGAAGAGTGCGGGATCGAGACAAACAGCCGGGGCAGCATTCTTGTGGACCGCGGCATGAAAACGACTATTCCCGGGATCTACGCCGTGGGAGACGCGGTGGAGGTCAAGGACTTCATCACCGGAGATCCCGCCTTTCTGCCCCTGGCGGGGCCCGCAAACAAACAGGGGCGCATTGCTGCGGACCAGATCGCCGGCATTTTCTCCGAATATACCGGCACCCAGGGCTCGGCGATCCTGAAGCTTTTCGATATGACCGTCGCGGCGACAGGGCTCAATGAAGCGAAGGCGAAAGCCGCCGGGATCAGCTATGACAAGACCTATCTCTACTCCGGATCCCACGCCTCCTACTACCCCGGCGCAAACAATATGTCCATTAAAGCCCTTTGGGAGAAAAAGACCCTCCGGCTCCTGGGCGCGCAGATCATCGGCTTTGACGGCGTTGACAAGCGCCTGGATGTGCTGGCGGCGGCCATTCGCTTCGGGGCAAAGATCACAGACCTCACAATGCTGGAGCTGTGCTACGCCCCGCCTTTTGGAAGCGCAAAGGATCCCGTGAATATGCTGGGCTTTGTGGGAGAAAACATCGTCACCGGAAAGGTGAAGCAGTTCTTCTGGCACGATGTGGAAAACCTGCCCCGGGACGGCAGCGTAGTGCTTCTGGATGTGCGGACCGAGACAGAGGTCAGCCGGGGAAAAATTGAGGGCTTTACCAACATCCCTCTGGACTCCCTGAGAGCGCGCATGAATGAGATCCCCCATGGAAAGCCTGTCTATGTCCACTGCCACAGCGGCCTGCGCAGCTATATCGCCTGCCGTATTTTGACCGGTAACGGCTATGACTGCTATAATCTCGCAGGGGGCTGGCGTCTGTATGAATCGGTGCTCCACGAGAGGACCGTCCCCGAATATCTCTGTACGGAATGTAAATAAAGCCCGAAAATATATCTGTCCTTTTTCGCGCAAAAAAGGGGCTGCCGCGTTACGCGGAAGCCCCTTTTCTCTTTTATGACGACAGTTTAGCGATGGCAGCTGTGCCCCCCGCAGCCGTGGCCGGAGCAGGTATGCCCGCCCTCGCCGTGCTCGTGGTCATGGTGATTGCACCTTACATTGGGGTCATATCCCAGGGTCCCCGCAAGCAGTGCCTGCACCGCCGCATCGCAGGAGCCGCTGACTCCGCCGTAAAGCTGAATTCCAGCCTGGGCCAGGGCCGTCTGGGCTCCGCCGCCGATCCCACCGCAGATCAGCACCTCAATGCTCAGTCTCTTTAACAGCTGGGCAAGGGCGCCATGCCCCTCTCCTTGGGTGCTGACGATCTCCTCAGACAGGACTTTGGCGCCGTCCGTATCATAGATCTTAAACTGCTCTGTGTGGCCAAAGTGCTGAAAGACCTGGCCGTTTTCATAAGTGACTGCGATTTTCATGATCCTCTCTCCTTGTTCCGAAAATAAAATGGGTTACTCACTTTTTTGACATCGGCCCATCCGGTGTCTTTTGCAGCCGCCGCAGCCGCACTGCTTCTCTGTTCCGTCGCAGACCCTGTAATCGCCGCCCTCAATGCGAATCCCCATCCCCTCTACCAGGGCCTGAGCAAGCTTCGTTCTGGCGGTATTGTAGATCTGCTGTACAGTCGTGCGCGCCACCTGCATATAGCCGGCACATTCCTCCTGGGAAAAGCCCTCCCGGTCGATCAGCCGCACCGCTTCATATTCGTCCACTGTAAGCACAATGGATCGCTGATCTCCTCCCAAAGGACGGAATTCCCGCACCTTGGGAAGCCTGCAAACCTTTCTGCACTTTCTCGGTCTGGGCATCTGCGGCTCCTTTCTTCCGGCGGCTCTGAGCCTAAGCCCATTGCGCCCGGCCTGCTTTGTCACACATTTTCGTCATATGACATTTATCAGTGTACTGCAATTTCCGTCATATGTCAATAACTTTCCGAAATTTAACTGCAATCAGGCGGATGTTTTCCCTTACCCGCTTGCAAAGGAGGGCTTTCCGGGGTATTCTAATAAGAGCGGGGCGCTCTGCTTCGCCGTCCTCGGCGGCTAAGTCTTTATGCCGTCCACAAAACAGATAAGGAGAAACCGTTCCATGCAGTATTTCATTTCATTTCTGGAAGGGATCATCACCTTTGTCTCCCCCTGTCTTTTACCCATGCTGCCCGTCTACATCTCCTATTTTGCCGGAGGAGGCCAGCGGGACGCCAGGAGGGTCCTGCGAAACGCGGTGGGATTCATCTGCGGGTTTACCGCCGTCTTTCTCCTCCTGGGCGCCCTTGCGGGCACGGTGGGCGGCCTCCTGCGGGAATACCGGGTGATCGTGGATCTCATCGCCGGCTTGATCGTGATATTCTTCGGGCTCAACTTTCTCGGAGTTTTTCGCCTCACGATCTTCAAGGGGATGAAAAACGCTAAAATCGGTGAACTGGGCTTCTTTTCCTCCGCTCTGTTCGGAATCGTATTTTCCGTTAGCTGGACCCCCTGCGTGGGCGCCTTTCTGGGCTCAGCCCTCCTGCTGGCCGCCAGCCGGGGAACCACCTTTCAGGGCGTCGCCATGCTGCTGCTGTATTCCCTGGGGCTGGGGATCCCCTTTCTGCTCAGCGCCCTTCTCATCGACCGGCTGAAGGGCGCCTTCGCCTGGATCAAGAAGAATTACCGAGTCATCAATACGGCCAGCGGGATCTTGCTCATTGCGGTGGGGGTGCTGATGGCATCCGGACTGTTCGGCAAATTCCTCGCTGTGCTTTCTTAGGAGGTCATAGATGAAAAAGACTGTCAAATGGATCCTGCTCGCCCTGCTTCTCGCGGGCGTTATCGCGGGAGCCGCCCTGTTGTATCACTGGCTTGGAGACCGGTACCGTCCTGAAAATCTTATGGGAGCGTCCTCATCCCCGGATAGTTCCAGCAGCGAAAGCGCCAATCCGGCCCCGGATTTTACGGTGCAGGACCAGGAAGGCGGCGAAGTAAAGCTTTCAGACTATAGGGGAAAACCGGTGGTTTTAAACTTCTGGGCGACCTGGTGCTACTACTGCAAGGAGGAAATGCCGGAGTTTCAAAAGGCCTATGAAAAATACCCGGAGGTACAGTTCCTCATGGTCAACGCCACGGACGGCGTACAGGAATCCAAAGCCGCGGCAAAGGACTATATTTCCTGGGAGGGGTTTTCCTTCGATGTCTTTTTTGACACCCGGCTGGAGGCGACGAACGCCTATTATATCACCGGGCTGCCCGCCACCTTCTTCATCGATTCCAAGGGAAACCTGGTGGCCAGCAGCAACGGCGCGCTGGATCTCAAAACACTGGAAGAAGGGATCGGGATGATCCTGGAATAACCCCCTGATCTGCGCCGCGCAACAGCCCGTTGCTTGATTCCCGAGGCGATGGGGCGCATAATAGCCTTGAGGTGATGATTCTGTGGAAACAAAAGAAGTGATCTTACAGCTGCGCACCAAGATGGGGCTTTCTCAGGATGAGCTTGCGGAAAAGATTTATGTTACCAGGCAGGCCGTCTCCCGTTGGGAGACCGGGGAAACCATTCCAAACACAGAAACACTGAAGCTTTTATCCAAGCTTTTCGATGTTTCGATCAACACGATCTTAGGCTCTCCCCAGAAGCTTTTCTGCCAGTGTTGCGGGATGCCCCTGGACGATCCCTCCATCAGCAGGGAGCCGGATGGCTCCTTTAATGAGGACTACTGCAAATGGTGTTATGCGGACGGAAAGTTTACCTATAAACGCCTGGAAGAGCTGATCGATTTTCTGGTGGAGCACATGGAAAACAAGGAGTGGAGCCCGGAACAGGCCAGAGGCTTTTATCAAGCGCAGCTTTCCCGGCTGAAGCACTGGAAACCGGCAGAATAAGAAAAAGAGGATCTCTTTTCCAGAAAGGAGAAAAGAAATCTTCTTTTCATCTTGCGCCCTTTGCCCTTCCTTGCTATAATGGCAAAAAAGCAAAGGAGACAGCCTGATGGAATACGCAAACGAGATCACCCGCCGGGTGATGGAGGAGAGAATCAAGTTTCAGGAAAAGTTCCCTTTTCCCATTGACACAGCCAAGCTCATCCAGCGGTTGGAACGGCCCCGGGGACAGATCGACGTGGTGCTGGACACGGACGCCTACAACGAGATCGACGATCAATTCGCCATCTCCTATCTGGTGAAAAAATCGGAGAAGCTTCACACCAAAGCCATCTATGCCGCTCCCTTCTTCAACGGAAAATCCACCGGCCCCAGGGACGGTATGGAAAAAAGCTATGAGGAGATCCAGAAACTGTTAACGCTTCTGGAAAGAGAGGACCTGAAAGAGCAGGTGTTCCGCGGCTCGGAAGAATATCTCTCCTCTGAGACACAGCCTGTGGACTCCCCCGCCGCCCGGGATCTTGCCCAAAGGGCTATGAACTACACCCCGGAAAAGCCCCTCTATGTGGTGGCTATCGGCGCTATTACCAATGTGGCCTCCGCCTTGCTTTTAGAGCCCCGGATCCGGGACAGGATCGTGATCGTCTGGCTGGGAGGCAACTCCCTGGAATGGGAGAACTGCATGGAATTCAACCTCATTCAGGATGTGGCCGCCGCCCGGGTGATCTTCGGCTGCGGCGCCGCCGTGGTGCAGCTGCCCTGCATGGGGGTGGTCTCCTCCTTCACGGTGAGCGGCCCGGAGCTTCAGAAATGGTTTTCCGGGAAAAGCGCCCTCTGTGATTATCTTTGCAGCTACAGCTGTGGGGAAGGTGAGCGGGAAAGCCGCTACAAGGAAAACTGGACTCGGGTCATCTGGGACGTGACCACCATCGGCTGGCTTGCGGACGAGGAGGACATTTTTATGAACGACTGCTTAAAGCCCAGTCCCGTTCCGGAATATGACGGCCTGTACGCCCTGCCCCGGGACCGCCATCCCATCCGCTATGTCAGCGCCATCCACCGGGACGCCCTGATCGCCGACCTGATCGAGACTTTGACGAAGTAAGTTTGTGAAACAGATAAAAAGGACTGCCGAAGCACATCCTCGGCAGTCCTCTTTTTATCTGCTTTTGTTTTCAGCCTCAGGGAAGGTAAATCATGGGATCCACACGAGTCCCGTTTTCATAGACCTCAAAGTGGAGATGGGGCCCGGTGACATTTCCGGTATCTCCCTCGTAGCCCACGATGGTTCCCTGCTCTACATACTGGCCGTTGGTAACGGTCAGGCCGCTCAGATGAGCGTAGCGGGTGGTAAAGGTGGAGTTGTGATAGATCAGCACATAATATCCCCAGGAATCGCCCCAGGAGTCATAGTCGTTGGCCGCAATCACCGTACCGGATTCCGCTGCCACCACAGGCGTCCCATAGGGGCCCGCGATATCCATGCCTCTGTGTCCGGCGTAGCCGCCGTAATAGCAGGAAACATAAGTCACGCCCGGCAGGGGCCAGATGGGGTGGAAACCGTCCACTCCGCCGCCCCCGGAGGGATAATCTCCCTCTGCGCCGCTGATGATCCAATCCTGCCTCGCCGCCTCTTCCGCAGCCTGCTGCTGGGCGATCAGCTCTTCCATTTCCGCGATCTTCGCCGCGCCCTGTCTCTCGTTCTCCGCAATGGCTTCCTCGGTCTTTGCCTGTGCGTCTCTCACCTGGTTCAGGGCCTCTTCATTCTCCTCGTAGAGCTTGGAGAGCTCGCCCTGCTTTTCCTCCAGAGTCTTCTTCAGAGAAGAGACTTCCCTTTTCTTTTCTTCAGATTCTTCCCGCTCGCCTCTGGTCTTTTCCATGTACTCCTCAAGCAGGTCCATCATTCTCTGATCTCTCTCGGACATGCTTTGGATAGCCTGAGTGCGCATGGAGAAATCGGTGAAGCTGCTGGAATCCAGCAAGATCTGCAGGGTACTGATATCCCCCGCCGTATAAAGGGCCTTCAGCCTCGCTTTGAAAAGCTGGAGGGTGCCCTCAATTTCTTTTTGAGAATCCTCGATCCGTTTTGTCAGGTCCTGAATATTCTTGTTGAGCTCGTCGATATTGCTGCGCACTGTATCGATCTGCTTCTTTACCACATTGATCTGGTCGCTCAGGGCCTGCTGGTACTCCTCTTTCTGAGCCTCGTCCGCCCGAAGCTCCTCCAGACGCGCTTCCAGCTCCTGCTTTTCCTCTTCCAGCTGTTCCTGCTCTGCCCGAACCTCTTCCACCGTTTTGGCACAGACGCCCAGGGGAGTCAGGCACAATACGCAAATTGCGAGAACGGCCGACAGCAGCCGCCTGCAAAGCAATTTCTTTCTCATTCTGCTTTTCCTCCTAAATCACGAAAAATACAGCAATTCTCAGAGTTCTGCACTTTACATAAGTTTTTAATATTTTACTCCATCTCCCTTCTTGTTTTTTTCTAAAAAGGAACTATTCTGTAAATTTATTTGGAAAATAGTAGCTCTTGTCACCCACTCTACCATATATGGCGTATCATTTTGGGAAGAAATTTGACGGCTCACCTATTTTTTGGTACAGTGAAGCAAAAGATGACAAAAGGAGGAGAAGCGGAATGACCTCGTTCCTGCTAAAGCTGATTGCTCTCTTTTCCATGCTGCTGGACCATTCTCTCAAGGCCCTGCCTCTTTCCCGGATCCTCCTTGCCCGGGGGATCGCCCCCTCGTTTTCCTATTCGCTCATTGACTCCCTGCTGCCTCTGGGCAGACTTGCCTTCCCCATTTTTGCCTTTCAGTTGGCAGAGGGCTGCCGCCGCACGAAAAACCCCGGAAAATATCTGCTGCGCCTTTCCCTCTTCGCTCTGGTTTCGGAAATCCCCTTTCAGCTGGCCTTTGGCGTCGGTCTGCGCTTTGCCGCCTCCAATGTGGGCTTCACTCTTCTGCTGGGCGCTTTAGCTTCCCTGTGCTATGAAAGGCTTCGCCGGTTTCACCCCGTTCTTGCCTTTTTCCCATTCTTTCTCTGTTTTCTTCTAGCCCAGCTTTTGCACACAGACTACGCGGGCTTCGGCGTCGCCCTTATCTTCTTTCTGTATCTCTTTTCCGGAAAGCTCCCCACCCTCCTCGTTTTGGGGATCGGCCTCACGCTGCACAACCTGATCCGCCCCATTCTTCTGCTTCGGGCTTTCCCTCCCTCTCAGCTTACGCTGCCGCTCTGGCTGGGAAGCCTGCTTTCCCTGATCCCCATCGGGTTTTATAGCGGAGAGCGGGGGCCAAAATGCAAGGGACTTTTCTATTTCTTTTATCCCGTCCACCTCACGCTGCTTTTCCTGCTTGCCCGTTTTCTGGTGTAAGGAATCGCCGCATTTGACCGGCCGTTCTATCTGGAACATTTTAAAAGGGGGCGAAGCCAAATTGGCTCCGCCCCCTTTTTTCGGGCAAAATAAAAAGGCAGAGCTCCCCCTGCCGAAAAAATCAATATCGTCTCTCGATATGCTTCCGATACCGATAAGAAGTTTTGAAAGCGTTGCTGGAATACCGGCTGCTTCTATGCGGCCCTGCGGGGGAATAATAGAGGCTTCTCCCCTTCTTTTTGGGCCGTCCGGACAGGGCCACGGTGAGAGCCACGCCCAAAAAGCCTATTCCCACCAGGCACCAGCCCAGGATCCCGATGATCTTGACCCCGAGAGCCTCTTGGATATACACCACTACGGAAGCCGTTTCCTGCTGGGGCAAAAGCGGGGCCTGAGCGGCAGAATAGGTGACGCCAAAGCTAATGAGACACAGGATCAGAAGGGCGGCGCAGAGCAAAAAGGTAAAGAAACGCACAGATAGTGTTTTCAAGTTGATTTTCCGCCTCCTAACCCCTGTATTTTGTATACAGAACCATTATAACAACTAATTGTGGGGAATACAACCGAAATCACAGAGAAAACACCATATTTTGTCGAAAAAAGTAAAATTCATCTGTTTTTCTTTCCCGAAAAGCTTCATTTCCAAAGTTGCTTCCCCATTTTCCTGCCGCAGGACCTGAAAAGGAGGGGTGTCATCCCCGAAGCTCAGCTTCCTTCCCTCATAATCCACGGCGATCATCCCCAGCGTGAGAATCAGAAAACAAAGCGCCCAGCAGAAAGAGAGGAAGAACACCCGCCACGCGCTTTTATTTTTCGCTTTCATTTTGTCTTTCCCCTTTCCGTTTGAACCTATCCTTCCCGGAAAGGGGCCTGTTTATTTCTCCCCCAGCAAAGTTTTCGCCAAAATTTCGCCGATGAGCTTTCCGGAATAGCGGGCCTCTGAAACGGTGTTCACCTCCGTTCCCACCTCCACCAAAAGGGATCCCTTGGTGGCGTTCATATTGTATTTGCTGTCTGAAAAATCCAAGGGGCGCGCAAGCCCGGGGTAAAGCCTTTCGGCGGTCTGCTGTACTCGCAGCGCCAGATGGAGATTATCCCGCCAATCGGGAAAATCTCCCCACTCTCCGCTATAGTCACAGCCTGTCAGGAACATGATCTGGGCAGCCTTTCTCCCATTGAGCAGCACCGTGGGCTTATACTTTACGCCGCTTTGCGTCGTCATGGAATCCCTGTGCACATCCAGCGTCACCTGAATGGTGGGATACCGCTCCAGATTTTTTTCCAGCACCTCCCAGGATCGGGAATAAGAGCCGTTATAGAGCTCGTCGTTTACCGTGGTATCATGGACCGCTCCGATCCCATAGCTTTCCAGCACCTTCCGGATCTCCTCCCCCACCGCCGTCACGCTCATGTCCCGGTTTCCCGTCCGGGTTTCCATATCCGTATAGTAAAATCCGGTGCTGCTTTTCACATAGGCCTCGCTGGTATGGGTGTGATAGATCAGCACCTCTACCTCCCCGTTCCCCTTGATTTTTGCCGCCGGGTCAATTTTCAGCTCCTCCTCCAGGTCAAGCCCCGCGCCGGAGGTGTCCTTTACAAAGAAATCAGCTACCTGGCTTCCGCCGTCCAACACGATCTCCTCCACGCTGTTCCAGTTCCGCTCCGGGTCCGGTGTGGCGGCCGCTCCCGGCAGCTCATCCTCGTGGAAGGGGACGATCCCGTCCTGAGGCAGATCCAGTGTCGCCTCCTGCGCCTCCACCTGAGACCGGGCAGTCTGCAGGATCTCACCGGGCTGCGTCCCCTCGCCCGTCTCCTCTGACTCCTCCTTTTCCCGCGTGCCGATCCCTGCCGCGAACAGGGCGGCGGGGATCCCGTTTTCCCGGATCCAGTATTCACAGGCCCTCGTCACGCATCCCAGACATACCAAAACACAGAGAATCACTGCCGAGATGGAAAAAAGGCTTTTCTTTGTCCTGGGGAAATACCTTCTTCTCATGGAGAACCACCCTTTCCGAAAACGATCCCCCATTTTTAGCTTGCGCTGTCCGGAAGATCTTAGTATAATAGAAGTTAATTATTTTCATTATTATAATTTATGTAAACCACGCACAAGAAAGGAGTTTGCGCTATGTCCATTTATTCTGAGATCAAGCCGGAAGTAGAGCTGCTTTCCCGGCTCTGTGAAAAAAACGGCGCCATTGACCCGGCGCTTTATGAGACCTATGATGTCAAGCGGGGCCTGCGGGACCTGAATGGTCAGGGAGTTCTCACCGGCCTTACGAATATCTCCGAGATCCAATCCACCAGGATGGTAAACGGCAAAAATGTTCCCTGCGAAGGAAAGCTTTTTTACCGGGGCTATGATGTGGAAGAGCTGATCGCGGCTCAGAGCTCCGGCGACAATTTCGGCTTTGAGCGCATTGCCTATCTGCTTCTTTTCGGCGAGCTTCCCGGAGAGGGGCAGATCCGGGAGTTCTGCGAGCTGCTTTCCTTCTACCGCACCCTGCCCACCAGCTTTGTGCGGGACATCATCATGAAGGCGCCCAGCAGCGATATGATGAACACCCTGGCCCGCAGCGTACTCACTCTCTATTCTTATGACGAGTCGGCGGAAGATATTTCCACCGCCAATGTGCTTCGCCAGTGTTTGCAGCTGATCGCTCTGTTCCCTCTGCTCTCCGTTTACGGCTATCAGGCCTACCGCCATTATCACGACGGCCAAAGTCTCTTTATCCACCAGCCTGACCCCTCCCTTTCCACGGCCGAAAACATTCTGCGGATTCTGCGCCCTGACTGTGCCTACACCTCTCTGGAGGCCAAGGTGCTGGACATTGCCCTGATCCTTCATGCCGATCACGGCGGCGGAAACAACTCCACCTTTACCACCCATGTGGTGACCTCCTCCGGCACCGATACCTATTCCGCCATTGCCGCCGCCTTAGGCTCCTTAAAGGGGCCCAAGCATGGCGGAGCCAATATCAAGGTAGTCAAAATGTTTGACGACATCAAGGCTCATGTGAAAGATTGGAACGACGACGACGAGCTCTCCCGTTACCTTGCAAAGCTTCTGCACAGGGAGGCCTTTGACCGCTCCGGGCTGATCTACGGCATTGGTCACGCGGTCTATTCTCTCTCTGACCCCAGAGCGAGAGTGATGTCCCGCTTTGTGGAGGGTCTTTCCAGGGAGAAGGGACGCACCGAGGAGTTTCGGCTTTACTCCAATGTGGAAAGGCTGGCGGTAAAGCTTATCACGGAAGAGAGAAAGATCTATAAGGGCGTCTCTGCCAATGTGGATTTCTACAGCGGCTTTATTTACAGCATGTTAGAGCTGCCTCTGGAGCTTTACACGCCGATTTTCGCCATCTCCCGCATTGCCGGATGGAGCGCCCATCGGATCGAGGAGCTGATCGGCGCGGGAAAGATCATTCGCCCTTCCTACCGCTGTGTGGCCCCCCACCGGGAGCTGGATGCCGAAAAATCTTGCCAACGCCCTTGAGGCATGCTATTTTTAAATGGAAGATTCGGCATATTTTCAGGGAAGGAGCCTCAAAACCATGGAACCAGCTTTTCCCCACATTTTCAACCCCATCAGAATTGGAAATACCTTTTTTAAAAACAGGATCTGGGCCGCTCCCGGCGGAATGCATCTGCTTTCCGGCGGCGAGCCCTACCCCAATCGGGAAACCTTGCTCTACTACGCGAAAAAAGCGGAGGGCGGCGCGGCGGTCATCACCTACTCTGCCCAGAACATGGACCTTTTGGGGCCTAAAAATCCCGGTATGGCCCAGGACAATATTTTCGACCCCCAAAACCATCGCTTTTTCAGCCGTCTCACCGAAACCATCCACGCCTATGACGCAAAGGCCTCTCTGGAGCTTCTGGCCTTTCAGTACCATCGCCGGGAAGGAGACGGCAGCCTTTCTCAGCTCTCCTTAAACGGAGAGCCTCTGGAGGACGGGACCCCAACAAAGGCCTTTACCAGAGAAGATCTGGAAAATATTGCCCAAAGCTACGGCGACGCGGCCGAGGCCGCTCTTCGCTGCGGCTTTGATCTTCTGCTGATCCACGGCGGCCACGGGCTTTGCCTCTCTCAGTTCTATTCCAGGGTCCGGAATCTTCGCAAAGATGAATTCGGCGCGCAGACTGTGGAAAACAGGCTGCGCTTTGCCATGATGATCCTGGACGCCATCCGTAGCAGAGTGGGAGGCAGGCTTTTGATCGAGTACCGGATCTCCGGGGAGGAGGACCCCATTGGGCACCGGGGTTATTCGGTGAACGACTGTATCGAGATGGTGAAGCTTTTACAGGAAAAGATCGATATTGCCCATATTTCCACCGGCTCCTTTTATAACGGGTCAGACTACATCGCCCATCCAACGGAATTCCTTCCTCACGGCTGCAACGCAGGATACGCGGCCGCTGTAAAGGCCTGTCCGGACATTCATATCCCGGTCCTTACTTTGGGAGCTTTTCAGGAGCCGGAGCAGATAGAGAGTATTCTGGAAAAAGGCGGGGCCGATCTGGTGGCAATGTCCAGAGGGCTGATTTCTGACAGCCACCGGGTGGAAAAATGGCGCCGGGGAAAAACAGAGGAAGCGATCCCCTGCATCCGCTGCCTGCACTGTCTGGATTACGGCCGCGCCGCTACCTTTTCCTGTTCTGTCAATCCCACAGTGGGAAGGGAATGGGAGCTTCCCTTCCTCTTCCCGGAGAAAGCCACGCCGAAAAAGCTTCTTGTCATCGGCGGAGGACCTGCCGGGATGCAGGCGGCCATCACCGCTTCCGGGCGGGGTCATCAGGTCGTTCTTCTGGAGAAGGAAGCCCAGCTGGGCGGCGCCCTTTGCTTTTCCCGCCAGGTCTCTTTTAAGGGGGATCTGAGCCGGTTTCTTGACTGGCAGATCCATATGCTTTCAAGGCTGGGCGTTGAAGTGCGGCTTTCCTGTCAGGCCACCAGGGAAACTCTTGCAAGGGAACAGGCAGACGCCATATTCTGCGCCATCGGCGCAAAGGCCCTCATCCCTCCCGTCCCCGGTGTGGAGGGAAAAACGGTCATTCAGGCGAGAGACGCCTACCTGCTTGCGAGGGAACACCGCCTGCGGGGAAAGCGCCTGGTCGTTTTAGGCGGCGGCCTGGTAGGCTGTGAAACGGCGCTGTTTTTATCCCAGGAGGAAAACTGCCGGGTCACTGTGGTGGAGAGGCAGGAGCAAGCCGCCTGTGAGGACACTGAGCTTGTGAGGAAAGCGCTTTTGGAGCAGCTTTCCGCATCTCAGGTCACCGTCCTGACCGGCAGCCTGTGTACCGCTGTGACAGACAGAGGCATCCGATACCGGGTTTCAAGCGGAGCGGAACAGGATATTCCCTGCGACGCGGTGATCTTAGCAGCGGGAATGCTTCCCCGGCAGGAGGACGCGGAGGTTTTCCGGGATCTTGCCCCCCGTTTTTCCGTGATCGGAGACTGTCAGAGGGCCTCCAATGTCCGAAGCGCCGTGCGCACAGCGTTTTACGCGGCTATGAGATTATAAGCTGTCCTTTTTATCAAAATAAAATCAGCCTCCCCAAGGATGTATGTTCTTGAGGAGGCTGATTTTTCATAGAGACTTTATTCCTGTTCCCGCTTTCGCAGCGTTCTCATACAGCGGGTGCATACGGTCAGCTTCTTTCTGCCCTGAGGCGTATCGACCCGCAGGGTCTGTAAATTCGGTTTGATCTTTTTAGGCCTTTTCCCATTGATATACATTCTGTCATGAGCTACCTTGTTTCCGAAAACAGTAGTCTTTCCGCAAATCTCACAGCGCAATGAAAATTCCCCTTTCTTTTTTCGGCAAAACGGCAGGGGAGCTCTTTCTTCTTCAGTATACCCGGCGCTTCGGGGCTTTGACAAACCAAAAGACGGTACAGAGTCAACAAAGCGCTGCTTCGAGGAGCAATGTTTCTACAGAACTGTTTCCAGACTGGAAAAATCGCCGACTTCATGTTATAGTTAAGAAACGAACCGGCAAAACGGCAAAAGGAGCTCCAAAGCGCAGAACGCTTTCCGGGCTTCTTTTAGCGGGATCCCATTTTATGAGAAATCGAAATCCAAACGAAAGGAATGCAGAACATATGACCCGAGAAGTACAGCGTGCATAGCAGAGGCTATTGCACGAAACCACTGATTCAAATCGCGCAACGGCCTTTGCTCACCCGGCAGCACAGAGGCCCTTTTCCGGGGCCTCCTAAAACGAGGAGGAGCAAAATGCGCTATGCACGAGCACAGGATATTCTGCCTGTGGAGCTGCTTTGCCAGCTGCAGCAATATATTGACGGGGCCTATCTCTATATTCCCCGCAAACAGGAAAACCGGCTGTCCTGGGGAGAAAGGACCCAAAGCAAACGGGAGACTGCCGCCCGCAACCGGCAGATTTTTCTGGAATCGCAGAAAGGATATACCGTTTCAGAGCTGGCAGAAACCTACTTTTTGGCGGAAAAGACTATTCAGCATATCCTTGCCCAGGAGCGAAAAAAACAGTAAAAGACTTCCGAAACGATTCGTTTCGGAAGTCTTTTTTCTCTCAGTACACCTTCCTCAAAGGCCAAAACTCAGATAAAGGCTTGATTAGGCTTTTCTTACCAGCCCAGGCTTTTTAAGTAGTCCCGGCTCATGGCGATGGCCTCCATGGGCGGACGGCCGTTTGACTCATCCTGCTCCACGACGACCCATTTTGCCCCGGCGTCTACGGAAGCCTCTAAAATAGGCGGAAAATCCTGGTCTCCATGGCCTACCGGACGAAACTCAAAAAAGCCATGACTTTCCTCCTGCTTTACTTCAGTTCCGATGAGCTGATACATATTGGCGGGATTTCCCTCCTTGTGGAAATCCTTCAAATGGACGACGGGAGAACGACCCGTATACTTTCTCACATACTCGGCCGGATCCACCCCAGCCACCTTCACCCAGCAGGTGTCGATCTCCGTTTGCAGGATGTCCGCCGGAATCGTATCGTAAATATAGTCCAGCGCATACCGGCCATCCGGCATTTTCTTAAATTCAAAGTCGTGATTGTGATAAAGTGTGAGGATGCCGTGCTCTTTGCACCTTTTCCCGATCTCGGCAAACAGCTTCACATTGTTCTCAAACTTGGCGCCTCCGGGACGGTCCTCCTCCATCAGATAGGGAATCACGATGTACTTGACGCCCACCTGGGCATACTCGCGGATCACATCGTCCATGCGCTCAGTGAGCTCGGCAAAGGGCACATGGGCCGCCAGGGGTACCAGTCCGGCCTCTTCCACGGCCGCTTTGACCTTGTCGGGACTCATGCCGTAGAGCCCGGCCAATTCCACACCGTCATAGCCCATTTCCCTGATCTTCTTCATGGTGCCGGAAAAATCCCGCTCTGCATCGTCTCGGACAGAATAGACCTGCACCGCTACCGGTAATGTTTTCATGAGTAGACCCTCCTGCAACTGTTTTTTTCATATTATAAGCGCTGAAAGCGCCATCTGCTTTGGAGAAGTTCGGTGCTTTTCAAGCTTGCGAGAAAAGAAAAACGCCTCGCGGTTTAGGGGTTCTCCCTAATGACCGCTTTGCGGCCATTATACCGTAAAGGCTCTGAAAGGTCAAGGAGATAGTCTTGAAAAAAACGGGAAATCTATGTATACTAGGCAAAGAAGAGAAGGGCGAAGGGACGCCCTTCCGGTGTTTACGGAAAAATTTCTGGAAAAGGACTTTTGGAATGAAAAGAAATCTTCGCTTTTTTTTCGCCCTGTTTTTCGCAAAAGGCACCGCCTTGGTACTGAAGCTTATCGGCCGGAAGGGCACCTCCATGCCCGGCTCCTGGGCCATTATTCTCTGCCCTGATTTTCTGGGGCGTATGCCCAGGCCTAAAACGGTCATTGGCATCACCGGCACTAACGGAAAAACCACGGTGGCCAATATGGTGGAGGACGTGCTCTCCCGCTGCGGGTATGACTTTGTCTGCAACCGCTCCGGCACCAATGTGAACACCGGCGTGGCCTCCTCCCTGATCGCCAACTCCACCTTTTTCGGAAAGCCCAAAAAAGATCTGGCCGTCTTTGAGCTGGACGAGCGCAGCTCCCCCAAGATCCTGCCCTATTTGAAGCCGGATTTGCTGCTTTGTACCAACATCTTCCGGGATTCCTACAAGCGAAACGCCCACATGGAGTTTATTCTGGATATTCTGGAGCAATATATCCCCGACTCCTCCCGTCTGATCCTCAACGCGGACGACCTTCTGTGTGCCGGGCTGAAGCCGGGAAATCAGCGGGTGTTTTTCGGCATCGACCGCCAGCCCGGAGACAAAGAACGGTGTGAGAACATCGTCCGGGACATCACGGTCTGTCCCCGGTGCGGGACGGCCCTTTCCTGGGAATTTATCCGCTATCACCATATCGGGCGGGCCTTCTGCCCCAGCTGCGGCTACGCTTCTCCCAAAGCCTCCTATCGGGTGACCGCCCTTAACGAACAGGAGGGGAAAATGGCGGTGACCCTGCCCGAAGGGGAAGAGAGCTTTCCTCTCCTGAATTCCAGCACCATCAATGTATACAACGCCCTTTCCGCCATCGCCCTGCTTTCGGAATTCGGTCTTTCCGCCGGAGAGATCTCCAGTGCCATGAGCAAGCTCTCTATCAGTGAGACCCGCTACAGCGAGGAAGAGGCCGGAGGGAAGAAGGTCATTCTGCACTTAGCCAAGGGACAAAACCCCATCGCCTGCTCCCGGGCCTTTGAAAATATCCGGGACTATCCCGGGAAAAAAGCGGTGATCCTGTTTTTGGACGACTATTTTGACGCTGCCCACTCCGTGGAGAATATCTCCTGGTATTACGACACGGATTTTGAATTCCTCAACGACCCGAACATCACCCAGATCGTAGCCGCCGGAGCCCGCCACTGGGATGTGTGCCTGCGATTGCTGCTGGCGGGAATCGACCGGGAAAAGATCTCTCACACCAGGGAAAAGGAGACCTCGCCCTCCCTTCTCTCCTTTTCGGAGCCTGATTCCATCTTCATCCTCTACGATGTCTATACCATCGACCTTGCGAACCAGGTGAAGCAAGCCACCAAAGCGCTGCTGGAAAAGAGGGAGAATGAAAATGAAAATTGAGATTTTGTTCCCGGAATTCTGCAACCTTTTCGGAGATATGAGCAATATGCGTTATCTCCAAAAATGCCTGCCTCATGGGGAGTTTGTGGAAACTCCCTTTGAAAGCGTTCCCCTTTTTGTGACGGAAACTCCTTCTCTCGTCTATCTGGGACCCATGACGGAGCGCACGCAAGAGCGGGTCATTGAAAAGTTCCGGCCCTACCGGGACAGGCTTTCCCAGCTCATCGACGGGGGCGTATGCTTTCTCTTTACGGGGAACGCCCTGGAGATCATGGGGGACTATATTGAAAAAGAGGACGGCGGCCGGATCCAGGGGCTGGGCCTGTTCCGGCTTTACGCCAAGCAGGATATGATGCACCGGCACAACAGCACCTTTCTGGGGAAGTTCCGGGAGGAGGAGCTGATGGGCTTCAAGTCCCAGTTCACCATGGCCTATACCGATCCGGACTATCTTCCCTTCTGTGAGGTCACAAGGGGAGTAGGGCTCAATCAGGGACTGAAAACGGAAGGGATCCGCTGCAAAAACTTTATAGGCACTTATCTGTTAGGCCCCGTTCTGATCCTGAACCCTCCCCTTACCCGGTATCTGATCTCCCTCATGGGAGAAGAGCATCCCACATTGGCCTTTGAGGCAGAGATGGAGTCCGCCTATCAGGAAAGGCTCAGAGACTTTCACCAGAAGACCTGAGAATAAAAAATACACCGGCCGCCGAAAAGTTTCGGCGGCCGGTTCTCTTTTAAGCTCGTTGCATTTCGTCAGCGTCCCGCCCTTACAGGCGGCCATGCGATCCAAACGGACTATAGACCTGCGTTCTGCTCTTAAAGCGGCCAGATGCCGTCCATGGACTTCTTGACTTCGTTGAGGATCTCGTCAGGATCCGTCATGGCGCCCAGCTTCTCGCTGAAGGGCTCCGCCTCCACAAAGCCTTCGTAGCCGATGGTCTTGAGGGCGTCCATGAAGGTTTTGATATCGATGACGCCGGACTCTCCGGGCAGGCAGCGGGGATTGTCCGTCAGCTCTTCTCTGGGAACACCAGGCCTTGCGTCATTGACATGCACCAGCTTGATCTGGTCCTTCTTCAGATCGTACACATCCTTCATGTCATGGCCGGCAGTGTAAGCATGGTGAGCGTCCAGAAGCAGTCCGCAGTTTCCGGTGCCGATGGCCTCGCACAGCTCCAGCATCTGAGGAATATTGTGGACGAATTCATAGCGGCCTCTCTTTCTGGCTGCCACGGGGCCGATGAACTCCAGAGCCAGGTTGATGCCGTTATCCTTCAAAATGCCCGCGTAGACGCGCATCCTGTTGGAAATAAACTCGAACTCCTGCTCATAGGTCCTCTCGTCCTGAGAGGGGATAATCCACATGATACCGGTTTTGCCTCCCAGTTTGGAGACGGCCTCCGCCTCTCTCTTGAGCTGCTCGGCGCCCTCCTTGAACACAGCCTCGTCCGGATCCTTGTACACACCGGGGATATTGAAGCCGGAATACTGAAGATCATACTTCTTCAGGGCCTCTCTCACCTTCTCGACGCCTGTGTCCAGCACATCCTTCGCGCCCATATCCAGCCCTTTAAAGCCGTGCTTGCCGGCAAGCTCGATCCCTTCCAGCAGCGGAGCATGAACATTGCAGACACCCAGATTTACTCCTTGCAGCATTTGTTTTGTCCTCCCATCATCGCGTAAAGCGTAAAATTGAAGCAGGGTCTTTTACCCACTTCCCCACTGCAATATATAATTTTTTTGCGGGATTGTCAAGTTTTTTTTACTCTCCCTTAAACAGCGCTGACTCTGCCGTTTTCCGCGTCCAGATTTACCACCGCGCCGCTTTTCAGAATATCCGTGGCATTTCTGGCTCCGGTGAGCACCGGCTTATCCATGGCGAGACCAATGATCCCCGCGTGGGCGCTTGCGCCCTCCCTCTCCACAATGATCCCGGAGGCTCGGCGCAAATACTCCATCACCGTGTTGTCCGTGTCCTCCACCACCACGATGTCCCCGTCCCGGAAGCTGCCCTTTAGCTGGGAGAGACTCTTGCACACGCACAGTCTGGCAGAAACCTTCTTCCCGGTGACGCCTTCCCCGGTTAACAGCACATGGCCCACCACATGGACCTTCATCATATTGGTGGTTCCGGAAATACCCAGAGGCATCCCGGCGGTGATCACCACCAGGTCGCCGCTTTCTACCAGCCCCGCCTTCTCCGCCGCGTCCACCGCGTGGCTGAACAGGGTGTCGGTATCCTGCTCCTCGTCGATGAGCAAGGGCGACACGCCCCAGGAGAGATTCAGCTGTCTGCACACCCGCTCCTCCATTGCGCAGCCCACAATGGGGTAAAGGGGCCGGAATTTGGAAAGCTGGCGGGCTGTGGCGCCGGATTTGGTCACGGTGATGATCGCCTTGGCCCCCAGGTCGTGGGCGGTGGTACAGGTGGCGTGGGAAATGGCGTTGGTCACATCAAAGGCCACATCGGTATTGTCTCTGGAATTGAAGCGGCGGATATAGTCAATGCTGTCCTCGGCCCGCTCGGCAATGCGCACCATGGTCTGCAGGGCCTCTACCGGATAATTTCCGGCGGCCGTTTCGCCGGAGAGCATGATACAGCTGGTGCCGTCATAGATAGCGTTGGCCACATCGGTGGATTCCGCCCGAGTGGGGCGGGGATTTTTCATCATGGAATCCAGCATCTGCGTGGCCGTCACCACCTGTTTTCCCGCCAGGTAGGATTTCCGGATCAGCTCCTTTTGCAGCACAGGCACATCCTCCAGAGGGATCTCCACACCCATATCCCCTCTGGCCACCATGATGCCGTCCGCTACCCGGAGGATCTCATCAATATTGTTCACGCCCTCCATGTTTTCAATTTTGGCGATAATGTTGATGCTTTTGCAGCGGTACTCCTGGAAAATACTGCGGATGCTCAGTACATCCTCCGCGCTGCGGGTAAAGGAGGCCGCAATAAAATCAAAGCCGTTTTCAATGCCGAAGATGATGTCGGCTCGATCCTGTTCGCTGATAAAAGGAATGGAAAGCCGGGTGCCGGGCACATTGACGCCCTTGTAGTTTGACACCCTTCCCCCGTTTAAAACCCGGCAGACGATGTCCGTTTCCGTGATATGCTGGGCCTCCAGCTCCACCAGGCCGTCGTCAATGAGAACCTTCGCCCCCTCCTTCAGGTCCCCGGGCAGACCCTGATAGGTGATGGAGACGATCCGGCTGTCTCCGGGCACATCCCGGGTGGTCAGGGTGAAGGTGTCCCCCGTCTGGAGCTGTACAGGTCCGTCCGCGAAGGTTTTTACCCGGATCTCCGGGCCCTTGGTATCCAGAATGGTGGCAATGGGAAGGTTCAGCTCTTCTCTCAGCCGGACCACCGCCTCCAGCTTCTTCCGGGCGTCCTCATGCGTGCAGTGGGAGAAATTGAACCGGGCAGCGTTCATCCCGCCCAGCATCAGGCGGCGTAGGACGCTTTCGTCCTCTGTGGCGGGTCCTAAGGTGCAGATGATCTTGGTCTTACGCATGGTCATTGTCCTCCTTACCGGATTTTTTGTGCCTTCTTTCCGCAAAGTTTTTCTTTTCAAAATGTATAAAAACAGGCCGGGAAGGGTTTTGGCGCTCCCGCTTCCACACCGGTCATCCGTGATTTAAACGCCTGTAGATCTCCGCCTTTCTCTGTCCGGTGAGCCTGGCCGCTTCCTTGGCGGCGTCTGCGGCGGAAAGCCCCTTTTCCATATTCTCCCGGGCAAGGGAAACCGCGTCCTCCAGGGTGTACTCCTCCTCCGGAGCCTCGGAAAGGGGCCTTCCCTCCAGCACCAGCACATACTCCCCCTTGGGTTCCTTTTCCCGGTAATAAGCGGAAGCGGTTTTCAAATCGGTCCGCCACACTTCCTCGTGGATCTTGGTCAGCTCTCTGACCACCGCGATTTTCCTCTCTCCCCCGAAAAAGCTTTCAAAATCGGACAGGGTCTTCCTCAGCTTGTGGGGAGCCTCGTAAAAAACCATGGTGCGCTCTTCCCGTTCCAGGGCAAGCAAATGATCTCTTCTGCTTTTCTTATTGACGCTTAAAAAGCCCTCAAAGGTGAAACGGCCGGTGGAAAGGCCGCTTACCGCTAAAGCGGAGATCACCGCCGTGGGCCCCGGCACCACCAGGACCGGAATATTCTCCTCTGCGCAGCGCCGCACCAGATCCTCCCCGGGGTCAGAAATGGCGGGCATCCCGGCGTCTGATACCAAGGCGCAGCTCTCCCCTCTGCACAGGCGGGAAAGCACCTCTTCCCCTCGATTCTCCTTATTATACTCAAAATAACTGAGCATCGGTTTGTGAATGTCAAAATGGGTGAGCAGCTTCCGGGTAACCCGGGTGTCCTCCGCGGCGATAAAATCCACCGATTTCAGAGTCTCCACCGCTCTGGGAGAGAAGTCCTGAAGGTTCCCAATCGGGGTTCCCACCACATAAAGCGCTCCCTTTTTCAACTCCTCCATGAGCCTGCCTCCCTGTACTCGCCGTATGTCCGTTTCATTTCGGGAGAATACTCCCCCGTCTCCTCCTCAATCATAAACACCGGCTCCATGAGAAGGCCCGGCTTTCCGCCGCTTCTACATTCCAACAAAAACAGAGACGGCGCTTTTCTTCTGTTCTGCTGGACAACGCGCAGCCGCTTGGGCTCCAGCCTGTTCTTCTGAAACAGGACCATTGCCTCGCAAAGGCGCTCCGGCCTGAGAGAGATGCACAGCCTTCCGCCAAACCGCAAGGTCCTTTTCGCCGCGGCCGCCAGCTCCATGAGGCTCAGGGAGATCTCATGGCGGCAGAGAGAGCGTCCCTCCTCCCGGTTTTTCTCCCCTGTGTCCAGGGCCCAGTAAGGGGGATTGCAGGCGATCAAGTCCAGACTGCCGGCAGGCAGCAGCTCCTCTATTTTCCGCACATCACCGAGAAGGATCTCTACCTCCCCCGAGAATCCGTTTTCCTCCACAGAGCGCCTTGCGAGGCACGCCGCTTCCTCTTGCAGCTCTATCCCATAGAGCTTTTCCCCTTCGCCCCTCAGCCGCCAAAGCAGGGGGATCGTCCCGCAGCCGGTGCCGAAATCGGCCGCGCGCTCTCCTTTTTTCGGCGCGGCGAAATCCGCCAGCAGCAGGGTATCTGTTGTGAAGCCGTGGGCCTTTGTCACCAGCACCCGGCAGGTTTTTGAGAGGGGCTCCCACCTGGGAGCCTGCCCGCTTTCCACTGTATCCTTCCACCCCTTCTCAAGCCGTTTTCTTCCATTTCTCCTCCGGATATCAGCTTCCGGAAAGCCTTCAAAAAGCAGTTTGGGACATAAAAGCGATTCAACCGCCTTGTCCATAAAGAAAGGGCCTGGGAGAGATCCCCCAGGCCCTGCCTTTTGGATGTAAAAAGCTTTGCCGTAAAAGCAGCGCAACAATGAGGGTCCTCCTTGGGAAAACCTTCCGGCTTCGCCTGCTTGAAACGGCCCCGGCAAAACAGTGCGACCGTTAAGCCTGCTTGGGAGCACCTACGGGGCAAGTGCCTTCGCAAGCGCCGCACTCAATGCAGGTATCAGGGTCGATCACATACTTGCCATCGCCCTCGGAGATCGCTCCAACAGGACACTCGCTGGCGCAGGCGCCGCAGGCAATGCATTCATCACTGATGACATAAGGCATGGGGAACACCTCCCTTTCTTTTTTACAGGTTTATTCTATCACAAATCAGAGAAAAATCAATACCCTCTTTTCTCTGCCTTTTCCTGTGTTCTGCGCTTTCCGGCTCCGCTTTCTCCGGAACTGAAAAATTCTCCTTTCCAAAAAGGGAAAAAACTTCTATTTCTTTTCCTCCAGGTTTTTCAGCTCTTCCAGTTCTTTTTTCTCCACCTTAATCTTGCCGTCGCGCAAAAGCTTTACCTCGCTGACTGAAAACACTCTGGGCGCCGCCTCCGGATCCTTTTCCAGACGGACCGTGAGCTTTCTGGTCAGCAGGTTCTGCTCCACCACTACGCCCTTCCCCTCCGGCGTGGACACCAGGGCGTTTACCTTCGGCGTGGCGCGCAGCAGATCCTGATAGGCCTCCTGCTCGTATTTCAGGCAGCACATGAGCCTGCCGCAGGTGCCGGAGATCTTTACCGGGTTCAGGGACAGACCCTGCTCCTTGGCCATTTTGATGGATACCGGCTGAAATCCGCCCAAAAAGGAGCCGCAGCAGAAGGGACGGCCGCAGATCCCTATGCCTCCCAGCATCTTCGCCTCGTCTCGCACGCCGATCTGCCTTAATTCAATGCGGGTACGGAACATTCCCGCCAGATCCTTGACCAGCTCTCTAAAATCTACCCGGCCGTCGGCGGTGAAATAGAAGAGGATCTTGCTGTTGTCGAAAGTGTACTCCACATCCACCAGCTTCATTTCCAGGCCGTGCTCCGCGATCTTTTTCTCACAGGCGGCAAAGGCGTTCTTCTCTTTTCTCCTGTTCTCCTCCGCCCGCTTTTTATCCTCCTTGGTGGCCTTCCTCAGCACCTTCCTCAAGGGCTGCACGATGGTCTCGTCCGCCACCTGGCGGTTTTCCATGGCCACCTCGCCGCACTCGGTGCCCCGGGCAGTCTCCACGATTACCAGCTCTCCCTTGGAGGACTTGCTTCCCTGGGGATCAAAGTAATATACTTTTCCTGTATTTTTAAAGCGCACACCGATCACCTCGGCCATCGCGCTCACTCTCCTTTCCTTGCTTTCAGCCCTATTCCCGCTCTCTCAGCCGGGCGCAGAGATCCGTGATCAAAAGGGTCATGTTCGCGTTGCGGCTGATCTTGTCCCGGAAATCCTCGATGAGCTCCGGCAGGGCGGATAACCGTTTTTTGGGAAGGGCGCACAACGCCTGAGCCTCCTGAGGCGCGCCGCCGAGAACGGCCCTTCCCCCAAAGCGCAGCACGCAGGCGTCCCGAAGGATCAGCTCCAGCCTCCTGAGAGCCTCCAAAGCCAGCTTCCGGTCCCTGATCAGGGGAGCGCTGGCCTCCAAAAGGGAGTGCTCTCCCGTACTCAGGATCCCCTTCACCATTCTGAGGGCCGCTGAAAGGGCCTGGCCCTGTTCTCCTTCGGAAAGCTCTCCCAGCATCTGCCCGATATTTCCTCCGCAGAGAAGAGAGAGCTCCTTCGCCTTTTCCGGCTCCAGTCCGGCTTTCTCTCCCACACATTCCGCGGCCTCCTCCAGAGAGGGAGGCTTCAGGGTAAAGCTCTGCGCGCGGGAACGCACAGTGGGCAGCAGCTGCCTTTCGGATTCACACACCAGAAGAAACACTGTGTTTTCCGGCGGCTCTTCGATCAGCTTTAAAAGCTTATTCTGGGCCGCCTCCAAAGTCCGATCTCCCAAAAAAAGCTGATACACATTGACCTTCGCTTCCTCCGGCATCCGGTAAGCGTCAGAGGTCACCTCCCGGATCATCTCAACAGTAAGGGAGCGGGTCGCCCCGCTCCCTTCCACGATCCGGATATCAGGGTGCGAGCCTGAAAGGGCGCGAATACAGGAGGGGCATGTCCCACAGGGAGCCCTCTCCCCGTTTCTGCATACCAGCGCCCTGGCAATCAGACCGGAAAGGGTCCTTTTTCCGGTACCCCTTTCCCCCTGCAAAATGACAGTATGGGGAAACCGCCCGCTGTCAAACGCGGCAGAAAGGGCGGCTTTCACCTCTTCATTGCCCAGAAAACCGGGGAATTCCATTATACCTTTTCAAAGCGGTCCACATTGAGGACAAAGATGGTAGAACCGCCCACGGTTACTTCTACAGGGAAGGAGGAGTACATCCCCACATCCATGGTGGAGGTGCTGGGAACGATCTGCGTCCTGCGGCTGCTGTACTTCGCGATGATGGAGATCACATCGTCTACCTTTTCGTCGTCCACACCGGAAATAAAGGTCGTGTTTCCCGCCATCAAAAACCCGCCTGTCGTCGCGAGCTTTGTGACAGAGTATCCCTCTCTCGTCAAAGCGGAGGACACCGCGCCGCTGTCGTCGTTGCTTACGATTGCAAGAATCAATTTCATCCTGTTCACCATACCTTTCCCGGCGACTATGCCGGAGGATTCCTAACCCTATTCTATCATTATTCCAAAAAAAAGACCAGCCTATTTTTAAAATTCGGAAAAAATCCTTTTCAAAAAGGGGCCTTCCCTATCCTTTCCCAGCTCGCGCCGAAGCTCTTTCGGCACTTCTCCCCCCAAATAAAAAAGGGCGAGCACATTGGGCACAGCCATTAATCCGTTAAAGGCGTCACCAACTTCCAGCACCGCCTTGAGGGGCAGGACGCACCCCAGCGCCGCCGCAAAGGCGTGAAGGAGAGCAAAGGCGGTCCTCCCTTTCCCTCCGGTAAGATAAAAAAGGCCTTCCCGCCCGTAGCAGCACCAGGCAAGGGGCGTAGCCGCCGCAAACAGCGCCGTGCACAAAGACACCGCTTTCCCGCCCAGCTCTCCCAGAGCGCTTTCATAGGCGAAAAAAGTGAGCTTCGCCCCCTCCAGCATGGGGCTCCGGCAGCACAGGATACAAAGCCCCGTTACCGTACACATGACAATGGTATCCACAAACACCTGAAAAATTCCCATACAGCCCAATTCCACCGGGCTTTTCCCCTTGACCTCGTCATAGGCGAAGGATGCGCTTCCCAATCCCGCCTCATTGGTGAACACGCCCCGGGAGACCCCGGTTTTCACAGCCAAAAACAGGGCTCCTCCCCCAGCGGCCCGGGGCGAAAGAGCAGCCCGGAAAATGGAGGAGAACGCTCCGGGAAGATTTTCCCGGAATACCCACAGCACCAAAAGGGAGGAGGCAAAGAAGAGCAGCGTCATCAGGGGCACCAGCTTTTCCGTGATCTTCACCGCAAACTTCATTCCGCCCCGGGCCACGAAAAACAGAAGCAGCCCGAAAAGCAGGGCGCTAATCACCGTCGGGACTCCAAATTCCTCCAGCGCCGCGGCCGCCGCGTTTGTCTGGGCCATATTCCCCATCCCCAGGGAGGAGAGAAAGCATCCCGAAGCGTAGACCACCGCCAGCTTCTTCCCAAACCGGCCCGCCTTCTCTATGTAGCCAAGCGCCCCGGGAGCCCCCCGGTGCCTGGCGGAGAGCAGGTTTTCCCCGAATACTGTCATCATCCCAAGCAGCGCCGAGATCCACATCCAGAAGAGGGCCCCCGGGCCTCCCACGGTGATGGCGCTTGCCACTCCCACGATATTGCCCGTTCCGATGGAGCCGGCCAAAGCGGCGGAAAGGGCCTGGAACTGCCCCACTCCCCCCTTCTCCTTTTCCGAGACCTTCAGCGACGCTTTCATCCAACGGAAAAAGCCCCGCACCTGGAAAAAGCCGGAAGCAAAGGAAAGACGCATGCCGATGAGTAGAATGAGCCCCAGCACATGCCAGCCCCACAGCAGATCCCCGACCCCTCTAAGCATCCCGGAACGCCGCTCCGAAATACCGGCACAATGCCCAGGAAAGGCTTTTGGCGATGGGGTCCAGGTTTCCGGTAAGCCACACCTCGTCCTGAGGGTTGTCGTGGTAGGCAAGCTGTACCTTTACCGCTGGGGCGCGCAGCTCTCCCGCCTCCTCATAAAAGGCCTTTTCCTTTAAGACTACCAGCTCCGGCTGGGGATATACCTTCTCAAGCCCCTCTGAGATAAGCTGTGCCGCTCTCTTCCCCTCCTCGCTTCCCGGAAGATAGCACACCTGGGGCCCCTTCAGCGTTCCCTCCAGCCGCGGAGGAGCCGCCTGTGACTGAAGAGAAAGGCAGAGCCTTTTCCCTTCCTCTGAAAGCGCTTTTTCTTCTGCGCCCCTCTCCAACCGTTCACAGAAAATATGATTTTCTTTCAGATAAGGTTCCATGGCAAGGGAGAGCTTACCCATCCAATCGCCCTCGCTGCCTCCGTTGGGATAGAGTTCCTGACTTTCAGACAGGCTCAGATAAAGCTTAGGCTCTTCCAACTCGATCGCTCCTTTTCTTTTCTGTTTCTGCGCTTCCTGGTCTTTTTTCAGGCTCAGGAAAGGATTTTCTCAAAAAACTGGGCGGAGGTTTCCCCGGAGGGGCGCAAAAATCTTCCCAGCCCATAGAGGGATTCGGGATCCCGCGTGACTATGCTGACCCGTTCCTCGCAGGACAGGGTGGCAGAAAACCCCAGGCTCTTGATGATCTCCGGCGTTTCCCTGCTCATTGCCCCGAAGGGATAGACAAAGGTGACGGGCTTCACGCCAGTCCCGTTTAAAACGGCGCTTTGCGCCTTTTCCACATCGTTCGTCAGCCGGGCCTTATACTGGGCAGGCGTTTCTCCGGGAAGCTTTTTCGCCCCCAGCGCCCCACCGCGTTCGCTGTGCAGATCATAGCTGTGATTCCCGATCTCCACCAAACCGGATCCCGCCATTTCCCGGAGCTCTTCCCAGCAGGCGTGGGAATAGTAGGCGTTCTTCTCTCCGCTTTCGCTGTACAGCTCCGCGTACCGGCCGATGGGAGAGATCACAAATTTACAGCGGTATTTTTCCGCGATGGGGAAGGCGTAGAGGTAGTTATTGTAATAGCCGTCGTCAAAGGTGAGGACCACCGGCTTTTCCGGAAGCTCTCCTCCCTTTGTGTAGGCAATGAGATCCTCTATCAAAACAGTAGTATATCCGTGTTTTTTCAAATACTGCACATCCGTTTCAAACTCGGCCGGAGAGACCACATATTTCCCATGATATTTTTCGTCCTTGAGCAGGGAGTGATACATGACGATAGGAACCTTTACTCCCTCACCCCGTTCCATGGCAAACACAGCCGTCACGGCAGTCGCTCCCACCACCAGGGCGACGCAGGCGGCCGCCAGAAATTTGAAATTGACCTGAAACAGGGCATAGAACCCCGGTTTTCTCTTTTTTTCCATAAAAAAACACCGTCCCATAACTATCTATAGTCACGAGACGGCCCTTTTATTCTTTTTTTGCAGACGCTTCCCCTATTTGATGACCTGATAGACGCACACGCTGTGCAGCACGCTGCCCGCCAGCACAAACAGATGGAACACCGAGTGGATATAAGGGATCCTCTTTCCTACGCCGTAAAGCACAGCCCCCAGCGTATAGCATAGGCCCCCTGCCAGAAGGCACCAGAAGCCCAGGGGAGAAACACTTTCAAAAAAGCGCTTCATGGCAACAATGACCACCCATCCCATGGCGAGATAACACACCATGGAAAACCTTTTAAACCGCTCTACGCTGACAGCGTTGAGAACGACCCCCAGCACGGCGGCGCCCCACACTACGCCAAACATCACCCATCCCAGGGCTCCGCCCAGGCTCACCAGAGTGATGGGCGTATAGGTGCCCGCGATCAAAAGGAAAATGGTACAGTGGTCCAGAGAGCGAAACACCACCTTGGCCCGGTTGAGACCCAGAGCATGATAGATGGTGGACACCGTGTAAAGAAGCACCATGGAGGCGCCGTAGATCGCCGCGGACACCACCTTTTTCGGAGTCTTTTCACAAAACACCAGAAGCAGCACCAACGCGGCCACCGCGAACAGTGCCGACACTCCGTGAGACACCGAGGAAAAAATTTCCTCTCCCAGGCTGTAACGGGGCAGCTTTAAAAGGCGTCTTTTTTCCTGGCGAGCGCGATAGACTGTTTCTCTCCCGTTTTTCTGCTGTAAAGTATCCTGTTTCATCTCCGCCTCCAAGGGTTAGACTTTATATTACATAGTTTTTAAAACCAGATGTCCCGTTCATTATACCCTCTCTCTGAAAAAAATGCAAGCGGTGACGCCTCCTGTCTAAAAAAGAGGCTGACATTCTATCCTTGCGCAGGACTTGCAGAGCGAAAGGGGTTCGTTATTTCACACTTTCTTTGCCGGCTCAGATATAGCTTTCGGTAAAATTTTCCCTATCTTCTGTTGACTTTTTGACTTCGCCGTGGTAGAGTGGCAGTACCGTCGTTACTGAATATTTGGTGCGCAGCCGTGAAAGCGCATCAAAAAACAGGGGATTTTGCCCCCTGTTTGGTTTTTTGCGCCGTCAAGCAGAACCGCGCAAAGCCTGGGAAGGGGACGGCAGTCCTGTTCTGTGCAGGCTGCCGCCCCTTCCCTTTTCCATTTCAAAGGGAAAAGGCTTTTCCGGAAAACCGCCCTTCCCGTTTTCCGGCGAGTTTCGTTTTCCTTTATTATGCGAGGAGTGTTGTGATATGATTTTTTTCTTTCGTCCGGTCTGCTATATAAAATGCGGACATCTTCCCCACTGACAGGGATCTGTCCTGTCGCTCCCCTTTTCAGGGCAGATCTTTAGAAATCAAACAAGGAAATGAGTGAACTATGAACAAAAAGAAAGAACCAACAGCAAATATCCTGCGGTTTTACCCCTTTACCAAGGGGTTCCGCTTCTCCTTTGTGCTCTCGCTTTTGGCGCTAGTCGTCGCCGCGGTGGCCAATTATATGACCCCGCAGGTGATCCGCGTCACGGTGGACTCCGTCATCAATGATACACCCTTCCAGCTTCCCGGCTTTCTCATCAGCTGGATCGACGCCATCGGCGGGAGAGAGGTGCTGCGCAGCCATATCGTGATCTGCGCTGGGGCTTCCCTGGTGTTCGCCGTGATCGCCGGGCTTTCCAACTATATGTCCCGCATGAGTCTGGCAAAGGCCTGCGAGGGCACCGTCGCCCGGATCCGGGATACCCTGTTCGACCATATCCAGCACCTGCCCTACGCCTGGCACAACTCCCACCAAACAGGAGATATTATCCAGCGCTGCACCCAGGATGTGGACCTTATACGCAACTTCGTCAGCGACCAGCTGATGGAATGTATCCGCACTGTGCTGCTGATCGTGGTATCTCTCGCGCTGATGTTTTCCATGAATGTGGGGCTTTCCCTGGTGGTCACCGCTTTTTTGCCGGTGGTATTCGTCACCTCTCTGGTCTTTCATTCCATCACCGGGAAGCGGTTTCGCGCCGCTGACGAGATGGAGGGAGAGCTTACCGCCCTGGTGCAGGAAAACCTGACCGGCGTGCGGGTGGTGAGGGCCTTCGGAAGAGAGGCCTATGAAATAGACCGGTTCAATGAGAAAAACGAGACCTTTACCAATCTCTGGGTCCGTCTGGGAAAGGTGATGGGGCTCAACTGGGGTCTGGGAGATTTCATCGCCGGCTTCCAGATGCTCGCCATCCTTGTGGCGGGAGCCTTTTTTGTGGAGGCGGGCGAGCTGACGGCAGGCGAATTTCTGGCCTTTACCGCCTACAACTCCATGCTGGTGTGGCCTACCAGAAATCTCGGCCGTCTGCTGGCGGAGCTGAGCAAAACAGACATCAGCTCTACCCGGCTTTTCGATATTCTGGACGCGCCGGAGGAAAAGGACTGTCCCGACCCCAAAACCCCGCCCATGGACCGGGATATCGTCTTCTCCCATGTGAGCTTCGGCTACACTGGGAGCGCGGAGGTCTTAAACGACGTGTCCTTCACCATCAGGGCCGGCTCCACCTTCGGCATTTTAGGCGCGACGGGCTCGGGAAAATCCACCTTGATGGCGCTATTAGACCGGCTCTATGAGCTGCCGAAGGAAAACGGGATCATCACCATCGGAGGCGTGAATATTCAGGACATCCGGCTTTCTCATCTGCGCCGCAATATCGGGATCGTTTTGCAGGAGCCCTTCCTGTTTTCCAAGACCTTCCGGGAAAGCATCGCAGACGGCTCTTCCAGGGAGGATCTGGAAAGCGTGCGGCACTTCGCCCGTCTGGCAGTGATCGACGACGCCATTGAAAATTTCTCGCAGGGCTATGAAACGCCCATCGGCGAGCGGGGCGTCACCATTTCCGGCGGACAAAAGCAGCGGGTGGCCATCGCCCGTATGCTGATGCAGGATACCCCCATCAAGATTTTCGACGACTCTCTTTCCGCCGTGGACATGGAAACCGATGCAAAGATCCGCCGGTCGATTCAGGAAAATGTTTCCGGCACTACGATCCTCATCGCCCACCGGATCACCACCCTGATGAACGCCGACCAGATCATGGTCCTGGACAAGGGGCGGGTCGTCCAGATGGGCACTCACGAGAAGCTTTCCAAAGAAGAGGGCATCTATAAAAGAATTTTCGACACACAGCGGGGCGCTGCCGAAGAGGACACCGCGGACCCGGCAGAGTTGTAATTTTCATATTTTTCAGTCAGACCTAAATTCAGACCCAAAGGACTTAAAGAATTGCCCTTCAGAATTTCAGAGGGCAAGAAAGGAACTATTTATGGATCTTAATTCACCAAAGCAGATGAAGAGAGAGCGGTTCTCGTCTCTAAAGACCTGGGCCAAGCTCCTTCCCTTTTTAAAACCCTATTCCAGGATCATGCTAGTCGTGGTGGCTTTGATGCTGTTAAGCGCGGCGGTGGATATCGCCTATCCCCTGCTGTCAGGCTATGCGGTTGACCATTTCGTCACACCCCGCAGCACAAAAGGGCTCACCGGCTTTGCGATCCTCTATTTTTTGCTGGTAGTCATTCAGATGCTGGGCACTATGTTCTTTGCCAGGGCAGCTTTAAAGGTGGAAATGTATCTGGGCAGAGACCTGAAGAAAAAGCTTTTCACCCATTTGCAGACCCTTGGCTTTTCCTATTACAACACCACTCCGGTAGGCGTGATCATGGCCCGGGTGATGAGCGACACCAATAAGATCGGCGGTGTATTCGCCTGGAGCCTGGTGGATATCTTCTACAGTCTCGCCTATGTGCTGGGCTGTATCGCCGTGATGCTGTTTCTCAATTGGAAGCTGGCGCTGCTGATCACCTCCGTAGTGCCTGTGATCACGCTGCTCACCTTCTATTTTCAGAAGCGAATTCTGGCAATCAACCGAAAGGTGAGGAAAATCAACGCAGAGATCACCCGCCATTACAACGAAGGAATCTCCGGCGCGAAAACCTCTAAAACCTTGGTAATCGAGGACAAAAATTCCCGGGCCTTCGCCCAGGTCACTGAAAATATGCGGCACACCACCATCCACGCCGTGCTGTTAAACGCCATTTATGTTCCCATCATCAGCTTCCTCACCGCTCTGGCAGTGGCCTTTGTCATCACCGGCGGCGGAAATATGGCGCTGACCGGCTCCATTGGGATCGGCGAATTGACCATCTTCGTGAATTTTGCCCTGGTCATCGCCGACCCGGTACAGAACCTGGCCCGTACTATCTCCAATTTTATTTCCGCACAGGCCAATATTGAGCGCGTATCCGACCTTCTGGAGCTGGAGCCTCAGATTCAGGACTCTCCAGAGGTGATCGAAAAATACGGCACCTCCTTAGCTCCTAAGAGAGAAAACTGGGAACCTCTTATGGGACGTATTACCTTTGAGGACATTACCTTCCGCTATCCGGACGGCACGGAAAATGTGCTGGAGCACTTTAACCTGGAGGTCCCCGCCGGCTCCACTGTGGCCATTGTGGGGGAGACCGGCGCGGGAAAATCCACCCTGGTAAACCTCGCCTGCCGGTTTTTTGAGCCCACCGAGGGGCGCATCCTCATCGACGGCCGGGATTACCGGGAGCGCAGTATGCTGTGGTTGCACAGCAGCATCGGCTATGTGCTGCAAACGCCCCATCTGTTCTCCGGCTCCGTAAAGGAGAATATCCGTTACGGAAAACTGGACGCCACAGACGAGGAGATCATCAGGGCGGCAAAGCTCGTCAACGCTCATGACTTTATCATGCGCATGGAAAACGGCTATGACAGCGATGTGGGAGAGGGCGGAGGCCAGCTTTCCACCGGAGAAAAGCAGCTGATCTCCTTTGCCAGAGCCATTCTGGCCGATCCCCGCATTTTCGTGCTGGACGAGGCCACCTCCTCCATCGACACCCACACGGAGGCCCTGATCCAGAACGCCATCTCCACCCTGCTGCAGGGAAGGACCTCCTTCCTCATTGCCCACCGCCTTTCCACTATCCGCAAGGCGGACATGATCCTGGTGGTGCGAAACGGGAAGATCATGGAGCAGGGCACCCACAAGGAACTGATGAAGCAGGGCGGCTATTACGCCGGGCTTTACAACAAGCAGTTCGAGGCGGAATCTACCGAGGCGGCGTTCCGGTGAGTAGTTGTTAGATTTTAGGTATTAGTTGTTAGATAAGGGGGCTTGGCTCTCCCCTGGTAGTTGTTAGCCGTTAGACATTAGTCGTTAGATAAGGGCTTGGCTCTCCTTCTGGGAGAGCTGGCACGGCAAAGCCGTGACTGAGAGGGCATTATGGCCCATCAAAAACACTGACATTTTCGAAACAGGCAGTCTGATACCCTCTCAGTCTCGCTTACGCTCGACAGCGTCTCACCTGCCGGTTGCGGTCAGCGCTAAACGGTCGCCACCGGCGACCAGCGCCCCAAAGGGGGAGCCAAGTGCTCTTGACCTTAGCTCCTTTGCGTAAAGAGAGCTGTCAGCCAGCGTGAAAATGGATTATGATTCATCAGCGAAGTGACTTCATTATTCTTTGCGAAAAAGCGCTTCGGCCGGGATAGGCCGAAGCGCTTTCAGCTTCTAAACTTTTATTCCGTTCTCTCGCCGGAGGGAGGGGCGCTGTTCTGGGGGGAAGAGCTCCCCGTCTCCTGTGCTCCCACCTCCGAAGAGATGGACATGGCATGACGATATTGGGAGGGAGTGGGGGTGCGTTCCTGCTGGGGAAGAGAAAACGCCCAGAAGATCATAGCGATCCCCAACGCCAGCAAAAGCAGTACAAGGGCAATGATGGGCCCCATTCTCCGCTGTCTTTTCCTTCTGGGCCGGTGAGGAACCGTCCTGCCGGAGCTGCCTCCGGTGGAGGGACGCCTTACCTCTAACGGCCTCTTCGCGGCAGAAGAACTTCCACGAGGCATGGCGCCCCCTCCTCTCAAAAAAGATCGATATCCCAGCTTACAAAAGGCCCTTCAAAGAACCCGAAACCACACTTTTTTCCAACAAGTCAGAATATCCTTCTTTTATCATACCGTTTCTCGCAAAAACTGTCAATTATTTTTATATTTTTTCTAATTTTTTACTGATTTGTCTATATTTCTGTCGTTTCCCAAAGCCTTCTCGCTGAGAAAAGCTTTCTTTTTTCAGACATTCCCCTGCCGGAAAAACCTCACTTTTTGAAAAAAGAAAAGCCTGCCGCAAAACAGAGATGGTCCATTTTGCGGCAGGAATCCAAACAAATTCCCGCCTTTACTGCTGCGGCTATACCAGATGGCAGGCCACAAAGTGTCCGGGGGCGACCTCTTTGAGAGGAGGCTTGGAGGCCTTGCACTGCTCACACGCTCTGGGGCAGCGGCCTGCAAAATTACACCCGGGAGGGGTATTGATGGGGCTGGGCACATCCCCGCTGAGGATCTGCCGCTGCTTCTGCGCCTCCTTGCTGGGATCCGGAATGGGGACCGCCGACAAGAGCGCCTGGGAATAGGGGTGCAGGGTGTTCTGATAAAGCTCGTCAGAAGAGGCCAATTCCACCACATTGCCCAGATACATCACCGCGATGCGGTCGCTGATATACTTGACGATATTCAGGTCGTGGGCGATAAACAGATAGGTGAGCCCCAGCTTCTCCTGCAAGTCGTGGAGAAGGTTGATGACCTGAGACTGGATGGAAACATCCAGTGCGGAGATGGGCTCGTCGCACACAATGAATTCCGGCTCGATGGCCAGAGCTCTGGCGATGCCGATACGCTGGCGCTGTCCGCCGGAGAACTCATGGGGGAAACGGTTGGCGTGTTCCCGGTTGAGCCCCACCATTTCCAGCAGCTCATACACTCTCTCCCGGCGCTTTTCCCTGTCGTACATCTTGTGGATGACCATGCCCTCCTCAATGATGGAGGCCACCGTCATACGGGGATCCAGGGAGGCGTAGGGATCCTGGAAGATGATCTGCGCCTTTTTGGAATAGGCGAAACGGGCAGAGCTCTTTTTCAGATCTACCTTTTCTCCTTTATAATTGATCTCTCCCTTGGTGGGCGTGTAAATGCCCATGGCCACACGGCCCAGGGTGGACTTCCCACAGCCGGATTCCCCCACCAGACCCATGGTCTCGCCCTTCATGATGTCAAAACTCACATTGTCCACGGCCTTCAGCACGCCGCCGGAAACCTTGAAATACTTGCAGATCCCATCCAGGGTGATCAGCTTTTCCGTAAATTCCTTAGCCATCTTCCCTATCTCCCCTTTCTTCCGCGTTGGGGCAATCCTCATGGAGCAGCCAGCAGGCTGCATAATGGCCCTCTCCCACCGGGAACTCCGGAGGCTGTTCTTCGTGGCACAGCTTCATACAGTGGGTACACCGGGCGGCAAAGGCACAGCCCTTGGGCGGAGCCAGCAGATCCGGAGGCGTTCCGGGGATGGACACCAGCTTATCCTTTTTGTCGGCGTCCACAGAGGGAAGGCTCTTTAACAGCGCCTGAGTATAGGGATGGGCGTTGCGGTAGAAAATGTCCTCGCAGGTGCCCATTTCCACGATCTTGCCCGCGTACATCACCGCTACCCGGTCGGCCATGCTGGCCACCACGCCCAGGTCATGGGTGATCAGGATGATGGCGGTGTTGGTCTTGTCCTTGATCTCGGCCAGCAGATCCATGATTTGGGCCTGGATGGTCACATCCAGGGCCGTGGTGGGCTCATCGGCGATGAGCAGCTTAGGCCCGCAGGACAGGGCCATGGCGATCATGGCTCTCTGCCTCATTCCGCCGGAAAACTCATGGGGATACTGGTTGGCTCTTTCCTCCGGGTTAGGGATATTCACCAGGTTCAGGTATTTGATCGCTTCCTTTTTCGCTTCCGCGGAGGAGAGCTTCCTGTGGTGCTTGATGGCCTCCACGATCTGCTTGCCCACCTTCATGGTGGGGTTCAAACAGGTCATGGGGTCCTGAAAGATCATGGCAACCTCGTTGCCCCGGATCTTGCGCATCTCTTTTTCGGAGGCCTTGATAATATCGTGCTCACCTAAGGTCACCTCGCCGCCGGGGATCCGGGCGGGGGGCATGGGATTGAGCTTCATAATGGTCTGTGCCGTAACACTTTTGCCGCAGCCGGATTCTCCCACCACAGCCAGCACCTCCCCCTCCTCAAGGGAAAAGGTGACGCCGCGCACAGCCTTGACCTCGCCGGCATAAGTGTCAAAGGACACATGCAGATCTTTGATATCCAGAACTTTACTCATCGTCGTTACCTCCTCAGGCGCGGATCAAAGGCATCGCGCAGGCCGTCTCCCAGCAGATTGAAGGAGAACATCGTCAGGCAGATGCAAACTGCCGGGACGATCAGTTGAGAGGGATAGGTACGCATGGCGGCGGAGCCCGCCTGGGCCAACATTCCCCAGGAGGACAGGGGAACCTGCACGCCAAGGCCGATATACGAAAGGAACGCCTCTGTGAAAATGGCGTTGGGAATGGAGAGAGTCAGGTTAACGATGACCACCGAAAGGGAGTTGGGCAAAAGATGCCTTAAAATCAATCTGGGAACTCCCGCCCCCAGAGCCTTGGCAGCCACTACGAATTCCTGCTCCTTCAGGGAGATGATCTGCCCGCGCACCAGCCGGGCCATGCCCGTCCAGCCCGTAGTGGCGTAGGCCACCACGATGGTGATCACTCCGGGAGGCAGGATCATCATCAGCAGAATGACGATAATCAGATAGGGGATGCCGTTGATGATCTCAACGATACGCATCATGATATTGTCCACGGCGCCTCCGAAATACCCGGAGATACCGCCGTACAAAACACCGATGATCAAATTGCAGAACACCGCCGCGAAGGCGATAAACATGGACACTCGTCCACCCTCCCACAGGCGGGTGAAAATGTCACGACCCAGGGTATCCGTGCCGAACAGGTGCATATGTCCCGTCTGGTCGCAGCGGGTAAACATAGGGGCGTTTCCGTGCATCAAATGCTGTTCTCTGCCCTCAAAGGGAGAGAAGATAGGGGCAAAAATCGAAAGCAGGATCAGGAGAATAATGATAATGCCGCAGACCACAGCCACCTTGTTCTTCATCAGCCTGCCCATGGAATCCCGCCAGAAGGTGATGCTGGGACGGGCGATCCCCTCGCTTTCCTCCGCGTTGGGGCCTACCCATTGAAACCGGCTTTTCTCTATTTTTTCCATGATGATCACTTGCCTTTTCCAAGCCTGTCAGGCCGGGGCTCAGGCTTCCTCCTTTCCCAGCTTCACTCTCGGGTCGATAAATCCGTAAACCAGGTCCACCGCCAGGTTACAAACAATCAAAAGGCCGCCGTAGAGAATGGTGGTGCCGGAGATCAGGAAGTAGTCCGTCTGCTGTACGCTCTGTACGAAATACTTGCCCATTCCGGGAATGGCGAAAATATTCTCCACCACGAAGCCGCCGGTCAGAATACCTGCCGTAATGGGGCCCAGCACGGTGACCACCGGCATCACGGCGTTTCGCACCGCGTGCTTCCAGATGATCCGTTTATTGGAAATGCCCTTGGCTCTGGCCGTCTTGATGTAATCAGATCCCAGCACATCCAGCATACTGGTGCGCATCAAACGGGAGATGGTGGCTAAAGATCCGAAGCCCATGGCAAAAGTGGGCAGCACGGTGCTCGCAAAGCCGTCCCAGCCCGTTACGGGGAACAGCTTGATCCCCGTAGCCCTTGGAAGCTGTAAGCCCAAAAACAGCTGGAGCACAGAGGCCACGATAAAGCTTGGCACCGAAACGCCCACAAGCGCCACGATCATCGTCACCGTATCCCACGGGGTACCTCGCTTCACGGCGGCCACGATGCCTAAAAGCACGCCGCCTATAAAGGCGAACAGCAGAGCTCTCATGCCCAGGTCAAAGGAGACGCTGAAGGAGCCCAGCAAAAGGGTCGTGACAGGTCGCCTGGTCACCATGGAATCTCCCAAATCTCCATGCAGGCAGTTCCCCATATACATGACGTACTGTTCAAATACCGGTTTGTCCAAGCCATATTTTGCTTTAATGCTCTGAAGCACTTCTTCCGGAACCTTTTTCTCTCCCGTGAAGGGATCGCCGGGCAGCAGCTGCATCGTAAAGAAGGTGAGCGTCACCAGGACAAACAGCGTGATAACTGCGTATCCTATTCTTTTCAAAACATATTTCCACATATGGCCTGCCCCCTCTCATGAATTATTTCTACGCAGAACTTGCAGAGTTGACGCTATTATATCACAAATACCACCGTTTCCACAAGTGTTTCATCCCACTTTAATTAGAAAAGTTTCAATTTTTTATCGTCAAAATTTCATTTTCAGCTCTTTGGCCCTTCGGCGCAAACGCCCTTCCTTCTCCCGGATAAAGAAAGGCGGCGCGGCGCCCTTTCGGGCGTGCCGCGCCGCACCAAACAGCTTAACTGACCGTTCTTTGAGAAAGAAAATCCTTACTTCAAAGTGGTGTAGGTAAAGTTGTAATCGGTGAAGGTGGTTCTCCAGAAGCCGTCGTTGATCTTCTCGCTGACCACATAATCTCTCATTCTCCAGTAAACAGGAGCGATGGGACACTCGTCAGCGATCATCTTCTCGCACTTCAGGAAGTTCTCCTGACGCTTCTGCAGGTCGGCAGTGGAGCCGGCCTCAGCGATCAGGGCGTCGTAGTCGGGGTTAGAGTACTTGACGGAGTTGTTTCCGCCGCCGGTGACCCACATATCCAGGAAGGTCATGGGATCGTTGTAGTCAGGACCCCAGGCGGTGAAGTCGATGGCGTAGTCGCCATTGTCACGGGCGTCAGACTGCGCCTTGGTGGCCATGGAGTGAACATCGATCTCGATGCCCAGGTTGGTGCGGAACTGCTCCTGCATGAAAGCGCCCTGGGTCACAGCGTCGTCGCTGTCGCCGGTGTTGATGGAGATCTGCTTGGCAGCCTCTTCGCTGGTCATATTGAGCTCCTTGAGACCCTGCTCCCAGGCAGCCTTAGCCTCTTCGGGCTTTGCGTTCTTCTCGAACAGAGTGCCGTACTCAGCGGCCACATCGTCTCGGAAGGGATTGCCGTTCACGCCGTTGACGCCGGTGGTGAAGCTGGTGGCAGGCTCGTTGCTGCCCTTGGCGATGGCGGCGATGAAGGCCTCGCGGTCGAAGGCCAGAGAAAGGGCCTTGCGGATATTGGCGTTCTTCAGCACAGGATTCTCATTGTTGAACAGCAGATGGAACTCACCGCCGTCAGAATAGTGGAGCATGGGATAGCCCTCGGCCTCGATCACTTCGCGGCCCTGAGCGTTCAGGGTAGCCACATCCAGCTCGCCGGCCTGGAAGGCGGCAAGAGCAGCGGCGCTGTCCTTGATCATCTTGCAGTTGATCTTGTTGAGGGAAACCTTGTCGGCGTCCACAAAGTCGGCGTTCTTCTCCAGAGTGATATGGTCGTCATGAACCCACTCGGTGAGGTTGAAGGCGCCGTTGGTGTTGAAGTACTGAGCCTCGGTCATGTAGTTGTCCGCGCCCACTTCCTCATAGAACTTCTGGTTCACAGGAGCCAGAGAGCCGAAAGCGAAGGTGAACAGGGCATAGGGAGTGGGAGACTCCAGGGTGACCTCCAGCTCATAGTCGCTGACAGCCTTGAAGCCCAGCTCGTCGGCTGTGCACTCGCCCTTGTTGTACTTCTGGCCGTTCTTGAAAATGTAAGCGAAGTAGGCATAGTTGCCGCCGGTCTCGGGAGCAAGCAGTCTCTCCCAGGCATAGGTGAAGTCATTGGCGGTAACAGGCTCGCCGTTGGTCCACTTCATGTCGTTGCGCAGCTTGAAGCTGTAGTTGAGGCCGTCCTCGGAAACCGTCCACTCGGTGGCCACACCGGGGATCACATTGTCGTTCTCGTCCAGCTGGACCAGGTTTACCATGATGTGCTTCAGCAGAGAGAAGCAGTGGCTGTAGGTCATGGTCAGGGTGTTCAGCTTCTCCTCCTGGCCGAAGTTGATGGTGATCTCATCATCTCCGGGAGTGCCGGGATAGCTCACAGCGCCGGTGCTGGGTTCAGCCGCACTGGAGTCAGCGGGGGTGCTGGCGGCGCCGCTGGAATTGGCGGGAGCAGAGCTGCCGTTATTCGCAGGCTCGCTGCCGCAGGCCGCAAACGCGGTGCATACCAGAGCGAGAGCCAGAACCAAAGCTAAAACTTTCTTGAGCTTCATTCTAGATTCCTCCTAATGTTTCATTTCGTAAAATTTTTGCAGACTTTTTCGTCAATGTCCACAATGCAGTAATGATACACCACGATTTCTGGTTTTGCAACGGTCAAACTCTCAGAATTCACCTGTTCTCTTTTTTGGTTTTTGTAGCAAATGTATACTTTCTTTAGATTTTGGCCGCTTTTTCCCCTTTTGTTTCAAAATTGTAATCTTTTCCGGGCTTTCCGGGTTTTCTTTTTCCAGTAGATAAAGGGGAAAACTGGCAGGGGGATTTTTCTGAGCGCGCTTTCTTTTTGCAGTTTTGGAAAAACCTCCTGCAAAACAACCCGTCCTCCCATATGCAAAACATATAGAATTATGATATGATGTAAAATGATTCTCGCCTTTTTACCCTACCGTCTTTTCTCCGCACTCCTTTCCTCCCCGGCAGACAGAGGATCGCTCTCTTTTGAGCGCTCCCCAAAAATTCTCTACCCACTGGTAAAACGCCGCTTTTTGTGATAGAATAAGATTGAGTTGAACCGTCGATTTCTTTTTTTTTTTGCATGCCGCAAGGAGCGGTGAGTTCCCGTTTCGGCTCTCTCGCTTCCAAAGCGGTATCGATTAGGGGGATCCTATGACCGTCATCCGGCTTTTGAAAAAGCATATCAAGTGGTTTATGGACCGTGCCGTTCGGGACCGGCTGGATTCTTCTGCCGCTCACGGCGCTTTTTTTCTCATTATCTCCTTTCTCCCCTTTGTGGCCTTTCTGCTCACCCTGATGCAGCAGATCCATTTTTCCGGCATCACGCTGATCGAATCGGCCCTGCGGGCTTTTCCGGACAGCGTGGCGAGCTATCTGCGCACGCTTTTGCCAAGTCCCCTGGAGTCCGGCGGAGTCCTGCCCGTGGCGGTCATCGCGGCCGTCTGGTCCTCCTCCATGGGTATGGTTGCCATCATCAAAGGGCTCGACCAGGTATTTGAGGTCAAGGAGACCAGAAGCTGGCTGCGCCTAAGGGCGGTGGCGGTGGTGTATGTGCTGGTGTTTGCCCTGGTGCTGATCGTGACGGCGGTGCTGCTGGTGTTTGGCTCTACCATCTACAATTATCTTCTGAAAAAGAGCCCGCCTTTTTTTGCCACACTGCTGATCAATTTCAAGTCCCTGGCTGGGTTTGTCCTTTTGTTCTGCTTTTTCACCCTGTTGTACAGCGCCGTTCCCCGGCGCAGAGTGCGCTTTCTGCACAATCTGGCGGGGGCGGCCTTTTCCGCCGCCGGATGGGTGCTTTTCTCCTTCTTCTTCTCCCTGTTTGTGGAAAATCTTTTCAATTTCTCCATCTATGGCGGTCTCGCCACTCTGGTGACTCTGATGTTCTGGCTCTTCTTCTGTATGTATATCATGTTTCTGGGGGCCGAGGTGAGCATGTGGCTGGAGACGGGAGGGATCGGCGAGGACCTGCGCGCCCTATTAAAAAAGGGAAGGAAGGAGAAGAACGCCTCCCCGCCCTCCAAGATTAAAAAAGAAAAAAAGAACGGCACCTTTTCCTTAAAGGAGTGATCATTTGGCTTCCTTTTCCGTCCCCTCCCAGGAGCTCAGAGCCCCGTATCTGGAAAACGCCCGAAAGCTTTTTGTCCTGTGCTTTTTTTACACTGCCGATATGCAGGAAGCCTATTCCCTCATGCGCCTGATCCTTGCGGACCTCTGCTTTGAGAAAAAGAGCTTCCTGCTTTCCCAAAAGGGCGAGGCCGGATTCTTTGAAGCCGCCTTACGGGGCTGTATGGACTATTTTCGGAAAAAGCCCCGACGGCTCCCGAAATTCGAGGAGCTTCGCCGCATGAACGCGCCTTTTCCCATCTCCGACAGGGCCGCCTCCCTATTGCGGCTGCCTTATTCCCTGAAAGGGCCGCTGTTTTTCTCCCTCGTGTCAGAGCTTTCACCGTCGGAAAGCGCGAAGGCCCTGGGGATCCCTGAAAACGCCCTCTCCCGCAAGATGGAAAAGGCCCTCTCCCGCACGGGACTTACCCGGGAAGCCGCCCAAAAGACCTTATTCTCCTTCTTCCCCGGCGAGGAGGCCCTGCTTCGTACCTGGGACCGGTTCGAGACTGAGCGGGCAGAAGAGGGCTTTGAAAGGAAGCAGCGGCTGCGGCTTTTCAAGCGAAGCATGGATCTGGCCGTGCCATGGGCCGCCCTGTGCGTCCTCATTTTCTGCGGTTTTTGCTACTTAGCCGTTCATTTCGGTTTTTTCAACGGGATCCCCTACAGCCAGTCTGTGGAATACCGCGCCGAAATGAGCGTTGACCCAAACAACGACCCTCTTCGGGAGATTGAAGCCTATCGTAACGGAACGACGCTTTCCTCCGCGGAGGAAAGCGCCGCCTCTCTTCCCCTGGAGCAAAAGGACTTCTCCGCCTATGTGTGGGAAGAGGGGGAATATCATCGGTACATCGTGGAAAACGCCCCGGCGGACCCCTCTCTTGCCGCTTTGCAGATGGTGGCTTTAGGAGGGATGCCCGAGGGAGGCGAGGTGCTTAGCTGCCGGTTCGTCCGGTCAGAGGAGGATCCCTCCTCAGAGGAAGAGACCTTTTCCCTCACCCTGTCCTTTAATGAAGAGGTAAAGGAGTATTTTTTGAAAGAAGAAAGCCTTCCCGTTTTGCAGGGGATGGTTTACAGCTTCCGTTCTTTTTATGAAGAACATACCATTTCTCAGATCTCCTTCTGCTTTGAAGGAGAGGAAATTTTGTGCGCGGGCAGGCGGGCTTCTGACTTTTTGGCGGACCCCCTGCCAAAAACAGCGGGACAGGCCGTCCCCTACCGCAGCCTTCGGTAACTTTTCTGTTCACCGAACCCTTAGGAGGAGCTTATGAAAAAAGTAGTTCTGATCGACGGCCAGGGCGGGCGCATGGGCGCTGCCCTGGCGTCTCAGCTGAAATTGAGCGCTCTCCCCTGCCATGTGGTGGCCATCGGCGCCAATTCTGCCGCCACCGCCGCCATGCTCAAGGCCGGGGCAGACGCCGGAGCTACCGGGGAGAACCCGGTGATCGTAAATTGTCAGGACGCGGACCTGATCCTGGGGCCAATGGGCATCATCACCGCCAACGCCCTGCTGGGGGAGATCACCCCGAAAATGGCCGCCGCCGTATCGGAAAGCAGGGCCCAAAAGCTTTTGATCCCGGTAAATCGCTGCTCTGTCGCCGTAGTGGGAGTGGAGGAGCTTCCTCTGGGAGACTATGTGAAGCTGGCGGTGGAAAAAGCAAGAGAGCTGCTTACACAGCCAAAGGAGAACCTATGACGCCTCAGGAAGCCATTGACCTGTGCCTTTCGAAAAAGGGCGCGTACTTAGACTACCCCTTCGGCTCTGATTCCGTGATCGTGAAGGTGGGAAAAACAGAAGAGCGCCCCGGCAGAATTTTTGCCCAGGTCTTTCCCAGGCAGGGAATGGACTGGATGACGCTGAACTGCGACAGGGAGACGGGAGAGCTTTACCGGACCCTTTTTCCCGGCATTGTCACCCGCGGCTACCACTGTCCTCCGGTGCAGCAGCCCTACTTCAACACCTTTCCGCTGGACGGCCGTGTGCCCGATGAGATGATCCGGGAGATGGCAGAGCACAGCTACCGCACGGTAGTCAAAAAGCTGACAAAACGCGTCCGGGAAGAGCTGGGGTTGGGATCATCTTTTTGAAAGGAGACAGCCCATGGAGCTGATCGATATTTATAATGAAAATGGAGAAAGGACAGGCCTCGTCCGGGATCGAACGCTTCCTCTGGCGCCCGGGGAATATCACCTGGGGGCCATTGTTGTGATAGGCAGCAGCAAGGGCGAGGTGCTCTGCACCCTGCGAAGCCAAAAGAAACACATTTATCCCGGCCTATGGGAGAACACAGGCGGCGGAGCCCTGGCGGGAGAAACCAGCCTGGAAGCCGCCCTTCGGGAGCTAAAAGAGGAGACTGGGATCCACACCGAACCGGAGGAACTGACCTTCCTTTACCGCAACCGGGCGATCGCCGCAGACGGCAGAGGGGTCATCAACGATATTTACGGGCTGCGCCGGAACCTGAACACAGCGGATATCATCCTTCAGCCGGGGGAGACGGAGGACGCGAAATGGATTCCCTACGAGGAATGGGAAGCTTTGGGCCGCGCGGGGAAGATCCTGACCCCGGCAGGGCCGGACAACAAAGAGTTTTTTCAGATCCTGCGGAAATTCGTAGGAATACAGGGAAAGGAAATCTAACTATGTCGATCAAAGTGGGAATGGTCAGCTTAGGCTGCGCGAAAAACCAGGTGGACGGAGAAATGCTGATGGCCTCGCTGAAAAACGCCGGGTTTGAGCTGGTGGACGACGCCGCCTTGGCGGATATCGCCATCGTCAATACCTGCGGCTTTATCGAAAGCGCGAAAAAGGAATCCATTGAGGAAATTTTAGAGCTTGCCAGATTAAAGCAGGAGGGGCGCATCCAAAAGCTGGTCGTTACCGGGTGCCTCTCCGAGCGCTACCAGAAAGAGCTGCACAGAGAGCTGCCGGAGGCGGACGCCGTTTTGGGCATCGGCGCTAACAAAGACGCGCCGGAGCTTTTAAAAAAAATGATGCAGGGCGGATTTGTGGAAAGCTTCCCCGAAAAAGAAAAAATGCCCCTGTGCGGAGAACGGGAGCTCTCCACCCCCAGCTGGTCGGCCTATCTGAAAATCGCCGAGGGTTGCAATAACCGCTGCTCTTACTGCGCCATCCCTCTGATCCGGGGAAATTACCGCAGCCGCACCATGGAAAGCATTGAGGAGGAGGCCAAAGTGCTGGTGGAAAACGGAGCCAAAGAGCTGACCCTCATTGCTCAGGACACCAGCTGCTATGGGATCGACCTTTACGGAGAATACTCTCTCGCGAAGCTTTTAAAACGCCTTTGCAGGATCGAGGGCCTTTCCTGGCTTCGGGTGCTTTACTGTTATCCCGATTCCATCACCGATGAGCTTTTGGAGACGATGGCCGGAGAGGAGAAAATCGTGAAATACCTGGATCTGCCCTTGCAGCACGCCTCTGGGAAGATCCTTTCCGCCATGAACCGCCGGGGGGATCGGGAGAGCCTCACCGCTCTTTTGAAAAGGATCCGGGAAAAGGCGCCGGGTATCGCCCTTCGCACCACGCTGATCACCGGCTTTCCCGGAGAGACAGAGGAGGATTTCACAGAGCTTGCGGAATTTGTAAAGGAGATCGGGTTCGACCGGTTAGGGTGCTTTGCCTACTCTCAGGAGGAGGATACCCCCGCGGCGGAATACCCCCATCAGCTTCCTGAGGAAGTGAAGGAGCACAGAGCCGAGCTCATCATGGAGACCCAGATGAACCTGATGCAGAGAAAAGGAGAGCAATTCATCGGGAAAACGCTCACCGTATTGACAGAGGGCTTCGACCGCTACGGAGAGTGCTGGTTCGGCCGGTCCTATCGGGACGCCCCGGATGTGGACGGCAAGGTGTTTTTCACCACCGACGGAAAAAAGCCCCGCCTGGGCTCTTTTGTACAGGTGGAAATAGAAGACTGTATGGACTGCGACCTCATCGGCCGCATGGTCCTCTAAAAAGGAGGCTTTTCGATGAATTTACCCAATAAGCTTACGCTTCTGCGCGTGTGCCTGGTTCCCTTTTTCGTTCTTTTTCTGCTTTGTGAGGCGATCCCTCACCGGTATCTTTTCGCCCTTGTGATCTTTTGTGCCGCCTCCTATACAGATCATCTGGACGGAAAGATCGCCCGGCGGGACCATCTGATCACCAATTTCGGAAAGCTGATGGATCCTTTGGCGGACAAGATTATGGTGATGTCTGCCTTGATCTGCTTTGTGCGTTTAGGGCTTGCCTCCACTGTCTGTGTGATCCTCATTATGGTGCGGGAATTCGCCGTCACCTCCATCCGACTGCTGGCGGTGGAGCAGGGCAGGGTGATCGCCGCCAATTTTTGGGGAAAGCTGAAAACTGTATCCCAGATCACGGCCATCATCGCCATTTTGTTTTTGCAGTACCTGCTCACCTTCTTCCCCGGCCTCTCCCAGTGGTTTTACTGGATCGGCCAGGCGCTCATTCTCATCTGCACCCTGTTCACCATCCTCTCCGGCGTGATCTATGCCAAGGACAACCGGGAAGTATTGAAGGGGTAAGATGCAGAATATCTCTTCGCCCGGCAGATTTGCCGGGCGGTTTTTTATAGAAAGCTTTCCACAGCTGTTTAGAAAAAACTTTGTTTTCGGTCAAACCCTATTAATATGCCGTGTTTAACAAACTCTATCAGAATTTTTCTTAATTTTTTTCAATTTTGTCTTGACAAAATATGGAAAATATACTATCCTATAAACAGAATAAAACATAAGGGGGCGCTTCCAATGCAGTATCTAGATTTAACCCATCAAGGTTCTATGAAAATTATTATTTGTTTTGGAGGCGTTTTTAATGAAAAAAATAAAGCTTTAATATGTGGATTTTTGGCACTGCTTTTAGTCGTAATCGTTCCCTTTTCCGTTTTTGCAGCGGAGTTAGATAAAAAAGAAGATTCGATTGATTCCCTCGATTATCAAATTACCTGTGACGGTGGCGGGAAACATCGTATGGAAGCAAGGGGTATCGGCAGAGTGTTTTCCGGGAGCTATAGCAACCCTGGATCCGAAGTACTGTATGGCTATACAAAACAGTGTGCTTATTGCAACAGAGTTTTAATTTCTGAGTATAATCCTACCTATGACAATATGATTGGAAAATACAGGTTAGATTATGTCACAGACACAATTGGATATAGCACATATTTTTATGGTGGTCTCCACGGATCCTTCTACGGAAACATTTCTCAGGATTCTTATTGGGCTGGGTTTACATTTCCCCGATAACATGTTAACTGAGATTATCTTATTGAATTTTGCACTTTAGAGGTATCTATGAAGCGGATAGTTTCTGTTCTTTTAGCCCTTTTGCTAATGGTGATTTCTGTTTCTTGTGAAAAGAAAAGTACTCAAATAGACCTGGGGCAAAAATTCCTGCAAAAGGCGCTGACCTTACCCATTCCGGAGCTGAAGGAGCTGGAGGATCAGGCGGTGAAAAACGGCGCGCCCTATACGGACGAGGAATTTTTTGGCGCTGTGACTCAGTGCTTTTCCGAATTTGTAGAAGAGGAACAGTGCAAAGCTGCAAACAGCCGCCTGCACGCCTCCGTCGTCAACCTGCACCACGAAGCCCTGATGCGAAAGAAAGCCCTGACCCCCAAGAGCATTACCCTTTCTCCCTTACAGGGGGAGAACCAGTATTCTCTGGAAGCGGTATTGACTCTGGAAAAAGAGGGGGAAGAGCCCAGGGAGATCACCTTTTCCGGCAGTCTGCAATTTAACGAAAAAGGGCTGATCGACTATGTGGAGTTTCAGGGAGACGGATTTCAGGAGTTTTTAAAGGCCTGAGAGCTTAGTGAGCGGCTGGGAATTTATTAGAAAAAGCTCCCCCTTTGGGGAGCTTTTTCTTACCGGCCTCTTCTGACGTTCATCGGCTCGCCGCTATTTCCCGGCAGGATATTGTAGTTTACTCTGGGGTGGTCCCCCGGCATATAAAAATATACAAATTTGATGGAAAACACATCGCAGACAATGAAGTTGTTCACCGCTTCATCATAGAGCGTGATATAGCTTCTGCCCACATGGAACAGGATCCCCTGCTTGCGGATGATGTTTTCCGTCCCGATGAGAAATTCCGCCACCACAAACTGGCCGATATTCTCTGACAGGATCATCTGCATGGAGCCGCGCATTTCCTCTGAGTCGAAGCTCTGCTGAGGCGGAGAATTGAAATTGCTCAGAGTGTTCCTGCCGTCCTCCATCTCCTGAAAATCGCTGCGTCCCCGCAGCCGCTTCATGCCCGGAGTCATTGCGTTTCCCCCGCCTGTTCTGTACTCTGCCATCTCTGTCATCACATTCCTTTCCCGCAAAATAAATACCGCTCTGCCGCCGCCTATGTTTCGGCATAGGCTTCGGTAGGATTATAGAAACAGTGATCCCCCATACGGATGACGAACTGCCCCACTTCAGAAGGAAAATTATCCCGGCAGGTGGGCTTGAAGGGGTTAAAATACCATAGGGCAAAGCCCAGGTTCGTAAGCCGGTTCCCCGCGATGGCCCAGTTGGCAATATCGTAATGCACCTGGGTGGGGCGCATATTGTAGATGTTTTGAGGATTGTACTTTCCCCCCACCGTCTCCATCACGCAGGTAAACTGGCGGGGCTGATAGACTACGCTTCGGATGGTGTCCAAACGCCCGTATTCCCCATAGGTCACCTGTACCCGGTTCATCACCACGCAGGCCACCGCCTTCATCCCGTTTTCCCCTTCTCCGCCCGCTTCACATTCCAAGATCCGCGCCAGAATCTCCAAATCAGAATACGCCAACGCCTCTCCCCCCGCCCTGCTTTCTCTTTCTATCCCTATGGATGATTTTCGTTTTTTATTCCCCTTTTCTGTGGAGAAAGCAGTCACGCCACAGGATAAAGCTCTGAAGAAAATATAGAAAAGCCGCCGCGAACGGTTCGCGGCGGCTTTTGTTAAAACAACTGCTCTGCCTGGCGGTAGATCACCGGCGTGATATCGGGGTAGGTAAGCTCTTGGGGTAAAGCGTCAAACAGGGCGGTCTCGGCCATTTCTCTTTCCGGCAGCTCCCCCAATTCCTCTATCTGCGCGAAAAACACCATGCCATCTGAGCTTCCCTTGTCGTCCTTTGCCCAATAACCGCACAGGGGACGAATGGAAAACCGCTTCGCTCCGGACTCCTCCCAAAGCTCTCTTTGAGCCGCTTCCAGAGGCGTTTCTCCCGGTTCAATATGACCTCCCTGAGTCTCCCAGGTAGTCCTTTCCCGGTGGCGGCTCAATAGCAGCTTCCCCTGATATTTGGAAAAGACCACTACAAAGCGATAGGGCTTTTCCAGGGTATGGGGATAAACACGGCAGTTCATAGGATTTCCTCCCTCTCTATCTGCTTTGCTCCTTTTTCAGAGTCTTCAGCCGCTTCATCACATCGTTTTCCCCTCTTCCGAAATAGTCGTGAAGGCGCACATACTCCTGATAGAGCTTTTCATACACCGCGACATTTTCCGGAATGGGAGTATAAAACTCCTGTTTGACTTTTCCCAGCCTTCGCGCCGCCGCAAAAATATCCTCATAACCCCCGGCCTCCTTCCCGGCGGCCACCGCCCCGAACAGGGCGCTGCCATAGGCCGGGCCCTGCAGGGTCCCAACGATCTTCACCGGCATATTCAGCACATCGGAATAGATCTGCATGGTCATGGGGTCCTTCCAGGCAATGCCGCCTGAGGCGATGAATTCCTCCACGGGCACGCCGTGGGCCCGGTAATTTTCCACCAGCACCCGGGTGCCATAGGCGGTGGCCTCAATAAGCGCCCGGTAGATCTCTTCCGGTTTTGTCTGTAAAGTCATACCCAGAAGCACTCCGGAAAGGTCCGCGTCCACCAGAATGGAGCGGTTCCCGTTCCACCAGTCCAGAGCCAGCAGCCCGCTTTCCCCCGGCTTTTGAAGTTGGGCCTTCTCCCGGAGAAAGGCATGGATATTTTTTCCCTCCTTTTTCGCCTCCTCCCGGTAGGAGGCGGGCACACAGTTGTCGATCACCCAGGCAAAGTGGTCTCCCACACAGCTCTGCCCGGCCTCATATCCGAAATAGCCGGGCATGATGCCGTCCTCCACCACGCCGCACATCCCGGGCACCTGTTTCTCCTCGGTCCCCATCATCATGTGGCAGGTCGAAGTGCCGATAATGGCCAGCATTTTCGCCGGGCCGTCGATCCCGGCGGCGGGGACGCACACGTGGGCGTCCACATTTCCCACGGAAACGGCTGTCCCCTCCTTGAGCCCGGTAAGCTTCGCCATCTCCGCCGTGATCCCGCCGGCCTTCTGCCCCAATGGTGTGATCTCAGTTCCCAGCTTCTCTTTTACCGCGTGGGTGAGCTTGGGGGACAGAGCAGCGAAAAATTCCTCGCTGGGGTAACCCGTTCTCTTGTTCCAAATCGCCTTATATCCCGCCGTGCAGGAGTTCCGGGACTCCTTCCCGGTGAGCTGCCAGACGATCCAGTCCGCAGCCTCGATGAACCGGTCCATCCCGTCATAGACCGCGGGGGCCTCCTCGGCGATCTGCCACAGCTTGGGGATGGCCCACTCGGAGGAGATCTTCCCCCCATAGTTCTGAAGCCATTTTTCCCCCCGCTGCTGGGCGATCTCGTTTAACCGGTTGGCCTTGTCCTGTGCGGCATGGTGCTTCCACAGCTTCACATAGGCGTGAGGCTCGTCCTCAAACTCCGGCAGGAAGCACAGGGGCGTTCCGTCCCTTTTTACCGGCAGCACCGTGCAGGCCGTGAAATCAGTGCCCAGGCCGATCACATCCTCCGGCGAGACCTTCGCCTCTTTCAGCACCTCCGGGATGGTGTGATAGAGCACGTCCAGATAGTCCTGGGGGTGCTGCAGGGCCCAGTCCTGGGGAAGCTTCTTTCCCGAGGGCAGCTTTTGATCCATCACCTGATGGGGGTACTCGTAGACAGAGCTTGCCAGTTCTTCCCCTGTTTCCACATCGATGAGCAGCGCTCTTCCGGACAGGGTGCCGTAATCCACGCCAATGCTGTATTTTGCCATTTCGTTCCCGCCTTTCCTGAATCATTTTTTGTAAGAGGGCTTCCGCTCCTTCAGCCGCTCCCTTTTGGGGAAGAGACGGAAGCTCCTTCTATCAGTCTCCAGGGAAACACCACGCTTCCCTCCCTGTGCCCCGCCGTCAGCGCGGCCAGTTTTTTCGCGGCGGCCGCCCCCAGGCTCTCCTTTTCATGCTCCAGAGAGGTGAGTCTTACCGGCCCGATCCCGCTTAAAAAGCTGTTGTCAAAGCTGATGAGCGACTGGTCCTCCGGGACGGAAAGCCCTCTCTCCCCCAGCGCGCCGATCAGCTTGACCGCAGCCTCGTCGTTATAGCAGACCACCGCCGTACAGCCGGAAAGCCTTTTTAGCTCCCAGGTGGTCTCGTCTCCCTTTTGAAAGAGCCTTGCCCGATTTTCCGAATGAAACCAAATCACCCGCTCATCCTTCAGGGAAAGTCCGTGTTTCAGCAGGCCGTCCAGATACCCCTCGTACCTTTTTACGCCCTGAATATCGTCGCTTTTCAGCACCGCGCCGATTTTTCTGTGTCCTTTGCTCACCAGGTAATCCACGGCCTTCCGGCCTCCGGCCCGATCGTCCATGGTCACGGAAACGCTGTGGGGAAGCCCCTCATAGAAGCCGTTGAAAAAGACCACCGGGATCCCCTTTTTCCGGAATTCTTCATAAAGGGCCAGATTGGGGTTGGGAAGGGCCGTTTTGGTCCCCTCTACAATGAGGCCGTCTATCTGCCTTTCCAAAAGTCCTTCCAGGATCTCCCGTTCCCGCTCCACGCGATTCTGTGTGGCAAACAGGGAAGGAATAAACCCGTCTTCCCGCAGGCTTTCCTCCATGCCCCGAAGAATGGAGGGGAAAATATACTCGCTGATATAGGTGGCGATGATCCCCACGCTTTTGGGGGCGGTTTTCAGGGCCTTGACATAGGTGCCGCTTCCCTGGCGGCGCTGGATCATCCCCTCCTGCTCCAACAGGGACAGAGCCTGACGAACCGTCTGGCGGCTCATGTGATACCGCCCGGAAAGCTCAGTTTCCCCGGGAAGCTTTTCCCCTACCGGGTACTCTCCCCGATCTATGCTCCGCTTGAGCTCTGCAAAAAGCTGCACATATTTCGCTTCCCGCTCCATATTCTCCCCCCTGAAAGAGAAGTTGTACTTACAACTTGTATTCTAACATCAGGACAGGGGCCTGTCAACCGGGCCAGCCCTCCAAAGCGGAACGCACCAAAGCGTCCCACGCCGGGCAAAGCTTTCTCAACGCCCCGGGCCTGCCGTTTTCTCCCAAAAAGCAGTGCTCGGTTTTTCCCGTGCAGCGCACTTCTCCCGTCGCCTGATCCCGCACCGTATAGGAAAAGACGATCTTCACCCCGGTATAATGCTCGATTGCGGCCGCGATCTCCACTGTTTCCCCGAAACGGGTCATAGAGCGGTACTGCGCCTGAACGGCAAGCACCGGGCTCAAAACCCCCAGCGCCTCCATCCGGTCGTAGCCGAATCCCAGCTTCTCCATGAGAAAGCAGCGGGCCTCCTCGAACCACCGGATATAGTTGGAATGATGGACACAGTCCATCTGGTCTGTTTCGTAATACTGCACCCTGTGGACATAAACTGACGGTTCCATCCTGTATCAAACACTCCTTTTTGCCTCTCATTTTCCGGAAAAGCAGAGGCTTTTCACAGCGGGGGCATAAATCCCGGCCCTTCCAGACAAAAGCAAAGGGCCTTCAGGATAGCCTTGTCCTCATTTTAGCATATCTTTCCTTTCCCGTCACATAGAATTTTCCTGGAAAAGCACAGGCTTTTCCAGAAGGATTGTCCCCTGCAAAATGTTGATTTTTTCATAAAAAAATGGTATAGTGTGACTTTAAGGAGCAATGAGTCGAAAACCTATTGTTTCTGTGGATTTTTGAATTTTAAAAACCTTATTTTGATAGAAAAAACGGATCACGAGGTAATTATGAGAATTGGATTGGATGTAGGCTCTACCACTCTGAAATGCGTGGTGTATGACAACGACGGGCAGCTGGTTTTCCACGCCTATGAGAGGCATTATTCCCAGATCGCCGAAAAAGCGGCTTCCATGCTGCAAAACGCCTGTGCGCAGCGCCCCGGGCTGCACCGTGCCGCCCTGTGTATTTCCGGCTCTGCGGGTATGGGCCTGGCGGAGGACCTGGAGATCCCTTTTGTGCAGGAGGTCTACGCTACCCGCACAGCTGTAAAGCGCTGGGTGCCCAGTGCGGATGTGGTCATTGAACTGGGGGGAGAGGATGCGAAGATCCTCTTTCTCTCCGGGGCTATGGAGGTGCGCATGAACGGTTCCTGCGCCGGCGGCACAGGAGCCTTTATTGACCAGATGGCCACCCTTTTGAACATCACCCCGGACGAGCTGGGGCGCATCGCCGAAGAGAGCGAGCGCACCTACAGCATCGCCTCCCGCTGCGGCGTCTTCGCGAAATCGGATATTCAGGCCCTTCTGAATCAGGGCGCTCAGAAAAATGATATCGCCGCCTCTATTTTGACGGCTGTGGTAAATCAGACGGTGGCGGGCCTTGCCCAGGGCCGTGAGATCTCCGGCAGCGTGGTGTATCTCGGCGGGCCGCTCACCTTTCTTCCCCAGCTGAGAAACGCCTTTGATCGGATCCTCGGGGTGAAAGGTCTCTGCCCGGAAAACTCCCTCTACTTTGTTGCCATGGGCGCCGCTTTTTCAGAGACCGCAGAAGAATTTTCCCTTGAGGAAGTGATCGAGAAGATCTCCCATTACAGCTCTCACGGCCGCTATCAAAGCAGCGAGGCCCTGTTTGCCGATCAGGATGAATACAGGGAATTTCAGGAACGCCATCAAAGGGATCAGGTGAGAACAGACGCCCCTCTGCTTCCCGGAAATATCGCCTATGTGGGCGTTGACGCCGGATCCACTACCGTGAAGGCTGTAGCCATCAACGAAAACGAGGAGATCGTCTTCTCCGAATACCTGCCCAACAGCGGGAATCCGGTGCCTCTGGTGCGTGACTTTCTCTCCCGGCTCTATGAGAAATTCCCGGGGATCCACATTCGTTCCTCCGCCTCCACCGGCTATGGGGAAGAGATCATCAAAAGCGCCTTTTCCCTGGATCTGGGAGTCGTGGAGACCATCGCCCACTTTACCGCCGCGAAAAAATTTGACCCGCAGGTGGATTTCATCATCGACATCGGCGGTCAGGACATCAAGTGCTTCAAGGTAAAAAACGGGGCCATCGACAATATCTTCTTAAACGAGGCCTGTTCCTCCGGCTGCGGCTCCTTTTTGCAGACCTTCGCGGGGGCGCTGGGCTTTGAGATGAGCGAATTTTCCAAGCTGGGCCTTTTCGCGGAGAACCCGGTAGATCTGGGCTCCCGCTGTACCGTATTTATGAATTCCGCCGTCAAGCAGGCGCAGAAGGACGGCGCCTCTCTGGAAAACATCTCCGCGGGCCTTTCCATCAGCGTGGTGAAGAACGCTCTTTACAAGGTGATCCGGGTGACCGACGCCAAAGCGCTGGGGCAGCACATCGTGGTACAGGGCGGGACCTTCTTAAACGACGCGGTGCTCAGGGCCTTTGAAAAGGAGATCGGCCACAATGCCACCCGGCCCTCCATTTCCGGCCTGATGGGCGCCTACGGCGCGGCTCTCTATTCCAAAGAGCGGGCTCATTGGGAGGAAAGCTCTATCGCCGCGGCAAGAGATCTGGCCTTTTTCTCCCATCAGGTATCCTCCGTCACCTGCTCCGGCTGTGAAAACCACTGCCGCCTGACGGTGAACACCTTCGCAGGAGGCAAGAAGTACATTGCGGGCAACCGCTGCGACAAGCCCCTTGCCAAAAAGAGCTCTGCCGTCAGCTATAATCTGTACGACTATAAGAAACAACTGCTGGATTCCTATGAAAACTGCACCGGAAAGCGGGGGCGGATCGGGATCCCCATGGGACTCAATCTCTTTGAGCTCTATCCCTTCTGGTACACCTTCTTCACCTCACTGGGCTTCGGCGTGTTCCATTCTCCCCCCTCAGACAGAAAGCTCTATTTTGAGGGTCAGCATACCATCCCCTCCGACACCGTTTGCTATCCCGCCAAGCTGATGCACGGCCACATCGAGGCGCTTCTGAAGGAAAAGCCGGACGCCATTTTCTATCCCTGTATGAGCTATAACCTGGACGAAAGCCTGGGGGATAACCATTATAACTGCCCGGTGGTGGCCTATTATCCGGAGGTGCTGGACGCCAATATCGCCGCATTGTCAAACACCAAGTTCATTTACAGCTATGTGGGCCTGCACAGGCCTAAGGATTTCCCCAAAAAGATGCATGGGATCCTCTCGGAATACTTCCCCGGCATTTCCCTCCCAGAAATAAAAAAGGCCGCCTCCCTTGCCTATGAGGAGTATTACGCCCACATGAAGCGGATCCGGGACAAGGGGAAGGAATACCTCGCCCTGGCAAAGAAGGAAAACCTTCCGGTCATCATCCTTTCCGGGCGCCCCTACCATCTGGATCCCGAGATCAACCACGGCATCGACAGGCTCATCTGCCAGTGCGGCGCCATGGTGATAAGCGAAGACGCCGTCAGCGACCAGCTTCAGAAGTTCCCCACCAAGGTGCTCAATCAGTGGACCTATCACGCGCGGCTTTACGCTGCCGCGAAATATGTGGCCCAAAGCGGAGACCCCCGCATCAACCTGGTGCAGCTGGTCTCCTTCGGCTGCGGAGTAGACGCCATCACCGGAGACGAGGTGCGTTCCATTCTGGAAGAGAAGGACCGCATTTATACCCAGATCAAGATCGATGAGATCACCAACCTGGGCGCGGTGCGCATCCGTCTGAGAAGCCTGTTCGCCGCTTTAAATCTGGGAGCGGAAGCGGTATAAAAGATCTTCTGTTCCCCCATCATACGCAAGGAGAGACAAACTATCATGGCAAATAAAACTCCACAGGTAGAATTTACCAAGGAGATGAAGAAGGACTACACCATCATCACCCCCAACATGGCGCCCATTCACTTTGAGCTGATCAAAAATGTGCTGCAAAGCTTCGGCTATCATGTCGACCTGCTGCACACCACCGGCAGAGAGATCGTGGACGAGGGGCTCAAGTATGTTCACAACGACACCTGCTATCCGGCGCTATTATCCATCGGCCAGATGATGCACGCTTTACACAGCGGGAAATACGACCTTCACAAGGTGGCTCTGGTGATGACCCAGACCGGCGGAGGCTGCCGGGCGTCCAATTACATTCATCTGCTGAGAAAGGCCCTGAAAAAGGACGGGCTGGATTTTATCCCCGTGATCTCCATCAACTTGTCCGGTCTGGAGAAAAACAGCGGCTTTAAGATCACCCTTCCCCTGCTTCGCCGGGCCCTGGCCGCCCTTACCTACGGGGACCTTTTGATGCTCTTGAAAAACCAGACCAAGCCCTACGAGCTTCACAGCGGTGAAAGCGACCAGCTGGTGCGCTCCTGGGTAGAAAAGCTGACAATGCTTTTTGAAAAGGGCAGGGCCTTTTCCCAGCGGGAGGTCCGAAGCTATTTTGACGAGATCGCCCGGTCCTTCTCTCAGGTTCCCACCGAACACAGAGACACCTTGAAGGTTGGCGTGGTAGGAGAGATCTATGTAAAATACTCTCCTCTTGCCAACAACGATCTGGAGCAGTTCCTCTTTGAGCAGGGGTGCGAGGTGATGGTCCCCGGAATCATGGGCTTTATGATCTTCAAGGTGGATAACCGTTTGGAGGACATCGCCCTTTACGGGGGAAATCCCGCCAAAAAGCAGCTTTGCACCGTGCTGAAGGCCTATTTCACAAAATTTGAGACAGACCTCATCGAGGCTGTGAAAAAGTATCCCCAGTTTACCGCCCCCGCCCCCTATACTCACTTAAAGGAGCTGGCGAAGCGGGTGATCGGTCCCGGCTGCAAAATGGGTGAGGGATGGCTGCTCACCGCCGAGATGATGGAGCTTATCGAAAGCAGCTATGAAAATGTGGTATGCACCCAGCCCTTCGGCTGTCTGCCCAACCACATCGTGGGCAAGGGGATGATCCGGAAGGTGCGGGAGCTTTTGCCCAACGCCAATATCGTCCCCATCGACTATGACCCCAGCGCCACCCGGGTCAATCAGGAAAACCGCATCAAGCTGATGCTGGCGGTGGCGGGAGAAAAGAAGAGGGAGGCCCAAAAGAATCAGGAAAGCGCCTGAAAAGAGCGATCGCCCTTTTCGGTTTCCCCGCGCTTTTTTCAATCCAAAAGAAAGAGTGATGAAAATGGCACAACGAAAAATCATTCTCAGCGCGGACAGCACCTGCGACCTGGGAGAGGAGCTGAAGGCCCGGTACGAGGTACACTACTATCCCTTTCACATTATCCTGGAGGGAAAGGACTACCAGGACAATGTGGACATCTCCGTAAAGGAGCTGTTCGAGGCCTATTACGAGAGAAAGGCCCTGCCCGCCACCGCCGCCATCAATGTGGCGGAATATGTGGACTACTTCAAGCCCTGGGTGGACGAGGGCTTTGATGTGATCCATCTGAATCTGGGCGGCGCGATCTCCAGCGCTCACAAAAACTGTGTCCTGGCGTCCAAAGAGCTTTCCGGCCATGTATTTCCCATCGACAGCCACTCCCTTTCCACCGGCATTGCCCTGCAGATCATAGAGGCGGGAGAGATGATCCGCTCCGGAATGGAGGCGCATGAAATCGCCCGCACCCTTCAGCAGATCATCGTTCCCCGCTGCCACGCCAGCTTTATTCTGGACACGCTGGACTTTATGCGGGCGGGAGGCCGCTGCTCCTCCGTGGTGGCCTTCGGGGCCAATCTGCTCAACTTAAAACCCTGCATCGAGGTGGATAACTCCGACGGCAGCATGCATGTGGGCAGAAAGTACCGCGGCCCTCTGCAGAAGGTTCTGCCCCAATATGTAAAGGACAAGCTGGCCCAATATCCGGACATTATCAAGGATCATATTTTCATTACCTATTCCTCCATCGATCCCCAGCTGGAGAGCCTGGTAAAAACCACCCTGGAGGAGACCTTCTCCTTCGGTGAGATCCATTCCACCCACGCCAGCTGCACCATTTCCTCTCACTGCGGCCCCAACACCCTGGGGATCCTCTTTGAAACGGAGACGCCTTCCAAATGAAAACAGCTTCTGAAAACCAAGCGGCCAAGCCTGAAAAAGACAGAATATCTCTCTTCTCTCCCCATTTTCTCCGTCGCTTTTTGCTAATGCTTCTGGCCGTAGAGGTCATGGGCTGCGGAGTGGGACTTTTCGTTCGGGGCAGCATGGGAAGCGATCCTTTTTCCACCCTGAATTTGGGAGTCGCCTCCAAACTGGGAATTTCCTTCGGCCTCTGGCAGGCCATTTTCAACTGCGTTCTGCTGGTTTTCATCCTGTTCCTGGATCGATCCATGCTGGGGCCGGGGACGGTTGCCAATATGTTCCTGGTGGGCTTCACCTCAGACCTGCTGCAAAAGCTGCTGGATCTCTTTTTGCCCTCTTCTTCCCAGCTTTCCTTCTGGGCGCGTCTGATCCTCACGCTGCTGGGCGTCGTGTTTTTGCTTTTAGGCTGTTCCTGCTATGTGACCTCCCGGCTGGGGATGGCCCCCTACGACTGCCTTTCCTATCTGGTTCCGGCACGCACCCGGATCTCCTTTCGCCTCTGGCGGATTCTCAGCGATGTGACCTGCGTTCTGGTGGGATTCCTGTGCGGCGCCTCTGTTGGCATCGGCACCTTGCTGATGGCCTTTGGCACCGGCCCGCTGCTTCCCATTCTCAACCGCTATGTGGCCTCTCCCCTTTTGAAGCTCCCGCCTCCGGATAAAAATATTTCCCCGACGGAGCAATAAAACAGTCCTCTCGGAAAAACTGCCTGTCCGTGTCAGGGCACTCCCTGGCGCTGAAAAAATCACAGGAGGAGTTTATCATGAAGTATCGTATCGGACATCTGGCTTACGCCACCACAGACATGGAGAAGACCTTGAGCTTTTACACGAAGCTTCTGGGCTTCCGGCACTTCCACAGCATCCCCAGAGACGGGAAGCCCTGGATCGAGTATTTAGTGACTCCGGACGGGCGCTTTGTGGAGCTGTTCTATCCCGAGCAGAAAGGAACTCCGGAGCTGGGAAAAAGCTATATGCACCTGTGCCTGGAGGTAGAGGACCTTGCGGCCGCCGTAGAGGAGCTGCGGGCTCAGGGAGTGGAGATCACCTCTGAGATGCGCACAGGCAAGGACGGCACCTCTCAGGCGTGGATCAAGGACCCGGACGGCAGGGCCATCGAGCTGATGCACTTGTCCGACACCTGCGCGCAGACCCAGGCCAGAAACGCCCTGAAATAAAAAAGGCGGTCTCTTAAAAAGAGCGGCTTTTTTCCTGCGCAGACGGCCTGCCTTTCCATCAAAAAAGCAAGGCAGGCCGTCTGTTTTTCTCTCTTACGGGCCTTATCAACACAGTAAAATCACTCCGTGCCGCTTAAAGCCGACCGCGGAGGAAAGGCAGGTCGATTTCATGATCAGTAAGGACTATCCCCAACGCGTATACGCAGGCTGGTTGGGAAAGATTATTGGGATCCGCTGCGGCGCTCCCATTGAGGGCTGGACCTATGAGCGCATCCGCAATGTTTACGGAGAGCTGGACGGCTACCCGGTAAGCTACAAAAATTTCGCCGCGGACGATGACAGCAACGGCCCCATCTTTTTTATCCGCTCTCTGGAGGACTGTAAAAGCTTATCGAATTTCTCCTCTTCCGATGTGGCCCAGGCCCTTCTGAATTACGCCCCCTTTGAACACGGCTTTTTCTGGTGGGGCGGATACGGCATCTCCACAGAGCACACTGCCTATTTAAATCTGAGAAACGGGATCCCGGCTCCCAGAAGCGGCAGCATCCGGCAAAACGGCGCCGCCACGGCGGAACAGATCGGCGGGCAGATCTTCATCGACCCCTGGGGCCTGGTGGCCCCAGGCGACCCGGCGCTTGCCGCGAAGCTTGCCAGGGAGGCCGCCAGCGTCACCCATGACGGCAATGCCGTGTACGGCGGCATTTTTATCGCCTGCTGTATCAGCCTCGCCTTTGTGGAAACGGAGATCGACGCCATTTTAGATCGGGCGCTCACCTTTATTCCCAAGGACTGCGAATATGCCCGGGTGGTAAACTGTGTGCGGGCCTTCCACCGGGAGCACCCGGAAAACTGGCGGGACTGCTTTGCCTATCTCTTTGAAAATTTCGGCTATGACAAATATCCCGGCAACTGCCATATCATCCCCAACGCCGGGGCCATGATCCTCTCTCTGCTGTACGGGGAAAAGGACTTCGACCAGACGCTGAACATCTGCAATATGTGCGGCTGGGACACGGACTGCAATGTGGGAAATGTGGGTTGCATCATGGGCGTGCTCACCGGCCTTGAGGGGATCAATTTCCAGAAATGGCGCGCCCCCATTAACGATTTCCTGGCCTGCTCCGGCGTGGTCCCGTCTCTCAATGCCATGGACATCCCCTATGGAGCCAGCTATTTTGCCCGGCAGGGCTACCGGCTGAAGGGGGAGGAGCTCCCGAAGGAATGGAAAGCCGCCTTTCCGGAGAATGAAAGCCTGTGTCACTTTGAATATCCCGGCAGCACCCATGCCATCCGGGGACGCTGCGAGGGGGGAAACTACCATCTGCGAAACACGGACGAGCAGGCGAGGGATGGCAGAAGGAGCCTGAAGATCACCGCCTGTCAAAGCCCCTCCGGCAGAGAAAGCTTCTTCTACAAGCAGACCTATTACCGCCCGGCGGACTTTGACGACAGCCGGTACGACCCCTCATTTTCTCCCCTTTTCTATCCGGGAGACACCCTTCATGCCAGCGTCCGGCTGCTGCCGGCGGAAAACGGCATGATCCCCGCCGTGTCCCTTTACGCGAAAAACGGCGTGACCGGCGAGATCTTCCGGGGATCGAAGGCGACGGAAGTAAACTGCTGGCACGATCTCTCTCTCAAAATACCGGGAAACCAGACGGGGTATCTTTCCGAGGCAGGCATTATTTTAAGCGGCACGGCGGGCGGCGGAGCCTCTTCCGATCTCACCGTCTATCTGGATCGGCTTTTCTTTGAAAGCGCTCCAGACTACCGCATCGATTTTTCCTCCGCCGCGCTGGAGCGGTGGGGAGGACTGCACGACGAGATCCCCCAGTTTACCCGGCTGAAGGGGCACACCTATCTGGACGGAAAATACCTCTCCCTCTCCTGCAGCGATTTCGGAGAGCTGTATACCGGCCTGCATACCTGGAAGGATGTTTCAGCCTCCTGTACGATAAAGCCGCTGACGGGAGAAGAGCATTTCCTCAATGTGCGGGTCCAGGGGGCCATGCGCTCCTATGCGGGCGGACTTTCCGCAGAGGGAATGTTGGTGCTCAGGAAAAATCATATGGGCTATACCACCCTGTGCAAAACGCCCTTCCCCTGGGAGGCGGAAAAGGAGTACGCCCTGGAGCTGAGGGCCCAGGGCAACCGGCTCACCTTGCTGGTAAACGGGAAAGAGGTACTTTCCTATACGGACGAGAAGGATCCCTTCTTAGTGGGCTGCGTCGGCGTTTCCGTGGAAAAGGGAAGTCATTGCCTCTATCGGGACTTTCAGATCAAGGCTCTTAACTGATACGCATCGGAAAGGGATTTTCAGATGAAAAAGATACTGGTGATCGGCAGCTTAAATATGGACTTCGTGCTGGAGGTGGACCATATCCCCGTGGTGGGAGAAACGGTGCTTTCCAAAAGCCTCCAATTCGTTCCCGGAGGGAAGGGCGCGAATCAGGCCTTCTGTGCCGGAAAGCTGGGCGGGAAGGTGTCCATGCTGGGAGCGGTAGGCAAGGACCAGCACGGGGACGCTCTGCTCCGGGGCCTCTCCGGGGCGGGGGTAAATATCTCCCCCATCCGGCAGCTTTCCGGGAAAAACACCGGCGTCGCCCTGATCGGCGTCAACGCCCAGGGAAACAACAGCATTATCATCTCTCAGGGGGCAAACCTGGAGGTGACGCCAAGGGCCATTGACGAGAATATCGCCCTGCTCACGGAAAGCGATATCGTCGTCTTCCAGCTGGAGATCCCGCTGGAAACCGTTCTCTACGGCGCGAAAAAAGCAAAAGAGCTGGGGAAAACGGTGATCCTGGACCCCGCTCCCGCGGTGGAAAACCTCCCCAAAGAGCTTTTTTCCTGCCTGGATATCATCAAACCCAACGAGATCGAATTGGGCACCCTTCTGGGGGATCCCAACGCCAAGGAGTCCCTCAGCGACTCCTGCCGCCGGTTAAAGGAGCTGGGAGTCAAAAATGTAATCGTCACCCTGGGCGAGGAAGGCGCTTTCCTGCTGGAGGAGTCCGGAGGAGAGACCCGTTTCCCCGCCGTGTCCTTCGGCCCTGCCGTGGATACCACCGCGGCCGGAGACAGCTTTACCGCCGCTTTAGCCCTGGGGCTTTCCCAAGGCATGAACTTAAAGGAATCCGTCTCTCTCTCCATTCGGGTGGGAGGCATGGTCGTGACCCGAAAGGGCGCTCAGACCTCTATCCCCTCCCGGGAAGAGGTATTCGGCCCTTCTCTGTAAAATTTCGAAGCCATCTTTTGAAGGCCCCTGCTTGTTAGACAGGCAGGGGCCGTTTTCTCCGCTATTGACTTCCCTTCCCTTTTCCTTTATGCTTTTAGTAAGGCAATTTGTTCCTTTATTTTTTAATGAGGTGATCAGGATGAATGTATGGGACGCAATTCAAAACAGAACGAGTATCCGGAAATATAGGCCAGACCCCATCGAGGCAGAAAAGCGGGAAAAAATCGCCGAAGCGTTTCGCCGGGCTCCCTCCGCCAGAAACCAGCAGACCTGGAAGCTTTTGTGGGTGGAAGACCCCGCGCTGAAGGCTAAGATCCGCGAGGTCTCTCCCGGCCACGCCCCTATGCTGGAGGAAGCCCCCGCCGTTCTGGTCGCAGTGGGTCTTGAGCAGGAGGAATCTGTGATGACCAATGGCCACCGCCCCGACACAGTCAATCTTTCCATTGCCATGAGCTATGCCATTCTGGAAGCCTTTGAGCTGGGGCTTGGCACCTGCTGGATGGCCTATTATAAGGAGGAAGAGCTGCGAAACGCTTTAGGCCTTCCGGAAAACACCAGTATCGTAGCCATTTCTCCCATCGGCTACGGCGCGGAAGAGCCATCCCAGAGGCCCCGGAAACCCTTGGAAGAGGTTTTTGAGGTGCTCTGAATTCCGGTTTTCACCACGACAATTAAAGGATTGCCCAAAGGAGCGGGCCGCCGGAAAAGAAGGTGTTTCCGGCGGCCCGTCATTTCGCTTTTTCCACAAAAAAACACGCTTTATAACAGTAAAATCCTATCTTCTATGGGCTTGCACTTTTCCCCTTCCTTGTGTAATATGAGAATGTTTCTGTGTGCGATAAAAGAAATTTTCCCAATCAGGAAGGGGTTTTGATATATGACTAAGGATATGACCTCCGGCTCGCCCATGCGGCATGTGCTGAGCTTTGCCGCCCCGTTGATATTGGGAAATCTCTTTCAGCAGCTTTACTCGCTGGTAGATGTGATCATCGTCGGACGGCTTTTGGGGACAAAGGCCTTTGCGGCAGTGGGATCCACCGGGTCTATCAGCTTTCTGCTTATCGGTTTTTGCTTGGGTATTTGCTCCGGCTTTTCCATCCCTGTCGCGCAGCGCTTCGGGGCGAAGGACTATACGGACATGAAACGGTATGAAGGAAATATCCTCTGGCTGGGGATGGCTTTTTCCCTTGTGATGGCCACTGCCACCGTGCTTTTGTGCCCCTTTATCCTGCGGTGGATGTCCACCCCGCCGGATATCATCGACAACGCCTATCGCTATATCGTGGTCATTTTCGCGGGGATCCCTGCTACCATGTTCTATAACACTCTGGCCGGGCTCCTGCGAGCCGTAGGCGACAGCCGCACACCGGTGATCATCCTGACCTGTTCCGCCGTAGTGAATGTGGCCCTAGATCTTCTGTTTGTTCTTTTGATCCCTCTGGGCGTGACAGGCACCGCTTTGGCCACCATTATTTCTCAGATCATTTCAGGCCTTTCCTGCCTTGTATTCATCTATAAGAAGGTGCCGGCGCTGCATATCTCCAAAGAGTCCATGAAACCTGAAAAGCGGCATATGCTCAGGCTTTGCGGCATGGGAATTCCCATGGGCCTGCAAACCTCCATCACTGCCATCGGCAATGTGATCTTGCAGACCTCTGTCAACACGCTGGGCTCCATCGCGGTGGCCTCCGTAACGGCCGGCTCCAAGATCTTTTTCTTCTTCGACTCCATCACCGGCGCTTTGGGCGTTACCATGTCTACCTACGGCGGGCAGAATCTGGGGGCCAACCGGCCGGACCGCATCCGCCAGGGTATGCGCGCGGCTGTGATTTTCGGCTTTTCCTGCGCCATCGCGTCCCTGATCATCCTCACGCTATTCGGCCGTCAGCTGCTGCTGCTGTTTGTCGACCCCGCACAGACCCAGGTGATGGATCAGGCATACTTTTATATGATCGCCAACGCCGCTTTCCTCATCCCTCTGACCTGCGTCAACACCTTCCGCCCGTTGATCCAGGGAATCGGCTTCAGCAAGCGCGCCATGTTTGCCGGCGTTTTTGAGCTGGTGGCCAGAGGCAGCACCGGCCTTTTTCTGGTTCCCATTTTCGGCTTTCGCGCCGCCTGCTTCGCGGGCCCCCTTGCCTGGCTGATGGCAGATTCGTTCCTGATCCCGACCTATTTCTGGGTGATGAAACGCGTGGAGGCCGGCCGCATACCCGGAAAAGCCTAGGAAAGGTGAAGAAAAACAACCTCTCACAAATTTTTGTGAGAGGTTGTTTTTCTTTTGCCTTCAGTACCTATCCCGTGACCAGCCGGTTTCAAGGGCCGCCCTTCAACCATGAAGCGTTTCCGGCCCTTTCCCGTCTTTGGATCGGCACATTTCCGAAGCCGCCTCCAGAATTTTTTCCGCCTGCCTGGCAAAATCCAGCGTATGCTCCAGAGGGATCAGGTCACTTTCTGTTTTTCCGGCGTGAAACAGCTGTGTGAAATGGGCGATCTCATGGACGAAGCCGTCCTCTTCCTCCGTTTCCTCATAGCTGTCCAGCAGCTTTCCCGAAAAGTCGTACAGCTCGCATTTCCGGCTGCCCGTAAAGCGGTATTGCTTGATATACCCTGTATCGCCGCTGATGGTGGCGGTGTTATCCGTAAAGGCTGTAATAGAGGTCGCGCAGTCTGCAATGGCGCCCGGATAGCTTAGCGTCATCACTGCAATGGTATCCACTCCCGCCTCTGACATCTGTACGGTATAGTTCACCTTTTCCGGCGGGCCGTCCATGATACCGGTGACATACTCATAGGGGTACACCCCCATGTCCAACATCGCTCCGCCTCCCAACGCAGGATCCCACAGTCGGTTTTTCTTCGTGTCTTCTGTATAAGGCAGCATAAAGCTGGCCGCTGCGCGAATCAGGCGGATATGGCCGATCCTTCCTTCCCGGATCCATTCCTTCACCTTCAAATAGGCAGGCATGGTGCGCGTCCAAAAGCCCTCCATGACCAGCACCCGGCTCTTTCGGGCCAGCGCGATCGTTTCAGCCGCCTCTTTCCCGTTGGTAAAGAAAGGCTTCTCACTGAGCACCGCTTTTCCCGCCCGGATACACGCCTGCGCGATTCCGGCGTGGGTCGTATGTACGGTGGCAATATAGACCGCCTGGATCTCTTCGTCCTCCAGGAGAGACTGGTAGTCCCCATAGGCTTTGGGGATCCCGTGCTCTTTTGCAAAGGCCTCTGCCCGGCCGGATTCCCTGGCGGCACAGGCAGCCAGCACCGCTTCCGGAGACCTTTTCAGCGCCTTGGAAAACCTGACGGCGATTTTCCCGCACCCGATGATACCGAATTTCACCGGTTCCCTGTAGTTTCCCTTCTGTGAGCTCCCTGTCAGGGCCATCTGCTCTGTCATATCCGTTCTTCCTTTCCTGTTTCGTTTTCAAAGCCAAAAAACTGCCTCTGCCGAAAGCCTTCGGCAGAGGCGTTCCTTCTATTGTTCCTTCACAGCAGGCTCAAAGCCCCAGCAAACCGGGCGCCGCTTCCTTCATCCTTGCGATGACAGCGTCGCTCTCTGCCCTGGTCTTTCCCTTGCCGGAGAGGTAAATCTTGATTTTCGGCTCAGTGCCGGAGGGCCGCACGATCAGCTTACAGCCGTTTTCCAAACGGTATTCCAGCACATTGGACTTGGGCAGGTCGATCTTGCCCTCCTTGTCCCCGTAGGAAACAGATTCCAGATAATCGCTGCGCCCGATCACCCTTGCGCCGGCAATTTCAACGGGCGGATCCTTCCTCAGGGCGTCCATCATGGCGTTCATGGCCTTCATGCCGTCCTCTCCCTCAAAGGAGAAGTTGCACAGGTCGTTCTTGTAATACCCGTATTTCTCATACAGGGCGTTGATAGCGTCTACCAGCGTCATGCCCTTCTCCTTGTAATAGGAGGCCATTTCGCAGATGAGCATACTGCCGTCCACCGCGTCTTTATCCCGCACATAGCCTCCGGAGAGATAGCCGTAGCTCTCTTCAAAGCCCAAAAGATACCGGTCCTCCTCGCCCTTTTCCTCCAGCTCAGCGATGATATCGCCGATATACTTAAAGCCGGTGAGGCATCTTCTCAAGGTAATACCGAAATCCTTCGCGATGGGATCCACCATGTCCGTGCTGACGATAGTGGTGACAGCCACGGGATCCTTAGGCAGCTTTCCCTGCTCCTTTTTCGCCTTCGCGATAAAGTCCAGCAGCAGAATTCCCACTTCGTTTCCCGTCATCAGCTGGAATTCGCCCTTTTGGTTTACCGCGATGCCAACCCGGTCGCAGTCCGGGTCTGTGGCCAAAAGCAAATCGGGCTGCACCTTTTCGCACAGCTCCAGTCCCTTTTGAAGCGCTTCCCGGATCTCCGGGTTGGGATAGGGGCAGGTGGGGAAGTTCCCGTCCGGCTCGCTCTGCTCCGGCACAATGGTGACATCCTTTACGCCGATCTTCTCTAAAATACGGGTTACACACATTTTTCCGCTTCCATTTAAGGGCGTGTAAACCAGCTTCAGGTTTCCGGCGTTGCCGCGGATGCTCTCCCTGTAGACGCTGTCGATAAAAGCGGTGACCGTCTCCTCGCCGATATACTCAATCAGGCCCTTTTCCATGCCCTCTTTAAAATCAATTTTTTTGATATCGGCAAAAATATCCAGAGAGTTGATCTCCCGCATAATGCCGTCAGCCATATCGGCAGTCACCTGACAGCCGTCGCTGCCATAGGCCTTATAGCCGTTATATTTGGCGGGGTTGTGACTGGCAGTGACGCAGATGCCCGCGTCACAGTGCAGATGGCGCACCGCGAAGGAGAGGGCAGGAGTGGGCATCAGCTGGGGATAGAGGTAGGCCTTGATCCCGTTGGCCGCCAAAACCGCCGCGGACTGCTGGGAAAACAGCACGCCCTTATTCCGGCTGTCGTGGGCAATGGCCACTGCCTGAGGCTTCCCGTTTGCGTGCTTCAGAAGATAATTCGCCAGACCCTGGGTTGCCTTGCGCACCGTGTAAACATTCATCCGGTTGGTGCCCGCGCCGATCACGCCTCGGAGGCCCCCTGTGCCAAACTCCAGATCCCGGTAAAACCGGTCGTTGATCTCTTCCGGCTGGTCCTTCACCGCCAGAAGCTCATCTGTCAGGTCCTGATCGTCCAGGTCCTCTTTCAGCCATCTTTCATATTCCGTCATGCTAGATCGTCCCCTTTGAAATAATAAAGTAAGATCCCCGGTATTTTGCTGAATTTTACAAGAAAAGATTACCATTTTTAGGAATGAATGTCAACTCGAAATCCCTCGAATCAGGGCAGCTTCACAATATTTGTTACGATCCCCTGAGGGGTGATATCCACCGTGCCGAAGCTTGCCTGCCAGCCGCTCAAGGAGCCGGGATTTAAAAGATACAGCCCGTCCTCGTAATCGCACAGCGCCTGATGGGTATGCCCGAACAGCAAGATCTGCACGCCCTGCTCTCTGGCGGCGCAGGTCACGGTATAGAGCCCGCTTTTTACCCCGAACAGATGGCCGTGGGTGAAAAACAGCTTCTTGTCCTTAGCCATATATTCTCCGATATAGGGCAGAGAAGAGCCCCAGTCGCAGTTTCCCCGGACCTGTAAAAACATTTTTTCCGGGAAGTCGGTTTTTACTCTGTTCGCTTCCTCTTCCCCGTCCCCCAGATGGATAACGAGCTCCGCCTGAGGCTGAGACAGCACCGCTCTTCTGAGATTTGCCTCATTTCCATGGGTATCCGAAACCACTAAAATTCTCATCCGCTCTTCTCCGCTTCCCCGTTTTATTTATAAAAAGAGTATCATTTTACATGGTCCCCGTCAACTTGTTTTTTCATTTTGGCTTCTCTGCCCTGATAAAAAGGAGAGTTCTCTTTTTCTCATTCTATGGCGGGCAGTTTTTCTTCAAAAAACTCTGTGCAAACTGCGTTTCAGGTATTTTTTATTGGATTTTACTATTCTTTCTGATTTTACTATTCTTTCTTTGGAAGAAGATAAGCGTGCTGATGTAAATCAGCACGCCTATTTGTTTTTAATATTTCGTCTCTGCGCATTTTCAGTTTCTCCAAAATGGTTTTAAGCGTCTGTCCATCTTCCATGGTATCCTGCTTCCGGTTTTACCCTTATTGCGTTTGTCCCTTTGATCAAAAATTCCGATTTTACCAGGGGCGTCCTGAATCATTTTTCTTTTTTCCGCATAGGATGAAGTACGTAACAGAGAGTGAGGGAATGACCTTATGAATTCATCAAAAGAGCAAAACGATCGGCTGGAAGCCATGCTGAAGCTGACTGCTCAGCGTTTGGGTACTACGCCGGAGGCTTTGAAAACAGCCGCTCAAAGCGGTGACCTTTCCAAAATGCTGGGCAACGCGACCTCAAATGAGTCCGCCGCCATGAAAAAAGTGCTTTCCGACCCGGAGGCGGCAAAAAAGCTGCTTTCCACTCCCCAGGCGCAAAAGCTGATGGAGCTTTTCGGAAAACAGGAAAAAAAGTAATTCTTAGAAGCGGCCGTATGTAAAACTTTAAAAAGGCAGGGAGGGAGCCGGAATGGACAATCTGGGAGAAGAGCTGAAAAAATTTTTATCTGATCCCCAAAGCATGCAGCAGGTAGAGGCTTTGGCAAATTCTCTGGGGCTGACCGGAGAAAGCGCTCAAAAAGAACCGGTTTCGGCTCCGGCAACTTCTCCTCCGACCCCCTCCGGAAATCAGGGACTGGACCCGGCCCTTCTCGCCAATCTGATGGGGGCACTTTCTCAAGGCTCTCAAAATCCAGGCTCTGCCCTTCTAAGTCCCCCTGCCGCTCCTCCTCCCGTTTCCGGGATCACTCCGGAGCTTCTGGGAATGGTGACCCGACTTGCCCCCATGCTCAGCAGAATAAACCAGGAGGACGACTCCACCAGGCTGCTTCACGCGCTGCGTCCTCTTTTGGGCCCCACCCGCCAGAAAAAGGTGGACGAAGCCATGAAGATCCTGCAAATGATGCGGCTTCTGCCGGTTTTAAAAGAGAGCGGTATTTTTTCCGGCCTTTTATCGGGCCTGTTATAAAACGGAGGAAAGGGGAAGCGCTATGCCGGAAGAATTTGATCTGGGAAGGATGCAGGAGGAAGCGGCAAGAAGAGCCAGGGAGATGCAGTCCAGGGCCCGGATCCCCCAACGGCCAAGACAAAGGCCCCGGGAGGAGCCGAAAGCTCCTCTGGAACCGGAAAAGGAAACGGCGCCCGAGGAAAGCGCTTCCCCGTTGCCTACGCCGGACTCCATGGGGGAGGAGGCACACTCCTCTTCCGAAAAACCGGAGGAATCGCTTTCCCCCTCCACGCAGAAAGGGCTCTTGGAAAACCTTTTCGCCGATAAGGAACGCACCGTTATTCTGGCTCTTCTCATTTTGCTCAGCGGCGAGGAGGGGAACCATGAGCTGCTGTTCGCCCTGCTGTTTTTGCTGATGTAGAGCCATTTTGCAGCTGACTCCTCAGAGAGCTGCCGCAGCGATTACATATTCCGCGGCAGTCTCTTTTTTACCGCACCTGCCCGTTTCCGATGATCACATACTGATAGGAGACAAGCTCATTAAGGCCCATGGGGCCTCTGGCGTGAAGCTTCTGGGTGGAGATGCCGATCTCCGCCCCCAGCCCGAACTGTCCGCCGTCCGTAAACCGGGTGGACGCATTGACATAGACCGCCGCACTGTCCACTGAGGCAGTAAATGTCTCCGCACTTTCCAGGCTTTTGGTCACAATACATTCGCTGTGGCCGGTACTGTAGCGGGCAATATGCGAGACGGCCTCCTCTAAGGAGTCCACTACCTTCACGGCCAGGATATAATCTAAAAACTCCGTCTCCCAATCCTCTTCTCCGGCGGGGATGCTGCCGGGGATCAAAGGCAGAGCTCGGGCGTCCGCCCGAATCTCCACCTGCTTTTCCGAAAGCCTTGAGGCGATGAGCGGCAAAGCCTCTTTCGCGATATCCTGATGCACCAGAAGGGTCTCCGCCGCGTTGCATACGGAGGGACGGGAGGTTTTCGCGTTGAATACGATCTGTGCAGCCATTGGAAGGTCCGCGTCCCGGTCCACATAAATATGACAATTTCCCACGCCGGTCTCGATCACCGGGACCTTGGCGTTTTCCATCACTGTGCGGATAAGCCCGGCTCCGCCTCTGGGGATCAGTACATCCAAATAGCCGGTCAGCTCCATGAGCGCTCTGGCGGATTCCCGGCTTGTGTCCTCTACCAGCTGGATACAGTCCGCGGGGAGGCCCGCCTTTTCAACGGCTTCCCGCATGACGGACACAATGGCCCGGTTAGAGCGGATCGCCTCTTTCCCACCCCGCAGGATTACGGCGTTTCCCGCCTTCAGACAGAGTGCGGCCGCGTCGCTGGTCACATTGGGACGGGCCTCAAAAATGATGCCGATCACCCCCAGGGGGACCGTTATTTTCCGGATCTGCAGGCCGTTGGGGCGCGTCTCCCCGGAAAGCACCCTTCCCACCGGGTCCTGCGCCTTTGCCACCTCCTCCACCGCTTTGGCCATCTCCTCCAGGCGCTGGGGAGTAAGGCGCAGCCGATCCAGCATGGCCTTTCCCATGCCTGTCTCTTCGGCCGCTTTCAGGTCCTCTTCATTTTGGGAAAGAATTTTTTTCTGCTCCAGCAGCAGAGCCTTTCCCGCCGCTAAAAGAGCCGTTTCCTTTTTTACCCCGCAGCGTCTCAATTCCTTCTCCGCTGCTTTTGCCTTCTTCCCCAGCTCTATCAGTTCCGTCATGGTAATCTGCCCCTCTCCCGCCAAATCGTCATATCCATTCTTCCAAAGTCAGGGCCACAAAGCGGCGCAAGCTCAGGAGGCTTTGTGATTTCCCGCTGCAAATACAGTGCCGATCTCTTCCCCGGAAAGCACCCGATAAAGATTTTTCGGCTCGTTTCCGTTTACGATCACACAGGTGATCCCCTGCTCTCCCGCCAGCTTGGCGGCTTTGATCTTGGTAGCCATGCCTCCCGTGCCTCGGTTGGAGCCGGTGCCCCCGGCCAAAGCCTCGATTTCCGGAGTAATGGCTTCCACCCGATGAATCAGCTTCGCGTCCGATTTCTTTCTGGGGTCAGAGTCATACAGGCCGTCAATATCCGTCAGGATGATCAGCTGCCCGGCCTCTGCCAGCCCGGCAACAATGGCGGAAAGTGTGTCATTGTCGCCGAAATTCCTGCCCTCCAGCTCGCTGGTTTCCACCGTGTCATTCTCATTGACGATGGGGATCACATCCGTCTCCAATAGCTTCCGGAAGGTATTCTGTACATTTTTCCGGCTTTTCTCATCAGCCGTGACATCAGCCGTCAGCAGCACCTGGGCCACGATCCTGTGATACTCCCCAAACAACTTGTCATAAATCGCCATCAGTTCGCACTGGCCCACTGCCGCCGCGGCCTGCCTCATCGCCGTTTCCTCAGGCCGTTTGGAAAGCCCCAGCTTTCCCACTCCCACACCGATGGCGCCGGAGGACACCAGGATCATCTTTTTCCCGGAGTTCTGCAGGTCGCTTAAAGTCCTGCAAAGCTCCTCCATCCGGCGAAGGTTCAGCTTTCCGTTTTCATAGGTCAAAGTGGAAGTACCCACTTTGACTACAATGATCTCCTCTTTTTTCACTGCTCTCTTCCTCCCCATTTCTCCCTTTTCAGGACTGCTCTGTTTCGGCGATGGTTCCGCCGCCCACCACCAGGTCGTCCTGATACAGCACCAAAGCCTGCCCCTTGGTCACGGCTCGCTGAGGCTCGTCAAACACCAGCTTCAGTTCATCTTCTCCTGTCTGTACCACCGTGGCAGGCTGTTCGCTCTGGCGGTAACGCACCTTGGCCTTCACCCGAACCGGTCCAGAAAGCTCCTTTTGAGAAATCAGGTTGATCTCTCTGGCCGTCAGCGCACGGGAAAAAAGCTCTTCGTGCCGACAGAGCACCACCTGGTTCTTTTCCATATCCAGCCTTTGTACATACATGGGCTGGGGAAAGGAAAGGCCCAGCCCCTTTCTCTGCCCTACCGTATAGTGGAGAATCCCTTTATGCTCCCCGTAAATTTCTCCCTTTGTACCCACAAAATATCCGGGAGAGAAGCCCTTGGAAAGCTCGTCTGTTCCCCCGCCCTTCTCTTTGGAGGAACCGGCGATATACCGCTCGATAAAGGAGGCGTAATCCCCGTCCGGCACAAAGCAAATATCCTGACTGTCCCGCTTCTGGGCGTTTAAAAACCCATGCTTTCGGGCAAGCTCTCTCACTTCTTCCTTGGAAAGCCCTCCCAAGGGAAACAGCAGCCGGGAAAGCTCTTCCTGACTCAACGCATAAAGTACATAGCTTTGATCCTTGGAAGCGTCCAGCCCTTTTTTCAAAAGCCAGCGGCCGGTCCTTTGATCCTGCTCTACGCGGGCATAATGGCCGGTCGCCACGTAGGGACAGCCGATCTCCTGCGCCCGGCGCATCAGCTTTCGAAATTTGATAAAGCGATTGCAGTCGATACAGGGGTTGGGCGTTTCTCCCCGCAGATAGGCACAGACAAAGCGCTCCATCACCTCCCGGCGAAAGCTTTCCCGGAAATTGAACACATAGAAGGGCATTCCCAGACGGGCGGCCACCGCTCTCGCGTCGTTTACGTCGTCCAGAGAGCAGCAGGTCTTTTCCTTTTTAAGGCCCGCGTCCTCGTTGTCATACAGCTTCAGGGTAACGCCGATGGAATCAAATCCCATTTCCCGCACCAGAAGCGCGGCCACGCTGGAATCCACTCCGCCGCTCATGGCTATGACCGCCTTTTTCTCCACGGCTTTTTCCTCCTGTCCCCAAACCGCCCGTTTTTTGCAAATCCAAAAACAGAGAGGCGAAGAGCCTCTCTGCTTTCTTTTATCTTCTGTCGTAATCTCTTCTGGGCCGGCGGTCTCTGTCGCCGTGATCTCTTCTGGGGCCCCGGTCCTCCGAGATCGTATTCTCCGGGACAGCTCCGTCCAGATCGATGAGCGCATCCCGCCGGGAAAGATTGAGCCTGCCCTTATCGTCGATCTCCAGCACCTTGACCTTCACCACGTCGCCCACATTCACCACATCGGTGACCTTCTCTGTGCGCTTGATGTCCAGCCGGGAAATGTGTACCAGGCCCTCCTTGCCGGGGGCGATCTCCACAAAGGCGCCGAAATCCATCAGCCGGGTGACCTTACCGTTATAGTAGGAGCCGGGCTCCGGATCATTGACAATGGTGTCCACGATATCGAGGGCGCGCTGGCACTTCTCCAGATCCAGGCCGGAAATATAAACATGACCGTCCTCTTCCACATCCATGGTGATCTCGCACTCGGCGCAGATCTTCTGAATGACCTTGCCTCCGGTGCCGATGACCTCGCGGATCTTGTCCACAGGGATCTGGGTGGAAAGCATCTTGGGCGCGTACTTGGAAAGCTCAGGCCGCACCTCGGGGATAGCTTTCAGAATGATCTCGTCGATAATATAATTTCTGGCCTTATGGGTCTTTTCCAGAGCTTCCTTGACCATTTCAGGAAGCAGGCCCTTGATCTTCAGGTCCATCTGAATGGCTGTGATGCCCTTCTTGGTTCCGCCCACCTTAAAGTCCATGTCGCCGAAGAAGTCCTCCACGCCCTGGATGTCCACCATGGTCATCCAGCGGTCGCCCTCGGTGATCAAACCGCAGGAAATACCGGCTACAGGCGCCTTGATGGGAACGCCCGCGTCCATCAGGGCCAGCGTAGAGCCGCAGATGGAGGCCTGAGAGGTGGAACCGTTGGAGGAGAGCACCTCGGAAACCAGACGGATGGTGTAGGGAAATTCGTCCACACCGGGAACCACCGGCACCAGGGCTCGCTCTGCCAGAGCGCCGTGACCTACCTCACGACGGCCGGGGCCGCGGCTGGGCCTGGTTTCGCCTACGGAATAGGAGGGGAAGTTATAGTGGTGGATATACCGCTTGCTCTCCTCCTCGTCGATGCCGTCCAGAAGCTGGTTGTCTCTCAGGGATCCCAGAGTGGCAACCGTGAGCACCTGGGTCTGGCCGCGAGTGAACATACCAGAGCCGTGAACTCGGGGAAGAAGTCCCGCTTCTGCCGCCAGAGGCCGCATTTCATCCATGCCTCTGCCGTCCACGCGCTTCCGGTCGTCCAAAAGCCAGCGGCGCACCACATACTTCTGGGTCAGATACATGCACTCCTCGATCTTCGCTTCCTGATCGGGATAAATCTCGTCAAACTTCTCGTGTACCTTCTCATAGATGGGCTTCAGGCGCTCATCCCGCACATTCTTATCGTCCGTATCCATGGCGGCGCGGATATCGTCCTCCGCGAAAGACTTGATGGCCTCCAGCATTTCGGGCTCCGGCTCGTTGGACGGATAGGAGAACTTCTCCCTGCCGATCTCCGCCTGGATCCCCTTGATAAATTCAATGATCTTCTGGTTGGCCTCATGACCTGCCATGATGCCGTCATACATATCCTCGTCGGAAACCTCGTTTGCGCCCGCCTCAATCATGGCGATCCGCTCATCGGTAGAAGCTACGGTGACCGCCATTTCGGATACCTTCCGCTGCTCAGCGTTGGGGTTGATGACGAATTTCCCTTCCACCAGGCCTACCGAAACACCGGAAATCGGCCCGTTCCAGGGAATGTCGGAAATGCTCAGCGCAATGGAGGTGCCCACCATGGCGGCGATCTCCGGAGAGCAGTCCTGATCCACTGACATGACTGTACACACGATGGACACATCGTTTCGCATATCCTTTGGGAACAGGGGGCGGATCGGCCGGTCAATCATCCGGCAGACCAGAATTGCCTTATCGGTGGGACGTCCCTCTCTCTTTAAGAAGGAGCCGGGGATCTTACCTACCGAGTAAAGCTTCTCTTCAAAATCCACAGAAAGCGGGAAGAAATCGATCCCGTCTCTGGGCTTCGCCGAAGCGGTCGCGGCCACATGCACCACGGTGTCTCCGTAGCGCACCAGGCACTCGCCATTGGCCAGCTGAGCCATTTTTCCCGTTTCTACCACGAGAGGCCTGCCGGCAAACTCCGTTTCATAAACCTTGAAATTTTCAAACATGACAATGTCCTTTCTCCCGGGATCTCCGGGCTTTTCTCAAGGGCAGCCCTGTTTTATAAGCAAACGGGCCGGGCTCCGGCCCGTTTGCTTGTAAAACAGGATCTGCCGAAAAAAAGAGCAAAAGGCTGTGCCTGCCGGCCGAAAGGCCCACAATCACAGCCTTTGTTTCCCTTACTTTCTGATGCCCAGCTCAGCGATAATGGAACGATAGCGCTCAATATCGATCTTCGTCAGATAGTTGAGAAGGTTCCTCCGCTTACCGACCATCTTCAAAAGGCCGCGACGGGAATGGTGGTCCTTCTTGTTCTCTCTGAGATGCTCTGTCAGATCGTTGATCCGCTTGGTAAGCACTGCGATCTGCACCTCGGGAGAACCGGTGTCCCCCTCGTGGCGGGCATACTTTTCCATAATTTCTGTCTTTTCTGCTTTCGTCATAGCAAATCACCTTTTCTGCGGCTTTGCCGCTTAAATTCACCCACGCGGCCGAACCGGCCGGAAACAGCCGGGGCCGCTTTATCCACAGGAAGGGTCGGTGTTTCCCGAACCCGAGGATAGGGCAGCTTGGTTATTTTATCACAGATCATAGCTTTTGTAAAGCGTTTTCATAGGATTTTCCAAGGCTTTTGCCCCTTTATTCCAATCCAAAGCAGGGCGGAGGAAACGATTTTGCGCTCTTTTCAGCCGAGCGGGCGTTTCGCTTGATTTCCTCCTTCAATTCCTCCAGTGAAGAAAACTTTTTCTCCGGCCGGATAAACTCCAAAAGGCACAGCCTTACCTTACATCCGTAAAGATCTCCGGAAAATCCCGGCAGATAGGTTTCCGCCAAAACTCTGTCAGAGCCCACGGTGGGCTTTACGCCGATATTGGTGACTCCATAGAAAAAATCTCCTCCCACCTGTACCCAGGAAGAATACACGCCGAAGGGAGGCAGGCAGAAATTTTCCGGGACAGCCTGATTGAGAGTGGGCGTCCCCAAAACGGGGCCGCCGATATGGTTGCCGTGGATTACCTCTTCCCAAAAGCCGAAGGGCCTTCCCAGAAGCCGGTTGGCAAGGGGGATCTCTCCCTGCTCCACCGCCAGGCGGATCCGGGTAGAGCTGACCTTTTCTCCGCCCTCCTTCACAGGAGGCGCCACGATAAGCGCGGCTCCCCGTTCCCTGCAAAGGACTTTCAGCAGCGAGACATCCCCCTCTCTGCCCTTTCCAAAGCGAAAATCCTCTCCGCAGCAGAGAAGCTTCGCCCCGCATTTCTCAAAGAGGATCTCCTGTACGAAGCGCCGGGCTTCCCAGTCCCTCAACTCAGAGAAGGGAATACTGTACATTCTGCTCACTCCAGCCGCTTCCAGCAGCTTTTCTTTCTCCTCTCCGGTGAGAAGCTCCGCCTTTCCGGAGGGACTGCGGGCAAAGGTGAGCACCGCGCTTTGGAGGCCTTTGCCGTTTTGGGCCGCCTCACGGACCACCGCCATGTGCCCCCTGTGCAGCCCGTCAAAGGCCCCCAGAGCAATGGCGGAGGGCAGGGATGAGAAAAGCTCTCCCAAGCTGCGCACGATCTCCATCAGTCCTCCCCCTCCCAAAAAAGCTTTTTTACCTTCAGCTCTTCCCCAATAACCTCTCCCAGGCCCAGGAATCGTTTGTCCCCGTCGTACACTCTCATTCGCTCTCCCTGCGCCGGCGCTCGGGCAAAGCGCAGCCGTTTCAGGTCCAGCGCGCCGCCGTTTCGGAAACGCACCCCCTGCGGCCCGCTTACCGTAACAGAAGCTGCTTCTGAAAACAGGCTGTCCACCGGCCGCAGCACCTTATGAAGCTCGTTTTTCTCTTTCAGGGCCCGAAGCTCTTCCAGGGGGACAGCCTCCTGCTGGGAAAATCCGCAGGCGAAGGTCCTGCGCAGTGCGGTCATCACGCCCCGGGTACCCGCTTTTTCCGCAATATCTTCAATGAGCGTGCGGATATAGGTGCCCTTGGAGCAGCTCACTGCCATCGCGCCCTCCCGGGTCTCCTCCTGATAGGAGAGAAGGGAGAGAGCATAGATCGTTACCGGCCGGGGAGCACGCTCTATCTCGACGCCTTTCCTTGCCAGCTCATACAGCCGCTTTCCCCCTACAGAAACCGCGGAATACATGGGCGGGATTTGCATCATTTCCCCGGAAAAGCCTTTCATCGCCTGCTCTAACTCCTCCCGGGCGGGAAACACGGAATCCTCGCTCAGCAGCTTTCCCGTGCGGTCTCCGGTATCCCGCTGCTCCCCCAGGCGAAAGGAGGCGAGATATTCCTTTCGGGTGTCCGGCAGGAGGTCCGCCGCTTTCGCGGCCCTGCCCAACAGCAGCGGCAGCACGCCGGTGGCCATGGGGTCCAGCGTGCCGGTGTGTCCGATCCTTCTCTCTCCGGACAGCCCCCGCATCACCGCCACCGCGTCAAAGGAGGTAAAGCCCTCCGGTTTATCCAGAATGATCACTCCGTTCACAGTGCTGGGCTTCCTCCTTTCCGGCATGGAAAGGAGGCTTTACAGCCCCTGCTCTTCCACAAACCGGTAAAAATCTTTCTCCTCTTTGCTGTCCTCCGGGCGGATAGTCCCCACAGTCTCGCAGTAGACAATGAACTCTTCCTCTCCGTCCAAAGAAAAGAGTTTGTCGCAAAGGGCGCCATCATAGGCGCCGATCCCGCAGGTGCCAAGACCCAGCGCGGCACAGGCCAGATACAGGTTCTCTCCCACATGGCCCATATCCGCCATGATCAGGCGGTGGGCATAGATCCCATAGCGCCACTCGTTGCGATAGGGCACCAGAGACCAGTAGAACACGGCATTTGACTTATCCGCCCAATGCTGGTCGGAAAGGCTCGTCCCCATGAGAGAGGCAAGCTCTTCCCGCTCCATGGAACGAAGCAGCTCCAGGCGATGGGTCATGGGCAGATAATGATAGGCCCCAGGCTCCAATCCTTCGATATCTTTCAGTAAAAGGTAGGTTTCAAAGGGATGGCGCGCGCCCCCGGCGGGGGCCGTCCGAATGGTGGCATAGGACTTTCCCCGGATCTCCTTGATGCCCTGGGTTGCCCACAGCAGGAAGGACAGCTCCAAAAGGCTCATGGGCTCCTGAGTATAGACCCGGGAGCTCTTTCGCTTCAAAAGCAGCTCCCGCAGGTTATCCTTCAAGGGAAGCTTTTCAAAATCCAGCGGCAGGGGAATCGAGCGATTCGTCATGGGCGCCTTGGTCAAAGGCGGCTGGGGAAGCTTTTTTTCCTGATCGGTCTCATATCCTTCCGTATCTCTTTCGTCCTCCGGCTTTAAAAAATTCCTTCCTGTGCGGATCCGGCGTTCGATCTCTGTTTTATCCATTTTTCTCTCTCCTTAAAGCGAATTTCCAGAGAAGCTGTTTTCCAGCTCCTTCAAATAGGCTCCACAGGCTTTTTCTAGCTTTTCTCCGGCCTCTTTCAGACTGATACCCCGGAAGGAACAGCCTGCCGCCCCCTGATGTCCCCCTCCTCCGAACCTGCTGCAAAGCTTCGCGGCGTCGGCGGGAAGATTGGTCCTGACAGAGGCCTTGATCTCTCCGTTTTCCTTTTCCTTCAGGGTGACGCCGATCACGACCCCCTCGATCTGTCTGGGAAGGGAGGCCACGCCCTCCAGCTCCCCTTCCTTTGCGCCGGTCTCCTCATAGACGGACCGGGGCAGAAACACTATGGCGCATTTCCCCTCGCTGGAAAACCGGATGCTGTCCATCACCCTGCGCTCCGCCTCCAGCTGCTGCTTGGACTTCAGCTCGAACATCCGCCGGTTGATCTCCCCGGCGTTGGCCCCCTTCTCGATCATGGCAGCCGCGATCCGATGGGTGCGGGGCGTCACATTCCGATAACGAAAGCAGCCGGTGTCTGTGGTAAGCCCGGTGTAGACGGCGTCCGCCATGTCCCGGTCAAAGGACGCCTCCAGCTCTTGCAGCAGGAGGAAGATCAGCTCCGCGGTTGCGGCGCTTTCCGGCTCCACCCATTTTTTCTCCGCGAAATCCACATGGGTGCCGTGATGGTCAATGGCAAGCTCGACCTTCTTTTCCCAGCTCTCTCTGAGCTTCCCCAGAAGAGACGGATCTGCCACATCCACCGACATCACATGTTCGGGCTCCCATGACTCTTCGGAAAGCCCTTCCAGCAAGTAGCGGAATTTCTTCTCGCAGGGTTCTTCCAAAGCAAGCCTTGCCCGCTTGTTCAGTTTTCTGAGTCCGCGCACCAGGGCCGCCCCGGAGCCCAGGGTGTCCCCGTCCGGAGAGGCGTGGGTGAGCACCAGGATATGGTCCCACCCCAGCAGCAAACGGGCGCTTTCCTCACAGGAAATCTCTTGTGTCATTCTGTTTCTTCCTCTGCTTTCTCCTCTTCTGAGTCCTCTGTGTGAAGCTCTTTGAGCTTTTTAGAAATGGCCGCGCCGTATTCGATGGAATCCGTCGCCTTGAACAGCAGCTCCGGGACATGGCGCAGGGAAAGTCTTCTCCCCAGTTCTCTGCGGATATACCCCGCCGCGGATCTGAGCCCCTGCACCGCCCGTTTGGTAGCCTCCATTCCCTCCATGGTACTCACATATACTGTGCAGTAGGAAAGGTCGTTCGTGACCTCCACCCGCACGATGCTCAAAAAACATTCCCTGACCCGGGGATCTTTGACCTCCCGCAGGATCGCTGTCAACTCCCGCTTAATATCTTCGGTGGTCCGGCCGATCTTATATCCAGGCATACCTGTCCTCCTTTTCTCCTTTTAAACAGGCAGCCGCAGCTTTCGCGCGGCTGCCCGTTTAAAAGGGAGCTGTGATCCGTCCCGATTTCCGCCTTCAGGCTTTGGAAAGGCGGCTCTCTCCGCCGGCCATCCCCAAAACTTCCGGATCAGTCCTGATATTCCTCCATCTCGTAAGCCTCCAGAAGTATCTCAGGGAGATATTCTTCCTTACTGCCTTTTCACCGGAATGCACGGAAGAGATCAGTCCTGATATTCCTCCATCTCGTAAGCCTCCAGAATATCTCCCTGCTTGATATCGGAATACTTTTCCAGGGTGATACCGCAGTCATAGCCCTCGGCCACTTCCCGGACATCGTCCTTAAAGCGGCGCAGGGAGGCGATCTTGTCGTCCGCTACAATAATGCCGTCCCGCACCAGACGGACCTGGGCGCTGCGGGTGATCTTTCCGCTGGTCACATGACCGCCGATGACCATGCCCACATTGGTGATCTTGTAGGTTTCTCTGCATTCTGCCTTCCCAAGGAACACTTCCCGATACTTGGGGGCCAGCATACCCTTCATGGCGGACTCGATCTCCTCGATGCAGTCGTAGATGATACGGTACATCCGCATATCCACTCCGTCCCGCTTGGCATTTTCCTCCGCCACAGGATCAGGCCGCACATTGAAGCCCACGATAATGGCGTTGGATGCATTGGCTAACATGACATCGCTTTCGCTGATGGCGCCTACCGCCCCGTGAATGATGTTGACCCGCACCTCGTCGTTGGAAAGCTTCTCCAGGGATTGGCGCACTGCCTCTACAGAGCCCTGCACATCTGCCTTGACGATGATCTTCAGCTCTTTCATCTCCCCTTCCTTCATCTGGTCGAAGAGGTTGTCGAGGGTGACCTTTGTCTGAGAGTTGAACACCTGCTCCTTCTGCTCGGTGATCCGCTGTTCCACCAATTCTCTTGCAAGCCGTTCATCGGAAACGGCGTTGAAGATATCTCCGCCTACCGGCACATCGTTAAGGCCCGTGATCTCCACCGGAACAGAGGGCCCGGCCTCCTGGACCTTGCGGCCCTTGTCGTCCATCATGGAGCGCACGCGGCCTACCGTGGTGCCCGCCACGATCACATCTCCGATGCGCAGGGTTCCGTTCTGTACCAGCACGGTGGCAATGGGGCCCATTCCCTTGTCCAGCCTCGCCTCAATGACGGTGCCCTTGGCGGCGCGGTCCGGATTCGCCTTCAGTTCCAGCATGTCGGCAGTCAGGATGATCATCTCCAGCAGATCGTCCAAGCCCCGACCTGTCAAAGCGGATACCGGGATGCAGGGAGTATCTCCGCCCCACTCCTCAGGCACCAGCTCGTATTCCGTCAGCTGCTCCTTGACCCGCTCCGGGTTGGCAGCCGGCTTATCCATTTTATTGATGGCCACGATGATAGAGACCCCCGCCGCTTTGGCGTGGTTGATGGCCTCTATGGTCTGGGGCATGATCCCGTCGTCCGCGGCCACCACCAGGACGGCAATATCCGTCACCTGGGCGCCTCTGGCGCGCATGGTGGTAAAGGCGGCGTGTCCGGGGGTGTCCAGGAAGGTGACATCCCTGTCTCCCACCTTGACCCGGGAGGCGCCGATGTGCTGGGTGATGCCTCCGGCCTCACCCTCGGTCACATTGGAATGACGGATGGCGTCCAGCACGGAGGTCTTTCCGTGGTCTACATGGCCCATGACCACCACAACAGGAGCCCGGGGCTGAAGGTTTTCGGCCTCGTCCTCGCTGTCGTCGATGATCTGCTCTTCGATGGTGACAACCACTTCTTTCTCCACTCTGGCGTGGAACTCATCCGCCACCAGTACGGCGGTGTCAAAATCGATGGTATCGTTGATGGTGGCGAATACGCCCAAAGCCATCAGCTTTTTGATGACCTCCGGGGCGGACACCTTCAGTCGGAGGGCGAATTCGCCCACGGTGATCTCGTCCGGCACCTCGATGGTGATGTGCTTCGCCTTGCGCTCCTGGGCAATGCGGTTGAGTCTCTCCGCTTCGGTCTCCCGCTTGCCTCTGCGCTGATTATTTCTGCGCTGACTGTTCCGGTTGGTGAACTTCTGCTTGGTGACCACATTGTCCGTTCTCACCTTCTGGTCCGCCAGACGGTCGTATTTTTCATTGTAGCGGTCAATATTCACATTGGAGGAACGGGTGTCGATCACTCTGCGCACCGGCTCGTGCACCTGCGTTACGGCAGCCGGCTTTTCCTCCGGCTGGAGCTTTGCTTCCCGCACAGGCTGCTTCTCCTTCTGCGGAGCATCCGCTTTTTTCCCCTTTTCCTGAGGTTTTTCCGGGGCGGCTTCCCGAGGCTTTTCCGCCGCAGGCTGCTTTTCTTCCTTCACGGCCGGCTCCGGCTCCTTTTCGGTCGCTTCCTCCCGCTGGGCAAAATATTCGTCCAGGCTTTCCAGATTGCGCTGCTGGGTAAAGGTTTCAAATACCAGATCCAGCTCGTTCTCCTCCAAGACCGTCATGTATTTTTTGGGCTCCGGAAAATAGGCCGCCAAAATGTCAATGACCTCTTTATTGGAGATATCCAGATCCTTCGCCACTTCACGAACCCGATATTTTATCATCATAAAGTACATTCCTCCTTCTCGCATTTGCCGCCTTGAAGCTGTGAAAGCAGCGCGGCAGCGAACCCCTCATCCGTCACGGCCAGCACGCCCGCCTTGACCGAGCAGGCATGGCCCACCGTGCTTCTGTCCTCGGGTAACCGCAACACGGGGATCCCCCCGCGCGCGCCCTCGAAGCTGATGTTCCGGTAGGTTTTCTCGGAAATATCCCGGGCGCACAGCAAAAGCGCCGCTTTGCGCTCCCGGGTGCAAAGCACCACCGCGTCAAACCCCCATTGCAGCTTTCCCGCCCTGCGGGCAAGCCCTAACAGGGAAAGCGTTTTACTGTCCATCTGAGGCAATCTCTCCCTCCATTTGCTCGTAGACCTCGTCCGGGATCCGGCAGGAAAAAACCTTTTCCAGCCTTCTGGACTTCCGGGCTGCCTTGAGGCAATCCAGGCTCCTGCACAGATAGGCGCCCCGCCCCGGTTTCTTCCCGGTGAGATCCAGGGAAATCTGGGGCGCGTCTCCCTCTTCCTTCTGGGGGGCCTTCACCACCCGCACCAGTTCCTTCTTCGGCTTCATTTCTCCGCATCCGGTACACATGCGCATGGGTGTTTTTTTCTGGCGCATTTTCCTCACCTCCGGTTTCGCTTACACAGGGCAACGGCCTTACTCCTCTTCCCCGTAAAAGCCGCTTTCCGGCTTGATGTCGATCTTCCAGCCGGTCAGCTTCGCGGCCAGACGGGCGTTCTGCCCCTTGTTGCCGATGGCGAGAGAAAGCTGATGGTCCGGAACCGTCACCTTGCAGGATCTGGATCCGTCTTCAGAAAGCTCTACAGACACCACATTGGCGGGAGAAAGGGCCGCCGCGATAAAGGCCTTGGGGTCATCGCTGTACTCCACGATGTCGATCTTCTCCCCGCCCAGCTCGTCTACAATCTCCGAAACGCGGGCGCCTCTCGAGCCGATGCAGGCGCCCACAGCGTCTACATCCGGATTGTGGCTGAGCACTGCCAGCTTTGTGCGGGAGCCCGCTTCCCGGGACACCGCCTTGATCTCCACCGTGCCGTCGTATATTTCCGGGACCTCCGTCTCAAAGATCCGCTTGATAAGATCCGGGTGAGTCCGGGAGATAATGGCCTTAGGCCCCTTTTCCGTCTCCCGTACATCCACCACATACACCTTGATATAATCTCCTTCGGTGACGCTTTCTCCGCCGATCTGCTCACTTTTCGGAAGCACAGCCTCCGCCTTGCCGATCTTCAGAGAAATCGATCCGGTTTTCGGGTCGATACGCTCCACCAGGCCGCTGACCAGCTCCTGATGCTTGCTTTGGAACTCCTGCATCATCTGGCCCCGCTCGCTGTCCCGGATACCCTGACGAATGATGTTCCGGGCTGTCTGGGCCGCCACGCGGCCGAACTGGCGGGTATCCAGCTTGATCCTGACAAAGCCGCCCTCCTCCGCCATGGGATCCAGCTCCCTGGCCTTTTCCAGAAGGATCTCCCGGTCCGGGAACTCCACCTGAGACTTAACCTCTTTCTTCAGGTACACATCAAATTTTCCGGCGGCCGCGTCGATCTCCATATCCACATCTTCGTTCCCGTAATTGTTCTTGCAGGCGGTGGAAATCGCTTTCTTGATCTTATCCAGCATGAACTCTACCGGAATACCCTTTTCCTTTTGAAGGAGCTCCAGAGCGATAAACAGTTCCTCATTCCCCTGCTGCTGTACTTCCTTTTTTCTGGCCATTTTCCGATTCTCTCCTTTCCTTTTCCAAAAGAAGCGCCGGTAAAGCGTCTTACTCCTCCGAAAAATCTTCCTCGATAACCTCTACCGAAGAACACTCTTTTTTCTGAAATACACAGGTCGTGTTCCCATCCAACCGCAATTCAAACTCTCCGTTTTCCTCCGCCCGTTCCAGATTTCCGGAAAGCACCCGCTCTCCGCTTTCCAGGGGCCTGATGAGCTTTACCTTCACCGGCGCTCCTAAAAAGGCCTGAAAATGTTGGGGCTTTGTAAGCTTTCTGTTGAGGCCCGGGGAGGAGACCTCCAAAAGGTATTCCTGAGGGATGGGATCCTCCCGGTCCAGCACTGGATTGATCTGATGGGTCATATCCACGCAGTCGTCGATCCCCACGCCGCCCTCTTTGTCAATGAAGATCCTTAAATACCAGTCCGCGCCCTCTTTCACAAACTGGACATCCCAAAGAATGAGGCCCAGCTCCTTTGCCAGAGGCTCAGCCATCTCCCAAACTCTTTGGGCCACATTTCCCTTCTTTTTCTCCGGTATGCTCAACCGCGTTCCTCCTCTGTCAAGAATCTGCCGGGCCCTTCCCCTCAAGGGAGTTTTTTCCAACCTCCCTCAAAGCAAACAAAAGAGCGGGTCACCCCACTCTTTCATCATCCACTATTACCTTGGATATTATAGCACCCAAAAACAGAAAAAGCAAGCTGTTTCCTGAAGAAAAAGAGGCTTTTTCTCCCGCCTGACGCTCTTTTCTTCAAAAAGCGGCTCTCCCCGGGAGGGGTTTTCTCCGTTTCTCCTGTTTTCGTCGGTTTTCAGCCCTCCAGCTGCCTTGACAGGAACATGGCTGCTGCCCTGGCGCTTTCCGCGTGCTCCGCGGACAATTTGGCAGAGCTGTTCTCCCCCTTAATCAGCATGACGGCGCCCATCACGTCCCCCACGGAGATCACCGGGAACACGGCCACTGCCGCGCAGGCCATTCCGGCGCTTAGCAGTACGGTATTGTCCCCCTGGGAAAGAAAGGGCTTTTTGCCCTCGATCACCTCATCCAGCTGAGGGGAAATGGGTTTGTGCAGAAGCTCTTTTTTTACCGGCCCCGCAATGGCGATGATCTGTTCGGTGTCGCACACGGCGGCCGCGTGCCCCGTAAGGCTCACTAAAGATTCCGCGTAGGCCGCCGCCAGAGACGGCATTTCCCCAACCGGCGAGTATTTTTTCAGGATTACTTCCCCTGACACATCGGTGAAAATTTCCATGGGCATTCCCTCCCGGATCTTCAGCGTCCGCCGAATTTCCTTGGGGATCACCACCCTCCCCAAATCGTCGATCCTTCTCACAATTCCTGTAGCTTTCATAAAGAGACTCCTCCGTTTATAAATCTGAGAGTTTTTACCGCGTCTTTTCTCGCGCAACTCTAGTATTTGTAAACGCTGGATTATTATACCTTGGAGAGTTTAACTTCAAAGTTTGAAACCGAGAGGATCTTTCTTTTTCTGCCGGTCCGGTCAGTCAGCCGTTCTATAGGTCTGGCTCCGGCTTTGGGGCTTATCCGGAATCGAGAGCAAGAGCTGTCCTGACCGGATCAGAGGCGTGACATATTTTTTCATGGCGTAGGACCCGGAAGCAACTCCCAAAAATGCCACCAATTCTTTTCTGGTCCGCGGCTTTTTACAAAACGCCAACACACCTTTCGGATCCTCCTTTGATTCTTCCCGCGGTGGTCCGGCCTCCTCCTCGCCGTTATAGAGACAGACCAGAAATTCCCCCCGTTCGTCCCGGAAAACAGGCTCCGGCAGGTCAGCGTCACGCATTGCCATACGGATCCGGGGAATTCCCGAATAGCGATTCTCTGTTTCTCCCAACGCTTCCATGGCAGTGACCAGGAACGGATTTCGCGTATCCGGCTGAACCTTTCCCAGCTGGTCTATGGTCAGGCGGCCATACAGCCCGCCCGGGCTGCGAACCTCCATACGGTTGGAAAACATTGTGATCTGGATCGGCATATTTTCCGTGTGTGTACTGTAGTCCCTATGGACAAGAGCGTTGAGGATGATTTCGCGCAGAGCATCGGCGGGATACTCCGTCTGATCCGTCCTTTTTCCGGTTTTTGAATCGACACGAATCGCGGTGCGCATATTTTTTTGCAGAAAGGCCATGGCGCCATCCAGCATTTCCGGAATATTCCCTTCCAGACGCTGGCTATCTGTAAATCGCTGGCCCTGCGTTCCCAACTCCCCCATCTCTTTTCCCGGAACGCGTGCGGCGATGATACTCAACTGCGGAAAATATACCTGTGGATACAGACAGAACAGCAGAAACGCTGCCAGCGTTGGTTTCCCCTCGTGAAGGATCCCTGTCATTTCGTAAAGCTGCGGCAAGGATAAAGCGGAAAAATAAGGCCGGTTCAGTTTTCGCCGTTGAATATATTGCTCCAATCGCACCGGGTCAAGGCTGTTTAGCCCGGCCTCTTCCACAGGCCGGATGTCATCCCGAATTTTTTTACGAAACGCCTCATAGCTGTATACCTCATATTCTGTCATCGGCTTATCCGCGTCCCCGACCCGAATGTAGGCGCCCTTCAGCCTTCCTTTTGCCGTCTTGAAGCAGGGCCGCTGTGCAATATCCACCGGAGGTATTTCCGCCGATACAAAGGTCATGCCTCTCTCCTCATAGACCGAAAGGATCGGACGCACTACCGGCGTCATGGCCTCCCCTACCTCCATGAGCTTCTTTTGAAGGTCCTGCGCGTCATAGACGCCTACCTTCTGAAACCCGACATGCTCATCCACACCAAAAAGGATCGTCCCGCCATCGTCCTGATTCGAAAAGGCACTGAAAGTATCATAAAGCCGTTCCGGGCAACCCTTCCGAGCGGATTTCACCTCCAGGGTACGGCTTTCACACTTTTCTTTTTGACATTTCAAAAGTAAAGCGTGGAATTCCATCTCCAACATAAAACTCAACTCCTTTGAACATATCTTAACACTTTTCTTAACAAATTCATAGTCAAAATTTTAGTTTTAAGAAAAATATTTCATTTTTGTGCGATTTCTGAAGTTGATTATTTAGAAACCACTGAAAAATTTCACTTATTTTTGAAAAGTGAATTTCATATTTCACTTTTCTATTTCAATTATACGCTCAACTTGTATTATTTACGGCTAAAGCGCAGAGCAAACGATTCCTTCCACAGAAAAGCGAAAGAGAGCCATACAGAAAGCTACTTGCCCCTGTACAGCTCTCTATCCGGCTCAAAAGAGCCGGTTTTGTTGAAAAGGGAAAAGTCACGCGTCTCGCTCGGCCATGTCCTTCTTGCCGCGGGCGCTTTGCTTTCCAGGCTTGATCTCGCCGGCCTTGGTCAGCGCGATCTTGGTCAGGGTGGGGCCGATGAGCTCGTAGATCATCACGGAGAACAGCACGATGTTCCGGATGATCAGTCCGTCCGGGCCCAGAGTCTCCGCCATGACAGACATTCCCAAAGCCACGCCTGCCTGAGGCAGCAGGGTGATGCCCAGATATTTCGTAATCATGGGATCACACTTCATAGCCTTGGCGCTCAGGTGAGAGCCCAGATACTTGCCCAGAGAACGGCTGATGATATAGCAGATCCCGATCCCGATGATCACCGCATCGCCGATGACGCCGAAATCCAGCTCGGCGCCGCTGAGCACAAAGAAGAGAACATTGAGAGGGCCGGTCCAGCGCTCGGCACGGTCCATCAGCTCTTCGGACACATCGCAGATATTGCAGAAGATGGTGCCCAGCATCATGCAGGCCAGCAGGGAAGAGAAGCCGCAGTGGATGGAGCCGATCTTGAACTCCATCTGAGAGATGGCTACGGTCAGCAGCACAAAGGCCACGGCGATAGACATTCTCTTGCTTCTGGAATGGAAGAACTTCTCCGCGTAGTTGAAGGCAAAGCCGCTGAGAGCGCCCAGAGCAAGAGACAAAACTACCTCTACAATGGGCTCGGCAACAACGGAGAGAACATCGATCATGCCGCTGTCCAAAGACTTCGCCACGCCGAAGGACACGGAGAAGATCGCCAGACCCACAGCGTCGTCCAGCGCCACAATAGGCAGCAGGATATCTGTGAGGGGACCCTTGGCCTTATACTGCCGCACCACCATCAAGGTGGCGGCGGGAGCCGTGGCGGAGGCGATGGCGCCCAGGGTGATGGCGGCTGGAATGGTGAGAATATCCGGAATGGCAAAATGGAGGGCCACCAGGGTAAGATCCACCAAAATCGTGGCGGCGACCGCCTGGATGATGCCGATGACGGTGGCCTGTTTCCCGTTCTCTTTCAGCTGAGAAAGGCGGAACTCATTGCCGATGGAAAAGGCGATAAAGCCCATGGCGGCGTCAGAGATGATCCCCAGGTTTTTCACCTGGTCCAGTGTCTGGAAACCCAGCCCCGGTACGCCCAGGCGGCCCAGAACAAAGGGCCCGATCAGGATACCGGCAACCAGATAGGCGGTAACGGCCGGAAGCTTGAAGAGATTTGCCACACGGGACATCAAAAGACCGGCCAACAAACAAACAGAAAGAAGAAGCAGAATTTCCATATCAAAACCCCTTTCGGGTGAAAGCACCCAAAAAATCCCAGACTTCTATTATAGCCTTACACGCGGGAAAAGCAAGAGGTTTTTCACGGAAATCACCTTTTCCGTCAAGACGCTCAAAAGTTTTTCACTCCCATATGGATTCGTCTATTTCTATGAGTTGGTTGGAGGAAGGGAGATTGACTTTCCTTGCGCAGGGAGATGGCGAAGGGAAAGGCGAGAAGAAAAGGTACCCCTTGGCTCCCTTGCGTAAAGGGCGATGTGTCCCGGTGGGACACGCCCATCGCTGACCGAGTTGGCAAACGAGAAAGCTGGCGCGTAGCGCCTGAGGGATCGTTTTGGCGGCCTAAATTATTATCCCTTCCACCATGTTTCGCATGGCCCCTCTCCCCTTATTCCAAGGGGAGGCAGGAAGGAAAACAAAGAGAGGCAAGCCCATTCTAAACAACTAACGACCAAAAACTAACAACTAAAAGCCGCGCTCTCCGTCGCGGCAAGGCCGCGCCACCTCCCCTTGCAAGCAAGGGGAGGCAAGGAGGAAAACAAGAGGAATAGGAATTAAGAACAAAGGCAAAAAGACAGAACAAGGGGGGCGGATGATTCCGCCCCCCTTGCCCTAAGGGATAATTTAAAATTAAGTAGAGTTGAAACCTTATTTGTTATTCATGGCCAAAACCATAACTTTGGCAGCTTCGCTTCTCTTAATATAGTTCTTCGGATTGAAGTTACCCTTATTGTCGCCCTCAAAGATGCCCTCGGCCTTGCAAGCGTACACAAAGCCCTTGGCCCAGTTGGCGATCTTGGCATCGTCGGCAAACTTGTCAGCAGAGGTGCCCTTCAGATCCAGAGCCTTCGCGATGATCTTAGCAGCAGCCTCACGGGTGATGGGGCTGGAAGGAGCAAACTTGCCATTTCCAACGCCATCGATGATGCCCTTGTCAGCGCAGTAGGCAATGGCCTTGGCAGCGCCGCTGGTGCTCTTCACATCGGAGAAGGGAGAGTCGGTATAAGCGCTTACATCCACATCCAGCATCCGAACAACCATCACAGCAAAATCGCCGCGCTTGATGTTGTTGTTGGGAGAGTAGGTGGTGGGAGTAGTACCCAATACGATTCCGGCGCCGGCAGCGGCATACACATACTCAGCATACCACTTGTTGGGATCAACATCCACAAACTCCACATTGGCATTGGCAGTGAGGGTGTAAACCCAAACCGTCTCAGTGTCTTCGGAAGTTACGGTAATCGTAATAGGCTCGCTTACATCATAAAGATCATTGCCATCCTCGTCGTCATCGCCTGTGTCGCCGGAGACAACTACAGCGGCCATCTTGGACTGAGCAGTGGCCTCCACGGTAACCGCGGTCAGGTCAGTGCCTACAGGCAACTGAACTGTCACATTGCGGCCGGAAATGGTGGCCTTGGCGCCATTCACCTTTACAGAGGCAAGGGCTGCGCTGGTCTCCAGAGCACGAACATTCACGCCGCTTACCGCATAGGGATTGGTCTCGCCGTACTCGCTCTTAACACTGATAGAGGTAACAGCAGCGCCCTTATACTTCAGAACGGGCTTCTCGGGATCGGTCTTGTCAACCGTAAATTCAACGCCCTTCAAAGCGTCGCCGGTAAGCTGATCGCCGCCGATGAGAACGGTAGCATAATCGGAAGCAACGATATCTACGGTAACAGTAGAGGCAGAACCGGGTACGCTGAAGGTTACCACGCCGTTGGAAATAGTGGCGGTAACTGTGCCGTCCTCATTCTTGATGGACTTCAGAACATACTCCTTGCTGGCAGGAGCAGAGGTAACGGTAGCGGAAAGCACCGTTGCATGGCCCTTATAAGGAGCCTTCTCCAGATCGGCAACCGCAACAGGAGCGCCTGCCTTTGCCATTTCAACTACTGCATACTCGTCCAGCACAACATACTTGTTGGCAGGGTCTGCCTTCAGGTAGCTGACCGCAACGGTAGCACCGGTCTTGGGAGCATTGTCGGTGAAGAGATCTTCATCGTCTTCCGGATAGAAGCCGGAGGCAACCTCAGTACCTACATTGGTGCCAGTCACATTATAGAGCTTGGCGCCCTCAGACAGGGTGTACTGGTAAACCAGAGTAGCAGAGCCATTGTTATACACGCTATAGGGCAGGGTTCCGGTGATCTTGCCGCCGGAAACAGCCAGCTTATAGGTGTTCTTGGCGTCAGCCTTGTCGCCGGTGGCGGCAGTAGTGACCGTCAGATTAGAAAGCTCTTTACCGGTCTTGGCAGCAGCCTTCTTGAACACGAAGGTGTAAGTAGTCTTGGTTCCGCTGTCAGCGGTAGCAGACACCTTGTTGGGGCCGGCAAAAGTAAAGGCGGCCTTCGCAGTGTCAAGGTCTGTATTGGTGTAAGAGGTCTTTGCGATGGTATAGGTAGCACCCTGAATCAGAGTGTCCGCAGCGGAATAAGGCAGATTGGAGAAGGTGATCGTCTTGTCAGCGTCAGAAACAGCGCCGGTCACCTTCACATCCTTGCCGTCATCTCCAACATAGGTCAGAGAAGCAGCGGTGATCTTGGGATCGTCTACCGTATCCTTGGCCTTGGTGGCGGTCAGCTGATAGTAGCTGACAGAATCGCCGTCCGCAGCGGTCACCTTTACGGTAACGGTGTTGGTCAGGTCAGCCGTATCAATGCCATCGTTGTCGAAAGGAGTGTCATCGATTGCAACAGTGGCGCCTGCGGCAACGGTGAACTTCGGCTTCGCAGCCTGCAGATCAGTATCGGTGGTCTTGCTGGAAAGGACAACGGAGAGCTGGTCGCCCTTGATGGTGCCCTTCTCGTCGTAAGCACCGGCCTTTACGGTAAAGTCCTTAATGGAAGAATCCTTGTTGGCAGCCGTGCTGACAGTCACCTCATAGGTCTTGGTGCCCAGAGTCTCAGAGGTAAAGGTCAGGTCATACTTGCCGTTGTTGATGGATACCTTACCACCGGTCTTAACAGCGGCGCCATCGCCGGCCGCGCCGTTCGCCTTGATCTTAGCAGTGGCTTTTCCGGCGACCTGGAAGGAAACTGCCAGATCAGCGGGAAGCTCAGTTCCCTCAGGAAGAGTCACGGTAAGCTTCGTAGCGTCATCCTTATTGGCAACCGCCTTTACACCGCCGATGGACAGAGAGGACAGACAGGCAGCCTCTTCCGCCACGATGGTATAATAAGCAGTTCTGCCGTCCTGTGCCGTAACCAGAATCTGGTCGTTGGAAACAGTGCAGGCCACAGCCTCAGTGCCGGGAAGCACGGGATTTGCCATTTTCACATCAACGGAGGCGGCAGCAGTGTAGCCCCAGGGAAGCTGGAAGGAGATGGTCCTGGAGGTGTTGTTCACAGAGCCCTTTACCGTCAAGCCGCCCAGTGTAACGGAAGCTTCCTTCACCTCAGTGCTGCTGGAAACAGCGGCAACAGCCACGGTGACAGTGTAGTCCTTGCTCTTTGTGTTCTTCTCAGCGTTCTCAGCGTCGTAATCCGAAGCGGCTACAAAGAAGACAGCCTTGCTGGAAGCTCCGGCGGTGAGGCTGGAGAAGGGAATGGTACCGTCTGCGGACATGGCGACATCGCCGTCATCCACCTTGTACCAAACTTTCTGAGAAGCCTTGGCTGTCGCGACCGTAATGGTCTCAGCCGTCTTCTCATAGGTAAGGGCATCCGTAAAGGAGGCGCCCGAACCAGTGAGCGTTCCGTTGGCAGCCGCAATGCTGACGACGTTACCGTCGTTGACGAACAGCGGCTTTTCAGCAGCAGAAGCGCCCATCGGAATCATTGCGACGACCAGCATGACTGCCAGAAGCATCGCAAGTGATTTCTTCAGAAACTTGCTTGTGTTCATAGTTTCAACCCTCTTAAATTTTAGATTCTCGCAGGGCAAAATATCCCCACGAGTTGAAGTTACCTATATATTACCCTCTCCGCTCAGAAAAAGCAAGAGTTTTTTTCAACTTTTTTATGTCACCTTCCTAAAAGGAAAAAAGCTGGCTTTGTTGTCAAAAACCTCGGTTTCATGCGGTTTTTCGGACCTTCCTGCGGGATTTCAGCGGATTTGGCGGCGAGTTTTTCCATATTTTCGCTTTACAGAGGTTCTCTTTTTTGGGAGATTTGACCATTCTTTTTTTCGTGTTTTTTTACTTTTCCTTTTTTTCTCTTGGGAATCCTCTTATTTTTGCCTCAAAAAAGGCAAAAAGATTGAGCCGAGACCGAGCGTTGCTCAGTCTTCGGCTCAAAAAATCCCGATCTACGATCGAGCTTCCTCGGATTTCACTTCACGGCTTGAAACGCCAAGTGAAATTTCGGAAACAAATCTGGGATTTGAAAAATCTCAATTTGCTTGCGCAAACCGCAAAATTTCGGGCGAGTACTCCTGCCGGGGAGAGGGTGCGCGCGTCCCTGCGCAAGAAAAACTCGCAGCGCCTGAGGGAGAGAGGACTTAATGCCCGGCTGCAAGGCCCTCTCCGTCACGGCCTTGCCGTGCCGCCTCTCCCATAGGGAGAGGCAAGTCTCGCCTCCGGTGGCAACCGTTCAGCGCTGACCTCAACCGGCAGAGCCGTGACAGCTCCTCTCACATAGGGGAGCTAAGAGCTAAAACTAAAATCTAACAGCTAATGACTAACTCCCCGCCAGGCCGCAGGGAGTTAGTCTGGATTTTGGGTTCCATGCAGGGCAGCGCCCAGTTTTTCCACGGCATTTTTGCTGATCGGCCTACCGTGTTCTTCCAGAAAAGCGTACAGCACTCTTCCGGGCCCGAGGTACAGGCCGTATTCCCCGGCGACGCGGAACACCGTCGATCTCAAAGTGAGGCTGGATCGGACTGCCAGAAAATACTGCCCCCGGTAAAGGCACAGAGACGCGCCCACCCGGGGATAGACCTCGTAAAGCTTCTCCACCGCCTCGCAGAGCGCCGTGGCGTCCGGAAAGCAAAAAACAAGAGGCTGCGCAGGATACTTGAGTCTCGTAAGGGCAGCACCTCTTTTGTTTTTTACTTTATGGTATGTAGAAAAGAGGGCAAAGGTGCCAAAAAACTATCCCCGGAGAAGGGCGATCTCCCGGGCGGGATCCTGGGCGCGGAACACAGCCGTACCCGCCACCAGAACATCTGCCCCCGCATCCCGGCAGAGGGAGAGGGTTTCCCGGCAGACCCCTCCGTCCACCTCTAAGTCCAGGTGGGGGAAGGCCTCCTTTAAGATCCGGATCTTTTCCAGGGGCTTTTCCATCAGCTTCTGTCCGCCGAAGCCCGGCTCCACCGTCATGATGGTCACCTGGGAGAGGCGCTTGCCATAGGGGAAGAGCTTCTCGGCGGGGGTGGCCGGTTTCAGGGCCATTCCGGCCTTGGCCTTGCAGGCTTCGATCTCGTCCAGCATCCGGTCAGGGTCGGCTGCGCACTCCACATGGAAGGTGATCTGATCCGCGCCCGACTCCCGGAATACCTTTACATAGGGAAGCGGATCCTCCAGCATCAGGTGGACATCGAAAAGCAGGTCTGTCTTCCCACGCAGGGCGGACACCACGCAGGGACCCATGCTCAGGTTGGGCACAAACCGGCCGTCCATAATGTCGATGTGAAGCAGATCTGCCGAAGAGACCTTTTTTACCTCTTCCTCCAGGCGGGCAAAGTCCGCCGCCAACAGCGAAGGCGCAATCTTCATAAGCCAAAACCCCTTCCTAATACTAATATATATAGGTATTTATAAAGCTACAGCAGCCCGCAGAGCAGCTGGGCGAGCACCGTAAAAACGGGGATCGTCACAATAGAAAGCACGGTGGAGACCGCCACCGACTTGGAGGCTAATTGGGAATCTCCTCCATACTGCACAGCAAACAGCACCGTATTGGCCGCCACGGGACAGCTGGCCTGAATGGCGCAGCTGATGAAAAGCTCTCGCTCCGGGCGAAACAGAAAGAGCAGCAGGAGGAAAAGGGCAGGGGAGACAATCAGGCGCAGGGCAGCCATGCGATACACTGCCAGATCAGACACAAAGGAGCGCAGGTCCACTCTGGCTACATAACTGCCGATCACCAGCATGGCCAGCGGCGTGTTGAGGCCTGAAAAGAAGTTGATGGGATCTCCCAGCACCGCGGGCACGGGGATCTTCAGAAAGTAGATGGGGAGGCCCACTGCAAGGCCGATGATGCCGGGATTCAGGAGGATGGTTTTCAAATTGAGCTTTCCGCTTTCGTTCATCAGGCGGTAGCCATAGGTCCAGCAAAAGACATTGAACATCACCACAAAAAAAGAGCCGTAGATAACGCCCTTTTCCCCCACGATCCCCTGGATCAGCGGGATCCCCATAAAGCCCGCGTTGCTGAAAATAAGCGCGAAGCGCAAGACCTTTTTCCGGTCCCCGGGTTCCCTGCGGAAAAAGAGATAGGACAGTCCGATGGAAAGAAGCAGGGACAGGGAGGAGAGCACAACGGCAAGGACCATCTCCCTGGGGGCCAGGTCATCCGAGGTCAAAAAGGCGGAGATGATCAGGCAGGGAGTGACCAGCTTCAAAAGCAGCGCTGTGATCTCAGCAGCGCCCTGCTCTGTGAGGACTGCCTTTTTGGTGGCGATATATCCCACCGAGATCATCAGGAGCATCACCGCGACCTTTTCTATAATGGTGAAAAACGCTTCCATCTGTATCATCCCCCTTTCCCCGCTTCGCCTTCTCTAGTCTTTCTTCTCGTCTGTATGCTCTGAATCAAGCTTCCCCCTGCGGTAGGTTTTTACGAAGCTGACGGCTAAAATCACCAAGGCCACGCCGCCCACACAGCGAAAAACGATCCCGTAGGTCCCTGCGAAGAGATTCACTCCGGGAATACAGGCGTCCAGCAGCCACCAGACCCCTAAAAACAGGAAAAAGCCGCCGGCGAAATAAAAAATCTTATTCTCCCTGGAAACGGAGAAGATCAGGATCAGCCCGATCGTAAACCACAGGATCGCGTAAAAGTATTGCATAGACAGGTTCCTTTTCAAAAAGTTTCTCTTCTATAATATATAGATAAAAGCCGCTGTTCCAAATATTTCCTTTTTCTCTCTTTTTCGAGGAATTGCCACCAGGAGATATTATAGCCTGAGGGGCAGAAAATTACAAGCCGAAGCGAAACCCCACCCGACAAAAAAAGCCGGGGCGATCGCTCCGACTTTTTTTGAAAATTCAAGAGAGGTTATCAAGAGAGAATGTATACATTCATCGTGCGTCTGCCGATGATGCTACATTCTTCGATGGTGTTGTAGCAAAGATCCGCAATGATCGTGCCGGCCATACAGGCTCCGCCGGTATCTCCCGCGATCCCGTAGCCGTAAACCACGCTGCCGTCAGGAGAGGTGACATACATCCTGGTGCCGTAGGGGATCACATTGGGATTCACTGCAATAATACCGTATTCTGCCTTCCAGCCCAAAGAGGTGGTGCCGCCGGGGACGGAATAGGCTGTGCAGTCGCCCGTGAGCAAACGGGAATAGGAAACCACATTCCCCTCATGGTCTACAAAGGTCCCGGCAGAGGAGGAATCCACTGAATCGCCCGGCTCGTAACCCTCGTCTTCCTGAAGCTCCTGCGTACCCCGCAGAATCACTTCATCCACCGGCTCTGTGAGGATGGTCTCCTCCACAGCTACCTTGCCCTCTTCCTTGCCGTCTACAAAGATCACCTCGTAGAGAACTTCCTTCTCTCCGGGGACGCCGACGACCTTTACCTCGGTCTCGCCCGCTTCCAGCTCGTCGGTATCTTCATAGATAGTCTCAAAGGGCGCTTCCTCTTTCACGAGAAGCTCTTTCTTTGTCACTCGGAAAACGGTGATGTGCATCCCGTCCGTCAAGCGGTCAGTCTCCCGGCAGCTGATGCGGTCGTCCTCTCCCAGGACCACTCCGCAGCGCTCCAGCGCTTCTTTGACGGACTGAGCGGCAATCTCGTACTCTTTGGTTTTTCCATCCACGGTCACCTTGATCTTTACGACCCTGGCCACCCGGATATTCATCTTTTCAAACAGCGGCTCGGACAGGGGGAAATTCAGGGAATCCTCCTTCTGAAGGGTCACACCGGCAGCCGCCAGAGCGTCCTTGACGGTAGCCCCGCTGAGGGACACCTGATGGACCTCGCCGTCGGCAATCACGGAAACCGTGCAGGCACGCCTGACCGTGACCTTCAAATCCCTCGTGATCTTCTCTGTGCGGGCAGGGGAAACCTCGTCCATGTCCCTTAAGAGAATGTTGTTTTCTCTCAGCGCTTCTTCAACCGTTTCGCCCGCATAGGCAACCAGATCCGTTCTCTGGCCTGCCTCGTCCAGCGTCAGGATGACGCCCCGGCGAACATATACCGTGGTGGTGCTCTGCACTCGCTCCGCCCGGTCCAGCTTTCCCAAGGGAGCAAGACCCAGCTTCTCGGCTTCGCTGAGAAGATCTTCCAGCTTCGAACTGCTCATGCGGAACGAATATGTATGGTCTCCGTCGATCACATTGGCGGAAACCGTATTGGCGGTAACGGTAACGATTGAGGACGCACAGAGCGCAAAAACCAGGACAAGCGCCAGCAAGCCGCGCAGAATCACGCGCCCGGACACTTTCATTTGACTTTTCTCGCGCATAACAATGCTCCTTCCATCATCCCCATCGAGATGATTCCAAGGGTTAGTATAGTCAATTCTTCACGAGGTGTCAAAATTTTTTGCCGGTCAGTTTTGTGCATTGTGCATAAATATGAATGGTCCATTCCTTAACATAACTTCAGGAAACCCCTTTTTTCCCCGGTTTTTGCTTTTCCTATTTTGAGTTATGGAAACCGGCCACTGTGCAAATTGTATCAAAATGGCAAAGTTTTCGCTTCTCAGAAGTGGAAACTGGACCTCATTTTTTGCATGATTATTCAGTTTCTACGGGATTTCCGCATACTTTTTAAGGATTTAACAGGGATTCCTGTATATTATTAAATTCCTTATACAGATTTCCCTGCCCTGTTTCACGGAATTTTTTCGTCTGTTTCACAGTTTTTCAGAATTTATCCTTGGAATTTCGAAAAGACAAAGGCGCCGCTTTTGCTCAGATCCTGTTCCTGAAGATGGGAGGGGGAGGCTCCCGGAAGCAGCGCCGCGGAGGATTCACCCTTATCGCAGTAGGACCAGTTGATCCAGCCGATCCGGCGCTTCTCCAAAAAGGCAAGCCAGGCCTCGCTTTCCTTTGTATAGGTTCCGCCGCCGCCGGAGGCGTCGCTTGTGCCCCATTCCGTAACAAACAGGGGAAGACCTTTTTTCAGGGCGGCCTCTGCCTTATCCCGCAGGCCTTGCCCATGGGTCCCGGCGTAAAAATGGAGGCTGTAGAGGATATTTTCATAAGGAAGGGGGTTCTTCGCCGCCTCATCCACATCCTGGCTCCAGGTGGGGGTTCCGCAGAAGATCACGGCGTTGGGGCTGTTTTTCCGGATCACGGGGATCACCTGGGAGGCATAACGGGAAATATCGCTCCAGGAAACGCCGCCGTTGGGCTCGTTACAGATCTCGTAGAGCACGCCGGGGTTATTTTGATAGCGAAGGGAAAGCTGGCTGAAAAATTCCTTCGCCTCCCTGGTGTGGGCGTTGGGGTCGCCGTCGCTCAGGATATGCCAGTCGATCACCACATAGAGGTCCAGGGAAAGGGCGTTGTCCACGGCCTGGATCAATTTCGTCTTGATACTATCTTTATTAGAAAGGTAACCGCCCTCCTGAGTGTACATGGCCACACGGAATACATTGGCTCCGTATTTCGAGGAAAAGGCCAGCGCTTCCTTGGAGGTAAACTGGGAGTACCACTGCAAACCGTGAGAGCTCATTCCCCGAAGCATGACAGATTCTCCCGCCTGGTTACACAGCTTTGTCCCCACCACCTGAAGCTGTCCGTTTTGGGAAACACCGCCGTCCACCGGCGCAGGGGCCGGATCCGGGTCCGGGAGAGGTTCGATCTCCTCCTGGGGGAATTGCCGCAAAGCACGGCAGAACACCGCGCAGCCCTCCGCCCGGGTGATCCCCTTTCGGGGATAAAATTTCCCCGTTTCATAGCCCTTGATAACGCCGCTTTCATAGGCGGCCAGGACACCATCGTAATATCTGCCGTCGATCTCGCCGAAATCTTTGATCTCGGCAGACCAGCGGCTGTAATCTCCCCGAAGCTCGGGCGCGAAGGCCTTCATCAGCACCTTTGCAGCCACCTGCCGGGAAATGGGCTGATTCCACCGGGCAGTGTTATCCGGCGGACACTCGTCCCAGTCGTACCATCCGGCCCGCAGAGCCGCCTCCATCACATCGCTTGCCCAGTGCCGCTTTCCGGTGGGCTCGGTCTGCAAAGAGACGCACCGGGCGGCTACGGCCACGAATTCCGCGAAGGAAATGGCCCGTTTGGGCTTGAAGGTTCCATCCTCATAGCCGCGGAAGATCTCTCGCTTTGCCATCTCGCTCACTTCCTGATAATACCACGCGCCGGGCTTCACATCCCGGAAGGAAGCGGATCCCTCCGCCCGGCGGGCGGAAGCCGCCTGGCAGGAAGAAGAGCTCACCGGCAGCAGACAGGCGAACAGCAAGAGTATACTGAGAAAGGCCGAGATCCATCGTCTCATAAAAAATCCTCCTAAAGCAGCTTTTTGCTCTCACTCCGGTTAAAAAAAGCAAAAGCCCCGCAGGATGTCTCCGCGGAGCTCTTGAACCTCATTTTCCGATGAGGAAACAGGCCATAATCAGCGCTTCGAGAACTGAGGCGCGCGACGGGCGGCCTTGAGGCCGTACTTCTTTCTTTCCTTCATTCTGGGGTCACGGGTCAGGAACCCGGCCTTCTTCAGGGTGGCGCGAAGGTTCTCAGAGTCATACTGAAGCAGAGCTCTGGCAACGCCGTGACGGATGGCGCCGGCCTGGCCGGTCACTCCGCCGCCGGCTACGCGGCACACCACATCGAACTTCTGGTCGGTATCAGTCAGGGTCAGAGGCTGACGGACAATGTACTTCAAAGTGTCCAGGCCAAAATAATCGTCGATATCCCGGTCATTGATGGTGATCTTACCGGTGCCCTGATAAATTCTCACTCTGGCGACAGAGCTCTTTCTTCTGCCGGTTCCGTAGAAATAAGGTGCAGTCTCGTACATTCTTAACATCCTCCTCTCACAGTTCCCACTGGGCGGGTTTCTGGGCAGCATGCTTGTGCTCGCTGCCGGCGTAGGCGCGCAGACGCCCCAAAGCGTCGCGGCCGATGGAGTTCGAAGGGATCATTCCCTTGACAGCCAGCTGCATGGCAAGCTCGGGCTTCGTCTTCATCAGGGTGTCATAGCGGACCGCCTTCAGGTGGCCGATGTACCCGGTGTGACGGTAATAATACTTCTTCTGCTCTTTGCCTCCAGTGAGCACAGCGTCCTTGCAGTTGATGATGATCACATGGTCTCCGCAGTCAACATGAGGGGCAAAGGTGGGCTTATGCTTGCCGCGAAGCAGAACGGCAGCCTGAGCCGCTACACGGCCCAAGGGCTTTCCGGCGGCGTCGATTACATACCATTTGCGGTCCACTTGACCGGCTTTGGGCATATAAGTAGACATAGCTTTTTACCTCCTGGTTTCTACTTTTCTTGATTTCCCGTTTTATGATAAAAGAGAAGCACTCTTTTTGGGCGCCTTAACAGCATATCACAGGCATTTTCGCCTGTCAATACTTTTTTCTCTATTTTTTAATCTGCCGAAACATCTCTCTTTCTTTCTCCCGTTTTCATCTTAAAATCTCTCGTTTTCTCTTTTGCTATTTTTGTTTTTTACAGCGAGGAAAACCGCCTGTCCCCCCAAAAACCCGGAAAACAGGCGGTTTTATCTTCATTCTTCCTGTTCAAAAATCACGGCTTTTTTCGCCGTGTCCGCGGGAATGGAAAGTCCCAGCGTCTTCTGTACGCTCTGGTTCAGGTAGATCCCAGTGGCGTCCAGAGTTTTCACCGGTACTTCTTTCACCTGTTTCCCCGCCATCAGCTCCACCGCCATATCCGCGGCGAAGCGTCCTATCTCTTCATAGTCGGCGCTGACCGAGGCGAACGCCCCCTCCCGTACCAGGGGAGATACCCCGGTGTACCAGGGGATCCCGGCCTCCTGAACCATTGGCAGAAGCGCCGCGGTATCCAGACCCTCATCAGCTCCTGTGAAAATCGCGCCGCAGGACTTACACAGCTCCCGGGCCTCCTTTTCCAGATCCTCTTTGGAGGGCACTGCCTTCTCCACCACTTCGATCTCTTTTCCCTTACAAAAGGCTTTTACCTGCTCCACGACCCCCAGGCTGTCCTGCTCTCCGCTGTAGAGCAGCCCCAGCTTCTTCAGATCCGGGTCGCTCTGCAAAGCAATTTCCAGCAGCTTTTCCGCCGGGAAAGGGGATGCGACGCCCGTCATATTTCCCTCCGGCTCCTTTAGGTTCTTGAGCCCCAGGCTCCCGGCAGGATCGCTTACCGCGGCAAAAACCACCTTGATCTGGGTCCCCTGCGCGGCGGAATAGGCCGCTTTGGCTGCCGGAGCCGAGGACGCGACGATCAGATCCACCTCATCGGTGACGAACTTTTCACAGATCTGCTCCGCTTCCTCTTCGTCACCCCGGGCGTTCTGGTAGTCGATCTCAAGCCTTTCCTCGCCGTATCCCCACTCGTCCAGGCGGCTTAAAAACGCCTCTCTCACACAGTTGAGGGAAGGGCTTTCCCCAAACTGGCAGAGCCCGATGCGATAGGGAGACAGCTTTTTCACCTCTCCTGAGCTTTCCGGGGAAGAGCTTTCTGAAGACACGGAGGAGGGGGACAGGGTACAGCCTGCCATCATTAAAATACACAGGGTCAGGCAGAGCAACACATTCCACCTTTTTTTCATAAGCCGTTTCCTTTCCCGAAAGATTCTCATGAAGCTTCTTTATTCCTTTACTTCCTTCAGCGCCTCATTGGCACAGAGCTTTTCGATCAACGCGGTCACATTGTCCACCGAGCTCCTTCGCGTCTGGCCGGAATATCCGCCGTTGAGATAGGCCGCGTACCGATCCTGCCCCTCAATGGGATAGTATTCCATGAGCGTTTCCTCGCGGCCGTCAAAATACTCAAATTTCGCGGTGAACGCCGGGGTTTTTCCGCTTTCCGCCGATTCCGTACTGAGCACGGAAATGCTGATCAGCTTCTGATAGAACGGCTGGTAAGTGGCGCTGTAGCTGATTTCTTTTCCATCCGGGCCTTTGATTGAAAGATTATAGACCTTATTGGCTTCTGTGGAGCGCTCTTCGTCCTCCGTGCGGGTGATGGAAAACACATTGGTCTTTCCCCCAAAGGTGAGAGTGAGCTTTTCCACTTCGTTGATATTGGGAAGCCAGACATAGCTGGTGCGCAGATCCATCAAGGTCGCCTCCGCCCAGTTGGCCACCGTATCGGAGGTCACCTGATAAACCACATCGGCGTCGTCTGCCATGAGAAAACGGTTGTTGCCCCCATCTTCCTCGCTGACCTTCAGGGTATGCTTTTCCCCGTTGAGATCAAACTCGATCTGGGCAAAGGGGGTATCCAGGCCATATTGGGAAAGCTGGTCTCCCGTGACCTCCACCGCTACCGCCTGGGTCACGGAAAGGCTCTTCAGATCGGTGATCAAATTGCTGAACCATTCTGTGCCCGCCTCCGCCGTGATGGGAGTGGTCACCCGATAGCCGCCGATCAGCTTCTTGTCCTGCACGATCTCAATGGGTTCCGGGAAATTGGTTCCGGTAAACAGGATCCGGTAAAGCACATCGGCGTCCTTTACCTCTACTGCGGAACCCTCGCTGTTGGTGGACTCCTTGGTCAGATCCGCTATCTCGTAGATATCGGTGCTGAGAAACTCCGCCTTGCCGCTTAAAAAGGCACTGCCCATACTGGTGACCACATAGCAGACTCCGTCCTTCATCAGGTACTTTCCGGAGCCGCCCGCGGCGTCGTCACCCAGGATCAGCTCGTTTGATTCTCCGTTTTTCAGCTCCACCGTAATCTTCGCCTTTCCGTTTCCGGAAAGTCCGAACTCCTGAAGATCCGTAAGCTCGCCCAGATCCCGCTTCGCGGTGATGTCCAGAGAAGCCCTGGAGACGCTGGAGATCAGAGAGGTGTTCAGCTTGTATTTTTGCAGGCCCTCAATGGTAAAGGAAACCTCGTCGTCCTCAGAGGCGGCGGGATCGGGGATCAGCTTAAAGGAGCCCTTTTCGTTCTCTATCAGAATCCCGGAGACCTCTGACGCTTCCACGCTCAATACCTTTTCCGAAACGGTGGAGGCAGCGGAAGAGGAGGAGATCTCCTCCGCCTGCGGCTTTGTCAGCCAAAGGGTCAAACAGGCCAGGCCCATAACCACCAGAACTCCCGCCATAATCAAAATATTGCGAACGGTCTTTTTCATAGGCTTACAGGTGCCTCCTCTTCAGGAATACCACGATACCCGCGATCAGCAGCGCGAGGGGGATCCCCACGGTGAACACACCCAGCCCCAGCATATTCAGAGTGGCGGCGGAGGCGGTGATATCCACGGCAGTGGTGGTGACCTCTTCGGTGAGGACCGTGGTCACAGAGCTGTCGTCTGTAGCTGTTACATAATGGAACAGGTCCATCAGATACTGACGGTTGCTGAAGGTATTGCTCAAATAGGAGCTGACAAACATCTGCGTGGAACCGAACATCACCACATTCTTGGAATAGATGTCATTGCCGTCCTGTACGATCTTGCTGGAAAGGGTAGCCAAAAGCTGTTCCCCCGTCTTGGGAGTGTCCCCTTCTTTCATATCGTCTGTGAACACATAGGCGCTGTCGGAAGAGACCCACAGCTTCTGCACGCCGATCTCATCGTTGGCAGAGAACACCATGCTCAGAGGAGTGGTCCTGGGAGAGACCAGCACCCGATAGGCGTTGTCCTCCAGCACCTCCTCCGCGGAGCTTGCGAAAATGGAGGTGGCGTCCATCAGCACCTGGCTGCTGTCTGTCTCGGCGACGAGCCCCTGCTCTGCCTTAACGCCCCATTCCTCCAGGAACTCAGCAAGCTTCGGCAGCTCGCCCTGGGCGTAGTCGCAGGTTACCATCACGGTGCGGTCGGACAGGGGGCCGTCGGAAGCCAAGAAGGTCCTCAGCTTTTCAATCTCCCCGTCGGTATAGTCGGTAGAGGGCGCCGTGATCAGCACCACCTGGGCTTCCTCCGGGATCTCCCCGGTGAGGAGCTCTATCTCCTGCACATCAAAGTTCTCCCGTTCCAGAAGTCCGTCAAAGGAGGAGCGCATATCGCTGCCCAAAAGCTCACCGTGTCCGGTGACCACTGCCACCACCGGGACCTTGTCCAGGTTCACGGCCTCCAGGGCTGCCGCCAAAGCACTGTCCACCTTGGAATAGATCTCATAGGTCTGCTGATCCTGGCCAAAGAAATCGTTGGTGGTCAAAACCCGGTACCGCTTATCCGTTTCCACCAGCACCTTGCCGGTAGTCAGCGATTCCGAAGCATATTGGCTGATAAACTGCGGGTTTTTGTCCGGATCGATATACTGTGTCTTGATCTTGCCGTTGGCTTCCTTCAGACGGTCGGCGAGATTCGCCACTTGGCTGTACTTGACCTGGCTGGAAATCTGATCCTTCCGGTAGGCGTCCTCGCTGCCGATGAGATAGATCCTCGTCTCTTCTTCGATCCCCTTGGCAATCTCCAAGGCCTGATCGGAAAGGGTGTTGATCTTCTGCGCCGTCAGGTCGATATTCATGGAGGGGAACCGCTGAGAAAGGGTGGAAACCACCAGGTTCAACACGATCACGATGGCGATAAACACCACGCACATCAGGGTGGAAAGACCGCCCCGCTTGAATTTATTGCTTCTAAGCGCCTTGCGGACGGATCCCGCAGACTGATTCTGCTGTTTGTTTTTCATTTTCACCGCTCTCCCTTCTCAGTTCCAGCGGCGGCTTTCCAGCTTGCGCGCCGTCAAAAAGACAAATATGGCCATTACGCTCAGGAAAAATACTACGCTGGACAAGTCAAAGAGTCCCTGAGCAAACGGGGTATATCTGGAGTTAAAGGAGATCCAGTTCACAATGGCGGTAAGCCACTGAGAGGAGAGGCCGGAGGCCAGGTTGTCCATGAGCATCAGAAACACCGCCACCGCAAAGGTCCCGATGGCCGCGATGACCTGGCTTACGGTAAGGCTGGAGATGAATACGCCGATGGACACCATTGCGCCGCCGTAAAGCAGGGTCCCGATATAGTTCCCTAAAATGACGCCCCAGGACGGACTTCCCAAAAAGGTGACCGCCACCGCGGGCAGAAGCCCCAGAGTAGAGGCAATGAAATAGACAAAGAAGGAGGAGAAAAATTTCCCCAGCACAATGGACACCGTGCCTACCGGCGCGGTCAAGAGCGCCTGATCCGTCTTATTTTTCTGGTCGTCGCTCATGCTGCGCATGGTGATGATGGGAATCACGATCATACAGAAGGAAAACATGGAACTGTATACATAGGAAATATAGCTGGTGCTGTGGGTATACATCACGACGCCGTAATATTCGAAACCGTAAATGGCCGCCAGCGCGGCAACGCACACATAACCAATGGGAGAGGCAAAATAGGCCCGGAGCTCCCGCTTAAATATCGCTCTCATGATCTTCCTCTCCTTTCTCTTCTGTCTGTGTCTCCTGCTCCTCTTCTTCCTGAGAGGACTGGATCAGTTCTTCAATATCAATGTTGAGGCGTCCGCGGTGAATGGCCTTGATCTCCTCAGGCTCCTCGGACCTCACAGGCTCCTGTGTGAAGGAATCGGAGCTGGTCAGCCGCAGGAACAGGTCCTCCAGCGTGAGGTCTGTATTCTTTAACGCCATCATAGGCCAGCCTCTTCTTGCAAGGAGGGCAAACAGGGGCTTTCTCACATCGGCGTCCGGCGTGGACTCCACGCTGAGCTCAAACACACCGGGCTCCTTTTCTCCCAGGGAGTATACATCCACCACATGCTCCAGCTCCCGGATCGCGTGGACAGCCTCCCGCTCGGGAGCCTCCAGACGGAGGATCAGCCTGTGGTCCTGGGAAAGGTCGTGGGCCAGGGTATCGGTCCCACCGTCCGCCACGACCTTGCCGTTATTGATAACGATGATCCGCTGGCAGACAGCCTGGACCTCGGAGAGGATGTGAGAGCTCAGGATCACCGTGTGGTTGCGCCCCAGGCTGGTGATCAGGCTGCGGATCTCAATGATCTGCTTGGGGTCAAGACCTACAGTGGGCTCGTCCAGGATCAGCACCGGAGGATTCCCCAAAAGGGCCTGAGCGATCCCCACGCGCTGACGGTAGCCCTTGGAGAGGTTGCCGATGAGCCGGTTGTACACATTCTCGATCTTGGTCAGAGAGCAGATCTCCTTCAGATGCTTTTCCCTGGGGAGGCTGACCTTCTTCAGCTCATACATAAAATTGAGATATTCCTTTACGGTCATATCCTGATAAAGGGGAGGAAGCTCCGGCAGATAACCGATCAGCTTCTTGACCTCATTGGGCTCATCCAAAATATTTTTTCCGAAAACCGTCACGCTTCCGGAAGTTGCCGAAAGGTACCCTGTCACAATATTCATCGTGGTGGATTTTCCCGCGCCATTCGGCCCGAGAAAGCCCACAATGGTGCCTTCCTCCACTGTAAAACTCACGCCATCCAGCGCCAGATTGGAGCCATAGCGCTTTGTGAGGTTTTTGACCTCTACCATCTCCGTGATTCCTCCTGTTTCTGTTTCTCATTGCTTCTAACTGATTAATAGTACCGCAAAGATGAGTTTTTTGCAACACTTTTCCCTCTTTGCCGGGGGATTTCCTTTATTTTAGCTTTTGAGTGTGAATTTTTTGTGAAATCGAGGTGATTCTTCTCCTGCCAATTACCGGACTCTTTTTCTTTTCTTGACGGAATCGCTTCAACTGGTTACAATGAAAAGGCAAAAAACAATCGCTCTCAGAAAGAGGTGTTGAAGCTTGGCAGAAATAAAGCCTTTCCACGCGCTGCGCTACGACCTTTCCAAGGCGGGAGCCATCGAGGAGTTGACCTGTCCGCCCTATGATATTATCAGTGAGGAGGAGCGCAAAGCGTTCCTTGAGAGAAACCCCTATAATGTTATCCGACTGGAGCTGCCCCGGGGAGAGGATCCCTATCGGGAAGCGGGAAACACTTTGGCGCAATGGCTCTCTCAGGGAATCCTGAAACGAGATCTGGACGAAGGCATCTATCTCTATGAGGAGGAATTTCTTTCCGGCGTTGACAAGGGAGAGAAAAAAAGCCTGTTAGGACTCATTTGCCTGGTTCGGGTGGAAGACTTCTCCACCGGCGTGGTGCTGCCCCATGAGGAGACCCTCAGCAAGGCGAAGCAGGACCGATTCGAGTTGATGAAGGCCACCTCCTGCAATTTCAGCCAGATCTACTCGCTCTATCAGGATGAAGAGCATGTGACGAAACAGCGGCTTCAAAACCTTTCCCGCACCTGCGCCCCCCGCTATGAATTTTCCGACGGCCTGGTGACTCACCGGCTGTGGGTGGTAAACGACCCTGTGGCCATAGAAGCCCTGCGAAAGGACTTTGCCGGGCGCCGCCTCTATATCGCGGACGGCCACCATCGGTACGAGACCGCCATTCGCTATCGGGATTGGGACCGGGAGGAGGGGCGCTGCCTTTCCGGCGCAGGTTATGTGATGATGATGCTCTGCGACATGGCGGACGAGGGCCTCACGGTGTTCCCCACCCACCGGCTGATCCGGGATTTCCCCTCCTTCGAGCCGGAAAAGCTTCTTTCCGCCTGCCGGGAGCATTTTGACCTCTCTCCCTGCGCAAATATGGAAGAGGCCCAGGAAAAGCTAACTGAGCTTTACGGGGAAGAGAAGCATGCCTTTGCCTTCTACGACGGCAAGGGCTTCACGGTGCTCACCTTGAGGGATATTTCGGTGATGGATCAGCTGCTGCCGGAAAAGAGCGTGGATTCCCGGCGACTGGATGTAGCCATCCTGCACAGCCTGGTGCTGGAACGGCTCTTGGGCATCGACAAGGAGAACATGGCAAACCAGAAAAATCTCACCTACACCCGTAGCAGTGAGGAGGCCAAGGGCTCTGTAGACAGCGGAGAAAGCCAGTGCTGCTTCCTTTTGAACCCCACCCGGGTGGAGGAGATCGGCCGGGTAGCCGCCAACGGAGAAAAAATGCCTCAGAAATCCACCTATTTTTATCCCAAGCTCATCACAGGTCTGGTGATGAACCAGATGGAGGACCGAAGAGAGGGGAGTCATCTATGAAGCTTTTTGAAAAGACCCTCTCTGAGCAGCCCATTTTTAAAGGGCGCATCATCCGGGTGCATGTGGATGAGGTCGAGCTGGAAAACGGCAGCACCTCCAAGCGGGAGGTGGTAGAGCACCCGGGCGGCGTGTGCGCGGCGGTCCTGACGGAGAAAAACGAGCTGCTTTTTGTCCGGCAGTTTCGCTACCCCTATCAAAAGGTGCTTTTAGAGCTTCCCGCCGGAAAGCTGGAGCCCGGAGAGGATCCTCTGGAGGCCATGAAACGGGAGCAGAGAGAGGAAACCGGGACCAGAAGCGATCAATACCATTTCCTGGGGAATATTTATCCCACTCCCGGCTACTGCGGAGAGATTATCCGCCTGTGGGCCTGCCGGGCCTGTGGACAGCGGGGATCCCTTTCGCTGGACGAGGACGAATTTATCGAGGTACAGCCGATCCCCATAGAACAGGCTGTGGAAATGGTGATGGCAAACGAGATCCCGGACGCCAAAACGCAGATCGGCGTGCTGAAAACCGCCAGACTTTTACAGGAAGGAAAGCTGTAACGCGGGCTTAACCCGCATTTGGCTTTTTATCCTCTATTGAAAGGAAGCATTTTTCATGAAATTCTATCGTATTCTTGCCCTTTGCCTGCTGTGCGCAATGCTGCTCTGCGCCGGCGGATGCTCTAAAAAACCGGGGGCTGACGAGTCCTCTATGTCTTCCAAGGCTCCCTCCTCCGCCCCGGAGAGCGTTTCCTCCCAAGAGGGAAAAAAACCTGTCTCCTCCAAGGCGCCTGCTTCTTCTGCAGATGAGTCCTCCGTCAGCAGTGAAAACCCGGGAGAGGAGGAAGAGAAGAAAAACGAGTATCTTCCTGAAACGGACACCGGCGACGAGCAGTTCAAAAAGGCTTTTGCCGGCAACGCCATCGATTTACAATTTGAACAGGAATACTCCTCCGCTACCTCCGGCACCCTGCTGATCGCCGCCTGCAGCGACGCCACCGAGCGGTGGAAGTCCTTTGTGGATTCCGCCTATGAAGAAGTCCTTGCCCTCGCCTCGGAAGCGGATGCTCAGTCTATCAGGGCCTCTCAGGAGGAGTGGAACCAGAGCGGGGATCAGCGCCTCGCCGAGATCCGGGAGCAGGCCATCGCGGAGGGCGGCGCGTTGAAAGCCGCCCGGGCCGTCATGCTGTTTTACAGGGAACGGGCGGCCGAGCTTTGTTATCTCCACTACACCCTCGCGGGAGACCTGCCCGACTTCCCGGAGATCACTCCGGAAGGCGGAGCTATGGGATAAGGTTCGGACCCGTAGGGATCCTTCGGGAAACAGCACTTCAAAAATAAGGCTCGTTCTGCCGTGAAAAAATTTTCGCGGCAGATTTTTCTTTTTCAGCTTGGGCTCTTCTCATGAATTTCCTTTTCTTTTCCCAAAAAATATGGTACAATGATTGTAGAATTCTTCTGCGATCATATGGGAGAAGCCCTAAATCGCGAAGCGGTTTTCTTTTCTCGCAAGCTCGAAAAGTACCGGACTTCTCCAAACAGATGGCGCTTTCAGCGCTTATGGTATGATTATGGAAATCATTATAGAAAAGGAGGAGGCCTGCGCACTCTCTTTCCGTCAGAGAGGCAAAAGCCGCAGGAAAAGAGATCATGTCATATCTTCAATTCAATTTTGAAAGCGAGTATCTGGAGGGGAACACCGCTATCTCCGTGATCCTTCCGGACAAGAAGAGGGGCATCACCCCTCAGGAGTTTTACCGGGGCGACAAAAAGTATAAGGTCCTCTGGCTGCTCCACGGCACCTACGGCGATCACTCTGACTGGATTCGGAAAAGCAATATTGAGCTTTACGCCTGCGAGCGGGACCTGATCGTGGTCATGCCCAGCGCCCTGAACTCCAACTACGCCAACTGGCCCAATTTCTCCATCGGCTACAATATGTACGACTTCTTCTTTGACGAGCTGATGCCCCTGATCTACGGCTGGTTCCCGGCCTCCGACAAGCGGGAGGACAACTACATCGCCGGGCTTTCTATGGGCGGAAGGGGAACCTGCGTATACGCATTCAGCCACCCGGAGAAATTCGCCGCGGCCGCCGTGCTCTCCGCCTGCCCCAGAAATGTGGAGTTGCTTCCCACCCAGGAGCCTCATATGTGGAAGCGCACTCAGGGCAGTATCGATAACGCAGGCGGGCTGGAGGCCTATCTCAACTCTCCGGAAAACACCTGGCGTACCGTGAAAGAAAAAGCCAAAACAGGGGAGCTGCCCAGGCTGTATTTTGCCATCGGCAAAAAGGATGGCTTCTATAACGCCTTTGTCTCCTTCAAGGAGTACGCGAAGGAGATCGGCTTAGAGGCTGAATTTGAGGAGATCGACGGCTTTGCCCATGAATGGCGGTTCTGGGATCTCACCATCCAGCACGCCCTTTCCTTCTTCGGCCTGGACGACGACAGCGCGGGGAATCCGTTCTAATTGTTTCCGGACAGATCGGAGCTCCCTTCTCTTGCCAATAAAACAGCGAAAAACGAGCCCTGGCTTAAAAAAGCCAGGGCTCGTTTTTCGTTTTATTCTTCTGTCTCATCGATCTCTTCTCCGGTGAGGTCTTCCTCTGGGACAGCGCCCTCCGGCTCTGCGCCTTCCTCCGCCGTGCCGTCGTCCTCGATCTCCACCAGATCCACCTCGTCCTCCTCGTGGGGCGCTCTGGCCAAGGTGACTACCCTGCTGCCCTCGGAAAGCTTCATGACCCGCACGCCCTTGCTGGGACGGGCGCACAGACGGATGGATGAAGCCGCGATGCGGATGATCACACCGTCCTCGGAAATGAGAATGATGTCGTCGTCCAGGCTCACCGCCTGGATAGCCGCCACATCTCCGAACTTCTCCGTGTGGTAATTGGTAAGGCCCTTACCGCCCCGGTGCTGGAGCCGGTAATTGTCCGGCAGGGAGAGACGGCCATAGCCCGTTTCCGTCACGGTGAGCACCAGCTCGTTTTCTTTCAGAACCGCCAGCCCCACAATGCAGTCGTCCTCCGAAAGCCGCATGACCCGCACGCCTCGGGCGGTCCGGCTCAATTCTCTTGCCTGGGTCTCTTCAAAACGAATGGCCATACCCTTTTTGGTAGCTGCCAGCAGCTGATCGCTTCCATCTGTGACCCGCACCCAGGAAAGCACATCTCCCTCGTCAAGGTCGATGGCGATCAAGCCGCCCTTTCTGGCCGTGTCGTAGGCGGAAAGGCGAGTACGCTTGATAATGCCGTTTTTCGTTACCATCACCAGGTATTTCTCCGAATCGAATTCCGTGACCCGGATCATGGAGGTGATACTTTCCTCCGGCCCGAGGGGAAGCAGATTCTTGATATTCATGCCCCGGCTGGTGCGTGACCCCTCCGGAATCTCATAGCATTTCAGCTTATAGACTCTTCCCAAATTGGAGAAGAACATCACATAGTCATGGCTTCCGGTGACAAACAGCTCGGTGGCCACATCCTCTTCCCGCCTGGTCATGCCCGTAACGCCCCGGCCACCTCGCCTTTGCAGGCGGTAGGTATCCACCTTCTGGCGCTTAACATAGCCGAAGTTCGTCATGGTGAGCACACATTCCTCCACGGGGATCAGGTCCTCGATATCCACCTCTCCGCTGACGGCGGCGATCTCCGTGCGGCGCTCGTCTCCAAACTTTCTCTTCATTTCCTGGGCTTCGTCCTTGAGGATGGCAAGCCTTCTTGCTTCGCTTCCCAGAATGTCGTTCAAATCATCAATGAGCGTGTGCAGCTCGTTTAACTCATTTTCGATTTTCAAAATCTCCAGCCCTGCCAGCTGTCCCAGTTGGAAGCGGCAAATGGCGTCCGCCTGCACCTCGTCAAAGTCAAAACGCTCCATCAGCGCCGCCCTGGCTTCCGGCCGCCCGCCTTTACAGGCACGGATCGTCTCGATAATTTCGTCCACAATGTCAATGGCGCGCTTCAAGCCCTCCAGAATATGGGCCCGATCCTGGGCCTTCTTCAGGTCAAACTGAGTGCGTCTGGTGATGACCTGCGTCTGAAACTTAACATATTCCTGCAGAATCTCCCGCAGATTGAGCATTTTCGGCTCGCCGTCCACAATGGCCAGCATGATCACGCCGAAGGTGGTTTGCAGCTGAGTAAAGGAGAACAGGTGATTCAGAACAATCTGAGCAGAGGCGTCCCGCTTGATATCGATGACAATATGCATTCCGTTCCTGTCAGAATGATCGTCGATATTGGAGATTCCCTCGATCCGCTTCTCCTTCACCAGATCGGCGATGCTCTCAATGAGCCTTGCCTTGTTCACCTGATAGGGAAGCTCGGTGACGATGATCTTGGAGCGCCCTGTCTTCTCGTTTTCCTCGATCTCCGCCCTGGCCCGCACCGTGATCTTGCCCCGGCCTGTGGCATAGGCCGCCCGAATACCGCTGCGGCCCATGATAATGCCTCCCGTGGGGAAATCGGGCCCCTTGATGTGCTCCATCAATTCTTCCAGAGTGGCGTCCGGATGGTCGATCAGACAGCACATGCCGTCGATGACCTCTCCCATATTGTGCGGGGGGATATTGGTGGCCATTCCCACGGCGATACCGGTGGAACCGTTTACCAGCAGATTCGGGAAATGGCTGGGCAGCACAGTGGGCTCCTTCAAACGGTCGTCGTAATTGGGGGTGAAGTCCACCGTGTCCTTGTCGATATCCTGTAGCATCTCTACCGACAGCTTATTCATTTTAGCCTCGGTATATCGATAGGCGGCAGGAGGATCTCCGTCAATAGAACCAAAGTTTCCGTGGCCGTCCACCAGCATATAGCGCATGGAGAAATCCTGGGCCAGACGCACCAGGGCGTCATAGACAGAGGCGTCTCCGTGGGGGTGATAGCGGCCCAGCACGGTACCTACCGTATCCGCGCATTTCCGATAGGGCTTCTCCGGCCACAGGGTATTTTCATACATGGTGTAGAGAATTCTTCTGTGTACCGGCTTCAAGCCGTCCCGCACATCGGGAAGGGCTCTCTGCACAATTACGGACATGGAGTAATCCAGGAAGGACTTACGCATCTCCTTCGTGACATCCACATTGATAACTTTTCCGCTGGATCCTTCCAGAAGGTTCCCTTGGTTACCGGTGTTTTCAAAATCCATAGGTGATTCGCCTTTCTTCTAGGTTTACCTGAGCTGTAACGCTTATTTTCGCAAGAACAGCCTGATTGCTTCTTCCTGTTTTTCTTTTGGGATCGCCCGGACAGGCAGAACCAAAAGCCCGCCCTCCAAAAGCAAAAAGGTGATAAGGGTCTTTTCTTTTCCCACCCGTTTTCCGGGAGAGCTGCCGTCCAGCGGGACCTTCCTGGAATCCTTTGGAAGATCGATGAAAAAATGATCCCGATACAGCCGGATCTGGATCTCTCCGCCGCTTTCCTTAGACTGCCGGTACATGGAGAGCCTGGGAACCAGGATGAGTCCCAGAATAAGCCCCAGGCTCACAAAGGACATAATGAGGTTAAAGCTCTCTTTCCCACAGAAAAAATAGGAGAGAAAGAAAAGCAGAAAGCACAGGAGCAGGATTCCTGTTTCCACTGCGGCCCGCTTCCCACTGGTCTTGTAGATCCCGGAAAGCCGCAGTCCGTCAAACGCCTCTTTTTGGGTGAGGGTATAGCTGAATTCACACAGAAGCTCGCCGTCTTTTTCCTCGTCCGGCGAAAGCTCTTCTCTTTTGAGGTCCGGATCACACATCCCAGTTAGCCTCTTTCGCGTATTTTACAATAAAATCTCTTCTGGGCTCCACCTTATCCCCCATCAGCACGGTGAAGATCTCGTCCGCGTCCGCCGCGTCCTCTACCTCCACTCTGCGCATGGTCCGCCGGGCGGGATCCATGGTGGTTTCCCAAAGCTGATCGGAATCCATTTCGCCCAGGCCCTTATACCGCTGGATCTCGTAATTGGACCCCAGCTCTTCCATGAGCTGATCCCGTTCCGGATCGGAGAAGGCGTAATAATGCCGCTTTCCCTTTGTCAGGCGGAACAGCGGAGGCTGGGCAAGATACACATGCCCCTCTTCCACCAGAGGTCTCATAAAGCGATAGAAAAAGGTGAGCAGCAGGGTACGGATATGAGAGCCGTCCACATCGGCATCCGCCATGATGATGATCTTTCCGTAGCGCAGCTTGGAAAGGTCGAAATCCTCTCCCAGGCCGCAGCCCAGGGCAGTCACCACAGGCATCAGCTTTTCGTTTCCATACACCTTGTCCAGCCGGGCCTTTTCCACATTCAGCATCTTTCCCCACAGGGGGAGGATCGCCTGGAATTTCCGATCCCGTCCGCCTTTGGCGGAGCCGCCGGCGGAGTCGCCCTCCACAATATAGATCTCTGTTTCCTCCGCGTTTCTGGACTGACAGTCCGCAAGCTTTCCAGGCAGCGTGGAATTTTCCAGCGCCGTCTTTCTTCTTGCCAGGTCTCTGGCCTTCCGCGCGGCCTCTCTGGCGCGGGAAGCGGAGAGAGCCTTGTCAAATATCGCCCGGGCGCTGGCCGGATTTTCCTCCAGGAAGGTAGTGAGCTTTTCATAAACCATGGAGCTTACCAAAGCACTCATCTCGGTGTTGCCCAATCTCGCCTTGGTCTGTCCTTCAAACTGAGCTTCCTTCAGCTTGACGCTGATGACACAGGTCAAGCCCTCCCGCACATCGTCTCCGGAAAGATTCTTGTCGTTTTCCTTCAGGATATTATATTTTCTGGCATAATCGTTCATCACCCTGGTCAGGGCCCGTTTAAAGCCATCCTCGTGGGTGCCGCCGTCTGTTGTGTGGATATTGTTGGCAAAGGAAAGGATCAGCTCGTTATAGCTTTCCGTGTACTGCATGGCAATCTCCGCCGTGGAGTTCTCGTCCTCTGCCGCAGCGGAAAAGTGGATGATCTCCGGGTGCAGGACTTCGATAGCCTTTTTCTTATTGAGATAATCCACGAAGGAGCTGACGCCTCCCTCATAGCAGAATTCGCTGTGGGGAATGTTTTCGCTGTCTCTTTCATCAGACAGCTCGATGCGCACTCCCGCGTTTAAAAACGCCTGCTCCCGAAGCCTCGTCTGCAGCGTCTCATAATCATAGCTGGTGGTTTCCTTGAAAACCTCCGGGTCCGCCTTAAAGCGGATATCCGTTCCGTTTTTCCGGCTGCCGTTTACCGGACCCTTATTGATCAGCTCGGTGACAGCCTTGCCCCGCTCAAAGCGCTGGTAGTAAAGGACTCCGTCGCTGACTACCTCAACCTCCAGCCATTCGGAAAGGGCGTTTACCACAGAGGCGCCCACACCGTGCAGGCCTCCGGACACCTTATAGCTTCCGCCGCCGAATTTTCCGCCCGCATGGAGAATGGTAAACACCACAGTGACGGCGGGCAGACCAGTCTTGTGCTGAACGCCCACCGGGATCCCCCGGCCGTTATCGGAAACATAGATGATGTCCCCGGGCAGGATCTTGACAATGATCCTGTCGCAGAAGCCGGCCAAAGCCTCGTCAATGGCGTTGTCCACGATTTCATAGACCAGGTGATGAAGCCCTCTCGGCCCTGTAGACCCAATATACATACCGGGCCGCTTTCTTACTGCTTCCAGGCCTTCCAGAACCTGAATCTGGTCGCCGTCGTATTCCTTTTCTACTTTTGCAATTTCATTGATTTCCAAGGAAAAATACCCTCCATCCAAAATGGGTTTCGTCGTTGTTGTCTTTTTCTTTACTCGGATAATATTATATATTAGTATAACAGATTTTCCGGATTTTGTAAACCGGTAAAGTTCGGAAATGGGCATAAAATTGCCCTATTTTCCCTTGAAGTAAAAATTTCTGAAAAGACGGGGAAAATAGAAAAAAGCCTTCTGGCGCAAAATAGAGCGCACAGAAGGTCTTCTGCTTAAAATTTGTTCTTTTCCCGAAAAGATTTACGGTCCGCCCGAAACCGAAAATTCCGGTTTTATTTTTCGATTTCTTTCAGCCTTTTTTCAATATAGGCCGGGTCGTTGTATTTGGCAAAGAAATCTCCATCTGTTTCCGGAATTTCCACGCTGCTGACCACTCGGGAAGATCTTCTTGGCTCTTCCGCCGGATAAAAGGTGACCGCGTCCTGCATACTCGCTTCCAGCTTTTCCTCACGCTGCACAGGGCCGTTCACCGCAGTCCTGTTTCTGGGCAGAGGGGTTCTTTCAGCCTGAGGCTTTCTTTGGACCTCATGGGCAGGAGAGGAAGCAGGAGCAGGTTTCGAGTCCCTTGGGGTCGATTTCGCCGGAGGAAGCTTTTCCAGGACGGAGGTTTTTTCCTCCGCTCTTTGAAGAGCCGGACTTTCCTGCCGCCTGGGAGCAGGTCTTTTTGGGGCTTCCAGCCGCTCAATCGTGCCCGTCTCATATTCCATTTTCGGCAGGTAGTCCCCCTCGTCGGCAAAGGCTCTGTTTCTTCTCACAGCATTACTGCCTTCCGGAGCGGCCGGACGCTGCGCCCTGCTTTTTCCCCGTTCCACCTGAGACTTTGGCACTTTTTTGATAACCGGCTTTTTCAGATAGACTAAAAAAAGGCTCAACAGGAAAAAGACCGCAAAGGGCAAAAAGACCTGAAGGATCGTGGAAAGAGAAATATCGTCCAGAATGAATTTGTGGAAAAAGTAGGTGATCCCCCCGAAAAGTGCGGCAATCACCGCAAATACATAAACCAGAGGAGAAAGAAAAATATTGGAAATCCCGCCGCAGCGCGGGCATTTATATTCTCCCTGCCGTTTTAAAGACCAGGTTCGGATCAAATTTACCCGTTTTTTGCAGTAGGGGCAGGTGGGAACTCCAAAATACTGCATTTCAACTACCATTCCTTTCCGATGATCCGGCTTTTTATGATCATCCGTTTGATTCATTCTCCGCTGAAAAGATCCGGCTTTCCGAAGCTCTTCTGAAAAGAGTGGAGGCAGAGATCTGAGAGAGATAGACAATTTCTGCGCCCTTTTCCAAACACACCAAAAAGGACTTGGGAAGCTCCATGGACACATTGATCACCCGGTTTTCCTTTTGCGCTTTTGTCAAATAGTTTCTGGTGTGCTTTGACACCGTGGTGTGATCTAAATCAAAAATTCCGAGAATGTTTTTTTCCGGGATAACAGTATTCTGTCCAAGGTGAAGGTACATGTTTCACACCGTCGTTTCTTTTTCTGAAATTTGTTCCACCGGCTCCGGAAAAACGCTTCCGTTTTCCACCCGAAAACGAAGGCCGGTTTTCATCAGATCTACCGTTTCCGGGCTGCAGCAGGTCAGAAATACCTGGCGGCCGTGAAGATGGTTTAACAGATAATCCTGGCGGCTTTGATCCAACTCGCTCATCACATCGTCCAGCAGGATGACCGGCGCCTCTCCGGTCAGCTCGGAAAGCAGCTGGGCTTCCGAAAGCTTCAGGGCCAATACCGCGCTTCTCTGCTGTCCCTGGGATCCGTAAATTCTGGCGGAAATGCCGTTTAAAACGATCTCCATATCATCCCGGTGGGGTCCCATAGAGGTAAAGCCCGAACGAATATCAGAACGCCTGGTCCTGAAAAGCTCTTCCAAAAACTGAGCTTCTGCCTGGGAGGCAGTAAAGTTTTCCACAAGATTTTTGACGGATGGGGAATATTGCAGATCAATGGTTTCCTTATTCTGAGAGATCCCCTTATAAACACTTCTTACTTTTGGCGTCAGCTTTGAAAGGTAGTTCTGCCGCTCCTCCATCACCTCGCCTCCAAGTTTTGCCAGGCGGGCGTCCCAAACATCCAGGGTATCCTCCAGCTCCGGATATCTTAAAATATCCTTTAAAAGGGCGTTCCTCTGAAGCAGAGAACGGTTATAAACGCTGAGAAGCTTTGGAAAGGATGGCTTTAACTGGCACAAAGCGCCGTCAATAAAGCTCCTTCTCCGGGAAGGACCCTCTTTCACCAGCAGCAGGTGCTCAGGAGAGAAAATCACAGCGCAGACCTTTCCAATCAAAGCGGAGCCTGTCTTTTTCACAACCCCGTTAATGACGGAGTTTCTTCTCCCATTTTCGATATTCAAACGCAGAGACTGCTCTCTGCCCTCACTGTAAAGATCCATGGAAAGGGCGCAGAAGGAAGCGTTTTCTCCATTTTGAAGCTTTGGAAGTTCCCCGTCCTTGGCTCCACGAAAGGAATGACCGCCGGTAAAAAGCCAAAGAGCTTCCAACAGATTTGTCTTTCCTTGGGCGTTTTCCCCGTAGATCACATTGACTCCTTCACAGGGAAACAGCTCTTCTTCCGCTAAATTTCTGAAATTTCTCGCAGCCAGCCTGAGCACGCGCATGCCTTTTAAAAATCCTTTCTTAAAGCAGGAAGCTACTGCACGCGGAAGGACCGCTCCAAATAGGTGACCTCATCGCCGGAAAAAAGCTTTTTTCCCCGCATCGTACACACCTGGCCATTTACCGAAACCTTTCCCATTTGAATCAGGACCTTTGCCTGCCCGCCGGTATCTACCATTCCCGTCAGCTTTAGAAACGCGTCCAGACGGATAAAGGAAGTTGTGATCTTGATCTCTTCCATGCTCTCTCACTTTCCGAAACAGAATCCTCAATCGTTTTTCAAACGCACCGGAAGCACCAGGAACAAGAAGTTTTCTCCTTCTTTCGGCAGGATCTTCATGGGGCTCAAGGGGCCGCCCAACTGAATTTTTACCTCGTCACATTCCGTATTGCGCAGAGCTTCCAAAAGATAGCGGTTATTAAAGCCGATCTCCACAGGGTCCCCCTTGCTTTCCACATGGATCTGGTCGCTGGCTCTTCCCATGGAGGTCGTACAGCTGAACTTTACCTCACTCTCCTGGAACTGGCAGCGCACAGGGCTCTTCAGCCGGTCGGTGATCAAAAGGGAGACGCGCTCCACACTTTCGATGGCTTCTCTGGTACGCAGGATCACCTCTGTCTTGCTGTCCGGCGGGATGGCCGCCTTATAGTTGAGGAATTCTCCCTCCAGTAAGCTGGAGATAACGGTATAATGATCAATCTTAAAGAGAATATGCCGTTTTCCTGCGGCGATCTCAACAGGCTCGTCGCTGTCCTTCAAAAGTTTCAGAATTTCGCCCAAAGCCTTTCCGGGCACCACGAAGGAAAGCTCCTCCTGGAGACCAACGGGCTCCGTACGCTTGGCAAGCCGGTAGCCGTCCACCGACACCACATCCAACATTCCACCCTCCAGATGGAACATACTGCCCTGATGGATGGGCTTTGCATCACTTTCCGCCACGGCAAAAAGAGTTTGACGAATCATGCTTTTCAACAGGGAAGATGGCAGCAGCACAGAAGAAAAGTCTGTGAGCTTCGGGAGCTCCGGAAATTCTTCTGCCGGAATTCCGATGATTGTGAATTTACTGTATCCGCTTTCAATAGAAGTCATGTTTTTTTCATCTACAGCAATAGAGACGGTTTCATCCGGAATTTTTCTTACAATGTCTGAAAAAAGTCTGGCGCTGAGCACAGCTTTTCCGGTTTCTGAAACCTTCGCAGGAATTACGGTGGTAATGCCAAGTTCCAGATCGTATGCGCATAGCTCCAGGCCCTCTTGACCTGCGGTCAGCAGGATCCCTTCCAAGGCGGGAATGGAAGTTTTGGTAGACACCGCTCTTTGGATATTGGTGACGGCCTCTGTAATGTCGCTTTTATTCACTGTAAATTTCATAGAGATGGTCCTCGCTTTTTCTTTTTTTATTTCTCAAGATATGATTGATTTAGAAGTAATATTAGTGACGGTGGATTTGTGGAAAGCTTTTGGATCCATAGAAAAACCGGGAGATAGGAGAAAATAAGTTTTTCAACAGGAGTGTGAAAAGAAAGGGAAAAGAGTGGAGAAAAAATCTTCTTTACACCTCGCGTGGAATCCTGTTGGTGGAATGTGAAAAAAAAGTGGAAAAGCTTATCTGTCCCGAATGTTTTTGATGATGTCCTCAACGGTGGCTCTCAGCTGAGAATCTTTTTTCATATTTTTCTCCATCTGGTGCATGGAGTATACCACCGTAGAATGGTCTCTTCCGCCGAAGGTCTCACCGATTTCCATCATGGACATCTGGGTGATCTCTCTTACAATGTACATGGATACCTGACGGGCGGCGGAGATTTTCGCGCTTCTTTTCTGAGAGCGGATATCTTCCGGAGAGATCCCTCCGTAGGTGCGGGAAACCTCTTCAATGATCTTGTCCACCGTAATGGGCGTAGGCTGATCATTATTGATAATATCGCTGATCGCGGCCTGGGCGGTAGCCACATTGATGGGTTTCTCTTCCAAAAGATAGAAGGCACGAAGCTTTTTGACCGCTCCTTCCAGCTGACGAATATTATTTTTCACCTTATTTGCCATGTATTCGCACACATTGTCCGGGATCTCAAAGCCCAAAGAGTCCGCTTTTCTGGTGATGATAGCGATGCGGGTCTCGAAATCAGGGGGCTGGATATCCGCGGTAAGGCCCCACTCAAAACGGGTCTTTAAACGGTCATCCAGCGTGGCGATATCCTTGGGAGGCCGGTCAGAGGTGAGTACGATCTGTTTTTTTGCCTCATAAAGAGTGTTGAAGGTGTGGAAGAACTCTTCCTGTGTAGATTCCTTGCCGGCGATAAACTGGATATCGTCCACCAAAAGCAGATCCGTGTGCCGGTATTTCTCGCGGAAAGCGGCGGTAGTTCCGCTTTTGATGGATTCGATCATCTGATTGGTAAAATCGTCACCCTTAATATATAGGATAGAGATCTGGGGAAACTTTTTCTGGACCTCATTGAAAATGGCGTAGAGCAGATGGGTTTTTCCCAGCCCGGAATTTCCGTAAATAAAGAGGGGATTATAAAGCATTGCGGGCTTTGTGGCCACAGCCAAACACGCCGCATGGGCGAATCGATTGGAGGAGCCTACGACGAAAGACTGGAAGGTGAGATCAAAATTTCCGGGAGCGTTCTCCGTTTTCTCCGTTTCCTTTTTCAGCTCTTCCCGAACGCAGATGGAAAACTCGATTTTTGAGCCAAATACGCTTTCAAAGGCCTCCTGTAACAGATCGCTGTAGCAGCGAAGAAGCGTTTGCTTATGAAATTCATTGGGCGCCTCTACAACGGCGACCCCGTCGGTAAAATCAAGAGAGACGGGCTTCAGCCTGTTAAACCAGGTTTTGTACGCAACCTCTGTGATTTTCCCTTTGCAGTAATCGCAGATTAATTCCCAGGCCTGTTCAAATGAATCCAAGATGTACCCTCCAAGCAAGAAATAATGAAGAACTCTAACCCCAGTAAACAAAAAAACTAAAATAAAAGCATTTTTGCGGCAGCGATTGCAGGGATCCGGTAAGCTCGATAAAAATGCCGTTTTCCGTAATTTCAGAAAAAGAAGCCTTTTTGCGGTTCAAATTTTTTACGGCTTCTGAGACGTTTAAAAAAGTGGATATGATCAGACCCATTATAGCATACGGAGGGGGTTATTTCAAATTTTTTTCTGGAAAAGGTCAAAGAGAAAAAACAGGATAAAACTACTATAGGTAGTATAGAAACAATGATTTTACCCAAAAGATAGAAAATTTTTAAAAAGGCGGGGGAGGACAGAGCGAAAAAAAAAGAAAAAACAGGAGAAAATGGCTCTGGGCCGAAAAAAATTATGTTGACAGAGAGATAAGCTTTACGCTATAATATCAAATTGCAAGGTAAGTTACTCCCGAAAGGAGGGTTTTTAGGATGCTGAGAACATATCAGCCGAAGAAGCTCCACAGAAAGAAGGAGCACGGATTCAGAAAGAGAATGTCTGACAGGAATGGACGCAAGGTACTTGCACGCCGCAGAGCAAAGGGCAGAGCACGTCTTTCTTATTGACGACGGTTTTAAAGGTCACCTGAGCGTGGCCTTTCTTTGTTATGTAGGTATCAGACAAAAACATGGAAAAAATTACTTCAATCTGCAGAAACAATGATTTCAGAAGGATCTATCAAAGGGGAAAGAGCGTCGTCAGTCCCCTTTTAGTAGTGTATGTTTGGAAAAACAGGACGGACGCTGTCCGAGTGGGGATCACCACCAGCAAGAAGATCGGAAACGCGGTGCGGCGCAATCGGGCGCGCAGAGTAATTCGGGAAGCGTTTTACTCGCTGCCCGCTGGAATCAAGGGCGGAGTGGATCTGGTGTTTGTAGCCAGAGGCCGCACCCCTTATGTGAAGAGCTATGAAGTGGGGCGGCAGATGGAAAAGGCCCTTGCTTGTGCCGGAGTACTGGAAAAGCCTGTAAGCAGGGAGAAACTGTGATGAAAGGGCTGCTCATCAGGTTGATCCGTTTTTACCGATCGGCTATCTCTCCCAAAAAGCCGGCGATGTGCAGATATATTCCCACCTGTTCAGAATATGGGCTCACGGCCATTGAACGATTCGGCGCCTTCAAGGGAGGCGCTTTGACGCTCTGGAGGATCCTCAGGTGTAATCCGCTGAGCAAGGGAGGATACGATCCCGTTCCGGAGAAAAAAGAAAAAAAGGGCCGGTAGGGCCTAAGGATAGAGGAGCAAAACACGAATGGGAATCTTTAATATCTTTGGCAGTATTCTGGGCTATCTGCTTTGGTTTCTATATACGATTTTCCGCAACTACGGCGTAGCCATCATTCTGTTTACTATCATTTTGAAGCTCTTGCTGTTCCCCATGTCCATCAAGCAGCAGAAAAGCATGGCTTCTCAGGCAAAGATGGCGGAAAAACAGAAGGAGCTGCAGAAAAAGTACGCAAACAACAAGCAGAAGTACAATGAAGAGCTGGCAAAGCTCTATGAGAAAGAGGGCGTCAATCCCGGTTCCGGATGTCTGACCTCTCTGCTTCCCTTCCCCATTATGCTGGGAATCTATTATTCTGTCATTATGCCCCTTTCCAACACCCTGCATATTGCGAAAGAGGCCATTAACCAGGCCACCGAGTATATTTCCAAGATTCCGGGCATGGTATCCAACACCTCGGGGCTCTATTCCGAGCTGCAGATCATTCGGAATTTCGACGCCCTGAAGGAAAGTCTCATCACCTATTGTCCCAATTTCACGCCGGGGGATATTGAGAAGATGGAATCCTTCTCCAAGGGATTTAAATTCCTGGGGCTGGATCTTTTGGCCACTCCCCAGCAGGAAAGCTTTCTCTCATTTCTATGGATCATCCCTGTGCTCTCTTTAGTGACCAGCTTTGCCTATCAGTTCTATATGACCAGGACCTCTATGAACGGCGCCAGTCCTTCCGGCTGTATGAAGGTCATGACTTATGTATTCCCGCTGTTAAGCGTGTACTGGGCGTACACTATGCCCGCCGCAGTAGGCTTTTACTGGGTCATTTCCTCTTTGACCAGCTGGGGGCAGAGCATTATCACCAACCGCTATTTCAGCGTTCATCAAATGACGGCGCTAGCAGAAGCCAGACGGGCCTTATCGCTGGCGGAAAGCGAGGCGGCACTGCGGCCCCTTCCTGCCGCGCAGCAAAAGGAGATCGCGGATCGGATCGCCTCTTCCGTTCAGTCGAATACGGCGAAGGAAGCAAAACAGAAGCAGGTTCAGAAGAAATCCGGCAAAAAGCCGGGAAGCTCTTCTAAAAATACAACGAATTACCTGGGAAACAAAAAATGAGGAAAGGGCATGTGAGTTTCCTGCCTTGTGACAGAAAGGAAAAGTGAATCGTTATGACAAGAGAAGTAATTGCCACCGGTGAAACTGTTGAACTCGCCTTTGCTAATGCCTGCAAGGAGCTGGGCGTAGAAACCACTGACGCGGAGTTTGAAATTTTGGAAATGCCCACCAAAAAGACCTTCGGACTTTTTGGCGGGAGCCCTGCGAAGGTAAGAGCCTATTTGGAAGAGAATAATCCGGCCCAGGAAGCGGCGGAATACCTGAAAAAGATCCTCACGCAGATGGGCGTTCCCGATGTGGAGATCGAAATCAAAGAGGAGGAGGCCGGGGCGGCTCTCACCCTGAGCGGCGAGGATATTGGGTTTATCATCGGCCATCGGGGCGAAACTCTGGACGCGCTGCAGTACCTTTCCTCTCTGGTGGCGAACCATGTGGAGGAGTCTTATTACCGGATCACTCTGGATGTGGGGAATTACCGGGAAAAGAGAAAAGAGACTTTGGAATCCCTGGGTAAGAAAATGGCCATGAGAGCGGTAAAAACCGGCAGAAATTCTTCCCTGGAGCCCATGAATCCCTATGAGAGAAGGATCATCCACACGGCGGTTCAGGCCGTGGAGGGCGCGAAATCCTGGAGCGAGGGAGAAGACCTTGCCCGGCATGTTGTGATCGGCCCCGAGGGCGGGGAGCGCAATCCTCGCCGGGACAACCGCAGGCCGGGAGGAAGAGACTCCCGCCGGGGTTACGACAGGGGAGGTTACGACAGAGACCGCAGGGGTTCCCGCCCTTCCCACAGCAGCAATTTCCGGACGGAAACAGCCCCTCGTCCGGAAGGCCCTAAATCTGACGACCCCACAGCGCCGATCTATGGGAAGATCGAAGTAAAAAAATAAGCTTTGCTTTTGGGCGGTCAAATGGGGCCGCCCAATTTTTCTGCTGCTTTCTCCCATCTTGGGGAAAACGGCGGAAAGAATACCTGAAAATCCGGCGTTGTCCGGCGGCTGAGAGCGGTCGGTTCTCTCTGTTTTGAGAGAAAGACAATGCGCTGCTTGAGAAGGAGAGGGGAATGTCATGCAGGAAAAAACCATCGCGGCCATTTCTACTGCCCAGGCTCCGGGGGGGATCGGGATCGTGCGCCTCTCCGGCAAGGATTCCAGAGAGATCGCGGACCGGATCTTCCATTCCAAAAGCGGGAAAAGGGCGGCGCAAATGAAGGGCTATACCGCCAGCTTCGGCGCTGTTTACTCCCAAGACGGAGAAAAGCTGGACGACGCGGTCCTTTTGCTGTTTGCCGCTCCCAAAAGCTACACCGGAGAAGATGTGGTGGAGATCTCCTGCCATGGCGGGCTTTATATCACCCAGCGGGTTTTAAGAGAGGCGCTGCTTGCCGGTGCAAAACCTGCGGGGCCGGGAGAATTTACCCGGCGTGCCTTCCTTAACGGAAAGATCGATCTGACTCAGGCGGAGGCAGTGATGCAGATCATCAGCGCCGGAGGCGAAGAGGCGGCCAGAGCCGCTCAGGCTGTGGGAAGCGGCGCTCTTTCCAAAAGGATCGAAAAGATTAAGGAGGGGCTTTTTACGCTGGCCTCTCATCTCTCCGCCTGGGCGGATTTTCCGGAGGAGGAGGTTCCGGAGGTGGAGGAGGAAGAGCTGAGAGAGGGTCTGCATACGGCTAAAACCAACCTTTCAAAGCTGCTTCAAAGCTTTGATACCGGCAGGATTTTTCGGGAGGGCCTTGTCACGGTGATTGCCGGAAAACCCAACGGAGGAAAGTCCACTCTCATGAATTTGCTCACGGGCTTTGAACGCTCCATCGTGACTGAGTTTGCGGGAACCACCCGGGATGTGGTGGAGGAAACTGTGCTGCTGGGGGGAATTCCGCTGCGCCTGGCAGACACGGCGGGGATTCGGAAAACGGAGGATCCCGTGGAGACTATCGGAGTGGACTCCGCAAAAAAACGGATCGAGACCGCTCAGCTGGTTTTAGCGGTTTTTGACGGCTCCAAAGCGCTTTCCGAAGAAGACCTTGAACTGATGGAGAGTCTCAGGAGGACGCCTGCCATTGCGGTGGTAAACAAGGCGGATCTGCCTCTTCAGGCGGACCTGCCTCTCTTAAAGGAGAAATTTCCTTATCTTGTTTCTCTTTCCGCTTTGACCGGGGAAGGGATAGAGGAATTGGAAAAACAGCTGAAACACCTGCTGCAAACGGAAAATTTCCAGCCCTCCCAAGGGATCTTGTGTACAGAACGGCAGCGAAAGGACGCCCAAAAGGCGCTGGAGGCTCTGGAAGAGGGAGAAAAAGCTCTCAGCTTAGGTCTCACCTTTGACGCGGTGACAGTCTGTGTGGAGGACGCGCTTTCCGCTCTGTCTGCTTTGACCGGGGAGCATGTTTCTGAGGAGATCGTCGACCGGGTGTTTGAAGAATTCTGTGTGGGAAAATAGGCGCTAAGCGCGGAGCTGGAGATCCGGAGTATCAGCGCTTTTGCTTCATGGGAAGGAGAAGGCATGAAAACTTTATTTCTTTCTGACTTGGACGGAACTTTATTGCGCAGTGATGCAAAGACCTCGCCCTTTACCAATCAGGTCATCAATGAGCTGACAGAACAGGGGCTGCTGTTCTCCTATGCCACTGCCCGTTCCTATCTGACTGCCTGTAAGGCGACAGCCGGACTGACCGCGCGGATCCCGCTGATCACCTACAACGGAACGCTGGTGCGGGATAATGTCTCCGGGAAGCTGCTGTTTTCCCAGTTCTTTTCCTTCAAGGAAGCAAAGGAGCTGCTGGCAGTGCTGCTTGAGAATGAGATTTTTCCCATTGTGTACGCCTATGACGGGCAGGAGCACTTTTCCTATTTGCCGGAAGAGATCAATAAAAGGACAGAAGCATTTTTGAGCAAAAGAAGGCCCGATGTGCGGGATCGCCCCGTTTTAAAGAAAGAACAGCTTTTGGAGGGAGAGGTCTTCTACTTTACCTGTATCGATGAAAAGGAGAAGCTTGAGCCTCTTTTTGAACGATACCGAAAGCAATTTCACTGCTTTTTGCAGCCTGAGATCTACAGCGGAGATTTCCTGTTTGAGGTCATTCCGCAGGAAGCTTCAAAGGCCCAGGCCGCTTTACAGCTGAAAGAGCGGCTGGGCGCTCAACGGCTGGTGGCCTTCGGTGACGGAGAAAACGACTTGGATCTCTTTCAGGCGGCGGACGAAGCCTATGCGGTGTCCAATGCCTCGGAGAAGCTGAAGACCGCCGCCACGGCGGTGATCGGCAGTAACAACGAGGACGCGGTGGCCCATTGGCTGTTGGAGCATTTTACAACTGACCTTGAAACCACAGAGAGTGAGGTGCGCTTATGTATGACGCCGGAAAAATAGATGTGGCAGTGATCGGAGCCGGTCACGCGGGAATTGAAGCCGGCCTGGCGGCAGCCAGGCTGGGTTGTTCTGTCTGTGTGTTTACCATCAATCTGGACGCGGTGGGAAACTGCCCCTGCAACCCCAGCATTGGGGGAACGGCCAAGGGACACTTGGTCCGGGAAATTGACGCGCTGGGCGGCGAAATGGGAAAAACGGCGGACGCCTGTATGCTGCAAAGCCGGATGCTCAATCTGGGAAAGGGCCCGGCAGTCCATTCCCTGCGGGCACAGATCGACCGGAACGCCTATTCCCGGATCATGAAGCATAAGCTGGAGCAGTGCGAAAACCTTGCTTTGCGTCAGGGCGAGGTGGTAGACCTCACACGGCACGGGGAAAAATGGCATGTGATCACCCGGCTGGGGGCGGAATTTGAGGCGGGGGCCGTTATTCTGGCCACCGGGACCTTTTTAGGTGGAAAGGTGTATGTAGGGGAGGCGTCCTATGAAAGCGGGCCTGACGGCATGTTTCCTTCCGCCTTCCTGCCGCAGGCGCTGGAGTGCTTAGGCATTTCTCTGAGAAGATTTAAGACCGGAACGCCTGCCAGAGTACTGCGTTCCTCCATCGATTTTTCCCAGCTGGAGGAACAAAAAGGCGACGAGCCTGTAGTCCCCTTTTCCTATGATACTCTTACAAAGCTGGAAAATAAAGCGGTGTGCCATGTGAGCTGGACCAACGATCGCACCAAGGAGGTCATCCTCCGGAATATTCACCGCTCTCCCCTTTACAGCGGAATGATCGAGGGGATCGGGCCGCGATACTGCCCCAGCATAGAGGATAAGATCATGCGATTCCCCGATAAGCCCAGGCACCAGCTGTTTATTGAGCCCTGCGGCGCTCAGACAGAGGAAATGTATTTGCAGGGAATGAGCTCTTCCCTTCCGGAGGAGGTACAGATCCAGTTTTACCACACCATCAAGGGCCTGGAGCATGCCCAGATCATGCGCAGCGCCTATGCGATCGAGTACGACTGCTGCGATCCGCTGGAGCTTACCTCCACCCTGGAATTTCGGGATCTTCCCGGGCTGTACGGCGCGGGACAGTTCAATGGCAGCTCCGGTTATGAGGAGGCCGCGGCCCAGGGCCTGGTGGCCGGGATCAACGCGGCCAGAAAGCTGCAGGGCAAGGAGCCCATGGTGCTTGACAGAGCCAGTTCTTATATCGGCACCCTGATCGACGATCTGGTGACAAAAGGAGTTTCTGACCCTTATCGTATGATGACCTCCCGTTCAGAGTACCGGCTGGTGCTGCGGCAGGACAATGCGGACGAGCGCCTGACTCCATTGGGCTGGGAGATCGGCCTGATCTCTCAGGAGCGCTGGGAACGCTTTTGTGAAAAGCAGAGACAGAAGGAGGAAGAGCTGAAACGGGTTCAGAACACGGTTTTCCCTCCTTCCGAGAAGCTTAATTCCATTCTTGTTTCACATGAAACATCTCCGGTTTCCACCGGTGTGCGTCTTTCCGAGCTGTTGAAGCGGCCGCAGCTGAGCTACTGTGCTCTTCAGGAGGTGGACACCGGAAGGCCGAACTATCCCGAGGCGATCTTTGAGAATGTGGAGATCGAGTTAAAATATGAGGGATATATTGCCCGGCAGAGGGCGGATATCGAAGAGATGCGCAGGGTAGAGCGGAAGAGCCTGCCCCGGGAGATCGATTACAGCACAATTAAGGGACTGCGGCTGGAAGCCGCAGAAAAGCTGCAGCGGGTCAGGCCGGAAAATATCGGCCAGGCGGGAAGAATCTCCGGGGTGAGCCCGGCAGACATCTCCGTGCTGCTCATTTGGCTGATGGGAAAAGGAGAAACGGCATGATTGATTTCAGAGAAGAGCTGATACAAAAGGGCAAGGAGCTGGGGATCAAGCTTACGGGCAGTCAGGCAGACGCCTTTCAAATCTACTTTGAGCTGTTGGTCAGCTGGAACGAGAAGATGAATCTCACCGCTATCACGGAGCCCGGGGAGGTCCTGGAAAAGCATTTTCTCGACTCCCTCACCCCTCTTTTGGCGCTGCCCATCAAGCAGGGAGGGAAGCTCATCGATGTTGGCACCGGAGCAGGGTTTCCCGGAATTCCCTTGAAGCTCCTGCGGCCGGATCTGGAGCTTACCCTGTTGGATGGGTTAAATAAACGCCTTGTCTTTTTGGGTGAGGTATGCGAGCGCCTGGGAATTGGGGCGAACCGGATCCATAAGCGGGCAGAGGAAGCGGGACTGGATAAAAAGATGCGGGAAGCTTACGATGTGGCCATTGCCCGGGCAGTAGCCCCCCTTAACATTCTTTGCGAATACTGTATTCCTCTGGTGAAAATGAAAGGCCATTTCATCGCGATGAAGGGCCCCGGAGCCCAAAAGGAGCTGGAAGAAGCGGAGCACGCCATAGAGCTGCTGGGAGGAGAGCGGACGAAAATCCACTCTCTCACGCTGCCCGGAGGGGAAGAACGGAACCTTGTGATTGTACAGAAAAGAAGGTTTACGCCCAAGGGATATCCCCGCCACGGCGGAACCATCACAAAGCATCCCTTATCATTGAAAAAAGGAGAAGATAGAGATGGACTTGCTCTTGAGAAAAGCCACGGGAGAGGATACGCAGCAGATGGATCAGGTCATGCTGGTGATCAGTGACCGCAGCGCAGACCCTCAGAAAATGCGGGAGCTTATTGAGAAGCTGGAAAAGGACCCGCAGAAGTATCTTCTGGCTGCCTTTGACCGGGAGACCGGGACTTTGGCCGGAAGTCTTTTGGGCGTGGTGTTTGAAGATATCTGTGACAGCTGTCGGCCTATTTTGTTGGTTGAAAATGTGGCGGTGCTGCCGAAATACCAGGGTAAGGGGATCGGAAGAGCCATGTTTCAGGAGATCGAGCGTTGGGGAAGAGAAATGGACTGCCACTATGAAATTTTAGTTTCCGGCAATCAGCGCACGGGAGCGCATCAGTTTTATAAGGCTCTGGATTTTGAGGAGGTCAAGGGGTTTAAAAAGTACCTTTAGACTATCCATGTAAGAATCGGGAGACGACCTTTCCGTTATCCCAGCGCGGCGGAGAAAATAAAATGAAAAGAATTTTGAGAAGCCGACCGCTTTCTACAAAACCCGCGCTTTTCAGGTGGTAAACTTGTCCTTGCAAGGGGGCAAAAGGGATGTTTTTTAAGGACAAGATCAAGCTGGTCCGCTTACGCACGGAAAAGATCCTGCCCAACCCGGCCCAGCCCAGGAAGGTTTTTTCAGAAGAAGAACTGGCGGGACTTGCGCAAAGCATCCGGGAAAATGGGCTTTTACAGCCTGTGACGGTGCGAAAGGAAAACGGCGCTTACTACCTGATCGCAGGAGAGCGGAGACTCAGGGCCTGCAAAATGGCAGGGCTTTCCGAGGTCCCGGCCATTCTGGCAGACTGTGAGGCCTGCGACAGCGCGGTGCTTGCCTTGCTTGAGAATTTGCAGAGGAAGGACCTGCAGATGTTTGAGCAGGCCAACGCCATTGTCAATCTCCTCAGAGAGTGGGAGATCACGCAGGAGGAGGCTGCCAAGCGATTGGGGATCAGCCAGTCGTATCTTGCCAACAAGCTCCGCCTGCTAAAGCTCAGCCCCGAGGAGCAGGAAGAGATTCTGGAGCATCATCTCAGCGAACGCCACGCCAGAGCGCTGCTTCGCATTGGGGATATCAGCTTACGGCAGCGGGTGCTGGAGACCGTGATTCAACGGGGTTTAAATGTTTCCCAGACCGAGGAGCTGGCTAAGGCTTCTCTGCAGCCTGTGAAAAAAGATAAAAAAGCAAAGAGAACCTTTGTGGCAAAGGATATCCGGCTTTTCATCAATACCATCGACCATGCGGTGGACGCCATGAAAACAGCCGGGATCGAAGCGCAGGCGGAAAGGAGAGAAACGGACGAGTATATCGAGTGTACCGTCCGGATCCCGAAGCTGATGCGGACCTGAATTTAAACAGCGTACAAGTTTAACCCATTCCCTTATTCATTTCCCACAGAAGAGCGGCTGCCGTTTTTTACGGCGGCCGCTCTTCCCTTTGCGCCCCCCAAAAAGCGTTTAGACGCAGGCCCTTTGCCTCTTTTCCCTTTGGGTCTTCTTCGTCAAAACACAGGAAAGAGAAGCGGATCGCCTTTTGATAGAATGGGCGGACAGATTAGAAAAAATTGCGAGAGGGTCATTTTTTGACAGAATTATAAGGAATGTTTCATGTGAAACATAGAAATCGCTCCAAAAACCGGAGAGGGACTTTTCACAGGGTCCTTTTTGTGCTAGAATAACAGACAGTGATTCTCGTTCATGATGGCAAAAGGGCCCGTCCTAAAAGCAGACGGGGGCAGCCGGAAGGAAAGCGGGAACATCTTACTGGATAAATGGGGGAGCTTATGGGAAAGATCATTGCGGTAGCCAATCAAAAGGGCGGAGTGGGGAAAACCACAACGGCAGTGAATCTGGCGGCCGCCCTGGGAGATCGCGGGAAAAAGGTCCTGCTTGCCGACATGGATCCTCAGGGAAACAGCACCAGCGGCGTGGGGATCGATCGCAGGCAGACCAAGGCTACAGTCTACGATATTGTGATCAATGGAGTGAAGGCTCAGGAAGCTGTGGTGGAAACCGCTTTTCAGAACCTTTCTCTTCTCCCCTCTCACATCAATCTGGCCGCGGCGGAGATCGAGCTTGCCGGGCTGGACAACCGAGAGGCGAGGATCAAGGATTCTCTGGGCGCGATCCGGGCGGAATATGACTTTGTCATTGTGGATTGCCCGCCCTCTTTGGGGTTGATCACGACCAATGCCCTGACGGCGGCGGACACGATCCTGATCCCCATCCAATGTGAGTACTACGCGCTGGAAGGACTCTCCCAGCTGATGAATACAGTGAGAAGGATCAAGCGGCAGTATAACGACAGGCTGGAATTGGAGGGCGTATTGCTCACCATGTACGACGGCCGTCTGAACCTGACTCAGCAGGTGGTGGAAGAGGTGAAGAAATACTTCCCTCAAAAGGTTTTTAAAACTGTGATCCCCAGAACCGTCAGGCTCTCCGAGGCCCCGGGCTTCGGCCAGCCGGTACTGTATTATGACAGGGCTTCCCGGGGAGCGGAGGCCTATGGACAGTTAGCAAAGGAAATCATTAAGCATAACCGATAAGGAACAGGATAAAAAATCCCGAAAACGGGAGGAAGGGGGATGCCCAGAGGGCTCTGGGCATCACGAGAGTGGAAAAGATGAAAAAGAGGGGACTAGGGAAGGGCCTGGACGCCATATTTGCGGAGAATATTTCAGAAAGCACAGAGGGCGCGGTGACTGTAAAGATCAGCGAGATCGAGCCTAACCGGGAGCAGCCCAGAAAGGAATTTGACAGCGAGGCGCTTTCCGAGCTGGCGGATTCCATTTCACAGCACGGTGTGCTGCAGCCGCTGCTGCTAAGACCCATGCTGACAGGAGAATATCGGATCGTCGCCGGTGAAAGGCGGTGGAGAGCGGCCCGAATGGCCGGGCTCTCCGAGGTGCCGGCAGTGATTCGGGAAATGACGGACGCCGAGGAAATGCTGTTCGCCTTGATCGAGAATCTGCAAAGAGAGGATCTGACCGCGCTGGAGGAGGCCAAGGGCTATCGCACCTTGATCGAGACCCAGAATTTCACCCAGGAAGAGGTATCCAGAGCGGTAGGAAAGTCCCGCCCCGCGGTGACCAACGCCCTGCGGCTTTTGAACCTGCCGGAAGAGATCCAGAAAATGCTGGAGCAGGGGGAGATCACTGCCGGACATGCCAGGACCCTTTTGAGCTTCCAAAGCACGGATGATATGCTCAAGGGAGCGCAGAAGGCCAAGCAGGGAGCCTCTGTGCGGGAGCTGGAAAATATGGCCAAGCGCCAGGGAGAGAAGAAGTCCTCCCCCCAGAGGGGGAAAAATCACTATTATGAAGAGGCACAGCTTGCGGTGGGCGAGTATTTGGGCCGGAAGGTCAAGGTGGCCGGCACCAGGAAAAAGGGCACGCTGCAAATTGAGTTTTACGGAGAAGAGGACTTGCAGAATCTTCTGGACGAATTAAAGCTGAAGAGATAAAAGCCGGAAAGGATGAAAAACCATGTTGGATATTAAGCTGCTGCGCACAGACCCTGAGCGGGTCAAGGAAAATATCAAGAAAAAATTCCAAGAGGAAAAGCTTCCTTTAGTGGATGAAGTGATCGCGCTGGACGAGCAGTTCCGGGCTTCAAAAGCCAGAGGGGACGAGCTTCGGCAGCAGAGAAACAACATCAGCAAGGAGATCGGCAAGCTAATGAGCAGTGGAAAAAAGGAGGAGGCCGAAGAGGTAAAAAAGCAGGTGGCCGCCATTGCCGGTGAGCTGGAGGAGATGGAGCAGAAGGAGAACGAGATGACCGCAGAGATCCGCAAGCGGATGCTGGTGATTCCCAACCTCATCGACGACTCTGTGCCCATTGGAAAAGACGACAGCGAGAATGTGGAGGTAGAGAGATTCGGCGAGCCCAAAGTGCCGGAGTATGAAGTACCCTACCACACGGATATCATGGAAAGCTTTCAGGGCATTGATTTGGACAGTGCCAGAAAGACCAGCGGAAACGGGTTTTATTACCTGATGGGAGATATTGCCCGGCTTCATTCCGGAATTCTCTCCTATGCAAGAGACTTTATGATCGATAAGGGCTTCACCTACTGTGTTCCTCCCTTTATGATCCGCAGCGATGTAGTCACCGGCGTGATGAGCTTCGCGGAGATGGAAAACATGATGTATAAGATCGAAGGGGAGGATCTGTACCTCATCGGCACCAGCGAACATTCCATGATTGGAAAATTCATTGATACCATCGTCAAGGAGGAGGAGCTTCCCAAGACTCTTACCAGCTACTCCCCTTGTTTCCGCAAGGAGGTGGGCGCCCACGGGATCGAGGAGAGAGGCGTTTACAGAATCCATCAGTTTGAAAAGCAGGAAATGATCGTGGTGTGCAAGCCGGAGGACAGCATGGACTGGTTCCATAAGCTTTACGGCTACACAGTGGAGCTGTTCCGCTCTATGGACATCCCGGTACGCACGCTGGAATGTTGTTCCGGAGATCTGGCTGATCTGAAGGTGAAAAGCATCGATGTAGAGGCCTGGTCTCCCCGGCAGAAGAAATATTTCGAGGTGGGAAGCTGCTCCAATCTGGGAGACGCTCAGGCCAGAAGGCTTGGTATCCGCATCAAGGGCAAGGACGGAAATTACTTTGCCCATACCCTCAACAACACGGTGGTGGCGCCTCCCAGGATGCTCATCGCTTTCCTGGAAAACAATTTGCAGGCGGACGGCAGCATCCGGATCCCGGAGCCTCTGAGAATGTATGTGGGCGGGAAGGACGCCATCAGGAAATAACAACTACAACAAAAAGAACGGCTTTCCTTCGGGGAAACCGTTCTTTTTATATCACTTACAGCGAAGCGCTGCTGAGGTCCCGCCGGGGGCACCAATTTCTGATGGAGATCTCAGGAGGCAGCCGCTTTTTTTGCCCCTCGCTTTTCCAGCCGGAAGGACGCGGTAAAGACCAGAATGCTGAAAAGATATAGGAAAAATACAAGCAGATAGAAAAATTTCGCGCCCATGGCGTCGAACAGCATGCCCCCCACCAGATTTCCAAAGATCCCGGCGATGGACTGCATGGCCACAAAGAAGGCCTGAGCGCTGGCCTTCAGATCCTGCGGGGCCAGCTCGTAAACATAGTGGAGGGCGGAGCCCAAAAACAGGCCGTTTCCCAGGCCAAAGAAGGTACAGAAGGCGATAATGGAGAAAAAGGAGCGGGCAAACAGGGAGAAGCAAAGACATTCCAGCCCCATTAGAGAGGCCGCTCCGATCACAAGGTACTTAGCGGGGAATCTTTTTCTCAGCCGGACGGAGAAAATCAGGAAAGGGATCTCGAAAAGAGCCCGGTAGGCGGAAAAAAGGCTGAACTTATCGGTGTCCGCCCCCACCGCTTTCATAAAGAAGAGGATAAAGCTGCCCTCACAGCTGCAAGCTGTGTAAAACAAAAATGCAAAAACCAGAAAGGCAAGATAGGCGCGGTTATGAAACAGAGGCTTTAGATCCAGCTTTTTCTTTCCGCCTTCACTCTTCTGTACCTGGGAGCGAGGCTCACGGGAAAAAACAGCGAAGAGAATAGCGGGGATCATGCACAAAGCGGAGAGAAAAAGAGAAGAGCGCACACCCACAAAGGGGATCAGTGAGGCGATGAGCACGCCGCCGGCCGTGTAAAGAATGGAGCCGGCGCTGCGGATCACGCCGAAATTGAGCCCCAGCTCGTTGCAGTTTCGTACCAGGACATTATCGGTCAGGTTGGTCATGGAGCCGCGAAAAATATTGATGGCAGGCAGATAAATGAGGAACAGGAGAAGGGAGTAAGGCCGATCCGCCGGAAGCAGGGGAATGACGGCGAACAGGGCCGTCCCCAGCGTCAGGCAGGTGATCAGCGTCTTTTTGACAGAGCCGATCTTGTCGCTCACCATGCCCCAAAAGGCGACGGAGGCGATGGAAACGGCGGAGCCAATGGCGTTTAAAACGCCCATCAGAGAGGCTGTAAAGCCATGACTTTGCAGGTAGACCGCCTGATAGGAGCCAAAGGCCATGGCGAACCAGTAAATGCCGTTGAGGCCGGCGAGGTTCAAGGCCACCGGGACTCCGGGGGAAAGTCTGCGAAACAGTCTTCTTTTCATCTTGAAAAGAACCCTACCTTTCTTTGAAAATGCGGCACAAAGCGGGGGAAACAAAGGCGTTTCTCTCCTGACAAAGTATAGCAAAGAGACAGGCGGTGTCAATGGATTTTTGCAAAATAATTTTGGAATCCTGCAAAAAAGAGAGGCTCGTGAAAAAAAGGGCGCAAAAGCCCGAAAATGCTTGCAAAACCCCTTCTGTAATGCTATAATTATCGGAAAAATAAGCGCGGAAAGAGAGGGTGTTTTTGTGGACTACAATCAGAAGTTCCTGAAGGAAGGCCTCACCTATGATGATGTTCTGCTGATCCCGGCGGAATCTCATGTGCTGCCCAGCGAGGTGGATTTCTCCACTTCTCTCACGAAGAAGATCCGGCTGAATACCCCCATCATAACGGCGGCAATGGATACTGTCACCGAATCTGACATGGCCATCGCTATTGCCCGGGAGGGTGGGATCGGGATCATCCATAAGAACATGAGTATTGAAAAGCAGGCGGACCAGGTGGACCGAGTAAAGCGCTCGGAAAACGGCGTGATCGTCAATCCCTTCTTCCTGGGGCCTGACAACCTGGTAAAGGAAGCGGATGAGATCATGGGACGCTTCAAGATCTCCGGCGTACCCATCTGTGAGGACGGGGTTCTGGTAGGGATCATCACCAACCGGGATATGCGCTTTATGGAGGGAGACGACTTCGAGCAGCCCGTAAAGAACGTGATGACAAAAGAAAACCTGATCACGGCCCCGGTAGGCACCACCCTGAAGGACGCCCAGGAGATCCTGAGGCGCCACCGCATTGAAAAGCTGCCGATCGTGGACAAGCAGGGCAGGCTCAAGGGCCTGATCACCATTAAGGATATCGAAAAGGCCGTGCGCTATCCCAATTCCGCCAGAGACGCCGGGGGAAGGCTTCTGTGCGGCGCGGCCATCGGGGCCACAAAGGACATGCTGGAGCGGGTGGCCGCTTTGATCGAAGCTCAGGTAGACGTGGTGACGCTGGACTCTGCCCACGGCCACAACAGCGGTGTGCTGGAAGCAGTGGCAAAGGTGAAGAAGGCTTATCCGGAGCTTCAGGTTATTGCGGGCAATGTGGCCACCGCAGAGGGTGCGAAGGCTTTGATCGACGCCGGCGCGGACTGCGTCAAGGTGGGGATCGGCCCCGGCTCCATCTGCACCACCCGCGTGGTGGCGGGTATCGGCGTGCCGCAGATCACCGCCGTGTTTGACGCGGCCATGGAGGCCTCCAAGCACGGGATCCCGGTGATCGCGGACGGCGGGATCAAGTACAGCGGCGATATCGTCAAGGCGCTGGCCGCAGGAGCCAACGTGGTCATGCTGGGCTCCATGGTGGCGGGATGTAAGGAAGCGCCCGGCGAGTATGAGCTTTATCAGGGCCGCCAGTTCAAGGTGTACCGCGGAATGGGAAGCCTGGGCGCGATGGGCAAGGGCAGCAGCGACCGGTACTTCCAGGGCGAGCAGAAGAAATTTGTGCCCGAGGGCGTCGAGGGGAGAGTCCCCTACAAGGGCCCCCTGGCGGATACGGTGTTCCAGATGCTGGGCGGCCTGCGCTCCGGCATGGGCTATACGGGCTGCAGAAACATCGAAGAACTCCACGAAAAGGCTCAGTTCATCAAAATCACCGGGGCAGGCCTGAGAGAGAGCCATCCCCATGATATCCAGATCACCAAGGAAGCGCCCAACTACTCTATGAACGTATAAGTATGGAAAAACCTCTCATGGCACTGCCGTGAGAGGTTTTTTGCGCCTCTTTTCGGGAAACAGGGGGGCCATATTGCAATTCCCTTTTAAACTCACTATAATAGAAAAAGGAAAAAACCGGAAGGGAGTTTTCAATATGTATTGCCCGAACTGTGGAAAAGAACTGAGTGAGGACGCCAGATTCTGCCCGGACTGCGGGACGCAGATCCCGATCCCAGCCGCGCAGACGCAGCAGACAGCCGTTTCCCAGCCTACTGTTTCGCAGCCGGACGCTTCTGTACAGCCCTCTCCTCTTCCCCAGCAGAGAGAGGATGTGCTTACGGGCTGCTCCACTTTCCGTGAGGGATATTCTGAGCAGGAGGCTGTGGCAGAAAAAAGGCCTGCCGGGAAAAAGGCTTTGACCGCGGCCATTGTGGGCGCTGTGGTGGTGATCATCGCGGTGATCGCTTTGGTGTTCGCCTTTAAAGGAAGCTCTGAGAAGGCGGGAGAAAACAACCTCTTCTCCAAGGACGGCCTGCTGGTGGCGGGGCAGGAGGGAAAGAAGGGCTATCTTGACAAAAACGGCGAGTTTGTGATCTCCCCCCTCTATGACGAGGCCCATCCCTTCACTGAAAACGGGCTGGCCAGAGTACGGGAGGGAATGAACTACGGCTATATCAACAAAGAGGGAAAGTATGTGATCCAGCCGCAGTTTTCCAGAGCCGCCGATTTTGATGTAAACGGCCTGGCGGCAGTTTGTGTCAACGAAAAGTGGGGCTATATCAACGAAAATGGCGACACCGTGATCCAGCCGCAGTTCGATGACGCCGGTGAAACCTGGAGCAAGGGTCTGACGCCTGTAGGCGTGGGAGAAGAGGACGACCGCACCTATGGCTATATCAATGAAAAGGGACAGTATGTGATTGGGGCTCAGTTTTCCAATGCCGCCGGTTTTTCCGAAAACGGGTTGGCCTGTGTCCAGGACGACCTAAACGGGAGATACGGCTATATCATGCAGACCGGGGAATACGCCATTGAGCCTCTGTTCGACTATGCAGTTTCTTTCTTTTCAGATAATAAGCAGGCTCCGGTGCGGATGGGTAATTCTGAAACAGGCAAGTGGGGCCTGATCGATGAAACGGGAAATATAGTGGTTGAGCCTCAGTTTTCCTCCGCCTTTGTTTTTGGAAAAAATGGTTTGGCCCGGGTGAAGGATGCCCAGACCGGAAAATATGGCTTTATCAATGAAAAGGGAGAGTATGTCATAGAGCCTCAGTACGACCTGGCCTACTCCTTTGATGACGATACGGTAGTGCCGGTACGTGAGGGCGACTACAAAACCGGGAAGTGGGGCTATATCGGCAAGGACGGCGTTTACACGATCCCTCCCCGGTTTGAAGAGGCGGGACAGTTCAACAACGGCCTTGCCCCGGTCATGTATGATGGAAAGATGGGGTATATCGACGCCTCCGGAAACTATGTAATAGAGCCTAAATTCGATGAATTGCTCCTGGTCTTATATGGTAATTTCTTTGATGACGGCTACGCGGTGGTACGACAGGGTGGATAATACGGCGTTATCGACCAGACAGGAAAATTTGTGATCGGCCCGCGGTTTGAATCTCTGGGAGATACTTACTGAGCAAACCGGAAAAAAGAAAATTTCATCTCAGAGAAATATTTTGAAACTGCTTGACAAACAATAAGGCATACCGTATAATAAATACCGCTTCACTGCTTTGCTTTGGAGCGATATATGGCGGCATAGCTCAGTTGGCTAGAGCATTCGGTTCATACCCGAAGTGTCGATGGTTCAAATCCATTTGCCGCTACCATATGGCCCGGTGGTCAAGCGGCTAAGACACCGCCCTTTCACGGCGGTAACACGAGTTCGATTCTCGTCCGGGTCACCAGAAAAACGCCGGAATCCCGCGGGAGTCCGGTGTTCTTTTCATTTTGTCTGACAGGAGGCTTTTCTATGCTCAAAAAAACAGTCCTTTGCGCACTTTCCGCCCTGCTGCTGCTTTCCCTGTGCGCCTGCGGCGGGACCGGACAGACCATGGCAAATCTCACGGTGCCCGGAAACGGTCAGGGAGTTGTGAGCGCCGCGTCTCAGACCTCTCAGCCCGAAGGGTCACAGCCCGCAAGCTCCGAAGCGAAAACAGAGGGCGTGAAGATGGAGGACTGCGAGGACAACCTGGAGGGCCTTTGCAAATATTTAGAAGGCAATTACGCTGTGGCGGGAGACAAAGAAGAGATGTCCTTTCAGGAGATCGGCGCAAAAGGCGGCTATCGCTACCGGTTTACCTACAGCGGCAGAGTGGTACAGGTAGAGGTTTATGAGTACGACCTCCAGAACCTGGACGAAAAGGGAAAGGAATTCTTGGACAGCGGCAAGACCAAAGGCAGGATCACGGTGCTGGGGAACGAGGTCCCCGTCACCCTGTCCGCCAACGGAAAATATATGATGATCTATACCAATGATAAGCCCAAGGAAGAGCAGAAAGCGCAGCAGGAGCGGGTGGAAGAGCTTTTCTCCGGGTTCAAGGCTGATTCGTAAGATCGTTTTCCCCGCCCCAGGCATTTGTGGGCGGGGCTTCTTTTGATAGAGAGTGAACCCAGGCCAGGGCAAGGAGGAAACGGCATGAAAACAGAAGAGATGATCGAAAAAGCCATGAAAAGCTTGAAGGAGAACGGGATGGATCCCATTCTCGCAAAGACGAAGGAAGAGGCCGTCCGGGAAGTGGAAAAACTGCTGTGGAAGGGCGCTGTCATCTCCTGCGGCGGTTCTGTCACTCTGGCGGAAAGCGGGATCCTGGATCTGATGAGAAACGGGGACTATCTCTTTTTGGACCGGGAGAAGATGCCCAGAGAAGAGGTCTACGCAAAGACCTTTTCGGCGGACGTGTTTCTCACCAGCGCAAACGCCGTTACCCTGTCCGGAGAGCTTTACAATGTGGACGGCAACGGGAATCGAGTGGCGGCCATAGTTTACGGGCCGAAAAAGGTGATCGTGGTGGTAGGCGTCAACAAGCTGACGGAAGATATTCCTTCCGCTGTGGAGCGGGTGAGAAGGATCGCCGCGCCGAAAAACGCCGTTCGTCTTCACACGGGCACCCCCTGCGAGAAGACGGGGCACTGCTGCGCGTTGGGAGAGAAGGACATGACCGCCGGGTGCGCTTCTGAAAGCCGGATCTGCCGCCATTATCTGGTGACAGGCAAGCAGAAGGAGGGCAGGGTCCGGGTGATCCTGGTGGAAGAAGAGTTGGGATACTAGTATATAAGGCCCTTGTTTTGGCAGATGGAAAGGGATCCTGAGAAAGGGGACGACTTTATGCTGAAATTACCGCTTCGGAAAAGAAGCTCCTATGAGATCGATATGGTAAACGGTCCTCTTTTGGGGAAGATCTTTCGGTTTGCCCTTCCGCTGGCGCTTTCGGGCATTTTGCAGCTGCTCTTTAATGCCGCGGACATTGTGGTGGTGGGGCAGTTTGCCGGAAGCACCGCTTTGGCGGCGGTGGGCGCAACGGGAGCCATCACCAACCTGATCGTCACACTGTTCATGGGGATCTCGGTGGGGGCCAATGTGCTGATCGCCCAGTATTACGGGGCGGGAAACCGAAGGGACTTAAACGAGACCGTACATACCGCCATTACGGCCAGCCTGGTGTTCGGCGTCGCTCTGGTGGGGGTGGGGATCGCCCTGTCCCGACCGATGCTCACCATGATGGATACGCCGGAAAAGGTGATTGAGCAGGCCACCCTCTATATGCGCATCTATTTTGTGGGGATGCCGGTGCTGATGCTCTATAACTTCGGCGCGGCGGTGCTGCGGGCGGTGGGAGATACCCAGCGCCCTCTGTACTTCCTGCTGATCGCCGGAGTGATCAATGTGATCCTCAACTTGTTCTTCGTCATCGTGTGCCATCTGGGCGTGGCGGGAGTTGCCATTGCCACAGTGGCTTCTCAGGCGGTTTCCGCCGTGCTGGTCACCCTGTGCCTGATGAAAAGCGACGGGCCTTACCGGCTGGAGCTCAAACGTCTTCGCATCAAAAAGGATAAGCTCTGGAAAATGGCGAAGATCGGTCTGCCCGCTGGGATTCAGGGCGCCTCCTTCTCCATTTCCAATGTGCTGATCCAGTCCTCCATCAACTCCTTCGGAGATCTGGCCGTGGCGGGAAATACCGCGGGCGCCAATATCGAAAGCTTCGTTTCCGCCGCCATGGATTCCTTTTCTCAGGCGGCCTTGAGCTTCACCGGCCAGAATCTGGGAGCCGGGAAGCTCAAGCGGATCAGCCGGATCATGCTGCTCTGTCTGCTGCTGGGCTCCGGCATGGGGCTTCTGATGGGCGTGGGCGGGTACTTCGCCGCACCCCATCTTTTGGGGATCTATTCCAGCGACCCGGAGGTGATCCGGTTCGGCGTGCAGAGAATGAGCACGGTATGCGTGTTCCAGCTGCTGGGGGGTATGATGGGAGTGATGGTGGGCGTGCTGAGAGGCATGGGCGCTTCCTTTGTGCCCATGGCCATCACCATCTCCTTTGTGTGCGGCTTCCGGGTGATCTGGATCTTTACCGTGTTTTCCGCCTTTCCCACCCTGACCGTATTGTACGCCTCCTACCCCATCACCTGGGGGCTGGCGGCGGTGTGCGACTTTATCTGCTATCTGCTGGTCAAGCGCCATATTGTAAAGAAGAGAAGCAAAGCTTTGGAAGAAAGCGCCGTTTAAAGCGGCGCTTTCCCTGCGAAAAAAGGAAGTGGAGAAAATGTCCCTGTTTCACAGATCCTCCGGAAAGAAGGGCTCCTATGAGATCGATATGGTAAACGGACCCCTTTTGGGGAAGATCGTCCGGTTTGCCGTTCCGTTGGGGCTTTCGGGCATTTTGCAGCTGCTCTTTAACGCCGCGGACATTGTGGTGGTGGGCAAATTTGCCGGAAGCACCGCTTTGGCGGCGGTGGGCTCTACCAGCTCTTTGATCAATCTGATTGTCAACCTGTTCATTGGCCTTTCCATCGGCGCCAATGTGCTGGTGGCCAGGTGTTACGGGGCGGGACAGAAGAAGGACCTGAAGGAGGCTGTGCATACGGCCATCACCGCCAGCCTGGTGTGCGGGGCGGTGCTGGTGGTGATCGGGGTCACCCTGGCCCGGTCTCTGCTGTTTTTGATGGGCAGCCCGCCGAAGGTGATCGACCAGGCGGCCCTCTACATGCGCATTTTCTTTTTGGGGATGCCGGTGAATATGCTTTACAATTTCGGAGCGGCGGTGCTGCGGGCCGTGGGAGACACCAAGCGGCCCCTCTATTTTCTGCTGATCTCCGGAGTGGTCAATGTGATCCTCAACCTGTTCTTTGTCATCGTCTGCCATCTGGGCGTGGCTGGCGTGGCCATCGCCACGGTGGTATCCCAGGTCATTTCCGCCGTGCTGGTCATCCTGTGCCTGATGAAAAGCGACGGGCCTTACCGGCTGGAGTTTAAAAGCCTTGGGGTCAAAAAGGACAAGCTGCTGCAAATGGTGAAGATCGGCCTGCCCGCCGGAATTCAGGGAGCTATCTTCTCCATTTCCAATGTGCTCATCCAGTCCTCCATCAATTCCTTCGGAGATATTGCCATGGCAGGCAGCGCGGCCGCCGCCAATATCGAGGGCTTCGTATATACGGGGATGAACGCCTTTTATCAGGCGGCCTTGAGCTTTACCGGCCAGAACCTGGGGGCGGGAAAGCCCTCCCGCGTGAAAAAGATCATGGTTTTCTGCCTGCTGCTGGTTTCCGGCTGCGGGCTCGTTCTGGGCGTGGGCGCTTATCTTTTGGGACGGCCCCTTCTGGGGATCTACTCCTCTGACGCTCAGGTGATCGAGTACGGGCTTGAGCGGCTTGCGGTCATCTGCGCCCTCTATTTCCTGTGCGGCGTCATGGATGTGATGGTGGGGATGCTGCGGGGCATGGGCTATTCCATTGTCCCCATGATCGTTTCCATTGTGGGCGTCTGCGGGTTTCGAGTGGGGTGGATCTACACGGTGTTTTCTCTCAACCGCTCCCTGTTTGTGCTGTACCTTTCCTACCCGGTGAGCTGGGTGATCACCGGGGGATTCCATCTCATCTGTTACTTTTTCCTCTGCCGCAAAGTGCTTCGCCCCAAGATCCGAATGGAAAAGCAGGCCGTTTCCCGGGAGGGAGCGGGCCTGTAGCTCGGTCAAACAGCGAACCGGTGATTTCCGATGACGGCAATGACCTCTCTGGAAAAGATCCATTTGCTGGTAGCCTTTTTCGGATTATAATAGTAGATCGCGCCGCCGGAAGGGTCTGAACCGTTGATAGCCTCCCGGGCGGCCTCATAAGCGGAGTCTGCCACGGCGGCATTGACTCCGCCGTCGTTTAAGCAGGAGAAAGCGCCGGGCTGATAGATGACCCCGGAAAGGGTGTTGGGGAAAGAGGGATGAGCGATCCGGTTCATGATGACGGCCCCCACGGCAACTTGTCCCTCATAGGGCTCTCCTCTGGCTTCCGCGGAGATGATGCGGGCCAATAGCTGGAAATCGCTTTCGCTGTAGCCTCCCCAGCCCCCTTCCTGAGAGGGGCCGGAAAGCCCCAGGGCCTTCAGAGTGTCCTTTCCCACAATGCCGTCGGCCGAAAGGCCCTGATCCTTCTGAAAGGCAATGACCGCCTTCTGCGTCTGAGAGCCGAAAATGCCGTCAGCCTTGCCCGGGTCATATCCCAGCTCGATGAGGCGGGTCTGGATCTGAGTTACCTCTTCGCCGGAGGATCCGTATTTGGAAAGCGCCCTGGCACTGCCGGAAAGCATGAGCAGGACCATGATATTCAAAAGAAGAATGAGCAGAAGCTTCCAGAGAAACAGGGCGGCTTCTTTTTGCTTTTCGCGTTTCATAATCAGTTCCTTCCTTTTTTCGGGTTTCCCGCGGGCTGCTGCAAAATGAGCCATTTTGCAGCAGCCCCTTTTTCATATATATAGAAAAGATCGCTTTCTATTCGATACCATGCCCCGGCGAAACAGGGAAAACCAAAGAAATGATTTTCTCTGTTTCCGGATCCTGGATTTTCAGGAAATCGCAGCTTGCGGTCCTTCGATTTTCCCGGCAGATTTCGAAAATGAGGAATAAGATTGACCTATAAAGAGCAAAAAACATTCTTGACAGGTAAACCGAAAAGGAGTATATTATAAACGACACAAAATATTTTAGAAAAAGGGGAAGAAAAGTGTATCAGAGAAAATTGAGATTATCATTGAAAGAAGAAGAATTGATGGAGTACTATTGGACTTCGCAGGAGCCGATGACCAGTGTGGATCTGAGGAACTTCTGCACCGATCACAGCTGGCAGGAGAGCTATTTGAAAACGCTGATCCGCCACCTTTTGGAAAAGGGCCTGCTGGAGGAGTGCGGGACGAAGCTGCAGGGCGTCCATCATGTGAGGCTGTTCCGCCCTGCCAAAACCCGGGAGGAATACTACACGGAATACGCGGCGGAGAGTCCCATTGACAGCGCGTTGTTTGCCAAGACCGCCGTGGGATTGGCAAAGGCAAAGGGCACCAGAGAGGAAAACGAAAAAATGATCTCAGAGCTGGAGAAAATGCTGGAGGAATATAAGAAGGAGGTCGGGGAGGAAAAGGCTCCTCCCGAGGAAAAGAAAAAATGAGCTTCACGGTTTTTTCTATCGTCACCGCTTTGATGTTTTCCTCTCTGATCCTGCTGCTGGTGCATTGCTTCCGAAGGAAGCGGTCGGTCATCCTGGGGCTTGGGGCCGGCAGCGTAGCCTTTTTCCTCATACTGTTTCTTGTGCGGCAGCTCTTCACGCCGGAATTTTCCTTCACCTGGGAAATTGACACCCAGCTGGTCAATGATTTTTACGAGTGGTTTTATATCAAGCCCATCACCCTGGGTCCGTTCACCTTCTATGTATACATCGCGCTGCTGGTAGTCTGGATAACCGGAGCCCTCCTTCTTCTGGGCAGGTTTGTGGGAAAGTACCACAAGGCCGTCAAAAGTGTGCTGAATCGGGGCGTTGTTCCCTTCCCTCAGGGTCAGGCTGTTTTGCAGCGGGTGGCAAAGGGAGGCCCCGGCCCCGAAAAGGTAAAGGTGTTTTTCTGCCGGGATATCGATATCCCTATGGGCATCGGCCTGATCCGACGGAGCATCCTGCTGCCGGAGGGAAGCTATGAGGAAGAGGAGCTGGAATATATCCTGCTGCACGAATACACCCATTTCCGAAACCATGATCTGCTGGTGAAATTCATGCTCTATACCTTCTGCTGTATTTACTGGTGGAACCCGCTGGTCTATTTGATCAAGAGAGATATCGACGGGCTGCTGGAGGTCAAATGCGACCTGGTGGTCACAAAGGAGATGACAGAGGCAAAGAAGGCGAGATATCTGGAGGTGATCCTCCAAAGCCTCAAAAAGAGCGAGGCCCCAAAATACCGGATTCAATGCGCGGCCACACTGGCCTCCGGAAAGCATACCTGTGAAATGAAGGAGCGCTTTCAGGCCGTTATGGGAAGGCGAAAAAGAAGCAGAAAAGCAGGTATCTGCTTTGTCATAGTGGGCCTGGTGCTGTTCGCTGCCTCCTATCTCTTTGTGGTACAGCCCTCTTACGAGGCGCCTCCCCCGGAAGAGGGGGTGACGGAAGAACATACGGTCACAGAGGGATATATCGTAAAAAAGGAGGACGGAAAGTATTACTTTATCGAGCCCGGTCAGGAAGACCAATGGATACTGGAAGAGCAGGTAGAAATGTTCGTCGAGTGTGGATTTGAAGTCAAGGAAAACCAGGAGGAATAAACCATGAAAAAAATGATGAAGAGAATGACAGCCCTGTTATTTGCTCTGTTGCTTTGCGGCAGCGCGCTTCTGCCCGCCCAGGCCAAAGAGGCGGCGACCGTTTCCCAAAGCGCGGCAGGCCCTGTCAATGAGATCAACGCCGATAAAATTGTATTGCGAACCAGGGTTCACGAAGGAAAAAGGCAGTTCAGGAGATGGAATGAGACAAAACAGCGCTGGGTCGATCCGGCCTGGATCGACTATCCCGGTCAATAAAACGGGCTGAAAAAACCGCTTGCGGGCCGGACAACAAGGCCCTGCTTCCCGCCTTACAACAAGGAAGCAAAGGCTTTTCAGGCCCGGCCCGATCAGCGGCTTTGTAAAAACGGGATAAAAAAGGAAAGGGGGTGGTACCGATGGGAAGGTGAAAGCAGGCAATTTATTGCCCGATTCAAAAGAATATCTTCTTCAAAGTGGTTCGGGAATAAAAAAATCGTACCAAACTGAAATGGCTGGGCGGCCCGCCGAAAAATTCGGCGCTCAGTTGATACGATGGGATTATTCTAACTGGTTTTGAAGAAAAAAGCAAGAGGAAACAGCCGGGAAAAATTTCCACGGCCGGAAAGCCTTCCCTGTTTCCTGCGGAAGGCAATGTAAAAAACCAAGGAGGAATAATTTTGAGAAGAAAAGCTTTACTTTCATTGCTCTGTCTGCTGATGGGAGTTTTCATGCTGGGAATTCCCGCAGCGGCGGCAGCAAACCCCGGGGGAGGAACGGCCCAGCCTTACTCGTTTACGGACCCGGTTCCGCCGGAAATCTCCGTTACCGGCATTTCCACGAAATATGTGGGAGACACGGTGACGGTAAAGGCGACATCCACCACTCCCTGCTATCGGATGTCAGCGAAATATGTGCATAACGGCACGACCAAATGGCTGGGAGATGTAAAGGGAAGGAATTACTCAAAAACCTTTACCGTAAGCTCTGCCGGAACCTATACGGTGACCGTGTACGCAAGGAATTATCCGGAAAGTGATTCGAGAAGCTGTTCGAGTAGTGAAAGCGTGAGTTTCACGGTGAGGGAACGGGTGGTGACGCCCACGGTGACGCTGCCCTCCATTGCGGACCAGACGGTGGAAAATACCGTGACGGTGAAGGGTTCCGCCACCACGCCCTGCTATAGAATGTCTGCGAAGGTGGTACATAACGGCGTTACCAAGTGGCTGGGAGACCAGTCCGGGGCCTCCTATTCCAAAACCTATACGGTGACGGAGGCTGGGCAATACGGCGTGACCCTGTATGCGAGAAGCTATCCGGAAAGTGACGCACGAAGCGGGCAGGGCGTGAAAACGGTCTGGTTCAACGCCTACGATCCGGTAAGGCCCACGGTGACCTTGAACAGCATAACAGGAACAAAGAAGGTGGGAGGCGTCATAACGGTATCGGGAACCTCTTCCACGCCCTGCTACCGGATGGCGGCGAAGGTGGAGCATGACGGAGTGAGGAACTGGCTGGGAGAGGTTTCCGGCAGTACCTACAGCAAGACCTACACCATACCGGAACCGGGAACCTACACAGTGACGCTGATCTCCAGAAGCTACGCGGAGTCGAACCCCAGAAGCGGCACGGCGGAGGACTCCGTGACCTTCACCGTGACGGGGGATAGTAAAAATCTAAGTGTGCCGCTGTATAAACAAAGTAAGAATGATACCTGCGGCCCTGCCAGCGCTGGAATGATTTTGGGTTATTTCGGAATCGGGGGGAGCGCGCCGGAAAAAACAAAAGGGCCTATGGAAAAATCTATTGTAGATTACATCGAAGGTAGAAATAATGAAAATAAAGACTATAAAGACCAAAACAATTTAGCTACGGCAATCAATTATTTTCATCCATCTGGTCCGTCCTATTTTGTAGAGGAGGTAGACCAATATTCCGTAACTGAATTCCTGAACCTGGTCAAACACAATATCAATAACGGCTGCCCTGTACAAGCCCTGATAGAGCCGCAAAATGAATCGGGAGGATTTCCTTATTATTCTCCGGGGCATTATGTGGTGATCACAGGATATTCAGGGAATAACCTTTATATCAATGATCCTCACTATTACCGATCAGAATCATCAGGATATGAAGAGAGCTTTTGCAACAGGTATGTAATATCTGCTTCGAAAATATTGAGCTATATTGCGACAAAGGACGCAGACAATCCCATTGTGATCTGCGCGTATCGGTGAGAGAGTTGTCAATGATTTTTTTGACAGAGAAAGGATGAAAAGAATGAAACGAAGAATAATGAGCATTTTGTGCGCAGCGGTATTGACGATGAGCTTGGTTGCCTGCGGTGCGGAAGAGAAGCTGGAAAGCCCTGCTCAGGCATCCAAGCAGGAAACGGCTGTCTCCTCAAACACTCCCACGCCTGAGCCGATGAAGGAGTGGAAAGCGCCGGAACCGAAGCTGCTTTCCCTGGGCGGAGAAGGCGGCGGCGGAGATATCCCGGATGAATGGCTGGTAGACGAGAACACGCAGCTTCCCGAAACCATGATAGTATCTCGGAATGATGGATATGGGATCACCCTTGCGGATCTGGACAAGGCAAAAATGGCCCAAACGGCACAAGGATATCTCAGGATACTGTATGGAGATGATGCGCTGGAATTGGGTGAATCTCAACTGGTCACTGAACGGAAAGATGAATATGGGGCCGAGCAGTTTCACAACCAATACTATTATGAAGATGAAGGAACAGAGCTTTATATCAGAAAGGACACGATACTTGCCCGTGTGAAACAATCTCAAGAATTATATGACGCAGTAGCTGCAGGAAATACAGAAGCGCTCCTTGCTCTTCCGGCGGTGCAGGCGGCTATTCGGACAGCGGGGCTGAATGAGGCGGAAATCGTTGCGCGTTATTCGAATGATTGCTATCTGATATGGGAAAAAGGGAAAACCGCTGCGGAAGATGCATATAACCGAGAATTCAGAAGTGTGAAGATTCGCCTGTCGACAGAACCTAAAGTGTCGTTCTATTTTTACTATCAACCGCTTCGTGAAAAGGCAGAGCTTCCCGTTTTGCCTTATTCTGACGCCCTCAGATTTATCGAAGAGGGAAAATGGGGGAAATTGACAGGCGATGGGGTTCGATGCGAGATTGTCTATGAATCTCCCGGCGATTTTGGGCAGCTTGTTCCCTGCTACCGGTTCACCTTGAATCATCCTAAATTTTTTGGAAGCCTCTATGTTCCTATGGTGGACTATGAATCTGTCACAGAAGAGGACTATGAGACCATAGAGGAACTGCAGGAAGAATCTTCTTCTGAACCGGTATCTTCCGAGCCGGAGCCGGTATCTTCCGAACTCTCAGAGCCGGAAACCGTGACCTCATTGCCGCCGGAGGAAAACTAATCAAGGGGGGTTCCTCCTTCGATTCATGCAAAACCGTGTTTTTTCAAAAGATAAGCCTATAAGCGGCAGAAATTAAGTAGAGTGAAGAGACCGGAAGACAGGGGGCCGGAAAGGGCCGGCCCCCTGTTTTCCCCAAAAAGGAGTGGGGAAATGAACGGGAAGGTTAAAAAGGGATTCAAGCGATTTCACAAGCTGGGAGGGCTCAGCCTGATCCTTGCCCTGGCCTTCGGAGTCGGGGCCCTGAAAGGTACGATGAACGCGTCGCAGGTATATGTCTGGGTCATAGAATGGTTTTTCCCCGCCCTGCTTCTAACAGACGCTATGGAAAGATTCTGTAAAGAAAAGAGAGGGGAAGGGCGATTTGGAAAAACGCGATTCTGCCGCTTTTTTTCGGCAGGAGGGGGAGAATTCCTTTTTGCCGGGGCAATGGTGGGCTTCGCGATAGAGGCGATGGTGGAGCGGGCCGGCGCCATCATATGGGGAGTAGAGCTGCTGTTTGCCGTGGGCGTTGTGATCCTCGGCGTGGTGGCCTACCGCAGCAGAAATCAATACACAGACGACTGGCTGGATTATTGGCTTTCCTGACACGAAAAAACGGCTCTAAAAACAGAAGCCTGTAACAAATAGAGAAAAGAGACCGGGGGAACAAGGGGGCCGGAAAGGGACGGCCCCCTGCCTTCCCAAAAAGGAGTGGGGGAAAATGAAAAACTGGAAACGAATGGGAAGTATCTTGTGCGCGGCGGTATTGACAATGAGCTTGGTTGCCTGCGCGTCGGAAGAGAAGCCGGAAAATAAGCCGCCTGTCAGCTCTTCTCAGGTACCCAAGCAGGAAACGGCTGTTTCTTCAGAAGCTCCTACACCGGTGCCGGTGAAGGAGTGGAAGGCGCCGGAACCGGAATTAATTTCTTTAGGCGGAGGCGGCGGTGGAGCGATTCCGGACGAGTGGCTGGTAGACGAGAACACGCAGCTGCCTGAGACTATGCCGGTATACCGAAATTCTTACGCGCATGGATTTGTTTTCACAGAGGAACTGGATAAAAAAGAGCTTCTTCACAAGGCCGAAAACTATCTCAAACTGTTTTATCAAGACGAGGAGTTTCGCTTGGATGAAACGCTGGTACTTCCGGAAACGCGAAAAGAGGCAATGGCGCAATATGTCTATGAGGATGATTCCCTGAAAATGCGCCTTAGAGGAGATCACTTTTTGATTGAAATAAAGCGGGACTTGGATTTATTTACAGCGGTAAAAGCAGGAGATAAAGAGAAGATCCTGTCCTCTTCTGCGATTCAGGCCGCCATTGAAACGGCAGAGCTGAAGAATTTTAATTGCTGGGCAGTAAACGGAGGTATCCTTCATGCCGATGAGAAGCCGGAGCTTAGCTATTATCTGCTTTCTGAAGCTGGGAAAGACGCGGAAGAGGATGCTTATAACAGAAAGCTGAGAAATGTCAGGATCGAGACAAGCTTTTCCCCCAAAGTTGAAATTTGGGTCTATTACCGCCAGCCCAGTCAAAAGGCGGAGCTTCCGGTGCTTTCTTATGGCAAGGCGTTAGAAAGTGTGAAAGAAAAGTTTCCAAACTATCTGGGAGAATACCGCTGTACCGTGTCCTTTATGTCATTTGAGGAAAGTGACAAATTGATTCCCTGCTATGAGTTCCTGATAAACGGAAAAACCCAAGATGACCGTTTCGCGTATTATACCAGATATGTTCCCATGGTAGACTATGAGTCTGTCACAGAAGAGGACTATGAGACCATAGAGGAACTGCAGGAAGAATCTTCTTCTGAACCGGTATCTTCCGAGCCGGAGCCGGTATCTTCCGAACTCTCAGAGCCGGAAACCGTGACCTCATTGCCGCCGGAGGAAAACTAATCAAGGGGGGTTCCTCCTTCGATTCATGCAAAACCGTGTTTTTTCAAAAGATAAGCCTATAAGCGGCAGAAATTAAGTAGAGTGAAGAGACCGGGAGACAGGGGGCCGGAAAGGGCCGGCCCCCTGTCTTCCCAAAAAGGAGTGGGGGAAAATGAAAAACTGGAAACGAACGGGAAGTATCTTGTGCGCGGCAGTGTTGGCAATGAATTTGTTTGCCTGCGGCTCGGACCCGGAGCCGGGAGCTTTCTCCCAACCTCCGGTAAGCTCTTCGGAGGTTTCAAAGGAGGAATCTGCTGTTTCCTCTCAGGCACCTACGCCCGTTCCGGTGAAGGAATGGAAAGCGCCGGAGCCGCGGATCACCAGATACGGCAGTACTTGTGGGGGATATGTTGCAGACGAGTGTCTGGTGGACGAAAACTCACTGTTTCCCACAACCATGCCGGTTTATCGGATCGACTATTGGGAAGTGGCCCGGGAAGACCTGGACAAGGCAAAAATGGCCGAGGCGGTAGAAAGCTTCCTCAGAGGCTTTTATGAAGATGATACTTTGGAGATAGAGGAATCTCAATTAAAATCCAGTTATGAAGACGAATATGGGGTCCATGAGCTCAAAAACGGGTATCGATATGAGGATGAAGCAGTCACAATAAATGCTTTCAACAACGATATGAGGCTCAGTATTAAAAACGATCAGGAGCTGTATGAAGCGGTGTCCGCGGGAGACAAAGAAGCGGTCCGCGTCTTCCCGGTGGTACAGACCGCTCTGCAGATAGCCGGAGTGAAGGAGGCAGAGCTTGCTCTCCGCTATGATTCGGTAGCAGAGCAGTACCTTGAGTGTGAGATATGGGAAAAGGGAGCAAATGCCGGAGAGGATGCCGTGAATCGGGGCGTCAAAGGAATAGAGATACGGGTGTATCCACGGTCGGGGTCTCAGGAAGTGGAGGATTATCAAGTGAGTTTCAGCATTCCCTATCAACCTCTTGAGAAGAAGATAGAGCTTCCTGTTTTGACCTACCAGAAGGCGTATGACTATTTAATGCAGAGCCGATATGACAGTGTGCAAGAGGGCGTTCGCTGTAAAATTACTTATGTGGCACTCCACGAGGAGGACGGACGCCCGAGCATGACTGTCCCCAATTATGAATTTGTCGATGATAAAACCCACAACAGCCACTATATCCCCATGGTAGATTATGAGGCTATTACGGAAGAGGATTTTGTGGAGGCGGATAATCGATTTACGATTTGTCAGGTTGGAACAAGGGATGGGTGCCATATACTTCTTTCTCCCAGAAGAACCTGCTTCCCACTGGAGCAAGAAGATATGAAGCCGTTTCCGGTCTATCTGAATCCGTACCCTGACGGTCAGGTCGGCCAGTTGTATGAGCTGGGCAGGGAGGAAAAGGATCAGCTTCGAAACTATGTAGAGGATTATCTGACCTACTTCTATGGCGAGGAAGCAGAGGAGCGAATTCAAGAGGGAAGCTTTTCCATAAAAGAATCCACTACGAAAAATAAGGAACCCCATCAGCATTATCTTCGGGAAGGCTGGGATAGCGTTACATATCAGGATCAGGCGGTAAAAATCCGCGCTCTGATCAACTCCGTCTGCATTAACGTGCCAGGCGCTCAGGCATTGTCAGAAGCTTTGAAGGGAAACGATCAGGACAGCTTACTTGAAAATAAGTATATCGTGGCTGCCCTGTGGCTTTTGGACATTGAAAATCCGCTGGTGCGGAATGTGACCACCAAACAGCTGGATGGCAGGATCACTGAATATATGTATAAAATAACAGAGCGTTCAGAGGACCTGTTTGAAAATGCCCGTGCAGACGCTTTCCATTCCCTCACGATTTCAGTAGATGCAGACGAGGAGAGTGAGGTGGTGTTGTCCCTCAGGATCCTTTCTCCCCGGCAGGAGATCCCGTTGGAGACAGTTTCCTATCAGCAGGCCCGGGATTATGTGCTGAAAAAGTATCCGGAACAGTTCTCAGACGGCTTTTCCTGCGAAGTATACTATGATATACAGATCAGAGAACCGTTTTGTATTCCCGTGTATGGATTTTATACGGATGAGTTTGCCGTTGACATCGCCATGGCGGATTATATGCCCATTTGGGACGCCTTTATGCCGGGAGAGGAGTTCGTCTGGCCGCGGGAAGAGTCATAGCCCGGTTCTTCCGAGTCGGAAACAGTGAAGTCTTTGCCGTCGAAAAACTGACCAAAGGAAAGTGTTTCCTTCAAAGGGTTTTCCTCCTTAAGTGTTTTCCTCCATTGGTCAGGCGTAAAAACCGTTTCCGGGCCGGGCAGCAAGGCCCATCATTTCCCGTCTCACAGGCGGGAAGGCATGACCCTTCAGGTCCGGCCCGGAAAAACGGAAAAAGGGACCGCTTTTCTAGTGGTCCTGCCCTGCCTTAAAGTACCATATATGGATAATTTTCAAGTTTTTAAGAAAAAAACAAAAAAAAAGAAAAAAGGTGTTGACAAGGGGGGCAAGGATTTGGTATGATAGTCAAGCGCTCGA
>CAMNSA010000004.1 GCA_946554335.1 uncultured Neglectibacter sp.
GCCGGCGACAAGTCGGGCAGATAGCGCGCTTTGGTTTCCTCTATGCCGCCCGACTGAAAGCCAAACGGGCAAACCGAAATTTCCGGCTGCGCCGGCGACAAGTCGGGCAGATAGCGCGCTTTGGTTTCCTCTATGCCGCCCGACTAAAAGCTAAGCGGACAAACTGGAATTTCCGCTGCGCCGGCGGCAAGTCGGGCAGATAGCGCGCTTTGTTTTATGACGAGAGGTCCGGCCGACAGGTGAGACGGCGGCACGGCAAAGCCGTGACGGAAAGGGCGTTATGGATTGCCCTTTCAGGCGCTACGCGCCAGCTCTCCCAGGGGGAGAGCCAAGGCGTCACTGCGTCGCTTCTAATTTATCGGTCACTAAAGCTTCTTGATAAACCAAAATGAACAGAGAAATCTTTTGCTTCTCGTGTGCGAAAAAGGACGATCCGGTTCTTTCTTTGTCTTGCTTTGCCCTTCGCTTTTGTGATACACTGAGTGGTATCTGAAGCTTGATAGGAGGAAGGGCGTTTTCTTTTACGCCGGGCTTTCCCGAGGGAAACCCCTCCTGAAAGGAAGTTTTTATGGAGATCCAAAAGCTGACGCTTGCCGAAATGCAGATCTTGTACCGAAACCGGATGACGAGGGATTTTCCCCCGTCAGAGCTTCGCCCCTTTGAAAGCCTCCGCACTCTGTGGGAAAAGGGGCAGTACCGCTGCTATGCTTTTATGGAAGAGGGAAAAATTCTTGCCTACGCCGCTTTCGCGGCGCAGGGGGACGCCCTTCTGCTGGACTATTTCGCCGTGGAAAGGGACTTGCGGGGACAGGGGATCGGCAGCCGGTTCCTGCAGGCGTTGAGAGGGCTTTCCGCTGATCATTCCGCCTCTTATTTTCTCATCGAGGTGGAGAGCCTGGAAAGCGCCTCCACGGAAGAAGAGCGGAAAGCGAGGTCCCGCAGGATTAGCTTTTATGAACGCTGCGGCTGTGCGGCTTCCAACATCTATTCCCTGCTGTTCGGCGTGGAATACCGAATTCTCGCTCTCCCTCTGAGAGAGACGATCCCCTCGGACGAGGAGATCCGCCTGGGGCTTTCCACCGTCTATGAGACGCTTTTGTCCTCTCTGCCGCTCAGAACAGAAGAGCGCGATCGGGTCTGCCGTGTTTCTCCCGGGGGAAGCTTTTCCAAGGCCTCTGCAGAAGCGGCCGGATGAAATGGAGCGCCTGGGAAATTCCTCGTGAATTTTGTTTGACAAATCTGCGGCCGCTCCACTATAATGAAGAAAACTCAGGCCTATCGCCTGTCTTCTGAGCCTCGGGAGAAAGGGTGAACCAAAAATGGAAAAAGAAACTGCTTTCCGGGCCTTCCAAGGGGATTTCAGCCGGGAGCTGGGGCGCGCTTTGAGCTATCTTTACCGCAGCCGCAGAAAATTCATGGGAGAACGGCTGCGGGAATATGGGTTTGCCGGCATTATGTATATGATCCTGCTGCATCTGGAGCACCATCCCGGCGCCTCTCAGGACAGCATCGCGCAGCATATGTATCTGGACAAGTGCAATGTGGCCCGCCGTACCAAAAAGCTGGAAGAGCTGGGGTATATCCGCCGGGAGATTGATCAAAGCGACCGGCGGCAGCACAATATCTACCTTACGAAGCAGGGGCAGGAGCTGCTTCCCACCATTCGTTCTTATTTGAGCGAATGGGGGCAAAGCGTCTCTCAAGCCCTGACTTCCAGGGAAAAGGAAACCCTCATTTCCCTGATCACCAAAATGACAGGGCAGAATCGCTGAAGCTTTTTGGAAGCGGAATATTTCTTCCCATAACAATACGGCTTCACCAGAAAAACCTTCGTTTTGACAAAAGTCAAAACGAAGGTTTCTTTACTGTGCCCCTCCCAGAACATCCCAGGGAGTGACCATGCCCAAAAGCTTTTCATTCTCTTTTCCGGATCGGGTGATAAACACCACAGAGACCCGGCTGTTTTTTCCGGCTACCCGTCTTAATACCCCTCTTACCTGGCTGTAGGTGGCCTTCTCGGAAACGAAGCGGTAATTTTCCAGATGCTCCTTTAGGGCGATCGTCCGGCCCAGATCCTTTACGGTATGCTCCGGGGAGATCCCCTCTCCCCCGGTCTGCAGCAGATAGCGAAACACCGTGCCGATGCTGAACACGCCGCAAAACCTTCCGTTCTCCAGGATCGGCACATGGGAAAACCCTCTTTTCTCCATTTTTGCCATCAGGGGCAATACCTTTTCCCCGGGATTTGCCGTCATGATATTTTCGCCCTTCGTGGCAAACTCTATCGCCAGCGGAGGCTGTTTTACAAATTCCAGGACCTGCCTCATGGCCTCCAGCACCGGCCCAGAGGGCTGGGCCACCGGCTGCCCCTGCAGGTTGGGCGTGTGGGTGAGAAGGTTTCTTAGCTCTCTGCAAACCTGCAGTCTGTCCCGCACCGGCTCGCTTTCCTCATCCTTACAGAACTCGAACACCACACTGGAATAGCGGCGCTTTTCTCCCTGATACCGTTTTTCCAGCAGGTCTTCCATCTGCCGATACAGCTCTAAAAATTCTTCGCTGCTTTCCTGCATGCTCTCAGGCCTCCTTACAAAAGCTGGTCCGAGGGCAGCTCGCCCATTTCCTGGAGGATCGCCTGAGCGTCTTTCTGCACCCTATGGCGGAATTCCTCCCTGAGCCGGTGCAGAAGCCGGATCTGCTCCATCAGCTCTTCCCGCTCCTCACGCAGATCCTCACAGATCCTGCTGCTTCTCACCGCCTGGGCTTCCAGCTTTCTTTCCAGTTCAGAGGCCCTCTCCTCCAAGGCGTTAAGCTTTTCCTCCTGCTTTTGGCGGTCCTCCTGCTCTTTTTCCAAAGCTACCCTGAGGCCCCTGATAAAATCGTCCACCTCTTCCTTCCGATACCAGTGGCCCTTGGTGCGAAACTCGGTATTCTGTAAAGCGTCTCTCAACTCGTTCATTCCGATTTCCTCTCTTTCGCTTCCTTTGCTGAGGAGGCCTCTGCGCGTTCCGGGTCCCCTTCAAACAGCTTTTTCCACTCTTCTCTGGAATACATGGTATTGATCACCCGGAGAAGCCCATTGGCGGAAAGATGTTCCGGAAGGCGCAGCTCCTTTAAAAGCCGCTTCCGCTTCACGGCGCTTTCCTCTCTGCCAACCAACCCCAGCTCGTAGAGATCTGACTTGCTGACCGCCTCCCTCCGGGGCCGCTTTTCCTCCAGGGTGGCTCCGGCCCTTTGGAGAGCTTCCAGCAGAATCTTCGTCTCCACTCCTTCCACCCCCAGCTTTCCTTCCCGGGAGGGAGATGATTTTCTTCTTTCCTTTCCCAGAATATCCGGAATATAAGCGTGCTTGATCTTTTCCGGCGAGATACAGGAGGAAAGCTTTCCCCGAATGAGAAAGCCCGCGCTGTCGCTGTCCGTCAAAATAATGATCCCGCGCTTGTCTGCCAGGGAACGGATCAGGTCCAGCCGCTCCTGATCCTTAAAAATGCCGAAACCATTGGTCTCGATAATCAAGCCGTCAACGAGAGAGGAAAGCTTGATCTTATCATATTTTCCCTCCACTACAATGACCTCTCGAATCTGGATCAACGCCGTTCCTCCTCTTTTTCTACGCGATTTGCCGCCAGCAGCAGCTTGGCGATCAGCTCCTCCAAAACGATCCTGGGGTCAAAGCGAGAGCCCTTCAGACGCAGATCCGCCTCCAGGATCAGGTGGAGGCTTTCCTTTATAGCGACAAGGGACATCCTCCTGCCGTTTTTCTCCGCGTTTCTTAAGCGGAATTCCTTCCCCTTATAGTCTCCGTATTCTGCGGGAGCCTGAGCGGAAAGCCCGCTTTCCAGAGCACAGCGCACCCGGTAAAGATCCACATAGGCGGAGGAGAGAGCGCCTAAAATGGCGATGGGCTCCTCGTTCTGGTAAAAGAGCTGACCCAAAAGCTCGTAGGCTCTTTGATAATTTCCCGCCACCAGGGCGTTTGTCATCAGGAACACGGTGGTCTCGGTTGTTTTCGGCACCAGCTCTTCAATGAGCTTTCGGGAGATCTCCCCTTCTTTCTGGTAAGCGCAAAGCTTCGCCATTTCATTCAGGAGATTTTTCAGGTCCGCCCCGGCATACTCCAAAATGAGGGCGGCATTCTCCCGGGAAAGGCTGCATCCGCTTTTTTCCGCTTCCCGGATCAAAAGCTTTTTCAGGTCGGAGGCGTCCCGCTGCCGACATTCCAGAACACAGCCCAGCGTCTCCCCCTTTTTCAGAAAATTTCTCCATTTGGCGCTTTTCTTCCCATCGAATTGCAGGGTGGGATACCAGAAGACCAGCGTGGTGGTCTCCGGCAGATTTTCCAGCAGCTCCCAAAGCTTTTCCTGCTCGGAAGATGCCTTTTCCTCCAAATTAAAGTCCGTGACGGAAACGCACTTATGCTCGGCGAAAAAGGGCAGCGCCTCTGCCGCGTCGGCGATTGCCTGTACGGAGGCTTCGCTTCCAAACTCGTTTCTGTTGAACTCCGGGAAGCTGTCGCCTCCCGTGCGGGAGATCAGCTGCTGCGCGGCGCGCTTCAAAAGGTATTTTTCCTCTCCGTAAATGATGTAGAGGCTGGAAAATTCCCGGGAAGCCAAATGGCGCTTCCACTCCTGTTCCGTAAGCACCGGCATCAGAAGATCCCCTTTCCGTTTTACTTAGTATTCCCTTCGTACCAGCAGTTTTTTCCCGTCCAGCTTCAGGCGGATAAGTCTCCCCTCACAGGCAGGCAAAACAGTTTCATCCGCGGCGTCCCCCGCTTGCTCTTCGTCTGTTTCCAGAATGACGAAGGACGCGGACACCTGGCTTTTCCGCTGGGTCGTGATCAAAATATCGCAGCTTCCTCCTCCAGATTCGCCCGTTTCGATGAGGATCTTTCTCCCGGAAGCCCTCACGGTGACCCGGTCCGCTTCCAAAGAGACAGTCACCCCGTCAAAGGGGGAAAGCTGTGTGGTCTCTTCATAGATTCCGGGCTCATGTCCCAGGGCCTGCTTCCAGTTCTTTCCCAGATAAAGTCCCTCTCCCGCCCAGATCTCCCCGGGCTCGTATCTGCGCAGCAGTTTTCCCGCCGCCTCGCAGGCCTCCTGGGAATCCTCTGAAAGATGAAGCAGTGCAAGGCGCCGGATATTGCTTCTTTCCAGCACAGACAGCGCTCCTGAGGTGCGATACCCACCTAAAGTGAGCACTGCCGCCTCCCCGTCCTTCATCAAAATCACACAGGAAGAGCTTCCTTCATTGAGCACAGCCATTGTGACGCCGCCGGAAAGAGCAGTCTGCTCTATCAGGCCCGCCAAAAGAAGAACCGCAAAAGGAAGACAGACGGAAACAGTTTTTACAATCCGGTCTTTTTTGCACAGCCTGAAAAAACAGAGGGAAACCGTCGAGAATCCCAACACAAAAAACGCTTCCTGCGTGCTCAGCGGCAGAAAGGATACCGGGATCCTCCCAAGCTCCTGAACGCTCCAAAGAATCATTTTGGAAAGCACGCCTGACAAAAAGGCAAAGGGCAGTGCAGCCGGAGCAAGAGGCCACGCGGCAGAAAAGCCCAGACAAAGCGCGCCGCTGTACAGAAGCAGTGTGCAGGGAAGGACCAGAAGCAGAGAGGAAAGCGGAGCCAAAAAAGAAAGCCCTCCGAACACCAGAAGCTGTACCGGCAGGGTAAAAAGCATGGCAGAGACGCTTACGGACAAAGATCCGCACAGAGCGGAAAGCCCCAGCCTCCACACAGCCCACTTTTCCAGCCGCCGCTTGATCCCTCCGAAGAGCAGAGGATGCAGAGTGATGATCCCCAGGGTGGAAAGCACGGAAAGGGCCAGCCCTGTGTCTCCCGCCGCAAAAGGGTTTAGAAGACAGATCAGAAGCACGGCAAAGCCCAGAGAATTTAAGCTATCCTGCTCTCTTCCCAAAGAGTCCGCCGCCAAAAACAAGAGCAGCATCACGCCGCTTCTCACCGCGGAAAAAGGAAACCCGAGCAGGCACAGAAACAGCAGGATCGCCCCGGCCGTCACCGCGTTTTTCCCCACTCTTCCCAAAGGAAGCGGGCGCAGCAGCATGAGCAGAAAGGCGCACAAGGCGGAAAGATGAAGCCCGGAAACCACCAGCAGATGAGAGGCGCCCACCTTCCGGAAATCGGACTCCACCTCTTCGGAAAGCCCGCTTCTGTCCCCCAACAGCATTGCTTTCAGCAGCGCGGCGGGCTCTTCAGGGAGCGCCCTGGAAATACAGCGCTTCAGATACTGCCGCATTTCGGGCCAAAAGGTTTCCAGACTCTTTTTCTCAGGGAGCTTCAGGGACAAGGCCTCATAATCCGAAACAGAGGCGCCCAGAACGATCCCCTTGGCAATATTGGAGTTTTTCCTGGAATAGAGGCCGTCTTCTGAAAAGGAATAAAACTTTACACTTCCGGTAAAAGCCGTCCCGGGAGCACAGGAAAGAGGCTGGACGGCAGAAAGCCTCACCTGAAAATTTGTGACTGTTTCTCTATTGTCCTCCCCGATCACCGCCGTCACCCGAAGGGGATAATAGTACTTGTGATACTCCTCCTCCGGATAGTCAAAAACGATCCCGCGGATCTCCGCCTTCTTTCCCGCCAGAGGAAGATAGGGTTCGACCCGTGCGGAATAGGACAGGGCGAAAAGGGAAAGGGTCAGGGAAAGCGAGAGAGCCACCGCACTGACAAGGCTCGCCCTTCTTTTGAGAATCAATAGTCCGATCCCCAGCAGCACCAGCGCAGAAGCAAGCCAGACAGAAAGCTGTTTTCCCAGAAACACGCCCAGAAGGGAACCCACAAACGCCGAGAACCCTGCGGGAGCGAAAAACCTGGGAAGCTCCGCCTTACTTAAAGAAAAGCGGAAGCGGCTCAAGGTAAATAATATCGTCGCGATCCTTGGCGTCGCCCTCCGCCAGGACGCAGGCCTTGCCCACCACCTTGCCTCCGATGGCGTGCAGAAGCTCTTCCATGGCGGCCAGAGACTCGCCGGTGGAAATCACATCGTCCACGATCAGGATTCGCTTGCCCTTCAGGTTCTCACAGTCCGCCTTGGAAAGATACAGCTTTTGGATGTGGTCGGTGGTGATGGATTTCACCTCCACATGGATGGGATCCTCCATATAGGCTTTCACACCCTTGCGCGCCACCACATAGTTCCGGCAGCCGATCCGGGCCATTTCATAGGCCAGCGGGATCCCCTTGGATTCCGCCGTCACGATCACATCATGGGCCGGGCATTTTTCCAACAAAGCCTTTGCCGTCTTTTCCGTGATCTCCACGTCGCTGAACATGACAAAGCCAGCGATATCCAGTTTTTCACTGATCGGGCAGATGGGAAGCTCCCTCTCACACCCGGCAATGGTCATCTTGTATACTTTTCCCATATGAGACTCTCCTTTACTGTTTTCTCAGGCTTCTGTTTTTATTCCGCGGGAAAAGGCGGCCAGCCCATGGTCCGCTTTCCCAACAGGTGAAAATGCAGGTGCTGTACCGTCTGCATTCCGTCCTTTCCGCAGTTGTTGACAATGCGAAAGCCGTTTTCCAGCCCCAGTTTTTCCGCGAGCTGGGCGGCCGCCTCAAAAATATGAGCGACCACTTTGCTGTTTTCCGCCGTGATCTCCAGAGCGGAAGAGATATGCTTTTTGGGGATCAGCAGCACATGTACCGGCGCCTGGGGATCCAAGTCGTAAAAGGCCACGACCTCCTTATCCTCAAATACCTTGTTGGAGGGGATCTCCCCTGCCGCTATTTTACAAAAGACACAGTCAGCCATTTTCCTTGCTCCTTTCTGAAGCTCACTTTTCCAGCTGTTTTTTCACCAGCTCCGGCACAGCGGCCAAAGCGTCGTCCAGCTTGCTCTGGTCCTTGGCTCCCGCCATGGCGAAATCAGGCCGTCCGCCGCCGTTTCCACCGGTGAGCTGAGCTACCTCCTTCACCAGGACGCCAGCCTTCAGCCCAAGCTGCTGGGCCTTCTCGTTGCAGGCGGCCGCCAGACTGGCCTTCCCGTCGCTGATCCCGGCGAACACCGCCGCCACGGCCTCCGGGAATTCCTTTGCCTTGTCGCAGAGGGCTCTCAAGGCGTCCGCTCCGGTGCCGGAAAGCAGGGCGTAAACCACCTTTACGCCGCCCACCTCCTGGGCATTCTGGAACACGCCCTCCAGGTTGGCGGAGGCCACTTTGGCATTGAGCGTTTCGATCAGCTTATCCTTCTCCTTCAATTCCGCCATCAGCTGCCTGGCCCGCGCCGGCGCCTCCATGGGGTTGAGCACCTTCAGGATCCCGGCGGTCTCCCGGATGGCAAGGCTCTGAGCGGCAAGCACGGACAGCACCCCGGCGCCGGTCACCGCTTCAATCCTGCGCACGCCGGAAGCCACAGAGGACTCGGAGGTGATCTTGAAGAGCCCCAGCTTCGCCGTGCTGTCCACATGGGTCCCGCCGCAGAATTCCTTTGTGAAGCCGTCCCCGGAGGACACCACGCGCACCACATCGCCGTATTTTTCACCGAACAGCGCCATAGCCCCGATCTTTCTGGCCTCTTCAATGGGCATCTCCTGCATGGTGACCGTGATCGCCTTTAAGATCTCATCGTTTACCAGGCTCTCCACCGCCATCAGCTCTTCCGGCGTCACGGCGGAGAAATGGGTAAAGTCAAAGCGGACATGCTTTTCGTTGACCAGCTGGCCCGCCTGCTCCACATGGTCTCCCAGCACCTTGCGCAGGGCCGCCTGGAGCAAATGGGCCGCCGTATGGTTTCGCATGATGGCCTTACGGCGCATGGTGTCCAGCACCGCCTCCACCTGATCTCCCACATTCAAGGTCCCTTCGGAAACCACCGCTCTGTGCAGGAACACGCCCTCGTGCCGGGTCACATCCACCACATCCACAGACACGCCCTCAGCCTCCAGCACACCGCTGTCGCCTACCTGGCCGCCGCTTTCCCCATAAAAGGGAGTGGTATCCAGCACCACGGAGATCTCCTCTCCGGACTGAGCGCTTTCCACCCGCTTTCCACTCTTGATGATTGCCAGCACCCTGGCGCTTCCTCTCATTTGCGTATAGCCGGTGAAAACCGTAGCGGGCAGGCCCGCCGCCGCGCTGCCCTCGCCCTTCCAGGCGTCTGCACCTGCGTCCTTTCTGGCATTTCTGGCACGCTCCTTCTGCTGGCGCATCAGCTCCTTGAAGCGCTCCTCGTCCACCTCCATGCCCCGCTCCTTCAGGATCTCCTTGGTGAGATCCAGGGGGAATCCGTAGGTATCGTTGAGGGTAAAAGCGCTTTCTCCGGAGAATACCTTGGAATCCGCTTCATCGATGAGGCTGTTCAGAAGAGAGAGGCCCTGATCGATGGTTTTGCCGAAGCTCTCCTCCTCAAAAGAGATCACCTTCTTGATGGTGGCCGCCTTTTCCAGAAGCTCCGGATAGGCCTTTCCGTTTTCCGCGATCACCGTATCCACCATGTCCTTCAAGAAAGGCTCGTTGATGCCCAGCATTTTTCCATGACGGGCGGCACGGCGCAGAAGCCTTCTCAGCACATAGCCTCTCCCCTCGTTGGAGGGAAGCACCCCGTCTCCGATCATAAATACCGTGCTGCGGATATGGTCGGTAATCACTCTCAGGGAGATATCCGTTTTTACATCCTCCCCATAGGCCACCCCGGAAAGCTCACAGGCCTTTTTCATAATATTCTGCATGGTGTCTACCAGGAAGAGGTTGTCCACCCCCTGAACCACACAGGCAAGGCGCTCCAAGCCCATTCCGGTGTCGATGTTTTTCTGTTTCAGGGGCGTGTAGTTTCCCTGTCCGTCATTGTTGAACTGGGAGAATACCAGGTTCCAGATCTCCACATACCGGTCGCAGTCGCAGCCTACCCCGCAGGTGGGTTTTCCGCAGCTGTGCTCCTCGCCCCGGTCAAAATAGATCTCCGAACAGGGGCCGCAGGGGCCGGAGCCGTGCTCCCAGAAATTGTCTTCCTTGCCCATGCGCTTCATATGGCTTTCCGGGACGCCGATCTCCTTGGTCCAGATGTCCCAGGCCTCGTCGTCCTCCTCATACACGGTGACATAGAGAAGCTCCTCCGGCATTTCCAACACCTTGGTGAAAAACTCCCAGGCCCAGGAGATCGCCTCCCGCTTGAAATAATCCCCAAAGGAGAAATTACCCAGCATCTCGAAGAAGGTGCCGTGGCGGTCGTCGATCCCCACGCTCTCAATATCGGGGGTGCGGATACATTTCTGGCAGGTGGTCACCCGGGTCTTGGGCGGCGTGACCTCGCCGGTAAAGTATTTCTTCATAGGCGCCATGCCGGAATTGATGAGCAAAAGGCTGTTGTCCCCCTGAGGGATCAGCGGGAAGCTTTCAAGGCGCAAATGCTCCTTCGACTCAAAAAATTCCAGATATTTTTCTCTCAACTCGTTTAATCCTGTCCACTGCATGTTTCATTCTCTCCTGTTTTCTTGATTTTTGCAGATTTCTATAAGATATAAAGCTTCTTACATTTCTGATCTCCATTTGTGGCCTTGGGGGTACATCACTGTCAAAGCGTCGTTAAGCCAGCGTTTTTGCCGCCGGTCCATGACTGCCATGGCACGATCGTAATCGTCCTGATACCCTTCCCTCTCCGTATCGGTAGACTTATAGAGCAGGCACATTTCCGGTGACAGATAGGGGATACCGTCCCGGTATAAAACAGCTTCTTCCAGTGCCTGCTTTATGGCCTCATTGCGGGCATAGAGCAAGTCGCCGTCTTTCTTGCCGTTAAAGAGAAACTCCAGAAAGTTCAGCTTCTTAAGCCCGGTATGCTGAAAATCCAGAAAATAAATATTCTCTTCTTCCGTAGCCGTCAAAGACACCAGCTCACAATCCGGCGTACAGCAGAGAATATTTCTTTTGCATACGACCTGATCTCGCACATCCGTGATACGATGAACCTTCCCGCCCCCCCAGCATCTCATATACCAGAAATTCCTGTGACCAGGCCCATTCAATGATTTTGTCACGCTCCGGCCAATAAGCCAGAATGTCTATATCGCCATGAGTGCGCGTTTCCTTTCCGAGAAACAGGTCGATAGCCCAGCCGCCGCAGAAAGCATACTCAAAGCCTTGATTTTTCAGCAGCTCGTTGGCCTGTCTGATCAGCTGTTCCAAATTTGCCCCTCTCCTTTGCTAAAAACAATAGACCTGCCCCTCCCTCATGGGACGGACAGGTCCGTGGTACCACCCAAATTGCCGAAGGAAACGTTCCCGTTTCTTTCGGCCGCTTTCCTCCCGTTAACGCCGGGAAAAACGCCGCCGCTCCTCGCGGCGGTGCGCAAGCCAAATGCTTTCGGGAAAAAGCCCGAAAACAAAGGGAACGGCCTATTCCGGTCCTTTTGAGGCCTTACACCTGCCGGCTTCTCTCTGAAAAAAGGAAAACGGAATATCTTCTCCGCGCACAGTTTTGATTTTTTCTATTCTTGATTATATTCCATTCTAAAATCCCTGTCAATTCCTTTCCTTTAAAAATTCCGGCTGAATGAATGGCCGGAGTAAGTCGAGAAAACAGCACTCTTTGGTTTCTCGTATACCGTTTGACCTTAACATTGGCTCTCCCTTTGGGGTGAGTACGCCCCGGTGGGGCGTTGCCACGAACTGACCGAGCCGGTAGGCGAGACCGCTGGTCGCCAGTGTCATGCAGCAACCGAGCCGGCAGGCGAGAGAGTGTGTCCCTGTGGGGGGAAGATTGCCGGTGGCAATCGTTCTGACCCGACCGAGCCGGCAGGCGAGAAACGCCCTTTCTAACAATTAACGACTAAAAACTAACAGCTAAAAGGCCGTCCTCTCCGTCGCGGCTACGCCGCGCCACCTCTCCCAGGGGGAGAGGCAAGAGGAAAAGGCCGCCCCAAAGGGGAGCCGAGCCCTTATCTAACGACTAATATCTAAAATCTAACGACTATCAGCGGGAGCCAAGAAAGCACTTTTCTTCCTCCCCACAAAAATCTCTTGCCCTAAAGTTTACTTTAAGATATATAATACTCTCAAAATAAAACGGCAGCCTTGGAAGGTCCGCCGCAAAGTCGGAAAGGAATGATTCTATGACGCAGGTCACGCTGGGAAGAACAGGAATCACAAGCCCGAAAAACGCCTTCGGCGCGCTGCCCATTCAGCGTGTTTCCGCCGAACATGCGGGGATGCTGCTGAAAAAGGCCTATCACGCCGGCTTTACCTTCTTTGACACCGCCCGTTCCTACAGCGACAGCGAGGAGAAAATGGGACTTGCTTTAAGCGATGTGAGAAATCATATCACCATCGCGACAAAAACCCCTTCCACTACAGTCGAGGGCTTCTGGAAGGATCTGGAAACCAGCCTTTCGCTTTTAAAAACCGATTACATTGATATCTATCAATTCCACAACCCCTCCTTCTGTCCCAAGCCCGGGGACGGGACCGGCCTTTATGAAGCCATGGAGGAGGCGAAAAAGCAGGGGAAGATCCGCTTTATCGGCCTTACGAACCACCGCCTCCACGTGGCGGAGGAAGCGGTAAATTCCGGCCTGTATGACACCTTGCAGTTCCCTTTCTGCTATCTGGCCTCTCAAAAGGATATCGACCTTGTCAACCTGTGCAGGGAGAAGAATGTGGGCTTTATCTCCATGAAAGGCCTTTCCGGAGGACTCATCACCAATTCCGCCGCAGCCTATGCCTGGCAGGCGGAATTTGAAAACACACTGCCTATCTGGGGCGTACAGCGGGAAAACGAGTTGGACGAATTTATCAGCTATATGGAGAACCCGCCGAAAATGGACGGAGAGATCAAAGAGCTGATCGAAAAAGACAGAAAAGAGCTGATCGGCAATTTCTGCCGGGCCTGCGGCTACTGTATGCCCTGCCCCGCGGGGATCGTCATCAATCAGTGCGCTCGCATGTCACAGCTGATCCGCCGCAGTCCCTCCGCCAACTGGCTGACAGAGGAAAGCCGGAAGATGATGATGAGGATCGAGGACTGCCTGGAGTGCGGACAGTGTAAGAAGAAATGCCCCTACGGCCTGGATACGCCCACCCTGCTCAAGCAAAACCTCAAGGATTATAAGGCTATTCTCGCCGGCGAGGTACAGATCTAAGCCCTAAAACAGCGCGTTCTGACTTTTCCTGAGATCATTATTATAAAACTATAAAAAGCTGCGCGGCAGAGCCAAAAAGAAGGCTTTGCCGCGCAATTTTTCACAGTTATTTTTCTTACTGGTCTTATTCCAGAATTCCGGATTCCTTCATCACCAGGTAATCTACCTGCAGCGCCTCCTGCTGGGAAAGGGCGTGCATATAATCCTGCTCTACGATGGCATACTCGATACCGATCTCGTGGCAGGCCTTCAGGCAGCCATGTACATTCAGCGCACCGCTGCCCAGAGAGCAGAAGTTGGGCATGCTGTAGGTCTCCTTGCTTCCCCACAGGGGAACCTGCACATCCGGCCCCGGCAGGAAATCCTTGAAGTGAACAGCGGACAGCCTAGGAGCTACCCGATGCAAAACCTTCACGGGATCCAGCCCGGCATAGGTGGTCCAGCCCACATCCAGCTCGATCCACAGATCCGGCGCGTAAGCCAGCAGCATATCGAACACCGTCAGGCCGTTAAAGCTGATCCGGAACTCCGGGTCGTGGTTATGGTAGGCAAGCCTGATGCCCTCGCTCTTGCACTTTTCAGCCGCCTTCTGCAGCACCTCGATTTCGTGCATCACCTGGTCATAGGTGGCGGGCTGATTCATCTTGGTAAAATAGACCTTGCCGTGGAACACCACCGCGCGGGAGATGTCCAGCATATGAGCCTTCTCAATCATGGGCTCTACGCCGTCCTCTTCCAGGGTTTTTCCCGACATGGTGCTGACGGTAAGGGCTTCCATGCCCATGTCCTTTAAGCGGGCCCTGTTCTCCTTCACATCGCCCTGCAGGGCGATCCCGGAAGCGTTCTCAGAGCCGCGGTATCCGATTTTCGCCGCCGCCTCCAGCTGGGCCCACGGATCCGCGTTTCGGTCCATGAAGCCGATAAATCCGGCTTTCATTTTTGCCATTTTTCAATCACTCCTTCTCAAATACTGGCTTTCCCGGCTCCTGCTCTAAGCGGATCGCGGGAAAGCTTCTCTACAGCTAACAGTATAACAAGGATCTCTCAAAAAAGCAATCCTTTTGACCTCTCCGGCAAATAGAAAAGGCCTGGGAGACACACAATGCGTTCCCGAGGCCTGGCACCCCCAACCGGAATCGAACCGATAACTGCCCCTTAGGAGTACACCCCAGGGCGGTTTTTCAGGCACTAACCAAGTCCAAAAAAGCCAGTGTTTTCAAGGCTTTTCAGCCTTTTTACTGTTATCCGATCACAAGGTTTTTTCAGCTAAGAACAGCCGTTTTTAAGTGGTTTCTTAGACGGGTTCTTAGCAAACACCCTGAAAAGTGGCGGGACATCGGACTTGGGGTGTTAGGTCTTTTGTTAAAGGTCGAATCTTGGTGAGTACCTATTAGGTTCGTTTATTGTAGCACATTCAATCCGAATAATCAAGGCGGCAGTCCACTCATCTGTGGGCTGCCGCCTTATTCATTATAGATTTGCCGCTAAGCTCTTTACCAGCTCTGCCATTTCGGGTTTTGCCAGAAGCCTGAGAAGAACCTCTTTATCGTCAGTATCAACTTCTTTCTCTGCCTCCGGTTCCGGCTCTTGCTCCATCTGCAGCATTGCCTCAGACGATTCAAAGGCTGGCATGGGTATCTCACTATGCTGTCCATCGAAAGCCTTTCCCTTATAGAACTGCTCGTCAAAGCGCTGTGCGTTCTTTCGGCGATCATCGTCCAGAATGTGAGAGTAGACATCAGCTACCATCTCAACCCTGGCGTGACCTGAGTCGCCCTGTACGGCTTTCATATCGCCGCCTGTCCATTTCAGCTTGTAGGTGATACTCGCATGACGGAAGCTGTGGAACACAACATCGGGAAGATCGTTTTCACGGATGAGCTTTTTGAGGGCATTCGTAATAACCTGACCCTCCATCGGTCTGCCGCTTGGGTGGGCAAACACGAGGTTATAGTCCTGGTATTCATCTCCGAACAGCTCTTTCAGCCCATCTACCTGTTTTTTGCGCTCAATAAGCATGAGGGCAACCGTATTCGGCAGATACACCTTGCGGACGCTGGTCTTGGTCTTGGGCGATTTCAGTACAAGTGCGGTCTTATTATTACACATGACCTTGGGGAACACTCTGATGATGTCCTTATTATCGAGTGCCTCCATAGCGTCCTTGTTTACCCTCTGAAGCTCTTTGTTGATGGTTATGGACGCCGACGCATCTGCAATGCTCTTTTCGGAAGTGTCCACGCAATCCCATGTCAGCCCGAGCATTTCTCCCATTCGGAGAGAGCAGGAAAAAGCAAGGTTGATCGCCAGAGAGAGAATGTCATCATCACAGACTTCAAGGGCTTTTGCCATATCCTCCACTGTCCAGATAGCCCTCGTTTCATGCTCCTCTTTGGGCAGTTCTGCGTTAAGCACAGGGTTCCTCGGCATCAGCTCCCATTTGACAGCCTGATTGAAAGCGTTACGGAGAACCTTGTGTATCTCCCTGATAACATGAGCGGACAGATATTCGTTCTTGGGCTTGCGGTTCTGGACGCTTTTCGACTTCACCTTCTGCAAGCTGAGATAGAACCTATCCATGACACGGGGGTTCAGGTCTGTCAGCTTCATGTCCCCGATAAGCGGGTTGATGTAATTGAAAATCAAGGCTCTTTTGGAGTCGTAGGTGGACATTGACCAGTTGTTGACCCCGTAGACCGACACATACTCCTCCAGCAGCTCTGCAACAGTGGTCGCATTGGGGATAACGAACAAGCCGTTTTGCTGCTCATACTCTACCTGGGTTTTCCTTTTCTTTGCCTCCGCATTGGTCTGATAGGTCTCCCACTTCTGGCGGGGTTTACCATTTTCGTCTTTTACATCGTAAACGACGCAGTAGCGGTTTTTTCTTCTGATAATCGTTGCCATGATGATCTCCTTTCTTACTCTCCATCGAGCCACGAATCAAAGCTCGATTTGATAATTCGATAGTGGTGGTCAACCATGACCGCCTTAAAACAGCCCCTTTTGATGAGCTTATACACCGTCTGCCGGCAAACGCCGAGCATGGAAGTCACTTCTTCAAGGGAGTAACTTCGTTTTCCGGTGTTTCCTCTCGGATGGACGCTCTCAAATCCCTCAGCCATTTCTCTTCACTCTCCTTTACCGATTGAATCTTGTATGTGGGGTGGGATTCTATCCAACCATAGATCTCCGCTTTGAGTAGCTGCTTTCGACCGTTGATGATAATGGTCTCAAAGCCCTGAGTATCAACGAGGGAATAGGCAGCGGCTCCAGACACACCGATCAGGTCTGCAAACTCCTGAACAGACAGCGTGTGGGCATAATCACTGCCTGGGGCTTCTCCATCGACTTTCCTGTAGTGGAACTGCCCTCTGTACCATTCCTCAAAGCTGTCCGTCAGAACACGCATTTTGCCGCCGACCAGGACTGTCTCGAAGTACCCCTTGTGAACGAGCCAGTAGGATTCGACCTTCTTTAAGCCGAGCATCCTGCCCATTTCACGCACCGACATACTCTTTTTTGGGGTGGTGCTTTGTTCTTGCTCCATCATGTACCTCCATTTCCCAACCTCGCTGTCAGCGCCGGTTGTCATATAGCCAAGCCTATCAGCTTGGCTATATGATACCGAATACCGCTGCCCTTGTTTAGTATGCGATTCTATCAATCGCACACTTGACTTTTGGAGGCATTGCTGTCCTGCTGGTCAAGCCATGCGTCGAAGCTGCGCTTTGAGATGCGATGCTGACCGCCGATCCTGACACTATGGAATACGCCTGAGTTCACAAGGTTATAGGCTGTGGTCTTGCTAATCTGCAAGATGTCCTGAATCTCATCGACTGTGTAGACCCTTTTTTCAAAGCCGGACGGAGGAAGAACTGCCTCAGTCTCTGCGTTCATCGCTGAAATCTTTTCTTCAAACATTGGCAGTCCCTCCTCGCTGATTGCGCTTCCTCTCGGTCACGACATACTCATATCCGAGGTCTGAGCATTTGTCGCAGCGCTGCTTCTTGCGGTCAAACGGGTTCAGGCGGCGGACGATGAAGTCCGGGCTTGCCTTGTAGTCGTTAAGGCAGCGACTACACAAACAACGCACATCTGCTTCCTCTTTCGGTTTGTAGACCCACAGACCAAGAGCCTTTTTCAGTCCATTATTGATAAGGCGCACCAGTTCAGGATCGTCCACAGCTCCGATATAGCGTTGAAGCTCCGTCTGATTGATGGTTTTGAGCTGCTCCAGCATGACCATAGAGGGCTTATTTAGCCCGAACCTGTCGCCCAAAATGATATGGGAGGGCAGGTAACGCTTCTTGATTACCGATGTAATCGCTGCAACGACAGTAGTTGTACTGGCCTGATTGCCCTCCTCGCACTGGACAACCAGCACAGGACGGACGCCGTTCTGAATCGAGCCTTCATTATTTCCAAAGTCATAGTAGTAGATTTCTCCACGCTTGACTTTGCGGGTGTTTGTCTCCATTTCTTTGACCTCTCAAATATAGTATTTGAAGGTGTCCCTATCCGGAGTTGGAACAAGTCCCTTCACTTGTTCTCAATGAGAGAGGCCAAATGCACACCCTATGACAAAAAATATTTCAGATTTTTCACCGCTGTCGTGATTGATTTATCGACAGCACTATAATTCACTCCTTCTGCTACTGCAATTTCACGGCTGGACATTCCCTCGAAATAGTGCTTTATCAAACGGCTTTTTTGAAGCGGCTTCAGCTTGTTGATTGCCTCCCAAAGCTCAGAGGATGCTTCCTTCCTTATCAGCTCATCAATGCTGTCTGGAGTTGCCAGCTCAGGGTGGTGTTCTTCAAAGTCCTCTGAAATCTCAAACTGATTTCCCATCAGGAGTCGAACCTCATGCTTGTGTTCGTTGCGGCGAAAATCGTCTCTCACTTCTCCAAAGGACAGGTCAAGCACGATGTATGGGGCATATCTCTCCAGCAGGCAACCATACTTGCAGGAAAGCTCCTGTTCCGAAAGAGAGGTTATCAATCCATACCTCTCATCGCCCGTGTATCCCTTGTATTCGTATCTCAGCTCTATAACTTTACAATCAGCCGCAAATTGCAGCTCTAAGTCCTTAATATTGGCCATTGCCGTAATCTCCTTAAAGTTGAGTTTTGATTTGTAGGTCAAAACTCGGAGATCACGGATAGCGTGAAATGGCGGTCTGCCATGCAAAAATGCTCATCGATTTCCTTTCTCGGAACCGATGAGCATACAAAGAAACCGCCTGATGCGCTGACAATGCCACTTGGATAGACTTCTCCGTTGGAGAAATTGTCTACATCAAGCGGCATTTGGAAGTCAGCGCATCAAGCGGCTCCGTAGCACGATACTCGTGTTTCTTATTCAGTTGTTCTAAGCGTTCAGCTCCTTGCTAACCTGAAATGTATGGGCGGAAATACTATCTCCTCTCCGCAGTTGGGACATTTCATAAAGGTGTAGCCGTGGTCGCCCTTTGCCACATCATCTACTCTGTGATTGCAATAGGGGCATATTCTTGATACTCTCAAAACGCCCTTACACTGCGCTTTCAAGGCGTCTTGCTGTTTCTTCACAGTCTCGTATTTCACAGGATCATACGCCTGCGGCGAAAACCTATTCGCCATAATCGTCTACCTCCACATCTAAAAGCCTGTATGGATTGTCGAGATAATCTTGTCCGATGTAGCCCATCTGCTTCATTCGGATCGCCAGGGCGGTTTTGGAACAGCCAAGAAGCTCAGACATACATACAAACTTGTCGTAATCTTCTTTGTAAAACAGGCGGTTCAGTATCTTAATTCCACCGCCGATGTCAAACAGATTCATAGCCTGCTCCACAAGAACTCTGGGGAGCAGAACAAAGGACGCAAGCGTGTTGCTTTGCCATTCCTCCCAATCGGAAATCGGACGCTTCCTTATTGAGTTAGCCCTGCAAAAATGCAGCGGCTGAGCATGGGGTCTGGTTCCGTATTCTCTTGGATACACCATTTTGAGAATCTGATGACTGGCTTCATGGGCTATCGTAAAGTTTTTTCTACCTGATTGCTCTATGCTATCTCTCAGATCACTCTCTATCAGCACGGTTTTACCGTCAAGATAGTAAACGCCATCGTCCGCATCGTCCCACGGCAGATCGATTCCAACACCTTCAAAGGCAGTTAGACCAAGAATAGAGCCGTCTGCTGAAAGATGACGGTAATCAATTTTCAGACCGATCAGTTGCTCACATAGCAGTTCCGGCTCTATCCGGAAGATTTGCCTACCCTTGTTTTCGGGCAATTCCATGTACGCCTTTGTAACACGATTGCCCAACAACTCAAGATCCTTTCGTGATAAGCGCTTCAATGTTTTGCTCCTTTGCCTAACAGAACTTCGCCTCGACGAACCACTTTCCATTTTGCTCGTCGAAAAGATGAGTTTCGCTGCGTCCGATCCTGATAGTGTAACGAATCCCACGACCACCAACCTCCGAGGCAGCTCGGCATACCTGAAGCACTCGATCTATCTCGTATTCTTCTTCATCTGCCATTCGTATGGTCTTTGGACAGCAAGAGCCGTCGAGCTTGTGTTCGGCTTTGACCGTCACATATACCTTTCGTCGTGCCATTTTGACCCTCCTTTACGGGAAATGCTTGTGAATCACGGATTATTTTCGCAAACCCCTTGACAATTTCCACAAGTTATTGTAGACTTTGCTTGCAATCTACAATCGGTTTGTGAATCCCATTATATGAAATCCGATTGTGAATGTCAAGGGGAAAATCAGAAAATACACAAACAGTTTGTGAATGAACGGAGGAAGCGAGTATGAGATTCGGTGAAAAGCTCCGTACTCTCCGCATGGAGCAGCAACTAACACAGGGAGAACTCGCCCAAAAAGCCGGACTCGGCGTAAATACCATCAGCAACTATGAAAAGGGCAAGACCTATCCGCAGGACAGAAGTGTATATACTCGCCTTGCGGAGATCCTTGGCGTATCTGTGGAGACTCTCTACAATGAGGGCGACACCTTTATTTCTGAGGCACAGTCCCGTTATGGGTACAGCGGGAAAAAGCAAGCTGAACAGCTCGTTGCAGAGATGGGTGGTCTTTTTGCCGGTGGTAGTCTCTCAGATGATGACCTCGATGGTGTTATGAGGACTTTGCAGGAGTATTACTGGAAGGCCAAAGAGGAGAACAAGAAGTACGCTCCGAACAAGTATAAGAAGTAAGTCCGTTTTATGGTACATACTATGTGATACATTATCATTGACCTATTTCCCACTGGGGAGGTGATCTCGTTGATTAACTCTCATGACCTATATAAGAGAGCAAATAACCTTGTGCAACATTACGGCACAAGGAATCATGATTGCCGCCGGGTCATCCTCTGAAACCTTACTGCCAAAGTAATCATCCTCCTCGGATGGTTTGGACAGTAATGAGCGTTCAAAACCTATATCTGCTGGGGGAATACCCTTTTCCCAATTGATTTCTGTTTTTGTCACTCCCCGAAAATTCTGGAACCAGCTAAAAACCAAAATAGCGATAAAGATATAATAAATCACGCTTGCTGCAATCTTTTTACACTCTTTAAAATATAACTTCATCGTTCTATCCCTCCCTCTGTCTGGCTTAACAGATACATATACCCATCTTCCAACGTAGGGGGTTGAAGCACATATTTTTCTTTTGGCTCCTTGTCTGACAATCTCGCCTTGCACGGTCAATATGATCGTCCAACCACTCTCGCTGGTAGCAGAAGCAGTAGAAGTTATAGTCACCCTGGGTGGGGTTGCAGCGAAAGAGATACGAATGGTTTTCCGTATCCACCCTGAAGCCGTATTCGGTCGTGTATGCTCCCTTAAATCTGCTTTCAGGATAATTCTTTGCATAATCCACCATACTGCGGCGGCTATTTAACAGACCGCCTTTGCTGCGAAGCTCGTTCACCACCTCGTCCAGCTCGGAGCTGAACTCCGGGGTTTTCAGCTTGCTGTCATGCTCGAACCAGGAAGTGTAAAACTGTTCGCCAGAGCCAAAGTCACCTCGCAGATGACCGATGCTTCCGGTCTGGCTTTTGAGCTGTGAGCTTTGGGCATAGGTGTATTTTCGCTCCTCGTAGCTCATAGGTCTGATTTGCAGTTCCACTCAGCCCACCTCTCTTTCAATCGCTGTTCTGTTTTTCGGGAAGTCCCAGCCGTAGACCCTGCCAATCTCGTCACCGAGCCTTTTCGTGACCCTTGTGATGTCGGCTCTGGTTGCTTTCCCCATATAGATTTTATCCTGCAAGCGCTCAATCTGGGATTCTGTCACTCCGTCTTTGAACACTCGGTAGAGGTAGTGGTTCGTCCCATCATGGTGAATAGCGTCCGCCCTGAAATCTCCGTACTTGTCAACATACCATTCGGTAAAATCGGTATCAGAGTACAGGCAGTCCTTGATATTGCCGGAGTCGATCATCTTGTAGCCCATCACTCGTCCGTTCCAGCGACCGAGGTCGCCGATGACGATGATGGGCTGGGAAAGCTGAATGTTCAGATTCACACGCTCATCGGAGAGATACTCTCCGTTTGTCTCCACCATCCATTCATAGATGGCGTTTTCATCGTTTGGGTCTAAGTCCAGGTTGTTGGCTTCGAGGTATTCCTTATAGTCCTCACGCCAGTCCTCAATATCGAGGTTCTGGTCGCTCCAAACGATATGTCTGTCATTCGTTCTGACCAGGCTGCTCATCCGTTCCACCTCCAAGATAAGAGTAGAGGGTATGCGATTTCACATACTTTTGCAGCGACACGATGATGGAAAGCTCCTGCACGGTGATGTTCGGGATTTTCAGCATTTCCGCAAGCTCCAGGGCTTGCAGCTCCTTTTCTGTCTTGCAGCCGCCCTCATAGAGCTTCGACAGCACCTTGATTTTCTGCTGAAAGCTCTGCTGTTCCGCAGTTAGTGCCTTTGGCATTGTCTCAACCTCCAATCTCGACTGTAATCAAAATACTGCTGATCTCCTGCTGGGGAGGGGTGCGGGACAGCTCGGGGAAAAGCGCCTGAACACGCTGCCTTGCTCTGCGGATTGTCTCAAAACAGGGCAAATTCAGCGCCTTGTAGTTGTAGATCACCGTTTCCAGCGGCAGTTCGCCGGCACGAATTGTTCCATACTGGTTGTAATAGTGCAAAATCAGCACCATGTCGTCGTATCTCGCACGAGGGCAAGCTCGAAGTATCGCAAGCACACGGTTTTCTACGGTCTTTGTCTGATTCATATTTCATCTCCTCCAGAATAAAAAATGGGGCGGAGAAATCTCCGCCCCAAGCCTTTGTACTACTTTTTTCGATTCCTGAGTTGCAGGAACACAAAGCCGCCTAAGATAAAGACGACCAGAACAATTCCAATAATGGTCTTGGCGTTCAAGTTCTCACCCCTTTCGTAGATTTCAAATGTGCGACTGGCGCAGTCGCATAATTGCTGAAAAACCTCCAAAACGCTATGCTTACAGTGTCGAAAGACAAAACTACATATTGGAGGTCTTGAAAATGAAAAACAGGTTCTTTTCGTTCATCGCCGGGGCGCTTGCAACTCTTATGCTCATCGCCCTACCCATTTCCGCTCTTGCGTCCGATGGCGCTCTGTCCATCAAAGCGTATCCGATCAATGTCCTTGTCAATGGGCAGGTCTTTGAGCCAAAGGACGCAAAGGGAAACGATGTGCTGGTGTTCACCTACAACGGCACAACCTACGCTCCGCTGAGAGCTTTGGCAGAGGCTTACGACCTTGAAGTTGGCTATGATGCAAAAAGCAACACCGCCACTGTCACAAATCCGGCTAAAGTGTCCGGCACCTCAGCCGTCGCCAACGACTTCGCATCCTCTTGGGCGGTCAAGGAAAAGCCCGTCACCAACTACGGCAGCGAGAAGATTTACACCGCTACCTACTCTGGCTCCCTCAGTATGAGTGAGTTCAAAACATGGTGGAAGTCTCTCAGCGGAGACGAGATTGCGAGGGAAGCTGAGAAGCTCGCCGCCGAAGCCCAGAGTCTCAACCCCGGCTACACTGTGACGATGTACTTCTCCTTCGGATCGTACAGCCTCGGCACAGCCTTTGCTTACGGCGACTATGAGTTCAGCAATTTTGCCCCAGCTTCCGTCTGGATCAAATAAACTGTGAGCGCTTAGAAGCTCCGTCCATCGTCATGGGCGGAGCTTTTTTGCGCCCATTTTCATGCTCTACACGAGTATCACCATCCTTTTTCGGGAAGTTATATAGAAATACGCCACAGTCCTGCGTCCAGGCTTGCGGCGTATGTAACGACCTGCAAAAGCAGGTCGTCGGAACAAAATTACTTGCTCCAGATCTCCGAACCGTCAATCGTGGCGGTATGCGTATTGGCGGCTTCCATTACGGCGTAGTACGCCCAATGGTTGTTCTCCGTCATATCGGAGAAAGTGGTGAGCTTGCGGATGTTCTTGTCCACATAGCTCTTGTCGGCGTTCCAGCCGAGCAGTCGGTTCACGAGGGTAACGACCTCGGCACGAGTGATAGACTTCTCAGCGCCAAAGGTGCCATCACCATAACCGAACACCCAGCCGTGGATAGCGGCGTCCTTGATATATTTCGCCGCCCAATAGCCCTCAGAGACATCGGTGAACTCCGCATACTTCTCAATGATTTCGGCGTCGCCGTCCCCATAGACATCGAAGAAGCGCACCGCCATAGCGGTGAACTCGGCACGGGTAATGGGACGCTCAGGGGCAAAGAGGTTGTTTCCGCAGCCAAAGGTCACGCCGTATCTCGTCAGGTACTTGACGCTGCTGGCGTACCAGGCGTTTGCAGGAACATCGGTGAACTTGGTCGTATAGCTGCCGTACTCCTGAAGCGTATCGCCGTTCTTTGCAGCCAGAAGGCGGGCAAAGATAGCAGCAGCCTCAGAGCGTGTCATATTCTTGTTCGGGCCGAATGTGCCATCGGGGAAGCCCACGATATACGCAGTATGGCGCTCGGTCACAGTAACGGCAGGAACGGTCAGCTCGCCATTCTCATCCGTTTTACCGGAAGCGTTCTGACCCATGTCGCCCTTTACGGTCACATTCTCGTCCTCAAGAGGATTCTTGCGGTTATCGGTGACAATGACCGTAATGCGGTTGTCCTCGTCCATATCGGTGCCATCAGGCAGCTTCACGGTGATATTACCGGTCTTGCCGATGGTGACAACAGCGCCCTCAACGGGTCTGCCGGTCTCATAATCGATGACCTTAACGGTGATCGTGTAGCGGTCGCCATCAGCGTCCTCACCGCCTACGGTCGCCTTGCCATCGTCGTTGGTGATTCCAGAGCCGCTGGGAATGGTGATCTGCCCAGCTTTATCAGTTTTGCCGGCGGCGTAGTTATCGTTCTTGTCCGTCACAGCGATCTGAATGTCAGAGACAGGGGTCTTATCCTTCACCAGCTTCACTGTCACAGTGGTCTGATCGGCATAGTCGAGGATACGCCCGTTGGGGAGACGAATAGACAGGCTTCCGTCCTTATTCAGAACCACATGAGCATTGGCAACAGGGTTCGTGGTATCGGTATCGGTGACGATCACCAGGTAGCCGCCCACAACAGCCTCGCCCTTGCTGTCGGTCGTGGCAGAAAGGTACAGCTTCTCGATGGTCGCTGTCTCCAGCTTCTCACCGCAGTTCAGGCACTCCTTGTGCTTACTGCCCTCGCTGTCGGTGGTAGGCTCCTTGTCGATGATCCAATCGCTCGCTTTGTGACCGGTGGCTTTCACATAGTCGCTCTTGTAGCTCTCGCCGCAGCGCTCGCAGGTGTAGGTGGTGAAGCCCATTTCGGTGCAGGTGGGAGCTGTGACCTCGGACTTGAAGCTATGACCGAGGGCGGGCATGATGACAGCGCCGCACTTGGTGCAGAGCTGGGGAGCTGTGCAGGTGGCTTCATCGCCGGGGGTATGCCCAACAGCGGCATTGCCCTCAACATAGTGATAGCCGCAGCGCTCGCAGCGGTACTCGGTCACGCCCTCACCAGTGCAGGAGGGAGAAGTCACAACCGTACCTTTGTCAAAGCTATGCCCCAGAGGGTCGGTGTAGTCAGTGATAAAGGAGCTGCCGCAGCCCTTGCACAGATGCAGGGTGTAGCCGCCGTTCTCGCAGTTGGCGGGAGTAACGATGGATTCATAGTTGTGGGGCTTGGCATTCTTGATGTCCGTAATATGGCGGTCGCCGCATACCTCGCACTCCTTGACCGTATAGCCGGGGCTGATGCAGGTCGGCTCCACAACAGAAACGCCATACTTATGCTCGCCCTTCTGGGTAGTGGTTTCCTGACATTCGCCACAGTTCTTGCAGATGTTCAGAACTTTACCGCCAACCTCGCAGGTAGCGTCACGAATGACGATGCTCTGCCAAGCGTGGCCGATGGCGTTCACATAGTCACGCTTCTCGATTTTGCCACAATCCACGCAAAGATAGCGGGTATAGCCGAGAGCCGTGCAGGTGGGATTGACCGTTTCCAGAACGACAAAATTGTGGTTATCTCCGCAGTTATGCTTGTGGCAGCTTCCGTTGCAGTCGGGGTTCTTGCAATCACAGTCGGGGTCGCCGCAGCCGCAGGGACAATCGGTGTCCTCTTTCTCGTCGTGCAGCCAGACCTTCGCAACACCGTTCTCGGTCATTGTCTTACCGGAATAGGTGTAGGTGATCTCGTAATAGACATTGTACTGACCCTTTTCGGTGTAGTTGGGGGCGCTCGTCAGGGTGCAGGACTCGGCGGAATTGCCGTAGCGGATCTGCGTAGAAACGCCTGCCTCGGACAAGTCAGAAATCGTGACCGTATGGGGCTGACCATCCACCACTCCGTAGTAATCGGCAACAACGGACTTTGCAGCCACATAGCTGGTGCTGGTGTACTCACAGTCCGCACAGTGCTTCACGACGGCAAAGCGGTCGTTGCTGATCTGAGGGATAATCTCAGTCTGCATATTGTGGCGCTCCAGCTTGGAAGAGCTGGTGTGATTGGTGCCGAAGCAGAAGCAGCAGTAGGAGCCGCCCTTTGTGGTCTTGGTGTGATAGGTACTGTCGGCATACTCATACTTCACCTGTTCGGGAAGCTCCTCGGTGAACTCAGGGGCGCAGTCATACAGCCAGTACACATTTTTACCGAAGCTGTAATCGCTCATGCCCATATTGCTGTTCATCGTGCCGCAGGTTTCACAACAGGCTTTAGTCCAGTGATAGCCCGTGTAATAGGCGTTTACGCCGGGCAACCCGTCCATAACCGCACCTGTGCCTTCGCCACCTACCAGCGTACCGTCCGAATAACGAACATTGCGGGTCATAGCAGTCTGTCCGTTTCTGGTGTATTCAGGGGTACGCCACGCCTTGAAAGAGCGAGAAGCTCCGCACACAGCACAGTTAAAGGTTTCATGGGTCACGACCGCATTGGCATCCAGCTCGTTGGTGCGATTTGCAGCATTGAGCCAATGCTCGGCGGGATCGTGGTAGTTGTCCTCCTGGGCGGCAAAGGTCGTGGTGGAGAACATGGAAACGACAAGAACAAGCACCAACATCAGTGCTGTCATGCGCTTCCCGTTGGTCTTAACGGTTTTGTTCATATAGTCGCAATCCTCCAAATTTCTTATTTTGGGCATAAAAAAGCCGCAGTTCTTCGCTGCGGTAAAACTTCGCCTGTCGTTTTGACTTTTCCGAAAAAGAGCCTTGCAAATGCTAAAGCGGCGCAAGGCTAATCTTTCATCATACCAGCTTTCTGACTGGTTCGGGAATTATGCGATGCTTAGATAGAAATACTCAAGGAGATAGATTGACTTAGAGAGATATTTATACTTTTCTCGGTAAGTCAGGTAGTTCTCAGGGGGTAAGAGTGAGAGAAGGGGGAGGGACTAACGAGCGTCACGCTCAGACCTCTTGCGCTGGTAGGCGGCATAATGCTCCAGCGCTTTGCAGACATATTCCTCGGTCTGGTTCAAGGGGACTGACTTCGGAATTAGCTGTCGCACCCTGTCCCCACGCAGGACAATCTTCTCCCTCTGGTTGGGCTTCTCCTCGCCCATGATGGCTTGGATCACCTCGGTAGTGAGCTTGCCCTCGTCAAAGAACTTTCTCATGCGAATGGTCTGGTCATGGGATGGAGTGGCGTCGCTCATGTCGATTTCGTCCACAACATCACGCTGGCAGTCCTCGTCCAGATAGGACAGTTCCACCGCAGGGCGCATCTTGATCCTGCCCTCGTCCACATAGTCCAGAAGCTCTTTGACAAGGAATGTCAGGCGCACATAGCGGCGGATTTGTTCTCGGCTTTCGCCCGTTTCACTTCCGAGGGTTTCGTTGCTACGCAACTTCGACTCCACTGGTGTCGAAGTTAAGTCTGAGCGTTTTCCTTGTCTGTTCATAGCCTCCAGTCTCATTTTGTAGGCAAACGCTTTCTCGCTTGGCAGGATTTGTGACCTCTGAAAGTTGCTCTCCACCATGAGGATTGTGGCTTCATCTCTTGTAAGCTCTACAACCTCACAGCGCAGGGTGTCCATACCGGCAAGCTCACAAGCTCGTTTTCGTCTATGCCCTGAAACCAGCTCATAGCGCCCATTTTCCTTGGGGCGCACCGTGGCGGGGGTAATGACCCCTCGTTCCTTGATACTCTCCACAAGCTGCATCATGTCCTCGTCGTCACGCACCTTAAAAGGGTGTTCAGGGAAGTCATCTATCAGCTCAATGGGAATGTCTCGGATTTTCGCCAGTTTCTGTTCCTGTCGTTCCTCTTCAGAGGAAAATAGGTCATCGAGCGTCGGCAGAGTGAAGTCGCTCTTTCTGCTTGCCACTGGCTAACACCTCCCTTGTGAAGTCGGTGTAAGCCTTAGACACGCTGCTGCTCGGCTCATAGGCATAGATGCTCTTGCCCTTGGAACTGACCTCGGCAGCTTTTACAGCAATGGGAATCGAGGATTGATAAATCCTCATTACGCTGCCAAAGTTCGCTCTGAGCGCTTCCACGGTGCTTTTGGCAAGGTTCGTGCGCCCGTCTACCAGCGTCAGCAGGATTCCGTCTATCTTCAGGTTTGGATTGATGTGCTTCTTGACCCTTGAGACAGTCTGCAAAAGCTGAGTCATACCCTTTGCCGGAAGATACTGCGCCTGAACAGGGATAATCACGCTGTCTGCCGCTGCAAGGGCGTTGAGCGTTATCATTCCCAGCGAAGGCATACAGTCGATCAGGATATAATCGTAGTTTCCCTTGACCTGACTGAGATACGACCTCAGTGTGGTTTCACGGCTCATAACCGTCACAAGGCTCATTTCAAGAGCCGAGAGGTCGAGGTTTGCCGGAACAAGGTCAACGCCCTCCTGATGGTGCAGAATACCACGCATAGGGTCTTTCAGCTCGTCCTGCATCACTTCTGACAGTTTTGTCGCAAGTGTCACGGAAAGAGAATCCGTATCCTGCCAGCCGAGGCAAGTGGTAAGGTCGCCCTGGGGATCAGCGTCCACCAGAAGAACCTTTTTGCCTTGCATGGCAAGCCCCACACCCAGATTGACAGTTGTGGTCGTTTTGCCAACACCGCCTTTTTGGTTGCAGATGGCTATTGTCTTGCAGTTGCTCATCTTGGCTACCTCCTTTCCTTAGATTCATAGCCGCTCTCACGGCTATGTACTCCTTCCGCAAAATGCTTAAAGCATTACCGATTGCGGTTGGAAAGGAAATGCAGTATTTGTCCTCGACGCCCCTGCATGGCTCGGTAGCCTATGGGAAGCACTGAGGTTGTGGCGTGTGTCGCCACATCATAGGAGTTTCACCTCTGCCGGGTTCTCCGCCAGCCCCGTGGGGAAGTATCATTATCATTCTGACTGTCATCGCCGCATCGGTCACAAGCCGAGTTTCGGGTCAGGGGTTCTCGCTCCCTTATGGAGATCGTGGCGTACCTACCCTTGGGCTATTGTCAGAACTAAATGTCCTCAGTGCCTGATATTCAATTTTCAAGGAACCTGAAAGGGCTTCCTCCGGTATGGAAGAATAACCCCCTCACTTGTTCTCAATGGGAGAGGGCAAATGCACACCCTGATTTCAAAAAAAATTTTAAAAAATAAAAAAAGCCGCCTGCTCCATCTCTGGAACAGGCGGCACCAATAGCGAGCCTACTATATAATTTCGAGCTTTCTCAGCTTGGCCTTGGCAAACTTCGATATGAGATCATCTACTGCATCAGGGTACTTTCCTTTCGACAGCAAGTCATTTCGCAAATCGTTCAGGCAGGTTAAAAGCAAATTTCGCTCAGTAGTAGTCAAATTCACATAAAATTTAGATTTCCTCATATTGCCGTCCTCCTTGCTTTCTATTATAATTGAAAGAATGGAGATGACAAATCTCCGATTTATTACCATACAGGCGGAAGGTTTGGTGTTCGACCTATATCGGGAGAACAGCAGTACAACCGCCTTACACTTTTAGCAGGATTCAAGGCTTAACATTTGACCGTCTTAGCAAAAATGAAGATTTCTTAGCAGAAATAGAAAAACCCTGCTAAGATTTCTTAGCAGGGTAAAGGCGAGAGGTCGAACTAACACCCTCGGCTAACCGCCTGAAAACGGTCAAAAATCTCTTAGCAGAGGCTCAATTTTTATTAGCAAAACCTGCTAAGAAAGGCGAGAGAAAAAGAAAAAAGCCTTGAAAATCAAGGCTTTTTCTTGGCACGCCTGAGGGGATTCGAACCTCCGACCTACCGCTTAGGAGGCGGTCGCTCTATCCTGCTGAGCTACAGGCGCATATTAAATTATTAACTTTGGCTCCCCCGCCTTTTGCTCAAAAGCGGGACATCAACCTCTTTCTTAGGAGGCGGTCGCTCTATCCGGCTGAGCTATAGCGACATTTATTAAATTGTATTTGTATTACCACTTGCCTTTTTTGAAAAGGCAAGTGATAAAGTAACACCTTAGGAGGGGGCTGTTATATCCGTTTAACTATGGAGGCAAATCTTTGGGTTTTTTCTTTGCTGCGCTAGTATTTTACAATACCCCAAAAGGTTTGTCAATTTCAAAATCGGAAAAACAAAAAATAACTTGCTTTTTTAAAAGCTTCATGCTATTATAATCCTTGCGTTATTGGATTTTAAGGAGGTGTGACTATGCCAAACATCAAGTCGGCCAAGAAGCGCGTCAAGGTGATCGCCACGAAAACCCTGCAGAATAAGGCTATCAATTCTCAGCTGAAGACGGAAATCAAGAAGGCAAACGCCGCCTTGGAGGATAATTCCGCTGATAAGGCTGCCGCTGTGCGCGTTGCTGTGAAGAAGATCGACCAGGCCGTTGCCAAGGGGATCCTTCACAAGAACACTGCCGCCAGGAAGAAGTCAGCCCTCGATAAGAAGCTCAATGCAGGCGCGTAAGCTGCTTCCATAGTTTACAAAAGGCAAAAGCCGGGAACACTGTTTGTTCCGGCTTTTTTCTTTTGGGCGCGCCCCCGTAAAACCCCGTTTTCCTTGTTGACTTTTCCCCGAAAATTGGGTATCATAAAACATAGATTCTATCTTTTAAACAACAGCGGAGGTGTCTCTATGAAAAAAGGAAGCAAGCTGGCCGTTTTCATTGGTATTGTGGCTGCAGTAGCGGCTGTTGTGGCGGCTATTTCCGCCGTTCTTCTCTATTTGGACAGAAAAAAGGATGACGAGGATCTGGAGCATTATCTGGACTGCTCTATTCAGTAATTTCAGCGGCCGCCAAAAGAATTTTCGTCAGGACCCGCAGTGTTAAGAAAAAAGCTCTTTAGGAGGTAATCTTATGGAAAATGGTCAGTTCAATCTCTCCACCGAAGCGGAAGCAAAGCTTCTCGCCTTGCTCTACATGAGCCAGAAAAGCCTGACAGACGACACTTTAGAGGATGTCGCCAGAGAATATCAGCAGGTGCGGGAAAGCCTGACCGCCGCGCTGAAATCCCGGTAAGCACAAAAAAAGAAGAGGGACGCTCAAAAGAGCTTCCCTCTTTTTTTGTGCTTTTATTTGACCATCAGCTCTACCTTACAGGTGGAGAGAAACACCGGCTCACCGCCCTGGGAAGCGCTCAGCGCCAAAATTCCGAACTCATTTGCCTCTACAGCTCCCCGCAAGGGATCTCCCCCTCCTGTCTCCACCAGGACATTTGCGCTTCCCACCGGCAGGAAGGCCCTTACAGAGGCTTCGCTCTGGGTTTTTCCGTCCCCATAAGGCAGGGAGGGCGCAGGGAGATAGGAAAGGTTGGGGCTGTACGCTGCCCCAGGCACCCGCACCGCGGCGATCTTACTCACGGGAACAGCCTGAACGGCGCCTTCCTGATCCTCTAACAGGAAAAGGCCGGGCAGCGGCGGAAAGGCTGCCGCCGCCGGGCGTCCCGTAAGTTTTGCGCCATCCTCCCGGGTGATCTCCAGATCATATCCGGGGTACAGATTGGGAAGCTGACTCAGCACATTTTCCATCTGGCTCGAACAGGCGCCGTCCATGTCCAAACCCGGTTCCCCTGCAGGACCTATAGGACCTTGCGGCCCCTCAGGGCCTTGCTCTCCCCCCGGTCCCGCCGGGCCGATTGGACCCTGAGGCCCTTCCGGGCCGGTAGGACCTGGAACCCCCATAGGTCCTTGCGGACCCTGCGGACCCGCTTCTCCCCGAAGCCCCTGCGGACCCATAGGACCCTGCAGTCCGGCAGGGCCAGTAGGACCTGTGACTCCCGCGGGACCCTGAGGGCCTTGGGGACCTTCCAGCCCCCGCAGCCCATTTAACCCGGCCGGTCCTTGAGGTCCCTGCATTCCCTGAGGGCCCTGCGGGCCGGTGGGTCCTGTGGGACCCGCCGGAGCACAGCCACAGGTCGGCGCCGGCGGAGTACAGGAACAGGCTTGAAAGCTTTCTCTGGAAGTGAAAGGAGTCTGTGGAGAAGGAAACTCTCCGAAATCTGCCGGGGTGAGTGTGGGGAAAGCTTTGGGAAGCTCTCCCGGCTTCTGCTGCCCGTCGCTTTGATAAGTAAAAACACGGTCCGGCCCCTTTGGGGGCCATGGGTCTTTTTTCCAGTTTGCCATAGTGAAACCTCCAACCATACACGGTTCTTTTCCGTGCTCTATCCTATGCAAAAGAAAAAAAGAGGTGAAAAAGACGCGGCAGAATCAATCGCTCTGCCGCATCTTTCCAAAAGATCTTCCTTGTAAAACGCTTTCCCGTCTTAAAGCTTTTCCACCGGAAGATGCATATGAGAATAGGCCTCATTCCATTTCACCGGGAACCCGGCTCCGTGAGAACAGAACACGGAGTCCGGCGTATTTTCCAGATCCCGTTCCGGGTCGTAGCCTTTTTCCGCTATGATCCTCTCCGCCTCTTTGCAGGGCTCATAGCCCGCAAATTCCAAAAAGAGATTTCCCTTCCCACGGGTGACGGCGGCAAACTCCGCCGGATAGTCCATCATACAGCGAACCGGCGCTTTTCCTTCCAAAGTATGCCTGTTTTCGGAGACCCAGCTGATCTTTTCCTGTATGGCCTCCATTTTGAGAAGATCGCCCTGCACGCGGGAAAGCTCTTCCGCGCCCACCTGTATTTCATACCGGTAATAGGGCTCCAACAAAATGCTTTCCCCATTCATCAGCCCCTGCCGGATGGCCCGGTAGGTGGCCTCTCTGAAATCTCCCCCTTCGGTGTGCTTCAGGTGAGAGCGCCCGGAGAGAAGCGTCACCACTACATCGGTCAAATCAGCGCCGGTCAAGACCCCTTTGTGAGCCTTTTCCAGCACATGGGTCTTCACCAGATTCTGCCAGCTGGAGGCGAGCTCGTCCAAGGAGCAGGCGCTTTCAAACCGGATGCCGCTTCCCCGCTTTCCGGGAGACAGCTTCAAATGCACCTCGGCATAATGGCGCAAAGGCTCAAAATGGCCGCAGCCGATTACAGGGGACGCCAGAGTCTCCCGGTAGATCACAGAGCTTTTTCCAAAGGCGATCTGGATCCCGAAGCGCTCTGAAAACACCTCGCTGAGCACCTCCAGCTGGATCTTCCCCATCACCCTGAGGTAGATCTCCCCCGTCTCCTTCTGCCACCGGGCACAAAGCAGCGGCTCCTCCTGAGTGAGCTCCTGAAAGTAGGCGAACACCTGCTGGGGAGAGAGTTTGGGGTCAAAGATGGCCTTAGCTGACAAAAGCGGCTCCAGGGTAAAGGGCACGCCGCTTTGCGCCTCCTCCCCCACCCGGTCTCCCAGAAGGGCAGACTGCACGCCGGTCACCGCGCAGAGCTCTCCCGGCCCCGCCTCCTTGCACAGCTGGTATTTTCCTCCCTGAAAGCGCCTTAGCTCGTTGCACTTTTCAAATTCGCCGTTGGGAAGCCCTATCTGGTCTCTTGGATGGAGAACCCCTGACTCCACCCTTAAAAAGACGATCTTCCCGCCCTTGTCATGGCGGACCCGGTACACCCTTGCGGAGAAAGGGGCTTCTCGATCTCCGCAAAAGGAAGGGGCAAAACAGGAAAGCGCGCAAAGCAGTTCCCTGACTCCTTCCCCCTTCAAGGCGCTGCCGGAAAACACCGGAAAAAGCTTTCGCGCCTTCACCTCAGCTCTCGCGGCGCGGAGCATGGTATCCATGGAGCAGTCCCCCTCCAGATACCGCTCCAAAAGCGCCTCGTCCTGTTCCGCCAGAAACTCGCAGGCTTCCTGAGAAAAACCCTCCTCCGGGGAAAACTGGCCGTCAAAGAGGAAAAAGCCCCCGCCGAACAGCTCCCGCAGCTTTTTCAGCACCCCGGGAACATCCGCCCCGGCCCGGTCCGTCTTATTGAGGAACAGGAAGACAGGGATCTGAAGGTTTTTCAGAAGCCGCCAGAGCGTCATGGTGTGGGCCTCGATCCCCTCCACGCTGCTGAGCACCAGGATCCCGCAGTCCAGCACCCGCAGGGAGCGCTCCATCTCGCCGGAAAAATCCACATGACCCGGCGTATCGATCAGGGAAAAGCTGCGCTCCCCTATGGTAAAATGGGCCTCATCAGAAAACACCGTGATCCCCCGGCGGCGTTCGATCTCTTCGTGGTCCAAAAGCGAGGTTCTGGAATCCACCCTGCCAAGCGTGCGCAGCGCGCCGGTCTCATAGAGAATCTGCTCGGAAAGCGTGGTCTTTCCCGCGTCCACATGGGCCAGCACGCCCAATACCGTATTCTGCATGGCTCTCTCCCACCTTTACAGCAGAATCATATCATCCGCGGTGGAAAATCTCAAGAAAAAAATCCGATTTGAGAAAAAGCCTTTCCTACTCCCGGGGTTTTGTGGTAAGATGGAAAACAAGATCTGCTTTTGCAGAGGAAAGGACGAGATGAAACATGGCAGTCAAAGAAGAGGAAAAGATTTTTTCCGGCCTGCTCTTTTCTCCGGGAGATCCGGAGCTCAAGGCCATCAAACTGCGCTCTCACAATCTGTGTGCGGCCTACAACCTCACCACGGAGGACGAAACCGAAAAGAGAGCGCAGCTGCTGAAGGAAATTCTGGGAGGGCTGGGAGAGGGCTCCTTCATCCAGGGACCCATGTATTTTCACTACGGCGTTCACACCAGGATCGGAAAACGCTTTTTCGGGAACTTTAACCTGTTGGTGCAGGACGACGCGTTGGTGACCATCGGCGACGACTGCAATTTCGGGCCCAATGTGACCATCGTCACCCCTGTGCATCCCATGCTGCCGGAGGAACGCTTCCGCATGGCAGGGCCTGAGGGAGAGCCTGTGCGGCTGTGCTACGCAAAGCCTGTCACCATCGGAAACGACTGCTGGTTCGGCGCCAATGTGGTGGTCTGCCCCGGCGTGACCATCGGCGACGGCTGCGTCATCGGAGCGGGCAGTATCGTCGTCAAGGATATTCCTCCCAGAAGCTTTGCCGCGGGAAATCCCTGCAGGGTGATCCGCACACTCTCCGAGGAGGACTCCATGGCGAGAAAGCCAGAGGTATTGGGAGAGAACCGCCCCTATACCAAAGAGGAGTGGGAAAAGCTTTCCCTGCGCTGACAGCCTGTCACTCGCTGTCTATGGGGACTGCCGTAAACGGCAGTCCCTTTTTCGTCTTTAAAGGCAGCTGCCCAGCAGATTCGCTGCCTTCTGCATCCGCTCGCTTTCCACCCCGGTATAGTTGATCACAAGACAGTGCTCCGGCGCTTTCTGAAGCTCATGATAATACTGGGAAAGGCAGGAGATTGATTTCTCTCTCCGGCGCCCTTGCCGGCGGGTGTGGGAAACGGGGAAGCCGCCGCTGTCGTGCAAAAAGGAAACCAGTTGGTCTGCACCTTTCATCCGGGACTGGAGGAGGATCTTACCGTTCACCGGTATTTTCTGGAAAGAATTGTGGGAAAGCGGTCTTTTTCTAACCTGGCCCCTGTTTCCTTCCGGAAGAGGCTTGACTTTCCCTCATATCCATGTCAAAATGATGACAAATTCGCTGAAATCAAAAAGGAGTAGGGATATGAAAATCATTCGGGAATTTAAAGCTTTTCTTTCCAGAGGAAATGTGATCGACATGGCGGTGGGCATTATTGTGGGCGGCGCTTTCACCGCCATTGTCAACTCGCTGGTGACAGACCTGATCAACCCCCTTCTGGGAGTGCTTACCGGCGGGATCGACTTTTCCGCCCTGAGCATCAAGCTGGGACAGGGGGAGGACGCCCCCGCGTTCGCCTACGGATCCTTCCTCAGCGCCGTGATCAATTTCCTGCTGGTCGCGCTGGTGCTTTTCCTGCTCATCAAGGCGCTTAACCGCTTTCACAAGAAAAAAGAGGAATCGGCCCCTGCCGTAAAAACCTGTCCCTTCTGCAAGACGGAGATCCCCCTGGAAGCCTCCCGCTGCCCTCACTGCACCTCCCAGCTGGAGCCGGAACAGGAGGTCTGACGGCGGACACCAACCGGAAATTTTCCAAAACGCGTCAGTGGGCGAAAAAAAGGAAAACTTCTCAAGAGATCCTATTGCCAGCTTCAAACATTTATGGTACTATAGCCCAAAGAAAGAGACAGCCTGAAAACAGCAAAAAGCTGCGGCTTTTTGCTGTTCTTTGCGTGAGGCTTGCGGCCCTTCCAAAAGCCTCTCGGGAAATAGGAAAGGAAATCAAAGCGCTATGAAAATCGTGATCGTAGGGGACGGAAAGGTAGGCTCCGCCCTGGTCCAGCAGCTTTCCAAGGAAGACCATGATGTAGTGGTGATCGACAGCAATAGAATGGTTTTGCAGGAAGCCCAGCAATCTCTGGATGTGAATGTAGTGCACGGGAACGGCGCCAGCTTGAAGGTGCAGAAGCTGGCGAATGTGGATTCCAGCGACCTGCTGATCGCAGCCACCTCCGCGGATGAGATCAACCTTTTATGCTGCATCATTGCCAGGAAGCTGGGGTGCCGCCATACCATCGCCAGGATCCGAAATCCCGAATATTACAGCCAGCTTCACCTATTAAAGGAAGAGCTGGGACTGAGCCTGATGATCAACCCCGAGCGTTCTACCGCCAGTGAAATATTCCGGCTCTTGCAGTTTCCCTCCTTCCTCAAACGGGATTCTTTCGCAAGAGGCCGGGTGGAGATCGTGGAACTGGTTTTGCAGCCGGACAGTCCTCTTGCCGGAGCCCAGCTTTCCGAGCTGCCTCGTCTGGTCAAGGTGAAGGTCCTGGTCTGCGCCATCGAGCGCGGCAGCGAGGTATTCATCCCCGACGGCAATTTTAAACTGCAGGCCGGAGACAAGCTGTCCGTTACCGCCTCCTCCGGGGATCTGGCCAAGCTCATCCGCAACCTGGGGATCCCCCAGCGGAAGGTGCGGGATGTGATGATCATTGGCGGCAGCCGTATCGCCTTTTATCTGGCAGAGGAGCTGATCGCCTCCGGCGTCAGTGTAAAGCTCATTGAGATCAACGAGCAAAAGTGCGGGCAGCTTGCGGATATGCTTCCCAAGGCCACCATCATCCACGCGGACGGCTCCGACCGGTATATTCTGGATTCAGAGGGCCTTTCTCATACGGACGCGGTGGTGACCCTTACCGATATTGACGAGGAAAACCTGATCATCTCCATGTACGCCAATTTTCTGGGCGTTTTCAAGGTCATTACCAAAATCAATCGCACTGAATTCAATGAAGTTTTACAGGACAAGGGCATCGACTGCGCCATCAGCCCCAAGGATCTTTGCTGCAGCGATATCGTACGCTATGTCAGGGCTATGGGAAACCGGAAGGGCGAAGCCGTTCTCACGCTGCACCGCATTGTGGACGACCGGGTGGAGGCTCTGGAATTCAGGGCCGGCAAGCAGCTTCCCCAGCTGGGGAAACGCCTATCTGACCTCTCTTTGAAGCCCAACACACTGCTTGCCTGCATCAACCGCGGCGGGCGTGTCATCATTCCCAAGGGAAGCGACACCATTGAGGAGGACGACACGGTGATCGTCGTTGCCGCCGCCGACCGCCTGATCAACGACCTCAGCGAAATCTTCAGGGAGGAATCATAAGCCCATGAACTACAGAATGATTCTTTACCTGGTGTGCTATCTGCTGCGCATTGAGGCGGTGTGCCTGGTTCCCGCTTTGTCCATCTCCGTATTCCGCGGAGAAACAGGGGCGGTGTTCGGCTTCGGCCTTACCATTTTACTGGGGCTTCTTTTGAGCCTTTCCACCTTTTTCTTCCGGGTGAAAACCAGAGAAATCGGGGCCAGAGAAGGCTTTCTCTGTGTGGCGCTCTCCTGGATTGCCGTCTCGCTCATTGGGGCTCTTCCCTTCTTTTTCAGCGGAGCCATTCCCAATTTTGTGGATTGCCTCTTCGAGACCGTTTCCGGCTTCACCACCACCGGAGCCAGCATTTTGACAGAAATCGAGACAATGCCTATGGGGCTTCTCTACTGGCGCAGCTTCACCCACTGGCTGGGAGGCATGGGCGTGCTGGTGTTTCTGCTGGCAGTGGTCCCCATGGGAAAGGGAAAGAATTCCCTGCTTCACATCATGCGGGCGGAGAGCCCGGGGCCTCAGGTGGACAAGCTGGTGCCCCGGCTTCAGAAAAGCGCCAAGATTCTCTATGCCATCTACATTGGCATGACCCTCCTACAGATTCTGTTCCTGCTGCTGGGCGGGATGCCCTTCTTTGACAGTCTCTGCACCGCCTTCGGCACGGCCGGAACCGGCGGCTTCGGTATCAAAAACAACAGTATGGCGGGCTACAGCCCTTACCTACAGACTGTCTGCACCATATTTATGGCGCTGTTCGGCGTCAACTTCAGCATCTTCTACCTTCTGCTCCTGCGCCAGTTTTCCCGCGTTCTTCACAATCAGGAGCTGCGGCTGTATGTGCTGGTCATGGTGCTTTCCATCGCCGTGATCACCGTGAACACCCTGCCGAACTTTGGAGGAAACCCGGGAGAAGCTCTGCACCATGTGGCCTTTACGGTGTCCTCCATCATGACCACCACCGGATTTTCCACAGTGGACTTTAACCTTTGGCCAGGCTTTTCCAAAATGCTTTTGGTGATCCTTATGATCTTCGGCGCCTGCGCTGGGTCTACCGGCGGCGGGATCAAATCCGCCAGAGTGCTTCTGCTGTTTAAGGCGGCCAGAAGAAGCGTGCGGAGAATGCTTCGCCCCCGCAGCGTGACCCAGGTCCATATGGACGGGCAACTGGTGGACGAGGACACGATCCAGGGAGTTTACAGCTATCTTTCCGTGTATACCCTGATCGCCGCCATCTCCATGCTGCTGATAGCGGTGGACGAATTTTCCCTGGAAACCAATATCACAGCGGTACTCGCCTGCCTCAACAATATCGGCCCCGGCATGGATCTGGTGGGACCTATGGGAAATTATGCCTCCTTCTCCGCCTTCAGCAAGCTGATTTTAAGCTTTGATATGCTGGTGGGAAGGCTGGAGATCTTTCCCATGCTGATCCTCTTCCTGCCCCAGGCCTGGAGAAGAAACTGACACTTTATCGGAAACACACAAGAGGAGCCTTGAGAATGTTCTCAAGGCTCCTCTTTTTGCGCGGGAACGCTTTCCTCCCGGCGGTTTAAAAACTCTTCCAGATTTAATATCGTGCGGGGAGAAAAGAAATGCTCCAGCTTTTCCGCCTCCTCCAGTTCCCCCTTTGTACCGTTGATCAGGCACAAGAGCCGCTCTACCAGCTCATGGCGGCGGATGAGATAATCCCCCAGCCGCTTCCCCATTTTTGTCAGAGTGATGCAGCCGTATCTGGGAAACTCAATGAGCTCCTGCGCCCGGAGATTTCCCGCCATCTTGGAGGCAGAAGGGGGCTTTACATGCAGCGCCTGGGACAAAGCGGAGATCCGCACCACAGGCGACTGCGCCGACATCCGGCAGATCATCTCCAGATAGTCCTCCATGGAGGAAGTGATCATCCCGTGCTCCATGAGCGTATATCCCTTCAGTGTGTAAAAACCATCCTTTTCCACCAAGAGGCCCCCTTTTGTAACAAGCCTATCCCTTTGGAATATAGTAGAGAGAAGAAACAATATTTCTTTTCCCTAACAAATCTATACCAATCTATTCAGGAGCTGGATGAAATATGCAGGACAGAACATGTTTAAATCATTTAAAGGAAGGCCAGACCGCCGTTGTGCGGGAGTTAACAGCCCCGGGCAGCATCCGGCGGCGTTTGCAGGATATTGGTCTCATCCGCGGGACCCAGGTGGAGTGTATCGGAATAAGCCCCCTGGGAGACCCCGCAGCTTATCTGATCCGCGGCGCGGTGATCGCTCTTCGCAGAGAAGACGCCACCGGCGTTCTCATAGAATAACAGCGTCCGGAGGGGACGCCCTGCCGGGATAGGGCGTCCCCTTTTCAGGCAGTTTACCTGACGAAACTCACGAGAAGAAGAGGAGTCGATCAAATGGGACTTTCCAAGGATTCCACAGGGATCAAGGCGGCGGAAACCGGGCTTTCGATCCAAAAAGAAAACGAAACAGACCGGGTCATTGCCCTGGCAGGAAACCCCAATGTGGGAAAAAGCACCGTGTTCAACGAATTGACAGGACTGCATCAGCACACCGGAAACTGGCCGGGAAAGACCGTCACCAACGCCCAGGGCTATTGCACCTTCCGAGACCAGGGCTATGTGCTCGTAGATCTTCCCGGCTGCTATTCCCTGATGGCCCACTCCGCAGAGGAGGAGGTTGCAAGAGACTTCATCTGCTTTGGGGGCAGCGACGCCTGCGTAGTGGTATGCGACGCCACCTGCCTGGAACGAAACCTGAATCTGGTGCTTCAGGCTCTGGAGATCTCCCCGAAAACGGTGGTCTGCGTCAATCTGATGGACGAAGCCAAAAAGAGAAAAATCAAGGTGGATCTGGAGGCACTTTCCGCCCTTTTAGGCGTTCCGGTGGTGGGGACCAGCGCCCGCAGCAAAAAGGGGCTGGACAAATTGCTGAACACGCTAAATGAGGTTACCAAAGCCCCTTCTCCCCCTCGCGGCTCTCCTTCCATTGTCTACTCCCCTCCTGTGGAACGGGCTCTTGAAGCGCTGATCCCCGCGGTGGAAGCGGTGTGCGGAAAGGAGATCGACCCCAGGTGGATGAGTGTCAAGCTTCTGGAGGGCGAGCCCACCCTTTTAACCGCGGCCGAAGAATATTTTGGCTTCTCTTTGCAGGATCAGTCTCGCCTTCAGGACGCCCTGAAAAGCGCCGGGAGCCTTTTGGAGGAGGCGGGCGTCTCTTCCCAGGGGCTTCAGGATGAACTGGTGTCCGCCGCCGTGAAAAGGGCGGAAGAGATCTCCCAAAAGGTGGTGACCACAGAGCGGGAAAGCTATCTCAGCCGGGACAAAAAAATAGACCGGATCCTCACGAGCAAGGCCTTCGGCTTTCCCATTATGCTATTGTTGCTGCTGCTGATCTTCTGGCTCACCATCACCGGGGCAAACTACCCCTCAGAGCTTTTGAGCACCGGGCTTTTCGCCTTAGGGGACCGAATAAAGGAATTTCTGACCTTCGTCAAGGTCCCGGAGGTTTTGGTCAGCGTTTTCCTGGACGGCATGTATCGGACTCTCGCCTGGGTCGTATCCGTGATGCTTCCCCCCATGGCTATCTTCTTCCCGCTGTTTACCCTGTTGGAGGATCTGGGATACCTGCCCAGAGTGGCCTTTAACCTGGACAAATGCTTTCAGCGCTGCGGAGCCTGCGGCAAACAGGCGCTCACCACCTGCATGGGCTTTGGCTGCAACGCCGCCGGAGTCATCGGCTGCCGGATCATCGACTCTCCCCGGGAACGGCTGATCGCCATGCTCACCAATTCCTTTGTGCCCTGCAACGGCCGGTTTCCCACGCTGATCGCCCTGGGCACCATGTTTTTCGTGACCGCCTCAAGCCCGGTTCCCGCTTCTCTGCTGTCCGCCCTTCTTCTGCTCTCCGTGATCCTTCTGGGGATCCTCGCCACCTTCGCTGTCTCCAAGCTGCTTTCCAAGACACTCTTGAAGGGCGTCCCCTCTTCCTTTACGCTGGAGCTTCCCCCCTACCGCCGTCCCCAGATCGGCAAGGTGATCCTCCGCTCCGTCTTTGACCGCACTCTGTTCGTATTGGGAAGAGCCGCCACCGTAGCCGCCCCCGCCGGGATCCTGATCTGGATCATGGCCAATATCACCCTGGGAGACAAGAGCATCTTAAGCCACTGCTCGGAATTTCTAGATCCCTTTGCCAGGGTCTTCGGTCTGGACGGTGTGATCCTATTGGCCTTTCTGCTGGGCCTTCCCGCCAACGAGATCGTGGTTCCCATCATCATCATGGCCTATCTCTCTCAGGGGAGCCTGGTAGAAATGAGCGACCTTTCCGCCCTGAAAGCACTGCTGGTGGAAAATGGCTGGACCTGGGTCACAGCCGCCTGCACCATTCTTTTCACCCTGATGCACTGGCCCTGCTCCACCACCTGTCTCACCATTCGCAAGGAAACGCAAAGCTGGAAATGGACCGCTCTCGCCTTTCTCATCCCCACGCTCTGCGGGCTTTCCCTCTGCTTTTTACTGGCCTCGGGCGCAAGGCTTTTCGGTCTGTAAGCGGCTTTGCCGGAATCTTTTTCTCTCCTTTGCCTCTTCCCATCTGACGCGCTCCTCCTCCGAACAAAGCCGCAGCCCGGGCACGGGAGAGGGGCGCTCCTGCTCGTCCAGCGCCACCATGATCAGATAAGCCGTGTTGATCAGCTGTCTTTCCCCATTCAGCTTTTCCACATAGGTCCGCACGCAGACCTCCATGGAGGTGCGGCCGGTATAGGTGAGAAAGGCGCAGAGCAAAACGGTATCGTTGGCATGGGCAGGTCCTTCAAAGGTCAGGTGATCCACCGCGGCGGTTGTGACATTTTTTCCGCAATGGCGCCTTGCGGCTACTGCCGCCACCACATCGATCCACTGCATCAGCTGCCCGCCGAACAGCCGGGCGTATCCGTTGAGCGCCCCCTGGGAGAGGATCTGCACCTGTTCGGTATAAGAGTCCTTTACGGTTTTTTCACATTCCATTCTTTTTCCCTTTCTCTCATAAATATTCCCTGTTTCGGACACTCTAATACTATCTCAAAAAAAGCCGTAAGGCAAATGAAAAGGAGAAATTGAGCGTTATGGTGGAAGAAGATACGATCCGGCTGCTGCGGGAATGTAACGCAGGAGTAAAGATGGGAATAGACGCCATCGACCAGGTGCTGCCTAAGGTGGAGGACCGGGATCTGATGAAGGCGCTGGAACACTCCCGCAGCGTGCACAGCAGTCTGGGGGAAAAGACCCGGACTCTGCTCAACGAATATCACGACAGCGGGAAAGAGCCCAGCGGCATGGCAAAGGCCATGTCACAGGTGAAAACCAGCTTTCAAATGCTTTCCTCTTCCAATCGCGATCAGGCGGCCGCCAACCTGATCACGGACGGCTGCGATATGGGCATGAAATCTCTGGGACGCTATCTGAATCAGTATGAGGCGGCGCAGGAGAAGGCGAAGGATATCGCCAAAAGTCTGATTGAAGAGGAAGAGGACCTGGTGAAAAACATTCGGCCTTATCTCTGATTTATCTCCGCACGATTAGGCGGAACAAGCAAATAGTATGGAAGGGACTGCCTCGATTCTTTCTGGGCAGTCCCTTCCCCCGTTCAACCTTCCGACTTAAATACTCCGGGCGTCCATAGCTTCCTCCGGCTGTCTTGACACGAAATGAACCACCTCGCCGGGGTCCCGCAAAAGAGCGGGAATCAGCTCCTGTGGATACGCCTTGATCCCTTTTTCCAGATCTTCCAGGGGAACCCAGCAGAAATCCAGATTGATCCGCTCATTTTCCAGCTCGTCATAGCCGTGAAAGGAGCCCTCTAATGGGATCTCATCCTCACGCTCCAAATGGACCAGATAATAAAGCCCGATCTGATGGCATGGCTTTTCTCCCCAGGGGAAGAACACCTCCCCCACCGCGAAGAGCCTGTCCACTCGGATATGAGCGTGAAGCTCCTCCATATATTCCCGTTTCAGGGCCTCTTCGGCGGTTTCAAAGGCAGACACATGCCCCCCGATCATAGCATAGTCATCTCCCACAGGCTTTTGTAATAAAATTTTACCGTCCCGGATCAGCAGCCCGGCCACCCGGTAGGAAAAAATGAAGTTTTCCGTCCGAAACAGAATGTCCTGCGCCATGAAACAGACCTCCTTTTCTCTTTTCGATATGTGCCTTATTGTAACGAAAGCACAGGAAAAGGTCAAGTCCACATCGGAATCGGGGGAAGGAGAAAGTTATTTTCGCCAAATTTTCAGAAGAAGAGCCAATATTTTTCTCAGGAGCTTCCCCTATCAAATGCACCGGGGAAATGCTACAATAAAGTCAAGAAAAACCCAGACGGCCCTGCGGGGAGACAACTGCCGATGGAAACTGAGAACGACCAGAAGGCCCGGGAAAAACCCGGCGGCGATTCTCTGCTCCGGTGCGGATCTCTCCAGGGGCAACATAGCGAATATAGATTTTTGTACGGAATAAAACACGGCGAGGAAACGGAATTCCCGGGTCCCCGGATCCGGCGTTTTCCGCTTTCCTTTCTCAAAAGAAGGGAAGAAACTCATTTGGAAGAAACCAACCTCACCGGGGCCCCGAAGAAGGGCGCCTGGGAAACTGTAAAATCTTATCTGCGCCTTTACTTTGTAGACGCCATGAGCGCCATGGCGCAGGGCCTGTTCGCTTCACTTTTGATCGGCACCATCATCGCCACCATCGGCGCCCAATTCCAAATCCCCCTATTGGAGGAGATCGGGAATTTCGCAAAGGGCATGGCGGGCCCCGCCATGGCTGTGGCCATTGGCTACGCGCTGAAGACCCCGCCCCTGGTCCTCTTCTCTCTGGCGGCGGTGGGCAGCGCTTCCAACTCCCTGGGCGGAGAAGGCGGCCCCCTGGCGGTGCTTTTGATCGCCATCGTGGCAGGGGAGCTTGGAAAGCTGGTGAGCAAAAAGACCCAGGTGGACATCCTGGTGACTCCCAGCGTCACCATCCTGTCCGGAGCGCTGCTTGCCTATCTTTGCGCGCCGGCCATCGGCTCAGCCGCTCACAGCCTTGGGGCGCTGATCATCTGGGCCACAGAGCTGCAGCCTCTGCTGATGGGGATCTTCGTATCCGTCCTGGTAGGCATTGCCCTGACCCTGCCTATCAGCAGCGCGGCGATCTGCGCCGCTTTGGGCCTCACCGGACTGGCGGGAGGCGCCGCCGTAGCGGGCTGCTGCGCCCAGATGGTAGGCTTCGCGGTGATCAGCTTCAAGGAGAACCGCTGGGGAGGCCTGGCCGCTCAGGGCCTTGGCACCTCTATGCTTCAGGTCCCCAATATCGTCAAGAACCCCAGGATCTGGATCGCCCCCACGCTGGCCTCCGCCATCACCGGCCCTCTGGCCACCTGCCTGTTCCATCTGGAGATGAACGGAGCGCCTATCTCCAGCGGCATGGGCACCTGCGGACTGGTGGGACAGATCGGCGTCTATTCCGGCTGGGTCAGCGATATTTCCGCCGGGACAAAGGCCGCCATCACGCCCATGGACTGGATCGGACTTGTACTGATCTGTTTCGTTCTGCCCGCCCTGTTCTCCCTTATCATCCACTGGGGGGTAAAGAGACTGCATTGGGTCAAGGACGGAGACATGAAGCTGGACATCTGATTTTTGTACTCTACTACTTAAAAAGCCTGTTTCTGTAGTAACAGAAACAGGCTTTTTTATTTGTGGTATTTGGTGTGGTTTATGATCTGAAAGCCCCGGTAGATCTGCTCGCAGAGCATCACCCTTGCCAGCTGGTGGGGAAAGGTCATCCGGGACATGGAAAAGCCCGGCCCTAAAGCCTTCACTTCCGGAGAAAGGCCGAAGGAGCTTCCGATGACAAAGCTCAGCTCGCCGGGCGAGAGCATGCTTTCTTCCAAAAGCTTCGCAAGTCCCTGGGAATCCAGCTGTTTTCCCTCGATGCATAAAGGGCAGACCCGGCCGCGCACCCGCCGCCTGATGGCCTCTCCCTCCCGCTGTAAGCCCACCTCGATCTGAGAAGGGGAAGGATTTTCCGGCAGGCGCTCCTCCGGGAGCTCCAAAAGCTGAAACCGGCAGAAGGGAGAAAGGCGTTTTTCATACTCCGCCACCGCCTGCCTCCAATAGGCCTCCTTTAGCTTTCCCATACAGACAAGACGCAGATTGAGCATACCCGTCCCCCTTAAAAAACGATGGTCTTTCCCTCTTCGTTTTCCGGCTTGACCGTGTCCAGCAGGAAGTCCACCTCATTGGTGTATCCTGCCGCTGAAAGGGCGGAAAGAGCGGAATTGTAAGCCAAAAGAGGCGTATTGTTCTCCCGGCTCAAATGGGCGAGGAGGACCCGCTTCGTCCCGCTCTCGATCAAAGAGGGCAGGAAAGCCGAACAGGCGTCATTGGAAAGGTGACCGGTGCTTGACAGGATCCGCCTTTTGAGATAATAGGGATAGCTTCCGCAGCGGAGCCGCTCCAAATCGTGGTTGGATTCCAGCACCACCAGATCCGCCCCCAGCAGGTTTTGCTTGACCTCTTCGGAAAGATACCCCAGATCCGTAGCCAGGGCAAAGCATCTTCCGTCCTGGGTATCGATGCGAAATCCCAGGGGATCCACGCAGTCGTGAGAGGTGTGAAAGGGATGTACGGTCATCCCGGCAAGCTCCAGCTCTCCTTGCACCGGGCAGAGCTGCACCCCGTCCAGTCCGGGCCTTAGAGCCTCGCAGGTCCCTTTGGAGGCAAAGACGGGCAGATGATACTTTTTCGCGAACACCTTCGCCCCGCTGATATGATCGGTGTGCTCATGGGTAATGAGGATCCCCCCAAGGGCCAGCGGGTCGATCCCGCAGCGCAGAAGCATCTGCTCGGTCTGCCTCGCGCTTCTTCCGATATCCAACAGCACGCCCGCGCTTCTGGAGCCTATGTAATAGCTGTTTCCTGAGCTTCCGCTGAACAGCGGGCACAAGCGCGCCATTTCATCTCCCCCTTACAAGAAATCAGGGAAACTCCCTGGGAGTTCCCCTGTGATCTTTCAAAAACAATTATCCGATCTTGTCCATGACCTCTTCCGGCTCCTGACTGCGATAAATATCCGCGCCCAGGCCTGCCAGCTTTTCCACAATGCGCTCATAGCCGCGTTCGATATACTTTACATCTTCCACCACCGTGGTGCCCTCGGCTACCAGGCCGGCGATCACCATGGCCGCTCCCGCTCTCAGATCAGGAGCCCGGACTGGCGCCCCCTTCAGGTGGTCAACCCCTTCGATGATGGCGACCTTTCCATCCACCGTGATCTGCGCGCCCATTCTGCGCAGCTCGTCCACATACTTGAACCGGTTGTTCTCCCAGATGCTCTCGTTGATCATGCTGGTGCCATGGGCGACAGACAGCAGAGTGGCGATCTGAGGCTGCATATCCGTGGGAAAGCCCGGGTGGGGCATGGTTTTCACATTGCACTTGCGAAGAGGCTTATTGCAGATCACCCGAACGGTGTCGTCCCCTTCCTCCACGGTAACGCCCATCTCCTCCAGCTTGGCGGAAATAGATTCCAAATGCTTCGGCGTAACATTCTTCACCGTAACATCTCCGCCGGTAGCGGCGGCGGCCACCATATAGGTGCCGGCCTCGATCTGATCCGGAATAATGGAGTAGGTGACGCCTCTGAGACTCTGCACGCCGTGGATCTTGATGGTGTCCGTACCGGCGCCGCGCACATCGGCGCCCATAGTGTTCAGAAAGTTGGCCAGATCCACGATATGAGGCTCTCTGGCCGCGTTTTCGATAATGGTAAGGCCTCTGGCCTTCACAGCCGCCAGCATGATATTCATGGTGGCGCCCACCGTGACCACATCTAGATAGATACTGGCCCCGTGCAGGTCATCCGGCGCTGTGACGGAGATCATACCGTTGTCCAGGCTGTAATCACACCCCAGCGCGGCAAAGCCCTTCAGGTGCTGATCAATAGGACGCACGCCAAAGTTGCAGCCTCCGGGCAGAGGCACCACCGCCTTGCGGCATCTGCCCAGCAAAGCTCCGATAAAATAGTAGGAGGCGCGAATCTGCCTTGCGATCTGCGCGGAAACAGCCTCGGTTTCAATGGGACGGGGGTCGATCTCCACCGTATGCCGGTCGAGATACTCTATCTCGCCGCCCATCTCTTTTAAAATATGGATCAAGATCTTCACATCGGAAATATCGGGAATATTTTCGATCCTACAGGGAGAATCGGAAAGGATCACCGCGGGAAGAATGGCCACAGCGGCGTTTTTCGCTCCGCTGATGATCACATCGCCGTTTAAACGGCTGCCGCCTTTAATGACATATTTATCCAAATTTACACTTCCTAACGACTGGTAAGCCAAGTCCATTGAAGATGTTTTCTTTGCAAAAATAGTATTTGACTATTGTTTATCATAATACATAACGGCTCAAAAGTCAATATTAGCCAAATTCAAGGCCCTGTTTCGCCCCGGGTCGAAGACCGTATAAGGCTGATGGGACCTGTCAGGCCGGGCGGCAGTATGGCGAAAAAAGACGGGAACTTTTCTATTTTTTATGGGCGGCGGTGATGGGCTTTTCTTCGCCTTTGAGCAGTCTCTCAATATTGGAGCGATGCTTCACGAGCACCGTCACTCCTACAAAGAGAGAACATCCCACGGCAAACAGCAGAAAGCCCAAAGAACAGGCGTTTGGCTCGCTTCCCTTAAAATCCAGGAAGAACAGAACGAGGAAGGTATACACCGGATAGAGCGCGGCGCAGGTGACGGAGGCCAAAGAGATGATCCTTCTAAACAAAAATACGATGAGGAAGGTGGCGATCACCAGCAGGAACACCCGCCAGTCCGTAAGGGCGATCATCGCGGCAGAGGTGACGATCCCCTTGCCTCCCCGAAATCCGTAGTACAGGGGGAAAATATGCCCCAGCACACAGGCTGCTCCGGTGAGGTACTGACCCGCCTTTACAAGCTCCGGCGCGAAGATATGAAAAAAGGAATAGGAGAGGGAAACAATGCCCAGGGAAAGCAGGATAGCCGCCACACATTTTAGGAAATCCCCCACAAAGGTAAGGGCGGCCGCCCTTTTCCCCACCGTGCGCAGCACATTGGTCATCCCGGCGTTTCCGCTGCCGTGCTTGCGGATATCCTCGTTTTGCTGAAACAGGCGGGTCAAAATGATGGAGCTGTTGATGCTGCCCAGCAGATATCCCACGATCACCGAAAGGATCAGCGGCAAAACTGTAAAAAAGACCTGCATATTTTTTCCTCCCTCTTTCCTCAGATTTGGTCAATCCTTCTCTCCCCGCTCCCGCACGACCATGCGCACCGGCGTCCCCTGTAAACCGAAGGTTTCCCGGATCCTGTTTTCCAGGTAACGCTGATAGGAGAAATGAAACAGCTCATGATCGTTGACGAAGCAGACAAAGGTCGGGGGCTTGGTAGAGGCCTGGGTCATGTAGTAGATCTTCAGGCGCTTTCCCTTGTCGGTAGGAGGCTGCACCCGGGCTGTGGCCTGGGCCAAAATATCATTGAGAGCGCCGGTGGTCACCCGCATGGCGTTGCTGGAGGCCACCGCGCAGATCATCTCAAACAGCTTGTCGAGACGCTGCCCGGTTTTGGCGGAGATAAACAGGATCGGGGCGTAAGACATAAAGGAAAAGTCCTTTTGAAGCTTTTCCCGCATCTCCTGCATGGTTTTATCGTCCTTTTCCACGGCGTCCCACTTGTTGACCACCACGATGCAGCCCTTTCCGGCCTCATGGGCGATCCCCGCCACCTTGGAATCCTGCTCAGTAAAGCCCACGGTGCCGTCGATGAGGATCAGACACACATCCGCCCGCTCCACCGCCATCTGAGCCCGCAGGTTGCTGTAATGCTCTATGGCGTCCTCCACTCTACTCTTTTTGCGAAGGCCCGCTGTATCGATAAAGGTAAAGGCGCCGAACTGATTTTCTATGGTGGTGTCGATGGCGTCCCGGGTAGTTCCGGCGATCTCGGACACAATGCACCGGTTCTCTCCGGCTACCTTGTTGACCAGAGAGGATTTTCCCACATTGGGCTTGCCGATCACCGCCACCTTGATATTTTCCCCCTCCTCCTCCGCTTCCTCGGAGAAGGTGAGAAATTCACAGACACGGTCCAGCAGGTCCCCTGTTCCGTGGCCGTGGACGGAGGAGACCATAAAGGGGTCCCCCAGGCCCAGATTGTAAAACTCATAGAATTCCGCGGGTGGCTCTCCCACCTGATCGCATTTATTGACGCAAAGCACCACCGGGATCCCGCTTTTCAGCAGCATGGAGGCGATATCTCCGTCGGTGGCGGTCACGCCGGAACGCACATCTGTGACCAGGATGGCGGCGTCCGCCGCATCGATGGCCAGCTGAGCCTGCTGACGCATTTGAGAGAGGATCACATCCCGGCTCATAGGCTCGATCCCGCCGGTATCCACCAGGGAAAACTGTTTCCCGCACCACTCCACATCTCCAAAGATCCTGTCCCGGGTGACGCCGGGGGTATCCTCTACAATGGACAGCCGCTTTCCCACCAGCTTATTAAAAAGAGTGGACTTTCCCACATTGGGCCTGCCCACAATGGCGACCACTGGCTTTCCCATCGCTTTTTCCTCCTTTTTCCCAAGGGCATAAAACGCAGCGCTTTACCGCTCCCAGCTCTCATAGGGGTTGTGTCCCGCGCCCTCCGGCGCGGGTAAGCCCAGGATGGCATTGAGAAGAGCTTCTCCGCTGCTTCCCACGCGGACGGCGGGAACTCCCAGCTTAGCTTCCAGCTCCTGTAAAGTCATATCGTCCAAAAAGATATCCTCGCCGCTTTTGAGCATGGAATCGGCGATGAGCACCGAATCTCCCAGCGGCCGGGAGACAAGGGCGTTTGCCACATCTCTGCCGGTCAGAAGCCCGGTGATATTAATATTCCCCCCAAAAAAGTCATTCTTTACAGGGATCAGGTCTATAGTTAAATTATGGCATTTCCGGCGCAATCCGTCAAGCAGAGAATCCAGAAACCCGAAACCGGCTTCTCCGGTGGGGATCGTCACCCTTCTGGGCGTTTCCGGCAAAGGGGTATTCTCCAACGCCCAGTCGAATTCATCCTGTAAATTTCTCAGCATCCCCACGCCGTTTTCGATCTGGGGGAAATCCTCGTAAAATTCCAGGGGCGGAATGTGCTTTTTTGCCTTGAGATAGAATTCGTCAGAGGGGTACACCGTGCGGCTGCCCCGTTCCTTCAAGAATTTCTCTCCCCAGCGCTCCAGAATGGCAAGGGTCTCCCCGGCGGTCTCTTCGGTATAGACCTCCAACGGATACAGCCCCTCCCGGTATCGGGTGAGCCCCACCGGCACGCAGGCCACGCTCAGAAGTCCCTCTCCCAGCTCAAACAGCTTTTGCAGAGAGAATTCCAGAGCCTCCCCGTCGTTGATCCCGGGGCACAGCACGATCTGGCAGTTGAGCTTGATCCCGCCCTCAGACAGCCGGCGGAGATAGCAAAGAGAATCTCCCGCGAAGCGGTTGTTCATCATTTTGCACCGAAGCTGCGGATCCATGGTGTGGACGGAAACATTGATGGGGCTGATGCGCATTTGCAAAATACGATCGATCTCCTTGCCGTCGATATTGGTCAGAGTGATATAATTGCCGAAGAGAAAGGAAAGCCGGTCGTCGTCGTCCTTGAAGTAAAGTGTTTCCCGCATACCGGCGGGAAGCTGATCAATGAAACAGAAGATGCACTTGTTCCGGCAGGAATGTTGGCGGTCCATCAAATAGGTCTCAAAGACGAGGCCGATGGAATCGTACTGGGGTTTCCGGATATTCACAGAATACTCCTCTCCCTCTCTGGAAAGCAGCAAGGAGAGCTTCTGCTCCGTTTCAAAAAAGCGATAGTCCAGCACATCCCTGATCTCATGACTGTTGATGGAGATCAGCAGATCCCCCTTCCGGATCCCTGCCCGGTCTGCAAAGCCCTTCGGCTCCACCGCCTCAATACGCACTCCCATGGTCCTTCCTCCTTTCCCGGAACTCTCAGCGATTCAACTGCCTTTTAATCAGCCACACGATGACCATGGCTCCCATTCCCACGACGCTGTAGGCAATGGCGTAAAAGACAAAGTCCAGCGCTCCGGGAGCAAAAAAGGTCCAGGCCCCCAGCAGAAACAGCAGGGCGCTGAAGAGCGGAAGGCTCCAAAGCTTTTTCATCTCCACGCCGCAGAAACCGCCCACCAAAAGAAAAAATAGCGGGTCCACGATCAGAAAAAGCAGAATGGAAACCGGGATGACATCCTCCCCTGTCACCATGGAGGCCGTCGCCCAGGGCACCAGAAACGTCATGGCAAAGGAGGTGATAAACCAAAGAATGATCTTTCTTCTCATAACTGATCCTCTCTTTTTTTAGAGCGGGAAGATCTCTCAAGGAAATCCAAATTCCATGCTCCTGATAAAAAAAGAGAGAAGGGGCGCACTGCGTCTCCCTTCTCCCGTTCCTAAGCAAATTCAGGCGTCCTTCTTTACAACAGACCTGCCGTTGTAATAGCCGCAATTACCGCAAACTCTATGAGGTGTCTTGTATTCTCCGCACTGGGGACATTTCATGAGGGCGGGAGCCTGAAGCTTCCACACATTGGAACGCCTCTTATTCTGTCTTGCGCTGGACACTTTCCCCTTGGGTACTGCCATGAGTAGCACCTCCTTCTGTTATTTTAAAAATGAAAACCAACATTGTTGACTTATGAGTCCTGCAATAAAGCCCGTAAAGCCTCCAAACGGGGGTCCGTCTCTTCCGGCTCGCAGGAGCATTTTCCCAGGTTCAGGTTCGCTCCGCACCGGGGGCAAAGGCCCTTGCAGTCTTCTTTGCACAGGAACTTGCCGGGCAGATCCAACAGGATATCCTCGGTGAGAAGCTCATCAAGGTCAAGTCTCGCTTCCGGTACGAAGAGATATTCGTCGCTGTCCTCTTCTCCCAATTCCCGAACCAGGATATGGGAAAAATCTACGGCCTTTCTGAGAGCAGTTTCCTCACAGCACCTGTCACAGGGCGCGACCACAGTGTAGTGAACCTGAGCTTTGAGAACCACAGAACCCGCAAAGCCGCGAAGCGTTACCTTCACATTCACCGGCACGGAAAACGGCTTGACACCGTTTATCTCCACCGAAGAAAGGTCCAACTCATACTCGATGGTATCGGCCAAAGACTCTGACAGAAAATACTTTTTGAGATCGATAATCATGCTTCTACCTCATGCCGTACTGATATATTATAGAGAATTCCGCCCTGCTTGTCAAGAGTTTTCTTTGAGGATCAGGTCATCCCAGCGTCACCCGAAAGACCACCGGCCCCGCCTCCTGATGAGCGGAGAAAAGATGCAGTCCTTCGCCGTCCCGGCTCCACTCTACGGGGGTGGAGGAGGCCAGCGCCTCCACCTTCCGGACAGCCCCGTGGAACACAGCGCCCGCCGTGTGCTCCTGCTGCCTGAGAGAACGGACCAGATAACGCCCGTCCGCGGCGCTCTTCATGGCGATCACATAGAGGATATCGCCCTTTTGGGTGAAACGGAAATCCTCGCTGGTGAAGTTCTTCTTGACGGCGTCGGAAAAATGGCCGTCCTGCACCTTGGTAGGCCCTTCTCCGAACACCTTCCAGACACGGGTGTCGTAGATTGCCTCAGAGTTTACCGCCATCCACTTTCCGATCCCGGAAAGGACCTTTTGATCCTCCTCGGAGATGGCGCCGTCCGCCTTGGGGCCCACATTCAGGAGAAGCGTGCCGTTTTTGCTGACGATATCGCACAGATCGCAAAGGATATCCTCTGCCGGTCGGAAATCGTTATGCTCTGTGTAGCACCAGGAGTTGAGGGCGATAGCCGTGTCTGTCTGCCAGAAGTAGGGCTTACATTCCGCCATCTGGCCCCGTTCAATATCCGGCACCGCCGTGCCGAACAAAAAGGCGTCGTGCTTATAGTTGATCGCCGCCTCGATCCCCCACTGGGCCGCCCGGTTGTAATAGTAGGCTGCCAGGCGTTTTAAATAGGGCTTGGCGTTTTCGTGCTGGATCCACCAGTCGAAGTAAAGGACCTTCGGATGGTATCGGTCGATGAGCTCGCAGGTGCGCACCAGCCAGTCGTCTAAAAACTCCCCATCCGGTCCGGGCTGCCCGCAAATATCGTCCAGATTGGCGGAGTCCGGCATGGAGGGCCAGTACAGGTCGTCCCTCTCCGGCACGGCGGGCATATCGCTCTCAAACTCTTTCCCGTGGCTCATAAAGAACCAGTGCTCGATACGGTGGGAGGAAACGCCCAGGGTCATTCCCCGCTTTTCAAAGGCCGCCTTCAGCTCCCCCACCACATCCCGGTGGGGTCCCATCTCATAGGCGTTCCAACGGGAGAGCTCAGAGCGATACATTTGAAAGCCGTCGTGATGCTCCGCTACCGGCACCACATACCGGGCTCCCGCCTGAGCAAACAGCCGGGCCCATTCCTCCGGGTCAAAGCGCTCCGCCCGAAACAGGGGGACGAAGTCCTTATATCCAAACTCCTTGTGAGGCCCATAGGTCTTCAAATGATGCTCATAGGCGTTGGAGCCCTGTATATACATATTGCGGGGATACCATTCGTTTTCAAAGGCGGGAACCGCGTAAACACCCCAGTGGATGAAGATCCCGAACTTGGCGTTTTCATACCACTCAGGGACCTTCCAATGGGACAGGGATTCCCAGGTGGGCTCAAAGGGGCCCTGAGCGATCACCTGATCGATGGCGTCCAAAGCCGCGCGCTTATCATACATGATAGACTTCTCCTTTCTCGGCAGGAGACCATCTCTCCTGAAAAAACAGAGAGGCGGTCTTATCAGCCGCCTCTCCTTTCGGTTCCGGATGGATCACTTGGATACATATTCCTTCACAGAGGCGGGGATCTCGGAATCGTCAGCCGAGATGGAAAGCACAAAATTGGTGTTGGCCTCTTCACCCAGCTTCTTGAGCTTTTCCGCCAGCTCCTCCACCACCGAAGCGTCAGTCCCGGTGATCTTCAGCGTGGAGTCGATGAGGATATCCGTCACATCATAGTTTCCGGCGCAAATTCCGGAGACAAAGCCGAACAGCATACCGGCGCCCTGAATGTTATAGGCGTCCGAGTCTACCAGACGCACGGCATGTGAAATATCGTAAGTCAGCTTCAGTCCCTTTTCAATCACAACTACGCAGCCCTTGGAATTCTCCAGCGCGGCGTTTGCCATATCAATGAGCTTCTTTGTCTTTCCGGAGCCTTTTTTACCAGTTAAAAGAGTGATCATGATAAACTCTCCTTTTTTATTATTCCGCTTTTTGGAGGGCAGTGCCGCCCAAAAAGCGGGAACTGCCAGGTTTACTTGGATATCCGCTTTTCAAGCGCTGCTTTTTCCTGCTCATAGCCGGGCTTGCCCAACAGAGCGAACATATTTTTCTTATAGCTCTCCACGCCGGGCTGGTTAAAGGGATTGACTCCCAGGAGATACCCGGAGATGGCGCAGGCCTTCTCGAAGAAATAGATGATCTCTCCCAGCGTCTCCTCAGAAAAGTCAGAGGCGTGAAGCACCACGTTGGGTACGCCGCCGTCGTTATGAGCCAGCACCGTGCCCTCGAAGGCCTTCTCGTTCACAAAGGCCATCGTGCGGCCCTCCAGGTAGTTGAGGCCGTCCACATCCGTGGGGTCCTTGCCCAGAGTGATCTCATACGCGGGCTTGTCGATCAGCATCACCGTCTCAAACAGGGTGCGCCGGCCGTCCTGAATATACTGGCCCAGGGAGTGAAGGTCGGTGGAGAAGACCACGGAAGCCGGGAACAGACCCTTGTTGTCCTTCCCCTCGCTTTCCCCGTACAGCTGCTTCCACCACTCGTTCATCATGGCGTAGCGGGGTTCGTAGCTCACCATGATCTCCGTGGATTTTCCCTTGTTGTAAAGAATATTGCGGATGGCTGCATACCGGTAGCAGGCGTTCTCCTTGAGAGAGGGCTCCGCGTACTTTTCAGAGGCCCTGGCGGCCCCTGCCATCAGGGCGTCGATATCCGCTCCGGAAACGGCGATGGGCAGAAGGCCCACGGCGGTCAGGACGGAATACCGCCCTCCCACATCGTCCGGAACCACAAAGGTCTCGTAGCCTTCCTTATCAGCCAGCTGCTTCAGCGTCCCCTTCTGCTTATCCGTAGTGCAGAAAATGCGCTCCTTCGCCCCTTCTTTGCCGTACTTCTTCTCCAACAGCTCCCGGAATACCCGGAAGGCGATGGCCGGCTCCGTAGTGGTGCCGGACTTGGAGATCATATTGATGGAAATATCCTTTCCCTCACAGATGGAAACCAGCTCCTGAAGGGCGGTAGAGCTGATGCTGTTGCCCGTAAAATAGATGCTGGGCGTATCCTTCTTCAAATCGTTATAGCGGTCTGATCTCAAGAACTCGATAGCCGCCCTGGCGCCCAGATAAGAGCCGCCGATGCCGATCACGACAAATACCTGAGAATTCTTTTTGATTCTTTCCGCAGCCGCCTTGATCCGCGCAAATTCTTCTTTATCATAATCCTTGGGCAAGGTGACCCAACCGGTAAAATCGCTTCCGACTCCCGCTTTGGAATGGAGCAGCTGATGAGCGGTTTTCACCTGGGGCTCCAGCTCCTCAAATTCCCGCTGGGAAACAAACCCCTTTAAATAGCCTTCCTCTAGTTTTAAAGGCATAACTGAGACCTCCTGGACTTTTAGTTTTTTCCTCTTTATCCTATCATACAATAAGTCGCAGGAATTTGCAAGGCAGGGTGGCGGGAAATTGACGAAAAGTTACAGGTCTAAAATCGGAACAGGCCGCAGAGCAAATAGAAAAAGGAGGAGGAAAAGGTGACCGGCTCCACCTTTTCTGCCGCTGTGATAGGGATCTGGGCCACAGTCTCCCCGGAAATACTGTAATAGATGGTCCCGAGCTGCTCTCCTTCCTCAATGGGCGCTTTCAGCTCTTCCCGCCATTCGATCCTCTCCTCCACGCCGGAGGCCTCCCCCAGGCGGCTGAGGATCTTGGGGGCCTGCCCCGCCTTTACCGGAATAGTCTCCTCCATTCCGCCCTTGACGGGAACGGGAGAGAGCTCCGGTAATTCCGGCACGGTCACGGACCAGTTGGCAAAGCCGTAGTCCAGCAGGACGGCGGCGTCCTGGAACCGGTGATCTGTACTGTCCGCCCCCAGAATCACGGAGATCAGCGAAAGCTCACCGCGCTGCGCGGTAGCGGTGATACAGCTTCCGGCTTTGGAGGTTGTGCCCGTTTTCAGCCCGGTGATCCCCTGATAGCTGCGGATCAGCTTGTTGGTGTTCACCAGCTGGGTCTCGCCGTCTCGTACATAGTCGATCCAGGTCAGGGTATAGTCAAAGATTTGCGGGTGGGTGATCAGCTCCCGGCTCATCAGGGCTACATCGTGAGCACTGGTCACATGGCCCTCCTCGTCCAGACCGTTGCAGTTTTTGAACACGGTGTCCTTCATGCCCAGCTGCTGGGCCTTCTCGTTCATCTTGGCTACAAAGGCCGTTTCGCTCCCCGCCACATGCTCCGCCAGCACCACCGCCGCGTCGTTTGCGCTCATGATCACCGTGGCCTTGAGAAGGTCGTCTACCGTCATCTGTTCCCCTTCCTTGAGCCAGATGTCCGACCCTCCCATAGATGCGGCATGGGCAGAGGCCGAAAGTGTATCAGTAAGAGAAAGCCTGCCCTCGTCGATGGCGTCAAAGGTAAGGCAGAGCGTCATCACCTTGGTGATGGAGGCGCAGGGCCTGATCTCATGGGAATTCTTCTCAAACAGCACCCGGCCGGTGGAGGCCTCCATCAGCACGGCGCTGGGGGCGGAAAGCTCCAGCTCCTCCTGGGCCTTTCCGGGGACTCTCAGGGAAACGGCCAGCAAAAGCGCTGCCGCGCATACCAATAAGAACCGTTTTCTCATTTTCCTTCATCCTTTCTCCGCACAGGGGTCATCCTATAGATATGCGCTATCCGGGAAAAACAGACGCGGCATTTCGCCCGGCGGAAAACGGAGCGGAAGGGAGGGTTTTAAGGGCTCTCTGCTTACCCAACATAGTTTCCTCCGTAAAAGTCAATTTGTTCTTCTGTATCTATCCTATCATTTTTGCCCCGTAAATACGACATTCGGCACAGCAAAACCAATCACTGTGCCGAACTGCTGTTTTCTTTTCTGGCCGCGGCCTTTTTCAAGGTCTATTTTCGCTTTTGATCCGCAGGTAAGCGCCCTTTTCCACGGGGGCGTCCGTTTTCCAATACACCGCCATCTCCGCGTGGGGAGCGCGGTCGATGGGTTCGCGGTTCTCGTCATAAAGCTCTGAAAGCGGGGCAGGAAAGGGTTCTTTTCCGGGCTGCAAAATATCTGCCGTCTCCCCTCTGAAAAAGCGGTTGCGCTGCCGAAGCTTTACAAATTCACCCTCCCGGCCCTCGCAGACGGCCACCACCTGATACTTGCGGATATACCGGTCGTCTCCCGGGATCTGTCCGGGCTCGCCGCCCAGATAAAAGCCGGTGGAATACTCCCGGTGGCTCAGCTTCTCCGTCTCCTCGCTGATCGCTTCCGGCAGCTCCTCTCCCGGATGCTCCCACAGGAAATCCAGGGCTCTGCGGTAGGCGGAAACCGCGCAGGCCACATAATAGGCAGACTTTGCCCTGCCCTCGATCTTCAGGCTGGACACTCCGGCCGCGGCCATCTGCGGCAGATGGCGGATCATGCACAGGTCTTTGGAGCTGAACAGATAGGCGCCCTTTTCCTCCTGGATCAGGGTCAGCGGCTCATTGGGCCGCTTGCGCTCGGTGAGCACATATTCCCAGCGGCAGGGCTGGGCACACTCGCCCCGGTTGGCGTCCCGGCCGGTGAGATAGTTGGAGATCAGGCACCTGCCGGAAAAGGACATACACATGGCCCCGTGAACAAAGGCCTCCAACTCCAGATCCGCCGGGATCTTTTCCCGGATCTCCCGGATCTCGGAAAGGCTGATCTCCCGGGCCAGCACCACCCGTCTGGCTCCCAGGCGGTAAAAGGCGTTGGCGGCGGCAAAGTTTACCACTCCCGCTTGGGTGGACACATGCAGTTCCACCCCCGGCGCGTACTGCCGGGCAAGTTCCATCACACCCAGGTCCGTGACGATCAGGGCGTCCACCCCGATCTCCTTACACTCCCGCAAAAAATCGGGAAGCAGGGAAAGCTCGTCATTTCTCGGCAGGGTATTGCAGGTGACATACACCCGCACCCCGTGCCGATGGCAGAAGGATACAGCCCATTTCAGGTCCTCCCCGTCAAAATTCTGAGGAGCCCTGCGCATCCCGAAATTCTTTCCGGCCAGATACACAGCGTCCGCGCCATAGGAAACGGCGGAAATAAGCCGTTCTCTGTCGCCGCAGGGAGCCAGCAGCTCCGGTTTTTTGGGAAGGCTCATCGCATCGTTCACTCTAACAACCCCGCCTCATACTGATTGTAGATATGGTCCTCTTCGTTGGTGGCGTAATAGGCCGTGCCGTCGGCTGCGTGGCAGAAGAAGAGATAGCTGGACGCGTCCCCGTCTGTAGAGGGGCTCAGCGCCGCCCGGATGGCGTCGACGCCGGGGTTGCAGATCGCCCCTGCGGGCAGGCCGTCGAAATTGTAAGTGTTGTAGTCCCCATAGGGCAGAGCGCCGGTCTCGGGGACGGTCTGTCTTTCCGTATAGGGATAGTAGATGGTAGAGTCGCACTGGAGCATGGGTACTCCGTACTCCGCCCCAAAGGACAGGCGGTTATGAAGCACCGCGGAAACCTTAAACATATCATTGGCGTCCGCCGCTTCCGCCTGAATGATGGAAGCCAGGGTAACGATCTGATCCAGAGTCATGTTGGATTTCTGAATGGCATTTTTCATGTCGGTGGTCAGCCGGTTCCCGAAATTGTTGAGAAGCTTTCCGATCACAGACTCCAATTCCTCACCCACATAGAAATCGTAGGTGTCAGGGAACAGATAGCCCTCCAGACGATAGTATTTTCCAGAGCTTTCGGAAAGGGGAGCGACCAGCTCGTAGTTGCTGAAATCGCCCTCGTTCAGCGTCTTCAGGAACTCTTCCGCCGTACACACCTTGTTTTCCTCCAGCAAAGCGGCCACCTCCAGCGCGGTCAGGCCCTCCTGGAAGGTGATGCGTACCACTTCCCTGTTCTCTTCGCCGCCCTGAAGCTTATCGATGATCTCCTCGTAATCCAGGTTGGTGGCGAGCTTGTACTTGCCGGGCACAAACAGCTCTTCCTCCGCGGTGACCTTGCAGTAAAGCTTAAAGAATTCCGCCTTGTTCACAATGCCCTTCTGTACCAGGATCTCCGTAAGCTGATCGATGGTGACTTTCTCCGGGATCTCCACCTCCGCGCTGCCCTGAATCCTGCCCACGGCAAAAAAATCGTTCGCACCGCCGATGAGGTAGCTTGCGAGAGTAAAGGAGACCAGCAGCACCATTACCAGCCACATGAGAGAAAAGACTCTTTTATTTTTTCTGGCCTTAAGCTTATTTCTCTTTTTATGGGCCTTTTCCTCCGCTCTGCGCTCCTTTTCCGCGTCATAGGAGCCGGAGGGACCGGAGGCCCGGGCCTCTCCCTTTGTTCTTCGCTCCGGAAGCTCTACCGGACCGGTAGCAAGGCTGCGCTCATCGATTTCCAGATGAAACGCCTCTTCCCGTTTTCTCCCCCCAGCCGTCCTGCTTTCTCCAGGCGTGCCGGGCTTAAAATTCCCGCCTTGATTCTCCATACTCTAACCATCCTTTCCGGGCGCTGGCGCGGGACTTGACCCGCTTTCAGTCTGATCGATCTTTCGGGCGCGAAAGATCCCCTTTTCCGTGATCACTGCCTGCATCCTCCGATCGTGAGGCTCGCAGGGCAGTCTTGAAAACAGCAGCCGGTGATAGCAAAGCCCTATGGCTGTCACCTGCCGTTTTACTAAAAAACGATCGTAATATCCCTTCCCATAGCCCATGCGGGCGCCGTCTCTTCCGAAGGCCACTCCCGGCACAACGCACAAGGTGCTGGGCAGTTCTCTTCCTTCCGGCAAGAGCTCAAAGGGCTTCGGTTCCAAAATCCCGTATTTCCCAATAATGAGGGCAGAGGGGTCTCTTACCCGGTAAAAGGTCATCTCCCCCTCCCTCTCCGAGCAAACGGGGGCGTACACTTCTTTTTGATCCTTCAGCGCCTGCCGTAAGATCCCAAAGGTGTCCGCCTCCTGAGAAGTGCTCAGATACAGGAGCAGCCGGGAAGCGCTTCGGTAGGCTTCCGAACCCAACAGCAGCCGGGAGATCTCCCAGCTTTTTTCCCGCTTTTCGGGAAGCGCCTTTCGCAGGGCCAAAAGCCTTTTCCGCACCTCCCGCTTGGAGGCGGTTACTTCTTCCACTGGATCGACTCTTCCAGCTCTGCCGCCTTTTCCTTAGACGCCAAAAGCTCCACCAGCTTCAAGCCGAACTGTGTGGAGACCCCCATGCCTCTGGCCGTGAGGAGCTTCCCGTCCTGCACAACATATTCCGAAGAAAGCTGTGCCCCTTTCAGTTCCTTTTGGAATGTGGGGAAACTGGTGGCCTGTTTCCCCTCCAGCAGGCCCTTATGTCCTAAAATGGAAGGGGCCGCGCAGATCGCCGCCACCAGGATCCCCTTTTCAATACAGTAGTCGATGGCCTTTTGAACCGCCTGGGAGCTTTCCAGATTCAGTGTTCCCGGCAGTCCGCCCGGCAGCACGATGGCCTCCAGATCGTCAAACAGCAGCTCAGAAGCCGGAAGATCCGCCTGAACGCGGATCCCATGGGAGCCGGTGACCTCCGTCGTCCCCACGCCCGCGAGCTTTACCTCTTTCCCCGCCCGGCGCAGCAGGTCTACGGGGCAAAGGGCCTCGATCTCTTCAAATCCGTCCGCTAAAAATACAGCGATCATTCTTCTCTTCCTTTCCGCCGGAACCCTTCCGGCCACAGTCTTTTTTAAAGCAGGTCCCGGACGCGGCTCAGGATCTCACCGTGAATCTCATCCAGGCTTCTGGGCTCTTCGCTCTTCGCGCAGGGGATCACCTGCCAGGAAAGCTCCTTCGCGGCAAAGGCCGCCGAACGCCGGCAGTCACGCAAAAACGCAAGATCCCGCTCGTGGATGTCCTTTTTCTCCTCGTGCCCCTCATAACGCCGGGACAAAAGCTTCTGAGAGATCTCCAAGGGCATGTCCAGGTAGATCACCCGGGAAGGCCGCGGCAGGCCCAGCTTTTCATATTCAAAGTCCTCCGCCCAGGAAAGGTATTCCCTCCACTGCTGTGAGGGCAGCTTTCCCAGCTGATAGATCATGTTGGAGGTTGTATAGCGGTCGCAGAGGATGACCGCGCCGCGCCGGTAGTCCTCTTCCCAGTCCCTGCGGAAGCTTGCAAACCGGTCCACCGCGTAAAACGCGCTGGCCGCGTAGGCGTTCACCGCATTTGCGCCCTTGCCGAACTCGCCGTTCAAATACATTTTTACCAAGGAAGAAGAAGGCGAGGCATAGTCCGGGAAAGTGATTTTCCGCACCTTTTTTCCCCGGCTTTCCAGCACCTGGTACAACAGCTCGGTCTGCGTTCCCTTCCCGCTGCCGTCCAGCCCCTCCAATACGATCAAGCTCATGATCCATCCCCCTTTTCCTGTGCCCGGAAAGCATTTTCAAAGCTTTGAAAACGCCTCTCTGACCTCACTTGCCTTCCCGCAGCTCATCTTGCCCTCAGGGCAGGCGCCCCGAAGACAGGGCGGACCCGCGCGGCGGAACAGATGAGGCGCCGCCACCTTGGCCTCTTTGAGCATCCTCGTCGCCAGCTCCCGGATCTCCCACTGGGCGCGGCTGCAGCAGCGAAGGGTGAAGAAATTCATCAGTGATCTGGCGTTCATCGTACAGATCATCTTGGTCGCGCAGGCGTTGGGAAGCACAAAGCGGGCGTCCTCGATGGCCTTTTTCTCCGCCTTTCCGGCGGCGCTTTTCGCCTCTTCCCCCGCGGCCAAAAGCTCCTTTTCGTGCTTTGCCTTCAAAAGCTCCGTCAGGCGCTCATAATGGCGGGCGTCCTCCTCCATGGCGGCCAGGAACTCTTCTTTTGCTTCCGGGATCTTCTCGATCTCCGGAGGCAGGACAAAGGAAAACGCGCCGGAATCATTCTTCCCCTCCCGAACATACCGCTGGCTCTGCACGCTGTAGGAGGCCAGACGGTGCCGGGTGATCTGGGCAAGCAGAGACCTGGAAACGCCCTCGATACCAAAGGTAAAGCTGGCGTGCTCGATGGGGCTTTCGTGGCCGATGGACTCCAGCATATCCAAAAAGGAGGCCGTTTTTTCGTCTGTCAGGCCGTCATACACCGTGTCGATATCCGCGGCGGCATAACAGAGCTTCGCCGCGCAGGCCACTGTTTTCTCAGGTTCTGGAGTAAAGGATAACAACTTTACATTCATAACAATTCCCCGCTTTGCTGGAACCGATGGCAAAAGTCCGTTTCGCCATCGGTTTACATATAGTTTCCCATAATATTCATTATTATATCAAACAACAGAGCTTATCTCAAGAAATATTTTCTAATAAAAAGGAAGCCCGCCTCCGCCCTTCGGGGCAAAGACAGGCTTCTGCCGGGCGCTCCCGGCACAGTGTCATTTTTCTTTCCAGAGCTTTCCTTCCTGCTCATAGGCCTTCTGCCAATAGTCGTCCAGCCAGGACAGCAGCTCCTTTTCGCTGAGCTCGCCCGAAAGCGTCTGTCTGATCCTGGCGTCCGCTTCCTCCCGGAAACCCTCGTAGGCCTCATAGCGCGCCGGGATGGCGGCGGGCTTATACTTTTCTCCCTGAGTTGCCATCTCCACGAACACCTTGCGCCGGGGCTCCTTGAAAAAGCTGTCCACCAGCGGAGCGCTGATATGAATGGGCATCTCGTCCATGACCTTGGCGAAATGGGTGTTGTTGTCGTCGCTTGACAGGAAAAAGAGGAAATGGGCCGCCGTTTCAGCAGAAGCGCCGGAAACGGGGATGCCCCAGCCGGTAAAGCCGCTGGAAAGCACCGCCTTGCCCATGGCTCCCGAAGGATAACCGGTAACGCCCCAGGCGTTTTCCGGAAGCTCTTGGGAGATCTTTTGGGAAGCAGTTCTGTCCGCCAGCAGCATGGCGGTTTTCCCTTCCAAAAAGGCGTTCAGCGCCTCTTCCTCCGTCCAGGAAAGGGCTTCGGAAGGCACATCCGCCTTTATCAGAGAGGTAAAAAGGCTCATGGCCTTTTCCGTTCTCTCCAGAGAAAAAATGGTTTTTCCGTCGGCTAAATAATAGGCCGCGGTGTTGGAGGACTCCACGCCGGAAAGCCCCGCGTTGCTCCACAGCACCGCGTCCAGAAGATCCAAAAGCCCCTCGCCTCCGCTGACGGCCAGCCCGGCGCAGTCCTCCGGAAGATTTTTCACCGCCAGATCCACCTCTTCCCAGGTGCCGGGCACGGGAAGCTCTACCAGCTTCCCATTGATCGTTACAGCGATCCCGTCAAACAGGTCCTTTCGATAGTACAGAGCCTCCTGCTTGACCGAGCAGGGCAGCAGGCAAAGCTGTTCCACGGCCTGTTTCGCGGTGGAGGAAAGGGTGTCCGCTCCCAGCCAGGTTTCGAGATAGGGAGAAAGCTCCTTAATGCTTCCCTGACGCACAAGAGAACCTGCCGTCTCCCCTGTAAGCTCGCAGAGGTCTATCTGTTCTCCCCCCTGCAAGCGGGCCAAAAGCGCCTCCTCGTTTTCCAGGGTGAGAATCTCCACCTGCGTTTGGGGATAGTCCGCCCCGTATTTCTCCGCGATCTCCTCTAGGGCGGAAATACCGGAACGGTCCAGGCTCCATTGGGCTAAAATAAGGGTCTCCTCCTCTCCGGAATTTTCCAGATACGCCTTGCTTTCCGGTGCAGATTCCACCGGAGCGGAGGCCTCCTTCGGCGTACAGCCTCCCGCCCAAACAAGCAGGCCTGCCATAAACAAAGGCAAGATCTTTTGATATCGCTGTTTTCTCATTTGCTGATCCTTTCCTGACAATCCATTCTCTTCAAAACCATTTTCCGCGCAGCTTTCCAGCATAACGGGCCTACTGGGATCCTGCTCAAAGCTCGCGCAAAGTGTTCCATACTCCCTGTCCGCAGGGTCCTTTAGCATTATATCTATCATGGCCGGAAATTACAAGTAAAACCCTGAAAACCGGCAAGATGCTCCAAAGCTCTGTTTTCCTTTCAAAAAAGATGGCGCCAGTTTTCCGTCGTTTCCTCAGGCGGAGAATTCCTCCAGGGAGGAAAGGCGAAGCACCAGCTCTATCGTACCCACGGAATATCCGCAGCAGCTGTAGCGCACCCGCAGACGCCTGTCGGAAAGCAGCACAAAGGGCAGCTGCTCCGGGTCGAGATAAAGCATCCTCCCCAGGGCCTCCCGGTCCGAAGAAAAGTCTCCCTTCCAAAAGGAGGCTTCGGGAAAAGCCTTCCGCGCCTTTTCCAGGATGGGGGCTCCGCTCTCTTCCGCCAGAATAAAGTGAAGGGAAAGCCCGGCGGCCTTCACTGCCTTTTCGTGGGCGATCAGCTCGCTCAGCACATGCTCTGTGGGCTCCCGCCCCGGCTTCAGCCAAAGGGCAAGAGAGGGGCCGCCCTTCAAGCCCTCCTCAGGGCAGGTGAATTCTCCCAACTTATGGAAGGAGGTGAGTCTCACCGGGGGAAAGGGGAGATCTTCCAGGAGATCCTTCACCCTCAGTTCGGGGAAAGAAAGAAAAATTTCCCGACGCTCTCCGGGATTCAATGTAAAGTCAATTAACTTGACAAATTGATTTCCGTCCGGCTTTCGCGCACAGGTGATCAGCCGGTATTCTCCGGGGAGAAGGGATACCTCTCTTTCCCCATCTTCCGGAGGGAACAGGCTGCGAAGCTCTCGGAATTCCCCGTTGTGTCTCCTGGCTAAGGACCAGTTTTGCCCGTACAGCGCAGGACGATCCACAGGAAGCTTCACCGAAAGAACGGCGCTTTCTGCCCCTCCCAGCCTGTGAAAGGCGCCCGCCTGATAGTATTCAGGGGTCAGGTCCTTTTCCGAAAGCCGCGCCGGGATCCCCAACGCCCGGCAGAAGGCCACAAAGGCCGCGCCCAGCTGCCCGCGAGGGGCCGCGCTTCTATTTAAAACCCCGCGGACAGAGGCGGGAAGCTGCAAATAGGTCTCCTCCTCTTCCCGGAGCTGAGCCCTGACCCATTGCCATAAGCGTTCCGGTTCCTGCCGGAAGCTCCTTTGCTCTCCGTCGGGAAGCGCGGACAGAGCCTCACCTCTCCAGGGGAACAGGGGCTCCAGCCCGATCCGCTCCGGGAGAAGCCCCGTTTCAAACGCCTCCTTCGGGAGCTCCTGCTCCCAGCGAAACGCGTCTATCGCGTCCTCCAGCACGCCCTTTGCAAGGGAGGCGCTTCTGTCCTTTTCTGAAAGACAGGAAAAGGCCCTTCGTTCCCGCTCCCCCGCCGGGGAGGGCGCTTCCCGCACCCGGCTTTCCCGCAGGCGGGCCGCTCTTTCCAGCAGCTCTTTTCGCCCGGCGGGACGGGGGATCCCGGGCTTTATCAGGTCCGGCGGCGCAAGGAAGGAAAAGCTTTCCCACTCCCCTTTGGAGAAAGCTGAGCCGCGAAGGACGAGCTCACATTCTCTCTCTCGTTTCGGGCCCAGCAGCACCTCTCCCCATTCCCCCGCAAGCTCGGCGGAAACCAGCACGCTGCCCGCCCCCAAATACAGGGAGACCCTGCCGTCCGCTCCGGCAGTCAGCTGAGCGATGGGGGAAAACTTCGCCATATTCAGCACCTGAAAGCAGACCTGAGCCCCGGAGGCCGGAGCCCCCTCTGGCGTTTTGATCCTGACCGTCAGGGGGCGCGGATCTCCATAGCGCCCGGTGACCGTTTCATAGACCACTCCCTGATTGCGCCAAAGCAGCTTTTCCGGGGTATCAGGGAACAGAAAGTGAAAATCCCCCTCACGCACAAAGGCTCTGGCGTGCTCCAGCATGGCCCGGGACGCAGCGTGGAGAAACCACCCGAGATCCAGCACCGGTTCCGGCTCGCAGGCTCCGAAAAAACGCCATTTTTCTCCATCATAGGCCTCCACCCAGGCGTGGTTGTCGTCGCAGTGAGACCAATAAGGCGCGTAGACCTGACGGGCGGCGACGCCCACGCTGCGCAGGGCAGCCACCGCAAAGGCGGACTCCTCCCCACACCTTCCGAACCCACATTCAAACACAGCCATTGGGGAGGCGGTACGGTCATCGGTAGAGCGGTAGGTCGCCTGTTCCGCGCACCAGAGGTTCACCTCCAAAATGCGCTTTTCAAGAGAAAGACCCTCCAGACGCTTTTCCAAAGCGCCGTAAAACTGTTCCCGGCAGGGGCGAAGCTCTTCCGTGTTCACCCTGGGGCACAGCACATACAGCAGAAACAGATGCTCCGGAAGCTCTCTGCAGTGGGGAAGCGTTTCCCGCAGCCGCAGGCTGTGGAAAACCTCTCTCAGAAAGAAGCCGGGGGCATAATCTCCCAGGTCGGAAAGAGGTAAAGTGAGATAAAGAAACCGCAGGAGAAGAGCTTCCTCCTCATTGCAGGAAAGAAGGGTCTCATTCAGTTCTTCCTGCCTTTTTCCCAGCGGAGGAGGGCACTGCTTCCAGTTTTGGTTTACATAACTTTTAAGCTCCTCAGAGAATCCCACTGCTCAGCACCTCCTTCGCGGCCCTGATCTTTTCCCGGTCCGTGCGGAAGATCTCATATTCGCTCAGGGAGGGAAGCCCCATACTCACCGCCGGGTTTCGATATTTCATGCCGCTTTGCACAATCCGCTTTCCGCTCATATGGAATTCTTTCGCCTCGGGAAGCTTCCGCAAAAGCGGCCGGAGACTTTGGGCGTCCACTCCTCCCCCCAGCAGCAGAGGGACCTTTTCCGCCTTTTCCATCAGCTTTTTGAGCAGGGAAACACCCTTCAGGCAGGTCTCCGCCTGGCCGGAGGTAAGAATCCGATCCACTCCCATGCTTTCGCACAGCTTCAAGGCCTCAAAGGGGTCCTGACACACATCAAAGGCCCTGTGCAGCGTGAAGGAGGCCTTATACCGGTGAGAAAGGGACAAAAGCTCAAAAAGCCGTTCCTCGTCTAAGCCTCCGTCAGGGTTCAGGCAGCCGCACACTACTCCCTGGGCGCCCTCCTCCAAAAAGCGTTTTGCTTCCTCCAGCAAAAGGGAGAATTCCTGCTTTGTATAGAGAAAGTCGCCGAAGCGGGGGCGCAGCAGCACATGGACTCTAAGCCCCGTTTCCCGCTTTACCGCCCGATAGAGACTGAGGCTTGGGGTGGTGCCGCCGATCACCAGATTGGCGCACAGCTCCAGTCGGTCCGCTCCTCCCGCCTTTGCTTCCTGAGCAGATTCCACACTGTCCACACAGACTTCCAATATCCTTTCGCTCACCGTGTTACTCCTTTAATGTCACTTCCAGCACCGTGTCCGCTGCGTCCGGCAAAACGGGATCCGGCCCCAGGTCCACAAAGGTGATATCCGGATAATCGTTGTGGACCCAACTGGTTGAGATGGGGACATAGGCCCCGGTTGAAAGCATCCGCACCCGTTCGATCTCCTCCTCTTTCACGCCCGGCAGCGGAAGAGGACCCACCGTGTTTTCAAACACATGGAAGAAGAGCCGGTTTCCCTTTTTCGTCACTCTGCCCCACTCCGGCTTTTCCAACCCGGATTTGGTGGAGCCGTAAATGCTCTCCCCATTTTTCTTCATCCATTTTCCCATCTGACGCAGGATCTCCACGGACTCCTCCGGAATATTTCCCCTGGCGTCCGGCCCCACATTGAGCAGGAGATTGCCTCCCTTGGAAACACATTCCACCAGCTTCTTGATGAGCATGGGAGCAGGCTTGAAGCAGGTGTCCTCCCGGCAGTAGCCCCAATGGTTGTTCATGGTGACGCAGGCCTCCCAGTAGAGGTCTCTTCCATTCACATCCTTAAGACCGTGGGGGGGAATGATCTGCTCGGGGCTGACGAAGTCTCCGTGGTAAGGGGTGGGATTCCCCGCTGCCAGAGATCCAAAGCCCTCGCCGCTGACCTCCAGGCGGTTGTCAATGATCACATCCGGCTGATAGGAGCGCACCATCTTCACCAGCTCCGTGGCCTTCCAGGCCTCTCCCCGCAGGTCGCCGTAAGAGAAGTCAAACCACAGGACATCCAGCTTTCCGTAGTTGGTGCAGATCTCCCGCACCTGGTTGTGCAGGAAGGTGAGATACCGGTTAAAGTCCCGGTTCTCGTTGCTGTAGGCGGGGTCGTCCCGCATGGGATGGTTCTGGTCGCCATAGTGGGGATAGTCCTCGTGATACCAGTCAAGCAGCGAGAAATAAAGGCCTACCTTCAGTCCCTCCGTCCGCACGGCTTCCACATATTCCGCCACCAGATCCCTCCCGCATTTGGTGTTGGTGGATTTAAAACCCGTGTACTTGCTGTCAAACAGGCAAAAGCCGTCATGATGCTTGGCGGTGAGCACCACATACCTCATTCCCGCCTCTTTGGCAAGCCTTGCCCACTTTTTGGGATCGTAGTCCACGGGGTCAAACTCCCGGAAAAACTCCATATAGTCTTCCTTGGGGATGCGCTCCTGACTTCGAACCCATTCTCCCCTGGCGGGGATAGCGTACAGCCCCCAGTGGATAAACATGCCAAACCGGGCGTCCTGATACCACCCCATCCGCTTCTCATAAGCCTCTCTGTCAAACATTTTCCTGCCTCCTCTGTCCCGCTTTGCCGAAAGGACAAAGCTATTTTTAAGGGCGCGGATTTCGCGCCCTTGCGCCGGTCCCTCGCCCGTTTTTCTGCCCTTATCATACCTCTTTCCGGAAAAAAATTCCACCGTTTTTTCTCGAGGTGTACAGCGATACCAAGCGCTTCCAAAGTTTTTATTGACTTTAAAGAAGTCCTCCCCTAAAATTTAAAAAAAGAGAAGAACATCCCTGCGGGCTTTGCTCTTCCCGAAAGCCCCATATCAAAAAAGCAGAGGATCTGAAGCCATGAGACAGGAGATCGGAAAGATCAAAATTTCCTTCAGCGAACCGGTGATCCATATGTGGAGCGTTGCCGTAGAGCCCGGAAAGCGGCCCCTGCGCCGGCACGGCCATATCAATTTCGAGATCATGCTGGTAGACTCCGGCTCCGGCCTTTACACCACAGAGCGCTGCCGATACCCCATTAAGCCCGGGGATCTGTTTGTCTTTATGAGCGGCGAGCGCCACTGTATCACCGATGTGGGAGAAGAGGGCCTTTGCATCGTCAACCTGCACTTTGACCCCATCCAGCTGCTGGGAAGTCTCTCCGAAGAACTGAGCGACGAGAACGCGAACTTCTGCTTTTCCCACAGCAAGAGCTTTGAAAACCGCATCCCGGCCGAAAGCACTGGAGAACTCCCCGCGCTTTTCCGGCAGATCCGCCGGGAATTTGAGCAGTGCCGCCCGGAGTACGCCCTCTCCGTCTTCTCTCTTTTAAAGCTCATCATTGTAGAGCTCATCCGGAATTATAACTATGCGGAGCAAGGCCCCCAGGTCAAGCGCCGCCATATCCACTCAGTCCGGAAGGCGGTGAGCTTTATCGACGCCCACCTGGCCGAGCCCTTGTCTCTATCCCTGCTCTCGCAGGCCGCCGGGATCAGTCCCAACTATCTTTCCAGCGTTTTTCACCAGGTCAGCGGTACGACTTTATGGGATTATGTAAACTCAAGAAGGATCGACAGAGCCCTGCGCAGGCTAATCTCTGACCCGGAGGAAAATATTCTCAGCATCGCCCTCTCCTGCGGCTTCAACAGCACGGCAAGCTTCAACAAGGCCTTTAAAAAGGTGACCGGCATGACTCCCACCGAATTCCGGGAATCCGGGGATATCCTCACCATTTAGAAGCCGCAAAACGGCCGTCAGACTTCTCCGCAGTCCGTCAAAAACAGAGCCGCCGCAAAAGGAAGCTTTTGCGGCGGCTCTGTTTTCTGTCGATCCTATCGCCCGGTCATACCTCGATCTCAGTAAAGGAAAACTTCGTACAGTCTACTAAGCCCCGGTCCGTCAAACGCAATTCCGGCAGGCATGCCAGGGGGATCAGCGCCATAGTCATAAAGGGGGAGGGCATCGTGCAGCCGATCTCCTTCCAGGCCTCCTCCAGCCTGGCCACCTCTTCGGCCATTTCCTCCATGGGGCGCTCACCCATCAGTCCGGCGATGGGCAGAGCGACCTTGCCCAGCACCCTCCCGTTCTGCACCGCGCACATGCCTCCTCCGCACCGGATCAGGGTGTTGGCGGCCAGGGCCATATCCTCGTCGTTGGTGCCGATCACCAGAAGGTTGTGGGCGTCATGGGCAACGGTGGAAGCCATGGCCCCCGAGCGGATCCCAAAGCCCTTGACAAAGCCGAAGCCCTTTTTGCCGGTGTTGTGGTGACGCTCGAACACCACGGTTTTCAGCACATCCTGCTTCACATCCGATTCCAGAAGCCCGTTTTTCACAGAGAGCTTCACCTGGCGTTCATAGTCGCCTACCCGGGCGGGGATCACCTCGATCGCCCGCACGGTGACGGAACCGTCGGGCGAGACCTTCTCCTGACGGGCCTGCAAACGGAAGGTTTCCGGCGTGATCTCATCTTTGATATGGATGGAGTTTGTCGCCCACTGAGGATAGGTGTAGGGGGCGTACTCTCCCACGATCTTCCCGTTTTCCGCAGTGAGGCTGCCGTCGATCCACACCTTTTCCACCCGGAGGCTCTCAAGGTTATCCAACAGCACCATATCGGCGCATTTTCCGGGAGCGATGCTGCCCAGCTCGTGATCCATCTGGAAGCACTGGGCGCAGTTGATGGTCACCATCTGGATGGCGGTAATGGGATCCACGCCCTCCTCCACCGCCCGGCGGACGATATGGTCCAGATGTCCCTGAGAGATCAGAGTATGGGGATGGAGGTCGTCAGAGATCAGCACGGCGAAGCGGCTGTCCACCTGATGCTCGGTAATGCTTTTCACCACTTCCTTCAGATCGTGCCAGGCCGATCCCTCCCGGAACATGGCGTACATCCCCAGCCGCATTTTCCAAAGGGCGTCCTCCGCCCGGGTGGATTCATGGCAGCAGCGCACGCCGGAGGCGATATAGCCGTTGAGTCCCTTGCCGTTTTCCGGCAGAGAATAGTGGCCCGTTACGATCTTCCCGGCCTTCAGGGTATTCCCCACGATGGCGTGGGTCTCTTCGGCGGCGGAAAGAACGCCGGGGAAATTCATCATCTCGCCCAGGCCCACGCAGGAGTCCCAGGCCATAGTCTTTTCCACATCCTCAGGCCCGATATGGGAGCCGGTGTCCTCAAAGCCGGGCACAGCCGGCACACAGGAGGGGGTGGTGAGCATGGTCTTCAGAGGTGTGCGGGCTGCGTCCTCCAACAGGCAGTTCACTCCCTCCAGTCCCAGCACATTGCAGATCTCGTGGGGGTCCATATAGATCCCGATGGTGCCGTGGGGGATCACCGCCTTGGCGTATTCCCCCGCGCCCATCATGGAGGACTCCACATGGATATGGCCGTCCATAAATCCGGGCGCCAGATACTTTCTCTGGGCGTCCACCACCTGGGTGTTTTCGCCGATGCAGTGGGAAGCGTCCCCTACCAGCGCGATCCTGCCCTCAGTCACCGCCACCGAAACATCCTCTAAAATCTCTCTTGTGCACACATTGACCAGATTGGCGTGGGTGATGACCAGCTCGGCGGCCTCTTTGCCGGAGGCCACAGCAGCCAGGCGGCGGCTCACTTCCCACAAGGGCTTCTTGCAAAAATGATTGATCATGCTTTTCTTCCCCTTTCTATTTTACGGCTGTGCTTTCTAAGGATTATACACCCGTCCGGGAATTTTTTCCACCGGAATTTCCCGCCTTTTTGCTTTTTTCTCCCGGCGTTTTAAAAGGACAAAAACACCTTGACAAATGGAAAATTTTGTCCGATAATGTTTTTTACGAGGGAATTTTTTAAGGAGGTCTTTTTTATGAATCCCATGGTTGCTGTTGTACTGGGGCTGATCGCCGCGATTGCCTGTACGGTGCTCGCGCTGATTTTTATCACCCCCGCAAAGAAGAGGGATACGCTCAATCCTTTTCTTCGTTTTCTGCACGATCTGTTCAACTTCAAGTATCTGGTCATTGAGAAAGTCCTAAAGGCGCTCTATATCCTGAGCACCGCTTTCTGCCTGGTGTGCGGCTTCTTCCTGCTGTTCTCCGGCTATCAGACCTACGGCGGCTGGTTTGGCGGCGGTGGGTTCCAGAGCCTCGCGGGCACGGGACTTCTTGTGATGATTCTGGGGCCGATCCTGGTTCGGATCTCCTATGAATTCATGATGATGGCGGTATTGGCCGTCAACAATATCATTCAGATCAACGCGAAGCTGAAGAACCAGAACCCCACTCCTGTGCAGACTCCTCCTCCGGCGCCTGTTTATCAGGCTCCGGTACAGCCGGCTCCTGTTGCTGCTCCCTCCCCGGAGAACTATGTGTTCTGCACCCGCTGCGGGACCAGATATGACGAGAGCAAGGGCGGCTGCCCCAACTGCGGCGCGGCTGAGCAGCCCGGCGATCAGCAGTAAATTCAGGAACAAGCAAGAGCGTTTCAGGCAAAATGTCTGAAACGCTCTTTTTTCGTTCTTTTTTTGAGATGCGTTACCGCTCCTGCGTCAGCGCCTTCACATAGTGATAGATCGTGCTTACGCCAAAGCCGGTGGCGCCCACAGGCTGGCAGTCTCCGGGGGTCCCGGTGAACACCACCGTACCGAAGTCGATGTGCATAAAGGGCGTATCCTTCTTAAAGGCGTCGATAAACATACCCGCCGTGATGGAACCGGCGGAGTCCACGGAATTGCACAGGTCCGCGATAGAGGTTTTCAGCATTTCCTGATACTCTTCCAAATAGGGCATCTCCGCGTAGTTTTCTCCGGTAACCTGGGCAAGGGAACGCAGACGCTGGTACATTTCCGGGGTGGCGGTCAGCGCCGCCGCGCAGGCCCTGCCGTAGAAGCGGGTCAGCGCGCCTGTCAGCCCGGCCACGCACACAACGGAGGAGGGCTTCTCATACTTCACGATATAGGAAAGAGCGTCCGCCAGCGTCAGGCGTCCCTCTGCGTCCGTATTGGACACATAGACCGTAGTCCCATCCATGGCGGTGAGCACATCGCCGTTGCGGTAGGCCTTTTCGCTGATCATATTTTCACAGGCCGCCACTACAGCCACCACATTTATCCTGAGCCCCATCCCGGCGATGGCGCACATAGCGCCGATGGCTGCGGCCGCCCCATTCATATCATAGCGCATGAGGTGCATGGAGCCGCCGTCCTTCAAGGCAAGACCGCCGCTGTCATAGGTAAGGCCCTTGCCGATCAGCCCGAGGGGCGCCTCATCCCCGCCTCCATGGTAGCGCATCACAATGAGCTTGGGAGGCTTCGTGCCGCCCTTCGCCACGGCGAGAAAAAGATTCATCCCGATCTTCTCACAGTAGTCTTCCTCCAGGACCTCCGTCTCAAAGCCGTATTCCCGCCCCAGGTCGTAGCAGGTCTGCGCCAGTACGGCAGGGGTCAGATCGTCCGCCACCCGGTTTACCAGGTCTCTCGTGATCCTGTTGGCCCGTGAGAGCAGTCCTCCCTCGCACAGCGCCTCGTCGTCCCATTTTTCCGAGACGGAAAGGGTCTTCTCCTCTTTCTGCTTCCGGTCGCTTTTATAAAGGTCAAAGGTGTATTCGCACAGAGGGAAAAGGCTGCAAAACTGCTTGAGTCCTTCCCTTTCGCCCGCAAAGCTCAAGGCGGAAAAGCCGTCCGCAAAGATCCTTGTGCTGCGCTGCACCGGCGCGCTGGCCCCCAACTTCAAAACGAGCTTGCGAAAGGCGTTGTAGGGGGACTTGCAGGAACTGTCAAAGCCGCACAGCAGCACACTCTGATAGCTTCCTCCCACAGGGATCCGAAGCTCCTTGCTTTCGCAGTGCTCTACCGTGACCGGATCCTGTTTCAAATATTCCTGAAGGGCAAGGCCCAATTCTCCGTCCGCGCAGCGGGGTGTTCCGTCCTTGGGAAGGAACACCAGCGACAGCTCACAGCCGGAAGGCATCTTGTTGACACGCTCTATTTTCATTTCGATCTGCTCCTCTCTTTTTCGGGTCCTTAAAGCAGCTTCAGCTCTTTCACCGCCGCTGTCACGCGCTCCATGGCCTGCTCCAAAACCTTTCGGGGCGTGGCGATGATCATCCTCGTACACAGCGGACAGCGCTCATCATACTGAGCGCCTCCATCCATCACCAGCCTGGCCTTTTCCTGAAATTCCTTCAACACCTCTGCTGTGGGACACAGCCCGCTCCAATCGATCCACAGCATATAGCCGCCCTGGTGAGGCGCCACCCGTACCATGGGCAGATTCTGTTTCAGAAACTTTACAACATACCTGGCGTTTTCCGCCACAAAGCGGCCCTGGGCCTCGATCCAGTCCAGCCCCGCCGGGGTATAGGCGCTGCGCAGCGCGGTATACAGGAACCCCTCCACGCCGGTAGCGAAATCCTTTTTCTGCTGAGCAATGAATTTTTCCCGCAGCTCCGGGTTGGGGATCAGGTAGTTGGCATGGGACCCTCCCTGAATACAGAAGTCCTTGCCCAGAGAGATGGAGGAGAAGCACCGGTTCCGAGCCTTGGGGAGCTTTGCCGTGGGGACCGCGCAGAATTTTTCCTCCGTCACCGTACCGAACACCTCGTCAGAGATGAGCAGCACATCATACTTTTCCGCCAATTCCGCAATGCGGGCAAGCTCTTCCTCCCCATGCACCCGTGCCAGGGGATTCTGGGGGTTACAGAGGATCAAAAGCTTGGCGTCCGGGCGCTTCATCAGCTCCTCCAGCCCCTCAAAATCAAAGCGGTACTCCCCGTTCTCACAGATCATATTGTTTCTCAGCACCACCCGGTTCTGGGTTTCGATCACCTCTTGATAGCCCTGATAGACGGGAGGCTGGATAATCACCCCATCTCCCTCTTTCGTAAAGGCCCGCATAATGGTAACCATGGAGTAGATGGTGCCCCGGGTGGGGACGATCCACTCTTTCTCTACCTCAAAGTTTCTCGCGTGCTTTTCCCACCAGACCACCGCCTCAAAATAGGGGTCGTCCGGGATCGTGTAGCCCCAGGTGCCGGAAAGGGCCTTCTTCGCGATGCCCTCTATCACGCAGGGAGCGGTTTTGTAGTCTGTTTCCGCCCCAAACAGCGCCGGGAGCCCCATTTCGTTGTTTTCCGGCATATTTCTCAGATACTTTACGCTTCCGCAGTCACTGCGGTCTACCAGCGTTTCAAAATCATAGGTCATTTTCATTCCTCCCGTTTCTTATTTCAGGTCCGCCGCTTCATAGACCTGTCCTCTTTTGGCCCCTGTGAGAACGCCCTTTTCCAAAGCCGCCTCGCCGTTTACAAACACATACTCCACACCGGAGGGAGAGCGCATGGGGGCAGCAGGGTTCTCTTCGATCTGTAAGCTTTTGGGATCCAGAACCACGAGATCGGCCTTGTACCCCTCCTGCAAAAGGCCCCGGTTGCAAAGGCCCAGGATCTCCGCGCCCCGGCCGGTCATCCGGCGGATGGTGTCCTCCAGCCGCTTCTCTCCGAAGCGCAGGAGGTACTTGATCTGCCCGTTAAAGGTGTTGGAATTGACCACCTCCAAAGGCATATCCTCCAAGGCCGCGTCAAACCGGTCGTTGGCCGTCACGGTGTCAAAGCCCACACAGGCCTCCGGATGATGAAGGAACACCATTTCCCCGCAGTTTTGCACGGTTTTGTCCAGATTGGCAGTGCAGGCGTGTACATCCCTGGACAGCACGAACAGCATGGCTCCGATGCTGCCAAGGCCCTGCTCCTGCGCAATTTCATAGATGGTCTTTCCCTCTAAACCGCGATCCAGGCACCTGGTCACTGTCATGGCTTTATCCCCGTCGGAAAGCTCGTCTGTGGCTTTGAGAAAAGCCGGAGAGCCACGGAAAATTTCTGCCTGCCTTCCCGCTTTGACAGCCTCAAGCAAAGAGGCCCTGTACTCTTCCGTTTTTACCTTTTCCCCGAAGGCGTTGAGTCCCCCCGCGTGCTTCACTGCCGCCAGAAACCGGAAGGCAAGCTCCGGGAAGCAGAAAGGCCCTGCGCAGTCCGGCGGGATCACATCGAAGGTGACTCTCAGCCCTTGGGCCTTGTACTGCTCAACCAGATCTACGATATCCTGTGCCCGCCGGTCCGCCTCTTCGCTGGTGACGCCGCCCGCGTGGCTGATACTCAAATGGCTCAGATGGGTCCTGGCGCCGGAGGCTTTGCCGATCTCCAAAAACTCCCGCACGCCGTCGATGGCCATATGATCCGGGTCTTCCTTGCCCATGCGCACGTTCCTGGCCTGCCAGTGGGCCGTCATGATCGCGTCAAAGGGCACAAGGCATTTTGCCAGCTCCACCGCCTCCTCAAAGGTGGTGTAGAGATTGGGGTGATAGTCGAAACCGAAGTCAAGCCCCAGCGCGCCGTTTTCCAGCTCGGAAATGAGGATCTTTTTCATCTCTTCAATCTCCGACTTCGTGGAGGGGCGCTTATAGTCTAAGCCCATCACCTGATAGCGGATATTGCCTGCGGAAACCAGAGAAAAGATGTTGCAGCCCACTCCTTCCCTTCTCAGGTGCTCTCTGAACTGAGCATGGGTGCTCCAGTCCAGCTCATAGCCCATAGTCTTAGGAAACACCGGGCGCAGCTTCTCTGTCTCCACCACCACCGGAACGCCGGGAATATGCCCTCCGATAGGATCCGCTCCTACCGCGGCAAAGGGCTTGCTCTCATAGATCTGAAAGCTGTAGTATTTGTCAATGGGCGCCACCCCCAAGGCGCAGTGCCCTGTGAATACTGTGGTTGTCCCCTGAGCAATATAATTTTCCATTTTGGGAAAAGAGGCGACTGTGAGATCCGCGTGAGAATGCATGTCGATAAAGCCCGGCGTCACATAGCGGCCTGCGGCGTCGATCACGCGGGCAGCTTCCTCCCCCTCGCAGTCTCCGATCTTGACGATCCGCTCCCCCTTTACCGCCACATCCGCCGAAAAAGCGTCCTTTCCGGTACCGTCAATGACCGTACCGCCCCTTATAATAAGATCATACATAAAATCACGATCCCTCCTATCTTTTTTCACGACTTTTTCATTATCCGGCAAACCCGGAGAAAAGTCAATAGAACCCATTCGCTTTTTTGCAGTGGAAATGTACCGCTTTAAAGCACTGTCTCTTGAAAAGCCAAATGAGGGGTGATATAATGGGTTCGTTTTCCGAATTTATTTTTATGAGGTGAGGAATATGAACACAACGGAAATGATGAAAATCGCTCTGGACTTAGCCGGGCTCAAGGAGGAGACCCTGGACGCAGAGATCTGCTATCCCTGCGAGGATGTACACAAGGTCGTGTGCGGCATCGATATGGACTGCGCCGCTCTGGTGGCCGCCAAAATGAAAGGATACGACTGCGTTGCGGAACATCACGGCATCAACACCAAATGCGTCAATATCAATACGCTGATGGCTCACGACCAGACCATGCGGATGTATGAGTTCGGCGTGCCCATTGCCGCCGCTCAGAAGGCCATCACGCCCAAGGCTCAGGCCGTCTATGACAGCTTCCATGCCAGAAACATGGCCAACAAACGGGATATGGCCCGCTTTCTGGAGATGCCCTACATGGGAATCCACACCCCCGCGGATATGATCGGCCAGATGACGGTACAGAGCCATCTGGACAAGAAGCTGGGCAGCGATCCCTTTGCCAAGGTGCAGGATATCATCGACGCCCTGTATGAGATCGACGAGTACAAGAAGGCCCTGCAGCCCCCCGTTATCAAGGTGGGTTCCAAAGAGGATTACTGCGGAAAGATCGCCGTGCTGTTTGCAGGCTGCACCGGCGGCGGACCTGATGTTTACCGCGCTTACTTTGACGCCGGTGTGGGCACTCTGGTGCTGATGCACATTGACGAGGAGTCCGAGAAAGCGATCAAAGAGCAGAACAAGGGCAATGTGGTGGTGGCAGGTCATATGGCCAGCGATTCCATCGGCTTTAACAAGATCCTGGACGCCTGGGAGGCAAAGGGACTGGAGATTACAAGAATCGGCGGTATCGTCCGCTGAGAAGGAGCTGAAATCGCCATGAAAGTGGAAGAAAGAATCAAAGAGCTGGGCCTTGTGATCCCTGACAGCTCTCCTGCGGGGGGCAGCTACACCCCGGTGACCCAGGAGGGGAACATCCTCTTTGTGGCAGGGCAGATTCCCATCCGCAATGGGGAGTTCGTCTACACCGGGAAGGTGGGAAAAGAGCGGGACTTCAACTATGCCTGCGACGCGGCCAGACTGTGCATCACCAATCTGGTAGCCGCCCTCAAGGCTTATCTGGGAGATCTTGACCGGGTAAAGCGGGTGTTGAAGCTCCAGGTCTTCGTCAATTCCGAGGTGGGCTTTATGAAGCATCATCTGGTGGCTAACGCCGCCTCCGAGCTTCTCTGCGATATTTTCGGAGAAAAGGGCCAGCACGCGAGGACCGCCGTGGGCACGAACCAGCTTCCTATGGACGTCACGGTGGAGATCGAGGCCATCGTGGCGGTGACTCAATGAGCGCCGTCATGGAGGAAGGCTGGGTAGAGGAGCTGAGGCGGGAGTTTCCGGTAGCGCAGAACTACGCCTTCTTCGACGTGGCCTATGAGAACTGCGGGGCGAATTTTCTCCGCAAGGCCCTGGAAGAGTTTTTTGACGCCAAGGCGGATATCTACCCCGGCATCAGAAAGGCGGGCGGCGCGGGAAAGGGCACCATGATCGGCGTGATCGCTCACGCCAGAGAGCTGTGCGCCCAGCTGGTAGGCGCTTCTTCTGTAAAGAACATCGCCTTTACAAAGAATACAAATGAAGGCATCAATATTGCGCTGCACTCCTATGCGTTTCAGGAAGAGGACACGATCCTCACCAGCGCAACCGAGTACTCCTCCGTACTGCTTGCCTGCCTCAACATGAAGCGCTTCGGTGTTTCCTGCAAGGTGATCGAGAACCACAAGCCCTTTACCACGGCGGAGGAGTATATCGCCGCCATGGACGAGCATACCCGGATGGTGGTGGTCAGTTTTGTGCAGAGCGCCACCGGGTATCAGCTGGACCTGAAAAAGCTCTCTGCCGCCTGCCGGGAAAGAGGCGCTTTTCTCATCGTGGATGTGATCCAGGCCCTGGGCCTTCGTCCGGTAGATGTTAACGAGCTGGGCATCGACCTGCTCACCACCTCCGGCTACAAGGGGCTTCTAGCCACGGAAGGGCTGGGCTTTCTCTGCTGCAGCGACCGTCTGCTTCCAAAGCTTTGGCCCGCTTTCCTCGCGGACAACGACGCGGTGAGCATCAACGCCGGAACCTGGGAGGCCGTGTGTCTGGACCCAATGGACGCCCGGAAATTTGAAAACGGCACAATCTCCTTCCCTGCCATCTATGCTCTGGAGGCGGCCCTGAGCCGTATTCTCGCCATCGGTGTGGAGAAGATTTACGCCCATGTGTCCTCGATCTGGGAAAAGGCCTATCAGTTTTTCCGGGAGGAGGGCTTTGAGATCATCACCCCCTGGGATCCCGCCTGCCGCTGCGGCAGTCTGGTGGTCTATTTTGGGGACGACAACCGGGAGGCGGCAGACTTTCTGCTGAGAAACGGCGTTTTCCTCAGCCCGGCGAAAAACGGCTGTGTGCGCGTCTCCGTAGGTCCCTGGAATACGACGGAAGATGTTTCAAAACTTGCAAAAGCTGTTCGGCTGTACAAGGACTCTGTCTCTTGAACCCCTTTCTCCGGGGCCCTTCGTCAAAGCCTTTGGGATCTCCTTTTTTTCCCTTCCCATTTGGAAGAAAAAAGGCTATTGACAAGGACTTTCCCTAGTGATATGATAACAGAGTGTTCCAAATGGGACACAAGTTAGGGAATGGCAAAACTGAATAGGGTTTCCACGATGCAACTTTAAAGGTAAGACAAGGGCGTCTGCCGGCTGCGTGCATAATTTTTCTTGACAGGCGTCATTTTGCTTGTTGCCCTCCCGGATTTCAGGATCAAGTGAGGAATCGAATGAAAATGAAAGCAGAACGCAGCGCGTTCTGCTTTTCCTTTCACATGCTAAATGGAAAAACTGTTTTGTACCCGTTTCCTTTCTGTCAGCAGTGAAAAATATGCAGAGGTGAAAACAAAATGAAGAAGAAAACCCTGATGGGCGCGCTGTCTCTTATGCTGGTGCTCCTGCTGGTAGCAGCGGGATGCGGAACCGGCACCGGCTCCAGCACGCCTGCGTCCCAGAGCCCGGCCTCTTCCACGGCCACCGGCTCTTCCGAGGCTTCCTCCGCGACTACCGGAGGAGAGAACCTGGCAGCCACCCAGGAGATCCAGCTGGACTGGCCCGCCACCAATTTCTATTCCTTTGATATCAACGCCACTTACTGTGCTGAGGAGAGCATCGTATTCAGCCATGTGCTAGAAGGACTGTTCCGCTCCTCCGCCGATGAAAACGGCAAGCAGATCTATGTGGAGTCCGGCTGTGAAAGCTATACCGTTTCCGACGACGGTCTGGTCTACACCTTTAAGCTGAGAGACAACAAGTGGAGCGACGGTCAGAAGGTCACTGCTCAGCAGTATGTAGATTCCTTCCGCCGTCTGGGCGATCCGAGAAATGCCTTCGACTACTCCTACTTTATTGACGACATGGTGGGCGGCAAAGAGCTTTATACCATGAGCGCTGAGGACGGCGACGCCGCCATTGAGGCCGCCATGGAAAACCTGGGCGCCAAGGCCATCGACGACAATACACTGGAGATCACCCTTCATTCTCCCGCCCCTCAGATCATTTCCAAGCTTGCGAACATCCAGATGTTCCCCATTCGTCTGGACATTATTGAGAAGCTGGGCGAGACCTACGCTTCCGATGTGAACGGCCATGTGTTCAACGGTCCTTTCATCATTACAAACTATGTGAAGGACAACAGCATGATCCTGGAGAAGAATCCTGACTACTGGGATGCCGAGAATGTGAAACTCACCAAGGTGACGCTGACCAATGTGGAGGATCCCTCTACCGAGGACATCATGTTCAAGAACGGCGAGCTGGTGTGCATCAATCCCGACGGTGATTACGCCAAGGCCTACCGCGACGGCTCTGACGCCGGTGATTACACGGTGGTCACCCCTGCCAGCGCGGGCGTGGAGTACTTCTTCTTCAACCGCCGTACCGCTTCTCCCTCCGGCGTGATGGAGAGCCAGAAGTGCCGTTTGGCCCTGTCTCTGGCGGTAGACCGCGTGGAGTACACCGGAAGTGTGCTGGGTTCTGATATCCCGGCTTACGGCTATGTGAACAATGCATTCGATGTGGGCACCACCAACTATCGTGAGAATGTTCCGGAGCCGCTGCTGGATCTGCAGAACGAGTACAACTGCGATCCCGAAAAGCTGCAGGCTCTCTTCAAGGAAGGCCTGAAGGATCTGAACGATACCCGCGAGCTTTCCGACATCACCATCAAGATCATCGCCACCGGCACCACTGCCAGACATAAGCAGAAGCAGGAATACTTCAAGCAGATCTGGGAGCAGAAGCTGGGCGTCAAGATCGACATGACCGTCTTCGGCGACAACACCCTGTATCGGGAGGCCAGAAGCAACGGCGAATACGATATGGGCTATATCTCCTGGGCGGGCGACTACAACGACCCCATGACCAACATGGATATGTTCCTCACCACCGGCCAGGGCACCAAGTTCGCCGGCTGGTCTGATGAAGGCGCTGCCGAGTACGACAAGCTGATGGCTCCTCTGAGCACCACCGTGGATCCCCTGGAGCGTATCAAAATCTACGGCGAAGCCGAGAAGTGGCTGGTGGCGGAAGAGGTCGCCTTGATCCCCTACCTGTACACGGAAGAGGTGTTCTGCCTGAACAACAAGGTGAAGGACTTCAAGTTCCCCTCCTTCGGCCTGCGGTATGATTTCACTCACGCCTATGTGACGGAGTGATCCTGCCGGAAATAAGCATATGACTGAAAAGGGCAGATTGCTGACGGAATCTGCCCTTTTCTCTAAAAAACGAGACGCTCTTTGAAATCCCCTTCCAAAACGGCGCAGAGCCTTTTGAAAACGGGAACTGTTGTATAGAACCACGGAATACATGCTGAAAGAAGAATAAAATCATGCTGAAATATATTGTACGGCGGTTTCTGGAGATGATCGTCACCCTCTTTGTGATCGCCACCGCTACCTTTTTCCTGCTGGCCGCGGTGCCCGGCGATCCGCTGTCAGACCGGGTGGAAAAGCTGCCGGAGGAAACCCGGATCAACATGTATAAGAAGTACGGTCTGGATCAGCCCGTGCTGCAGCGCTATGTCACCACCATGAAAAGCATGCTCAAGGGAGATTTTGGCGAATCCATCCGTATGCCGGGATACGACATTACCCGTCTGATCCGGGAAACCATGCCCATTTCCGCCCGCCTTGGGATCCAGACCATCCTGGTGGGCGTTCTGGTGGGACTGCTTCTGGGGATCCTGGCCGCTCTATTCCGAGGCAGCTGGGTGGATTATACCATCATGTTCTTTGCCATCCTGATGATCTCGGTGCCCATCCTGATTTTCGCCCTGCTGCTGCAGAAATATGTGGCGGGCGACCTGGGGCTTTTGCCTGTCATCGGCTGGCCCAGCGGATCGGAGCAGTGGTTCGGCGGCTGGGAGTATACTGTCCTCCCCACCCTCTCCGGATGCTTTACCTATATTGCCATGTACGCAAGGCTCCTGAAGACCTCCATGCTGGATGTGGTGAATCAGGACTATATCCTCACCGCCCGCTCCAAGGGCTTGAGCGAGCCTAAAATTGTTTTCCGCCATCTGCTGCGCAATTCCTTTATCCCGGTGATCACGGTGCTTCCCATGAGCATTGCCGGGGCCATTACCGGCTCCTTCTTTATTGAGCGGGTGTTTTCCATCCCGGGCTTCGGACGCTATTTCATTGAGGCTGTACAGGCCAGAGATGTGTCCATCGTCCTGGGGCAGACCGTGATCATGTCCGCCATCTATGTGGTCCTGATCTTTTTGGTGGACATTCTCTACACGCTGCTGGATCCCAGGATCCGCCTTTCCGGAAAGGGGTGAGTACATCGATGGAAAAGATACTGGAAGAAGACTTTCGGATCGTAGGCTGTGAGGACTCGGACAAAAACGCCGTCGTCACCCCCACCATCACCTACATGAAGGACGCCTGGCGCAGGCTCAAGAAAAATCCTGTGGCCATGATCTCCATCCTTGTGCTGATCCTCATTGCCCTTGTGGTGATCATCGGCCCCTTTATCCAACAGTATGACTACACCTTCATCGATCCCGCCGGGAAGAACCAGCTGCCCAATGCAGAGCACTGGTTCGGCACGGATTCCATGGGGCGCGACCTGTTTACCCGTGTGTGCATCGGCGCCAGGGTCTCCCTGCTCATCGCCGTGGTGTGTACCGCCGTGCAGGTGATCGTGGGAGCGGCTTACGGCGGGATCATGGCCTATTTCGGCGGGATCGTGGACAACATCATGATGCGCATCATCGAGGTTCTGGTCTCCATCCCCTATCTGCTGGTGGTCATTCTGGTGATGATGGTATGCGGAAACAGCAAGGGAAGCTTGCTGCTGGCCTTGTGCCTGACCTCCTGGTGCGGTACCGCCAGAACCATCCGCGGCGTGATCTTACAGCTGAAAAGCTCTGAGTATGTCATGGCGGCAAGGGCTTTGGGAACGCCCGCAAGCAAGATCATCTTAAAGCACCTAATCCCCAACACTCTGGGAATTCTGATCCTCAACACGGCCACCTCCCTGCCCAGCTATATTTTTCAGGAATCCACCCTGGGCTTCCTGGGAATGGGGCTACAGCCCCCCGAGACTTCTCTGGGCGTGCTGATCTCCCTGGGACAGACCTCCATGCAGTTCTATCCCTATCAGCTGCTTTTCCCGGCAGGAATTCTGGTACTGATCGTACTGGCCTTCAACCTCTTCGGCGAGGGTCTGCGCGACGCTCTGGATCCGAAACTGAGAAAGTAGGTGAAGAGAAATGGCTAAGAAATTATTGGAAGTGAACTCTCTTAAGGTAACCTACCACACCTACGCCGGGGCAGTCCAGTCCGTGCGGGGCGTTTCCTTCGATGTGGAGGAGGGGGAGACCGTGGCCATCGTGGGAGAATCCGGCTGCGGGAAAACCGTGACGGCCAAAAGCGTCATGGGCCTCATTATGGACCCGGGAAAGATCTCACCGGATTCCCAGATCCTCTACAACGGCGTGGATATCACCAAGTTTAACAAAAAGGAATGGGCAAAGTACCGGGGCGGCGAGTGTTCCATGATCTTCCAGGATGCTCTTACAAGCCTCAATCCCACCATGAAGGTGGGCAAGCAGATCGCGGAGAACATCAGGGCTCACCGGGATCTGAAGGGGAAGGCCCTTCAGGAGGAGGTCGTCAATCTGCTGCGCATGGTGGGGATCCCCAATCCGGAGAGCAGAGTCAACGAGTATCCCCATCAGTTCTCCGGCGGCATGCGCCAGAGGGCGATGATCGCCATCGCTCTGGCCTGCAACCCCAAGCTTTTGATCGCGGACGAGCCCACCACCGCTTTGGATGTTACCATTCAGGCCCAGATCCTGGACCTGATCAAGGATCTGCAAAGCAAGCTGGGCACCGCCGTGATCCTCATCACCCACGATCTGGGCGTTGTGGCAGGGATCGCCAAGCGCGTGTTTGTCATGTACGCCGGAAAGGTGGTAGAAAAGGGCACGGTGAGAGATATTTTCTACTCTCCCAAGCATCCCTACACGGCGGCTCTGCTCAACGCGGTACCTCGCCTGGACCTTTCCAACAAGCAGACCCTGGCCACCATTGAGGGAACTCCTCCCAATCTGCTGGCCCCTCCCAAGGGCTGCCCCTTCTCTTCCCGCTGCTCTTACTGCATGGGGATCTGCAAAAAGGAAATGCCTCCTGTCACCTCCTTTGAGGGGATCCACGAGGCCTATTGCTGGCTTCACGATGAACGGGCGCCCAAGGTGGACATCACATCAAACGGCGTCCAGTCTCTGTGAGACAGGAGGGAAACACAATGAATGAGAAAAAAACTCCACTTTTAGAAGTGAAGGATCTGAAAAAGTATTTCGTCAATTCCAAAAATTCTATCGTCAAGGCAGTGGACGGCGTGTCCTTCACCATCTATAAGGGCGAGACCCTGGGAATGGTGGGAGAATCCGGCTGCGGAAAAACCACCTGCGGACGCACCTGCATCGGCCTTTACGAGCCTACCGAGGGAAGCGTTCTGTATGACGGGAACGATATCCACAAGCTTTCCGGAAGCGCGCGGACCGCTTTTACCAAGAAGGTTCAGGTGATCTTCCAGGATCCCTACACCTCCCTGAATCCCCGCATGACCGTAGCGGACATCATTGCCGAAGGCCTTGATAACCACAAGCTGGTGAAAAACCGGCAGGAAAGGACCCAGCGGATCTATGAGCTGTTAGAACTGGTGGGGCTCAATAAGGAACATGCCAACCGCTTCCCCCACGAGTTCTCCGGCGGCCAGCGCCAGAGGATCGGCATTGCCAGAGCTCTGGCAGTGGAGCCGGAATTCATCATGTGCGATGAGCCGATCTCTGCTCTGGATGTCTCCATCCAGGCCCAGATCGTCAATCTGCTCATCAAGCTGCAAAAGGAAATGGGGATCACCTATCTCTTTATCGCCCACGATCTTTCCATGGTGAAGCATATTTCAGACCGCATCGCCGTCATGTACCTGGGGACCATGGTGGAGCTTACCGATTCGGAAGAGCTTTACGCCAACCCTCTGCACCCCTATACCAAGGCGCTGCTCTCCGCCATTCCCATTCCGGACCCGGATGTGGAGGAAGAGCGCAGGCGCATCATGTTAAACGGTGAGATTCCCAGCCCCATCAATCCCCCCGCCGGATGCCGCTTCGCGGGGCGCTGCGCCTATGCGACAGATCGCTGCCGCAGCGAGATGCCCGCCTTGAAGGAACAGGAAAAAGGGCATTTTGTAGCCTGTCATCTCTATGAGTGATCTGGGAAAGAAGCTTTTAAAGCTTCTGGGCCTGTATCTGGCCGGAGGCTTATCCGGAATTGTTCTGGGGCTGATCCCCTTCTTTATCGGGACCCTGATCTTCGGCGTGCCTTCCGGGCTGGCGGCGGCCCGCTCTGTCACGCTGATCGCCTGCGGGGTTTCCTTTTTCCTGGTGGCCTCTCTGCTGCTCAAGCGAGGCAGCCTTCCGGAAAAGTCCTTTTCTTTTTCCCTTTGGACCGGCAGGGAACGGGGAGCGAAGGAGGAGGGAAAGCGGATCCGCTTTACACTCAGCCAAACTTTTTTCTTTGCCCTGGGGCTGACCACCGCAGCCGGTCTGATCGACTATCTGGTATGGTCTCTCTCCAAAAGCGGTATTATTTAAAGAACTCCATAGAAAAAGAGCTCCGATCAAAAATCGGAGCTCTTTTTTCTATTTCGGGCTCTGTCTGCTTTTATTTTTCCGGCAGGCTCTCCGCCAGATCGGCAGCTTTCTCCAGCCAATCGCCCTCGAACAGCTCGATCACGCCCTTGTCGCACATGGAGGCGAGATTGGGGTCAATGGGCATTTTGCCCAGCACCTTCAAGCCGTACTTCGCTGCCACCTCGTCGATATGGCTCTCTCCAAACACGGAGATCCTCTTCTTGCAGTCGGGGCACTCCAGATAACTCATGTTTTCGATCAGCCCCAGCACCGGCACATTCATCAGCTTCGCCATTTCCACCGCCTTGGAGACGATCATGGAGACCAGCTCCTGAGGAGAGGTGACGATCACGATACCGTCTAAGGGAAGAGACTGGAACACCGTTAAAGGCGCGTCTCCCGTTCCGGGAGGCATATCCACAAACATATAGTCCACATCGCCCCATACCACATCCGTCCAGAACTGCTTGATGGCTCCGGCGATCACAGGGCCGCGCCAGACGACGGGAGCCGTTTCCTCTTCCAGCAGCAGATTGATGCTCATCACCCGGATGCCCGTTTTGGTCTCTACGGGATACAGGCCGTTTTCATCGGAGACCGCCCGCTGCTTGAGCCCAAAGCACTTGGGGATAGAGGGGCCGGTAACGTCCGCATCCAGCACCGCCGTGGACAGGCCTCTGCGCTGCAGGGTGACTGCCAGCAAAGAGGTGACGAGAGATTTTCCTACGCCGCCCTTACCGCTGACAACCCCGATCACCTTTTTCACATGGCTCAAATGATTCTGCGGCTCCAAAAAGCTTTGAGGGTCTGTGCGGGAGGGACAGTTTTCCCCGCAGGAAGCGCAGTCATGGGTACAAGTTTCGCTCATTTTAAAAACTCCTTTTTATAAAAATCTCAAAAATATTGAAGCGTTTGGCTGATCGTGTCGATTCTGCTGCTTCTTCCGATAGGCAAAACAGCGTGATTGTCTCCGTGCCCGAAATCGTCGCAATAGGCTACGGGGATCCCATTTCTCTCCCCTAAGAGCTTCAGTCTGGCGTACAGCTCCGGGAAAGATCTCTCCGAATAATGGCCAAAGAGCAGCGCCTTTACGGAGCCCATGAATTCGCTTTGCTCCAAACAGGCAAGCAGTGCGCTGACACGCCCCAGGTCACTGAATTTCTCGTGATCCTCCAAAAAGAGGATATGGGGCTCATTGAGGTCTACCGGGAAATATTTTGTACCCAGCAGCAGGCAGAAATTCATAAGATATCCGCCCACAAGCACTCCTTCCGCCACGCCGGAGGTCAAGGTGCGCCAGGGCCCGCTTTTCTCGTGCAGCTTCATGCTGTCACTTAAAATATGCCCTTCAAAGTGGCGGCGGTCATACTCTTTCCAATCCGCGAACAGTCCGGGAGTCTCGCCGTAGTAGGTCTCCAAGCCCGTCTTGGCCCAGATGGCGTTGAGCAGCGTCGTGCCGTCGCTGTAGCTTGCGATCCGCTTGGGGTTCTTCCGGAACAGCTCAAAGTCCAGATAGGGCAAAAGCTCCGGGCTTCCCTCTCCGCCGCCGAAGAGGATAAAGTCTACGCTCTCATCCCCCGCAAGCTGGTTGAGGTCCTCGGCCCGGTGAACATCCGAAGCGAGATAGCCCCAGTCTGACGCAAACATATTCTCTGCCGTCACTACCCGGAAGCCTTCCTGCCTCATCTTTTCCATCAGGTACTTGTACTGCCGGTCTGAAGGACGCTCCCCCTCATAAACAGGGATATGGCTGGGAGAACACAATCCGATACAGCCTCCCGGCTTAAGACAGGGCGCGATCATTCTTCTCCCCCTTTGGATTCACAAATTGTCCTTATTCTATCAGCTTTCTTCCTCTTTTGCAAGCTCCAGCTCGAACCAGAAGGTGCTGCCCTCTCCCAGCCGGCTCTGCACGCCGTAGCTTCCCCCGTGAAGGTCCAGGATATTTTTTACGATGGACAGCCCCAGCCCGGTACCCACCTGGGCCCTGCGATGCTCCTTATCCACCTTGTAGTACCGCTCCCAGATGTCCCGAAGCTTCTCCTCCGGAATCCCCTCTCCGGTGTCCGAAACGAAAATGCGCACCCGTCCGTTTCCCACCTCCTGCCGCAGGGTGACGGTTTTGTCCTCGCCGGCATAGGTGACAGCGTTGTTGACGAGATTATAGACTACCTGAGAAATTTTCAGCTCATCGGCAAACACGAAGACGTCTTCCCCCGCCTCAAAGGGGAACCGGTAGTCTGCCAGCTTGTCATAGCGGGTCAAGATCCCGCGGATGCTGGCTGTCAGATTAAAACGGGTCCGGCTCAAAGACACCACTCCGGCCTCCAGACGGGAGATATCCAGCAGATCGTTGACCAGGTCCGTGAGCCGCTGGGCCTCGTCGATGATCGTCTGAACATTTTCCGGCGTATTTTCTCCGGGAAGATCCCGCATGACCTCCGCGTAGCCCTTGATCATGGTAAGGGGGGTGCGCAGGTCGTGAGACACATTGGCAAGCAGTTCTCTGCGAAGCCCCTCCACCTTGGAAAGCTCCCCGGCAGCGTAGTTGAGGATCCCGGAAAGCTCCTCCACCTCCCGGCTGCCCTCGGCGGGGAACCGGATCTCATAATTTCCCTGGGCGAGAGCTTTGGCGGAATCGCTCACCGCCACAATGGGCTTAGCGATCCTTCTGGCCAGGAACAGCGCCAGCAGCGACCCTGACAGGATCATCACCAGCGTCAGGCACAGCAGCTGGACCTTCAGGGTCTCCACCGTGGCCTCTACCGGGGTCAACTCCGATTCCAGGAGGATCAGCCGGTTAGAGCCCCCCGGGGTCCTTACGGTTTTCGCGTAGAGGATCTCCTCCGCCTCTGAACCGAAGGAGCCATTTTCCCCAGAACGGTAGGTTTCCATCCGGGTGCCGCCGGAAAGGTTCACCCCCTCAAAGATCTCTCTCAGGTCCCGGGTGGTGATCTGCTCCAGGCGCACATATTTGTCCGAGGCCTTCAGCGCCACATAGGGTCTCCCCAGCTCGTCGGAGATCACGAGACTGGTATTGGTGGAACTCACCAGCCTTCCGGCTATCTCCTCCAGCTGATCGCTTTCCAGATACCGTTCCAGCGTCTGGGCGCTGGACTTGACCTCCGCGATCTTGATGGTCCGGTAAAAGGGGCCCAGTAAAGCGATTTGAAACACCCACAGCAGAATGAGGATCACCAGAATAAACCCGCCGAAGCCAAGAAAGATCTGTCCGCGAATCCCAAGGACCCGCCTGCTCTTTTCTTTCCTCTTCTTCATCGCGCTTCAAACCGGTAGCCCACGCCCCGCAGGGTGACGATGAATTTGCTGTAGGGGCCCAGGCTCTTTCGCAAAAGCTTGATGTGGGTGTCCAATGTGCGGTCGTCTCCATAGAAATCATACCCCCACACATTGGTGATCAGCTGTTCCCGGGTCAAGGCGATATTCCGGTTCTCCACCAGGTAGACCAGCAGGTCATATTCCTTGGGGGAAAGCTCTGCCCGCTCGTTGTCCACCGTGACGATCCGTCCGTCAAAGTCGATGGAAAGCCCCTCAAAGCTTGCCGCCCGACGGGCCGGAGCGGATTTCAGCGCCCCCACCCGGTTCATAACCGCGTGGATCCTGAGCATCAGTTCTTTGGGAGAAAAAGGCTTTACCACATAGTCGTCCACGCCCAGCTCAAAACCGTGAATTTTATCGTATTCCTCACCCCTGGCGGAAAGCATCAGCACCGGAACGGAGGAGAGCTTCCGGATCTCCGCCACGGCGGAAAAACCGTCTAATTCCGGCATCATCACATCCATGATAACCACCTGGAAGCGGTCGGGGTCCTCACGGAACAGCGTGACCGCTTCCATGCCGTTTTCCGCCTCGGTGACCTGATGCCCTTCAAACTCCGCATATTTCCGGATCAAAGTGCGTATTTTTTCTTCGTCGTCCACTACTAAAATATGATACATTCCGGTCTTTCCTTTCTCTTTCTCCTTTTGGGGCAAGCCCCAAAAGCCGGACCTTACTTTTTCGCTATTTAGAATATCCCTATTGTGTGAACTTCCTGTGACAAGAAAATAATTCTTTTCCCAAAAAGAAAGATTTCCGAGAGAAACCCTTTTGTCTGAAGGAAAGATTCCTCTGAGAAAAAGCCGCCGGGCATTTTTGCCGCGGCGGACTTATACCTTATTGGGTGATCTGACTGATGAGATAGCGTCCTACCTTCTCCATCAACCTTAATCCCTCCGGGTAGGCACATTTAGGAAGCTTCTTCAAAAACTCATCACACTCAAAGGTAAAGTTGCCCTCGTACCCGGACTCCTTCAAGGCGCCGCACAGAGCGGAAAAATCGATCTTCTCCACAAAGGGCATGGTGTGGCTGTCGCTATGCAAATCGTTGTCGTGCACATGCAAAGCTTTCAGCCGGCTTTTTCCCAGAGTGCGGATCACGTGCCCCAGGTCCTGATCCGTCAGCACCACATGGCCCACATCCAGGCAGCCTACGATCCAGGGGCTGTCAAGCTCGTCCAGATACTCGCAGAACTCCTCCGGGGAAGCGCAGGTGCTTTCGATGATCCGCCCCGCTTCCTTGTTATACTGCCACATATTTTCACAGGCCACCCGGATCCCGAACTTTTCGCAGTAAGGAATGAGCCGCCGGTAGAAGCCGAGATTCAGCTTTTTCAGCTCTTCCTTACAGGTGTTGTAGGACAGGTGCTGCTTGGGATGCACCACAATGATCTCAGCCCCCACAAGAGAGGCCGCTTCCATAGAGCGCACGATACACTCAAAGATCTCCTCATCCTGCCCGGGGTTCTCCGTACTGGAGGGGAAGGGGGCGTGGGCCTGGCTGCACACAATACCGCAAGCCGAAGCCGTCTCCCGCAGCTTCTTCGCGTAGTCCCGGAAATCGGGGCGGTTCATCGCATAGTCCTTTTCGGCGTTCATACGAAACAGGCTCAGGTCAAAGGCGTCAAAGCCCGCCTCCTTCAGCATCCGGATCGCCTGCTCTTCTCCGTAAGCAGCGGCCAGCACTTCGGTTTGCGTACATAACAGCATAGTAAGACCCTCCCGCTAATACATTACTTAGGCTCAGTATATTCCTCTCCCCCTCCCCTGTCAAGAATCGAAAAAAGATTGGTTCCCCGCTCCGTAATTGTAAAATTCCGGGCCTTTTCCGGCAGAATTTCAGTTTTTCCCAGAAAATCCCTTGACTTTTCCCGCTAATTAAGCTATGCTTTGATTGTATCGATAATATATAGTTTTACTGATATACTCCTGATTGATATTATATTCTTTGCACAAGGAGGAGTGACCATGCTGCCGATCATCACGATTGCCCGTCAATTTGGAAGCGGAGGCCATGAAGCAGGAGAAAGACTGGCGGAGAAGTTAGACATTCCCTTTTATGACAAGGCGCTGATCGCTATGGCCGCCAAAGAAAGCGGATTTTCGGAGGAGGTTTTCGCCGCCGCTGACGAGAAGGCCACCAGCAGTCTGCTCTACTCCATGGTAATGGGGAACTATGCCTTCGGCTCCCGCTTTACCGGTCTCAATGAAATGCCTCTCAATGACAGGCTGTTCATCATTCAGGCCGACATCATCAAGAAGGCCGCCGCAGAGGGTCCCTGCGTGATCATCGGTCGGTGCGCAGACTATATTCTTCGGGAGACAGACAACTGCCTGAATGTATTTATCCATGCAGATAAAGCGGCGAGAGTCCAGCGTATTCTGGACCGGAAGCTTTGCGACGATCCCAAAAAGGCCCCGGACTTTGTTACCAAAAAGGACAAACAGCGGGCAAACTACTACAATTTCTACACCAACAACCGGTGGGACGATCTGCTGAATTACGACCTGACTATCGACAGCTCCAAGTTCACTATGGAGAAAACCATAGAGTTGATCGCTGACGCGGCGAGGCAGCTGGACCGCTGAAATTCTGTTCCTTTAGCCCCGGAGGATTCCGGGGCTTTTCATTTTTTCCGCATCATGATAAAATGGATGCAGAATTCTTCTGCAATCATATAATGGTCCTTCCGGGGCCATATGAGAGAATCCCTAACCGCGAAGCGGTTTCCTTTTCCCGCAAGCTCGAAAAGAACAACGGCGGAGCCGTTGTTCTTGCGAAGCAGCATCTCTATCCCACAAAACAGGAGACCTTATGAAAAAACTCTTTCCGCTTTCCCTGAAACAAAAGAAGCTTACGACCCTTCTTTTTCTTATACTGGCCGTGATCCTCTTGTGCCTCACCTTCTTCCTTTTCAAAGGCACGGAGGAAGGCTATCAGATCACCACCTATTCCATGGGCTCCTATGTCCAGCAGACCGTCTACGGGAATAACCGGGAAGAGGCGGCCGCTGGGGCCGCCCAGGCGGTGGACGCCCTGGACCGCCTCATCTCCTGGCGGGTGGAGGGCAGCGATATTCAAAGGCTGAACGCCCATGCCGGCGAGGACTTTATTTCCATCGACCCCACCACCTGGGAGATCCTTCAGGACTCCCTTTCCGTGTGTGAGAAAAGCGGCGGGGCCTTCGATATCACCATCGCCCCTTTAAGCCAGCTTTGGCGCTTCGATGAAACGCCTCATCTGCCGGAGGACAGCATGATCCAAAGCCTGCTCTCCCAGGTGGATCACCGCGTGCTCTCCCTCCCGGAGGAATATGAAGCGGCCCTTCAAAAAAGCGGGTTTGCCATCGACCTGGGCGCGGTGGGAAAGGGAGCGGCCTGCGACGCCATCATAAAGGTCTATGAGGAACAGGGCGTGGACCGGGCCGTGGCGGCCGTGGGGGGAAGCGTGGGTTTTTGGGGGCAAAAGCCCTTTGGGACTCCCTGGAAGGTGACCGTGCGGGACCCCGATTCCCCCGGCGGGCTGGGGATTCTCTCCCTTCACAGAGGCTTTGTGTCCACCTCCGGGAGCTATGAGCGCTCCTTTGTGGACGAGGAGACCGGAAAGACCTATCACCACCTTCTGGATCCCAAAACGGGCTATCCCGCCGAAACCCATTTGGTTTCCGTCACTGTGCTCAGCAATAAAGGAAGCCTCAGCGACGCCCTTTCCACCGCCTGCTTTGTGCTGGGAATGGAGGAAAGCGTTTTCCTTCTCAGGGAATTTCAGGCCGACGCCGTCTTTGTCACCGACTCGAAGGAGGTCTATCTGACAGAGGGATTGGAAGAAAGCTTCGAACTCACCTCCTCCGGGTATCAACTGGGAGGGGTGGTCTCATGAAAAAGTCAGAGCCCGCTCTGGAGCGGCCGCTGCTGCGGAAAAAAGAGCTCATTTTTCTGCTGATCCTGCTTTTGTGTTCCCTGGGCCTATCCCTTTTCTTTCTCTTCTCCCCTGTCTCCCATATCGCTGTGGTAGAGCTGGAGGGAGAAGTCGTCCTGAAAGAGGACCTCTCTGAGCTCACCGCCCCAAAGCAGGTGGAGCTGGAGGGGAAAAACGGGATTGCCCTCACTCTGCTTTTTTCCCCGGACGGGGCGCAGATCCTTAGTTCCGGCTGCCCGGACAAGACCTGTGTGAAAACAGGCCTGCTCAGTCGGCAAGGGGAGTGTGCCGTCTGCCTGCCCGCCAGAGTCACGCTGCGGATGGAAGGGAGCCCCGGGGCCGACGCCGAAACCTATTGAAGGAAGGAGACAAGCCGTGAAAAACCGTGCCGGCAAAATGGCCCTTCTGGGGCTTTTATCCGCTTTGGCTCTCTGCCTTTCCTTTCTGGAAACGCTGCTGCCCCCCATTCCCCTGCTGCCTCCGGGGGCGAAGCTGGGGATTTCCAATATTGTTTCCATGTACGCGGCAGGCTCCCTGGGCCTCGCCTCAGCCTTGTTTCTCGCGGTGCTGAAGGGCGCCTTTGCCTTTTTTACCCGAGGGGTGACGGCGGGGATGATGAGCCTTTCCGGCGGGCTTCTCAGCTCTTTTCTCATGTGGCTGTTGTGGAAAAGGACCGGCGCCTCCTTCCTGATGACCGGAATCTGCGGGGCCTTGTCTCACAATTTTGCGCAGTTCCTCTGCGCCTTGCTTATCAGCGCCTCCGGGGTGTGGTTTTATCTTCCCTCCCTCCTGTTTTTCGGCGTCGCCTCCGGCACGCTCACCGGCCTGCTCCTCCGGCTTACCCTGCCGCCGCTTCAGCGGCTTTCCTTGTTTTTCCCCCATTTCTCTGCCTCAAAAAAGCCCGGAGAGGCTGCATCTAAATACAATAAATCTGACTTTTAGAGAAAGAATTTTGATTTTTTTTGCCTAAAATTCATGTTTTCTACCGGCAAATATGTTAAGATAGACTTCAAGAGAAGCCGGAAAGCCGTTTTTAGACCTGCAAAGCCGGCTTTCACGGTAAAAGGGAGGAACTGCCATGTCCATTATCAAAGCAGAGGGCGGGATGCTCACCGTCCGCTACAACAACGAGCTTCTGTGGGTCGAGCCCTGGGGGGCAAACGCCCTGCGTGTGAGAGCCTGCAAACAGAGCAAAATGCCCTCGGAGGACTGGGCTCTGGGGAACAAGGGCACAGCCACGCCCCAGATCAAAGCCGGAGACGAGGGCGGCGAGATTACCAACGGAAAGCTGACCGCCAGGGTGACCAGGGCTGGAGCGCTGAGCTTTTACAATCAAAAGGGAGAGCTTTTGCTGGAGGAATTTTTCCGCAACCGAAAGGACGTCACCTCCCCGAAATGCAGCGCGCTGGATATTGACGCCAGAGAGTTCAAGCCCATTTTAGGCGGCGACTATACCCTGACCGCCCGTTTTGAATCAGACCCTGCGGAAAGGCTTTACGGCATGGGACAGTATCAGCAGCCCTATCTGAACCTGAAGGGCTGCGAGCTGGAGCTTGCCCAGCGCAACTCCCAGGCCAGCGTGCCCTTCCTGCTCTCCTCCAAGGGCTATGGCTTTTTGTGGAATAACCCGGCGGTAGGCTCCGTCACCTTCGGCAAGAATATCACCTCCTGGCACGCCCAGTCCACCAAGGTGCTGGATTACTGGATCACCGCCGGAGACACTCCCGCCGAGATCGAGGAGGCCTACGCCGGCGTTGCGGGCACCGTCCCCATGATGCCCGATTACGGCATGGGCTTCTGGCAGTGCAAGCTGCGCTATCAGACCCAGGACGAGCTTTTGACGGTAGCCAGAGAGTACAAGAAGCGCGGGCTGCCCATCTCCGTGATCGTGGTGGACTATTTCCACTGGCCGCTGGAGGGCGAGTGGAAGTTCGACCCGGAATACTGGCCGGACCCGGACGGGATGATCAAGGAGCTCAAGGAGATGGGGATCGAGTTGATGGTATCCATCTGGCCCACGGTGGATTACAACAGCGAAAACTTCCAGGAAATGAAGGAAAAAGGCTATCTGATCAATTCGGAGCGAGGCGTTCCTATCGGGTTGAGATTTCTCTCCGACACCCTGCATTACGACGCCACCAACCCGGAGGCCAGAGAGTTCGTCTGGCAAAAGGTGAAGCAGAATTACTACGATAAGGGCGTAAAGATCTTCTGGCTGGACGAGGCCGAGCCGGAATACAGCTTCTACGACTTTGATCATTACCGCTACCATCTTGGTCCCAATGTGCAGATCGGCAATATCTATCCCAGATGCTACGCCCAGACCTTCTATGAGGGCATGGAAAAGGAGGGCCAGACCAATATTGTGAACCTCCTGCGCTGCGCCTGGGCGGGGTCCCAGAAATACGGCGCGCTGGTGTGGTCCGGCGACATTCATTCCAGCTTCGGAAGCCTGCGCAACCAGTTCGCAGCGGGACTCAATATGGGGATCGCCGGAATTCCCTGGTGGACCACGGACATTGGCGGCTTCCACGGCGGAGATCCTACCGATCCCGAATTCCGCGAGGTGCTGGTGCGCTGGTTCGAGTACGGCGCCTTCTGCCCCGTCATGCGCCTGCACGGCGACAGAGAGCCCCACAAGCCTCCCATGAGCGATGTGCGGGGCGGGCGCTGTGTGTCCGGCGCAGATAACGAGGTGTGGTCCTTCGGTGAGGAGGCCTATGAGATCTGCAAGAAGTACCTCTTCCTGAGAGAGCGGATGCGCCCCTATACCCAATCGGTGATGCGCGAGGCCCATGAAAAGGGCAGCCCCGTCATGCGTCCTCTGTTTTACGGCTTTCCGGAGGACAAAAAGGCCTGGGAGATCGAGGACCAGTATCTCTTCGGCGGCGATATTCTGGTGGCCCCCATTCTCTATGCCGGGCAGCGCCAGAGAGAGGTTTACCTTCCCCGGGGAGCAGCCTGGACCGAGGTATGGACAGGAAAACGATTTGACGGCGGCGTGACCGTCACGGTGGACGCCCCCATCGATCAAATCCCTCTGTTTGTGAAAGACGAAAGTCTGCTCTCTATGCTCAATCCGTAAAAGTAGTGTAATTTTTAATTTAACCACTCAAAAGCTCTGCGCAAACGCGCAGAGCTTTTTGCTGCTTAGTTGTTAGGTTTCAGTCGTTAGTTGTTAGAGAAAAGCAAGGGAAAGGGCACTCCCTTTCCCTTGACCTTCTCTAACGACTAATATCTAACATCTAACATCTAACAACTGCCTTCGTCGCAAAGAACCACTTAGGCGGCTTTGCCGTCCGTTCTTTTTTGTTTATAAATCGGAAAGCTTTGGTCCATACTTTTACTACGGGAAAGGAGCGATCTCATGAAAAGAAAGGCCTACGGGATTTTCGTCTGTTTGCTGCTGCTTCTCTGCGCCGCCGTTTTTTCCCTCCGGGATGTGCTGGGCGGGGCGGAGTATGTCACGGCGGCGGGGAGACAGAGTATTTACGAATTGAATGTAGCCAAAACCAGGGGCGCCATCTACGACTGTCATCTGGTCCCGCTCACCGGCGCCGAAACAGTCCAGGTAGCTGCGGTCGCTCCCACGATTGAATCCATCGGTGTGCTGGAAAAGGCCACTGAGGGAAGAAACCGCAAAAGGCTGGCTGCCGCTTTGGAAAACGGGAAGCCCTTTTCCATGGAGCTTACCGAGCCGGTGGAAGACAACTGCATTGACCTTTTTCGGGTGCAGAAGCGCTATGGAGTGGATCAGCTTGCCCCTCACATCATCGGCTATACAGACGCCGGAGGCAACGGGGTAAGCGGGATCGAATATGCGATGGACGATCTTCTCAGCCAGTCGAGCGGTGAAATCACCCTTTACTATCGGGTAGACGCTCTGGGAAGAGTGATCGCCGGAGCAAACCGGCGGATTGTGAACACTGTGGAGGAGTCTCAGGCCGGAGTCGCCCTGACACTGGACAGCGAGATCCAAAAAATCGTGGAAAAAGCCTCCAAACGGCTTCAAAAGGGCGCTGTAGTGGTCACCGAGGTCCCAAACGGAGAGATCCGGGGAATCGCCAGTGTTCCAAGCTTTTCTCCCCATGATCTGGGAAAAGCCTCCAAAGACCCGGACTCTCCCCTTTTAAACCGCGCCTTCTCTGCCTACAGTCCCGGTTCCGTTTTTAAGCTGGTAACTGCCGCCCAGCAGATCGAACAGCACGGCGACACCTACGACTTCGTCTGCACCGGTTCCATCAACGCAGGAGGGATGCTGTTCCACTGCTTTGACGGGGATCCCCACGGCAAAGTCAATTTACAGACCGCCCTGGAAAAATCCTGCAACTGCTATTTTATTTCCGCGGCCAGAGCCATGGGAGGTCAATCCGTGCTGGAAATGGCCTACAACCTGGGCTTTGGAGCCTCGGAGGAATTCGGGCGGGGGCTTTATTCTGACCAGGGGGTCCTGCCCGAGCCGGATTCTCTGGAAAACTCCCGGGCCCTGGCAAATTTTTCCTTCGGCCAGGGGGAGCTTACCGTCACACCTTTACAGGTGGCAGGAATGATGAACGCCATCGCCTCCGGAGGAGAATACTCCAGCCCCAAGCTGATCGAGGGCACAGTGGACCGTGAACAGAGACTCACTCCCATCGCTCCGGCGAATCAAAAAACGCTGCGGGTCATGAAGCGGTCTACCGCCCTGAAGCTTCAGGAATACCTGGAAGGCACCGCCCGGCAGGGCACCGGGCAGGACGGCGCTCCGAAAACCTCAGTCTGCGGCATCAAAACCGGCACGGCCCAAACCGGCAGCTTTCAAAATGGACAGGAGCTGCTCCACTTCTGGTATACCGGATATCTCTCCGACGAGGAGGGTCCCCGCTACACCATCACCGTGCTGCGGGAATCCGTCCTGGAGGATAACGGCGTTACCGCCGGCGTGTTCCGGGAGATCGCTTCCTCTCTTTCCGAGCTTTCCCGGGAGGAGTGAGCTTCTCTTCCCGGGAAAATATTCCTCTTTCTCCTCCCTGCCGCTTGCTCCTTGTTCCGTTCCATGCTACAATGGAGGAAAGAACTTCTCAACAAGGAGGAATTCCATGAAAATGCCTAAGATCCTGGTGGAAAAGGCCCAGGAGCTGGAGCGCAGAACAGCGGCAAAATACCCTGCTCTCGCGCCCCTTGCCAAACAGTGCTTTTTAAACACCATGGAAACCACCGTAACACAGCTTCCCGACGGGAGCTGCTTTGTCATCACCGGGGACATCCCCGCCATGTGGCTTCGCGACAGCGCCGCCCAATTAAAGCCCTATCTGCCCTATGCAAACGAAGACATGGACCTCAAAAGCATTTTGCACAGCGTCATTGAGAAATACACATTTTATGTAAACCTGGACCCTTATTCCAACGCCTTCAACAGCGAAGTCCTTGCAAAAGGCTACAGCGAAAATGACCGCTCCGATTTTCAAAGCGGGTGGATCTGGGAGAGAAAATATGAGGTAGATTCTCTCTGCGCCCCCCTGTACTTCTCTCATGAATACTATTTCGTCACCAAGGACGCTTCCATTTTCACGGAGGAGTTTCGGCTGATGATCGAGAAGATCGTCACCACCTTCCGCACAGAACAGCGTCACGGGGAGAGGTCTCCCTATTGGTTTGTCCGGGAAAATGCCTGGGCCCCCAGCGATACGCTGCCCATGAACGGCAAGGGCAGGCCCGTAAACTTTACCGGCATGACCTGGTCCGGCTTCCGTCCTTCAGACGACTCCTGCAAATTCGGCTACCTGATCCCCTCCAACATGATGGCGGTGGTAGCGCTGAAAAAAGCGGCCGAGCTGGTGGACGCCGGATATCAGGACCAGGCGCTGAAGGAAGCCTGCCTTTCTCTTGCTTCGGAAATCGAGGACGGGATCGAGGCCTACGGCACGGTGCTGCACCCCAAGTTTGGGAAGATCTACGCCTATGAGACAGACGGCTTCGGAAATTACAACCTGATGGACGACGCCAATTCCCCCAGCCTGCTGGCCATTCCCTATCTGGGCTACCGGAGCGCGGAGGACCCTGTTTATCAGAACACCCGCCGCTTCGTGCTGTCTGAGGAAAACCCCTACTATTACAGCGGCAAGGCGGCAAAGGGCGTGGGCAGCCCCCACACCCCGCCCCGGTACATCTGGCATATCGGCCTTTGTATGCAGATCCTCACCAGCCTCGACCAGAAGGAAAAAGAGGAATGTCTCGATATGATCGCAAGGACCCACGCGGGCACCAATTTCATGCACGAGGGCTTCCATGTGGACGATCCCTCCAAATTTACCCGTCCCTGGTTTGCCTGGGCCAACACGCTCTTCGCCCAGATGCTTTCCGGTGAGGTCTGATCCCTTTGAAAACCAAAACAGCCGCCCTGGAGAGCTTTGAGCGCTCTCCCGGGCGGCTTTCTTCTATCCTTACAGGATATTTCTCATATATTGTTCTTTAAAAAATCGATCCGCGATTGAAACCGGGTGGATTCACATCCCAGCTCTTCGGCCTCAAAACGCAGATACCGGTCTCCCGCCTCCTGAATACTCTTCCACTCCGGAAGCCCGGGGCCGTTGGGATCTCCCTTTCCCGCAAAGTTTGTCCAATAGCTTCCCATCCGGTCAGAAAGGGTATACTGCCCAAGTCCCAACCGGGGCTTCATGGGTTCTCCGTCCACCGTGCTGGCTCCCAGGCGGTGCAAAGTGTAGAACACATAGAAGATATCGGTGGAATGGGTAGCGCCGATAAAGGTGCCGTCCTCCAAAATAATGGGCTCCGCAAAATAATACTGGTACACCGGGCAAGGGTGCACACGGGAAAGCTTTTGCAGCACGGTCTGCACATTCAAAAAGCCCCAATCCCGCTGGGCGTCCAATGCGCACCGGGGGAAGGTCTCCTCCCGGATATCGTAAAGGGAGAAGAAGGTTTCTGCCTGATCTCCGAAAACCTTTTTGGAATTCGTGAGAAAGCTTTCATAATCCTTCCCGCCGAAGGGTGCAAACAGACCCTCATCTGAGGTGCTGCCGATCATCACAGGAACCGCGCCGATCCTGCCGGAAGCAATGGCGTCATAGGGATCCTCCATGAGCGCATAGCCGTCCACCACCGGCTGATAGGCAAGGGCTTCGCCGGGCTGGGGGCAGGAGACCTCTAAAATCTTCTCCGGGGGCAGGGCCCGCATTTCCGTGACGCTTTTGCAGCCCAGCTTCTCCATAAGCTTCACGCCCGTCTGCTGGGCGTCCGAAAGGGAGGGGATTCGCCCCTTGGTGGGGCCGCCGCTTTGCACGATAGCACCGGAATACAGAGAATTGGTCAAAGGACTTGCCAGCAGCGCGCACACGCTCATGCCTCCCGCCGACTGACCGTCAATGACGATGCGGTTGGGATCTCCCCCAAAGGCCCTGATGTTTTCCTTGACCCAGCGCAGGGCACAGATCTGATCTAAAAGCCCATAGTTGCCGCTGACGCCCGCCTGAGATTCCAAGGAAAGCTCCGGATGGGCCAAAAAGCCCAGAGCGCCCAACCGGTAATTGATGCTCACCACCACGGTATTTTTCGCCGCGAGACTCCAGCCGTGATACAGCTTTTCATCCCCCAGGCCGCCTTGAAAGCCGCCGCCATGGATCCAGAACAGCACCGGAAGGTCCTTGCCGGGGCCTTCAGCCGGCGTCCAGATATTGAGATAGAGGCAGTCTTCACTGTGGGGGTGATTCAAAAAGGCCTCCATCCCCACCCAGCCCTGATTCTGGATGCACATATCGCCGAATTTTACACATTCCCGAACGCCTTCCCAGGGCTCCGGAGGCTCAGGCGCCTTCCAGCGCAGCTCTCCCACCGGCGGCTTAGCATAAGGAATTCCGGCAAACAGAGCAATTCCATCCTTCTGTGTTCCGGACACTCTCCCATACCTGGTATTCGCTTCTGAAATCAGCTCTCTCATGGCGTACACTCCTCACTTCGTTTTTTTCAGTATACGGCAAAAAGCGAAGGACAGCAAGGGCACAAAGTCATAATTTTCTGGAAAATTTTACGGTTTTCCCCCCGTGAAAAGGCTATTCCCGGAGCTCCGGCTTTTGCAGCTCGCCGCGCACGATCTTAGGCTTTCCCACATATTCCATATGGGGGTAGATGATCTCCAAATACTCATCGGGAAAATATTCGTCAAAAAAGCTCTGGATCCCGTTTCCCGCCGGGATCCCGTTGATCCGCTCCGACTGGCGGTATACGGCGCCGGCGGAAAGGGCCATATCCACTGTGATGAGCAGCGCTGTGATCACAGTCAGAATTCTGCCCGCTTTTTTGGGGATCCTTTCGATCTGCCTGGAAATCACAGGGTACAGGTCTTTGACCCAAATGAGCCCCAGGATCCCCCAGAAAAAGGAATACATTAGGTTTGTTCTCCCGCCGATATTCAAAGCAGAGCCGCTGTATTCCCAGGACACGGTTCCGAATACAGCCTGCTGAAACAGGCTGCACAAATACTCAAAGCCGCCCCCGATGACAAAGCTGGCCAAAAAGATCATGATGTCTCTTTGGCTGTAAAGCTTATAAAGGCATAAAGTGATGACCACCGCCCCAAACCCGTACACCAGGATAAAGGGACCGAACACCACGCTGACCCGCAGCTCGAAATGATGGGGCGGCGTAACAAGCGTGTATGCCGTTTCCAGCAGGAAGCCCACCACGTTTCCGATCATAAAGATCCAGAAAAGCTTGGAAAAGCAAAGCCCACAGGCAAAGGGCTTCTCCTGCCCCTCCGGGACCTTCACCTCATAGGCGGCGATGGCCGCCTCATTATGCCGGCGGATCGCCTCGGAGGATCTGCGCCGGAACACATTCACATTCTGTCTCAAAGCCTCCAGCTGCTCGTTATGCTTGAGAGAGCGCAGGTCCGGAAAGGCCTTCAACAGCCGCCTGTGCAGGTGATTGGCCCGAAGGGCCGCCTCGTACTTTTCCTTTAGGCGGGCCGCCTCCTTCTGCCATTCCTTTTCAAAGCTCTCCCGCTTTTCCCCGGCGGCCATAGCGCCCTCAAACAGCCGCTCTCCCAATTTGTCAGAACCGGCCTTCAGCTTTCCGGACACATATTCCAGATTCTTCAGCTTCCGGTTGAGCCCGGCAATGGCCACGATGGTGACAATAAAGTCCGCAAGCGCAAGAGAAATGAGAACAATTAAGAGCGCTATTCCCACCGGCTTTGGTAAAAGAGCCGTCAGGCGGCGGGTATGAGGCACTACGAAACGCACCACCGCCATGCCTGCCACTGCCCACAAAAGGGAAAACCGAAGACAGATATAGCCGTTCAGATTATGAGGCTGGTTCGAATAATCCCACCATTTCTGATGAAACAGCTTTTCCAGCAGAAATCCCGCCAGCCATTCCAGGGCAGAGCCCAGGACCATAGAGCCCACCATCAGCACGGCGATATTCCTGCCGAAGGGGCGCATGACAAAATCGATCAGCACCACGCCGAAGCCGTAAATAGGACAAAGGGGCCCGTTTAAAAATCCCCGGTTCACAAACCGCTTTTCGCAAATGGCGGCAAATACCACTTCGCCGCACCAGCCCAAAAAGGAAAAAATAAAAAAACACCAGACATATCCGTACAGCATCGCTTCCGAAAAACTCCCCTTCCCCACGGAGCCAAACGCTCCATATCGTCAAATTCCCATCATTCTGCGGGGTATTATAACAAAGAAAAAATGGCCTGTAAACAGCGAAAGAGGTTCTTAAAGGAAGTCGTAAGAATTTCCCTAAAACACTCTGGGAAGCTCCTCGATCAGGTCAGTGGGGAGCATCGTGCGCTGAGAAAGACGCGTTTTGCACAGATCCCCCGCCTTCCCGTGAAAATAGGCGGCGGCCTTTGCCGCCTCAAAGGGCGGGAGGCCCTGGGCGAGGAGGGATGCCATAATCCCCGCTAACACATCGCCGCTTCCGCCCTTGGCCATTCCGGGGTTTCCGGTGGGGTTTACCGCGCACCTTCCCTCGGGAGAGGCCGTTATGGTGGCGGCCCCTTTCAGCACGGTGACGGCCCGGAACCTTGCAGCCGCAAGCTTCGCCGTCTCCAGCCTGTTTGCCTGAATGGAAGGAACGCTTTCGCTAAGCAGCCTGGAAAGCTCCCCCGGATGGGGCGTCAGCACCAGCGGCGCTTTACAGCGGGAGAAAAATTCGGGATGCTCAGAGAGAAAATTCAGAGCGTCAGCGTCCGCCAGCAAGGGAACTTCGCAGTGGGAGAACACCGTAGGGCAAACCATTTCCCGCAGCTCTCCCAGCCCGCAGCCTACAAGGCAGGCGGAGGCGCCCTCCATGGCTTTTTTCAGCTTCTCTTCGCTCTCCTCACGGCTTTCCTCCCAGCGAAGCACAGTGAATACCGCCTCCGGGACCGCCCCCGCCAGAATGGGATAAATGCTCTCATCCACGGCCAGCTGCAAAAGCCCTGCGCCGCTTCTCAGGGCGGCCCTGGCGGCCATCATACAGGCTCCGGCCATGCCAAAGCTGCCGCACACCAGCAAAAGCTTCCCCCTGCTCCCCTTGTGGCTCTGCACCGGGGCCGCGGGCAAAGCGACCTCCCCGGTTTCCTCCAGAGGACTTTCTGAAAGGGCCTTTTGAAGCAGCTCCCACGGGATCCCCACATCGGCGATTTTCACCTGTCCGCAGTATTCCTTAGAAGGATAAGAGACACAGGCGGGCTTCTTTGCCGTGAAGGTCACCGTCACATCGGCCCGGAAAGCATGGGGGCTCACCCTGCCTGCGTCGCACTCCGCTCCGCTGGGCAGATCGCAGGCGATCTTCAGGCCGGGAGCTTGATTCGCCGCCTCCAAAAGGGTAGCGGGGATCCCGGTAAGCTCTCCCCGGAACCCAAACCCGTACACCGCGTCCAGGATCAGCTGGGCATTTTGAACGACGGAAAGGCTTCTTTTCTCTTCCCCACTCATGACCTCCACCCCGGAGGGCATGGCGGAAAAGGCGTTTTGGGCAAGCTGTGTTTTCGCAGGACCCTCGGCGAGGATCACCTGCACCCTTGCCCCCTTTTCCCAAAGCAGCCGGGCTGCCACGAACCCGTCTCCCCCGTTATTTCCCTTGCCGCAGAGGATCAAGATCCTTTTCCCCTCCAAAGAGGAAAGCTGCTCCTTGCTTTCATAGAACAGCGCCTTCCCCGCGTTTTCCATCAGCTGTGCAAAGGTCACTCCCTGTTCGGAAGCGGCCTGTTCCAGATTTTTGACCGCCTCTTTGCTCATCAGCTTCATAAAGGCTCCTTTCCCGCCTTGCGGCGCTTTCCCCAAAATTCTCCCCCCTCTTGACAGGAAGGAGACCGCGTACTAAAATAATATCAGCAAATGAACTTCGGGGCAAGGTGAAAATCCTTACCGGCAGTAAAAGTCTGCGAACGAAAGCTTTCCGCTTTCGCCGATCCGGTGAAATTCCGGTACCGACGGTCAAAGTCCGGATGGAAGAAGATTCGTTGAGCCGTTTTTCGCGCGCTCTGCCCCTGAACGCTTTGCGTTCAGGGGTTTTTCTGTCTCTTTGCAGTCATTTGCAAATCTATTCAGAAAGGTGCGACCTCTATGCAAAGCTCTTCCCAACCGAAAAAGGTGGACCTCAGAAAGCTGTGTGTCACCGCTGTGCTGGCCACTCTGGCCTACGTTTCCCTGTTGTTTCGCATCCCCATCGTCCTGTTTTTAAGCTACGAGCCCAAGGATGTGCTCATCGCCCTGGGCGGGTTCCTGTTCGGACCTTTGACCAGCGTCGTCATGTCAGTGCTGGTCTCTCTTCTGGAGATGGTCACCATCTCCAGCACGGGGATCATCGGCTGTGTGATGAACATTTTGGGCACCTGCGCCTTTGCCTGCACAGCCTCCGTCATCTACCAGAAAAAGCGCTCTCTTTCCGGCGCGGTGATCGCTCTGGTTTCCGCCTGTCTGGTCATGACGGCCACCATGCTTCTGTGGAACTACTTTATCACGCCCTTCTATATGTGCCCGCCTGACATGACCGTGGGACAGATGCGTGGGCAGGTGGCGGGGATGCTGATTCCCATCTTTTTGCCCTTTAATCTGTTAAAAAGCGGGCTCAACAGCGCTCTGCTGCTGCTTCTGTATAAGCCTCTGGTCACTGCCCTGCGCAGGGCCAAGGTCCTGCCCGGCTCTTCCGAAGGGGAAAAGGGAAAGGTCAACCTCTGGATGATCCTTGTGTCTCTTTTGCTTCTGTGCGTGCTGATTTTAGGCTTTTTGAAGCTCAGTGGAGCGATTTAAGCCGGATAGTTATTAGTTGTTCGTTATTAGTCGTTAGAAAAAGCCTTGGCTCCCCCTTTGGGGTGAGCGCGTCCCGGTGGGACGCTGGTGCGAACTGGTCTACGCTTCCGCTCCGGGTGATGGCCTCCGGTGGAGGCCGTTCATCACTGACCGAACCGGCAGGTGAGACCGTTGCTGGGCGTGCCCCACCGGGGCACAGCAACCGAGGCGGCAGCCGAGAGAGCGCGTCCCGGTGGGACGCTGATGCGAACTGGTCTCCGTTTCCACTTCGGGTGCAAAGCGCCGGTGGCGCTTGTTCCGCATCGACCGAGTTGGCAAACGAGAACATTGCTGGACGCATGCCACTGGCATGCAGCAACCGAGCCGGTAGGCGAGAAGAGCGTCCTTTCTAACCACTCACGACTAAAAACTAACAACTAGAAAGCCTCCCTCTCCGTCATGGCTTCGCCATGCCACCTCTCCCAAAGGGAGAGGCAAGATGGAATTTGCAGTCCCCAACTTGGTTCCCCCTTTGGGGTGAGTACGCCCCAGAAGGAGAGCCAAGAGGGAGAACAAGTCTGCGGGCTAAAGAAAAGCAAGCCACTTTGAATCAGGCGTGGCAAAAAAGGGTTCCCAAATAGGGAACCCTTTTTCTGTCAAAATGCCCTTTCCCAGCATCTAATATCCAGCATCTAAAATCAGTCTTCAATCGCTGCTTTCCTGCTGTTCACCCTGCGGAAAAACTCCACATCCATTTTGGGTGTGCGGTCGTAGTAGTAGACGCCGTTCTGTTCCTGCTCCACATCGGTAAGCTGGGTGTAGCAGAATCCCAACATTCTGGGGTTGCCCAGCAGGGCGTTTGTGAGCTTCTCGTAGCGCTCCTGATACTCCTCGATGGTCTTGGGGCCGTCTCCGTATCCCCAGGCCGTCTTGTCAGAGGATTCCTTCGCCCACTTGATCCCGCCATACTCGCTGACAAACATAGGCATCCCTTCCCGGTACTGCTGGCGCTCTTCAAACCGGTCGTAGAAGGGTCCTGTCCCCTCGGAAAACGGGCGGTAGGTCTCGGCAAATTTCTCCGGGTCCTGCTCGTAGTCGTGCACATCGAAAATATCGGTCTCCACATGGAAGTTCCCGCTGGTATCGATGCAGGGACGGGTGGGGTCCCACTGCTTCGTCAGCCGGTAGACCGTTCGCAGAAGGGAATCCAGCTGCCTCCTGCCCTCATAGTCCCAGGTCTCGTTAAAGGGACACCAGCCGATGATGGCGGGGTGGTTAAAGTCCCGCTCCATGGCCTGCATCCACTCCGGCAAAAAGGCCTCCAGGGCTCCCTGAGAGGAAATATCCAAACCCCAGCTTGCCATCTCGCCCCAGACGAGGTAGCCCATCCGGTCGCAGTGATAGAGGAATCTGGGCTCAAACACCTTCTGGTGCAGTCTCGCGCCGTTGAATCCGGCCGCCATGGAAAGGCGGATGTCGTTTGCCAGCGCCTCGTCGTCGGGGGCGGTGTAGATTCCGTCCGAATAAAAGCCCTGGTCCAGGACCAGGCGCTGAAACACAGGGCGGCCATTTACGAGGAAGCGATACCCGTCCAGGCGCACCTCTCTCAGGCCGAAATAGCTGTTCACCTGATCTTCTCCAAAGGAGAGCCGCAGATCGTAAAGTCTGCCCGCACCCGGCTCCCAAAGATGCGTTTCCGAAAGGGGCAAGGTCAGGCATACGACGCCGCCCTGAGTCTTTGCCCGGGCTTTTCCGCAGAGGCGCCCCTCAAAGGAAGCCTCCACGCAAAGCGTGCCCGCTCCCCGCACCTTTGCCTCTACCGTCACTGTGCTTTCTTCGATATTGGGGAAATACCGGACACTTTCCACATAGGCCTCGGGCACGAACTCCAGCCACACCGTCTGCCAGATCCCGATGGTCCTGGTGTAGAAGCAGCCGTAGGAAGCGTAGCGGTCGCTCTGTTTGCCTGTGGGCTGAAGCGGGTCACGCTCGTCATCCTCTGCATATACCGTGAGGTGATTCTCTCCCGGATGCAGGAAAGAGGTGACCTCCAGCGCAAAGGACACATATCCCCCCTGATGCTCCCCTGCCTTTTCCCCGTTTACGAACACACGGCAGCGATAGTCCACCGCGCCGAAATGCAGGATCACTCTGCCCAAAAGCTCTTTCTCGGAAAGGACAAGAGTGCGATGATACCACACCGCCGGGATAAAATCCCGATACCCGATGCCGCTGAGCCTGCTTTGGGGGCAGAAGGGAACCACAATGCTCTCCTCCCACTGCTCTCTGTTTTGATAGTCCTTTTCCAGGCCGCTTTTGTTCATGTCAAAAGCGAAATCCCAGGTTCCGTTTAAATTTCGCCAGCTCTCCCGCTGAAACTGTGGGAAAGGATGCTCCGCTCTTCTGATCTCCGCCATTTTCTGCGCCTCCCGAACGCTTGTTTTCCTGCGAAAGCAGGGTTCTTGCCTACAGTATACCGCAACCGGAGGGAAAGGTAAATGGGCGAACCACGCAAAATTTGAAGAATCCAGACTTAAAAAGAGCATTGTCCCTTTTGCCGGGGCAGTTTGCGGGCAAAAGCCGGGAGCCTCTCCGGATCATGCCGGAAAGGCTCCTAAAGCTCTATCGATTCGCCCTTTTCCAGGTCGTACCCACGGGTGCAGACCTGCTTTGCCAGGAACAGATTGTGGGTGATGACGATCATTCCCAAGGGCTGTCTTTCCCCCTCCTCCAGGATCCTCCGCCAAAGCTGGGCCTGGGTCACCGTGTCCAGCATGGCGCTGATCTCGTCGCAGATCAGGAATTTAGGTCCACTCAAAAGCGCCCTTGCCACGCAGAAGCGCTGCAATTCGCCCCCGGAAAGCTCCCTTGGGAACCGGGAAAGCCAATCGGGCTCGATGCCAAAGGAGGAAAGGGTCTCCTCGGAAAACGCCCCCGCCTCCTCCAACACCTTTCGCAGCCGCCAGCGGGGATTGATGGCCTTTTCCGGATGCTGATAGATCAGCTGCACCGGGCAGACGCCCTTTTGGGGCAGAGGCTTCCCATCCAGCAGGATCTCTCCCTCCTGCGGCCTCAGGTATCCCGCCAGAAGCATCGCCAGGGTGGTTTTCCCATAGCCGCTTGGGGCAAGCAGGGCCAGGCGCTCTCCCTCGTTTACCGAAAGCTCCAGGTTTTCTAAAACCCAGGGGCGCTTCCTGTCATACCGAAAGCTCACCTTTTTCGCCTCAAGCTTCACGCCAGCACCTCACTTCCCCTCCCCGAACCTCCCGGACCGGGGGCAGCGTTTCCTTACATTTTTCCGTACAATAGGGACACCGGGGCGCGAACAGACAGCCCTTGGGCAGATTCCCCGCGTAGGGCTGCACCCCCTCGATCAGGTGAAACCCATTTTGAGGCAGGGCGCTCCACAGGGCCTTGGAATAGGGGTGTCTAAGTGCGTCCGGACCGGCTTTGAAATCCGAAGCAGGAGCGGTCTCCACGGTGGTCCCGGCATAAAATACAGCGATCCTGTCTGCAAATTCAAAGGCGAGGTCGATATCATGGGTGATGAGGATCACCGCCTTTCCTGTGTCCGCCATCTCTCGGAACATTCTGAGAGCCGCCAAAGCCTCCTTCAGGCTCATGCCCGGGGTAGGCTCGTCGGCGATGATCAGCTTTGCGTCTGTGATCAGGGCGGTGGACACCAACACCCGCCTTGCCATACCTCCGGAAAGCTGGAAGGGGTAAAGGCGCTCTGTCCGATCCGGCAGTCCCAGCCGCCGGAATAGATTCTTCCGCTTCGCAATAGGCCTGGGCTTGCGATGGCCGTCTGCCTGCCTTCCCACCTTCATCAGCGGGTCCAGATAGGCGACGGACTGAGGCACTAAAGCGATCTCTGTTCCCCGAAGCCGCTCCTGCCGGTCATGGTCCAGCTTCTCTCCTTCATAGTACATTTCACCCTGCACCTGGGCGTTTTCCGGCAAAATGCCCAGAATGGCGGAGGCCAGCAGGCTTTTCCCCGATCCAGAGGATCCGGCCACTGCCACGATCTCTCCGGGAAACACCTTTAAATGCAGGTCGGAGATCACCTGCAGATCTCTTTGCTCCAGGCCGTGACTGTACATGGAAAAGGAGACGGACAGGTCCCGGATCTCCAAAAGAGGTCTTTTTTTCTCTTCCATAGCCGCCTCCCTATTCCTGGGCGCTGTAGGGGTCCAGCACCGTGCGCAGGCGCTCCCCCAGCCGGTCTACCAACAGCACAATGAGCACTAAAGAAAGCCCCGGCAGCATGGCGCTCCACCACATTCCCGCCGAAAGATACCGCATGCTCTCCGAGAGGATGATCCCGATGGCGGACTGCTCCGGCGGCAGACCGAACCCCAGAAAGGAGATGGCCGCCTCGTGGAGAATGGCGTGGAGCAGCATGAGGATCAGCCCGATGAGAAATTGGGGCAGCAGGTGGGGCAGCAGATGGTGGATGAGGATCCATCCGCTGGACTTCCCCAGCTTGCGGGAAACCGCCGCGTACTGCTGAGAGCGCAGCTGCAAAACCTCTCCCCGGATCAGGCGGGCGAGGCTGCACCAGTGAGTGGCCGCAATGCCGATCAAAAGGCCCTTGAGACCTCTGCCCATGGCGAAGGAGATGAGGATCACCAGAATGGTATGGGGAACGCTCATCACCAGGTCGATCACCCAGTTGATCACGGCGTCTGCCCGTTTGGAGCCGGTAGCCGCGATCACCCCCACCACCACGGCGATCACCGCACTGATCATGGAGGCGGAAAAGCCTACCGTCAGGCTCAGGGACATTCCCTTGAGCGTTCTGAGAAACAGGTCCCTCCCCAGCGAATCCGTACCGAAGAGGTGCTTCCGGGAGGGCGGCTGACCGGCCTCCAAAAAGCTTCCGGCCACGGCGCTTTCCGGGATCAGGCTGCCTAAGGCATAGAGAAACACCAGGATCACGATCAGCGCCGCCGCTAAGATCACCGCCTTTGTGCGGTAGTTCAGTCTCTTCATTCCTTGTCCCCCTCCCGGATCTGCGGGTCAACGACCCTATAAAGCAGATTGGCAATGAGGTTCCCAACGCACACAAAAAGGGCGGAGAACAGAGTCACTCCCAGCAGCAGGGGAACATCGCCGTTTAATCCCGCGGCGGAGGCCGCGCTGCCAAGACCGGGGTAGCTGAACACATTCTCCGCCAGCACGGATCCGCCGAACAGCTCCGCGAAGGACGCGAACTGCAGGGTCATGGCAGGGAGCAGGGTACCCCGCAGCCCATGGCGGCGCAGGACCGTCCATTTTCCTTCCCCTCTGGCCCGCGCAAACAGGACATACTCGCTGTTCAGCACATCAATGAGCTTTTGACGGGTGTGCAAAGCGATATTGGGAAAGGACATCATCCCCAGGGTGAGAGCGGGCAGGATCAGGTGATGGAGCCTCTGCCAGAGGCTCACATCCTCGCTGAGGACCCCGATAGGGCTGGAAAAGCCCACGGGGAACCACCCCAGCCACACGGAAAAGAACAAGAGAAACACCAGTCCCACCCAGAAGGTGGGCACGGCGCTTAATACATAGCAGAGCTTTTTCAGGATCCTGTCCGGCCACCGGTCCCGATAGGTTCCCATGACGCAGCCCAGAGTAAAGCCGATGAGCCCTGCCAGCGCCCAGGCGCAGAGCATCAGTGCAAGAGAATTTAAAAACCGCTGCGCGATCACATCGGCAACTGGCCGGCGGTAGATGGAGGATTCTCCCAGGTTCCCCCGCAGAACCTCTGAAAGCCATCCTAAATACCGTTGTACCGGAGGCTTGTCCCCCCCCCAGTAGTCCTCTATCTCGACGCGCTGCTCCGGAGAGACGGCGGTTCCAAGCCCCAGGATATACTGCTGCACCGGATCCACCGGAGAGGCGCACACCAAAGCGAAGGACAGAATGGTCACTGCCAGCAGCAAAGAGAGCATCTTGATCCCGTATCCGGCAAGGACGCGGACAAATCGCCCCAGAGTTCCTTTCATAAAGTTCACCTCGAAGCCTTCGGTTTGAGAGGAGAGCCCCGGTTTATTCCGTCCAGGCCCATTCCTGCAAATTCTGGATCAGGGGCAGGCCATGTCCATGACCGTGGATGGGCTGCGACCCGATGGAGAGGCCGTCGCGCACATAGGTGACATGGCTGAGATTGACGATCCACACCCAGGGGCACTCCCCCTTCATGGCCGTTCCATCCGTGCCGTCCCACTGGACCTTTTTCCAGTTCTCATTGGCCTCTTCGGCGGTGAGAGACTTCATGGCCGCGTCCAGATAGCTGTCAGTCAGCTCGCTCTGATAGCCCTCCGGATTGTAGAAATCGTCCAGCAGGGCCCCCTCAGAGCGGTAGAGATAGTAGGTCTCGTTGGGAATGGCGGAGCCCCAGCCCATCATGACCGCCTCAGAGAACATCCGCTGAGTGATTTCATCCCAGCTGACGCCCTCCACCTGGATCCCGATACCCAGCCCCTTTACCTGCTGGGCAGCAGCCATAGCCACAGCCTGGCGCACGGAATCACCGGCGGGATAGATACAGGTAAACTCGGCCTTCAGTCCGTCTTTTTCCACGATGCTGTCTCCATCCGTATCCTTCCATCCGGCGTCGGAAAGCAGCTTCTTCGCGTATTCCACATCGGTCTCGATGACGGTTTCCGGATTGTTCCAGGGCATTCCGTCATTTTCGGAATAGGCGGGCCGTCCGAAGCCGTTTAAGACCGCATCTGCCACCTGCTGGCGGTCGATACCATAGGCAATGGCCTTGCGGATCTCCAGATTGCAGGTGACATTGTTGCCGATGGGAGCGCCGCTTTCCGTGGTCTTGCCCTCATCGGGCAGCACCGGCAGGGTAAAGCCCCGGTTATCCGCGGAGGTAATGGCCTCCACATGGTAGCCCTCTACCTCCGTCTTGCCCAATGCCGCGGAGGAATAGGCCACATCCACCTGGCCCGCCTGGACGGCGGCCAGGGCGGCGTCCTCGGACATGAACACCACCGTCACCTGCTTGATTTTGGGAGCGCCGCCGTAATAGTCCTCGTTGGCGGTGAAGATAATCTGCTCCTGGGGCTTCCACTCCACGAACTTAAAGGGGCCGGAGCCCACCGGATCCACTCCATAATCCTCCCCATAGGCGTCCTTCGGCACGATCCCCACAGAGGCCAGAGTGTTCAAAAAGATGGAGGTGGGACGGGAAAGGGTGATGACCACCGTGGCGTCGTCCTGAGCCACAGCGCTTTCCATATAGGTGAGGTCCACAGAGCCCTGAGCCGCCTTGGCGGTCTCCAGGGTAAAGGCCACATCCTGGGCAGTGAGCTTGTCCCCATTGGTGAAATAGGCGTCGTCCCGGATGGTAAAGGTCCAGGTAAGCCCGTCCTCGGACAGCTCGTAGGAGGTCGCCAGGTCGTTTTCAAAGCTCAGATCCGCGGTATACCGCACCAGCGTGCTCTGTACGATGGGAGAGTTTCCATGCCCCCAGCCCTTGGTTGGGTCCAGGGTCTCCGGCTCGGAGCCGATGGCGATCACCACGCTGTCCTTAGCTGCGGCAGTGCTTTCAATGCTTTCTACGCTTGCGCTGCTCACCGCGCCGGAGGAGGGCTGTTCTTCTTTCTCACTGCTCGTATTGCTCTGCCCGCTTTGGCAGGCGGCCGTGCCCAGCAGCAAAGTCATCATCAAAAGACAGGCCAAGGCCTTTCTCATTCTTTTCTTCACAATTCCCGTTCCTCTCTGTTTTCATTTCACGGAGCAGATCCGCCCGTTTCTCATTTCAGGCTGTTTCCCGGCTTCTTACAGTTTTAGCTCGTCCAATAACGCGGCCGCCTGGGAGACGCTGGTCTCCTTTTCCGCAGCGATCCGGGCGAGGTCCTCGTACTCGTATTTTGAGCGGATCACGCCGTAACCGGAGCTATCCTTGCGGCGCACCGTCCCATAGGGCGTTTCCAGCTCTGTGACGCTTCGTTCCAAGGTGTAGCGCCGGGTCTTCACTTCCCGGATCCCGATGGTGGTGGTGTACCGGAAGATAAGCTGTACCATCTTTTCCCGGTCCTCTTCCGGACACATCACCCGGATCAAAAGCCCCGGCCGGGATTTTTTCATGCCGATGGGCACCGTGTACACATCCAGGGCTCCGGCCTCCAACAGCTGCCTGGTGGCAAAGCCCACGGCCTCACCCGTCATGTCGTCCACATTGCAGGACAGTTCCAGCACCTGACCCTTTTGGTCGTCGCTTTCTCCCAACAGAGCCCTCACGCAGTTGGCGGCCTCAAATTCCTTTTTCCCCATGCCGTAGCCGATCTTCTCCACCCGCATCACGGGAGAAGGGCCGAAGGAGGACACAAAGTGCTTCAAAAGAGCCGCGCCGGTAGGCGTGCAAAGCTCTCCCCTGACGGTCCCGCCGTAGATGGGGACGCCTTGCAGGATATGGGCGGTGGCCGGAGCGGGCACAGGCAGGATCCCGTGAGCGCAGCGCACCTGTCCGCTTCCCACATGGATGGGAGAGGCCAGGATCCGGTCAGGACTAAGCTCTTCTATGAGCATACAAACCGCCGTCACATCGGCGATGGCGTCCATGGTTCCCACCTCGTGGAAGTGGATCTCTTCCACCGGCCTTCCGTGGGCCCGGCTCTCCGCCTGGGCGATCAGCTCATACACCGCGACGGCGTCCGACCGTACCTTTTGAGAGACTGGAAGCCGCTCTAAAATGCCGCGGATATCCCCCATCCCCGCATGGTGATGGCTATGGGCGTGGTCGTGATGATGGTCGTGCTCATGCTCATGTTCATGTTCATGTTCATGTTCATGGGTATGTTCGTGGTCATGCTCGTGTTCATGGGCATGGTGGTGCTCATGGTCATGGCCATGATCGTGGTGGTGCCCATGGCCGTCCATGCTCTCCTCCTCTTTTCCGAACACGGAGACAGACACATGTGTGCCGGTGATGCCGCAGGACACCGCCGGAGCGGCCTTCATCTCAACGCCCGGGATCCCAAGAGCAGCGAAACGACGAAGAAAGTCCCGCGGGTCCGGATGGAGCTCCAACAGGGCCGCCGTCAGCATATCCCCCGCCGCGCCCATATTACATTCCAGATAAAGTGTTTTCATCCTGAATTCCTCCCCTTATGAAAGATGATTGATCATGCTGGCCAGATACCCGGCGCCGAAGCCGTTGTCGATATTCACCACGCTGACCCCGCTTGCGCAGGAGTTGAGCATGGAAAGAAGGGCCGCCAGGCCCCCAAAGGACGCGCCGTACCCCACGCTGGTGGGAACCGCGATCACGGGGCAGTCCGCCAGGCCTCCGATGACGCTTGCCAAAGCGCCCTCCATCCCGGCGATGGCGACGATGACCCGGGCGCTCATGATCTGATCCAGATGGCTGAGGGTTCGGTGCAGCCCGGAAACGCCCACATCGTACAGGCGGGTCACCTGGTTTCCCAATGCCTCGGCCGTCAGCGCGGCCTCCTCCGCCACGGGCATATCGCTGGTGCCTCCCGTGGCCACTACGATGTCCCCTTTGCCGGTAGGCTCCGGCAGCTCTCCCACGATCCCCACTCCGCTGAGCCGGTGATAGGAAAGGGGAAGCTTTGCACCTACAAAGTCCGCCGCCTCCTGAGACATGCGGGTGATGAGGATGGTCTTTTCCCCGTCGTCGCGCATGGAGGCCGCGATCTCCCGGATCTGCTCCTTCGTTTTTCCCGCTCCGTAGATCACCTCCGCCGTGCCCTGGCGCAGGCCGCGGTGACGGTCCACCTTGGCAAAGCCCAGATCCCGGAAGGGCTCTGTCTTCAGTTGAAGCAGCGCTTCCTCCACAGAGCGCTCCCCTGTCTGTACCTGTTCCAAAAGCTTTCTGACTGCTTCCTTATCCATTTCCTTTTCTCTCCTCCAAATCTAAAAGCACGGTGGAAAACACCGGGGCAAGCGTCTTTCTGATCTCTTCCCTGCGGGAAAAGCCCTCGCCGATCTGCTCCTTGGAAAGCTGGAGCCTGGCGGCGTCCCCCAGAAGTCTGACCCGGAAATCCGTAAAGCCCAGCCGGAACAAGGCGTCCTCTGCCGTCTCCACACGCCGCAGGGCTTCTTTTGTGATCCGCACCCCGGTGGGGATGCGGGTGGCAAGGCATGCATAAGCGGGCTTATTCCAGGTAAAGAGCCCCGCCTCTTTGGAGCGGGCACGGACCTGCTCCTTGGTGACGCCACATTCCCTGAGAGGCGAACGCACGCTAAGCTCCGCTAAAGCCCGCATGCCGGGCCGATCGTTTCCGTCGTCGGACGCGTTGGTGCCGTCTATCAGAACTGTAAAGCCATCTGCCTTTACTCTATCCAGCAAGGCGGAAAACATGGCTTTTTTGCAGTAATAACACCGGTCCTTGGGGTTTTCCGCCGTCTTTGGATATTCCAGCACCGGAAGCTCTATCACGGCAAGAGACACATTCAGCTGGTCCGCAAGGCGTCTGGCGTCCTGAAATTCAAATTCCGGCTGAAACGCGGTTTTCACATAATAGGGCTGCACCTTCGCGCCGCTGTTCACCGCGGCCCAAAGAAGATAGGCGGAGTCACAGCCCCCGGAGAAGGCCAGGGCCACTTGGGGATTTTCCGAAAAAAACTGTGAAAGCTCCAAAAAACTTCCCTCCTTACGAAAAGCTTCAGAAAAAGAAAAAGAAACAAACGCAAAACCGCTTCGGCGGCTTTCCCGTTTGTTTCTGCTTCCTGCAAAAAATAAAATCTGTATCCGGTTTTCCTCTTGTAAAACTGTCCCGGATCCTTTCCGGATCTTTCCGTTCTCTTCCTGAGAACACACGGTACGATATTTATTATAGGGGTTAGACCATACTTTAAGTCAAGCCTTTTTTCTGCCGGTTTCCAATTCTTTTTTGTGTCCCAGATGGATCCCGATATGCCCTGTCGCCAGCACTGCGGCTGAAAGAAGCATCCACACCACTCGCCCGTAGATCCCCAAAAGGAGAAAGGCCGCGACAGGCAGTGTTGCTCCCGCAAGGGGGATGCCCAGGAAACTGCTGTAAAAATCCTCCAGTCTTTTGCGGCTTCGAAAGTAACGAACCCACCAAAGCTCATACAGAACCATGAGGAAAGCGGCCCCGATCAGCCAAAGGGTCCGAAGGGAAAATCCTTTGGGGTCATAATCGGAAAATACCAGCGCGCAGCAGCAGATGAGGATCTCTCCCAGCCGTTCCAGGCATTATAGGATCCTGTTCTCTCCCTGAGCCGTATAGCCCTTTGGTCGGTTTTGGATCCAGAATAGATTGGGGAGGAAGAGCAGCAGAAGGAACCCCGCTCCTACATAAGAAAATCCCGGTTTTCCCACCGTCATTCTTCCTCTTTTCTCTCTCCTGGGAGCCGGATCTGTGTAAAGGATTCGACAGAGCATTGTACATCGTCATTCCAACCCAGCGCGATCAGTGTCCCGTCTGTGCGAAGTCCTACCGTGTGCGAGGCGCCGCACACAAGATCTGTCAGGTTTTCCCATTTGGAAACATGACACTGCCAATCGCTGTCAGCCCCAACGGCAACTGCCGTTCCATCCCTGCGAAGCCCGGCCGTGTGATAATGTCCGGCGGATAGGGAAACCACATCATCCCAATTGGACACCCTGCACTGTCCGCAGTCATTTTCTCCTACAGCCACCACGGTCCCGTCCGCCCGAAGCCCCACGGTGTGATAATAGCCGCAGGCAACGGCGCAAATGTCTCTCCACTGAGAGATCTCACACTGTCCCCAACTGTTGTCGCCTGCTGCCACCAGAGTCCCGTCCTTTTTCAGTCCCACCGCATGCCGGGCCCCGGCGGCAATGGCCGTGATCTCGCTCCAATCGGAAACTTCGCACTGTCCCAAAGCGTTTTCTCCGGCTGCCTCCACGGTGCCGTCTGAACACAATCCCAGGGAAAAATTCCCACCGGCGGCGATCATGGTGATCTCCCTCCACCGGGACACATCACATTCCCCGTTGCCGCTTTTCCCGGCTGCCGCCACAGTGCCGTCTTCCCTGAGACCCAAAGTATGATCTTCTCCCGCAGACACAGCGGCGATGTTTTGCCATTGGGAAACATCGCACTGGCCATTGACCCGTTTTCCCACAGCCAGAACGGTTCCGTCCTCTCTGACGGCTGCGGTATGCCGTTCTCCTGCCGCAATCGTTCCGGAGGAGCTTCGAAGCTCCCCCCACAGAGCCTCGCTGCGCTGTGCCGCGTCCCGGAAACCTCCGGCCTTGCCAAACAGCGCCGCGGCCTGGAAGAGGTTTCCGGCCTGCTGCTCGCTTTCCGCCTCGTGATACTGATAACAGGGGATCAACAGCTTTACCGTGAGCAAGCTTCCCACTGCTGCCGCTCCGAGGAAGCTCCAACAGATCACCTTTTTCAGCTTCCGCCTCTTTTTTGCCCTGGCCTCTTTCTGGAACCAGGACTCGAGAAAGCTGTCCTGAACGGACTTCCCCTCCGATGGCCCTCCGCTTTTCTGTAAATTCTTCTGCTTTTTCACAAGCCTCTCCCCTTCCTAAAAGGCGACCGTAAACTTTCGTTCACGGCCCTCCTTCAGATCCCCTTGTCATCGGGAAACAGCAAAAGCTGATGATAGATCCCATCCGGCTTACCGTTTCTCATATATACTCTGGGCACCCGCCTGGACAGGGCGCACACTACCTCGTAATTGATGCTGTGCTCCCAGGAGGCCAGATCGTCCGCGCTCACCAGTTCTTCCCCGTCCCGACCGATCAGCGTGACCCCATCCCCCACCTCGACTTTTTTAAGCTCTGTGACATCCGCCATCAACTGATCCATGCAGATCCGCCCCAAAATCGGGCAGTGTTTTCCATGGATCAATACCTGGGCGCCTCCCGGAGACAGGCTTCTGGGATAGCCGTCCGCATAGCCGATGGGAATGGTAGCCACCCGCATTTCACGGGGTGCAGTAAACTCTCTTCCATAGCTCACCGTGGCCCCTGGCAGAATCGTTTTCACATGGGATACCACCGAACGCAGGGACAGCACCGGCAGAAGCTGAGGCCTGTTTCGCACCTGAGAGGAGGGGTACAGCCCATAGAGGATGATCCCCGCCCGCACCATATCCAAATGGGAAAGGGGATAATCGAAGATCCCCGCGCTGTTCGCGCAGTGGCGAACGGGAAAGGTGATCCCTTCTCTCCCCAGCATTTCCAGAAGCTCCTTAAAGCAGCCGAATTGGCGCATGGTAAAGCTGTCCCCATCCCGTCCCTCATCGGAAACGGCAAAATGGGTAAAGATCCCCTCCGGCTCAAGGCCCTCTAAAGCGCAGGCTGCTTTTATCTCTTCGGCGGCGTCCAGGTCCCTGCTGATGTCCTGGAAGCAGAAGCCCAGCCGCCCCATACCGGTGTCCACCTTGATGTGGATCTTCACTTTGCACCCGGCACGCTTAGCCCAATGGGAAAGCTCTTTCGCGTATTCCAGAGAGTAGACGCATTGGGAGATCTGATTCAGCGCCAGCGAGGCGGCCTCCTCCGCCGGCGTGTAACCCAAAATCAAAATGGGCTTCTGGATCCCGGCGTTTCTCAGCTGCAAGGCCTCCTCCAAGTTGGACACGGCAAACCAGTCCGTCCCCAAAGCCTCCAGCTCCTGGGCCATGCGCACGGCCCCATGGCCATAAGCGTCCGCTTTGATCACACAGCAGACCTGAGCCTTTGAGTCCGTCGCTTTTCTCACCTGAGAAAAATTGTGAGAAAGGGCGTCCAGATCAATCTCCGCCCAGGTGCGCCTTAAAATCTCTTTCATCTGCGCCTCATCCCTTTCAAAGGTTTTCTTCGGCTAAAGATTCAACGCCCGGGATCACTTGAAATACTCTACGCCGGATTCAAAGAGAAGCTGGTCCTTTTCTCCGGGAACATTTTTGTAAAGGTTATTGCCTTTACGCTCGGAATGGCCCATCTTCCCGAAGATCCTGCCGTCCGGGCTGGTAATCCCCTCAATCGCGCATACGGAGCCATTGGGATTCCACTGAATATCGCCGCTGGGCTCCCCTTCGGGCGTCACATACTGCGTAGCGATCTGGCCATTTGCGATCAGGCGGGAAAGCGCCTCATGATCCGCCACGAACCGCCCCTCGCCGTGAGAGACGGGAATCGCGTATACCTCTCCCGCTCTGGTTTTTTGCAGCCAGGGAGAGCGGTTGTTCACCACTCTGGTATAGACCATGCGGGACACATGGCGTCCCAGGGAATTGAAGGTCAAGGTAGGATCGTTCTCTTTTAAGACCGTGATCTTTCCATAGGTAACTAAACCCAGCTTGATGAGCGCCTGGAAACCGTTGCAGATGCCCAGCATCAGGCCGTCGCGCTGCTCCAGAAGCTCTGAAACCGCTTCGGCGATCCGCGGGTTGCGGAAGGTGGTGGCAATAAACTTGCCGGAGCCCTCCGGCTCGTCGCCGCCGGAAAATCCGCCGGGCAGCATGACAATCTGGGAATTGCGGATGGAGCGCTCCATCCGGCTGATGGTCTCTTCAATATCCGCCGGAGAAAGGTTCTTGACCACCAGGATCTCCGCCTGGGCTCCCGCCTTTTCAAAGGCTCTGGCCGTATCTACCTCGCAGTTCGTGCCGGGAAAAGCGGGAATAAAGACTCTGGGCTTTGCCTGCTTGATAGCAGGAGCCTTTCCGTAAGCTTCCTCATGCAGCGGGACCTCCGCGGAAACGGGAACTGGCTTTGAAAAACTGGGGAACACCTTTTCAAGAGTATTGCTCCAGGCGTCGATCAATTCCTCGATGGGGCAGGTCTCTCCCTGGATCGTCACAGCGCCGCCCTCACAGGTGTCGCCCAAATGGATCATCTTAAGATCGGAAAGCTGTGCGCCCTCTTTCAGCTCCACCACAAGGCTTCCCGCCTTGGGCGCAAAGAGGATCTCCTGGGAAAGCCCCTCGGTGAAGGAGAAGCCCCTGTGGTTTCCAAAACACATCCTCATGACTGTGGCAGCCGCGCCGCCTTCCCGCACCACACCGGCGGAAAGGATATCTCCTGTCTGGATATGTTTCAATGTCTCTTTATAGTAGACCTTCAGCTTCTCCCAATCGGGCATCCCGTCTTCCGTTTCCGGGACAGGCAGCAGCGCCACCCGGGAATCGGACTTCTGAATGGCCGCGGAAAGAGTGGAGCTGGCCTTGGTCATGGCCACGGCAAAGCTCACCAGCGTGGGCGGCACATCCAGTTGCTCGAAGGAGCCGGACATACTGTCTTTTCCGCCGATGGCCGGAAGCCCCAGCTTCAGCTGAGCCGTCAACGCGCCCAGCAGCGCGGCGGCAGGCTTCCCCCAGCGAGCGGGATCCTCATACAGCCGCTCGAAATACTCCTGGAAGGTAAGGCGCGCCTTCAGGGGATCCGCCCCCACGCAGAGAAGCTTGGAAAGGCTTTCCACCACCGCGTAGGCCGCCCCCAGGAAGGGCGAGAACTTGGCAATCCCGGGCACATAGCCATAGCTCATGGCCGTGGCGTCGTCCGTCTCGCCGGAAAGCACGGGAATCTTCGCCACCATGGCCTCCTCCGGCGTCAGCTGATAGGCGCCCGCAAAGGGCATCAGCACACTGCCGGCCCCGATGCTCGCGTCAAACCGCTCGCACAGGCCCTTCTGGCTGCACACCTCCAGGCGGGACAAATCCGCCTTCAAAGCCGCAATTCCCTTTTTATCCCGTAAAAGCTCCGGGACCTTTTCCCGGTAATTCTCCCCTCTGGGCGCCTGGATCTTTGCCCTGGCGTGCTGAGTGACGCCGTTGGTATCCAGAAAAGCCCGGGAAAGATTCACGATCTCATCCTGCCGCCAGCTCATTTTCAGCCGGGGTGTTTCGGTGACCACCGCCACCCTTTGAGCGTCCAGATTTTCCTCCGCCGCCTCCTTGCAGAACTCCTCCACATCCTCAGGGGCAAGCACCACGGCCATTCTTTCCTGAGATTCCGAGATAGCCAGCTCCGTCCCGTCCAACCCCTCGTATTTTTTTGGCACCCGGTCGAGGTCGATCTCTAAGCCCGGGGCCAGCTCGCCGATGGCTACGCAGACGCCTCCCGCGCCGAAATCGTTGCATCGCTTGATGAGCTTCGCCACCTGCTCCTTCCGAAACAGCCGCTGGATCTTCCGCTCGGTGGGCGGATTGCCCTTTTGCACCTGAGCGCCGCACACCTCCACAGACTGCTCGGTGTGGGCCTTGCTGGAGCCTGTCGCCCCTCCGATGCCGTCCCGTCCGGTGGCGCCGCCCAAAAGCACGATCACATCTCCGGGCTTTGGCTCTTCGCGCTTTACATTTTTCTTGGGAGAAGCGCCGATCACCGCGCCAATTTCCATGCGCTTAGCCACATAGCCGGGGTCATAGAGCTCTGTCACCTGACCGGTGGCAAGGCCCACCTGGTTGCCGTAAGAGGAATAGCCTGCCGCAGCGCCGGTGGTGATCTTTCTGCTGGGAAGCTTGCCATGGAGCGTTTTCTCAAATGGCACGGTGGGGTCTCCGCTGCCGGTGACGCGCATGGCCTGATACACATAAGCTCTTCCGGAAAGGGGATCCCGGATGGCTCCGCCCAAACAGGTGGCGGCCCCGCCGAAGGGCTCGATCTCCGTGGGATGGTTGTGGGTCTCATTTTTAAACTGGATCAGCCAGGTCTCCGTTTTTCCATCGATGGTGACAGGGGCCTCAATGGAGCAGGCGTTGATCTCGTCGCTCACATCCAGATCGGGCACCAGACCCTCCCGGCGCAGATATTTTCCTCCGATGGTGGCCATATCCATCAGGGATACCGCCTTTTTCTTTTGGGTGTAAAGCTTTTCCCGCACACTGAGGTAGTCCTTCAGGGCCGCCTCTACCGCCTCGCTCAGCGCGCCCTTTTCCACCTCGATCTCAGAAAGCTCCGTCAAAAAGGTGGTGTGACGGCAATGGTCGCTCCAGTAAGTATCAATGACCCGAAGCTCCGTGACGCTGGGATCCCGCTTTTCCTCATCCCGGAAATAGTCCCGGCAGAAAAGCAAATCAGAGAGGGTCATGGCAAAGCCCATGGAATCAAAATAGGCCTTCATCTTCTCTTCATTCCAGCTGGTGAACCCGGTGACGCGCTGTACATTTTCAGGCTTCTGGACTCTGAGCTCCAGGCTTTCCGGCTTGGAGAGGGCGGCGATGCGGGACTCTACGGGGTTTACCAGATACGCCTGGATCTTTTGAAACTCTTCCTCACTCACCGCTCCCTTAACTGCGATCACCTTAGCTGTCAGAACAGCCGGCCGTTCTCCCTGGGTTAAAAGCTGTACGCACTGGGCGGCGGAATCCGCCCGCTGGTCATACTGCCCGGGAAGATATTCTGTGGCAAACACGCGGTATTCCGGGGGAAGGACCGCCTCCTCCCGATAGACTCTATCCATATTGGGCTCTGAAAGGATCGTTTCCGCCGCAGCCTCAAACTGCTCCTCGGAAAGCCCCGACACATCATACCTGTTTAAGATCCTGACCTCCTCCACGCCGGAGATCCCCAGGTTCTCTCTGATATCCTCCGTCAGCTTTCCGGCCTCGATATCAAAGCCCTCTTTCTTTTCCACAAAAACTCTCGTTACCATGTTCCGCCATCCTTTCCTTCCTGAAAATGACCCGCCGTTTCCAACCGCTCCGCCGAAAAAAAGAAGCCCCTGTGACAAAACTCGGTTTTACCCCATTCTATCACAAGAGCCTCATTTTATAAAGTTCTCTTTTTTATTTCTTCTTTATTTTCTGCATTTTCCCTAAAGTTTTTCCACGGCCATCTCTTTTACTTGCGGGGGCGGTCGCCCAAGTCTCCGATGGAAAGAGCGGCCGTATGCTTGATGGGCTTCCACTGAACCGTCCCGAACACGGCCACCAGCATGGCGATGCCGAAGGAGAACAAAAACAGAGGGAAGGTAAAGGAATACCGGATCTTCTTTGCGCGGCCGCAGGGGATCTTTTTCCACTCGGTGAGCAGTGTCACAAGGCCCAAAAGGTACATCATCGCGTAGGAATTCACCGCTCCGATCAAAACAGAGGCAAAGAAGATCCCCATTTCCTGCCTTGCGCTGGTGATTCCCACAATAAACATAACAGTGTTGAGCAGGATCCCCAACACGGTGAGCACCACGATGGGAATGGTATTCATCAGCATATCGTAGCAGGCGAAGTTGCCGGTGTTGAGCATGGTCTTTACAAGGCCACCGCCCCGTTTGGCCACCACCTGCAAATACCCCTTCACCCAGCGGGCCCGCTGGGCAATGGACTGGCTAAAACCCACGGGCTGCTCGTCATAGATTATGGCGCTGCCGCAGTAGGCGATCTTCTCCCCTCTGGCGATCATATCCGCGGAAAACTCCAGATCTTCAGTGAGGAGGAAATAATTCCAGCCTCCCGCCTTTTCCAGGATCTCATCCGAAAACAGAAAACCGGTGCCGGAGACTGCGCAGCTGGTCTTCAAATAATCCCGCGGCCGATTCAAATACTCCGACTCTCTCAAAAAGTAGAGCCCATACCCCGCCGTGATCCAGTTGTCCCCGAAATTTTTGGTATTCCGATAGCTGGTCACGATCTGGTTCCCATTGGAAAAGATCTTGTTCATCTCTTCCACATAGTGAGGATCCAAAAGGTTATCCGCATCAAACACGAAATATCCGTCGTACTTTTCTCCCGGAAGCTCTTTCTTGATCTTTTCCAGCAGGAAGCGGAGAGCATAGCCCTTACCGACCTGAGCCCTATTCTCCCGGGAAAATACCACCGCTCCACGCTTGGCCGCCACCGAGGCAGTCTGATCGGTACAGTTATCCGCCACTACAAAAATATCCAAAAGCTCTTCCGGATAGTTTTGGGCGCGGATGCTGTCGATCAGCTGGCCGATCACAGTCTCCTCGTTCCTCGCCGCGATCAGGGCAGCGTACCGGCAAAGCTTTTTTGCCTGAAAGGTTCTCTTCTTCTTTAGCAGACGAAGAATGAGAAAGACAAATTGATAGCAGTAACAGACGACAAAAATAGCCGCAAACACAAAGTTGAAATAGGAAAGGGTCTTCACCCTCAGGTCACCTTCCTTTCCCGAAAAGCCATCCCTGATTTTCACCTGGAGGAAGCGCTTTCCGGATTCAGCAAAAAAACGTTTCTTTATTTCCAACGCCCTTACAGCGTGCATGATCCATTCCTGAAGTTTCTTACAGCTTCTTATATCGCAAGGTCTATTATAACATGGAATTATGATATTGTGAACAAATTAATAACAACAGAATAATTTCCTTACAAATTCATAACGGAATTTCCGTTTCAAAAAAATTTTTTAAGCATTTTTGGAATATGGCTTGCTTTTTCCGAAAAAATCATTTAGAATAATGAGGCTGTATTTGGGCGCTTAGCTCAGCTGGCTAGAGCACCTGCTTGACGTGCAGGGGGTCAGCGGTTCAAGTCCGTTAGCGCCCACCACAAGAAACCCGCATGAATACTGGATTCTTGCGGGTTTTCTCTTTGGGAATAACACACTTTCGATTTTTTAACGGTCTTTTTCGGGGGTTAAAAGCCTCTCAAAAAGGCCGTTTATTTTTTGCGCTGTTTCGATATCTTCCCCGGTGAGAGCGTGGCCGTAAATTCCAAAAGTGTCCATACTCTGAGAATGGCCCACGAGGTCCTTCACCTCTCCAATGGGGAGTGTCTTTGCCACGGAAACGAAGGTATGACGAAGCTCATAAGGTGTTATGACTGTCATACCGTTTGATTTGCAATACTTCTGCCATCGCTCCCGGTATGCCGTGGGTGAGGGCAGCTCAAAGACGAAACCGCTTTCGCTGGGATATTCTCTGAGCTGGGCGTCGAGCTCTGACCGGGCAAGATCGGACATCACAAAAGATCGGATTGCGTTTTCATTTTTGCCCGTGGTCTCTTCATAGTACACATTGACGGAGCGTTGTACCATGACTCTTTTTCCGTTGACATTCTCCAATCGTAAGCCTCGCAGCTCTCCCGGTCTCAGGCCTGTCAACACCTGAAAGCGGAAAGCGTGAATATACTCTTCCTTGATCCGTTTGCCCTTGTAGATCGTGGTGTCCACGGAAAAGAGGATGGAGAGGTCTGAGGGCTGCAGCACCTTCTTCCCTTTGAGGCGGGCAGAATCGGGAATGTGTACATCGTCCGGGCGGTAAATGGTTTTCCTATTCCGGCGGCACCATTTCAGAAAGCGGTTTATCATGCCGTTAATATCCTGAATGGTTTTCTTTGATCGGCCCATCCCTGCCGCTTTATCGAGGATCTTCTGAATATCCCCATCGCAGAGATCAACAGCTTTCTTTCTGCCCAGGTTTGGAACGATCCAGACCCGGCCTATGCTCTCTACATGCTTATATTCTGTGGTACTGAGGATATCTTTACTTTCTATCCGAAACTGTTCAAAGAGGTCGCTGACCCGCTCCCCTGAAGAGCTGATCCCGTGGTCTAACCATGCGTCTGCTTTCGCGTTTGCTTCCCTTTGTCCGGTTCTGCCGGGCGTGGAGCTGTAGAAGCTTTTCCGCTTTCCGTCCTTCTGGACATTGATTTGCCACCGGCTGTATTTTTCGGACCATACCGCCGTGTTTGTCCGTTTTCCCATGCGCTCCACTCCCTTTGATAGCTAAAGCGGCGGGAATGCCTCTTCCTGCCGCTTTTGCGGTTTCATGGTGTAAACAACACTTGCTTTAAAAGCAAAAAGTGATTTAAACGGCATTTATATGCCCATAGAGATATTCCGGCGCTATATCAATTTCCCCATCGTTCCAGACAGGAACGCCATAATCGAGATATACGCCATGAAAAACATCCGGGTTTTTGAGCGGCGCATAGCAAGGTGTTTCCAGGATCGGTTTGCAGTCGAAGATTCCGCTTTCCTCATTGCTGAATCTGACCCAGAGCTTAAAATCTTCCAGCGGCCGAATACCAGACACTTTCAGCACAGGCCTTGGATCCCCCGCATAAGCGATTCCGTCTTTTTTGAACATGGTTTTAACTGATCGGCCGGGAATCGGAGTAGACCATGTCCGGGCACAGATCAATGTCCTCATTCCAGTAAACACACATACCGTCTGCCCTTGCCTGCATGAAAAGCCCATTATTCTGCAAAGGCCTATACAATGGCAAGGACAGAAGCGGCTTTACATCAAAAATCTTCCGTTCTCCGTTTTGAAAGGTAACAAGCAGTTCAAAATTATCCAGAGCTTTTACAGCAACAGGCCTGGGATTCATAGTATTCCACCTCATTTCAGCGGCTCAATTTTGAAAGCCGGTTCGCCGTCACACAGCAGCTTCCAGTTTGCTTCTAATTCGTCCCGGTGTATTTCCATCCACGCATATAGAAGCTGCATTTTGCCTTTCGGCAATTCACCTTCAAGAACCTCTCCATCAAGCGATACCACGACTTCATCACCGCCATAAGCGGCGTGAAGATGTGGCGTGTGGTGCTGACCGTTCTTTTCGGCAAACATACGGACAATGATTCCATAAAACATTGATAGTGTTGGCATGAATATCCTTCCTTTCGCTTCTATTGCCCCTCTGAGGGGCTTTTCTTGTTTTCGGGGGTAGTTTCACTTTTTAAGGGCGAGGAGGCTTCCTGAACGCCTAAGGGTGGTTTACGCTGGTATTCAGGCATATTTGCCAAAACCTTCATATTCTCTACAGCTTTCTCGCGTCCAATATCATTCATACTGTAAAAATCCTCAATTAAGGAGGCGGGTATAACACCTTCTTTTTCTTGCAATATAAGCATTCTGGCTTCGTCTTCTGGAACATCAAACTTTGGAAAGAGACGGTTTAGTTTCTCAATGCGTTCATCAGTCGAAAGCCATATATCATCAAATCCAAGGAGATCTCTTTCTTCTTGCCATGCTGCATGATATTTATCACTCCCCATCATACGAGACACGGGCAAATTTAAAGCTTTCGCAATTTTGCGCAAAGTTTCAAATTTAGGATTTAACTTTCCTAATTCATATCGCCTAATAGTTGGTTCAGCTATTCCGCACGCTTCACCTAACTGCTTTTGTGTATAGCCTTTGGCCTTTCGAGCTGCCCTAATTCTATCGCCGGTTGTCAAAAAATCACTTCCTTACAGAAACAGCATAACACGCGTGAAGAAAAACAGCAAGAAAAATTTCTGTAAAATTCAAGATTAAAATTGACAGTAATAAAAGTTTCTGTTACAATATGAGTAACAAAAGTTTCTGAATCGAGGTGAGATCATGAATATCAGCAAAACCAAGATCGACATTTTACAGGGAGAACGAGAGATCAATAACACTAAACTTGCGGAATTGTCAGGCATATCCCGGCAAAATATTTCCACTATCAAGTTGCGGGGGACGTGTTCACCTGTGAATGCGGCAAAGATAGCTAAAGGTCTGAATGTGCCAGTATCAGAAATTCTTGAAAGTGAGGTGTAACATATGACCGAATTAGCATTAAGGGAATACCGCGGACAAGCGGTAGTAGACAGTCGAGACGTGGCGGAGCTGATAGGAAGACCGCATAAGCAGCTTTTGCGGACGATCCAGACGATGATCGATCATCTCAGCAGTGAAAGCGGAAGCGGCAACCGGCACACTTTTGCGCCCGTTAAATTCTTTATCCCGGCTACATACAGAGACGAAAAGGGAGAGGAACGCCCCGGATATTATCTTACCCGGGAGGGCTGCGATATGATTGCCAACAAAATGACCGGCAGGAAAGGAACTCTTTTCACAGCTGCCTATGTCAGCCGCTTTCATGAGATGGAAAAAGAGCTTCAAAAGCGGCGGGAGCTGAGGCTCGAGGGAAATCCTGTTCGCCGGAGCCTTACGGATATGATACGGGACAACCCCGATCATAACCGATGGGATTATAAGCTGTATACCGATCTGGCCTATAAGGCGGCGTTTGGAAAGACGGCCGGGCAGATGAAGAAAGAACGGGCCGGGAAAGGCAAAGCTATTGATCTTTTAACCGCTGAAGAGCTGAGAGAGTACCAGAAGCAGGAAGCGGCGGTATCGGCCCTGTACGGAATCGGGATGGACTATCAGACCATGAAAGCCGTATTGATCAAAGAGGTGTAAAAATGGCAAAGAAATCAAAACTTCAAACACTCCTATTCGCGCGGGACATCACGCAGCCCGAGATTGCGGAGGCGATCGACAAAGGCACAAGCTATGTATCCCACAGAGTCACCGGGAAAAAACCGTGGACCACAAAGGACATGGAGATCATTGGGAAAATACTTGAGATCCCCAGGGAAGAATGGCTGGACTACTTCATATCTGGGAGGGCTGAACAATGACAAGGGAGAAGCGACCAAGCTGGTTCAAGATGAAAATAGAACGGCGAGAGCTGGTAAAACAGCTTGCGCCGGAAACAACTGTGAATGTTCTACTGGCCTGCTGGGACTATCTGGAAACCGGGGAAAAGGGGACGGCACTTTCACCGCTGGAAGAAGTAGCCTTTGCCGCTTTCCTTCCAGATCTTCAGGAATCATGGGAGAAGTACGAAAAGAGAATTGAAAGCGGTAGGAAAGGATGTCGCCAATAAAACCATACGGTACCATACGGGGCCATACGGTACAGAAGAAGAAACAGAAAAAGAAACAGAAGAAGACTCAAGGAAAGAGAAAAAGGTCGTAGGGAAAGGGGAAAGGGAGATACCCCATCAAAAACCCAAAAAAGCCACTGGTTTTTAAAAAAGCATTGGGTTTTGAAAGTCCGATTTTCCCGGAAATTCTGGGGTTCTCACATCCCAAATACAAAAGCAAATGAAAGCAAAGCTAAGCAAAACAAGCAAAAGTTGAATTTGCTTAGCAAAGAAAGGAGAATTACAACATGACCGAAACAAAAAGAAATGCGCCCTGCACGGAGGCAACCGGCAAAGGCGCAAAGGTAGTACATACCACGGAAAATGATAACAGGAAAGCGGCGGGAAGTCAAGGCCGCCGTTTCCGGGATTATCATATTGAACGCTTAGACATAAGATTCAGAGAATTCGGCAGCATGAACCGGATCAAGGCGGTAGATCGGATTTGTGATGAAGCAGAAGAGACTTTGAAGCCCTGTCCTTTTTGCGGCGGCAAGGCGGTGATCCAGGCAACCTTTGGCTATTACTTGCCCGGAGTATATACTGGCTGTACGCATTGCCACGGTAATAGCGGTGTTGTAACGCAAGGAAAGAACCTTCTTACCGGAAAATATGTGGCTATAGAAGAGTGTATAGAAACCTCAGTAAAGCGATGGAATTCAAGAAAGGAAGCTGAAACGGTATGAAGGCACAAGAAATAAGCGAGGTCATCCTGTGTGAAAAAATGCAGAAAAAGTGGCAACGGAAAAAGCGTAGCTACTGTGTGATCGTCTCGCGATTCGCCGCAATATGCGGCGAGTTGCGGCAAGTTGCGGCAAGTTGCGGCAAGTTGCGGCAAGTTGCGGCCTGAATCCAAAAATACCCCTATCCCCTCAAGGAAAATGTAAGATGGTGAAAAAATGAATGAATGGCTGGACAAAGAGATCCCTCAGATTGAGGACTGTCCTTTCTGCCCTATCGCTTCTCTGAATAATTTTCCGTAATTGAGTTAGATAGGAGGTGAACAATATCGCGAAATATCAGGAATGGACAAGCCCTGAAAAACAGGTCCTCTTGGAGGGCTGGGCAAAAGACGGCTTGACAGATGAACAGATCTCCCATAATATGGGAATTTCCGCTTCCACGCTTTACGAATGGAAAAAGAAGCATCCGGAGTTTTCGGAGACCATAAAAAAGGGAAAAGAAGTTGTCGACTATGAGGTTGAAAACGCTCTTCTTCAACAGGCCATGAATGGAAATGTTACAGCCTGTATCTTTTGGCTGAAGTGCCGGAGACCGGAGAAGTGGAACGATCAAAGAAAGCCAGATGTTAAACCGGATATGGAAGACGATCCCATTACGGCAGCGCTGAAGAGAGAACTTGAGAACGGAACCCTTTAAGACCTGAAAAAAAGAGCCGCCCCCGATCAGCGGGAACAGCCCTTCACCTCTATTCCCATGATACCAGAGGAGGGACGGCATGTCAAATGAAGAGCTATGGGCAGCGGGGAAGCTGCCGGAGCTTTGGGAACAGGTGGAAGGGCTATTGTATCAGATGGCCCGCCGCTTTTATTTCCACCACGGGAAAGAATCCTGTGACCGGCACGGCGTGACCCTTGACGATCTTCAACAGGAATGTTATTTTGCCTTTCTGGACGCTGTGAGGGCCTATAAGCCGGAAAAGGGCTTTCGCTTCACCAGTTATCTTTCCTACCACGCAAAGAACCATTTCCGGGCCTGTATGGGGATATTCCGAAAGCTGGACGCCCTCAATTATGCGGACAGTATGAACGCCCCGGCAGCAGAGGACAGCGAAACGGAAAGCGGCGATCTGATCCCTGATCCGGCGGGAGAGGCCCCGCTGGAAGCCGTGGACGATGAAGCGGAGCAAGAGTATTTCCGCAAGCACCTGGAAGCGGCTTTGGCCGATCTTTCCCCTATTCAGGCGGCGGTGATCCGGGGGAAGTATTACAGGCAGCAGACAAATCCACAAATAGCTGAAACGCTGCATGTCACGCCTCAAGATGTGCGCAGGGAGCTGGGAAAAGGCTTGCAGGAATTGCGTGGAAAAAAACAGGTGTGGAAGATAAAGAGGGACTACCTGGAAGCTGCCGCTTTCCACGGTACAGGCTGGAATTCTTGGTATTATGAGCATGGCAGCGTGGAGGAAAGGACGATAGAGGGCATGGAAAAGAAAGGCTTGCTAGATTGAAAAAGAAAACGGGCCGTGGTATAATAAACCACAGCTCGAGCCCTTATAGTCTGCTTCCCGGCGGATACTGTAAGGGCCTTTTCTTATGCCACTACAAAGCGGCGGGTTTCTGTTCGCTTCAAATATCGGCGGTACAGCTCTTCATTCTCTTCCTTGAATGACACCGTGTCAAAGCGATTGGAAACGATCCTTGCATACCGGACGCTGAAAACCCCGGCTCTCATTTCTTCCACGCCTCTTTCCCTCATTTCCGCCTTGATTTCATCCTTCAGCGTTTCGGCCTGTTCCATGAGCTCCGCCGCTTCTGCTTCCAGCTTTCGCAGCTGCTTCACCTTTTTTGCAAGCTCCACTCTTTCGCCCCCTTTCCTCAAGCTCAAACACGAGAGATTCATGATATCCGGGATACAGATACTTGATCTCCATGTCCAGGTATTGATCTTGATTTTCCACGGTTAGAGGTTCACAGCTTCCTCTTCCCGTTCTGACTAGGATTTCACCGTCTATTCCCATCTGCTGTACCATCTCCCGGATCGTCATGATCCTCTCCTTTCCGGAAAGCGGCGGGAGGCTCTGTGTCGACCTTATCCGGCGCAACTCCTGTTCCGCTCTTACCTTGTCGCGTTCTTTCACCTTTCGGCTACTCATTCGACCTTGGCTTTCCTGTTTGGTATGGTTATATTATAATATATGCGTACACATATTTCAAGATGGAATATTGTCCAAAGATGAGGGCATATTTTTGTGAAATATATATGTGTACATTTTCTTTTCATTTTGCTATACTCATTGAGAGGTGATACCTATGCCGGTGAGTGAGGCACAAAAACGAGCAATGCAAAAGTATAAATCGAAAAGCATTAAACGAGTGCCGCTTGACATGCAAACATCGGATTATGAGAGTATGAAAAAGCACACCGAGAACACGGGGGAAAGCGTCAACGGCTTTATTAAAAGGGCTATTGCTGAGACGATGGAGAGGGAGAAAAAATAACACACTTTGTAACACACTTTTTCTTTTTCCGTGGTATAATGGCCATGTTTTCCTGCACTGCTTCCAGTGTGAAAATCAAGGAGTTAAGCGGGAAATAACACACCAAGAATGGCTTAAAACCTGACAAAGAGCGATTCAAGTCCGTTAGCGCCCACCAAGGCCTGCGGTCGGCATGACACGATCGCAGGTTTTTTCTATGTTCCCGCTGCTTTCGCCTTTATGACAGAGTGAAAACGAACGCCGGACAACCCCGAATATCGCGAAAACTATGAGGCGCTGCCATGCCTCTTTGACGGCGAGGCTTTCAGCAGGACAGCCGCCTTTGGCCGTCACCGGCCGAAACAGCGGAGAAGCCGTAAAAGCCCGCGCGCTGGGCCGTAAACTGCGATGGCCGGGGCATCACCATAAAAAATAATGAAGAGGAGGACTAAGCGTGGAAGTAAAGGAATGGACCTATGAAGAATTGCCTGAGTACGAGGACAGGCCAGAGGGTGTAAAGGTTATTGAAACTACAGGCGACGAGCTTGGCGTAAGCTATCTGCACGATGTGGAGTATGCCAAGATAAACGGCACTCCCCTGCATTTACAGATCCTGACTCCCAACTCGCGGAATCACAGCCATTTCCCTTTGGAAAAGAAGCAGCTATTCACGCTGCCCTGCTATGTCTTTGTACAGGGCTCTGCCTGGATGCCTCAGTATGTTTACGGCAATGTTCCCGCGCTGTGCAGGCTGGTGCTGCGCGGGTATGTGTGCGCCATTGTAGAGTACCGCCATTCGGGGATCGCATCCTTCCCGGCGCAAATCAAGGACGCCCGCAACGCCATCCGGTTCCTGCGCAAAAATGCCGACAAATATGGAATTGACCCGGAAAAGATCGTCATCGCCGGAGATTCCTCCGGCGGGCACACTGCCATGTGGGCGGGAATGCTTCACGACGACGACACCGCGGACAATCTCTTTCCCGGCATCAGCGGCGAGCCCTGCGGAATCGTGAACTATTATGGCTCTACCTCCGTGATGGCGCCGGACTCCAATCCCATACAGATTTTCCACTGCCTCCCGGAAAGCCCGGAAGGCAGAGTGATGGGCGGTAAAAACCTGCTGAAAAACCCGGAGCTGGCGCGCCAGCTCTCAGTGGAGTGCAATATCAGCACTGATACGGTCATTCCTCCCGTGCTCATGTTCCACGGCACCAAGGATAGAGTCGTAAACTGCGCCTGCAGCGCTCTCGTCTATGAACAGCTGAAGAAAACCGGGCACCCGGCAGATTTTTATCTCATAAAGGGCGCGGATCACGGCGGGCCGGAGTTTTGGACAGACCGGGTGCTGGATATCGTAGATACATTCTGCAAAAACTGCTTCGCGGGTAAATAATCGCAAAAGCTCTGCCGAATAGAAGCCATTTTCCGCTCTGCCTTCCCGGCATAGACATCAAAAAAAGAAAAAGGAGCTCTGTTATGGAAAAGATTCTGTTGGACACCGATATCGGCAGCGACATCGACGATTCCGTGGCTCTCGCCTATCTTTTGAACCACCCGGACTGCGATTTGCTGGGTATCACCACCGTGACCGGGGAACCGGTGGAGCGGGCAAAGATCGCCAGTGTGCTGTGCTGGGCCGCCGGACGGAAGGATATTCCCATCTATCCCGGCGCCGCTGAGCCCCTGATCATCCCCCAGAAACAGAAAAGCCCCCACCAGGCTGTAAAGCTTCCGAACTGGCCCCACCAGACAGAGTTTCCCCAAAACGAGGCGGTGAACTTTATGCGCCGCACGATCCGGGAAAATCCGGGAGAGGTGACTTTGCTTGGGATCGGCCCCATGACCAACATTGCCCTGCTGTTTTCTCTGGAACCTGAAATTCCCACCCTGTTAAAGCAGTTGGTTATCATGTGCGGGGTGTTCACCTACGGCATGGAGGCCTACACCTGCCTATCCGAGTGGAACTCCCGCTGCGACCCTCACGCCTCTGCCATCATCTATCGGGCTCCGGTGAAAAAAATTGTCTCTGCCGGTCTGGATGTGACCACACAGGTAATCCAGAATAAGGAGGAGATTTTAAAAGCCTATACTGGGAAGCTACTCAAAACGGTGCTGGACTTCTCCGGCATCTACGAGGGCACCCGCCAGTCTATCACCTATCACGATCCCCTGGCAGCTGCCCTGATCTTTGAGCCCTCCCTTTGCACCTACGGTGTGGGACATGTAGAGGTGGAGCTGCAAAGCACCAAGCTGGAAGGACTTACAGAGCTTCAGAAGGACCCGGAAGGCAATAACTATGTGGCTCTGGATGTAGACCGCGGCCGCTTCTTCCGTCATTTCCTGGAGATCGCCAATCGGTAGATTCTCCCTTTGTCAGCACCCAAAAAGCGCTTTGGAAATTCTTCCAAAGCGCTTTTTCTTTGATAAATCGGAGAAAACAGCCATCTTGCTATCCTGCTGTCAGCCCTCTGCGGTCATATCCTTTGCCTTATGGATCCACTTCCCGCTTTTCAGGCGGAAGACAAGCCAAACAGCCTTGATGATAAAGTCGATCCGCAGGGCGACCAGCACAATGGCGGGATCCAAGTGCAGCACCAACCCGGCTACGGCGCCCAGGGGGATGGAGGCCACCCACTGGAAAATAATATCCGCTATCATCAGGAATTTCGTATCTCCTCCGCCCCGAAGGATCCCTTTGGAAAGGGCGCTCTGTATGGCCTGGAAAAACACAATTACGGCGCTTGCCTCCATCATGCGGACAGTGATCTCCACCGTAGAGGGCTCGATCTTATACAGTCCGATAGACCACTCTCCCAAAAAGAGTACCAGGATCCCGCCGAAAATACCGATCAGGACAGACAGGATCAGGAAGGTCCAGCCCTCCTTTTGAGCCCGCTCGAACGCTCCCTCTCCCACGGTCTGTCCGATGACGACTCCCGCGGCGCTGGTGGCTCCCTGAATGGCCACTGTCGCCATCCTGTCCATCACGGTGACAATGGCATAGGCGGAAACCACTTCTTTTCCCATATGCCCCAGGATGATGGAGAAGATGCTGGCCGCCAGGGCAAGCAGGCTGTCAGAGATAATGGCAGGCATTCCCAGCCTGCGAAACTCCCGGAACAGCTCCTTGGTAGGCGCCTTCAAAAGCCCTCCTATCCGGTATTTCAAAACCTTTTCAAATTTCAAGACATAGATGGCGCAGAAAAGAAGCTCTACGCTGCGAGCGATCAAAGTGCCTACCGCCGCACCCATCACGCCCAGTCTGGGCGCGCCCAGCTTTCCGAAAATGAACACATAGTTGGCGCCGATATTCACCACAAAGGAGGCGACAGACACATAAAGCCCCAGCTTCGCATTGCCGATGGAACGCATTACATTGCTGAACACCAGACTGATGCCGTGGGGAAGATAGATCAGTGCCGTGATCCGAAGATACTGGGCGCCCAGCTCGATCACATCCGCCTCCCTGGTAAAGATCCCCATGATCTGGGTGGGCAGCAGAAAGGTCACCACGGCGAAGGCCGCCCCGCCCAGGATTACGATCTGCAGCACCAGATCAAACACTCTGCGCACGGTCTTCATGTCCTTTGCACCGAAATACTGGCTGGAAAGCACCAACCCTGCCGCACTGATCCCCATGCACAGGAAGGTAAAGATATTATAAAACTGATTGGCAAGGCTGGAAGCCGAAATGGAGACTTCTCCCAGGTTTCCCACCATCACGGTGTCCATCATATTGACGCCCTGATTGATAATGGACTGCAGCACGATGGGGACCAGGATCAGCAGTACCTTCTTGTAAAAGCTCTTATCCCGCACCCAATATTGATCGATCCAGCGTTCTTTTTTTATTCCTTCACTACCCACTGCTTCTTTCACACCTCATTTTAAAATACAATAGCCACTTAAAATTATAAAGCCAACAGAAAATAATTGCAAGTGCAACTTTTTCTCCCGGCCTTTTCTTTGTCTGACTATAGCCATCACCTGCGCAATAAGAAGAGAAGCCGTGGGCTTTCCCATGGCTTCTCTTCTGGCCATTTCCTGCGCAAAGAAGCGCACACGCTCCTTTTTAGTCCCTCATACACCCAGCCGCTTCTCCATCACATCGTAATGAGCGCAGTACACCAAAGCCGTTTCCCGGGTGATCCTGCCCTCCCGGTAAAGCTTCAAAAGGCTTCCGTCCATAGTGCACATCCCCTCCGCCGCTCCCGCCTGCATGACGGAATCCAACTGGTGGAGCTTGTCCTCCCGGATCATATTCTGGATGGCGTTATTGGTCTTCATGATCTCAAACACCGGCAAAAGCTTTCCCTCTTTGTCCGGCACCAGCTGCTGGCACACCACGCCCTTGAGCAGCTGGGAAAGCTGGATCTTCACCTGGTTCTGCTGATTGGCCGGGAACACATCCACGATCCGGCTGATGGTATTGGCGGCGCTTCCGGTGTGAAGGGTGCTGAACATCAGCACTCCGGTCTCCGTGGCGGTGATGGCGGCGGAAATCGTATCATAATCCCGCATTTCTCCCAGCAGGATCACATCCGGGCTCTCCCGCAGGGCGGAGCGCAGAGCCGCGGGGTATCCCTGAACATCGATGGAAATCTCCCGCTGGGTGACGATGGCCTTCTCGTGGCGGTAGATGTATTCGATGGGGTCCTCCATGGTGATGATATGACAATCCCGGCTCTCATTGATGCGCTGGATCATGCAGGCCAGGGTGGTGGATTTTCCGGTGCCCACCGCGCCGGTCACCAGGATCAGTCCCTTCTGGTTTTCCGTCAGAGAAAGCACCTCTTCCGGGATCCCCAGCTCCTTGGGATCCGGCAGGCCGAACCGAATCAGCCGGATCACCGCCGCCAAAGAGCCGCGCTGGCGAAAAATATTCACCCGAAACCTGCCTAATCCGGAGACGGCAAAGGAGAAATCATCATCCTTTCCCTCTGTGAGATGGGTCTCTTCCCGGCCGCTCAGGGCGTATATCCCCTGAATCAGGCGCTGGGTGTCCTCCGGCATCAGCCGCTCCTGGCCCCAGCGGGACTGATGGCCCTTACACTTGACGGTAATGGGAAGCCCGGCAATCAAAAAGATGTCTGAAGCCTCCTGCCCGATAGCCTGCTGCAATACTTCCTGTATCTCCATGGTTCCTTCCCTTTCCTCATAAACTTTCGTTCTCAAAGGCTGTTTTCACCGGAGAGCAGTTTCGTTTCCGCTCCACAGGCCGCCCATATTCTCATCGGCCTCCCAATCCCTGCTAAAGCGCCAGCTCACCACCTGACAGCTTTTTCCCTCTATCTTCAGACCGATCTGAAGGCTTAACTCCCCTTCCTGCAGGGTCTTCCGGTAAACGCCGTCCTCCGCTTCCTCCAAAAGGGCCTCAGGGTCCTCATAGGCTTCTTGCAAAAAGCTTTGCCCCCGGCTTTCCAGCAGATAGCGGGTCTCTACAGTCTGTGCATATTTCTCCGCCATGGAAAGATCAGCCCGGGCAGTTGTGAAGGTGAGGATCCCCAGCACAGTCATACAGATGGAGATCACCATCAAAAGCAGCGCCAGAGGGCCCAGGCGCATGGGGATCTGTTTCATCAGGCTTCCTCCTTTAAGTAGACTGCGGTATCCAGAGTATAAACGGGGCTTGCGTCCTCCTGCCAATAGACGGAGATCCTGGTTTTCGCAAGCCCTCCCTCCTGATCCCAGGTGGCGGTCACACGGAAATCCCCTTCAGAAGAGACCTCCATCCGCCTGTCAAACCAAGCCTCCAGCATCTTTTCCTCTCTGAGCCAATGAGCGCCTTCCCCCTCGCCCAAAAATTCCAGGAATTCCGCCGGGCTTTCGCTTGCGGAAAAAAGCTCTGCCGTATTTTCCGCAAGGCGCACCGCACGGGTCAGCACCTGGGCCCTGCCGCTTTGCCCCTTGGAGAGGGCAAACACCTGGGTCAGGGTGAGGATCACCGCCAGAAACACGGAGATCAGCCCTAAAAGCTCCATATAAAACGCCGTGATGCGCTGATGTTTTCTCATATTCCGCCCTCACTCCTTACGCGGAAAATTACCGTGCCCGCGTCTGTATGCACCCAAAAGGCGCCGGGGGTCTTCTCCTCTATTTCAAAGGTCTCTGTCTCTCCGATAACGGAGGCGTTCTTCGGATCCAGAGGGGCGGAGATCTTGCCGTAATCCTCTACAAGCTTTCCTTCGTGGCGGTAGATGCGCACCGCGTATTCCGCGGTTTCATCCGCTACCACCAGCGCCGTGGTCCCGTCCTCTTTCAAAACACGGACGGCCCCGGCGGCGTCGTTTGTCCGCGCGCAGGTGGACAGATAGCTTAAAAGCGCCCTCTCCCCGTTATTTCTGTTTTCGCTTTCCACTGCCTCCCGATAAATTCCCGCTCCGAACACGATCAGCACAAAAAAGCCCAGCAGGAACAATCCGGCGATTCCCAGGGTAAAGAAGGGGACAGGGGAACTTCTTCTCTTCATTGCTTTCTTCCTTTCCAGTCAAGGTCCTCCCGGGCTGCTTACGGCTTGCTGATCACCTGGATCTCCGGCGGCATATTGGAGGCAAAGGCACGGTAGATCACATAGAAATCCTCGCGGTTGATCTGCAGGCCATAGCTGTTTTCCAGATACTCAAGATCCGGCGGGTAGACTCCCTCCACCACATAGCACTGCGTGGCGCACCGCTCCACAGCCGCTTTAAGGGCGGTCGCTCCCTCCGCTCCCACATCCTCGCGGGAGTGCCTTTCCAGCCTCCACACAAAAAGCGACAGGGAAAGAAGGACGATCACTCCCAGCAAAGCCAGGGGCCAGCCGCGTTTTCTTTTGTCTGTATACATGGCGCGCTCCTTTTTATCCGATCGAGCTCATGATCCCCAACAGCGGCAGCATAACGCTGAGCAGCGAGATCCCCACCGTTACCAGCAAAATTCCGGAAAGCAGCGGGTCGATCACCTCCACCAGGCGGTCCGCCAGGTTCACCGTATGTTCCTCCAGAAGGTCGGAGAGCCTTTCCAAAACGGATTCCAGGTTTCCGCTGCGCTCTCCCGCCAGCAGCATCCGGCCGTAGACCGGCTCAAACAGTTCTTCCTGATAGGCGGCCTGGGCGATACCGTGGCCCTCCTCCAGGTGCTTCATGCACCGCTTAACCTTTTCCTCTACCGGCTTGCAGTCGATCATCGTGAGGCTTTTCGCCACGGCGATATCCTGCACCTCGCCGCTGGCTAAAAAGACGGACAATGCCATGGTGAAGCGGTAAGTACCCAGCTTCTCCAGGATCTCTCTGCACACCGGAAGCTTATACAGCACCCCTTCCACAAGGGGCCGCTTTTTGCTGTTCCAAAGCAGAAGCCCCAGGATCAGGGAAAGGGCCAGAACCACCATCACAATCAGCGCGGCCCAGCAGAAGCCATAAGCCCAGCCAATATACCGGTAGGCTGAAGAAGCCATACTTCCGGTGAGGCGGTTGTACACCTGGGTAAAGGCGGGCAGCACCATCGTCAGCATCAACGCCAGCACCACGATGATCAGGATCAGCATGGCCGCGGGATAAGTGACCGCTCCCTTCAGCTTTTCCCCCATGGCCTTCTGCTCCCGATAATACCTGCTCAGGCGAAACAGCACATCCTCCAGGCGTCCGGAGCTTTCTCCCATCTCCACCATCTTCAGGGCATAGGAGGGGAAAATTCCGGAAGCTTCCATGGCAAAGGACAGGGAATTCCCCTCTTCCAGCGCTTTCTGCATCACCGCGAGGCCCGCTTCCAGGATCCCGTGACTCTTTTCACTTTCCCCATGCAGCAGGGAAACCGCCTCCTGCGTCTGGATCCCGGACTGGAGCATCATGGCCATGCTCTCGCAGAATGCGCTGATCCCCAATGTATCCAGCTTCTTCTTTTTCACGCTGCCACCTGCTTTCAATAAAAATAGACATTGGCGTAGTTTTCTCCGTCGCCGATAAACTGCGCATCCGCTCCGTTGGCGGAAAAGGTGAGGTCCAGCCGGTTCCAGGTGTTGGATTCCACCTGGTATTCCACCGTGACCCACCCGCTTTCCTCAGTGTAGAACATATTCCAGGCATGGTACAGGTCGTTGGGCTGCACATAGCCGAACACCACCTTGACGGGGATCCCCTCACTGCGCAGCATGGCCGCCGCCAGGCTCGCGTAATCAAAGCAGATCCCCTTTCCGCTGGAAAGGGTCTCGTCCGGGTCCGGCAGATACCCGCTTGTCCCGGAAACAGCCTGGGCCTTCTCCTTGTCGTAGGTGATGTGCTGGCAGATATAGTCAAACACAGCCTCCACCACACCCAGGGCGTCCTCCTGCCCGGCGGCAAGCTTCTCCGCCTCCTTGACGCACTGAGAATCCCGGCTGTAGCTCACATATTCACTGGGGCGCAAAAAGGGCTGAAACTCGTCTTTGAGGGAGACCTCTTTGTCCGTGGAATACAGCACGGCATATTTTTCCGCCGTGATATTCTCCATGACCCGGAAGGTGTAGCTTCCGTCGCCGCATTGCAGGGGAAACACCGCGGGCTCTCCCCCGGAGGAAACATCATAGGTATAGGTGCTGTCTCCCATGAGCACCTGGAATTTCAATCGTTTTTCTGACTGGGCCGAAACTCCCACATACCCCTCCTCTGTTTTGGAGAGGTCTAACAGGACCCCGTTTTCCCCCTGGGCCTCGCTTTCTTCAAACACCGCGTCTAAAAATTCCGGAGCCTGATAAGGGGTAAATTCCACCTGAGAGGCTGTGCCGGACTCTTCTGGCACAGGGGCGCTCTCTTCCTGAGGCGCGGCGCTTTGGGTCTGTGCCCTGCTTTCCGCCTTGGGAGGCGTTTGCTCCGGAAGAGGCTCCACGCTCGTTTGGCATCCCCACAGGCAAAGCAAAACGAGCGGCAAAAGCCACCGGATCTTTTTCCTCAGCATGGAGCTCTCACCTACTTCTCTACTTTGGATAGCTTTCCGTGCAAAACATACCTGGCGTCGTCAAACTCATAGGCGCAGGTGGACAGCACCACATAGCGCCCGTCTCGTTCCAGAGGCACCTGTGCTGTGAAGTCGGACTGTGCCTTCGCTTTGGCAAGATAGTCCTCCAGCTGATCGCAGGGATTCCGGAAGATCGTGTAGGTATCGGAATAAGCGGAGGTAGTATAGCCGCTATACAGGGCGATCTTGTAATCCGCGTCCGGGGTCAGCAGCCACATCACAGAATGTTTCTCAAAATAGGCCTGATCCTCCCAGTCCTCCAGCCTGGAGAACATGGAGCCGTCGCTCATGGAGTGGCCGTAGATCACGGTATTGGAGTCCCGGAAGATCTCGGCGCTTTGCGCGTCCATAAAAACAGCGCCCGAGCGGATCTCCTGCCGGTCGTAGCTGTGGGAAAGATAATAGAGATTGTCCTCCCCGTGCATCACGGGATAATTGAGATTGGTCCCCTCGCAGTATAGCCACCCCACCACCTCGGGGTTCACCTTCTGTAAGGCGGTAAAATCCACAGAAATAGGGGCCGCCGCCTCCTCCTGGGAGGGAACAGCGTCCCCCTGTTTTTCGCTTTGAGCGCTCGAAGCCGGCGCCTGACTCTCTTTTTTTGCCGTATAGCTTTCCGCCGCTTGATGATAGATCTCCCGGCTTTTCCCATAGCGAAGCTGAGTGGTTACAATCGTGCCTCCTGCTCCGAAAAAGACCACCAGCAATAAAACCAGCACGATCCATTTCAGTTTCTTTCTCATGCTCTCGTTTCTCCGTTTTCAGGAAATGATTGACCGCCTCTCTCAGCGAGCCCGGTCCCGCAAGCGTCCCGCCAGCAAATTCAGCATCGCTCCGCAGGCGGCAAAGCAGATGACATAGACCTTTCCTATCGTGCTGGAGTACAGCATCAAAATGCTGCCCAAAAAGGGAATATGCCGCTCTACCCGGCCGATCAGCCGGTCATAGGGGACCGCGTTCATATCCGCTTCCTCGTTGGCGTCCCCCTTGGTGACGAACTCTCCTTCCACAATGCGATTCTCAACCACCCGATGGGTGACCACCGAATCCCGGCTCCAAAAGGCGACGACATCGCCCTCTTCCATCTCTTCCGGCTGTGCCTCGGACACATAGATCACGCTTCCCACCGGGATCTCCGGCTCCATGCTGCCGCTGACCACATTGTAGATCTCATACCCCATCAGGCGGGGTACGGTCACCGGAAGACAGGAGGCGATCACCAGCAGCAGGATGAGGATCCCCAGGACATTACAAAAAGCCGGAATGATCTTTTTTCTCATTCTTTCTGCTCCTTTTTATAGAACAGCAGGATCCAAAGTCCCAGGCACAGCACGCTTAAAAGCACCGCGCTGCCCAGGATCTTCGCCCAAAGAGGCATGGCGTTCCAGAACATGACGCCGTCCGCTACCAGAGACTTGGGCTGATCGCCGCCCGGGAAGTTGACCAGAGGGGTATTAGGTTCATCGATGTCGATCACTTCCGCCGGACCATTGTTCTCCTCGGGGGGAGTGACAGGGGTGGGGTTATCGGGAATGACCACGGGCCCCGGCTCATCGCCCTCTACCACAGTGGCGCCGCCGCCCAGAACGGTCACTTCTTCCTCTGCCGCGCCGGCTTCAGCTGCGGAATAGAGGAAGGTGAACACATTCTTGGATGCGTCCGCCACCAGCGTTTTCGTGAGATTATAACTCTGGGGCTGATAGCCTTCGATATAGAGATAGGCGATCATGGGCTTGTCGCCCACATTGCCGTAATAGGTCTCGCTGGGGGCCAGAGTTTCGCCCTCGGCAGTCTCATAATTCACGGTATACTCTACCATATCGCCCATCAGACCATAAGCCACCACAAAGTCCTGATCCTTGGTGACTACAAAAGAGGAGGATGAGCCCCGGGCAACGCCCTGGACCTCTTCCGTGCCCTTCCCGCTTTCCAGGAAGCCCTTCACATAATATTTGCTGCCGTCTTCCAAAGTCACCAGATTGGGGGAAAAGCTGACGCGCCCGCCATAGGATACCTCCGGAAACTCCAGCACAGAGGAGCCATCCTCAAAATGGCCCTGCCCCCCGGCGTAAAGACGGATCCGATAAGTGTACGCTTTTCCCTTGGCCTGCGCCGTCAGAGAGAAGGAGCAGACTAAAGCAAGGAGCAGGAAAAGACTCAAAAACTTTCTTCCCAGTTTCATATCTATCATTCCTCATTTCTATCTCTCGCAGAGGCCCTCTCAGAGGGAGGCCTCTCTCAAGGGCAAAGCGTCAGCCCTTCGCAGGGTCCTTCTTCTTTTTCTCTTTTTTCGCGCTGTAAAAAGCCAGGAGCAAAAGCAGCACGCCGCTGACCCCCAGCATGATATAGAAGGGGGCCAGGTTGGTGTCGTCGCCGGTTTTAACCACCTGTCTGGGAGGATTTCCTCCCGCAGTGTTCGCCGGCTCCACGGCGAACTCCATTTTCATATCCGCCAGCGTATTCTGGTAGGTGTTGTTCTGAGTTTCGCCGTCCAGGCCCACCGCCAAAACGATAGTGCCCGCTTCTCCGCTGGCAAGGTCGCCCAGGAAAAAGTAATCCTTACTCTCCCCGGCGCCGTGAAGGCCTTCCTTGCCCCCATCCTCCATCTCGCCGCCCAGGGTCGCGCTGTCAAAGAAAACCGTCTCTTCCCCCTTTTGATTCTGATAGGCAAGCCGGTAGGAATAAGCGCCGCCGGAGGCCACAGAACTGGCGTCCTCCAGAGAATTGATGATCTCATTCTTCATATACCAGCCGGTAGAAAGCTCGTTTTCGTTGCTCAAACGGATCTTCAGCACCGCGTCGTCTCCGGGCTCCAGCTGGGACAGAACATCGCTTAAATTGTCGCTTCTGAAATTGCTTTCCATCTTGTCACGAAAGGTGACCTGCCATTGAGAACCGCTCTCATAGGTTTCAGCCTGAGCGCTGACGCTCCCCCATAGGCAAAAAGCCGCCAGAAGAGACGCGCCGATCCTTTTCGCAAATCGTTTCATCACTGTTTACTCCTTTACGCCAGGCTGAGGATACCGTCAGAAATATTGACCTGTCGGCCCCACGCGCTCCAGATCGCGTCTTCACCGTTATGGGTCTGCACCGCATTCACTTCCGCTTCCAAACGGAACTGAACGCCGTCATAATCATAGGTGGTGACAATGGTCGTCCCCCCGTTTTCCTCCCGCTCTTCCTGCGTCACATGAGAGGCGATGCTGGGGTCGATGGAAAGAGTCTGAACCAGCGCGGGAGTAGTTTCCTCCGCCCCAAGAGGCGATTGATAATAAAACACCAGCCGTTCCTCAGTGGCGGCATCGGGGTCCTGGATCCAGCCGCTGTTCTCCGCAAATTTCAAATGAATCAAATCGGGAGAAAGAGTGCGAAGCTTGTTGCCGTCCTGGTCCAGCCAGTACCGATAGAGGCTCACCCGCACATACTGGTCGATGGTCCCGGAGTTGCGCACCGCAAGCTCCTCCTTATAAGCCTTTCCGGGCTGAAGGGTTTCCCCCTCCCCCAAAAGGCCGGACAACAGCTCGTTTTCTGTGGAAGACCAGCTCCCGTCCGCCTCCTGGCCGTAATTGCGCCAGGAGATCTCCCTGCCGTTCTCCATCAGGGTAACGCCGATATTTCTCATCTGCATCCGGGAGGTGTAAGCCTCCGAATAGAAGGTCAGCGCCGCGCGGGCTCCGCCCACCGTGCTGGTGAGCAGCATCACGGCCGCGGCCACGAACATGAGAAGGGTTCCAACAGGGAGGCCCCACTTTTTCCGGTTCTTCATTGCTCCCCGCCTCCTTCTCCGGTTTTAAGCGCCTGCGCCCAATCCGCATAGGGTTCACCGTTTTCATGGTAACGCACCGGCGTGGTCTCATAGACGACGACCACCTGGAACTGAAGCTCCTCCGCCACCTTTTCCGGAACGCCGTCGATATGGATCAAAAGCTCCGGGGTGGACGCGCCGCCGTTTAAGATCTGATTGTAGTAATAGTAGCCATCGTCGCCCGCGCTCCAGCTGCCCCCCTCATCGCTGTAGGTAAGGGGATACTGGCTCCCGCTGAAGGCTCTGGCGCGCACATAGACTGGCTGGGAGCCTGCCTCGCTGGTGATGACCACGCGCTTAGTCCAGTTGGAAAACTCCTCTGTGATATGGGTGCTTCCGCCCAGATGCAGCACCGCGCCTCCCTGGGCCCGGGTATAGGTGGTAAAATAGGCCAGGGCGCTTGGAAGGCTTGCCGCGGCAACCAGCACCGCACACAACAGAGCGATCGCCTTAGATGCTCTTTTCATATTTCCGATCCCTCCTTAGCTTTCGCGGTCATACTGCTGGGAAAACTGCCAGGAGTCTTCCTCATAGCTAAAGCTGTTGATAACGCTTCCTCCGGGAGGCTCAGCTCCCGCGTAGTCATTGACAAAGCTGAAATGAAGTACATTGTCCCGTTCCACCACAGCAGACTCGGGAAGGACACTGTCCACCAGGGTGTAGCTTCTGCCGCTGTAGACCTCCGTCACCGTCACGGTGGAACCCACCGGGATCCGGTCTACCTGAACGCTCTGCTCCCCCGCCCCGGTAAAGACAAAGGAAACCACATCGCTGAATACCGTCTGCGAGTCCTTTACGGCGGTGATCTCAAAAATGAAGGTCGCGGGTTTGGAATTCTCATAGCGCAAAAGAGACTTATCGATCACTAAAGAGCCATATTCATCGCTCATGCCGGGCTTCAGATTCACTTCCACCTCGTAGGTGTATTCCCCCGCGGCGGCTTCCCCCACCCGGCCGGGAACTGCCACCAGCTCCGGGCGGAACCGGAAGCGATGCTTGAGGCCCCGGATCCTGGTTACCAGCTTCTGCTCTCCCGATTCGTCCTTGATTCTCTCCACATAGTCTGTGTCGTCCCTGCTGTGGGCGATCACCAGGTAAAGGCCGGGTCGAAGGTCAGAAATCGTCTCTCCCGCAGGAGCAGAAGCCACTGTGGGAGCCTGGGGATCCTCCGGCTTCAGCGCCAGCTCGGCGGCCTGCTGGGCAAGAGCATCCCAGGCGGAGTCGTCCTGATCCCATTTGATTTCCAGATTATAGGGCGCAAGCTTTTGGAAGGCCCCGCTTTTGGCAAAGTCGCCCTCTGCCACCTGGTAGAGGTCTACCACGACCTGCTCCTGCTGAAGCTCTTCAGCCACCTCCGGCTGTCCTGCCTCATTGCAGGCATTGACCGTCAGGGTGCACAGCTCCTCTTCGCCGGCACCCTCAGTCGCTCCGGCCAAAAGCTGCAACACCATAGCCAGGCAGAGGACTGAACACAGAGCCGCCAGGCGTATCGTCCATTTCCTTTTCACAGTGCATACCTCCTTCAGGAAGCTAATCTTTCTTAAAGGGACTTTTCAGATCCTCGTCTGTCAATTTCGGACGGCGGCGCCTGAAGTAGATCAGCGCTGCCAGCAAAAGCAGGAACAGGATGGGAATACCCACCGCGGGAATCACCAGATAATTGGGCACCCGCACCGCCTCTGAGGTGGTGATCACAGGGCCGTCCTCCAGATTGTCCACCCGTCTCCCCCGAAGCAGCAGCCGGTGGCTGTTGACTCCGTAGGGCGTGCAGGTCTGCAAAGTGCAGTAATCTTTCCCCTTATAGAGCTTCAGCTCGCTGGTATCCTGGGGCACTACGGTGCGGATCTGTTCTATCTGATAGGTGTAAACCTCACTTAATACGGAGATGGTAAAAACGTCGCCTATCTCCAGCCGATCCAGGTCGGTAAAAAGCCTGGCGGAGGGCAAGCCTCTGTGCCCGGAAATAACCGTGTGCACCCCTTCTCCGCCCACCGGCAGAGAGGTGCCCTCCAAGTGGCCGATGGCCACCTGAAGCACCGATTCCCCGGTGCCGTGGTAGATAGGCAGATTCACTCCGATAGAAGGGATATTCACATAGCCCATGATCCCGGTGCCGGTCACATCCAATAGGCTCTCGTATTCCTCCTGCTCCTCCGGGGTAAAGAGCAAACGGTTGTCGTTTTTCCAAAGCCGTTCATTATACTCCCTGGCGTCGCCGATCAGCTTGTCGATCTCCTCCTGAGACAGGGCGTCTACCTGCTCTACATAGGCCGCGATGGCCTGAGACTGCCGTTGAGAATTCCACCAGTCACTGAAGCTGGGATACAGCAGTAAGCAAAGTCCCGCGATGACAATGGCAAACAAGATGATATTGACCCAATTTTTCTTCAACCATTTTGCCATACGCAAGGCTCTCCTTACCAATGTCCCCCATAGGGGGATACCCGCCGCCAAGGGGCGGCGGGTATCAAATAAAATACTGATTTAACTGTTACATCGAAAGCTCCGTTTTCCAAAAGCCGTCTCGCTTTTTATGGAAAGCTAAACCACTTTGCAGTCCGGAGGCTTTCCGCCGGATCACGGCAGCCTGCCGTTCTCTTTCAGAGAACTCAGCTTCTGCTCATGCGCCGCTTGGCAAACAGCAGCACGCCTGCGCCTACCACCAGAACACCGCCTACCACATAGAAGATCGTGGTGCCGATGCCGCCGGTGCTGGGCAGGGTGGCGCCGGACTTGTTGATGATGGTCAGCGCGGTACCGTCGAGGTTCTCAACGGGAGTGGTATTCTCCCCGTCTATGCTCTCACTTTCCACATCTGCTGTGGTCATAGTGATATCGGCATTGGGCACATCGGTATCTTCGGTGAGTACTGCTTCGATGGTGATTGTCTTATCCGGGCAGGTGTTGTAGCCTTGGGGAGTGGTGGACTCCTTGAGCACATAGTCTCCTGCGGCCAGGCCGGCGAAGTTAAACTCACCGGTACCCTCAGCAGAAACAATCTCAGTCAGAATCTCCTCTTCCGTTGCATCGGGGAACACTTTCTCACTATACAGCACATAGATGCCGTTTACCAGCACAAACTGCAAAGCGGTATCGCCCTGATACAGGGTAAAGCCCGCGCCGGCCAGAATGTCGCCGTCAGCACTGTTGATTTTCTTGGTGCCGTCCAGCTTGAAGGTGTAGACAAAGGCCTTGTCTTCCGTGGTGTCGCCGGTAGGAGTACCCGCAGGATCCCCAGTGTAGGTAGGATCGTTGGAATAGGTGAGCTTAGCGCCGTTGGCGTTGTCAGTAGGGCCGTCGGCATTTGTCATGGTGGCCTTCTCATTGAGGTGAGCGTTGTAGGTCACCACGACATTCATCGCGGTTCCCCAAGCCTCTCCCGCAATGGGAACCACATCAGCGATCTCCACAGTGAGGGTGGTGATACCGGTGTCCTCAGCGGTAACACTGTTAGCCGTATACTGCTCCGCTGTCAGCCTGGTGCCGCCCACCATCACAGAATCAATGTTTTCAAAGGTGATACCCGCGGACATGGTGTCGGTGAACACCAGCTTGTAGCTGTCGTACAGGGCAAGGTTGCCTCCGGGCAGAGCAGCGGTCAGCTGGAACTGGAAGGTTTCACCCACATTGTGGTCAGCCACATCGCTCCAATTCTCGCCGTCCTGCACCGTTTTGTCCAGGGTGGGCTGGTCAGCCTTGGGGGTGATGTTCACATTGCCGACCACTTCTACCATATAGGCGGAATAGGAATCGCCCGTCCCTACATTCTCAGTCATATCCTTAATGAGATAGTAGCCTGCGGCAAGTCCGGACAGCTTGTAGTTGTTCGCAGCGTTCAGTTCGCCACTGTCCACGGTCATGTCCGCCGCATGATCCTTGGCAAAGGTCTCTGCTCCGTTTTCTGCCAGCTCCTCCAGCTCCTCAGCGGGAACTGCCTGGCCCTCTGTTCCGTAGCCGGAGTTGCCATACACTACATTGGAAAGCTTTCCGTCAGAGGACAGGTCACCGGTAAACACCTGGTAAACCTTGTAAACATGGCCCTCCTGGGGGGAGTTCATGGTGATCTCATAAGTAGGCTCTGTGTCTGTTGCGAGGGCAGGAAGCGCCACCAGCAGACCAAGAGCGAGCACCATAACCACCGCCATCAATTTCTTCATGGTCTTCATACTCTCATTTCCTTTCTACCTGTTTTCCTTTGCAAAAATGATTACAAAGCACTTTTGGTTTATATCAAAGACAGCGAAGCTGTCTCAGATATCCTGATTATTGCCTGAGGAAAAATCCCGCCGGCAAATGGCCCGAAAGACACGGGTCAGATCGTTCCCAAGCCCTTTAAGGGCCAGACTCGGAAGAAAAGCTTCCCCACCACCAGGTCTTTTTCCACCGTGCCCAGCGCGGTGTTTCTGCTGTCAATGGAGGTTTCCCGGTTGTCCCCGATCACAAACAGCTCTTCATTGGGCACTTTACAGGGAAAGTCGATATTACATTCTCCCAAGGCTTTCTGGGTGAGATAGGGCTCTGAAAGCTTCACGCCGTTTACCACCACGGTGCCGTCCTCCTCCAGACTGACGGAATCCCCTGAAACAGCTATCACTCGCTTCACCAGCAGGGTGTTGTTGTGGTAGAACGCCACAATGTCTCCGGGACGGTAGTCCTGAAAGCTGGTGGCGATGACCACATCACCGTTTTCCAGGGTTTCCGCCATGGAGTCGCCCTTGATTTGCAGCACGGGGAACATCAGCACTGCCGCGATCACCGCTGCCGCGGTCACCACCACCAGGGTGAAAACCGTGGTTCTGAGCACCTGACGGAACTCTCTTTTTCTGTTTTCCTTTTTTAGTTCAATTTCTACCTGTGAAACCGTGGGCAGATCCTGTATCTCAACTTTTGCAGGTCCTTTCTTTTTCATAAGCCCCTCGCCTCCACACTCGCGGCCGCCTTTTCAGCGCTTTTTCGCCATTTTTTTGGGCAGGGACATCTTGCTTTTCGGCTGCATCTTCCCGCCTATCACCTGAACGACCTCCATCACCTGAACCGAAGCCTCAGATGAGGCCTGAGAATTCTCCTGTTTGGAAGTACCGGTTTCTTCCTCTTCTCTTATCGACTCCTTTTTCTCTTCCTTGCTCTCTTCTATCTTTTCTTCTGGCTCCTCCTTAGGCTCTCCTTTTGCCTGCTCTTCCGGCTGCTCCTTGGACTCTTCTCCCTTGGGCTTTGCCCCTTCCTGCTCCGGATGGCGGCCCTCCGCCATGGGCGAGATCTCCAGAAGCTCGCTGAGCTGTGCAGGAGAGGGGGCCAAAGAGGGATCCACCTTATCAATTTGCTCTCTGAGGGCATTGCGAAGCTTCAGGATGCGGATATCCTTGTCATCCAGTCTGTGCTTCAAGCGTTCATAGCCCTCTTCCAGCTCCGAAAGCTTCTGCTGCGTCTCCTTGAGAGACTGCTTTGCCTCTTCCGCTTCCCTTGCCTGGGCAAGCAGCAGCTGCAAAAGCTCTCTTCGTCCTAACTTGTGCAGTTCTTTATCCGTCAATGGTAAGTCTCCCTTTCCCGATAAAAGCCCTCACATTCGGTCGTTATCCATTTTAATATAGCCGGTATAAAAAATCAAGTGGGCGCTGCCAAAGCAGCATACCGGAAAGCGCCGCCGGAGGTGCAGAAAGCCGAAGCCCCGGGAGAAGGCCCCTTCCGCCATGCGGTGGAGGCCTTCGCTCCCGGCGTTCTGATTTCAGCTTTATTCCGCCCAGTACGGCCTTTTTCTCAGGCGGAGGATCACAAGCACGCCGCCCAGCAAAAGCAGCGCCGTCCCCGCCCCTATACCGTACCAAACGCCCGGCCCGCCGGTCTTGGGCAGCTCATAGGCAAGGTACTCGTTGGAAACGCTTACCAGCTGCGCCTCATTCGAGGTAGGCGTCACAATAACGCCCTCCACCTTCGCTAACTCATCCGCACCCGGCGTCACAGTTGTCACATCGCCGGTAAAGACAGAAGTGTATTCATAATCTGTCTTCCCAGTGGTCAACTGCAACTCGCCGTTGGGAAGCTCCGTCTTTCCCGTCACCACATTCTTTATCTCGGCGATGGTGTATTTAGTGCCCACCGGCAGGTGGTTAATCTCAATATACTCGCCATGCTTCAAAGTGATATAGGCGCCGTTATAGACCTCGGAATTTTCCAGAAGGAAGTATTCTCCATCTCCGCCGGAGCCGTCCGGATTGTTGGGGCTGTATTTCACATAGTTATAGTCGTCCGCCAGCTGATTGCCGTCCTTGTCAGTCAGGGTGAGCTGGAACACAAACTCTTCGCCGTTGTCATAGGCGTCTCGTTCTTTCTCCTCCTGGCCGTTCATGATGATCCGCTCAAGCTGTTTTTCCAGCCTCAGGCTGCCGAAATCGGAATCCTTTAAGGGGCCGGCAAGGTCGCCGCTGTAAACAGAGGGAAGGGTGAACTGCATCCAGCAGGTAGAGCCGGAAGCGCCGCGCTCCGTATAGCAGAAATCCAGACGATATTTGGAGGCTGAATGTGCCTTGGTCTGAGCGTTGTGAGGAATATAATCCCAAAGGTCCACATACTCGCCCTGGGAGGTATGCACGCCGCCGATATCGCAGACCAGCTGCTGGCCGCTGCCCGTGGCGTTGCCGTTCTTGTCGATTTCTGTCAGGAACACCCACATATCGTCGTCGCCGAAGAACATGTACTCCAGAGGACCTACATACTCTTCCACCAAATCAAAGGTGACATAGTAATGCATACCGAAATAGTTATTGTGGTCCGCGCCGTCGTCAGCCTTAGGCAGATTACCCGGACTACCAGCACCGCTGAATTTCCGCAGACTTTCTCGCGTGTAATCGCCAAATGCTAGGTCCTTCGCGTACAGGGCGGAATCCAAGGGCCAGAAGTTATTGGTCCAGGTGGAAGTATGGGTTGTGCTGCCGCATGTGGGGTTATATAAACGCTCCAGGCTGCTTGCCCCGCCCGCGCCTTCCACACTGGCGGTGGAAAGAGTATAGGTATCTCCCACGCGGGTGAAGGACAAGCTGCCGGGGTAGTAGGTTTTCCCCTTGGTTTCCACAGAGGCATTTAGGAAGCCGTCCGGTCCGGAAATTCCATCGGAGAAGGTGATATTCCCGCTGGTATCCACGCCGCTGACCATTCCGAAGGTACACTTTCCATAGCTGATATCTGCTGTTCCCCAACCGCCTACGCGGTTGGCCATATTGATTGCATTGTTCACGCCGGCATTCTGCCATCTCTCATCCTTCAGGCCGGTGCCGGTATTGGCGTTGCCGAAGCCGTACTTTGCACCGCTGCCGCTGTAATTTCCGGCGGAGTTGATCCCCTGGCGGTTGGTTTTCATCGTACCGTCTGTCTTCCCCTTAAAATCTACGGAGTTGATATCGTAATCAAAGAAACTGGTGGGGGAACTGAAGGTACCGGAAAGGGGCTCATAGATCAGCCGGATATTCGCGCCATCCTGGATATAGATGCAGTCGTTGGCCTGAGACTCCGGACGGTTGGTAAAATGGATCTTTCTGCAATCCGAAACGGCTTTATCAGGCGTTACCCCCTTATAGGCCTCGCCATACACTACCCAATCGCTTCTGTTTGAGCTGTCAGCGGACTTGCCGTCCTTCAGGATCCAGATCTGCCTCAGGCGGAAGGAATACTGGTTGTTGTCGTCTACAGCAGAGTTGGTCAGGGCGTCAAAATACTTCAGATTGGGCTTTTCAAAATAGCTGCAGTCCTCGCTGCGGTAGATCTCTGTCAGGGTATTCTGCGTACGCATTGTGCCGTCAGAATTCAGCCCCAGGGAGAAGGTGGGCAGATTGGTATTGCCGTTTACCGGCAGATTTCCTCCGCGCGTATCGATCAGCGGGATGGTACTGCCGTCTTTCCGCACGGTATCCAGGTAGGAATAATACTGTACCTTGAAATGAGGATTGACATGAGTGCTGGAAATCAGGCCGAAGGTGCTCGCCTCCTGCCCGGCGCTCTTTGCCATCACACTCATTCCCGCTCCGTCCTCTTCGGAGCCTACCTGATAGGCGGACGCCGCGCAAATCTCACCGGATCCTTCGGAAAATTCCTCCTCTGCAAGTCCCAGAAGAGTTTCATCTTCCTCCGCACTTTCCTCCCGGCGCGTCGTATAAATGCGCTCATCTATATGGAAGCCGGGCGTTTGAGGCTCGCTGCTCCCCGTCCCGTCAGAGGGGACCAGAGCGGTGATCAGCACGCCTCCGGATTCGACTTCAGATTTGATATTGGAGGCTTTTTCCTCCTTGAGGGCCTCTTCCTCCGCCTCTTTTGCTTTCTCCTCCAGCTCCTGCTTGGAGGTGATGGTGACGCTCACAGAGCAAAGAGTCATATCCAGCTCATGTCCGTAATAATACAAGCGGTAAGAGAACACCTCCAGGGGAAGCAGCTCCTTCTCCCGGTCCTCCAGCTTGACGAATTCAGCATAGCGCAGGTAGTCCTCTGCCTCCTGAGACAGGGGCTCTACGATAAAGGTCAGAGGCTGAGAGGGGTCATAAGTGAGGCCAGTGTTGGCGGGCAGCGTCTCGGCGCCGGTGATCTCCACCGCGGAGGGCGTCTGCGCATCATTGGAAGCGGCGCTATCCTCCGCTTCATCATTCACCGGCAAAGAGGTTTCTTCCCCGGAAACGGCGGAAGCTTCCTCCGCACCGCTCAAGGTATCATCAGACAGCCCCGAGGAGGTGTTTTCCTCCTGAGAGGCTTCCAAAGAGGAATTATCCTCCGAGGAATTATCCTCCGAGGAAGCGTCCCCCTGCGTCAAGGCTTTCCCGTCGGCGCTTTCTCCGGCGCCCTCCGGCTGTGACAGAACGCTGTGTTCCTCCGCGGCCGAAACGGTCTCCGCATTTTGGGCAGACCCTTTGGGCACGGCTACGCCGGACACATGGAATTCCATGTGGAACAGGGGATCCTCATCATAGGCAAAGGACTGAGAGATCTGCAGGGATTCCGGCAGTTCCACGCTTGCCAAGGGGGCGGAAGAGGAAGTCCCTTCCTCCGGGTTTTCCGCCGCGGCGCCGCCAAAGGCCACCAGGGCCGGAGCGTCCAGCCTGAGGCTGTAGGCGCCGTCCTCGGCCTTTGCAAGCTCCAGAACCTGCGCCTTGGGGGATGCCTCTGAAGCGTCCTCCTGTCCTTCGGAAATCATCACCGCCGTTAACGCCTCCTGCGGCTTTAAGGGTTCAATAATAAGCTGTACCGGAGAGGCAAAGGGCTCTCCCTCCGTCTCGCTGATAAAGCTGAGCTTCATAAGCGACAGCAGCTCAAACGTCTCGTCCCCCGCCGCTTCCCGAAGCTGATCCTTTCCGGCAAGAAGCTGCTCTTCGCCCGAAATATCTTCAAAACCCAGCAGCGTCTTTTCCGGAAGAGGCTTCTCGCACCGAGCGGTGATCTTCAACTGATCGTTTTCGTACAGGGTCACCGCGGCGTCCGGCTCCTCCTCCGGAGAAACGCCGGAAACGGAGGATTCCTCCTTGTCCCGGGGAACGTTTACCATGCACTCGTCGCCGTGGACATGCTTTTTGACTTCCAGAAGTCCGCACTGCAAAACGGGCTCGCCGCTTTCATCTGTCACCTTGTTCCCGTTTTCGTCCAGATAACAGCTCTCGTCATGGGTGTGCAGAATCACCTCGGGCTTCTCGCACACCAGAACCTTCTGCTCCGTATAGCAGTCATCCCCATGGGTATGAGCGCCCTCACCCTCTTCCAGCGTGCAGATGAGGGTCTTTTCATAGCACTCCTCTGTGTGGGTATGCTCTTCGCTTTCCTCCAAACCGCAGATGAGGACCTGCTCATAACACTCGTCCGTGTGGACATGTCCTTCGCTTTCGGGGATGGTGCAGGCAAGCTCTCTGCGGGTCTCATAACATTCGTCTGTATGCTTATGCTCCTTGACTTCCGGCAGGGTGCATACCAGCTCGCCTTCCTTATTGTAGCAGGCCTCGTTGTGCTCATGCGCCACAAAATCGGCGTAGCCGCAGGACAGGACCTTCTCTCCCTCCGGCGTTTGGGTATAGCACGCCTCCGTATGCTGATGTACAGGCTCTCTTTCCAGGATGCAGCTGAGCTTCAGCTGGTTCATGGCGCGGCCGTTCATGCGCAAAGCGACTCCCGTTCCCACCACGACTATCAATGCCAAACAGGCAAACACCGCCATTCTTCTATGGCGTTTCTTCTGCTCCGATAAAATTTCTGCAGCCTGCTTTTTGGGAGATTCCATTGTGCTGCCTCCTTCCCCCAGATCCATTTCTATATCTTAACTTCAGTTAAACTCAGTTAGTTTCACGCTGTTCCCATCTTGGAAAATTCCTGCTCAGAGCCCAGGATCCTTCCCAGGCGGTTTAACGGCCAGATCCGCAGAACCACCCGTCCCAAGATCATTTCATTGCTCACGCACCCTACAGCGGCATGACGGCTGTCGATGCTGGCTGAGCGGTGATCGCCCAATACAAAATACTGGCCGGCCGGAACCTCATAGGGAAATTTCACATCACAGCTTCCTCTGGCCTTTTCTTCTAAATAAGGCTCCTCCAGAAGCTGGCCGTTGCGGTACACGGCCCCGTCTTCGTCTATATTGATCTGGTCTCCGCCGATGGCTACTACCCGCTTGATCACCACGCTGTTGTTGTGGTAAAAGGCGATCACATCCCCCGGCATATACTCCCCGCGGCTCACGGTGATGGTCACATCGCCCGTCTGCAAATTGGGGGTCATGGAAGTGCCGTCGATCTGCACCACAGGAAACAGAAATACGACTATCAAAACCACCGCCGCCGCCACCACGGAAAGGAAGAACACTGTGTTGCGCAGAATAATGCGGCGGTTGTGCTTATCCTGCTCTATCTTCAATTCGCGCTCCAGCTGTTCCACTGTAGGGCGCTTTTCAGAAGCCTCCATGAAAAACACCTTCTGCCCGCCCCTTCCGGGAAGCCGATTTCAAGGGGACGGCTTTCACAGGAGCTGATACCATCTATTCATACGATCACGGTCGTAAAATCATTTCTCAAAATGCCCGAGAGCAGTCCAGCCTGACAGAAAACCCCTTCGTCTCAGGTCTATCCCATCAAAGGATAATCCGAGAAAAAGGGGGCTTGTTTCAAGAGAAAGCGCGCCATTTCATTCATTTTCAGGGGAAACAGCGACTCCTTCATTTTCCGCCGCAAGGTAAAAATCGGTGCGCAAACATGCCCTCTTTCAGATCGCAGGTTCAAAAGAAGACTAATTTTCATTTTCCATTATATTCTCTGGCTTCGGAATTGTCAATATTTCATCGAGAAGATTTCCTCTCCTGGGAAAAGGGAGACTTTTATTTTTCTTCGTCCGCTTTCCGAATCTGGGCCCGTTTGATCTTCCCGCCCAGGGTTTTGGGAAGCTCCTCCACATACTCCACCACTCTGGGATATTTATAGGGGGCCGTAACCTTCTTCACATAGTTTTGCAGCTCCTTCGTGAGCTCCGGCGTGCCCTCATAGCCCTTCGCCAGCACGATGGTGGCCTTTACCACCTGTCCCCGCACAGGATCCGGCGCTCCGGTGATGGCGCACTCCACCACGGCGGGGTGCTCTACCAGAGCCGACTCCACCTCGAAGGGCCCGATGCGGTAGCCGGAGCATTTGATCACGTCGTCGTTTCTGCCTACGAACCAGAAATAGCCGTCGCTGTCTCTCCAAAGCATATCGCCGGTGTTATACCCCGCTGCGCCCAAGTGCTCTTCCGTCATCTGGGGGTTGTGGAAATACCCGGTAAAAAGGCCCACCGGCGGGTGATTTTTCACATCCATAATGGTGAGGGACCCCTCGTCGCCGTCCTCGCAGAGATTGCCGCCGCCGTCCACCAGCTGGATGTCGTAAAGGGGCGAGGGCTTGCCGGTAGAGCCGGGGATAGGGGTCACCCAGGGATAGAAGTTCGCCAGCAGCACAGGCCCCTCGGACTGGCCGAAGCCCTCGTAGATCTGCAGGCCTGTCAGCTCCTTCCAGCGTTTTGTCACCTCCGGATTCAAGGGCTCTCCGGCGGTCACGCAGTGGTGGATGCAGGAGAGGTCATACTGGCTCAGGTCCTCCTGAAGCATGAAGCGAAAGGTGGTGGGCGGGGCGCAGAAGGTGGTCACCCGATACTGCTCCACCTTGCTGAGCAGGTTTTGAGGATTGAATTTTCCCTCCATATCGTAGCAGAAGATCACGGCTCCGCAGATCCACTGGCCGTAGATCTTTCCCCAGCCGAACTTTGCCCAGCCGGAATCGGACACGCTCATATGCAGGTGGTTTTCCTCCACCCGCTGCCAGTATTTCGCCGTGATAATGTGGCCTAAGGGGTAAGTGAAGCTGTGCTGCACCATCTTGGGCATCCCGGTGGTGCCGGAGGTGAAATACACCAGCATGATATCGTTTTTTGTGGTGGCCTCTTCCCCGGTGGGGCGGTCAAATTTCTCCGGAAACTTCATGATCTCCTCGTCAAAGTCCAGCCAGCCCTCTCTGCGCTCTTCCACCATGATCTTGGTTTTTAAAGAGGGGATCTCCCCCTCGGCCAGCTCCACCTGGGACACCACAAAGGGGTCGTTTACGCACACCACCGCGCAAACCTGGGCGGAATTGCCCCGATAGACGATATCCTTTTTCGTCAGCTGCAGGGTGCCCGGGATCAGCACTGCCCCCAGCTTGTGCAAAGCGGTCGCGCACACCCAATACTCCCAGCGCCTGCGCAGGATCAGCATGACAACCGATCCCTTTTTCACGCCGATGCTTTTGAAGAAATGGGCGGCGCGGTTAGAAAGGCGCATAATATCTGTAAAGGTAAACACCTTTTCATTCCCGGCCTCGTCGCACCACACAAGAGCCCTTTTTTCCGGCTCCTCCTTTGCCCAGGCGTCCACCACATCAAAGCCGAAATTGAAGTTTTCCGGCACATTCACCCGATAGTTTTCTTTAAAATCCTCATAGGAATCGAAGTCGATCCTGGGAAGAAATTTTTTCAGCAGGAAATCCATTTTCAACATCCTTTCTCATCCCACGGGTGTGGAGCGCACAGCTTTGTGAGTTTCTCGTCTCCTGGACTCTCACGAATGTGAGCTTCTCATCCCGTGGGCCGCCTTAAAAAGGCCTTACTCCGCGATCACCGTGACGAACCTGGCTTTTTTCTCTCCTAAGCACCGCTGCCCGTGAGGGATGGTGGGGTTAAAGTAAATGGAATCTCCCGCCTTGAGGGAAAATTCCTTGTCTCCCAGGCACACCATCACTTCGCCCTCCAGCACCAGGTTGAATTCCTGTCCGCTGTGGGTGATGAGCTCGGCCGGTTGGTCCGTAGGCTCCAGGGTGACCAGCAGCGGCTGCATCACCTTGTCCGCGTAGCGATAGGCAAGATCTTCAAAATGGTATTCCGGATTGCGGTTCACCACTCGTCCCTCTCCCCGCCGGACCACATGGTAGGTGGCAAGGCGCGCGGGAGTCCCGGTGATGATCTCCGTAAAATCGATATGGAGTTTATTGGCTATCTCATAGATGACGCTGATGGGGATGTTGCTGCCGTCGTGCTCATAGCCCCGATAGACCTCCACATCCAAGCCCAGCTCCTTTGCCAGCTGCTCCTGCGTATAGTCGCTTGCTTCCCGAAGCTCTCTCAGCCTCGCGCCGATCTCGTTGATCTCGCTCATGAAGGATCCTCCTTTTGACGTCCGCCGGAAGAGCTTTTCCGGGCTGTGTTCAGCCCCCGCTTTTCCTGTTTGGCTTTTCATTATATCATTTTATTGCACCGTTGTAAATTGACAAACTCAACTCTCCCCCAAAACCGCCATGGCGTTTTTCACCTCTTCCCGGGTGGCCTCCGATTCCAGGTACTGAGAGGAATAAAACACCACCCCATTAAGACCTGCTTTCCGGGCCGCTTCGATCTGCCGCTTCAGGATATCCGTCTCCCCCTCCCAGGTGCCCTGGTCCGCGTCGCTCCCCGCCTTATAGAGGGCCAGCCCCGCAAACAGCCGGACGCTTTCCTGCCGGGGGATTTCCACCCACTCCTCCAGGGCCTCCTCATAGCCCAGCGCCTCGTTTTCAAAGCTGTAGTAGAGCTGGGGGCACAGGTAGTCCACATACCCCTCTGTTTTGCACCAGGTTTTTACATCCGCCCCCATCCGCTCATCGTTTTCGATGTTCCCCTGGGGAGAGATGCCGAACACCGCTTTCGGGTTTGCCTTCTTTACCGCCCGGTACACCTCCTCTACCATAGCGCTGATGTTGGCACAGCGCCACTGGGAGATGGGAAGGGGCTCGGCCACCGTCTCACAGTAGAGATCATAGGCCTCTTCATCCGAGCTTTCCCAGAGGGAGAAGTCTTCCTCGGAAGAGGGGTAAAAGTAGTCGTCAAAATGGATCCCGTCCACCGGATAGTTTTTTACGATCTCTTCCACCCCCTGGGCGATGAGGCTGCGCACATAGGGATAGGCCGGATTCCAGTAGACTCCGCCATCCCATTTGAGAAAGTAATAGGGAGAGTCCTCCGAAAGGGTCAGATAGGGGTTTTCCGAAGAGAGGGAAGCGGGCGTCTGCGCCGTTTTGATGCGCAAAGGGTTCAGCCACGCGTGAAAGGCCAGTCCCTGCTTTTTCGTGTATTCCACCATGAATTTCAAAGGGTCATAGCCCGGATCCTTCCCCTGCTCTCCGGAGAGCAGATGGGACCAGGGAAAAAGATCTGAGGGATAAAAGGCGTCGCAGAAAGGACGGATATGGACAAACAGGGCGTTGAACCCCTTGTCTTTCGCAAGGTCCGCGATTTTCCGGAAATTGTCCTCAAAGGCCTTTTGTCCCTGCTCTTCTGTCTGTAAGGCAAGGTAGGGCACCCAAAGGCCCTTGAGCTCTTCCGACTGTCCCGCCTGTTCCGGGACGGCGCCCGCCTCTGAAGCCTCTCCTTCCGAAGCGCTTACGGCAGAGGAAGACAGAGAAAGCGGCTCCTCCTCTTTCCTGCTTTTTCCAAAGAGCCAGGCCCCGCCCACTGCCAGCGCGAACAGGAACCACAGAAGCACATAGGAATACCTGCCAGACAAGATTTTTCTCATAAGGGATCTTTTCCTTTCCCCCAACTGTTTGACAGCGGGAATAAATTGAAGTATCATGCTAAAAAAAGCTTGACCCTCTCTAAACCTTATGCTGTCAAGGGCTTTTCCATTCCTGACGGGGGGTAGTGGTTAGTGGTCAGATATTAGTTATTAGACTTGGCTCTCCCAGAGGGAGAGCCAAGTGAGGGGCTGCGAACCGCAGAAACCCCTTGCCTCTCCTCATGGGGTGAGTACGCCCCAGTGAGGCGTTGCCACGAACTGGTCTACGCTGCCGCTCCGGTCGTTGCTGGGCGTGCCCCACTGGGGCACAGCAACCGAGCCGGCAGGCGAGACGTTGGCATGGCGAAGCCATGACGGAGAGGGCAAGAATCAGTTGTCAGTTTTTAGTCGTCAGTGGTTAGAGAAGAACAAGGGGCCCTTTCCCTTGACCTTATCTAACAACTAATATCTAATATCTAACAACTACCACGGGGCGCCGAGTCTAACATCTAACATCTAATATCTAACATCTAACATCTAAAATCTAACAACTGGAAAAGGAGCGATCTCATGGCCCGTTACCCCTATTTACTGCTGGATCTGGACAACACTCTGCTGGACTTTAACGCGGATATGACCCACGCCTTTGAGCGGCTCTATCGGACCTGCGGCTTTGAAAAACAGCGCCCCTATTCCACAGAGCTGCTGGACCTCTACGAGGAATATAACGACCGCTGGTGGAAAAAATTTGAGCGGAAAGAGTGCACCAAACAGGAGCTTTACATCGGGCGTTTCGTGGACTTTTTAAAGGAGACGGGGCTTTCCGGAGACCCGGAAAAGATCAACACGCTCTATTTTGAATTTTTAGGCAGCGGCGGAACCATGCTGCCCGGGGCTGAGGAATTCCTTGAGGCTCTCAAAGCGGACCATCAGCTCTACATCATCACCAACGGAAACGCCGTCGCCGCCAGGACCCGGATCCTGAATTCCGGCGTTTTCCGTTACATCGAGAACTATTTCGTCTCCGAGGCCGTGGGCTTCGCCAAGCCGGACGTCCGCTATTTTCAATATGTGGCAGAGCATATTCCCGGCTTCGAAAAGAAAAAGGCTCTGGTCATCGGGGACTCCCTCACCTCTGACATTCAGGGGGCAAAAAACTTTGGGCTCACTTCTCTCTGGTATCACCCCCGGGAGGAGGCAAACATTCCGCCCATCTGGGACCTGGAAGCCAAAACCTATGAAAAGATCCTGGAGCTTTTATAATGTATAAGATTTTTCTCATTGAGGACGATCCCGCGATCTCCAAAGCGGTGGAGGAACATCTCGCTCTGTGGGGCTATGAGGTGCGCGGGGTGAAAGATTTTCAAAGGGTGTGGGAGGATTTTCTGGATTTTTCTCCTCACCTGGTGGTGCTGGACCTGTCTCTCCCCTTTCAGAACGGGTTTCTGTGGTGCGAGAAGATCCGGGAAAGCTCCAAGACTCCCATCATCTTTCTCTCCGGCGCTGACAGCAGGGAAAACATCGTTACGGCCATCAATCTGGGAGGGGACGATTTCATTCCAAAGCCCTTCGACCTCTCCGTGCTCACCGCCAAGATCCAGGCCGTTCTGCGTAGGACCTACTCCTTTCCCGGCGGAGCAGACCGGCTGGAGCGTGCCGGGGCCGTGCTGGATCTGGGAGACGCCTGCCTTACCTATGAGGGAAAACGGCTGGAGCTTACCAAAAACGAGCTGAAGATCGTAAGGGTCCTGTTGGAAAACGCCGGGCATCCTGTTTCCCGCCGGGAGCTGATGCAGCGCCTTTGGGAAAGCGAAAGCTTTATTGACGGGAACACTTTGACCGTGAGCATGACAAGGCTCAGGAAAAAGCTCAGTGAGTTAGGGCTTACGGATTTCATTGTGACACAGAAGGGTCTTGGTTATCTGATTCACTAGTCGGATGGTTCCCATTCACTCCGTCCGGATGGAGGAGGCGCCTATGAAGCTTTTAAAACGATATTTGAAAGACCGCAGGCGGGCTTTGCTGTGCGCCCTTACCCTTTTCGCTGTCTGCGCGTTTCTGTTGTTTCTTTACGCCTTTTCCATAGAGGACTTTTGCTATCTGAGCGCTGTGCTTGCCGCTGTTTTCCTGCTCTTTTTTATTTTTCCGGATTTTGTCTCCTACCGAAAGAAGGCCCAGGCCCTCTCACTTTTGAAGGAACATCCTCTGCAAAGTTCCCTTCCTTTAAGCTTTTCCCCCTCTCTTCCGGAAGAGCTTTTGCTGCACGCCCTCGAAGAGCTTTCCCAGGCGCAGCGGGAGCTTTCTGCCGGGGTCCAGAAGGACCGGGAGGATCTGATGGACTATTACGCCTTGTGGGTCCATCAGATCAAGACCCCGCTGACGGCCATGCGGCTGATCCTACAGTCGAAGCCGGAAGCGGAAAGCGAAGCTCTGCTACAGGAGCTGTTCCGGGTGGAGCGGTATCTGGAAATGCTCTTGGGATATCTGCGCCTGGGATCCTTTCATCAGGACCTTCGGCTGGAGCGCTGTGAGCTGAGGATGCTTGTGAGCGAGGCGGTAAAGAAGTTTGCGCCCGTATTTCTCTATCAGGACATCCGTTTAGAGCTTGCTCCCTTCCGCAAAGAGGTGATTACGGATCGGAAATGGATGGTCTTTGTGCTGGAACAGCTGATCTCCAACGCCTTGAAGTATACGAAGGAGGGATCCCTCTCTATCCGGCTGGAGGAGGAAAGCACTTTGGTTTTGGAGGATACCGGCATCGGGATCCTTCCGGAGGATCTGCCCAGGATCTTTGAACGGGGCTTTACCGGTTTCCAGGGCCGGAAAGAGAAAAGCTCTACCGGGCTGGGGCTGTACCTGGCAAAACAGGTCCTGGACCGGCTGCGCACTCCCATTAAGATCACTTCTGTCCCGGGAAAGGGCACTGTCGTGCGCCTTTTTCTCGGGCGGGAAGACTTAGAGCATTATTGATCTGTGTTCATCCCGGCTCCTTTTCTGCCGCAAAGAGCGGACTTACAATTTTGTAAGTCCGCTCTTTCGTTATTGTAAGCCTGTCTTATAAATTCTGTAAGAAACGGCTTTTATACTTTCCTCAGAAACAAAAATCGTTATGCTGCAAAAAGGAGAGATCAAAGTGGCACTTTTAACCGTCGAGCATCTGAAAAAAATTTATACCACCCGTCTGGGCGGGGCGCAGATACAGGCCCTGTCCGATGTGAATTTCACGGTGGAAAAGGGAGAATTCGCCGCCATTATGGGAGAATCCGGTTCCGGAAAAACCACCCTGCTCAATGTGCTGGCCGGGCTGGACAAGCCCACCTCCGGCGAGGTTTTCCTCAATATGCGCAGCATCGTCTCCCTGGGAGAAAAGGAGATCTCCGCCTTTCGCCGGAACAACCTGGGCTTTGTGTTTCAGGACTTCAACCTCCTGGACACCTTCTCGGTACAGGACAACATCTTCCTGCCGCTGGTGCTGTCTGGGAAAAAATACGAGGAAATGCACCTAAGGCTCACGCCCATCGCTCAAAAGCTGGGGATCACGGACATCCTGCAAAAATTCCCCTATGAGATCTCCGGAGGCCAAAAGCAGCGCACCGCCATTGCCCGGGCGATCATCACCAATCCTCAGCTGATTCTGGCGGACGAGCCCACCGGGGCCCTGGATTCCCGCTCTGCCGGTCAGATCATGGACATTTTCTCCGGCCTGAACCGGGAGGGCCAGACCATTTTGATGGTGACCCACTCCATCCAAGCCGCCAGTAAGGCAAACCGGATCCTCTTCATCGCGGACGGACAGGTGTTCCACCAGCTCTACCGCGGCGAAATGAGCGACCAGGAGCTGTACGGCAAGATCTCCGACACCCTCACGGTGCTGGCCTCCGGAAGGGAGGCGCTGTAACCATGGGAAAGGGCTTCTACTGGAAGCTTGCGCTGCAAAGCCTCAAAAAGAACCGCCGCGTTTACTTCCCCTTTCTGCTCTCCTCCACCGGCATCGTCATCATGTATTACATCTTAAACGCCCTGTCTCTGAGCATCGACCAGGACGCCATGTACGGAGGCGGCAGCGTGGCCGCCGTGATGGCGCTGGGCGTGTATGTGATCGCCGTTTTCGCCGTCCTGTTCCTGTTTTACACCAACAGCTTCATCATGAAACGCAGAAAAAAGGAGCTGGGGCTTTACAACATTCTGGGAATGCAGAAATGGCATATTGCGAAAATGATTTTTCGAGAGACTCTGCTCACCGCCGCCTGCGCCATTCTGTTGGGTCTGGGGCTGGGGGTCCTGTTCTCCAAGGCCATGTTTCTGCTTTTGGGAAAGATCCTCGCCGTAGAGCTTCCCATCCTGTTCCTGGTTCCCCCTCGGGCCGTGCTGAACACCGTCTGGCTCTTCTTCGGGATTTTCTTCGCCATCATGCTCTACAATATTTTACAGGTGCGTCTATCAAAGCCTATTGAGCTGCTTCACGGCGGGGAGACCGGCGAGAAAGAGCCCAAGGCTCACTGGCTGCTGGCGGTGTTGGGCATCCTGCTGCTGGGAGGCGGCTACTATCTGGCCGTTACCATCACCTCTCCGCTGGACGCCCTTTCCTTCTTCTTCGTGGCGGTCATTCTGGTGATCTTAGGCACTTATCTGCTGTTTATCACCGGCATTACGGCTCTTTTGAAGCTATTGAAAAAGAATAAAGGCTTCTACTACCGGTCGAACCACTTCACCACCGTCTCCGGGATGCTGTACCGCATGAAGCAGAACGCGGCGGGCCTTGCCTCCATCTGTATTCTCTTCACCTGCCTGCTGGTGACGGTCTCCACCACCTTCTGCCTGTACACCGGAATGGACGACCTCATCCGCGCCCGTTATCCCCGCAATATCATGATCTCCGCCGTAAATGCCAACGAAGCCGCTAAGGAGGGAATCCGCACAGCCGTGGAGGAAGAGTGCGAAAAGGCGGGGGTGAAGCCTTTGCGGGTGCTGGACCGCACCTATCGGTTCCTCACCGCTGCTCGGAAGGACAACCGCTTTTTGATGGACGAAAGCTTTTCCAGCACCTACAGCGTGATCGAACTTTTTACCCAGGAGGAATTTGTCCGGTTTTCGGGGCAGGACCCGAAGCTTACGGAAAATGAGGTTCTTCTTTCCGATCCAAGAAACACCTTCCCCCAAACGGACAGCCTCGTTTTAGGCAGCACGGAATTCCGGCTCAAGAAAACCGATTATGATTTTTCCGGCGGAGAGCTCAATGCCCTGATCTATGAAACCTATTACCTCGTACTCCCCGATGAGGCCGCTGTGGAAAAGGCCCTGGGAACTATGGAAGGCGAATATGAAGCGCTTCCCCGGTATGCCTATGAATTTGACATAGAGGGAGGACGCGAGGAGATTGCCTCCCTGAGCCGCACCCTGGAAGAGCGTTGGGCCTCCGGCAAAATGGGCTCCGCCGTTAGCTTTGAGTACCTTTCCATTGAGGATTCAGCCAGATCCTATGAAAGCTTTTTCTCTCTGTACGGCGGCCTGTTTTTCCTGGGAATGTTCCTGGGGCTCCTGTTTTTGCTGGGGACCGTGCTCATCATCTACTACAAGCAGGTGTCCGAGGGCTACGAGGACGCAAAGCGCTTTTCCATCATGCAGCAGGTGGGTATGAGCCATAAAGAGGTGAAGAAGAGTATTCACAGTCAGGTGCTTCTGGTATTTTTCCTGCCGCTTTTCACGGCGGTGCTGCATCTCATCTTCGCCTTTCCCATGCTTCGGAAGATCTTGGCCCTTTTGAACATGGGGAACCTGTCGCTGATTCTGCTTTCCACTGTGGGAAGCATTGTAGTGTTCACGCTGATTTACACCGCGATCTATGCCGTCACAGCGCGCACCTACTATAAAATCGTGTCCACTGAAGAGGAAAGCCGCCAGTAAAAAGACTGGGCTCCCGCCCAGTCTTCCTCGAATTTTGCTTTGTGATTTGAAAAAATTTAATTTGCTGACGCAAACCGCAAAATTTCGTAAAACGGGCTCCGGCGTCCCTGAGAAAAGGGCTGCCGGAGCCAACTGTTAGGAGGATGTGTATGCTCTCGTTTCTCTTTGATCTGCTCTCGCTGTTGATTCACGGGCTTTTAGGGGTGCTGAAATACTGCTCTCAGGCCCTTTTTGCCGTCCTTTCTTTTCTCTCTTCCCTGCTGGTCTCTCCCATAAAATGGCTTCTCTCCTTTTTTCATGAGCACTGGGGGCTGCCCCTGCAATGGACCTCGCTCTATCTTCCCGTCCTTTTCTTCCTGTTCCTGCTATTGGCCCTTCTGGGCGTATGGGCCTTAGCTTCCGGGCTCAGGCGAAAAAAATAGGACCTGAAGCCTCGCCACTTCTACCTCTACCCGCACCTCATACCGGCATTTTGCCATCAGCTCGCCCCAGCTTTCCCGCTTCTCCTTCCAGTACCCGGGGTGCTTCCGGTACAGAAGGTTCCCAAAGCCGAAAATATCGCAGTGTCCCTGCTTCACCGATTTTCTGAGCGCCCCCTCCACCTCTTTTTGCAAAAGCAGAGCGGTCTTTTCCTCCAGCTCCCGATAAAGCGACTCCCCGATTCTGTCCCTTCCCTGGGAGATGGCGCTTACATCTGCCTGGACCTTCGCCTCAATGGAGAAGCGTGGCTCTTCCCCCGGAGTGATAAGCAGCTGCGTCTTTCCCGGACAGCTGGAGAGAGACAGGGTGATGTCTCCCGCCTTCTCAGTGGATACCACCATCTCGCTCTGTTCGATCCGATCCTTTACCGCCAGGAACCCCCTGGTGTCGTTAAGGTCGAGAAAGCCCTTCAGCCGGTACCCCTCAAAAAAGGCGGTGGAGGTGATCTCCACGCCGTTTTCCCCCGGCGCCAGAACGGGAAGATAAGCAGAACTGCCCTCCCGCTTTACTCCGTTCAAAAATTCCAGAATATCCATTCCCACTGTCTTCCCGTTGTAGCGACTGCTGTGAGAAAGCGTCTGAAGCTCTGACATTTTCAGGTATTTGCCATCCTTCTGGAAGGAAAGCACCTCTTCTGCTAAGCCCTGCGCCAGAAAAAGCTTTACGCTGGGGCGGGTATTGTAGTACCTGACGAAGAAGTCAAGAGCGTCCGCGAGGCCCTTTTCCGCACAGTCACTGCCGAACACCACCAGATAGTTGTGGGAATAGAAGGGTTCTCTGCCGGTGGAAAGAGAAAGGTTATTCAGCGCCTCCAATACGCTTTTCCCCTGGGACTTAAAATATTCCTCTCCCGCGTCATCCTGAGAAAGGGAGGAACGCACCGTGACCACATATCCCTCCTCTCCCAGATCGATGCCGATCCCGTGGATCAAAAGCCGCTCATAGAGCTCTAAAAAACCCCTGCACCCGGAAAGGGAAACCATCAGCAAAGCCGCCAGCAAAACGCAGCACAGGCGTTTACTTCTCTTCATGGAGCTTCCTCCTTTGCCCAAAGGAATCACACAGCAGCACAATGAGCGGGATCAGGAATCCCGCCGCCACCGTGGCGAAAAACTGCCCGCCGGTGTGCAGGACCACTCTCTGCACCGGCCCGGAACGCACGGTGAGAAAACCCAGCCCCAGCATCAAAAGGCACACAGCGACGGCGGAAAGCCGCTGGCTTTTCCCCTTGCCCAGCACCGAGCAGCACACCCGGCAGGCGTAAATGTCGCAGGCCGCCCGAATGATGATCCCCATCATCCAGATCCCCACGAACACCGCGTCCACCCGCTGCAAGGACTGGATCTCCGACAGGGAGGACAGGACATACACGGGAAAATTTTGAGTATAGGCATACCGGCCCAGGCATCCGGACAACAGAAACAGCAGGCCCCCCAAAAAGGCGGCCGCGCCTAAATTCCAAAGGGAGAAGCCCACGCCGCTTCTCCCTTTGACCATGGGAAGCAGTACCGCCATATCCGCAAACACGGAGGCTCTGGCCACGAAAAGCACCGTGCTGACAAGAGTCTGGTGAAATCCGTTTTGAAACAGCGGCTCCAGATTCTCCGTTTGGAAACGGGAGATCGCCGATCCAAATACCAGAATCATCCCCAGCATCAGAACCACAAAAATACACACCGCGCACCGGGACACAGCCTCCAAGCCCTTGATCGCCCCGTAAAGGGCCACCGCTCCGATGGATAAAATCACCCAAACAGAGGAAAAGTCCGGATTTATCGTGTCCATCAAAAAGATCTCGAACAGGGCAAAAACCGCCGCATTGGACCAAATAAAGTAGAGAAGATAAAATACCGGCACTGCTTTCCCCAGACCCCTCAGGGAAAGCTTTGCCACATCGTTGACATTGAGATAGGAATATTTTCTGTGCAAAATCCACACGGGAAGCACCATCAAAAACCCCAGCAGCATGGCCCCCACGCAGGAAACGATGCTGTCCAGCAGGTTTTCTCCCCCGGTGAACTGGGCGTTGAGAGCAATGGTGACCACCGCCCTGGATACGAACATCATCAAAAAGAACTGAGACGCGCTGACCTTCGTTTTTCGCTGCATCTGCACCCTTCCTTTCTTCCAACTGTGAGCGCCTTACTGCCCGATCTCCCGACTGCCGGGCATATCCTGTACCTTGGCGTCCCAGCGGGAAAGGCGCTTCCAGCCGGCGCGCACCAAAACATCCCGAAAGAGAAGCCTGCCCTGAGAGGGGGAAACCGGCGACAGCACCGGGACACCAAAAGAGCTTTCCCCACAGAGGTTCATCAAAAGAAAGCCCAGACCGATCATCACGCCCCAGACCCCCAGAAAATTCCCCACCAGAATAAAGGCCAGGCGAAGCAGCGACAAGGGCTCATAAAGTCTGGGCACCGCGTAGCCCGCAACGGCTGTCAGAGCGATCACCAGCAGGGACGGGGCGCTGACAAGCCCCGCCGATACCGCCGTATCCCCGATCACCAGCCCGCCCACGATGCTCACGGTGGTGGAAAGGCCCCGGGGCGCTCTAAGCCCCGCCTCCCGCATGATCTCATACATAAAATACAGCAAAAGAGATTCCAGCATGACGGGGAAGGGCGTCTGCGCCTGCGTCTGGGCGATCTTCAGCAGCAGCGCCTCCGGCAGAAGCTCCGGATGGTGAGTGGTAACGGCCACATACGCCCCGGGCAGAAAGGCGCTGACAAAAAAGGCCAGGTATTTGAGCAGCCGGATAAAGGTGCCGTAAAAGGGCCGGGTGAGATAGTCGTCTAAGGTCTGGAAATTTTCCACAAACAGGAAGGGAAGCAGCAGCGCGCCGGGAGTGCCCTCCACCAAAAGCGCCACCCTGCCCTCCTCGATCTTTCCGCACACCACATCCGGGCGCTCGGAGATTCCGACACCGCTGAAAACCGAGCCGCCCTTTTCCAGATATTCCACGAGATACCCCGCCCCCAGAACCGTTTTCAGGTCGCAGGCGGCAAGGCGCTTGCGCACCTGCTCCAACACAGCTCTGGAGGCCACGCCCTCCAGATAGCAAAGCGCCACCGGTGTGCGGCTTTGGGTACCCACCACCAGTTTTTCAAATTTCAGAGAGGTGGTCTTCATTCTGCGGCGGATCATGGCCATATTGTTCTGGAAGCTTTCCGTGAAGCCGTCCTTCGCCCCCTGCTGCATCACCTCGTTCTGAGGCTCCTCCGGCCCGCGGGTGGCAAAGCCCTGTACGCCGAACACCAGCGCTTCCCCGCACCCGTCTATGCAAAGCACCGCGAAGCCGCTCATCAGGGCTTCCAGGATCTCGCTCATCTGCTTTTTCCTGCCCTGCTCCACAGCCCCCAGCACGCTTTTTTCAATAAACTGCATTTTTTCTTCGCCGGTCCCCTTGGGGATGCGCATTTCCATCAGCGGATTTAAAATGCTCAAAGTGATGGTCTGCTTGCTCACCAGCCCATCCAGGGAAAAGAGGGCCGCCCTTGTGCCCTCCAGGTCCAACTGCCTCAGCAGGAAATCCATGGCGTTTTGAAACTGTTCCTTGAAATATTCCTCATTTTCCTCCACCCTGGAGGAGATTTCCGCAAGCTCCCGCACTTTTCTTTCCCCTTTCCGCGTATTTTGCTCTTTCGGAATAGCTTTTCCGGAAAGGGACCTTTTTATGTTGCCTTTCCCAAAAACCGGACAGCCGCCGGAAGCTTTTTCCTTCCGGGCGGCTGTCTCATAAAATTTGATTTTTCGGGAACACTGGCTGTGACCCGGATCTGTTTTGTCCGCAAAAGATCCATAAAAAAGGGGGGCTTTTATGCTCGTCAGCTTATTTCGCACCGTGATCCTCTATCTGGTCATTCTCACCGGCGTCCGCCTGATGGGAAAGCGGCAGATCAGTCAGCTGCAGACCTCTGAGCTGGTGGTCACTTTGCTGATCTCCGAGCTGGCGGTCATGCCCATCGAAAAACGGGACGACCCGCTATGGAGCGGTCTTCTTCCCATTGCCCTCCTGATTCTCTGCGAGCTGCTGGTCTCTTTTCTGATGCTCAAAAGCGGAAAATTCCGCCAGGTAATCTGCGGAAAGCCTATTGTGGTGATCGAAAACGGAAGGATCCTGCAAGGGCAGATGCGCAAGCTGCGCATGAGCACGGAGGACCTTTTTGAGCAGCTGAGGCAAAACGACATCTTTTATCTGGAGGAGGTGGCCTACGCCATCATCGAGACCAACGGCATGATGAGCGTGATCAGAGACCCCGCCTATGACTTTCTCACGCCGAAGCAGATGGGGATCCAGGCTCCCTTCGACGGCTTGGAGGTGGTCGTGGTAAGCGATGGAGAAATTTCCGAAAACTCCTTGAAGCTGTGTAAAAAAGACAAGGCCTGGGCGCTTTCAAGGATCTCGGAAAAGGGTCTTTCCCTTCCCCAGGTCTTTCTGATGACCGCCCGAATGGACGGCAATTTTCAGATCGTCAAAAAGGAAGAGAGCAAAAAGTAAAAGCCGGAGCTTCTCCGCTTTTCCCAATTTTTCAAAGGGAGAAACGAAGAGGCCCCGAAAGCTTGACACAGTGTCTTTACTTTTTCAAACCGGAACAGCCTTTGTCAGCTTTTCCACAACAGGGAACAGTCCTCAAACAGGACCTGTACCTTTCCCTGATCCCTGAGCCAGGAAAGATAGGAACGCACGGTGCTTCCCACCAGAGCATACTGTTCAAAGCTCATATCCAGTCCATACTCCTCAAGGAGCCGTTTTAAAAGAGTCTCAAAGCACATGGGAACTTTTAAGAGCTCCTGCATTTTTCCCGAGACCTCAAACACCTTCTGCCGGTTCAGCCTGCACAGCGGCCCGATATCCTCTGCTGCCGGCGCGTGAGCCGGTACAAAAAGCTTTGCTTCCATTTTTTCCACGACCTCCAATGTATGAAGGTATTCCTGCACATCATACAGAAAGGAGATCTGATATTTTTGAAGCGTGCTCTCGCTGCTGACACAGTCCGCGAGAAACACCACATCATCCGCCGTGCGTATCCCGATCATGTCGAAGGAGTGTCCCTTCAGAGAAAGCACCTCCAGCTCTTTGGGAAATGCCTCGTCAGAAAGCTCTGACGCTTCGCTTTCCTGAGCGAGCAGAAACTTGTGCCTCAGGTCTTTACAGGGGTAACCGCCGTACAAAAAAGAGGGTTCCAGTACAGGGGCGCACACAAACGCCTTTTCGACCCCTCTGGCAAAGATCTTACAGCCCGTCTGCCGTTGCAGATAGCCGTTTCCGCCGATATGATCCGCGTGGGAGTGGGTGTTGATGATTCCCTTTAACTGCCAGCAATTTTCCTCCAACAGCTTCAAAAGCTTTTTCCCCGCATCCTTGTCGTTTCCGCTGTCGATTAGGTATGCTTCCCCATTGTCTGTCAGGCAGATCCCTATTTTCGCAGGGCAATCGACATAATAAGTCTTCTCTCCGGCTCTTTTGAGCTCGAACATTTCTCTCATTCCTCTCCGAAGGCTGTCCGCGCGCCCTTCCTTTTGCCCAGAGCTCTACATATCCCGATAATGCTTGACTCTTCTCAAGCGCTTCTGCTTTTTTCGGTAGATCAGCACCAGCAGGATGTAAACGGCCACCAAGGCCAGCACGACCCCTAAAATGATCAGGAACCAGGAGGAGGTGAACAGCGCGCCGCCCTGGACCAAGCCCTCCAGCATCTGGCTTTTCGCCACCGATTCCGCCGCCACCAGCGGGACTGTGGCCACCTTCTCTCCCGCGTAGGAGAGCACCGCGTAGCCGATCTGTTCCCCCTTTTTCACCGGGGCCTGAACGCTCTCCGGGATCTCGCAATCCACCGTGATGCTGCTCAGGTTCACGCTTTGGGGCAGCAGAGCGCTGGCCGTTTCTCCCGCCACCAGCTGCAGAGTATCCTTTTTCCAGGCATACAGCAAATTGACCTCTGTCATCAGGTCTCCCTGGGACGCCAGCGTTTTTTTCTTCAGCTCCACCAGAGCCCAGCGGAACAGCTCTCTGGCGTCTACCATTTCCCCGTGAAAGCCGGTGGGATCGCCGTCTTCGTCCACATAGGGGCTTCCCAGGGCCACCGCCACATAGGTGTAACCGTCCGCCGTGGCGGAGGCCACAATGCAGTAGCCGGATTCATTCAGCGAACCCGTTTTGATGCCGGTGGTATAGGTGTAAAAATACCGGCCCTCGTCCTCATACTGAGAAAACATCTTATTGGTGGAGTAGGCGGTGGGCGGATCGCTTCGCATATTGGTGGGCGCGAGATCATAGGCCTGCGTGCTGGTGATCTCCGTAAAATTCGGCAGACTCATGGCATAGCGGGTGATCTTATACAGGTCTCTCGCCGTGGAATAATGGTTCTCGTTGTGCAGCCCGTGAGCATTGGTAAAATGGGTGTTCTCACAGCCCAGCTCCTGGGCCTTTCGGTTCATCAGACGCACAAAAAAGCTGTCGCTGTAATTGGTGGGATCCTGCACGGGGCCGTCCTCCCCGTCGGAATCGCCCTCATCGGAGTCCTCATCGGAACCGTCCTGGGAAGAAAGGCTTGAAAGGCTCTCCTCTTTGGAGCTGACAGAATTTTCCGTCGAAGCGGCCGGGGCTTGAAGATCTTCCCGGCCTTCTCCCCCGCCCACGGCGTTGCCCTCCTGGCTGTCGACGATCTTCCCCTCTTCATAAAGCTGATCCACATATTTTGCCAGCGTCAAAGCGGCGTCGTTTCCCGAGGGGACCATCATCAGGTAGAGAAGCTGCAAACCGGTCAGCTCTTCTCCCGGCTGAATTCCCGCCTCCGAGCTGTAGGTGCCCTCCAGCTCATCTACTACGGAATCCGGCACGGTGATCACGGTGTTCTCAATATCCGGAATGGTCTCATAGGCCACGATATACGACATGATCTTGGTAAGCGACGCCATGGGAAGGGGCTCATCCGGGTTCATGGCATAGGCCACCGCGTCCGTGTCCAGATTTACAAGAAACAGGGATTTGCAGTGGGGCCCCCCGTCCTCCTCGTTCCAGGTGTAGGGGAATCCTTCGGCGCGGGCGGAGAAAGAGGCGGACAACAAAATGGAAACGGCCAGAAAAAAGGCCGTGAATCTCTTTTTTTTCATGATGTACTCTCCTGACAATTTGTGTTACAATTTTAGTATACTGTAAACCGAGCAAAAAGGAAAGTGTGAAATTCTTAACTTTTTTCTACAGGAGGGCCTTTTCTTGAAGCTTTTTCATACCTCTGACTGGCATTTGGGCCGTATGCTTTACGGCAAGAGCCTCTACTCCGATCAGGAATATTTCCTTGATGAGATCTTTCTTCCCGCCGCAAAGCGGGAAAAGCCCAGCTGCGTGATTCTGGCCGGAGATGTGTACGACAGGCAGATCGCCCCGCCGGAGGCCATTCGGCTGTTTGACCGCACCCTCGCCCGCCTGACGGAGCTCTCCTGCAAGGTGGCCGTCATCTCCGGCAATCATGACAGCCGGGACCGCATGGCTATTTTAAAGGGAGCGCTGAAAAAAAGCGGAGTCTATTTCTCCACCGAGCTTTCCGATGTGTTTTCTCCCCTCGTTTTGGAGGAGGAGGGAGAAAGGATACAACTTTTCCTGCTGCCCTATTTTGACCCCGCCGAGGTGAGAGACTATTTCTCCGACGACTCCCTTCGAGGGGAAAGCGCCTGCATGAAGCGGCTCATCGACGAGCTCATTCCTCTGTTTCTTCCGGACTGCGCCCACATTCTCGTGTGTCACTGCTTCGCCGCCGGCTCCCTCTCCTCCGATTCCGAAAGCACCCTGTTTGCGGGGGGCTCGGGGGAGGTGCCTCCTGCGCTTTTTGAGCCCTTCGACTATGCGGCCCTGGGCCATCTCCACGGCCCGCAGCGGGCGGGAGAAAAAGGGCGGTACTCCGGCTCTCCCTTGAAGTACTCGGTGGACGAGGCCTCCCAGAAAAAGTCCTTCGTCTCCCTCTCCCTGAAGGACGGCGTTATAAGCGAAGAACTGATCCCCGTCGCGCCCAAAAGAGATGTGAAAAGGATCTCCGGCCTTTTTGAGGATCTCCTCAAAAGGGAGGAGCCGCTGGAAGACTATGTGGAGCTCGTTTTGGAGGACAAGTCTCCGGTCATTCTGGCAGCCCAGCGGCTGGCTCCCCTTTATCCCAATCTGCTGGCGGTGAGAAACTCCTGGAGCAGCGCCCAGGGCACGGGGCGGGCGAAAAAGCTGCAAAACCAGGACGAGCTTACCGTCTTCCGGTCCTTCTTACAGGATGTGTGCGATTTCACGCCGGAGGAAGAGGAGGAAGCGCTCTTTCGGGAGCTGCTGAAGGAGGTGCGGGACAAATGAAACCGCTGCGGCTATTCTTAGAGGCCTTCGGCCCCTATTTGAGTCCTGCTGAGCTGGACTTTGCCCTTTTGCGGGACGACCCCCTGTTTCTCATCACCGGCCCCACCGGCGGAGGGAAAACCGCGCTGCTGGACGCCATGTGCTTCGCGCTGTATTGCAGGGCCACCGGAGGAAAACGGCTGTTTCCCGCCATGCGCTGCTCCGCCGCCCCGGAGGAGACCCCCACCACGGTGGAATTTGACTTTTCCCTGCTGGGAAAAACCTACCGGTTTCGCAGAAGTCTCAGCGTTCGGACGAACCGAAACACCGGGGAAAAGCGGCTGAGAGACACCCACGAGTGCTTTGTTTTGGAGGAGAAGGGCTTCACCCTCCTGGAAAGCGGCAGCGAAAGCGCCGTACGAAAAAAGGCCGAGGAGCTTTTGCACCTTACCTGTGAGCAGTTCTCCCAGGTGGTGGTGCTTCCTCAGGGAGAGTTTCTCCGGCTGCTGCGGGCCGGTTCCCGGGAGAAGGGGGAGATTTTAGAGACCCTCTTCTCCGCCGGGCTCTGGCGGGAACTGATGGACAGCTTTTCCATGCGGGCCAAGGCTTTGGAAAGCGATGTCACCAGGCTTTCCGTCAAACGGGACTCCCTGCTTGCACAGACAGAGCTTTCCTCCTGCGAAGAGCTTTCCAAGGCTCTGAAAGCCCTTGCCCAAAAGGAAAGCGCCCGCCGGAAGGAGGCGGAGGCCCTGCAAAAGGAGCTTCGGGAAAAGGAAAAGCTTCTGCGCCTCCTGGAAGACTTTGAGCGAAAGAAAACAGCTTTGCAAAAGGCCCAAACTAAAGCCCGGGAAAGCGGGGAAAAGCTCAAAGGCTTACAGGACGCCGCTCCCCTCACCGAAGAGAAGCGCAAGAGGGTCCAGGCTCTTCGGCAGCAGGCCGTTCGTGCCGCCAGAGAATCCACTGCTCTGCAAAAGCAGCGGGAGGAGTGGGAGCGGCTCCAGGAGCAGAAGAAAAAAGCGGAGGAATTGAGCCGTCAGCTCAAGGTGGAAGAAAAGGCCCTGGAAAAGCAGCAGAACCTTGGGAAAGAGCTTTCCGAACGGCTTTCCAGGGGCGAAAGCTTTGTCCAGCAGGCCCAGGAAAGCACCGCTTTGCTTCCCGCTCTTCTGGAGGAGGAGGGAAAGCTTCAATCGATCCTTTCGGCCTTTTCGGAGCTTGACGCCCTTGGGAAAGGCCGCGAGGAAGCAGAAAGAGCGCTGGAAGAACAGGAAAAGCAGGTACAGGCAAAAAAACTGCTGGCCGACGCCCTCAGTGAGAAGCTGGCCGCAGCGGAGGCCATTCTGCGTGGAAACTCCGCCCTGGCACTTTCCCACACTTTAAAACCCGGGAAGCCTTGTCCGGTATGCGGGTCGCCCACGCATCCCCACCCCGCCGCGGGAGCGGAACACGCCCTGGAGCCCGGCGCAATAGAGGTTTTGCGTGAGGAGGAGCAAAACGCCCGGCAGGAGGCCTTAAAGGCCGTCTCCCGTCACGGGGTGCTGACGGAATCCGCCGCCAAGGCGAGAGGACAGGAAGAAAAGCAGAAAGCCGTCACAGAGGGCTTTGAAATCTCCCGGGAGCTGGCAGAAAAAAGGGCGGAGGAAAACAGGGCCCTGCTGGAAACCCACAGGGCTGCCGCGGGAAAGCTTTCCGCCGCCAGGGAAAGGCTTCTTGCGCTCCAACAGGAGAAAGAGAAGCAAAACGCCCTGGAACGGGAGACCACCCTGCGGATCGTCGGCTTGACGGCTTCCCACAAGGAGGCTTGCGACGCCTTTACTCAGGCGCAGCGGGAGCATCCCTTAAACGGGGAAGCTATCAGCAGGGCGATGGGCGAAAAGCAGCAGGAATACCGGCGTCTGGAGCAGGAGGCCGAGGCCCTGCAAAAGGAGTGCGAGCAGGAGGCGGCGTCTCTCAAGGCCGCCCAGGAGGAGGAGCGCTCCGCGAAGGAAGAGGAAGCGCAGGCGCAGGCGGAATTCTCCGCCCTCACCCCTCCTTGGGAAACTCCGCCGGAGCTCACGGTCCTCTACCGGGAAACGGAGGAGAAAAGAGAACAGTCCCTCGCCTTTTCCGAAGAGCTGGGGGAACTGAAAAGCAGGCTCACCCTTTTGCAGGACGCCCTTTGTGCCCTCCAGGAGACGGAAAAAGAGCTTCACAAGGCGGAAGCCCTTCACCGCCGGGCTTCCAGGCTTTCCCACTCTCTTTCCGGCGTGAACGCCTTTAAGACCCCCATCCTCCAATATGTGCTCAGCATCATGCTGGATGAGGTGCTGGAAAGCTCCAACCGTTTTTTCGACGCCCTGAGCCGGGGCCGCTACGCCCTGAGAAGGATGGAGGGCCCCAAATCGGGCCGCTCGCTGGGGGGCTTAGACATTGAGGTTGTGGACGGCTCCTCCATGCTGCCCCGCTCCATCGAGACCCTCTCCGGCGGGGAGCAGTTTTTAGCCTCCCTGTCCCTGGCCTTCGGCCTGTCCGATGTGGTGCAGAGCCATTCGGGAGCCGTGCATCTGGACTCCATTTTCATCGACGAGGGCTTCGGCTCTCTGGACACGGAGACCCTGAACACAGCCATGAAGGCCCTCTCTATGATCCAGAAAAGCGGCAAGCTGGTGGGGGTGATCTCTCATGTATCGGAGCTTCGGGGAAGGATCGGCGCCTGCGTTGAGGTGAGCCGTGACAGCTCCGGATTTTCAAAAGCGCGGATCAAAGGCTGAGCGATCAGAAAGGAATGGTGCATATGAAGGTCACTTTTATCATCCACAGCTCGTATCTTATTGAGCTCTCCCACTGCTATCTGCTTTTTGATTACTACGAGGGGGCACTTCCGCCCCTTTCGCCGGAAAAGCCCCTGTATGTGTTCGCAAGCCACAGCCACCCGGATCATTTTTCTCCGGCGGTCTTCTCCCTTCCCGCCCCCGGGCAGGAGGCCTTCTTCCTGCTGTCTGACGACATCTTTGAACGGCGGGTGCCGGAAAAGTGGAAGGGCCGCACGGTGATGGCCGCCGTCCATCGGTCCTATCAGGCGGGAGAGCTTTCCTTTTCCACCCTGCGCTCTACAGATCAGGGCGCGGCCTTCCTCGTAGAGTGTGAAGGAAAGCTGATCTATCACGCCGGGGACTTAAACTGCTGGGCCTGGGACAGCGCTCCTCTTTTCCAGCAGGAGGCTGTGAAGGACGCATACAAGGAAGAGCTTTCGGCCCTTTCCGGAAAAGACCTGTTCGCCGCCTTTGTCCCCCTGGACCCCCGGCTGGAACAGAACTACGCCCTGGGCATGAAATACTTTCTGGAAACAGTGAAGGCAAGCTTCGTGTTCCCAATGCACATGTGGGAGGACTATTCCGTTATCCCCCGCCTGAAAGCAGACCCCGCCTTTTCCCCCTGGGCGGAAAAGATCATGGATGTTTCAAAGCCGGGGCAGAGCTTTGATTTGGGGTAATAACGCCCTCTCAGGCGCTGCGCGCCAGCGTCTACGCTCCACTCCGGTCAGCTCGCGGCGTGTGTCCCACCGGGGCACGCTCGCTCGCCCCTTACGCTGGGGAGCCAAGGTCAAGATCCTTGCCTAATATCTAAAATCTAAAGTCTAATATCTAAATAAAGGAATCCGCCTGTCCTTTCGGACAGGCGGATTCCTTTATTCCTGTACATTGATGATCACCTTCATGGTGGTTTCCCGGTTTTCGTCTATGTATTCATAGGCCTTCAGATACTCCCGGAAGGGGAAGTGCTTTGACACCAGGGGCTTGAGCTGCACCTTCTGCTCTTTCACCAGCTCGATGGCCTTCACATAGTCCTCATTGCGGTACATCATGGAGGTGTTGAGATCCAGCTCGTGGTCGTTGAGCACGGCCAGGTCCAGGTCGCCCCTGGAGGCGAACACCGCCACCAGAATGATGGTGCTTCCCTTTCTCGCATGGGCAATGGCCTGCCCCATGGTGGTGTTGTTCCCCGCGCAGTCGTAGATCACATCCGCCTTGTCCGGGCCAAAGGCGGAAAGCACCGCCTCACCGAAATCCTTCTCCCGGGTGTTGACGCAGAAATCGATCCCGCACTCTTTTGCCTTACCCAGGCGCACGTCGCTGATGTCCGTGATCAGCACGCTTTCTGCGCCCATGCCCTTGGCGGTCTGCGCCACCAGGATGCCGATGGGGCCCGCGCCCAGCACCACGATCTTCTGCCCCGTCACATCTCCTGCCCGGCGCACCGCGTGGACCGCCACTGCCAGAGGCTCGATCATGGCGCCCTCGTCAAAGCTCATCTCCTCGGGGAGCAGGGTCACCTTCTTCGCGTCCACCGCGAAGTAGTGCGAAGCCACGCCCGTGGTCTGGAAGCCCATCACCTTCAGCTCCTCGCAGAGATTGTACTTCCCGTGGCGGCAGGGGTGGCACTTTCCGCACACCACCTGAGGCTGAATGGTCACCTTCTGGCCGATTTGAAAGCCGCTCACTCCCTCGCCCAAAGCCGCGATCTCCCCGGATACCTCGTGCCCCTGGGTGATAGGGTATTTGGTGAAGGGATGCTCGCCATGATACACATGGATATCAGACCCGCACACGCCTATTTTCTGGATCTTCACCAGCACCTCGCCCTTTTGGGGAACCGGCGTTTCCACCTCGCGGAATTCAATTTTCCCTGGAGCTGTCATCACTTGCTGCAGCATTTTGTTCTCCTCCTGTATGTATATTTATTCTCTCGTTGGTCTCCCTCGGGAGTCTCTGAGAACATTATAACATGCTTGAATCACGAAGTGATTCGCGCCTGCGGCGGGCACTCGTGATGATGCTTTCCTCAAATGCCCTGCTTTGCGTCCCGAACATAAGTCTTTACAGATATTATAATCGCCAAAGGCGCTATCTGCTTTGGAGAAGCCCGGTACTTCTCGGGCTTGTGAGAAAAGGAAACCGCTTCGCGGTTTAGGGCTTCTCTCATATGGTCCCGGAGGGATCATTATTCATCCCTGAGGTGAAACGCAATCATGTTTCAATATTCTCTCAGCTGTCCAAAGCTCCGCCTCGCAGAGCTTTAGGTTACAATGTGAGAAGATTATAACATGCTTGAATCACGAAGCAATTCATCCTCAAGCGCCAAAGACGCCATCTGCTTTGGAGAAGCCCGGTACTTTTCGAGCTTGCGAGAAAAGGAAACCGCTTCGCGGTTTAGGGGTTCTCCCATATGACCACGGAGTGGTCATTATTTACAGCGTGAGAATATTATACCTGGATTCTCAGAAGATTTCCACCGCTTTTTCGCCCGTCATTCCCCCCAAAAAAAGGGCTCATGAATTTTTATTCATCCATTTTCACAAAGTTTTTCGGTTATCCACCGTGTAATTCGCTTTTTTCCCACTTGAAAACAACGGAAATCCATGTATAATATACTTCGTAATATGAATTTTATTTCATTTTCGCATTTCAAAACAAAGGAGAAAACCAATCATGAAGAAACTTGCACTGTTGTTATCCGCCCTGTTGGTGCTGGGCACGCTGTTCGCCGGCTGCGGCGGAAATTCCGGCTCTGAAGTTCCTACTGTGGAAAAGGGCAAGCTGCATATGTCCACCAACGCCGCCTTCCCTCCCTACGAGATGGTCAAGGACGACGGCAGCTTTGAAGGGATCGATGTTGAGGTGGCCGACGCCATCGCCAAGAAGCTGGGCCTGGAGCTGGTAGTGGACGACATGGACTTCACCGCCGCCCTCACCGCCGCTCAGAACGGACAGAGCGACATCGTCATGGCCGGCGTTACCGTGAACGAAGAGCGCAAGGCTGTTTTGGACTTCACGGATTCCTACGCCACAGGCGTGCAGGTGGTCATCGTGAAAGAGGGATCCGATGTGACCATGGACAATCTGGGCGAGAAGAAGATCGGCTGCCAGAAGGGCACCACCGGCTACATCTATGCTTCCGATACCCCGGAGAACGGGGGCTACGGCGAAGACCATGTGATCGCCTATGACAACGGCGCCATGGCGGTAGAGGCCCTGAAGGGCGGACAGATCGACTGCGTGATCATTGACAACGAGCCTGCCAAGGCCTATGTGGAAGCCAACGAGGGCCTCACTCTGCTGGAGGGCGACTGGGTCACCGAGGACTATGCCATCGGTATAAAGAAGGGCAACACGAAGCTTTTGGACGCGGTCAACGGCGCGCTGAAGGAACTGATCGCGGATGGCACCGTGAAGAAGATCGTCGACTCCTATATCACCGCTGACTAAAAGAGTCTACAGGCCATTTGGGGCGGGACTGCTGCAAAGCAGTCCCGCTGTTCACCGTAAAACACAGGAGGAGGGAGCCTCTCCATGGAAAAGTTCTGGGCCGACTTTGTTGAAAAATTTAATATGGCCTTTATCACGGGGGACCGTTGGAAGCTCTATTTGCAGGGCATGGGCACCACGCTGGAGCTGACGGTCACCGCCCTGGTGATCGGCGTGTTCCTGGGGATCGTGGTGGCAGTTGTCCGCGTCGCTCACGACCAGCAAAACCCCGGTAAGCACAACCCCGCTTTGGGGATCGCAAACGCCATCTGCAAGCTCTACACCACGGTGATCCGCGGCACGCCCATGCTGGTGCAGCTGCTCATCTGGGGCTTCGTTATTTTCAAGACCAGCCGCAATCGCTTTCTTGTGGGTATGCTGGGGCTGGGCATCAACTCCGGCGCCTATGTGGCGGAGATCGTCCGAGGCGGCCTGATGAGCGTGGATGCGGGGCAGTCTGAAGCCGGGCGTTCCCTGGGCCTTGGGTATCTTCACACCATGATCTATATCGTGATTCCCCAGGCCTTCAAAAACATCCTCCCCGCTCTGGGCAACGAGTTCATCGTTCTGTTCAAGGACACCTCTCTGGTATCCTCCATCGGCGCGGCGGAGATTCTCTACTACGCCGAGGCTGTAGGCGCCAAAACCTACGAGTACATGTTCCCCTATATCGGCATTGCCGTGATGTACCTTCTGTTCTGTATCCTCTTTACCTGGCTGCAGGGAAAACTGGAAAGGAGGCTGAGGCAAAGTGATCGACATTAAGGGACTGGAAAAAGCCTTTGAGGGCCACCAGGTGCTCAAAGGGATCAACGAACATATTGAAAAAGGAGAAAAAGTGGCGGTGATCGGCCCTTCCGGCAGTGGGAAGTCCACCTTTCTCAGGTGCCTGAACCTTCTGGAGCAGCCCACCGGCGGGACCATCACCTTTGAGGGCGTGGATATCACAGACCCGAAAAATGATATCAACCGCCTGCGGGCCAGGATGGGCATGGTGTTCCAGCAATTCAACCTGTTCCCCCATCTGTCCGTCCGGGAGAACATCAAGCTTGCCCCTGTTAAACTCAAGCTGATGACAAAAAGCGAGGCCGATCAAAAGGCCCTGGAGCTCTTGGAGCGGGTAGGGCTGCCTGACAAGGCAGACGCCTATCCCAAGCAGCTTTCCGGCGGCCAGCAGCAGCGCATCGCCATTGCCAGAGCATTGGCCATGAACCCGGACGTGATGCTTTTCGATGAACCCACCTCCGCCCTGGATCCGGAAATGGTGGGAGAGGTACTGGAGATCATGAAAGAGCTGGCAGACGACGGCATGACCATGGTGGTGGTGACCCATGAGATGGGCTTCGCCCGCTCCGTTGCCACCCGGGTGCTCTTTATGGACGAGGGCGTCATTGCAGAGCAGAACACACCGGAGGAATTTTTCGCCCATCCTCAGAATCCCCGCCTCAAGGAGTTTCTCTCCAAGGTACTGTAAGGCTTTTTCAAAAAAATGTATACGCAGCGTCCTCCACTGCGGTTTCCGCAGCAGAGAACGCTGCGCTGCAAAAAAGGAACTGCTTATCTAGCAGTTCCTTTTCATTTTCGTTTTAAGTGCAGCGGCTCGTATTTTTGCCGGATATGCAAAAGCTTGATAAGCTTCTCTCCCTTGGGAAGCGCCGCCACATCGTCATAGGTCACAGCCCGGAACAGCACCGCGCACATCATGTACAGCAGCACCGCGGCTATGATGGAGGGGAACAGCGCGAGCTTCGGGTCCAGCCACAGGCACAGCCCGCGATACAGTCCATAAGCGCCGGCCCCCATCACAGCCGCGGAGAGCAGCAGGGGCGCGCTCATCAGGAAAAAGCTCTCTAAATTGGGAACGCTTCTTCGCATCACGATGAGGTTCAGTATCATAATGATCCCATAGGACGCCACCGTACTCAGGGCGGAGCCCATCACATTGATCTCCGGGATCCCGATCAGAACATAGGAGAGGGCCACCTTTACCACACCCCCGATGGCCATATTCACCACCGGGATCGTGGGCCTGCCCACCGCCTGCAAAATGGCGTTAGTCGTGAAGAGCGTGCTGTTGAAGACAATGGCAATACTGAGCACGGCCAGGAGAGGGGCGGTCCGGGCGGCGGTTTCCGGCTGATTGAACAGCAGCACCCGGCAGATGGGATCCGAAAACAGGAACATCCCCACGGTAGCCGGGATAGAGATCATCAGCGTCACCCGCATGGAGGTGTTGGCAATATGGTCCGCCTCCCGTGAATTCTTGGAGGCGATCGCCCCGGCGAGAGCGGGCAGGAGGCTGGTGGAAATGGGCACCACAAAGGCGCCCGGGAGATCAAAGAACTTTCTTGCGTGACCCAGAATTCCCCGCAGGTCGTCCGCCAACTCCTGGGAATAGCCCAATGCCCCCTGCAGGCGGTTCATCAGCACCACGGTGTCCACAGTGTCCAAAAGGCTCAGAAAACAGGAGCCCAGGGTGATGGGCACGGCGAACAAAACGAGGCTTTTGAGCATGGAGGCTCGGGTCTCCCCGGAAGCGCCGGTGTCCGGCAGATCCTTATCCCTGCTTCGCTGCCTGAGCTTATAGACCGTCAGATAAAGGGTCCCCAGTCCAGCGCTGATGGAAACGCCTACGATAGCCCCCACGGCGGCCCAGGCGTCAGAGTTATATTGCCTGAGAATGTACACCGCCAAACCAACGCCGATCACGACCTTGGTCACCGCCTCGATGGTCTGGGAGACTGCGGTAGGCGTCATATTGGAGCGGCCCTGAAAATACCCGCGCAAAGCGGACATGACAGAGATAAAAAACATGGTGGGCGAAAGGGCCATAATGGCATAGGCGGAGCCCGGACTTCCCATCCAGGCGGCAATGGCGTGAGAACCGAAAAACATCACAAGGCACCCCACCACGCCGATGCCGAAAAACAGCCAGAAGGCTACACCGAACACCCGGTCCGCCTCTTTTCTGCGTCCCTGAGAGTAGGTCGCCCCTACCATGCGGGACACCGCCACAGGCAGTCCGGCGGTGGAAAGCATGAGAAACATGCCGAAAATATCATAGGCATTATAGAAGTAGGACATGCTTTCCGTGCTGATGAGGTTAGCTAAAGGGAAAGAAAACAACAGCCCCAACACCTTCACAAGCAATGTGGAGGCAGTGAGGATGACTGCACCTTTGATAAAGCTTTGTTTCTTTTCCTTTGGCATAAACTCTCCCGGTTCTGTTTTTTTCGACCTGCATCTGACTTTTCCATTATATACCAATCAGCGGGGCCCGTCAATTTTTAGTCTCTGCGAAAAAGGAAAAAACATTCCGGGGGAAGTAGTTGTTAGTTTTTAGATATTAGTCGTTAGAAAGAGCCTTGGCTCTCCCCTTGGGGGAGCTGTCACCGAAGGTGACTGAGAGGGGCGAGCGTGTCCCTGCGGGACACATGCCGCGAGCTGACCGAGCCGGTAGGCGAGAAGAGCGCCCTTTCTAAATCACTAACGACTAAAAACTAACAACTAAAATACCACCCTCTCCGCCGCGGCTATGCCGCGCCGCCTCTCCCAGAGGGAGAGGCAAGAAGGGTTTTGTAGCCGCCCCTTGGGGCGCCAAGTCCCTTCTAACGACTAACTACTGATAGCTGACGACTAATCAGCGAAGCGGCTTCATTCTTCATTCCACGACCTTGTCAAGGATCGCGGAGACACGGCGGATGGCCTCTTCGGGCTCCATTTCCCGGAACCGGCTTTTCCAAGGGTCAAAGGGCTCCGCCACATACAGCGCGTCGCTTTTGTGCCGGAGGAAGCGGGACAAAACGCCCTTGGAGTCGATGATCCCTGTCTCCAGGGGCAGACGGCGCTCCAGATCCTTCTGTTCCTCCACTGCTCTGCCATCCACGCCGTCGCTGAGATGCACCGCCACCAGGCGGTCCATGTGCTGCTCCATCAGCATCACATCATCCCAGGCCCCGTGCTGGGAGCAGTACCAGTGGTACACATCGAAGGCGATGCCCACTCCGCCTCCGGCGGCGTCCGCCAGCGCCAAAGCACCGGACAGGGAATGGATAAACTCATGTGGCTGCAGGGCGCGCAGCTCATAGGGGCCCAGAAATTCCAACCCGTAGGAAACGCCGTTCTCCGATAAGATCCCGTTTACCGCCCGGATGCGCTTTACGGTCCACTCAAAATTCTCCTCAAAGGGCCTGGGGCCGGAAGACCACACATGGTTGTAGGCGTGACTGATTCCCAGAACCCTGGCGAAGTCTGCCTCGCGGCGCAGGATCTCCAGCGCCTTCTCAAAATCGGAGTCCGTGAGACCCCAGTGGTAGAAGTCGGCAGGCATGGGCATTAAGCCCCAGGAGAGGCCGTTTTCCACCAGCGCCGCAGCCGTTCTTTTTCCCACTTCCCGGTTTTCCAGCACCTCTCTGGAAGCGCTGACGGCCTGAAATCCGTATTTTGCCGCCCAGGGGGCGGCCTCTTCCACAGAACAGCTGAGCCCCAGCATGGAGGCGTCTAAGGTACGAATCATAAAGCTTTCCTCCCAAGGGGAGCCTTCCTCCGTTGGAAGGAAGGCCCCTGTAGTTTTCGTTCTTCTGAAAGGGCGTTCAAACCCCATTCATTCTTCCCTCTGTTCCTCCTTAGGCTGGGAGATGACGATCTTTCCGTCCTCCACAGCCATCTTGACTCGGCGGCCGTCAAAGCCCGCCTGCTCAAGCAGCTCCGGAGGCAGCTGCACTCGGTCGTTGCGGTCCAGCACGGCGAATTCCTCATGGGTGCTCCCGTCCATCAGGGTAGCCGCTCCCAGGGATTCCAGACTGGCCGTCTGGTTGAGCTGTTCCAAATAGTTTTCCCGCATGACCCGTTCGGTGCTGATCTTTCCGTCCCGAATCTGCACAACTCTGCTCACCTTGCTTGCCACGCTCATATCGTGGGTCACAATGACGATGGTTAAGCCCAGTTCCCGATTGAGACGGCGAAAGGCGTTGAAAATATACGCAGCCGTTACCGGATCCACAGAGCCGGTAGGCTCGTCTGCCAGCAAAAGCTTAGGCCGGTTCGCCAGCGCGATGGCGATGGCCACCCGCTGCTGCTCGCCGCCGGAAAGCTCCCGCATATAGCTTTCGGCCCGGTGCTCCATTCCCACCAGCTCCAAAAGCTCCATGGCCCGCTCCTTCTTTGCCTCCTGGGTGCCGAAGAGCATGGGCATCTGTACATTCTGCCAGGCGCAGAGGTAGGGCAAAAGGTTCCTCGCGTTGTTCTGCCAGACAAAGCCCACCAGATCCCGCTTATAGGCGACCAGCTCTTTTTCCGAAAGGCGGAACAGGTCCAGCCCGTCCACATAGAGCCTCCCGGCGGTGGGGGTGTCCAGGCCGCCCAGCAGATTCAGGAAGGTGCTTTTCCCGCTGCCGGAATTGCCGATCACGGCGGTGAGCTCCCCGTAGCGCACCTGAAAGTCCAGGCCCTGCAGGGCCATGACCTCAGTCTCCTCCGTCTTGTAGATCTTCACCAGATTGTCGCACTCGATGATATATTCCCGCTCATCGCTCACTGATCACTTCACCGCCTTCCAGCTCATAGACCGCGTCGCCGATCTCCATAAAGCCTGTGTCGTGGGTAGTCATCACGAAGGTGATCTCCTGATCCGCGCACAGCTCCTTAAACATTTTTACCACGCTGATGGCGGTATTGGTGTCCAGCTCTCCGGTGGGCTCATCGGCGAAGATCAGCTTCGGCCGGTGGGCGATGGCCCTGGCAATGGCAACGCGCTGCTGCTCTCCGCCGGACATCTGGGCCGGCATATGACTGCCCCGGGCTGTCAGCCCCACCCGTTCCAGGCACTCATTGGCCCTGGCACGGCGATCCCCCTGGAAGTTTCCCAGACGCAGGGCGTATTCCACATTTTCATAGGCGGTCATAGTGGGGATCAGCGCAACCGACTGGAACACGAAGCCGATCTCGTACCGGCGCAGCTGTGTGCGCTGCTCGTCGTCCAGAGCAGTGATCTCTTTGCCGTCAAACTCCACCGTACCCTCGGTGGGAAGGTCCAGGGCCCCCAGAATATTCATCAGGGTGGTCTTTCCGGAGCCGGACTTCCCCTTGAGGATCGTAAGCTTCCCTCTGGGAACAGCAATATCAACGCCCTTGAGGGCGAAAAAGGTCTCTCCATCCGGCAGAGAAAAGCCCCGCTTGATCCCTCTGGCGATAAGAATCGGATTTTCCACAGAAAGCATAGGCTCCTCCTCTCAGTCCTCTCCCAGCTTCAACGCCTGGGCGATCTTCAGCTTACGGATGATCGTGCCCAGGATCACCATACATGCCGCCATGACCAGCAGCACCACAACGAGCAGGCGAAGCACATCGCTGCCCGCCTGTAAGACCTCCAGCGGCAAAGGCATCTCCGATTTCACATAGGCAAGCTGGATCAGCGGCACGAACAGCCGGGAGGTAAGCAGTCCCACGCCGACGCCCATGGCGATGGCCAGACCGGAAACATAGAACTGCTCGTTTAAGAGCATCACCACGATCTCCTTCATGCTCATGCCCATGGCACGGAAAATTCCAAATTGCAGGGACCGGTTTTTGATGGTCAGGATCCAGTAGATCAAAAATCCTACGGTACACAGCGCCAAAGCCACCACAAACCCCACGGTCAGGATCCCGTTGGTGCCCTGGATGCCCGGGTCGTTTTTCACCGTCACCAGATCCGCAGTCTGATCCCGGAATTCGGTGAGAACAAGCTTCTGCTCTTCCACAAAATCGTATACCGGAGAGGTGTCCCCATCCTCCATGCTGAGCCACACCTGGTAGGGCCTTACGCCCCACTGGGCCTGAAGATAGCTGAGGTTTGCCACAATCAGCAGATTTTCCTCCTTGCGCGGGGTGCCGTCTGTATTCCTGGCCGTCTTCTCCTTGAGATAGGTTGGCCAGTAATCCACAAACCCGTAGATCACCCCCCTGGCGCTGTCCCCGTTCTCGCTGCGGTAGATCAGGGTATCCCCCAGGTTATAGTCGTATTTGTCCCGGAACAGGGAAGACACCAGCACCCCGTCGCTCTTTTGGGCGATGGCGTTGAGATAGTCGTAGAAATGCTCCGGCAGCAAGCCCTTTTTCAGGCTGGCGGTCTCGCCGAACTCCTTGGTGTGGATCCCCATCAGGGTCACCGTACTGCCGCGCCCTGATGCGGAATCCAGAGAAACCGACACCTTGGTGTCGTACAGCACCCGGGTCAAAGAGGTGACGCCGGGGATGCTTTTATACTTTTCAAAGTCCGGTTCAAAATAGAGCAGACTCGTCGAGCCGGTATCGTCAGACTCCACCTGCAGGGAGTTGCTTCCCCACTGCTCCATCAGCACCAGGTCCGCCCCTCCGTCCTGATAGGCGACGCGGGAGATCTCGTTGCTGTTCACGGTCCTGGCGGTAGAGGCGTTGAAGATCCCTAAAGCAATGGTGATGATCAGGAAGGTGACGATAAACCCGCCGCCCTTGGAGCGCAGCACCCACAGATAAGAGGCGTAAAGGGAGGGAGGCCACCAGCGTCTGCCCAGTTTGTAAACCAGCTTGGCGATCAGAGGAATGACCCTCAAAGCCAGAAGCCCCCAGCCAATGATAAACAGCGAAGAGGACAGATAGACCAGCGGGTCAAGCCCCGTCCCGCTCTGTACCCGCTCAGCGATATGCTCCTTCTGGCCCTGAAAGCTGAAAAAGCCGTAAAAGCCCACAGCGATGAGGATCACATCCAGAAATATCTTCTGCCAGAGAGGGGCCGAGCGCTTTTTGGCCTTGCCCTGCTTCACCGCCACAATGGTGGTCCTGCTGTACCGCAGCACCGGCAAAACCATGGCGGCCATACTCGCCACCGCCGCCGCCAGGGCATAGAGCACCACCTCTCCGGTAATCTCCAGCTCGAGAGAGCTGCGGGATACAAATTCCAGAAAGGCGTTGGCCGAGCCGATAATCTTGCAGACCAGGAAGGACAGCGGCACCCCTAAAATCAGACTCGCCCCGGACAGCAGCCCGCTTTGCAGGCAGTAGATGCCGAGGATCTGCTTCTGGGAAGCGCCCCGGCTTTTCATCACGGCGATCTCCGCCGCCTCCAGATCCAGCATCTGCCGGGACACCATGAAAATAAAGGCCGCCAGCAGCACATAGATGGGCACCTGAAGGATCCACAGGGTTCCCTTTACCTGGGCCGCCTGGACCTGATAGCTCTCAATCAGCCGGGTAAAATAATCCCGATAGGAATGGTTCTTCTCCCCCTCGAAAAGCTCCGAAAGCTCCGCGGAGTCCCTGACGAACGCCCGGCAGTTGTCTACGGTGATCTTCCTGTAATCGAAGATCCAGCACCAGTTCGCCTGTATCTTCTTTTCCCGGGACTCCTGGGAGATGCCGGACGCAAATGCCTCTTCGCTGATAAAAAGAGTGCTGCCATAGGAGGCGGGGGTGCGATACCAGAAGGGAGAGTCTCCCTCCTTGGGACGGAAAATCCCCGAGATACGCACTCTCAGCTCCGAGCCGTCCGGCGCCTCCAGCCCTTTGGTTTTGAGGATCTCGCCCTGCATCACGCCCAGCTCTATCATACAGCTTTCGCTGATGACGGCGTCCACCACGCCTTCATCGTTCGGCTCCTCCCCGTAAAGGGAGCCGGAAACCACCTCGATATTGTCCGCTAAGTTCCGGAGAAACCCGATACGGGCGGTTTTGGCCGTCTCCCCGGATCCCCGGGAGAGCTCCGGGAAAAAGTCTATCTTGTCGATATAGCGGTGAGCGACCACCTCCAGAGGCTCCACTCCCAGCTTTTCCGCGAGAGTTCCTACCAGCTGTTCGTCACTCTCCAAAAGCTCCACACCACCCTTGGAGGAGGCGTCGATAGATACGCTGGATGGGTAGCGGCCCTCCTGCTGGACGTAGTCGCTCATGGTACGGGTCAGGGTGCGCTGCAAGGCCGCCTTGGTGTACATGGGCCCCGCGGCGCAGATGGCCACCATCAACAGGTTCCCCACCAGGAGGCTGAGGATCAGCCATTTTTTATTGCGGATCTTCTGCAATACAAACTGTAACAAATCCACCGCCCCCCTCATTCAATGATCACTTGCTGTCCCGCTTCCAACCCGGACAGCACCACGATATACCGATCGGTGGTATTGCCCACCAACGCGCCGCAGATCACATAGCGCTTGTGGGTCACGCCGTCGATCAGGATCTGTACATAGTCGTTCCCGTTTTCCGTTTTCACCGCGGCGCGGGGCACGGTCAGCGCGTCCTTGAGCTGGACGCAGTCCGCCTTTGCCACCGGCTTTTCCAGCTTGGAGGCCTCCACCGGCTCATTGGGCAGAATATAGACCTCCCGCCCCTCGTTTCCCAGAATTGCCGAGGTACATACCACCCGGGCTTCTAAGGTCTCCTTCTTCCCCGCTCTGCCGTATTCCACCTGGACCTCGCTGCCGTATTGGAAGCTGTTTGTGATGTCCTCCCCCAGCAGCACCATGGAGGCCACATTGCTCACCTCCACGATCACGGTGGAGGTATCTACCTCTTGCTGGTCGTAAAAGAAGGTGGTATTCTCCACCACACAGTCATAGGGCGCCAGCAGCTCCAATGGCTCGAAGGCGGCCTGCCGGTCATCCACCTCTTCCTGCATCAGATCGATCTGCCGCTGAAAGCTGCAATCTGCCCTATCATACTCGATTTGAGCCAGCTCCATGCCGATCCCGTCAGAGTAGGCCCAGGCAGTTTCCAGCTGCTCATAGAGCTCCTCCAAACGGTCCTCCCGCTCCTGCTTGAGACGCTCCAGCTCCAGCTGAGCCTTTTGCAGCTCCGCCTTGCTGCTCTGCCTCTGAAAGGTCGCGATAGGCTCTCCCTTTTTCACGGTTTCGCCTCTGCTCACCAGCAGCTCTCCAAAAAAAAGCTGATCCTCCGGCGGGTAAAGGGGCTCCAGCTGGGTGTACATCACGGTAAGAGCCATGGATCCGTTTTTGGCCACATCGACAGGAACCACCTCATAGGTCGTATAGCTTGCCGCCTCTTCGGCCTCCACACCGGTAAGTATGGTCTCCCCGCTTTGCGTCTCCTCCGTCCCGCAGCCTCCCAGAAGAAGCAGCAGGGCTATCGTGAAAGCCGCCGTCCGCTTACCCTGCCACATAGACCATCTCTCCTTCCTTGAGTCCTGAAAGGATCTCGGTCTGAGCGGCAGTCCTCAGGCCAACCTTGACCTCCTGCCGGATCCGCTCATCTCCCCGCTGTACATATACATAATAGCCAGATTCTCCCCATATGAGGGCGTTGGAGGGGATGCTCAATACCTGCTCCCGCTGAGAGGACATGAGATAGAGCATGGCGAACTCACCGATGAGGCCCGTGTCTCCGTCCTTTAGCCGGAAGCTGGAAAACAGCTTCCGGCCGGAGAGGTTTCTCGCCACATAGTCCTTGGTGGACATGGGGATGTATTCCACCTCATAGCGGACTCCCCCCACAACGGCGTAGACAGAACCCGCCAGGTTCACTGTTCCCTCCTCCATGTAATCTGTCTGCAAAAAGCAGGAGGAATTGTCCGCCACAGCCGTGACCACCTGATCCTTTTTCACCGAGTCTCCCACGCACACCGTCATGGCAGCCACTTCGCCGTCACAGGAGGCGGTGATCACGCTCTCCACATTGATGGTCTGGTTCATCCGCTTAAGCTTTCGCTCCAGCTTTCCGATCTGCGTGGCCCGTTCCTGTTTCTCGGCCTCCCGTTCATTGATGTACAGCTGGCAGGCGGGACTGTCCCAGCCTGACTGCTGGGCGATCCTCGCCTCGTTGAGCTCTGCCTCCCGGGTGTCGAACTCATCCATCTTCCGGGCGTATTCCAGCTCTTTTGTCAGCTCCTCCCGGCTTTCCTCCAGCTCCTTCGTATCCAGCCGGATCAGGGGATCTCCCTTTTTCACCGTCTGACCCAGGGTCACGCAGATCTCTCCAACGCGTCCGTTTACCGAGAAGCTCAGCTCCTCGCATCTGGGAAGCACACTGGCCGTCAGCACGGTCCCGTCATAGATGTCTTCCCGCTTCACCTGGGCCAGGTCGCTTCCCACCTCCATAGGCTCCAAAAGCTCGGGATCGTCCCGATCTGCCCCGCAGGAAACCAGCACCGGCAATAGGAAAAGCGCCAGAGCAGCCGCCCACAACCGTTTCATATACAGCACCTCCCTCAGTTGACCAAGAGGGCTTCTCCCTCATTCAGGCCGGACAGCACCTCATACCGTCCGCGCACTCTCAGGCCCAACTCCACCTGTTTCGGGGTCAGGACCCCTTCCTCGTTTTCATAAAAGACATAGAACTTTCCGCCGGCAGAAAGCACAGAACGCTCCGAGACGATCAGCACATCCCGGCGGCTGTCCAGCAGAAGGCTCAGACTGGCGCGGCTTGCGTCATTGAGCGTCACCGTTTCTCCCTCCGGAAGAAAATACACCCGGCTTTTCCCGGTTTTCTCGTTTTTTACTTCCTCAAGGCCCAGCTCTTTTCCGCTTTTCACCTCGGCGCTCAGTTCTCCCTTTTCGGTGGAAAGGGTCACCTTCGTGCCCGGCTTGATAGCCTCAGCGTACTGCGTGTCGGCATAAAAGCAGGCTTTGCTCCGGTCCGAAACGGTGACAAAGGGCGCGGCCGACTGGGACAGCTCCTCCTCACTGAGATAGGAGACCGTCCCCGCGATCCCGGCGTAAAGGGATTCCGCCCGCTTCTGCTCCCGCAATTCCTCCAGCCTTTTGTCGGCTACGGCACTGTCCTCTTCAAGCTCCTGCACCTGTTCCTCATAGTCCTCCGCCTGACCGTACAGACCCCAGCCGTAGAGGATATTGAGGCTGTTTTTTGCATACTCAAGCTTCTGCTTTAAGAGCTTTGCCTGATCCTCACAGTCCTCCAGCTCTTCGTCCAGCGCCTTGTTTTCCAGCTGGGCCAAAAGCTGCCCCGGCTTCACCTCTTCCCCGATCTCAACACAGATCCTTCCAATGGGGCGCCCGTCATAGGGAAAGCTCAGCTGCTCCTGCCTGAGCGGCTGAAATTTGCAGTCGATGGTTTCCCACTGCTCCAGATCCCCTCGGGTCACAGTGGAAAACTCAAAGTCCTCCTTCTTTGCCTGTTCCAGAACAGACAAGGGCGCAAGTTCCTCCTCCTGAGGCAAAAAAACACAGCCGGAGAGGAGAAAAAGCGGCAAAAGGCACCAGAGCCATACAGCTTTTTTCTTCAACCAACACTCACCCCTTCCCCTTGCTTCTCTAATAAGCAAGATACATAAAAGTATACTCTCCTTTCCTGCCATTTGTCAACACAGCGCCGAACTTTCCGGGCTTCTCCGGCTTCCAGGCGGAAACCTCTCCGCCTGTTGGAGAGCACCCTGTTATGGCAGGGATTTCTGAGTAACGGGAGAGCTTTCCCCCCTTTGGCCAATGAAAAATTTTCTGAACTTCTGGTCTACTGAAAAAGCGGCAGGCCTTTCCATAAAGAGCCTGCCGCTTTCCATTTTGATAGAGATAGGGTTTCCATTCACTTCTTCTTTTGATAAAATGCCGGTCTGGTGTACGGAGAATTCCAGCTGACGATCTCCATGAGCTTCTCGTCATGGGCCACCCGGTTGCCGGGAGCCTTGGAAAACACGAAGCAGTTATGCTCCTGCGGCTCCACCTTTTTCCAGAGAGAGATCTTGTCGTTGTTGGGATCCCCTGTCCGGGCGAAGGCCATAAAGGACGAGAAGAACTCCTCCTCCAGCTTGTAGGTCTGCTCTCCTGCAAATTGAGAGCCCACATACTCCACATTGTGGAACGCAAAGCTGAGCTCGTCGGCATGGGTGGAAAGCAATCCACCCTTGTAATTGGTTTCATGGGCAAACAGGAAATTATAGGTATCGCCCCCCGCCTTGGCCCGCTCCACACAGAATCGGGAGGTCACAGGACGAACCATGCAGTCGATCAGCGAAGCGTAATAGAGGTTGAATTCCGGATAAGCCTTTTGAAATTCATCCCGGATCTGCGGCGCAGCCTCTTCCCCAAAGGCCATCTTCACCGCCTCATACCGCTCCTGCTGCGTCAAGGCGTTCTTGTCGTTTATCCTTTCCGGCCTGGGCACCAGCTCTGAAAAGACGCTTCCCACGATCATGGGGATCCGAAGAGTCTCTTTCCGAAAACCGGCGTTATACCACTCGCCTATGTAGCTTCCGGTACAGGGGACTGGTTCCCAGTTGATAAAGCCTCCTCCGGAAGCTGTTTTCAATACCTTCAACAGCTCTCCGTGCTCCATCCTTTTCAGAGTCTCCAGCCCTCCTGCCGCTTCCACCGCTTTTTTCGCAAAGGCCTTTGCCTGCTCCTTCTGCTCGGCAGGGGAGATCTCCAGCTCCGGCAGACAGCCGCTGTCTACAATGGCCCGGTGATACAGCCCATCAGCGCTGCCCATCTGCATCAGCGCGCGAACCTTCCCGCCGCCTCCGGATTCCCCAAAAACAGTCACATTATCCGGGTCTCCGCCGAAAGCGGCAATATTATCCCGGATCCATTTCAGCGCGGCTACGATATCCTCCATTCCCACATTCCCGCTCATGGCATATTCCTCCCCATAATCGGAAAGGTCCAAAAAGCCGTACAGATTCAGCCGATGATTCAGAGAAACCTGCACCACATCCCCATACCGGCACATATTCTCTCCGTCATAGCACTCCAGCTCCAGGCAGGAGCCGGCAGAAAAACCGCCGCCGTGCAGCCAGACGACCACCGGCCTTTTCGCGTCTGGGTTAAGCTGCTTGGTCCAGATATTCAAGGTCTGGCAATTCTCATCGGCAAGCCAGTACCGCTTGGGAAAGGCCAGGTTGCCTGTGGTTTCGGTTTCCACGCGATCAGTGGGGCAAACATGGCCATAATCCTGAGCGTCCACAATTCCCTCCCAGGGCTCCACCGGCCGCGGCATCTGAAAGCGATCTGCCCGGGCATAGCGGATTCCCCGGAAGATATAGATCTCATTGGACCGGTACCCCCGAAGCCTCCCCTGCTTTGTTTGGACGACAGGTTCTGTTTCACTGCACACAAAATCCCGGATCACCTGTTTATTCATTCTGCTTTCCCCATCCTTTCAAGTCTTTTTACTATATTATCACACCTGTATCCGGAGCGCAATTTTTTATGTGCGAGCGCCTGAGGACAGCGTTCTCAGGAGACCTTGATTTTCTCTTTTCCCAGTGCTAGAATAAAAGAAAGTTACGGGACCGATCCCAAAAAGGAGATGCAGGAAGATGAAAAGAAAGCTTTTGTCCCTTCTTCTGGCGGTGCTGATCTTATTTGCCTTTCCGGCAAGCCCGGTCCTGGCCGCCGAATTAAAGCCCTTTTCCGATGTTCCCAACGACACCTGGTACGCCGGGTATGTCTACCGGCTGGTGCAGGAGGACATTGTCCACGGAAAAACGCCCAGTACCTTTCAGCCCACCGCCAGGATCACCCGAAGCGAATTTGTCACCATGCTGGCAAATTACGCCTTGAGTGAAACAGAGCTGGCGGATTACAAGGCCATGAACCTCTTTGAGGACGTTCCCTCCAGCGCCTGGTACGCCGCCCAAGTGAACTGGTGCGCAAAGGTGGGTATTACCAACGGGAAAACGCCTACCACCTTCCGGCCCAAGGCCTATGTCACCCGTCAGGAGGCCGCCGCTTTCCTGGTCCGGTTCGCGAAGGTCACAGAGGGCGTGTCCATTTCCCCCTCCCAGCCCCAGAAGCCCTTCCCTGACGACGCCTCCATTTCCGGCTGGGCAAAGGAGGACGTCTACCTCTGCCAGACCGGCGGCATTATCGCCGGAGATAACAAGGGATATTTCAACCCCAGGAATCACATCAAGCGGTCCGAGACGGCCAAAATGGTGTGCCTGACCCTGGGCATGGAGCCCCTTCCCAAGGATCAGCTCCCCGTTCCCGTAGTGGACCCCTCCTTCAAGGAGCCCACCGTATTTTCCAAAACGGTGGCCGGTCACAGCGTCACCGGCGTGGAATTCGATCCGAGATCTGGCTACGGCGCCCAGGTAGCCCTTGCCAATGACAAGCTGAAGTCTACCGAGTCCGCCGGAAGCATTGTGTCCCGCAAAAACGCCTACATCGCCGTCAACGGCTCTTTCTTCAACTGCTACAGCGGCGGAGACAACACCACCTTCGCCACCATTGTCAGCGGCGGCAAGCTGCTTCGGGCGGACAGCTACGCCGGAGCAAAAAAGCCCACCTTCGTCATCGACCAGGACGGCAAGGCCTCCATCGACTACTTCAGAACCTGCTTCCAGATGACTTACACCGATCAAAACGGAAAGGTCATCGAAGAGGACAAGCTGCATATCGGCTGCAATATTGAGCTGCACGACGGCGACGGCACAAAAATGGTATACACCTCCGCCTTTGGAAAAACCATCCCCAGAAAGGTATTGAACGCCGCGGCAGTGGACGAGGACGGAATCGTCACCAAGGTGTACCACAACGCCTCCAATGTGCCGATCCCCAGCAAGGGCTTCATTCTTTTTGAACGGGCGCTGCGCTACGAGGGTGAGGTCGTTATCTCCCGCATCAAGGTGGGAGACCGGGTAGATCTGAAAACTGTTTTTGATGAAGGCAAAACCACAGACATCCAGACGGCTCTGAGCTGCGGGCCTACCGTTGTGAAAAACGGCAAGCCCTATGGCAACGCCTCCACTTATCGGGACGAAGGGCAGACCGACCCCCATGTGATCTCGGAGTCCGGCTCCCGCATGGCCATCGGCGTGAAAAAGGACGGCAAGGTCGTGATCGCCCACACCTCCGGCACTCTCAGAGAGCTGTCTCAGGTCATGGCGGGTCTGGGCTGTGAAACCGCTATGAATCTGGACGGCGGCGCTTCCTGCGCCCTTTGGGCCAAGGGCAGCTGTCTCGTGCCCGCCGGTCGGAACATGAGCAATATGCTTGTTTTCACCAAGAAATAGAACCGAAACAAAAATCCGGAGGGTGCGGTTTATAAACCGCACCCTCCGGATTTTTATGGGAGAATTGTATTCTATTGACAAATTTCGCGGACCCTTTTCAGGAATACGAGTCCTTCGCCCCATCCGGCGCCGAAAGCTGCTTTAAAATGTCACGGGCAAAGCTCTTTGATAGCTCCTCAGAAAACGCCTTCTTGGGGGCTCCTCTGTACTGAGCAAGGGCGCTTTCTATGAGCGGCGCATACCGCCGGTCAAGGCCCTTTTCCAAGTACCAGGCTCCGCCCTCCTCCTTCGAGAGGATCAGCCCTTCTCTTCTATAGGCCAGCACCCGGCACAAATTGAGAATATAATAGATGGGGTTTTTGCAGATCTCCTCTGCCGCCTCAATGACATCCCCGCAGATGCTGTCCCAATAGGACTCTTTCGGCACCGGGGCAAACACCTGGGAGATGGGCTTTCCGAACAGCGTTTTTCCCCGGTGGAGCAAAATAGTGAAGTGGGCGGCCAAGTCCCGGTCCTCTCCCTGCATTTTCTCCACATACTCTGCGGGGTCTCTCTGATACCAGGCAAGATGGGCACCTGAAAAATGGAGCTCATAGGGCGTGGGATACTGAAAGGGAGAACAGACCTCTTCCCGCACCAGGCTGAGCTCCAGGCCCTTCGCCGGCGCTTTCCCGTTCAAGGCTACCGTCATGTCCAGATACTGTCTTTTTGTGTCAGAGGAAGGCGGCTTCTTTACCACGATCATCAGGTCCAAGTCACTTTTCTCCGGATGAAAACAGCCCATGGCGGCAGAGCCGTGAAGATAGACTCCCACCAGATTTTCCCCTAAGATATCCCTGCTTTTTTGAACAAACTCCTCCAAAAGAGCTTCATATGCTTTCATGGGCCTTTGCCCTCCTCCTGCTTTCCAAAAATTCCGGCAGCGCGGCTTTTCCCAGCTCTGTCACCGGCTTGATCCATTTCCCGCTGTACATGTGCCGCTGCATCAGGCAGAACCGAATGGGCTCATCGATATAGCAGCAAATGAAGATCACCACAAAGGGCAGCTTCCACACCAGTCCGCTGAGGCAGACGCAGGGCAAAAGCATTGCATACATAAAGACGATCTCCAAAATCGTGCCGTAGGCCGCGTCGCCCGCAGAGCGATAGGTGTCGTTCTGGATCCAGTTGCCCATACGCAGAACGGACACCACGCAGTACACGCAAAGCAGCTGCACCCCGATCTGATAGGACTCCCCCCTGAGGCTCATGGCCGTGAGGATGGGCTTGTGCAGGGCAATGAGCGCCACTGCAAGACAGAAGATAGTCGCCCCGCAGATCGCAACCAATCGTTTGGCCCGTTGGTAGGCGGTGTCCAGTTCTCCCGCTCCCACACATTTTCCCACCAGCACCGAGGCCGCGTTGGAAAACCCGGCAAAAAAGCCGATCACCAGCCCCTCCAGCACCCGGAACACGGCGACGGCGGCAATGGCCTGCTCAGATTGTCTGCCCAGGACGATATTGATGGTCATGTTTCCCACGCCGATAAGGATCTCGTTGCACAGGATGGGGAAGCACTTGCGGAAATACTCCTTCAGCCAGGGCACGGACCAGCGAAAGTGAGCGCGGAACTGGAAGAGGTAGGGATATCCCACCCTCTTTGCCAGTAAGAGGGTCACGCCGGCGTTGATCACGCCTGCGCAGGAGGTGGCTAAAGCCGCTCCCCGTACACCCATGGCAGGACAGCCGAAATTCCCGTAAATAAAGATGTAATTGAGCAGAATATTGGAACCCACGGAGCAGATGGCGGCAACCAGCGGGATCTTTACCCGCTCGGTAGATCTCAGCAGCGCGCTCATTCCCGTGGTGAAGACCGTGGCAAGATAGGAGACGCCGATCATACTGAGATATTCCACCCCGATTTCCTGGATCACCGATTTGTCCGTATAGACCTTCATAACAGTCCCCGGCGCAAAGGCAGCAGCAGAGGCGAACAGCAGCGCCACCGTCATCAGGCAGGCCAAAGTGGTGCCGTAGGCCCGGTTGATCCCCTTCTCGTCCTTTGCTCCCCAGTATTGGGAGAAAAACAACATTCCGCCTCCGATAAAGCCCCAGTATCCGGAAAACATTAAAGAGGAAAACTGGGCGCAAAGTCCCACAGCGCCCACCACTTTTTCTCCCAGAGGGGCGATCATCATGGTGTCGATCATGCTTCCGGTAGTGGTCAACAAGTTTTGCAGCGCCACCGGCACCGCGATCACAGAAAGCTGTCTCAAAAACTGCTTCCAGTTAAATTTCTTTTCTCGTGTTTCCATTCTCTTCTCCTCGCCGGCGATCTCACGGTTTTAAGGCCGCCCGCCAGGGGCAGTCCCCCTTTCCGTGTTCAGTCCGCCTCGATTGAAAGCTCATGCCTCCAGGAGGATTCTATCATACCTCGCCTATAAAAAGCAAGGAGAAGCCCCTTCCTTCACAGCGAACGGGGCACAAAGCCTCTATCCTCACAGGTCAGCGGCAAAGCTCCTGCCTTTGGGGAGAGGAAGGAAGTTTCTATCCTGTTCGGAAGAGAGACAAAGGTCCTGCCCTGTTAGGGCAGGATCTCAGTATTTTTATCCTTTCAGCCTGCGGGCGGCTTCCTCCCGCTGGCGGCAGATCTCCGCCCAGCTGGGAAGCTTACTGAGGATATCCGTCAGCTCCTCCAGAGCGCCGGGGATGTCGATGTTCTGGGGGCAGATCGCCGCGCAGGCTCCGCACTTAATGCAGGCCTCCGGCCGCTTATCCTGGGGCAGGGCGTCGAACTGCATGCTGACCGTCGTGCCGCCTCCCGTATACTTCACATCGTTGTACGCGTGGATGAGCATGGGAATGTCCAATCCCTGAGGACAGCCGTCACAGCAGTAGCGGCACCTTGTGCAGGGCAGGGCGTTCTTCAGGCTTTCGGCAAGCTTCATCAAAAGGGCGGCCTCCTCCGCCGTCTGAGGCGCTCCGGAGGAGAAGGTCTTCACATTATCCTCCATCTGGGCCATATTGCTCATGCCGGAGAGCACCACCTTCACATTGGGCAGATTCGAAAGCCACCGGAACGCCCAAGCGGCCGCGCTGTCTTCCGGGCGCAGGGCGCGAAGCTTCGCGGTATCCTCCTCATTAAGCTGGGCTAATTTCCCCCCGCGGACAGGCTCCATCACCCAAACCGGGATATTGCGCCGGGTGAGCAGGTCGTATTTCGCCTGGGCGTCCTGCAAAGTCCAGTCCAAATAGTTTAGCTGGATCTGGCAGAACTCCATGTCGTCCCCTGCGTAGTCCAGGAACTTTTCCAGCGTGTCGGGCCGCGCGTGGCTGGAAAAGCCCAGGTGCTTAACGCGCCCGTTTTTCACCTGCTCCTTGAAATAGTCGATGATCCCCCACCTGGAGTCGGTGTAGGTGCTCATGGAATTTTCGTAAACATTGTGCAGGAGATAGAAATCGAAGTAGTCCACCCCGCACTTTTTCAGCTGATCTTCAAAAACAGCGGCAGGGTCATAGCTTTGAGAGATCTGGTGGCCCGGGTACTTGTTGGCAAGATACCAGCTTTCCCGGGGGTATTTGCGAAGGGCCCTGCCCAGCGCGATCTCCGAATTTCCGCCGTGATAAGGATAGGCGGTGTCAAAGTAGTTGACACCGTGGTCCATGGCATAGGCCACCATCTCCTCCAGGGCAGCCTGGTCGATGGAGCCGTCCTCCTTGGTGGGCAGGCGCATGGCGCCGAAGCCCAGTCGGGACAGGCTCAGTCCTTTGAAGTCATTGAACTGCATAAAAACTTCTCCTTTATTCTATTTCTTCCACCACATTCTCGGTCTCGCCCATGTACAATAGTGGACCGGCCCGGCGGCACCGCGAAGCTGATGGGGGCTAAGACCTGCCGGCCTCCATAGCTCTTACAAAGCTTGCAAACCTCCAGCATGATCAGCTTACATAGACGCCGCATCCATCGCGGAAGCGGCTGCCAGTAGGCAGGGTCTCGCCGCCATTCTTACAGAACACGACTTTCATCTCTCCCTTATCAAATTCTCGAGCTGTGATTGTACCGCAGATCACAGCTGTGTACATAAGATATAGCATATCTTCTGACAAAAAGCAAGATTTTGCCCGCAAATTCGTCCCGTCTCTCAGGCGGCGGGAGTTTTTTCGGATAGGAGCCGCAGACGAGCGTAACAGGCGGAATTTCTTCCTAATAAATGTGGGTTCGAATCCCGCTACTAAAAAGCTAAGGAAGACAAAAGTCTTCCTTAGCTTTTTGGCTGGGCTGGCGGGATTCGAACCCACGAAAAATCAGCCAAGACCCGCATAAAACCTGAGTATTTTTGAATTCGTGCTGTATTTCGTGTTGCATATAACAGCTTACACGACCATCGGAAATCTATCACCGAATCCGTTATTATCTCACAAAACAAAGTAAAACCCTAAAATAAGCAGTAGAATCTACCGTAAAGGAGATATGGCTATGATTAGGATTTTACTTTCCACCAGGCTTGGCGAACGAAGGTGGACACAGGCGGATCTGGCACGTAAAACTGGTATTCGCCCCAGTACAATCAACGACTGGTATAACGAGATGACAGATCGGATCAACCTTGAGCACTTACATAAAATTTGTAAGGCACTGGACTGCGATATCTCGGATATACTAGTCATAGAAAATGCAGGGCGAGAATCTGATTGCTCAAAGCATAAAACTCTGCCGGTATGTGTTCGATCCAAATAAGCTATACTCCGGCCAGCTCAGACATTTATTCGTCTGGGCTGGTTTCTTTTTGCTCTGTGTTATCAATGATAATCTTCTGCCCATTTGGAAGGATGAAGGCCAATTTGCAACCGCAGAATTTTGCTACTTCCACCAAATCACTTGCAGACCATCTATCATGGGAAAATTTGTTGCTCAAACTCTGCTTGCTTCCCATATCAAGGATTGGAGCAAGGTCGGACTGCTTTTTTCCGGCCAGAGATAAAAGGGCTTTTACAGTCGCCGATATCTTCATAGTATCACCTCGAATATATAATAAATGATTTTAATTTACAAGTCAATGAAAATAATTTGAAAAACCATAAAAAATATTTACTTTTTCTATTGACAAGTAAATAAAAAAGGTGTATTATATAGACATAGAAAGGAGGTAAGGGCAATGGATAAAACAAAAAAAGAAGCCCTGCAAGAGCTGCTGAAAATCTTGAGTGAATATCCCGAGTTAGCCGACCGGATAACAATCACCATCAAGCCAAACAGCAAGTCTGAGCAGGGCGATACCGAGTAAGTCAGGGTGACCTACAAGGGAGGGCGGAAACCCTCCCCTGTAGGATACCACTTAGAAATAAAAAACACAAGGAGGAAAAAGAAATGAGCATTTGGGAAATCACCGTATACGATAATAATTGGCAGTGCATCAGTAAGGATTATAAATACCGCGACGACAGACAAGCCGCTGAGCTTTCAGCTGAAGCTGACTGTGATTGGCTCGGCGGGGCTCACTGGGAAGTAAGAAAGATCAGATAAATCAGCAAGCACTCTGAAGGGTCAGAAAGGAAGATCACAATGTACATGGCAAAATGGTTTACCACAGAGGAAGAAGCAAAGAAATTTCAGAAAGAGCAAGGCTTTGGCGCTCTTTACAAGAACACACCCAGAAGCCGAACCAGAAGCAATTACGAAACCGAAGCACTCATGAGAGGTCATGCACCGGGGAGTGATTTTTGTACAAGGTTTCCTTTTGTAGTAGCCTGGAACGAATAAGCCGAAACGCCCTGCGGGGCGTCCGCCGGAGATCGCCGCCCGGCGCTGATGATGGTAGGCGAGAAAGGACAAAAGATATGAAAGTAAAAGAACTGCTGGCACTCTGCATTGAGCCGTTGTTCCTCACCGTCGAGATTTTTGACATTGAGAAAAGCGAAACAGTCTGGACAGGCGAGGCTCGCTACCTCCCCAGCGAGTACGCCGAAAAGGAAATCGGCAGCTTTGATGTTCCGGCATCTGCCGGACAAATCACCATCAACATATAAGCCGAAACGGGCTTTATCCCGTCTCCGGGAACCGCCCCACCCGGACCGATGAGGCAGGGCAGAAAGGATGATGTCATGAAAACGATAGAAGAAGCTCGTGAAATGCTGGAGGAGCTGGGAACGCTTCAGGAGAAGGGAAAAGCTACGGATCTGCCATGCCCTCGCTGCGGGAATGACCGTATGCTCCCAAAGCCTATACAAAACGCACTCAGCCGCCGGGCAAAGGTCTACATCTGCCCGGAATGCGGCATGGACGAAGCTCTCCGGGATATGGCTGGAATGGAGCCGCTGCCCTTGAATCAATGGGGCACGGTTTTAGGGTTTGACATTGAGGAGGAATGAACCATGAACAAGGAACGCAGAAAGATGTTGCAGGATATCTCGAACAGCCTTGAAGAACTGATGATCTCCCTGGAGGAGCTGCAGAACAAAGAAGAGGAATACCGGGACAATATGCCGGAGAACCTGCAGGAATCAGAGCGATACGAGAAAGCAGAGGAAGCCATATCGAACATAGAGGACGCAGTAAACAGTGTGGAAGAAGCTATTTCCAGCATTGAGTCCGCTATGGAATAGGAGACTATGAACCGAGATTAGACTCCCGAAGGAATTCTGCGCTGCCTTAAAGCAAGCAGAGAAAGATCAGTCCTCGGAAACAGCCGCTGTAGCCCCCAATTTGAGTAGCAAGCAGCCTTAATTTTGAAAAGCATGTTTTTCCACATGCTAATACACTTAAAAGCGAATACAGGGCCAAAGAAACGCAAAAAGCCCCCGGCTTACCGCGAAGGTAAACCGAGGGCTTTTAGCATTTATGCATTATTTTTTAAGTGCTTATTACTCCTGTTTCAGAGCCTTGTGCAGGTTCATTGCTACCTGTGCCAGCTCCTGCCGCTTAACGGAAGACTGAGGCCGGAATGCGCCGTTTGCGTCCCCGCTCATGATCTCCTGATCCTTGCAGTAATCAATGGCTTCTTCTGCCCACCGGCTGGCATCCTTTGCCGCCTGCTCTCTTTCATATCTCTTCTGAAATTCCACCCATTGTTCGTATGTCACTGTTTCTTCCTCCTGATAAAGTTTATAGTTCGGCCTGCCATAGCCGCCAATCTGATAATATCCCAGCGGGTACGATTTTCGGAATACTCCGCCGCCGTTGTCGATCACGCCGCTGCCGCCGGAAGTATTCCCTTCAATGGTGTAAACACGACCGTTTTCCACCTTTTCCACAATGCCTGTATGATCATACCCATCGTCACCATAGGCAAAGAAGATCTGATCCCCCGGCTGCGGGTTTTTGTAAAACGCACCCTTGCTCTGAAAATACTGAGCGGAATAAGTACATCCGGCGCCCAATCCTTTCAGAGGCTGATACAGCATTTTGACGCCCAGCTCTTTCCCAAACGCTTTGATGAAGCACCAGTCCACAAACACGTCGCACCAATAGTAGCCGTTTTTCGGGCCGTTGTAGATATCTCCCAGCTTGTCCAGATCAGCGGCATACTTCGTCCAGTTGTTATATCCTGCATTGCCGGTCTTGCTGTCAAGGCCGCTGTTACTGGCCTTTTCCAAGTAGCCCACCTCTGCCCTGGCCACAGCCAGCAGCTTGTCCACCGCTTTCATCTTATCCCTCCTTCGTTTCCGGCAGTCCCGCCACGCTGGTGAGCAGAGACAGGACCCCCGCCAGCACGGAGGCGCTTGCCACCATGATCCAGTTGACCTCTGTCAACAGAGCGCTTGTCCCGATGGTAGCAATCGCAGTCTGGGCCACCGTTTTCAGCGCCCGGATCCCCGCCGCTTTCATCCATTTCTTAGTGAACATTTCATCATATCCTTTCTTTTATATTGTCATCCCAAATTTTGCCAGAAAGAACCCCAACACTGCCGCCACCAAAACTGAGATGACCTGCCCCGTCACCTTTTCCCACCGCTTTGCGGGCTTTGCCTCGATGGACGCCACCTTGGTGATCAAATCGTCCAGCTTGGCAATGATGTTGAGATAATTCGTTTCATTCACCGCCATTCTGGTTTCCAGTGACCCGATGCGCTCCCCTTGCTTTGTCAGGCTGTTTCCGGTCTCGCTTTCGTGCTTTTCCAGTTCCTTTTGGAGCCTTCTGGCCTCGATCAGCCCCAGGCAGTCCCGTTCCGGATTCAGAATACATTTTTCCATCACATTACCATTTTCCTTTCTTTTGTAAAAAGAGCTAAAAGAAACGCTGCCCTTTACAGACAGCGTCAAATCAGCTTGTAATGAGGTTTTTCTTCCTGGAACAGCTTCCACCTGAGCCAGTCGTCCAGGAAAATGGCCGCAAGGGAAATCACAACCCATAAAAGGGAATAGGGCAGGCAGATCTGCCCCCATAAGTTCAGCGGCATATTGGAATAGTCCCAAACATCCCATCGAAGCTGTACATTGACCATCAGCCCAACAAACAGCTCCAAAATGGTAATGATCCCCCCGCCCATAAGCATCTGCCAGAGCAGCCCCAAGCTCCAGGGTATGTACTCATTGATGGCGCCGATTGCCAGAAAGCATGCTCCCCCCAGCAAAGCCATGCTCCAGTGGGAACGCCCCCGGGCTAGAATCTCGATCAGCACATACACCCCGCCCCCGGTACAGAACAGAGTGCATAGCTTACATAGTCTCCGCTTCATACGCAAAAGTGATCCCCTCCAGTTCCAGGGCGGTGTCCGCCCCATAGATCTGTGTTTTGTACATCTGATTTTTACGCACAAGAGGATAGACATATTCGCCGATTGCCAACGCCAGCCCGGAAAGCTCCTCCTGTGTAAATTCCCTGCATTCCTCGTGGACCGCGTGCCATTCCAGCTTGGCAGGCAGCCCCGCCGCCGTGCAGAGCTGGTACTGCGTCAGATTCAAGGCGATCTCCTGCTGATCCTGCTGGGTAACGCCATACTTCTTTCCATCCGTCCAGGTGATGGGATGGCTGGAAAGATACTCCGCGAGAGCGCGGTTGTTTTCCTCCTGCTTTTCACTCCGCGACCGGGAAAGCCAAGCTTCCTTTCCCATCTCACAGAGCTTGATCGCCTCCGAATAGGTGTCCGGCACATCTGGGACCTCGATCCCGTCCAGCCATTCATAGGAGGAACTGTCCAGCTCTGTGATACTGCCTCCGGTGCGCTCTGCCAGCTCGTTCGCCTGCTCCAGCGTGTTTAAGTATGCCTTTCGCTCTTCTGTAACTGTTGGCAAGTTGCCTTCTTCAGTCTCCCACGAAGAAAGCCGCTCTTCCTGATAGGTCACTTCATGCCGATAAATCTGTATGATCCTGCCGTACATGGAAAATGGATATGTCATGCGCTTGTCACCTCATCATATACAAAATTGTTGATAAACTGGTTATTGGTTCCAGCGTTTGAATAATTGTATTTTATGAAGCTGTTCCCCATAACAATGTTGTCATGCGTGCTAGAATCGAAAAGAATAGAATGAGCGTTTGCAACTTCCCCGACCTTTAGCTTGTTTCCGTAGATTAAATTGTTGTAAGCATTTCCATAAACATAGATAGCACCAAACTGATTCCACATAGCGTCTTCATAGTTTTTGTTAATGATATTTCCTATAATAATATTGTTATGAGAACCTCCGGCAATCGTAATTATTGGCCCGTTATGGCTTGTATTTTCGTACACAATGTTACTCACTATGGAATTTGAAACACCACTTAAACTGATTGATCCACTATTTCCTAAAATATTTTGTCCTCCATCGATATTCACATTATCACCGCTTGAAATAAAAATAGAGCCGTTGTGGTTTACAATGGAAGAATATGTCAGATTTTCGAAAGTTAGATTTCCAGAGCTGTTTTCTATCAAAGTATTGGTCAGTTTTCCAGTGATCCACATATTACAGTTTCTAATTATTGCTTGACACGAGTTTGCAAAATTCAATTCATACATTATTGTAAAAATATTTTCAAGCACTACTTTGTCTGCGCCTTTGATAATTTTTCTTGCACTTCCTTGTTTCTGCAGAGTTACTCGTGATGCGTAATTAATCTGCGAATTTGGCCAATAATTCAGCTCCCCTCTGATTGCCACATTATCCTTCAATATGAGATTGTCTGTCATATGATAGTCTCCTCGCAGGATGACAATCTCTCCTCCTAAAGCTGGCAGCGCATCAATGGCCGCCTGGATCTCCACCTGATCGTCCACCCCGTCACAGAGATAGTCGCAGTCGTCCTGTGTCCACCCGTTGGTGCTGGTCCCCACTACAAACCGGCAGGTCCTCTTTGCCGTCACACCAATATCTGTGGGAGTGAGGTTGATATTGCTGCTTAAAGCTTTCCCGTTGATCAACCGGCTTGTGGGCACCGCCCCCACATCTCCCGGCGTGAGAGTGATGTCAGAAGCCAGGTCTTTCCCGTTGATATACCGGGTAATCGGCACCGCGTTGATCTGCGCTGCCGTCACTCCGTGGGGGTTCATGTCATCATTTAAATGGGCGTTAAGCTCCGCCAGTACCGAGGCAGCACTACCTTTAGAATCATAATTGAGAGAAGGAATCTGCCCGGTAGGGATCTTCCCTGTATTATCAAGGGAAGCAACTCCTCCAGCCACGCCTCTATCACTGGCCGAAATATAGTCCAGTCCGTCAATAAGTGCCCGGATATCTGCATGGGCTGATCCACTCTGATTATGAGCGTTAATCTTCTCGTTCAGAGTTACATTGGAAACATAGGCAGCGGGATCAATATTGATTTCCATCTGAGCTTCCTGACTATGTTCAATTACTGCAAAGAATTCCAGTAAGAATTCGGGCAAATCGCTCTGTGATGGAACAGAGATACCGGTTTCATCCTGAAAAACTGCCAGCAACTGTTTTACTCCATTTTCCAGCTTTGCCCAAATTCCTACCTGATTTAGGGTGTACCCGGTAGATAGTCCGACACTGGTGATCTGGATCTTAATCCGTTTCCCGTTTTCTGCGCTGTCCATTCCAAGCAACGAAAATTCCTGTTTTTCATTTACCAGGGCAGTTTGAGCCACCAGGGACTCCAAAGCTGCTGTTCCAGTTCCTCCCGTGGCGCCGGTTATGGTCAGCTTCTTTCCGGAAATTGACTCATTCAGCATTTCAATTCCAGCGTTTGTTACAACGGCGTTCCATTTCATTTTTTGTCCTCCTTCATACCCCATAGGCTTTGCAGGTCACAGGCACGTTTTGATAAATGCCGGCTACACCCGCTCCAACATGGGCCACTGCCTTTCCTTCGGTATTCACAACATATTCTATGTCTTCCAACACAGAACGAAGGTTTTTGTAATATTGAACCCGTTCCAAAACTCTTTGGTGCTTATCCGGATCAACCCCTTCATAAGTAGCGTCCAAGATAAGCTTAAAATAGTATGGATCCCCGCCATATTCCCACCATTCTTCCACTTTGGTATCAGGATAAATTGCGGATATAGCCGTTTCCACTGCGTACTTTGTTCCCAGCTTCCTATGCACATTCCAGCTGTCCTTAATCACCCGGCGCTTTTCTTCCAATGAATAATCAAAGTCATACCAGTCTACCTTGAAATCCACCGCCAAAATATCCAGAACAGCTTCCGGAAGCAAATCAATATTTGCATAAATGATGGCCAGCAATGTTTGGTATGATAGCTTATTCAGTTCTTCGGAAATAACAATACCCATGATTCTCATGGTTTCATCGTTATTCAGGACTTGCGGAAAAGACTGCATAAAATCAGCGGTATAGATGGTATCACTCATCTTCATACCCTCCGTTTTTGATCGTTTTGTCAGAGAGTTTTGCAACCTGCACAGCTTTTCCGTTTTTACCATCATTGACAACGGTAAACGCCGGCTTCCTGATTTCTACTCGCTTTATTCCCGTGTCCATTAACAGGGAAACCAGCTGGGATGGGTTGATGTCTCTCCCCAATTTTTCCCTTTGCCAAGAAATGAATCTGTCAACTGCTTCTATCACAGCCGATTCAATTTCAGAAGCCCCTTTTGCGCTTTCTGCGGGAATATAGTAGGTGAAATCGATCTCATACTCTACTGTCTCAGGCGCAGATACAGTCACTTTGTCAGTAAGGGGACGAACATCCTCGGCGCTTAAAGCCTCTTTTACAGTTTGCAAAAGCTCCGCTTGGGGGATCCCGCCATTTTCCAGAAGAGGATATACCGTAACACAGCCAGCAGAGGGAGAAATTGCTCTCACATCCGCAATGGCGCTGCTTACACCCTTTGTGAAGAATTCATATCCTCCCATAGGACCGGCAGTCGAATAGGTGTCTTCGCTTGCCTTCATGCGCTGATATAAGCTTTCATCATTTTCCGTATCAGCGCCCGCCTCGCTTGTCGTGATATTTTGGCAGCTTTCAAAGTAGGGAAAAAAGTCTATTAACCTATTAATCTGACCCGGCAGAAGTCCATTCCCGATCACTCCTGGAGTCTGACATACGGCATGGCAGTCTATGCTTGTTTCTCCTGATGGGATATACTCTATTAGTGCTGCAGAACCGGCCCACTGGCAAATCCACCCAATAACACTGACCACAAAGAGTACTGCCAGGAGAATAACTGCAACAGTCATTTATTTATCCCCCTTCCTTTGCATTGGTTTCGTCATTGATTGTAGATTATTTATCCACTTTGTTTTTGATCGCAGTTTCGCGACTATTTGGCTAAAAAAATATCGATGGCTTCCTGCTCGTTAAGTCGCAAATAATCGCATATTTTGTGCGCATCTCTAACTAACAGACGATTTGCTTTTAACCTACGATAAAATGTACTTCTATCAACACCAATACCATCTGCTACTGCTTCCTTTGTGGTCTGTCGTTCTGTAATTTTTCCATTCAATTTATCCACATCTACATGATACATGCTGATCACCTCCTTGTCTCTTCGTCGCGGTTTTGCGACTGTCTGTTTTAATAATAACCCCATGCGTTGCGGTTGTCAAGAGAAAAGTTGCAACTTTGCGATTTTTTTGTTGCAATTTTGCCACGGCCGTGGTATACTCGTCTTGATAGGAGGTGGGAAAATGCAAACAGGCGAGCTCATAAAGTCAAGACGAACAGCGTTAGGAATTAGTGCGGATACCCTGGCCGAAGCTATTGGGGTTAACCGTTCAACAATATTCCGTTACGAAAATGGGGAAATTGAAAATGTCCCTCTCAAGAGTATTGAGCCAATCGCAAAAGCTCTTCATTGTACGCCTGCATATCTGTTAGGCTGGGAAAGCCAAACAGATGAAGAAAAGCCTGCCCCCAGTGAAGAGGACAGGCTGAACCAAGAAATTATGAACTTGTTTCTGTCTCTATCGGAGGAAAAGCAAAAGGAAGCTCTGAGCTATCTTCGTTATCTCGCAGGGAGTTCAGAAACAAAATAAAAGATTCTTTCTTTTCCTTCGGTAAGGCGCGAACCATTTCGTACATAGCTTCTAATTCTTGCACGGTCATAATCGCATCTTCTTTCTTTGAGTGATGTTGATCCGGCGGTGAAAGAATTGTAGCAGGAAAATTCAGATTCAGGCTCATGTTCGTTAGAAAATAACAGGAACTTTGTAATTATGAAAAGGGGCGTAAGCATGGCAAAGTGTCGTAACTGCGGAAACTGGGGCCTGTTTTTGAAGGTGGATTCTAACCATCTCTGCAAAGAGTGTGCAGCTCTACTTGCAGCCGAAGAGGCATCAAGCAGAATTGCAGAAGAAAAGAGGGAAAATGAGGAGAAACGGCGCGACGCTATTCGAGAGGAATATCTAAAAAAGCAAAAAGAAGAATTGGAATCGTTTCGGAAAGTCTTTCCATTAAACATAAATAATCCATCCATCATCAACAACGGATGGGAAAAATGGAGTGGTAAACACATTTCCGAAGGCCAGATAGCGCGGCAGCGACGTAGCTTAGAAGAAACCACGCCTATTATAATTCGCATTGGTGATGAGATATCAGGCGTTTTCGTCTCAAGGTATTGGTCTAGGATTTACGATACAACTCTACAATCCTGTACTTGTCCGGATTTTACCTCAACACAGTTGCCATGCAAACATATGTATCGGCTTTTTTATGAAGCGAATATTACAGAAACCGAATCTACATTAGGAATCATTAGAGATTTGCCGCCGGACTTGGAAAATGGTTTTTCCCAGCTGACGGATGATGAAAAGATGTCATTCTTATCACGGGCCTCTTATCTACCTAAATTCGGAATGACGGTTAAAATCAGTGAAGTTTCCAATACCATCAAATCCGGTTTATATGTTGCCTCTGAGCCAAACTACGAATTATTGCTTAATGATTTAACAAAAGATAAAATCATTCTTCAACTGGCAAAGAAACGCGTTAGCGGATTCGCTCCCAGCTGGACTAAAACCAAATTAATAAATTGGGTATTAGAAAACCAAAAAGAGGCTCTCAAAACCATTTTTCCACACTATTGTTTAATAAAGCTTTCTGATCACGCAAAGGAATGGATAACTCAAATAAAATCTAACAGCCATTTCAAATAAGGGTAACCCTGTATGTGAAAATAGAAAAAACCGCCCTCCGGTACTCGCAATACCAGAGAGCGGCCTACTACCGGCGGGAACCGGCAGAATAATAGTGCAAATATATTGTACCGCTTCCCGCCTAAAAAATCAAGGCGGGATTTCTGCGCCCTTTTTTAGGAGGTACAATATGGCAAAGGCTAAAAAGTTACCCAGCGGGAACTGGAGAGTACAGGTATTTGTCGGTGTAGAGGACGGCAAAAGAAAGTATATGTCCTTTACAGCAGAATCAAAATGGGAGGCGGAATATCAAGCCAGCCAGTACGCCAGAAATCGCAAAGAGAGAAAAAATGTGATGAACATCACGGTCGGTGAAGCCGTTACCCGTTACATAGACAGCAAAGATGGGGTTATATCACCGGCTACAATAAGGGGATACCGATCCATACAGATAAACGGGCTGAAGAATTTGCGAGACATCAAACTGAAAGATCTGACCAATGAAACTATCCAGCAGCAGATTCGAGCCAAAATGAAAACTCATTCTCCCAAAAGTGTTTTAAACGAACATGGTCTGCTAACTGCCGCTTTAAATATGTTTTATCCTGAATTCCGGATCAATGTGTCTCTGCCTCAGAAGAAAAAGCGCCCTCAAACTGTTCCCACCGATGCCCAAATAAAAGAGCTCTTGGCTTTGGCAAAAGGCAAGGATATAGAACTACCGATCATGCTGGCAGCTATGGGGAGTCTGCGTGAAGGGGAAATAGCAGCTCTTCTTGTGGAAGATATTATGAAGGACGGTATCAGAGTAAACAAAGACATGGTCAGGAACCAATACCAGAAATGGGAAATAAAGGGTACGCCAAAATCTGACGCCGGAAACCGTATTGCCCCATTGCCCGATAAAGTAATTCAAATGCTGAAAGAGCACGTCAAAGGCAAAAGTAATCAAGATAGGATTTTCAAAATGAATCCAGAAGGAATATATGATCGATACAAAAAGCTGAAGCAGCAATGCGGTATGGACAAATGCAGGTTTCACGATCTCCGGCACTATTATGCCAGCGTCGCACATCTTATAGGTGTCCCAGATCAATACATCATGCTCAATGGAGGATGGAAAGACAAGGGAACCCTGCAGCAGATATACCAGCATACCCTGATTGACCACGAAGAAGAGGAGTCAATGAAAATCACAGGCCATTTTGAAACGCTTCTTGATACGAAAGAGGAAAAATCAGAATGAGCTTATTTTTTTCGAATTTCGTGTTGCATTTCGTGTTGCATAACTTTATTTTTTTCTGTTTTTGACCCATATTTCCCGTAAATTCAGCCACAAAAATCTGTAGAGAAAAGCAGCAAAAAAGCCAGTGTTCATGCGGCTTCCCGCATATTCACTGGCATTTCTTGATGGCTGGGCTGGCGGGATTCGAACCCACGGGAATGACGGAGTCAAAGTCCGTTGCCTTACCGCTTGGCGACAGCCCAATATGGGAACACGGAGCCTAATTGCAACAATTAAACTCCGTGTTTTGTGTGGGGTGGAAGATGGGATTCGAACCCACGGTCTCCAGTGCCACAAACTGGCGCTTTAACCAGCTAAGCTACATCCACCATATTGGCGCGCCAAAAGGGACTCGAACCCCTGGCCTAC
>CAMNSA010000005.1 GCA_946554335.1 uncultured Neglectibacter sp.
TTTCTTGTGTCTACTATCTTTTTACCATTTCAGCTTTGCCGGTGTGATATTTATTGTCGGAAGATATCTCAGAAAGAAATGAACTCTCTGCAAAGAGCATAAACGAGAGCTGATTTTCATAGGATAAACTATCCTGAGCTTTTGAGAGGTCTTTTCTATGAAAAAAGTGAAAGCGATTTTCCTATCCGTTGGCGTGATGACTGTAGTAAGCGCGCTGTTGTTGATGCTTATATCGGTGATTTTGGCAAAAACAGCTTCCTTGCCCAAAGGCTCGCTTCCGATACTTGTCACAGGAGTGGGCTGTATTTCTATTCTGGCCGGAGCGTTTTTAGCGTCAGTTTATATAAAAGAAAAGGGGATCATCTTTGGGCTTATCAGCGGTGTGATCTATTTGTGTGCCGCGCTGCTTGTCGCGACTCTGGTGCTCCAAGGAGAATTCACTCCGGCGGGAATAGGGAAGGGGGCAGCCTTTTTGATAAGCGGCGCTTTGGGTGGTATTATGGGGGTCAATCGAAAAAGTAAAGTGAGGTTTTAACAGTGGGGACGAGGGCGCCGGAAGGACGGAGCCCTCGTTTTTGCATGTTTATTCATTCGGGATTTACATAAGAAATTCAGGGAAATATACATCGGTTTACATAATGTTATAAACATAAAATTTAAAGAAAATATAAAAAAAGAAAAAATATTCGAGGAATTGACTTGAAAAAAATCGATAGATGTATTATAGTAGTAAAGTAAGGAAAAAATGAGAGGGTAGTTGATTTATCGTCTTTGTTTTTTCCGGTTTTCTGTTTTTTACCCCAAGTTAAGCCTAGATAACCCTAATTTTTTCAAAAACAACAATATATGCCTGCTTCTTGTTTTGCCAGTAGCATATTTTGCGTTTTTCCATTCTTTTCTCTTTTTGCGGGGAGGCTTTTCTGGAATCAGGAAATACAGATCCTGCTTTTTTCTTTTTTTAAAAAGGCAACCTCAGGTTACCTATAAAAGTTTATTTGTATACAAGACTTGCGATTCATAGCTTGTTTCTCTTTCTCATATGATTTCTTATCAGTGTATCGGACAGCCAGGTATTTGAGAGGGAGGATTCGAAAGTATGAACACTCGGTTATCTCTGAAAGCTTGTTTTTCTTTTTCAAAGAGTCGCGGTTTTCTTCTCCTGTTTCTGATATTGGGAGTGCTTGCCGGCTCTGCTGTTTCAGTTTTTTTTCCTCTTTTTGAGGGTCAAACAGTTTTTCCTTTGCTTTTTTCCGGAATACCACAGCTTAGCTTTGGATTTTTTCTTTGTTTTTCCACCCTTCTTTTGAATTCTCTTTTATCTCTTTTGTTTTTGTTTTTTTCCGGCCTGACGGTCTTTGCCTTTTTTACCGTTCCCGCTTTTTTTCTGGTTAAGGGTTTTTCCGTTGCTTTGGGCCTGTTTTTCTTCTTTTCGGATACGGCCCGTCTGATCGAAGGCCTGATTTTTTACGCTCCTGCAGCGGCGCTGTCGCTTCTTTTTCTCTTCTGGTTCTCCGCTTATTCGCTGTCCTTCTCTGAGCGGCTGCGCAAAAGCTTTTTTTCATCGCAGGCTCCTATTTCCCCGGAAAACAGAAGTTTCTTTCAGGTTTATCTTGGATTTTTTTTCCGTTTTCTGGTTTGCCTGATGGGCATCTCTTTTTTATCTGCAATGCCGGCAGGGGTATATTCGGCACTCTTTTCATAGAAGGTGAGTAGGGAAAATGATCGATTATTATTCTGCGTTCAGCGAGTATTTGACGCAGCAAAAAGCAAATTCAGCCAATACCAGAGAGTCGTATTTGCGGGATACGATGTTCTTTCTGGAATACCTTTCTACTCTGGGGGCTGCGCCCCTGGAGGCAGACGAGGCGGTACTCCAGCAGTTTGTCGATCATTTATATGAGCTAAAGCGCTCTCCTACTACGATTTCCAGAAACCTGGCCTCTGTGCGCTGCTTTTATAAGTTTCTTGTTTTTCGCGGCCTGATGGATTATAATCCCGCCAAGGGAATCAAGCTGGAAAAGGCCGAAAAGAAGCTGCCCCAGGTGCTTTCGGGAGATGAGATCGAGCTTTTGCTTGCTCAGCCGGATATCACAGAACCTAAGGGCTGCCGGGATAAAGCTATGCTGGAGCTGCTCTACGCTACCGGCATCCGTGCTTCTGAGCTGATCAACTTAAATTTAAAGGATATCAACCTGCGCTCCGGCGTTCTCTATTGCAAGGGCGCAAAGGGGATCCGGTCGATCCCTGTTTACCCCTCTGCCGTTGTGGCCGTTTCCGATTATATTTATCGGATGCGCGGGCTGATCACCGCGCCGGAAAGTGGGAACGCGCTGTTTGTTAACCTCAATGGGGGAAGGCTGACGCGCCAGGGGTTCTGGAAGATCGTCAAAAGCTACGCCGCCTCTGCCGGGATCACGAAGGAGATCACCCCCCACACGCTGCGCCATTCCTTTGCACTGCATCTGCTGGAAAACGGCGCTTCTGTAAAGGACATTCAGACTATGATGGGACATGCCGATATCTCTTCCACTCAGGTTTATGTCCAGCTTCTGGACAGCCATGTGAAGCAGGTCTATAATGACTGTCATCCCAAGGCCAAATTGGGTTGATGATAAAAATTCAGGAAAAATAAAAAATGGAGTTGGTTTTCGTTGGCTTTTTTCGGACTGTTTGGAAATTATAATAAGCCCGGCCCCGGCGTGAGTAAGGACGAGCCCAAAAAAGCAGCGCCGATCCGCTTTTTTGAGATCTTTGCCAGAAAGTTTACCAAGCTGGTGGAGGCAAACCTGATCTTCGCGATCCCCATGACGGTGATCGTAGCGCTGATGGCTGTTTTATGGCTGTTTCCTCTTTTTCCCCTAGTACTCCATTTGGAGATCGCCGGGATTGAGGTGTCACTCAATGTTTGGAATCTCTATGTCGTTCCCATTCCGCTGATCCTGGTTTCTCCCTTCCGAGCGGGGCTTACATTTATTACCAGAAATTTTGCCAGAGAAGAGCACGCCTTTATCTGGTCTGATTTTTGGAGCGCAGTGAAGGGGAACTGGAAGTTTTTCCTGATCAACGGGCTGATCACTTATCTGGTCTACTTTGTTTTAAGCTTTTCCATGATTTTCTATTATCATCAGGTGACATCGCAAACCTTTTTTTATGTGCCGTTGATTTTGTGCCTGGTGATTCTGATCGTATTTCTCTTTGGGCAGTATTATCTGCCGGTGATGTTTGTCACCTTTGAGCTGACCTTCCGTCAGGCTTATCGGAACGCTCTTATTTTTGCCATTGCAGGGCTGTTCCGCAATATTCTTTTGACCGTCATTTTCGGTGTTACATTGTACGCTTTTATGAAGATGGAAGCCGGAATTGCAATATTAGTCTTCGTTGTGCTGTATCTCTTTTTGATTTTTGCGCTTTCCAGTTATCTTGTGAATTTTACCGTTTATCCTTTGATCGATTCCCTGTTGATCAAGCCCTACCAGGAGCGCATGGAGGCCGAAAAGAATGGGGAAGAGAAGGACAATTCGGAAGGGTTTTCCGGTCTCTTTTCCAACGAGCCTGTTGAGGGGGAAGATGAGGAGGAAGACAACGATGAGAAGTATGTATATGTGAACGGCAGGCTGATCAAACGCTCCGAACTGAAAAAGCGAGAGGAGAATTCTGGTTCTCAATGAATCTGGAAGGAGCTTTCGTGTGTTTTACTATGAGGAAGCGTCATTAGACGCGCTTGACAGGATTTGGGATTATAATATCGCTTCGAATCCAGATGAGGAACTCTGTTGGAGGCGTTGGAAGGAAGAATATATCCGGTATCATAAAAGCGGACAGGGAAAAACATTTCTGGTTTTGCATGACCGGGAGCCGGTGGGTGAGGGAACACTCCTGTTTCATCCAAACTTAAAGCCAGTGGGTGGTCACCGTTCTCTGGCGGATTCCTCTACGGTAGCCTATGTAAATGCTTTGCGGATCCGTAAGGAATTTGAGGGACAGGGGCATATTTCCGCATTGGTTCGTGTGATGGAGGACTATACAAAAGGGCATGGATATCGTGCTTTGACCATTGGAGTGGACGCAGCTGAAACCAGGAATTTAGCAATTTATCTCCATTGGGGATTTCGGAAGTTTGTTATGGCCGAAGAAGAGGACGGCGAGTTAGTCCTATATTATCGAAAAGAAATTTCATAAAAAAAGAGCCTTGAGATGGCTCTTTTTTTATGAAGAAGTTTTTACAGGCCGGCGGTGTAAGCAGCAGGGGAAAGGAAAACAGATTTACATCTCAATCGGCCTTTTCTATTTCCTTTTCATCGGACGCCTCTTTAGAAGAGGATGTCCTGCTGTTCTCCGGGAGCTTGACCTTTGACAGGGGATTGGCTCGGGAAGCTTCTTCCATCTGCATGCTGGAGGTGTGGGTGTAAATTTCAGTAGTGCCCAGATTTTCATGACCCAGGATGTCCTGGAGTACCCGGATGTCGACATTTCCATGGCGGTACATCAGGGTCGCTGCCGTGTGACGCAGCTTATGCACAGAATATCCCGGACCGCCGAGTCCAATTTTAGCCAGATATTTTTTTACGATAAATTGCACGGTTTTAGGGCTGATCCTTGTCTTTCTGTTGCTGAGAAACAGGGCAGAGCGATCGATCACGCCGTCCTTTGGCCGTACCGCCAGATAGCTTTCGATAGCCTGCAGGCAGGCTTCGTTCAAGTAAACCATCCGCTCTTTATTTCCTTTTCCTAAAATGCGGATCGTAGAGTTATTGTGAAGAACATCAGAAATATTGATCCCAACCAGCTCGGAAAGGCGCATACCGCAGTTGAGGAACAGCACTAGAATACAATAGTCCCGCTCTTTGTCCGGACCGTCTACGGCCTTCAAAAGTTCGATACTTTGTTCGAGTGAGAGAAAATGAGGGAGGGCTTTCTTTTTTTTGGGAGCCGCCAGGTTATCGGTGGGGTTTTCCTCCAGCAGCTTTTCGTGCACCGTCAGATACTTGAAAAAGGATTTCAGGGCAGAGGATTTGCGCTGGCGGGTAGAGCTCATATTATTGCGGGCGTCCGCCGCGAAGTTCATGAATTCGAAGATGTCCATGGTGGTGATACCGCGGACAAACTCCAGATCAATATCCAGGATCTGAATTTCCTCCAAAGGTGTTTTGGGATCTACCAGCCCGCGATAGCGTTTCAAGAAACGGAAAAAGGTACGGAGATCCATACAGTATTCGTCCACAGTGTGGGCTGCCAGGCCACGGATATTCCGAAGGTATAAAGCGTATTGCTGAACAAGCGCGGGCATTTCGTCATGAATGGAAAAGCTCATGGGTCGTTCCTCCAAATCGATACATTAGTAGAACGCGGAGATTGCATGTAGAATTTCTTTGAGAGGTTCAAAATGGCTTCGTTCTCTATCATTTTTGAAAAATTGAACCGGGAAGAGGTGTCCTTCTCGATTAGCGTAATTATACAAAATAAATATTTTGTATAATTAAGGGGAGGGGTTTAACAATCGTCAGAACCTGAGAAAACCGCAATTTTGCTGGATTTTTAAAAAAGCTGATTGGAAAGCCCTTTGCCAATAATAAAACAGAATCACTTTAATTGGAATCACTGGAGGCTTACAATCGAATGATCCCACCGGTATCCAACAAAGGTTCCTCGGAAAGCTCTAAAAGATCAATGCGAAGATTTTCCAGAAAGCTTTTGATATTCTCCTTGTCCGGATGGCTGTTTAAAGACCCTGTGAAAGCAATCAAATGATCGTCGAGTTTGCCGCAGCAGCCTCCCAGGAATCCTGTGTCATATCCTGGCAACTGAATAAAACCGGGGCGAATCAACAATAGCTCAAATTCCTTTTTTCGCTTTAAAGCCTGATAGACTCCCGGATCTGAGGTGATCGCAGCGTATTCTGTCACTTTACATACCGCGCATGCGGCATAGCCTTGGCGCACCGAAAGCAATGAATAGTTTTTCTCTTTGGCCTTCTTCAAAATAGCCGGATCTAAGGTTTGCGGGTTTCCCAAGAGATAATTTCCAAAAGGCGCCGCGCTGCACAAAACATCCTTTGGGTAACGGGCCTCTGGCGTATTCGCTGTTTCCAGGGGTTTAGGAAGCTGATCCAAAAGGCTGTCTTCCAATAATAAGGGGGATTTTTTCAAAACGAACAAAGTTTCGGGTGGGAGCTTGCAAACCTGCAAATCAGGATGATATCGGACTGGCTCCGGCAACCTTTGATCCGGGCTGGTAAACAGCAGCCTTGCGCCCCATTTTTCCAGCTCCGTGAATCGTTCCGGGTATTCTCCGGAAACCAGAAAATTTCCCTTTCCCCCACTTTGGCAGTCTTTCATGGGCTGTCAGGTAGCTGCCTCAAAGGCAGAACGGATGTCCCGGGCTCCGATCAATTCCATGGTCTCGAATTTCTTTTCCTCCAGATTCTTAAAACCGTGATATGGCAAAATACACCTGGTAAAGCCCAGCCGCGCCGCCTCATTGATCCGAAGATCCGCGTGGCTGATATGGCGCAGCTCGCCGGCCAGTCCGATCTCTCCAAATACCACGGTATCTTCCCGCACAGGAACATCCTTCAGGCTGGAGATCAGGGCAATGGCCACTGCCAGGTCCACAGCAGGCTCATCCAGCCGCAGGCCGCCCACTACATTGAGAAACGCGTCTAGGTTAGAGAAGTAGTAGCCTGCTCTTTTTTCCAGTACCGCCAGAATCAAAGACATCCGGTTATAATCAAAGCCCGTCGCCATACGCCTGGGAGTGCCGAAGCCGGAGCTGGTGGCAAGTCCCTGTATCTCTGCAAGCAGCGGCCTGGTGCCCTCCATCACAGCGGTGACACAGGAGCCGGAAACATTTTTGGGCCTGCCGGAAAGCATAGCCTGAGAGGGATTTTCCACCTGGCGCAGACCGTGATCCCCCATATCGAAAACGCCGATCTCATTGGTGGAACCATAGCGGTTTTTCACGGCCCGCAGGATCCGATAGGTCATTTGCCGGTCGCCCTCGAAATACAGAACAGCGTCTACAATATGCTCCAATACCTTAGGTCCGGCGATAGCGCCGTCCTTGTTGACATGGCCCACCACGATAATGGGAATGTCCAGGCTCTTCGCGCAGCGCACCATGGCATTGGTACATTCTCTCACCTGCGTCACGCTGCCGGGAGAGGAGTTCAGATCAGTATGGTTCATGGTTTGGATGGAATCGATCATCACCAGATCCGGCTTTTCGGAACGGATCTGTTCGACCACATATTGGACATCGGTCTCCGTTAAGATCTTCAAATTGGGAGTGTCCACCCCAAGACGCTGGGCGCGCAGCTTGATCTGCCGGGCAGATTCCTCCCCGGACACATACAAAATATTCAGATTCTGTCCCAGATGCTCGCAAATCTGCAGAAGAATCGTGGACTTTCCGATGCCGGGGTCTCCGCTGATCAAAACAAGAGAACCTTTTACAATCCCGCCGCCCAAGACGCGGTCTAACTCGCTGAAGCCTGTATGATACCGGTGCTCGTCCTCTGTGGTGATCTCCTGAATGCCCAGGGGACGAGATATATTCTTGGCAGACAAGGAGGACGCGGCTCTACCTGAAAGAGAAACCGGCTCTTTCAGGACTTCCACCATGGTATTCCATTCGCCGCAATCCGGGCATTTTCCCATCCACTTGGGTGACTCACAGCCGCATTGGCTGCACTGATATACAATTTTACTTTTTCCCGCCATAGCTAGCCCCTCTATCAAGCTGAACCGATCATTTTGACTTCAAAAAAACGAAAAAGAGAAATCGAAACCGGTTTCTCTTTTATTATATCATTTTAAGGACTATTTGCAATCTTTTTAAGGGAATCCCCTTCAGCCTTTGGCCTCGGCGGTATAATAATCGATCAGGCCGTTATAAATGGCGTCTGCCATACTTTTTTGATAGCTTTCTTCACAAAGCAGCGACGCCTCTTCAGGGTTGGAAAGAAATCCGCACTCCACTAAAACGCAGGGCACCTGACAGTTCTCCAAAAGATAGATCCCCCCGTCGCCCAATTTGTTTTCCCGTTTATTCTCAGGCTGCAGGGAGCCTACGATATTCTGACGGATCGCCTCTGCCAAAGCTGGGCTTTTTTCGTGATTCTTTCCGTAAAACATCTGAGCGCCGTGATACTTGCTTTCCGAAAAATGATTCTGGTGGATGCTAATCAAAATGCAGTCGCCGGCCTCTTCCACGATCTTTAGGCGTTTCCTGGTATCAGATCGCTTCCTTTCTGCGATTGTGGGAAGGCTTTGGTCGCCAATGGAGTAATCTCCCTCCCTTGTCATGATCACTTCAAAATGATGGGCCTGCAGATCTTCCTTCAGCATTTGTGCGATGGACAGATTGATGTCTTTTTCCAGTACCTGATTTACGCCTACCGCTCCCCCGTCTTCCCCGCCGTGTCCGGCGTCAATGACGATGGTTCCCTTCTTTTCAAAGAAATCAGCATGAAACATTACAATGCCGAAGGCCTGCATAGTCTCAAAAGCAAACAGGACAACGGAAGCGAAAAAAAGGATCAAAGGCAGTGCTTTTCGTCTCACGGAATTTTCTCCTCCCCTCTTTGACAGAGCTTTCCTTTCAGGCATATGCCTAAAAAAGTGAGGATATTCGAAACGAAGGCCGTGCTTCGCACAAAAAAGGGAAAAGAAAAGCCGCAGGGGATCGCCTGCGGCAGTTTGGAGGTGACACCCGGATTTGAACCGGGGAGTGAAGGTTTTGCAGACCTTTGCCTTACCACTTGGCTATGTCACCAGCTATGGAGCGGACGACGAGGCTCGAACTCGCTACCTCCACCTTGGCAAGGTGGCGCTCTACCAGATGAGCTACGCCCGCAAATAAATAATCTCCGTAATTTCTGCGGTCTTTATAAAAGGCCGCCGTTATTTTCAGCGGCCTCTATATTATATGCAACTTCCTCATTTTTGTCAACTGAAAAAAAGATTTTTTCAGTCTTTAAAAAGCCCTTTTTCCTCTTTCCATTCCAGAATCCGGCGTACAGAGCTTTCGATTTGCTCCAAAGAGACCTGATTCTGCTTTACGGCCGAGAGCAGAGCCCTGTAATCGCCCTCTATGTCAGAGGTCAGCAGCAGATCGTTTCCCGCAAGGAAGGCGCTTACAGCGGGAGAAGAATTGGGTGTATATTCCTGAATGGCGCTCATGGACAGGTCGTCTGTCATGATCACGCCGGTAAATCCCAGCTCGCGGCGCAGGATATCGTGTACTTTTTTTGAAAGAGAGGCCGGCTTCTGAGGGTCCATGGAAAGGACGATATTGTGGGACACCAGAACTCCGGGAGCGCCTGCCTCTATCCCCGCCTGAAAGGGAAGAAAATCATTTGTCAGAAACTGCTCATAAGGTCTGGGATCAACAGAGATCCCGGTATGAGTGTTCAGATTATTTCCATAGCCCGGAAAATGCTTTAAAGTGCCCGAAAGGCCCTTTTCCTCCATCACGGCTACAGTTTCCCCTATTACCTTGGCAGTCTCTTTGGCGGAAACACCCAGCGTCCGGTCATAAATATAATCCTCCGAATCGGTGGAGACATCACAGACAGGGGCCAGATTCAAATTAAGGCCCAAGCTCAGCAAAAGGTCGGCTTTTTTCCTTGTGTCCGTCCTGATCCCCTCTATACCGGAGGCCTGATAGATTTTCTGCGGGGATCGGAAGGGCTCAGGGGCCAGATTCACATTGCTGCTCACACGGATGACAGAGCCTCCCTCCTCGTCCACCGCGAGAAAGAGCGGCACCTCGGAAACCTGTTGACAGGACCTCAGCATGTCGGTTACCTGCGCCTTTGTCTTTCCGGAAAAGTCCTTTTCGTAAAGCGTATATCCGGCAGGGTGATATTGCTTGGTAACGGTGTTGACAGAAGCGTCGGGGAACCGTGGAAGGAAAAGCTGCCCCACCTTTTCCTCCAGCGTCATGCTGTAAAGCATATGATCAATTTTTGAGGGTACAGGCAGGGAGACCTTCTCCCCTATCATTTCCTTCTTTTGAAGGACAGTGCGGGCGTTATAAAAAATCTGGGCGGTCTGGGCCCGTGTAGCTGCCCCTTTTGGGTTCAGGCGAGTGGGCGTTACCCCGTTGATGATTCCCTTTTCGATCGCCCAGTCCATGGCGGTTTTCGCGTAGGAGGAGATTTTGGAATAGTCCTCAAAACGCCCTCCGCCGCCGGAAGTCACCGAGATATCATTCCCGGCAGCCTGGGCGTAGCGGTAGAGAATGGCCGCGATCTGTTCTCTTGTAACCTGTCCTTCCGGACGGAACTGGAACTTTCCCACTCCCGTGACTAAGCCATAGCTTGCGGCCCATTCCACACTTTTCCCGTACCATTTGGCGAGAGGCACATCAATAAAATGTTGGATATCGAAAGCTTCTTCGGATAAGGCGGAGCGGTTGGCCAAAACGGTGACGAACATCGATCTGGTCATGGTTCCATCAGGCCGGAAGCGATCGGGAGAAACTCCATGGAAAAGGTCGTTTTCATAGACATAGGAAACGGCCTCATAGTACCATGCGGCAGGATCTGTATCAGTGAAAGGCAGCAAGGGCTCGTCCCGTCTCGCGTCATTCGCGGCAGAAGCTCCCCAAAAAGCCCAAAAAGGAAAGAGTAAACAAAAGAAAAGAGAAAAAAATCGTTTCATGTCCTATCGCCTCCCCCATCTCAGTATACAGGAAGAAAGAAAATTCTTCAAGAAAAAAGCCTCAAAAAGCCAAACCGGCTTTTTGAGGCTTTTCCTGGTGCCTCCGATCGGAATCGAACCAATGACACGGGGATTTTCAGTCCCCTGCTCTACCAACTGAGCTACAGAGGCAAATATGGCGACCCGGAACGGGCTCGAACCGTCGACCTCTAGCGTGACAGGCTAGCGTTCTAACCAACTGAACTACCGGGCCACATAAAAAGTGGTGGGGACAATAGGACTCGAACCTATGACCCCCTGCTTGTAAGGCAGGTGCTCTAACCAGCTGAGCTATGCCCCCAAATCATTCGCAGCTGTCACCTTTCAGCGACTTCAACATTTTACCTGATTCCAAAAGATTTGTCAATAGGATTTTCAAGAATTTTTGTCCTTTCCCATTTGGGCTGCTTCCTTTGCCAGATCCTGAAGCTCCTCCTCAGTAAAATAGTATTTGCGGCTGCAGTAATGGCACACAGTTTCCACCTTTTTTTCCTCATTCAGCGGAAGAGCCAAAAGCTCTTCCGGCCCCAGCGTGAGCAGGGCCCTTCTGTATCGCTCTTTGCTGCAATTACAGGCATAGTGCACCTCAAATTCGTCCAGCTTCTCTACGGTAAGGCCCTTTAAAGCCAGGCGGCACATCTCTTCCGGCGTAATCCCTTTGGCAAGCATGGTGGTCACAGACTCCAGCGTGGAAAGATTTTTTTCCAGAAGCTCGAGAGATTTTTCCTCTGCCGCGGGAAGCGCCTGGATCAAAAGCCCGCCGGAAAGCAGCATTTCTCCGCTTTCCCGATCCACCAGAACTCCCAGCGCGCAAATGGTGGGAGTCTGTTCGCTGTTGGCATAATAACTGGTGATATCCTCGGCGATCTCGCCGCTGACAAGGGCGACCTGTCCCACATAGGGGTCTCCGGCGCCCAGGTCGCGGATCACGGCCAATCTTCCCTCTTTTCCGACTGCCCTGCCTACATCCAGCTTGCCGTCGGCTCTTACAGGCAGCTCCAATTCCGGGTGGTCCACATATCCACGCACATTTCCCCTGCTGTCAGAAACGGCGACCAGATTGCCCAAGGGACCTTTTCCATCGATTTTCAAGGTGACGGAGGCATTATCATTCTTCAGCATAGCGCCCATCATAGAGGCCGCTGTGAGAAGCCTCCCCAAAGATGCGCAGGAGGTTTTGGTCAATCCATGAAGCTTTTGGGCCGTATACACAAAACCGGTAGAGTCAATGGCAGAGGCCATAAGGCTGCCGTCAGAAGTAATACACCGGATAATTTTGTCCATTTCACTAACTCCTCTTTTTTGCTGCGATCAATAAGCGCTGGCTATCTTCCTGAAAGGGCGAAAAGCTCAGTCCGTCGAAAAGCCGGACCTCTTCAAAGCCGGACTGTTCCAGGATGGTCTCAATCTTTTTGACAGGATAGGCCCATTCCGAAAAATGCTCAGAGCTTCTGATATAATAATTTTTTTCTTTCTCAAAAAAATCCAGATGGATATCCACCCGTCCGGAAGAAGGTGTAAAGCGGTTCTGCCATACACAGTAAACGCCGGAAGTGTCATAGATAAAGGTGTTGTTCCCCAAAACCTTTTCATGCTTATAAAGGGTGTTCATGTCAAAAAGAAAACAGCCTCCGGGATTCATGAAAAAAGAGACCTTGGAAATCGCTTTTATAAGCTCCGCCTCTCCGGGAAGGTGATTCAGACTGTCAAGAGAGCAGATCACCGTATCTACCGTACCATACAGGTCCAGATCCTGCATTTTCTGGCAGAGAAACAGGATATCAGCCCCCTCTTCCATGCACTTTTCCCTGGCTTGGGAGAGCATAGAAACAGAGGCGTCGATCCCGTAGATATCGACACCCCGGCGAAAGAGTTCTAAGGTAAGGCTGCCTGTTCCGCAGGCAAGGTCTAAGGTGATGCCCATAGGATGCGAAAGCCTTTTGCACAGCTCCAAATAGTAGTCTGCATACCGGGAATAGTCCACATTCTTGGTCAGGCTGTCGTAGTAGCGGGCAAACTGGGAATAACCGCTCATAAGGGACTCCTAGTCTTTCTTCTTCAAACGGTCAAATACCAGCTCATATCCGTCGCTTCCGTAATTCAAGGAGCGGTTTACACGGCTGATCGTGGCGGTGGAAGCGCCGGTTTCCGCGACGATATCGCTGTAGACCTGTTTTTGACTTAACATCTTTGCCACAGAGAGGCGCTGGGACATGGCTTTCAGCTCCGGTATGGTGCAGAGATCATCAAAAAACTGATAACACTCCTCTACCGTTTTCAAACTCAAAACTGCCTGAAATAAAAAATCGATATTTTTATCCTGAAGCTTACCATTCATCGGCCTTACTCCTTTTATCTATTCATTCGTTTACTTTAGAATTTTAGCATATAAAAGCGCAAAAGTAAACTGCAAAAACAGATAAAAAACTGAAATAAACTTATAAATCGTTTAAAACCAGATCTTCATAGGTTTCCCGCCTGATGATCACGCGGGACTTCCCTTTTGACACCATCACACAGGCGGGGCGAGGGTTCCGGTTATAGTTGGAGGCCATGGAATAATTGTATGCGCCGGTGGATAAAACCGCCAAAATATCACCGCTTTGCGGCTTTTGGATCAGCGTGTTTTCCTGGATCAGATCGCCGCTTTCGCAGCACTTTCCGGCGATAGTGGCCAAATAGTCAGCGGGATCATTTGCCCGGTTTCCGAGAAGACAGGTGTATTCAGCCTGATACAGAGCATATCTGGGATTTTCAAACATTCCTCCGTCGATGGACACATAATTTCTCACCTGGGGAATCTCCTTGACAGCTCCCACCGTATAGAGGGTGATCCCCGCCTCGCCCACGATGGAACGCCCCGGTTCAATATAGATTTTCGGAATGGGATAATCCGCTTCGGCACATTTTTTATGAACCGCCCTGGAAACCGTTTCCATATAGTCTTCATAGGGAATCGTATCGTCCTTCTCTATGTACTTGATCCCGAAGCCGCCGCCCAGATTCAGATGCTCCAGGGTGATCCCCAGTTCTTTTTTCAGCCGGAAAAAGAAGTCCAGCATTACTTGGGCGGCATGGACAAACGGCTCCTTTTCCATGATCTGGGAGCCAATATGGCAGTGCAGGCCTTTCAGGGAAACAAACTTCATGCTCTGTGACTTTTTCACTGCCTCCAGCGCTTCTCCGCTTTGCAGATCCAGGCCGAATTTGGAATCGATCTGACCTGTCCGGATAAATTCATGGGTATGGGCGTCGATCCCGGGTTTAACGCGAAAAGAGATGGAGGCTTTCTTCCCCGTCCGTTCTCCCAATGCCTCCAAAAGCTCCAGCTCGTAAAAGTTGTCCACAACAATGTCGCCAACATTTTTCTCCACGGCAAACTGAAGCTCGTCCGGCGTTTTGTTATTCCCCTGAAAATGGATCTTTTCCGCCGGAACCCCGGCCAAAAGGGCAGTGTAAAGCTCTCCCCCGGACACTACTTCAGTCTCTAAGCCCTCCTGTGCGATAATGCGGTAGATCTCCTTGCAGGAAAAGGCTTTGCTGGCGTAGATCGGACAGCCATACCCGTCATAGTTCTTCTGAAAAGAGGACAGATACCGCCTGCACACTTGTCGGATCTTATCCTCGCTCATCACATAAAGAGGCGTGCCGTACTCCCGGACAAGCTCAACGGTATCACAGCCGCTGATCACAAGATGGCCCTGACTGTTTATGGTAAGGCAATCGGAAATCATAGGAGATTCCTCCCTTTCTAAAGCGATTCGGAAACCGCCTGCTCGATCAAAAGCTTCACGGCTTCTATCCCTGTGCCATTCACGGCAGAAAAGGGGTAAAACGGGATCTGGGCGTCATGGAACAAATCGGAATAATAAGCTTCCTGAGCAAGGCGTTGGGATTGATTCAATTTATCCGACTTCGTGCAGATCACGGCAAAAGGAAGCTCAGTTTGCAGGAGAAAGTCGATCATTTCTTCGTCATTTTCAGAGAGAGGATGCCGAAAGTCCAATAGTTGAAACACCAACGCGATTTTCCGGCTTTCCTGGAAATACCCTTCCACCAGGTCGCCCCAGCGTTCCTTTTCCGCTCTGGAGACCTTTGCGTATCCATAGCCGGGAAGATCCACAAAGCGGCACTGAGGAAAGCGGTAGAAATTGATCGTGACGGTTTTGCCCGGGGTCGCGCTGACACGGGCCAGAGATTTTCGATTTACCAGCCTGTTGATGAGGGAGGATTTCCCCACATTGGATTTTCCGGAAAATACGATCTCCGGCAGCTGGGACTCAGGAAACTGTCCCTTTTTTCCGGCTGAAAGCTCAAAGGTCACATTTTGAAAGTTCACGGAACCTCTCCTTCTGCTGTACCAGGGGGGTGCTGATCTTGTGGTCGGCGCAAAGCTCGGCGCTCTTCTGGGGAATAAAAGTGAGGGCGGTCTCCCATACGGCGTCAATACGCTTGACAGGCAGGAAGGACACATGCTTCTTCACTGTCTCATCCACCTCGGCCAGGTCGGGGATATTGTCATAGGGGATCAGAACCGTCTTGATCCCGTTTTTATAAGCGGCCATAGACTTTTCCTTCAACCCGCCGATGGGCAGCACTCTGCCCTGCAGCGTGATCTCCCCCGTCATAGCCACATCGTGCCGGACGGGGACAGCGCACAGAGCCGAGGCGATAGCGGTGGCCATGGCGATTCCGGCGGAGGGACCGTCCTTGGGGACCGCGCCCTCCGGCGCATGAATATGGATATCGTACTTTTCGTAAAAATTGGAGGGGATCCCAAGGGAAGCGGCGCGGGTGCGGACACAGGTGAGCGCCGCGTTGGCGGACTCCTTCATCACATCTCCCAGAGAGCCGGTGAGTTGGATCTTTCCTGTACCCTCCATAACCGCCACCTCAATGGGCAGCAGTTCTCCCCCTACGCTGGTCCAAGCCAGGCCATTGACCAGGCCCACAGTGTCGTCTGTGTTCAGGTTATCCCGCACAAACTTCTTAGGCCCTAACAGCTCCTCCAGGTTTTCGGGCTTTACGGTTAACCCGGGGAAATTTTCATCAGAGACGATGGATTTCGCCGTCTTTCGGCAGATGGAGGCAATCGTGCGCTCTAAGGTGCGTACACCGGCCTCCCGGGTATAACCTTCGATCATAGCCTTCACGGCCGGTCGGGTAAATTTCAGCTGAGAGGGCTCGATACCATGCTTTTTCAGCTGTTTTTTAATCAAATGCTTGATGGCAATATTGATCTTCTCCTCCAGCGTATAGCTGCCCAGCTCAATAATGTCCATGCGGTCATAGAGCGGGCCGGGGATCCGGGAGATGTCGTTTGCGGTGGTGATAAAAAGCACATGGCTCAAATCAAAGGGAATGTCCAGATAATGATCGGTAAACTCGCTGTTTTGCTCGGGATCCAACACCTCCAGCAAGGCAGAGGAAGGATCTCCCTTAAAGTTTTGGCCCAGCTTGTCGATCTCGTCCAGAAGAATGAGAGGGTTCTGGGTGCCTGCCTGCTTGATGGCATTGATAATGCGGCCGGGCATGGAGCCCACATAGGTTTTCCGATGGCCCATGATCTCCGCCTCGTCGCTGACGCCGCCCAGAGAAACACGCACATACTTTCTGCCGGTAGCCTCCGCGATCGAGCGGGCCACAGAGGTTTTGCCAACGCCGGGAGGACCGGCCAGACAGATGATCTGTCCGCTGGGTTTCTTGGTAAGGGCCCTCACCGCCAGAATTTCCACAAAGCGGTCTTTTACCTTGTCGAGGCCATAGTGGTCCCGATCCAGAATTTTTCTTGCGCGAACGATATCCAGGCGCTCTTTGGAGTAGAGATTCCAGGGAAGCTCCAGGCAGGTGTCCAGATACATCCGGATCACGCTGGCCTCATGAGAGCCGTAAGGCATTTTATAGAGCTTATCGCACTCCTTCAAAAGCTTTCCCTCACAGACGGCAGGCAGGTGCATAGAGAGCACCTTCTCCCGAAGCTCGTCTGCCTCCTGCTGTGGATTGTCCTCCTCTCCCAGCTCATTTGTGATCGCCCGCAGCTGTTCCTTTAAAAAGTATTCCCGCTGGTTTTCATCGATCTGTGCCTGCGCCTTCTGGTTGATTTCCTCCTCCACAGAGAGGATCTGGATCTCTTCTGTCAGCACATCGATCAGCTTTTTCAGTCTTCTTAAGGGACGCAGTTCGTCCAGGATGTACTGCTTTCGCTCGAAGTCGATGGAAAGATTGGAGGCCAGGTAATCCGCCAGGCGCCCACAGTCCTTTTCCTGCAGCACACCCAGCAGCACATCGGGGGGGACGCGCTTAAACAGGCGCAAATATTCGTCAAATTTCTCGTGAACGATTCGGATCAGCGCCTCGGACCGATAAGATTTTTTGTAGGCCAGAACAGGGCATTTGACAATATTCCCCAACAGGTAGGGCGTTTCCCGCCTAAGAGAAGAGATCTCTCCCCTGCAAAGACCCTCCACATGAAGCTTCACGCCCTCATCGTGGTGGACCGCCTGCTTGACCCGCGCAATCACGCCGATCTTATAGAGATCGTCCCCCGTGGGCTCGCTGTCGGAAAGATTCACCTGAGTGACGAGAAAGATCAGATGGTCCTTTTCAATGGCCTGCTTCACCGCCAGAGTGGACTTTTTTCTGGCAACATCAAACTGCAGCATCATGCCAGGGAAAAATACCAGTCCGCGAATGGCCAGCACGGGTAAAATCAGATTATTTTCCACTTGATTCTTATCCTCTGTAAACATTTGTCAATATGTACTCCTAAAATCAGGGAAAGACTGTGCCGAAGACTTCCGGCATCAGCCTTTCCGTTTTTCTTATGATGCCGAATCTTTGCGATCCCGGCGTTTTGGCTGCGTAATTTTGATCTTTATCGGTTTCCTGTCTTTGTTGTACACGATTTGAGGCTGCACGCCCTCTTCCACCATTTCCTTTGTGACCGTGACCTTTTCCACCGTGTAATCGCTGGGAATATGATACATCACGGGCATCAGGGTCTCTTCCATGATAGAGCGCAGTCCTCTGGCGCCGGTCTTTCTTTCCAGCGTCCTTTTCGCCACACTGACGAGGGACTCCGGGGTGAATTCCAGATCCACCTTATCCAGATCAAACAGCTTCTTATATTGATTCACCAGGGAATTCTTGGGCTCTGTCAAAACCCGTACCAGGGAATCCTCATCCAAAGCGCTCAAAGAGGTGATAACAGGGATCCGTCCCACAAGCTCTGGAATCAGTCCGTATTTGACCAGATCGTGAGGCACGACATCCTTCATCCAATCGATCTCGTCCAGCTCTTTTTTGCCATGGACCATTCCGCCGAATCCCAGCATAGTGGAAGCGGAGCGCTGCTGTACGATCTTTTCCAGTCCATCAAAGGCTCCTCCGCAGATGAAGAGGATATTGGAGGTGTCGATCATGATGGCGTCCTGCTGGGGATGCTTTCTCCCTCCCTTGGGAGGAACGCTGGCAGTGGTGCCCTCCAGGATCTTCAAAAGCGCCTGCTGAACGCCCTCGCCGCTTACATCTCTCGTAATGGACTGGTTTTCTGACTTACGGGAGATCTTGTCGATCTCATCAATATAGATGATGCCATGCTCGGCCTTGAACACATCGTAATCGGCGGCTTGGATCAGGCGCAGCAAAATGTTCTCCACATCGTCGCCCACATAGCCCGCCTCTGTCAAAGTGGTGGCGTCCGCAATGGCGAAAGGAACATCCAGGAGCTTGGCAAGGGTCTGCGCCAGATAAGTTTTTCCCACACCGGTAGGCCCTAAAAGCAGCACATTGCTTTTGGAGATCTCCACATTGTCATCGGAAAAGTAAATGCGCTTATAGTGGTTATAAACGGCTACAGAGAGGGCAATTTTCGCCCGGTCCTGCCCTACCACATATTCATCCAGCTTCTTTTTGATCTCCTGGGGCTTGGGAAGGACAATGCCTGTTTCCTTTTCATCGCTTCTGCCCTTTCTCAGGCGGTCCTCATCTTCGATGATAGACATACAGAGCCTGACGCAGGCGTCGCAAATATAAACGCCTGCCCCGGCAATCAAACGGTCCGCAGCGGCCTGAGGTTTTCCGCAGAAGGAACAACAGATCTCATTTTCGTCTTTTCCTGCCATCCATGAGCTTCCTTTCTCTACCGTTTTTCGATCACTTTGTCGATCAGCCCGTACTCAAGCGCTTCCTGGGCGGACATGAAATTATCTCTTTCCGTATCTCTTTCAATGACCTCCAGAGGCTGGCCGGTTCTTTCCGAAAGGATCGTATTGAGCTTTTTCTTCACGGACAGAATATGATTTGCATGAATGCTGATATCCGTGGCCTGGCCCTGCGCTCCGCCGCTGGGCTGATGGATCATGATCTCACTGTTGGGAAGTGCCAGACGCTTTCCCTTGGCGCCGGCCGCCAAAAGGAAGGAACCCATGCTGGCTGCCATACCGATGCAGATCGTGGACACATCGCATTTGATATACTGCATGGTATCGTAAATTGCCATTCCGTCTGTGATCACTCCGCCGGGGCTGTTGATGTAAAGGGAAATGTCCTTTTCCGGATCCTGTCCCTCCAGATAGAGAAGCTGTGCCACTACCACGCCGGCGGAAGCGTTGTTCACTTCCTCATTGAGAATGATGATGCGGTCATTGAGCAGGCGGGAAAAAATATCATAGGACCGTTCCCCGCGGCTGGTTTGTTCTACAACATAAGGGATTAAACTCATGAGAGACTCTCCTTTCAAACCTTGACATAGTATGAAAGCAAACAACCGGATTTATTCCAATCTTCGGAAATTTAGCCTTCTGTCTTTTCCTCTTTCTCTTCTTTCACGGCTTCCTTCTTCACAGGCTTTTTCCTGGGCTTTGCAGGAGCTGCCGGCGCATCGGCTGTTTCTGTCTTTTTTTTCGCCGGTTTCTTGGCGGCAGGCTTCTTTTCCTTCTTCTCTTCCGGCTTCTTATCGGTAAAGACGGCGTTCTCCCGAATAAAGTCTATTACCTTCTGGTTGGCGATATCACTGTTGATGGCGTCAACGGCGATCAAATTCTTCACATTCTCCAAAGGCATCTGATAGGAATCCGCCAGCTTTTGATACTCCGCCTCGGTCTCTTCCTCGGTGGGCTTGATATCCTCCAGCTTGGCGATCTTTTCCAGGCCCAGACGGACCTTTACCTGGCGCTCCGCCTGTACCTTGTACTGCTCTCTCAGGTTCTCAGTGGTCATGCCGGTATACTGCAAATAGGTTTCCAGCTTCAGCCCCTGAGACTGGAGACGGTAAGCGAAGGAATTGATGATCTCATCGATCTCGTTTTCGATCATCTCGTTGGGGATCTCAGCCTCCACCTTTTCGATCACCGCGTCCACCATCTGGTTTTCCGCGTCGGCATCGGCTGCCTTCTGGCGCTGCTCCAGAAGCTTTTTCTCAATGTCGCTGCGATAGTCGGCAAGGTTGTCAAACTCGCTGACATCCTTTACAAACTCATCGTCCACTGTGGGCAGCTCTTTCATCTTGAGCTCATGCAGCTTGATTTTGAAAACGGCGTCTTTTCCCTTGAGCTCTTCGGCGTGGTAATCCTCCGGGAACTTTACATTCACATCGAATTCCTCACCGGTCTTATGGCCCACGACCTGCTCTTCAAAGCCGGGGATAAACTGCCCGGCGCCCAGGGTGAGGTCATAGTTTTCGGCCTTTCCGCCGTCAAACTGCTTTCCGTCCACATAGCCGTCAAAGTCGATGGTGGCAATATCCCCCTTCTCGGCGGCTCTGTCCTCTACAGTCATCACGCGGGAATTGCGCTCTCTGACCCGCTCGATCTCCGCGTCGATATCGCTCTGTTCTACAGAGACAGGAGTTTTCACTACAGTGATCCCCTTATAGCCCTCGATCTTCACTTCGGGCTTTACCACCACAGTGATCTTGCAGGAAAGTCCCTTTTCCAGGCTGACATCCTCAATCTTAAACTCGCCGATGCTCACGACCTCCAGCTGAGACTTTTCTACCGCTTCCATCACCATGGGACGATAGAGATGGTCGATTGCGGCCTCAAAGAAAACCTCTTTGCCGTAATATCTTTCAATGATGGCCCTGGTGGCCTTTCCCTTGCGGAAGCCAGGCACATTCATTTTCTTGCTCTCTCTTTTGTACACCTCGTTGATGGCGCCGTTGAATTCCTCAGGGGAAACTTCCAGCTCCAGCTCGTACCGATTGGTTTCTACATTTGTGGTGGATTTCAAATTCATGTCGTTTTTTCCTCTCAAAATAAACTTTACGGAAACTAAGCTATTATATCATACTTGCCTTCAAGAATCCATATGTTTCGATAGAAATATTTCGAAAAAAACAGAAAAAAGAAGACAAATTATGGCTGCGCGATCCTCACAGGGCAAAAATTGACATAGTCGCAGGAGACAAGGTGCATGGAGATCCCCTGAAAGCTTCCCGCCGGAGCCTTTAAAGCGGCGCGCTGACCGTGAATATGGCCAAAATAGCAGCGTTTAATTTTCTCCTCTGCCAGCAGCTCCAGAATTTCCCTGCACACCATATTGTCGTAGACAGGAGGATAGTGAAGGAACACCAAAGGGATCCCGCCCAGCTTTCTCCCCTCCTCCAGAGAAAGCTTCAGCCGCCCCACTTCCCGCAGGACAATTTTTTGATCCTCTTCCGTCTCCGAGTTATAAAGCCAGCCCCGGGTCCCGCAGAGAGCGTAGTCTCCCACCCGGTAAGCGCAGTTGTGGAGAATGAAAAAGTCCGAAAAGCCGTGCTGCGAAAAGAATTGTTCCAGCTTCGTTTTTGTGGACCACCAATAGTCGTGGTTTCCCTTCAGAAGGATCTTGCGGCCGGGCAGCGAGTGGAGAAAAGAAAAGTCTTCCAGGGTGTCCTCCAGCTTCATTGCCCAGGAAATATCTCCCGCCAGCACAACGGTATCCTCTTCTCCCACAAGGGAACGCCAGTTCTTTTCCAGCCGGCTTACATAATCTTTCCATCCGCGGAACACATCCATGGGCTTGTCCGCCTTCAGGGAAAGATGCAGGTCGGCAATAACAAACAGCGCCATAACGACCGCTCCTTAAATTTGAGGCAGACAGCGAAGCACAGCCTGCCGGAGCTGGTCTTTTGAAGCGACCTCTGTAAAGCGGACGGACTTTTCTTTCAGCTGTTTGATCTGCAAGGGCGCTTTCACGCCGGAAAACTCCTCCAGGCGGATCAGGTTCTCAAACTCATCCTTTTCCTTGGGTTGGCCTATTGCCTGCAGAACGCTGGAAGCGAATTTATAGGGATCGGCGGTAGAGGCGATCACGGTAGGCGTGTTATCTTGGCTGTTTGCAAGATACTGCCGGTAAACATCTACAGCCACTGCCGTGTGAGGGTCGCAGAGGTATTGTTCCTTAGAAAGCATTTCCTGAATTACGGCGGCGGTACGGACATCATCGCAGCTTCCTCCGAAGAAGAGCGCTTGCAGCTTTTCCTTCACGCTGTCTCCTACCTGATAACAGCCCTTCTGGGAGAGCTCGTTCATCCAGCCGGAGAGCGTCTGATGGTTTTCCCCGCACAGGGCGAACAAAAGCCGCTCCAGATTGCTGGAGATCAGAATATCCATGGAGGGCGAAGCGGTGGTGTAAAATTCCCGGCGACGGTCATAGACCCCGGTGCTGATAAAGTCGGTAAGCACCCGGTTCGCATTGGAGGCGCAGATGAACTTCTTTACCGGAAGCCCCATCCGGGCCGCATAGTAGGCCGCCAGAATATTCCCGAAATTCCCGGTGGGCACCACGATATTGATCCTGTCGGAAAGGGATGGGAGAGCCTTCGTGCGGTACAGCTCAAAATAGGAATAAAAATAGTAGACCAGTTGAGGCAGAAGCCTTCCCCAGTTGATGGAATTGGCGCTGGAGAAAAAGACGCCGTGCTCTTTTAAACGCGCCTTGATCTGCTCGTCGGTGAAGATGGCCTTCACTCCGCTTTGCGCGTCGTCAAAATTTCCCTCTACCGCGCAGACAAATACATTTTCCCCTTCCTGAGTCTGCATTTGCAGCTGCTGCATGGGGCTGACCCCATTCTTCGGATAAAACACCAGGATCCGGGTGTGCTCCACATCCTTAAAGCCCTCCAAAGCAGCCTTTCCGGTATCGCCCGAGGTGGCCACCAGGATCAGAGCAGTCTGATCCCCTGCCTGCTTTTTGAGGGCCGTACCCAGAAAATGAGGCAGGATCTGAAGCGCCATGTCCTTAAAGGCGCAGGTGGGTCCATGCCACAACTCCAAAAGGTACTTGTTCTCCCCTGTACCGGTCAGCGGCACCAGACGCACCGGCTCCTTTCCCCCGAATTTCTCAGGAGAATAGGCCTTTTTCACACAGTCTTCTATCTCTTCCTGTGTAAAGTCTGTGAGAAAGAGGGAAAACAGGAAACGGGCAAGCTCCTGATAATCCATTTTAGCCATATTTTCAAAAGAAGCTTTCAGGTCAGGAAAAGATACGGGCACAAAAAGTCCGCCCTCAGGAGAAATCCCCTGCATGATTACCTGGGAGGCGCTCATTTTGACGGAAGGGTCCCGTGTGCTTTGATATTCCATATTTCCGGTCACTCCTTTCTTTTAAAACCTCTTGAAAACCAAAAGATAATATATCTCATTTTTCGCAATCTGTCAAAACCCCGTTTCTGGAAAAGAAGTCAGAGGCGTTCTGCCAGAAAAGCTTCTGAACCAGGGTCTCGCTGTAATTGCGGCGCAGGAACAGCTCTCTGAGAGCGCTTACCGACCGAAGTCCCTCCATGTCTTCGGGAAGCCGGGCCCCGTCAAAGTCGCTTCCCATAGCCACGGTATCTTCTCCGCCCAGGGAAAGAAAATGCTCCGCATGGCGCAGGATGTCCTCCATCCCCGCCTTTTCGGGGGTATCGTTCAGAAATCCCCGGAAGAAATTGAGGCCTACCAGCCCCCCCGCTCTCCGGATCGCTTCAAACTGGTCATCCGCAAGATTTCTCGGATGAGAGCAAATGGACTTCGCGTTGGAATGAGAAGCCACAAAGGGCTTTTTCGCAAGGGCCTGCACATCCCAGAAGAGCTCCGGGCTGGCATGGGATATATCGATAACGATCCCGGCCTCCTCCAGCAGAGGAAGCGCTTTTTTCCCCAATTCGGTGAGGCCTTCGCTTCCCGGAGACAAAACGCCTCTTCCCAGCTGGTTTGCGCCGTTCCAGGTAAGGGTGAGCATCTTTACACCGCGCTTTTTGAATTCCGCGATATTATTCAGGTCGCCTCCCAGAGCGGAACCGTTTTCTACCGTCAGGATAGCCCTGCACTTTTCCCCTGGGGAAAAGGAAATGCGCTCCCGGTTTTCCTCCACCTGCTGGAACAGACAGTCGGAAAGCTTCAAAAAGTGGCGGTAAGCCTCTTCCGGAGAAAGTTCATCCGGAATCCAGGCGGCAAAGCACTGGGTGTATCGGGACAAGGAGTCAGCGCTTTCCAGATCTATGTGCAGGTCATTTTTCAAAAGGGGCTTCTCTTTCAGAGCACAGTCCATAATGGTGTCGCAGTGCAGGTCAAAATAATCCATAGGATCCGTCCTTTCAAAAATGGGCGCTTGTCAGGTAAAACAGTTTTCCAGGTATTCTGTTTTGACGATCTTTCCGTTTTCGGTGGTGACGGCGGCAGCGTCAAAGCGGGGCTGCTGGGTGATGCGGTGCTGTTCCAGGTACATCCCGGCCGTGAGGCGGATCTTTCGCTGCTTTGCGGGCGTGATGGCTTCAAAGGGATGGATCAGGCTGTCGCTGTCCCTGGTTTTCACTTCCACAAAGAGGATATAGTCCTTGTTTTGGGCGATCACATCGATCTCCCCAAAGCGGGAATGATAGTTTTGTTCCAGCACGGTAAAGCCCTTTTTGCGCAGCAGCTTTGCCACATGCGCCTCTCCCAGTGCTCCTGACGCGTTATTTCTTTTCATCCAGATTCTTCAAAAATGTTTTCCGGTGCTGAGGAAGCAGCCCGAAGCGGCGGATGGCTTCATAATGGGCTTTTGTGCCATAGCCCTTATGCTGTTCAAAGCCGTATTCAGGGTATTCCTCCCCCAGCTGTTTCATGACCCGATCACGGCTGACCTTTGCCAAAATGGAGGCGGCCGCGATACTGGCGCTTTTCGCGTCTCCCTTTACGATGGTCTCTCCCGGGATCGGGAGAGGCGGCATCCGATTGCCGTCTACCAAAGCCCATCCGGCAGGAACCGAAAGGGCCTCCACCGCCCGTCTCATGGCAAGAAAGGTAGCCCTGAGAATATTGATCTCATCGATCTCCTGCGCTGTTGCAAAGCCAATGCCGTAGGAAACCGCCCGGGCAATGATCTGGGGAAAAAGAAGCTCGCGCTTCTTTTCGGAAAGCTTCTTTGAGTCGTTAAGGCCCTGGATCTCACAATTCTCCGGCAGGATGACCGCGGCGGCATAGACAGGCCCTGCCAAAGGGCCCCGTCCGGCCTCGTCGATGCCGCAGATCACTGTATTTCCCCGGGCTTTTGCCCTTTTCTCATAGAAAAACCAATCCTGCGTCTCCGACATTTTTATCCCCTTCTTCTGAAAAGATTGAAAAGCGTAGGCCTACTTCTTTTGAGGGGCTTGCTCCAGGGTGATCCTCCCCAGTTTCCCGCTGCGAAACTCGTCTAACAGCATGGCGGCAGCCCGCTCCAGGTCGATCTCTCCTTTGGAAAGCAGCATCCCCCGCTTGCGGCCGATCTGCTCTAAGATCTCATATCCGGGAGGGACCGGCTCTTTTGGCACCTCGATTTTATACCGCTGATCCACCGCCTGAGGATACAGCTCCATGAGCAGCTCCACAAGGCGAAAGGAGAGCCCCTCCAGGTCCAGGATCTCATCCTTGACGGCGCCTGTGAAGGCCAGATGCTCTCCCACTAAAGGATCTTCAAATTTGGGCCACAAAACTCCCGGCGTATCCAGAAGTTCGAAACCCTTTCCGATGGTAAACCACCGGTTCTGCCGGGTGACACCGGGACGATCCTGTACCTCCGCCTTTCCGGCTTTTCCACCGATCATCCGGTTGATCAGGGAAGATTTTCCCACATTGGGAATGCCCAGCACCATGATCCGGATAGGTCTGCCCACCATTCCCTTTTCCTTCCAGATGGAAAGCTGTGCGCCGAGCCTTTCCTGAACGGTCCGGTAAAAGTTGGGAACACCTTTTCCGGTTTTACAATCTACCGCGACGGCGGGGATCTTTTGAGAGCGGTAAAAAGCGATCCATCGGTCCGTTTCCTTAGGGTCTGCCAGATCGCTTTTATTGAATACGGCCAACCTCGGTTTTGAGCGGATGATTTCCTGCAAAACAGGATTGGAGCTGCTTTGAGGGATCCTGGAGTCCAGAATTTCCGCCACGATATCCACCAGCTTCAGGTCTTCTCCGATCTTCCGGCGGGTTTTTGCCATATGTCCCGGAAACCACTGAACAGACTGGACCTCACTCATTTTTAACGCCCTCCTTTCCCGTCAACGCAATATAGAGCAAAATAGTCTACGATCTTTTTAGGTCAGAATGATAATTTATGCCGCAGGGCCGAAAATGGAAAAGGGATACACATTGAAGACCACTTTTCCCAGAATATTGCGCTGGTCTACCATGCCCACTTCCAAAAAACGGCTGTCCTTTGAATTATCCCGGTTATCTCCCAGCAGAAAAACGGAACCCTTGGGGACCGTCTGAGGGAATTCCATCACCTGTCCCGGATAGTCCGGCACCACGGTAATGGAGTTTTCGATCCCGTATTCTTCTCCCTTTATAGGAACAGAATCTACCGTCACTTCATGCAGCACCGGGTCGAAATCCACTGTCTGTCCTTCGGTGGCGATGACCCGCTTGATAATGGGCTCCTGCAGGGCGTGGACCACGATCACTACATCCCCCGCCTCCGCTTTTCCGGCAAGCTTTGTCACCAGGACCCGGTTCCCGTCATAATAAGTGGGCTCCATGGATTTTCCGTCCACGGTAATGATCCGGAAAAAGAATGTGAACAGGATGGAGATCAGCACAACGGCGAACACGATCTCCCCAGCCCATTCCAAAACAGACTGTGTGAGCTTTGAAAGCTTGAGGCCCTCCTCTTTTACCGCTTCCTCTTCCATGCTGCGGCGCCTTCCTTTCCTACAGGTTAAAGACCGTCCATATCCTTATTTTCCAAAGGGAAATATTTTGAAAACGGCCTTTCCAAGGATATTTCTTTCGTCGATCATCCCAACGATTTTATAGCGGCTGTCTTCGGAAACCTCCCGGTTATCTCCCAGGACAAACACACAGCCTTTCGGCACTACAGCGGGAAACTCCAGAATTTCAAAGGAGCTGTAGGGGAGGTCTGTGATGCCGCTTTCCAGGCCGAATTGACTTTCGTTGAGAAGCTTGCCGTCAATGAGCACCGAACGGCTCTGGGCGTTGAAATCCACCGTCTGTCCTTCGGTGGCGATGACCCGTTTGATAATAGGCTCTTCCAGCACATTGGTGATCACCACCACATCCCCCTGCTTGACGCCGAAAGGAGTACCGGCAACCAGGACACGATCGCCGTTATTGTAATTTGGCACCATAGAGGTGCCTGTAACCGTGATGATACGAAAGAAAAAGGTAAAGACGACAGCGATCAGCACCACTGCCATCACCAGCTCTTCCCCCCACTCCAATACGGTTTTTACCACCTTTCCCGGCTCCTTCGGCGGGGATTCCCAAATCTCTTCCATTATTTTCCTACTCCCTAAATGATAGCAAAAAAGGGACAAAACCTTGTCCCTTTTTCCTGTTTTATTTTGTGCCTCAGCGGATCTGTTCCTTGACCTTGGCGGCCTTGCCCACTCTGTCGCGCAGATAGTAAAGCTTGGCTCTGCGGACACGGCCCTGACGGACGACCTCTACCGCCTTGACATTGGGAGAATGAAGAGGAAAGACACGCTCTACCCCTACGCCGTAAGAAACGCGGCGAACGGTAAAGGTCTCGCTGACTCCGCTGCCCTTGCGAGCAATCACGGTGCCCTCAAACATCTGAATTCTCTCTCTCTCACCTTCGCGAATGTTTACGCTTACTCTTACAGTGTCTCCCACGGAAAACTGGGGGAGCTCTTCCTTCAGAGACTCCTGTGAGATCATTTTCAATGCATCCATTTGACTGATTCCTCCAAAAAATAATTCAGACATTCATGCTGTGATACAGCAGCGGACTGTCCGCTTCCTCGCGCTGTGCGCGCTGAACCCTACAGGCAAGCCTTTGAGAAAGCCTGCAGATTTCAAATGCTTTTCTATTTTAGCACGACCTTTGAAAGATTGCAAGAGATTTTTACCGGATTTCAGCAAAATCTTTTGTCAAAAGCTTCTGCCGGCAGACGTCCGCCAAAACCTCCATGCCGCAGCAGCTTTTCAGGGCGTCCTGCAAGAGCCCGGGGTTCACGGAACCGGAGACGCTGCAGGGAAGCGTCACCACCCCCGCCAAAAGGCCGGAAGACTGAAGGTCAAAGCTTCCCGGAGAGAAATAGGGCTTGATGTCAAAATCCTTCTCCCCTTTTTTCGTATGCTTAGAAACGATGACGGCCTCCCGGGAAAAAAGCTCTTGAAGCTGATGTAAAAGCAAGCTGCCGTCCTCCGCTTTCCACTCATAGTGGTATTGAGCCCACTGGATCTGATCAAACTTGCAAATAGGTTCTGACACCTCAAGCACCTGCATCCCAAGAGGAAGGTGACCGTTCATCCTGCTTTGGATCTCCTGAAAGGGAAATTCTTCCGTCAGCCGGATATCCATGCACTCCCGTTCGCCGCTGATTCCCAGGGAAAGAGGCATGGCAAAGGTCATATACACTCTGGGATTGAAACCCTCTGTGTACCATACCGGAATACGGCAGATCCTCAGCACCCGTCCCATGCACCTGGAAAGGTCCAGATGGGAGATATATTTTGCAGCGTCTTTCTTTTTAAACCAGATCCGCGCGTTTTTCAACACAAAGCCCTCCGCCATAGCAGGCTGCTCCGCAGCCGGAACATTTTTCCCTGCAGTTGGGCGTTGTTTTCCCTTCAAAGGCCCGCCTGCATTCCCTTTCCAGAAATTCTTTTTTGATCCCATAGTCCAAATGATCCCAGGGAAGCACTTCAGAGAACTCTCGATGCCGGGCACAGTAGAAATCAGGGTCGATCCCCAGCTCTTCAAACAGTGACATCCACTTTTCAAAGTCGAAACAGCTCTCCCAGCCGTCAAAATGGATCCCACGCTCCAAGGCAAGCTCCAGCACATCCCCCAGGCGCCGGTCGCCTCTGGCAAACACAGCTTCCAGATAGCTTGTTTTGGCGTCATGGTAATTGACCGTCATCCTCTTAGAAGGAATGTGATCCTTTAAGGCGTGCTGCTTTTTTCTCAGGGTCTCCATGGAATCCTGCCCAAACCATTGGAAGGGAGTAAAGGGTTTGGGCACAAAGGCAGCGGCGCTGAGAGTCACTTCCACGCCCTTTCCACCGGGCCTGTCCTTTTCCTGATAAAAGGCGTCCACCACCTTTTGCCCCAGTTTTAAAATCGCATCAATATCCTCCATGGTTTCCGTGGGGAGGCCGATCATAAAGTAAAGCTTGATCTTTGTCCAGCCCGCCCGAAAGGCCACTGCCACCGTATGGAGAAGCTCCTCTTCCGTAACATTTTTGTTGATCACATCTCTCATGCGCTGGGAGCCCGCCTCCGGCGCAAAGGTGAGTCCGCTTTTTCTCACGGAATTGATCCGGTCCATAAGCTCCGGTGAGAACCCGTCCACCCTGAGTGAAGGGAGAGAAAGGCTCACCTTTTTCTCCACCGTCCAGCAATGCAGCTTGTCGATAAGCTCGTTGAGCCTGCTGTAGTCGCTGGTGCTTAAGGAGGCTAAAGAGATCTCGTCATAGCCGGTGCTTTCACATAAAGCCTTACACTGAGCGTCGATAGTCTCGATGCTTTTCTCCCGGAAGGGCCGGTATAAAAAGCCTGCCTGACAAAACCGACATCCCCGGATACAGCCCCTGAGGACCTCTTCGGAAATGCGGTCATGTACGATATCGATATTGGGGACCACCATATAGTCCGGGTAATAGGTTTGATCCAGATCCATCATGATCCGTTTTTTGACAGTTGCCGGAGCCCCGTCCTTGGGGGTATAGGAACGGATCGTGCCGTCTTCCCGATAGCTCACCTCATAGAGGGAGGGCACATAGACGCCCTCAATCTGAGAGGCCAGGTGCAGAAACTCCTGCTTCTTTATCCCCTGCTCCTTACAGCGCTGATAAAGACGCATCACTTCCAGGTCTACTTCTTCCCCGTCTCCCAGGAAAAACAGGTCAACGAAGTCAGCCAACGGTTCCGGATTGCAGGCGCAGGGCCCGCCCGCTACCACCAGATTGAAAAGGTCGTGCCGGTCGCAGCTTTTGACGGGAACCCCGGCGAGCTTCAGCATATTGAGGATATTGCTGTAGCTGAGCTCATATTGCAGAGTAAACCCAATAATGTCGAAATCCTTTACAGGATCTCCGCTTTCCAGCGCATACAGAGGGATCTCGTTCTCTATCATCAGCTCCTCCATATCCACCCAAGGGGCAAACACCCGCTCGCACCAGAAATCCGGCACCTGATTCATGGCTCCGTAAAGGATCTTCAGTCCCAAATGGGACATGCCGATCTCATAGGTGTCGGGAAAGCAGAAGGCAAAGCGCACCCTTACCTCCTCCTTGTTTTTGATAACGGAGTTGATTTCTCCGCCCACATAGCGCCCCGGCTTCTGAACCTTCAGAAGAAGCTTTTCCACATCTTTTGGATACATAAAACTCTCATTTCCCTTTAAAATTCCAACGGTTTTTCATTTTCGGAAAAATGGCCCCAGCACCCCGGGGTCATTTCTCTTCCATTATAGCCGTTTGATTTTTACTTTGCAACCGTTCTCTCAAAGGGAAAGGTCCTTTTCTCCGAAAATCAGGTAAAGCATGAGATAGACGCTTATGGCCAGCAGGGAAAAATTAGTCCCGCTGTAAAGCAGCACGGAAAATCCCAGGACCGCCAGAGGAAGCAGAAAGGTAAGGGATAGGAAAAAGCTGACAGTCTCCGCCCTTTTCTCCCCAATCTTCCATTTCAGCAGCCCCTTCACCGCCAGGCCGCCGTCCAGAGGCTCCACAGGACACAGATGCAGGCACCCGATTAGAAGGTTGATAGAAAAAAGCGAAGTATCGCCCCTTCCGAAGAGCCATAACGCCCCGGCCAAAAACAGGTTTGCCCCCGGGCCCAGGAGAGATACTGCGATACTTTGGGGATAGGTAAGGCTGTTTTTTGAGGAAAGGATCAAGCTGCACCCCAGCAGAGAGACAGTCACCCGCTCCGGCGGCACGCCGAACAGGAGCATCCCTCCCAGATGAGCCACCTCGTGGAGAAGAAAGGAGAACAAGAGAAGCGCGCCGCTCCCGGAGCTGCCTGTAAGACAGCAGAAGGTGAGCAGCGCGAGAAAGGAAAATCCGATTTGAAATCGGCAGCTCTTCAGCGTAAATTCCAGCATGACGCTCGCTGTATGATCCCGCCCTGGGAGCTTGGTTCCGCCTTTTTTTCCTCTTCTCTTCCCCTTTCCTCCGTCCCCTCTTCCGGCGCCCGAAATTCCGGAAGCTCAATCTCTTTGGAAGCTTCGCTGTGATACCAGGCGGAGAACTCGCTGTACTTTTCTCTGTCGGAAAACCGCAGGACCAAAAGGCCCAAAAGAAGGAAGAGACAAATCGCCGCCTGAAACAGTGGAAGGAAGGACCCTCCTCTCTTTTTTTCTTCCCCGAACTCCTCTGTATTCTCCCCTGGTTCCTCGCGGCCCAGCTTTTCAATTTCCTGAAGTTCTTCCCTCCCAATCAAAGGATAATGCAGATCAGGCCGCTGCAGCCGTCGTTAATGATCCGTTCGATGGTCTCCCGTACTTTGTCTCTGGCGTCCTCCGGCATCCGGTAAAGCTTGTTGTGCATACCCTCATTCACAAGGGAGTGAAGTGATTTGCCGAAGATATTGGATTCCCAGATCTTCGCGGGGTTCTCCTCAAATTCCTTGAGCAGATAGAGGACTAGTTCTTCCGACTGCTGCTCTGACCCCACGATGGGTGTGATCTCGGTAAAGATCTGGGTTTTCATCATATGGATGGAGGGGGCGGTAGCCTTGAGGCGGATACCGTATTTCCCATTTTGTTTCAGGATTTGCGGCTCCTCGAGACTCAATTCCTCCACATCCGGCATCACGATGCCGTAGCCGGTTTCCTGTACATCGTCATAGGCCTGCTGCAGCTTCTGGAACTTTTTCTTGATCTCCGTCATCTCCATCAGCTGGGAGAGCAATTCCGATTCATCGTTGACCTGAAGCTCGGTCTTTTCGCTTAAGACCCGGAAGAAAAGAGACTGATCGAAAACGAGCTCTACCCTGCTTTTTCCGCTTCCCAGATTGATGCTTTCCACCGTGATGCTTTTGATATACTCACATTTCCGGATCTCTTCCAGCATGGGCTTTACCTCGCACATCTTGGAAACCGCGCTGGAGGCCCGTACCTGCTCCAGCACGGAGGAAAGGAGCCAATGGTCCCCTTCCAAAGAGGTCACCCAGCCGGGCAGCTCCATCTCCACTTCCCGGATGGGGAACTGATAAAGCAGGCTCGCGATGATCTCCTTGATCCCCTCCTCCGTGATGTCAATACAGTTGACAGGGATCGCGGGAACGCCGTATTTTCGGGAAAGCCGCTCCCCTAAGGCAAGGGCGGCCGGGGAGTCCGGCTCCACGCAGTTGAGCAGAATCACATAGGGCCGCTTTGTCTCGTTGAGCTCGGCGATCACCCGCTCCTCCGCCTCTTCATACTCCTCTCTGGGAATATCGCTGATGCTTCCGTCTGTAGTGATCACCAGCCCGATGGTGGAGTGCTCTGTGATCACCTTTTTTGTGCCGATCTCCGCCGCCATATTGAAGGGGATCGGGTCTTCGAACCAGGGTGTTTTCACCATTCTGGGCTGATCTTCCTCAATATAGCCGATAGCGCTGGGCACGATGTATCCCACGCAGTCGATCATGCGGACATCGAAGCTGGCGGAGTCGTCGATCTGAACGGAAATGGCCTGTTCCGGAATGAATTTGGGTTCCGTGGTCATAATGGTCCTGCCGGCAGAGGACTGGGGAAGCTCATCCACCGCCCGCTCCCGCTGAAGCCCCTCCGGAATATTGGGAAGGACTACAGTATCCATAAACTTCTTGATAAATGTGGATTTTCCCGTGCGCACCGGCCCCACCACGCCGATATAGATCTCCCCGTTCGTGCGGTTTTGGATATCCCGATAGACATTAAATTCTTCCATAAGCGTACTCCTCTTTCTAAGTCAGATTCCTGTCAGCGGCTGCAGATCAGGATCGGTCCGGAAGCCTGGATCGTGTCCTCCAATAGGTCGTTCTGCGCGCGGATATCAGACAGCAGCGCCCGATGGCTTTTGGCGATATCCCAAAGGGATTCTCCCTGAGAGGCATAATACACAGAAAGCCTGGAATGTTTTTCATAGGGTTTCTCCCCTTCCGCTTCCTGGGCGCTTTCCAGATACCGGATCACGGATTTTGTATACAAAAGGGACACCACCGTCGTCTCCACAGAGACCTCCACCGTATTTTTATCGGAGATCCTGTATTCCCAAAGATCCAAGTAAAACCGGGTCTCGCTCTTTTTGGCCTGGGACTCCTCCAGGTCTGTGGAGAAGTTGAAATCAAAGCTTTTCTCCGTATATAAGATCCGATTCTGAGAACCCAGGTACAGCATACACAGATTGCAGCGCACCCGATAATTCAGCTTCCCCTTATCGCAGTAAGACTGCACATCGCACTCTTCGCTCCAAAGGTCGATCACCTTCTGGATCTCGTCGTCGCTCACCGTCAGGCTGCACTTCTTTTTCAGTACCTCGCTCAAGGTGCTTTGGATCTCCGTGATCCCCGTCTGCCGGTATTTGAGGTCCAGAGGCGCGCGGATGGAATAGGCGTCGTCGATCACCTCGATCTCCTTTTCCTCATAGAGAAAGGCGACGAGGAACACCTTTAAAACCACATGGACGCCGGTACATTCTCCCACGCTATCCTCCTTGGGCTGTACAGTGCTTTCCCCCGGAGTGATTCGGATATCACAGACGCATCCTTCCTTGGCTCCGATACAGTCAATATTCTGGCTGAAATCAATGCTTGCGGACATCCGTTCTGTCGTCGTGCCGTCGATGGCAGAGAGATAGAGGAAGGAAAGCTCCGCTGTACCGTTTACGGTCAGCCGGTCATCCTCTGTTTTAAATTCGGAAACACGGCAGGCCACCTCTTTTCTCAGGATGCTCTCAATGGGAGGCTTCCCGTTTTTCAGTGTCAGTTCGTCCTCTAAAGTAAACTGATGGCTGACGGCATTCACGGCCTGTGAGGCCTTGACCCTCGCCGAACGCTTCTCCACAGTTTCCTCCTCCAGCTCGCAGGTAATCGCCTCTTGCTTCTGCGCTACGGCTAAAATCTGTAGGGAAAGGGTCAAATGCAGGTCAATCTTTCGGGCGCTCATGGCCCGGCAGGTGCAGTGCGCCACCGCCGCCTTGATACAGGCAATGGCCTTTTCCTCCGAGGCCTTCATTTTGATAGACGCGGAAAACTCCTTGGTAAACTCGCAGCAGCGGATACTATCCGACTTCGAGTCGAGATACAGCACCCGGATGTCCGCGGCCCCTTCACAGCTCAGCGTGTCCTCTGAAATGAAGTAGGAGGAAATCTCGGGAAGCACTCTGCATTTCAGAATTTTTTGGATATCGGCGCAGTAATCCGGTAAATTGTATTCGGTATCTATGGGGACTTCATATGTTCCGTCAAATACGGGATCAAAGTATTCGTATGGACGCTTTTTTATTTTTGCCTGCATACAGTAAATCCTCTCCTTTTCTTTTCTTACCCAATATGTATGCACGGACAACGGGAATATGCCCATAGGAAAAGGCCCGGCAGTAATTTACTGCCGGGCCTTTTCCGCCCTGTCATTGCTCAGAAAGTTTTTTGATGCCGAACATTTTGCGAAGTAGGAATCCCATGAAGCCTTTGCCCTGTACCACGACCACTCTCATCGTAAAACCTCCGCCTCAGTGTCGTAACAGCGAAATGCCGAGGGCCACCATAATGACCGCGCAAAGAAACAGCGTCAGCCCTGTCGGGCAAAAACAGGAAAGGGACATTCCCAGCCCAAAGCAAATTGCACACATACATCTGCTGTGGTAATTCTTCATACAGGAAAGATTGCATTTGGATGGAAGCATAAGAACATCTCCGTTTTTCTGTCTGCCGATTCGCCTGCTCAGTATAGTATATACGCAAAGGAGAATTTTGGTTACGGATGATAGAGAACGATCAAAGCGGTTCCCACATGTACGGAGATCTCCGCCTGATCGGAGACCACGCTGTTGCTGACTCCCATAGGGACTCCGGCACAGGTAAGAGTCCTGTGAGAAAGCGGATAGAGAAGCCCTTCATAGGACACATTGCAGAAGCTTCCCAGATAGGGAAAGACGGAAACGGTAGTTCCCTTCATCCGGGAAAGCCGCATCCGGCTCCCCTTCAAAAGCAGCACCTGGGTGTGCTCATCCGCCAAAGTGCCCCTTGCTCCCTGCTCCAGAAGATATTCCAGGACTTCCAGGTTGGCGATGGAGTGATCGAACCTGTCGCCCCCCAGGCACCCCAGCAGCACAAAGCTGGTAAAGCCCCGGGAGAGCCCCTGCATGACGGCATACATGGTATCCGTCACATCCTTTTTCACCGGGATCGTAATGGTGTTCATAGACTTTGGAGGCTTGTGGGCGGCGGAGTCAAAATCGCCGACGATCAGATCCGGCGTCACCTGGTATTTCAGGGCGGTTTCAAAGCCAGCGTCCGCGCAGATCACAAAATAGTCTGAGGGCCGGTATTGGGAAAAGACGGCTGCGTCCTTAATAGGGGAAGCGCCGATGATCATACATTTTTGTTTTTCTGCCATTGTTTCACATCCTTTATCTCTTCATACATAACGCGGTAGCTCTCCATTCTGGAGGAGCTGATCTTTCCCTCTTCCACAGCCCGCAGCACTGCGCAGCCCTTTTCACAGGTGTGAGAGCAGGAGGAAAAAAGGCATTGGTCGAGAAAGGGCAGAAACTCCCGGAACCCGTAAACGAGCTGATCCTTGTCGGCCATTTCGTAGCGCTGAATATCAAAGGTGGAGAAGCCGGGGGTATCCGCCACATAGCTTCCTTCCCCAATCTCATACAGCTCTACCTCTCTGGTGGTGTGCCTGCCTCTGCCCAGCTTTTCGCTGACCTCGCCGGTCTTCAAAGAGAATTCGGGAAAAAGAGCGTTGAGCAGCGTGGACTTTCCCGCGCCGGAATTCCCTGTAAAAGCAGAGACACAGCCGAACAGCAGCTTTCTCACCTCTTCTACCCCCTCTCCCGTAACGGAAGAAACGCAGAGGGTAAGAATCCCCGCTTGCCGGTACACCTGTTCCAGCTCCTCGGCAAGCTCCAGGTCCGACTTGGTAAAGACCACTACCGGCTCAATGCTTTTAAGCTCTGCCGCGGCGATTGTCTTATCGATCATCAGAGGGTCCGGATAAGGGGTCTGGGTGGAAACAATGATAAAAAGCCTGTCTATATTGGCCACCGGCGGTCGGACAAGAAAATTCTTTCTGGGGAGGATCTCGTCGATCCACCCGGTCCCGTCCTCCTGCTCGGAAAGCAGAACCCGGTCTCCCGCGTAGGGAGTGATCCGCTCCTTGCGGAATTTTCCTCTGGCCTTACAGGTATAAGTCCCGTAGGCGGTTTCCACATAATAGAAACCGCCTACGCCTTTTCGCAGTAATCCTTCCAGCTTTTTCTTTTCCACGCCGCTATTCCTCAGGGATATCGCTGCTGTCTGTTCCCCCCTCTGAGCCAGAGGAGTCGGGTACAAAGGTAAACTCTTCTACCAGTGAAACCGTCTGTGTGTCGTAATTGAATTCCAACCGCTGATAGGTCTGCCCATTGAGTTCTACTACAACGCTCTCAACCCCGGAAGTCCCGGTGAATTCCAGCGTGTAAGAACTGTTGTAGGCCGGATTGACGGTTTCAGAGCTCTCCTGCGTTCCGTTGCGGTAAACGGTGACCGTCACATCCTGATCCACCTCAGGCAGGCCCACGCTGTATTGCAGGACCTTGGGCGCTCCCTTACCGGAGCTTACCGTGATATCCACCACGGAGCCTTCGGCTACGCTGCTTCCCGGAGCAGGATTGGTGTTGAGCACAATATTGGCGGCCTCTTCGCTGGTATCGTCCCAAGTGATGGTTCCCACTTTCAGCTTGGCATCCTCCAGCAAAGCGGTAACATTAAACAGCAGCTCGCCTCTCAGGTTCTCCGGCACCTTGATCTTTTTCTGGGCAGGTCCGCTGCTCACAAACAGCTTCACTTCCGAGCCCACATTCACAGGAGTCCCGGCCGGGGGATCGGTTTTCGTCACCTTCCCCAGCTCAAATTCATCGGAGGGAACGCTTTCCACCTTATAGCGCAGCCCCACATCATTTAGCAGTCTGATAGCCTCAGACTGGTCGTAGTTCTCTAAGACAGGTACATCCACCTGTTCTACTCCGCCGTTTACCGTCAGCACCACCTCACGGCCCTTCTTGACCAGGATACCGCCCTCCGGATCCTGCCGGATGACCTCACCATCCTTCTTCTGAGGATTGCTTCCGTTTTGGATCACAAACTTGAAATCTTTATAGGCGTCGTTGCCCGCGATCTCGTCCGCGTAGATCATTCCCACGAAATTAGGCAGCTGAATCTGGTCGTCTTCCTCCGGCTCCGCATTGCTCCAGAGATTGAAAAGGTACACGGCAGCGACCGCCAGAAACACCATGACGGCGGCGGCCAGCACACCCTTGACAGCCATAGAGCCTTTGGCGCGCTTTCTGGAACGCACCAACTCCTCCTCGTACTCGTAATTGTCGTTATAGGAGGGAGAAAAACGCTCGGTGTCATAGGTATCCATACTGCGGGCAGCGTCATAGTGTGAGGCGCCCGCTTGAAGATCGTAACGGAAGATGACCCGCGGATCCCTTTTGAACTCGTCCAGATCGTCCAGCATCTCTCCGGCGGACTGGAACCGGTCGATAGGGTTTTTCTCCATGGCCTTCATGGTGATCTGCTCCAGGCCTCTGGGAATATTGGGGTTGAGCTCTCTGGGCATGACCGGCTTCGCCTGAAGCTGCATCAGAGCCACCGAAACTGCGTTATCCGCCTCAAAGGGAAGCTTTCCTGTGATCATCTCATACAGCATCACGCCCACAGAGTAGATATCAGCCTTATCGGTGATATAATCCCCTCTGGCCTGTTCGGGGGCAATATAATGGACAGAGCCGATGGCCTTATCGGTCATGGTCTGTGTTTCACTTTGCAAAAAACGGGCGATTCCGAAATCAGCCACCTTGATGGTGCCGTCCCGCAGAAGCATGATATTCTGGGGCTTGATGTCCCGGTGAATGATCCCCTTCTCATGAGCGTGCTCCAAGGCAAGCAGGATCTGGGTGGTGAAATGCAGGGCCTCATTCCAGCGGATGACGCCCTCCTGCTCAATATACTCCTTCAGGGTGATCCCATCAATATACTCCATGACGATATACTGGATCTGGTCGCCAAAGCTCACATCATACACCTTGACGATATTGGGATGGGAAAGCACGGCAATGGCCTTGCTCTCGTTGCGAAACCTGCGAAGGAAATCGCTGTTGTTGGAAAACTCTGACTTTAGGATCTTTACAGCAACCCACCTGTCCTCTGCTCTGTCATAGGCGCGGTACACATAGGCCATGCCGCCCACGCCGATCAGATCGTGGATCTCGTATTTTCCATCTAGTCGCTTCCCGATAAATCTATCCATACTAGTTTACCAAAACCCTTTCCAAAGTAATTCCAGCTCAAGTGTCCGCCAGCACGGCGGCGGTGATATTATCTGATCCGCCCTGTTCCACCGCGTGGCGGATCAGCGCCTTTGTCAGAAGCTCTCCGTCTTTCTCATACTTTTTCAGATAGCTGAGAAGCTCCGGCTCCTCGATATAATTACTCAGGCCGTCAGAACAGGCGACCGCCATATCCCCTTTGGAAAAATCACATTCCTGATAATCGCACTGCACCTGCTCGTGCACCCCAAGCACCCGGGTAATAATATTGCGCTGAGGATGATTTTTTGCCTCCTCGGGAGTGATCTGCCCCAAATTTACCAAATCCTGCACATAGGAGTGATCCACCGTCAGCTGACGGATCTGACTGCCGCTGCACAGGTAGGCGCGGCTGTCCCCCACATGGGCCGTATGAAGCCTGCCCTTGCTTGCGATCATCAGCACAACGGTGGTGCCCATTCCCAAAAGCTCTTCCCGCTCCTTGGAGAGACGGTATACCGCGAGGTTCGCCTCTTCTACCGCGTGAAGCATCAGGGACTTGATCTGCTCTGCTGTCATCTCTCCGTCAAATCCGGAAAGGATGATTTCCCGAATTGCCCGGACTGCCGTTGAGCTGGCCACATCTCCGCCGTTGGCTCCGCCCATGCCGTCGCACACGATGACCCAGGCGCTTTGAGGGGAGAAGGAGCCGCAATCGCAGGAATCCTGATTGGACGAGCGCACCGGGCCGATATCGGTAGCGCAATTAACTCTCATCTTCCACTCCTCCTTCTTTTTCATATCTTCGTTTTAGCTGGCCGCAGGAGGCCTCTATGTCGGAACCCAGCGTGCGTCTCACCGTTGCGGGAAAGCCGTGGGAATTTAAAATGGAAATAAACCTTTTCTGCCGGGGAATACCGCTCTTCTGATATTCCGCGCCGGTCACAGAGTTGACCGGGATCAGATTCACATGGGCCAGGATCCCGTTTAAACGCTTCGCAAGTACTTCTGCACACCAGTCCATATCGTTTACATCCTTGATCATGGCGTATTCAAAGGAGATCCGCCGCCCGGTTTGGCAGCTGTAGTAGCGACAGGCCTTCAAAAGCGCTTCCATGCCCCACTTTCGATTGACAGGCATGGTGCTGCTGCGAATTTGGTCGTTGGGCGCATGGAGAGAAACCGAAAGGGTCAGCTGAAGCTTTTTGTCCGCCAGCTCGTAGATCTTATCTACCAGCCCGCAGGTGGACAGGGAAATATGCCGCATCCCAATATTCATTCCCTCTTCCGAGCTTACCAGCTCCAGGAAACGAAGGACATTTTCATAATTGTCCAAGGGTTCGCCCATTCCCATCAAAACAATATGGGAAATGCGCTCTCCGGCGTCTCTCGCTGCCTCCTGGATCTGGGAGAGCATCTCGGAGGGAAGCAGATCTCTGGAAAAACCGCTTTTACCGGTGGCGCAGAAACTGCAATTCATTTTACACCCAACCTGTGTGGAAATGCAAATGGAATCTCCGTGGCGGTATTTCATCAGCACCGACTCCACATGCTCCCCATCGTTCAGGCGAAAGAGATACTTTACGGTCCCGTCCAGTTTAGAGACCTGCTTTAAGCGGATCTGCGCCCCTCTGATCTCGGTATTCTGTGCTAATATCATGCGCATTTCTTTGGGGAGATCTGTCATCTCTTCAAAAGTTCTCACTCCCCCGCGAGGGTCGTGCAGCCAATGGTATATTTGCTTTGCCCGGTAGCCGGGGAATTCCATTTGTCTCATCATGTCCTGAAGCTCGTCCAGGGTTTTGGATTTGATATCAATTCTCTGCAAACTGTTCTCCTATTGTCTGTTCTCCCGGTCCCCCACAGGGAAGCGCCGAGGTCATGCCCGCTGAAACATGGCGGCGAAAAAACCGTCTGAGCCGCCGGAGAAAGGCGTTAAAAGAGCCATATGCTCCGGAAGGTCCTGCACTTGTTCCACCGTTTGGGGCCATTCTATCTTTCTCGGGATGAACCCGTTGTTTTCCTTTAAAAACCGTTCGGCCACCTCTTCGTTTTCCCGGGGATCCAGGGTGCAGGTGGAATAAAGCAGTACCCCGCCGGGCTTTACCAGTTTGGAGGCGTTTTGCAGGATCTCGTATTGCAGTCCCGGAAGGGATTCTACCGTATCCAGCTTTTTATAGCGGATCTCCGGTTTTCTGCGGATCACTCCGAAGCCGGAGCAGGGCACGTCGCAGAGGACCCGGTCAGCGGGAGGAATATCGGGAAAGCCTTTCAGGGCGTCATTGACTCCCGGCCGGACACAGGATAGACCCAGGCGGTTTGCACCCTCTGTGATCAGCCCCACTCTGCCCTTGTAAAGATCCAGTGAAGTGACCCTCCCCTCATTTCCCATCTCCTCCGCAATGGTAAAGCTTTTTCCACCGGGAGCCGCGCAGCAGTCGCAGATATGCTCGTGGGGCTCGGCGCCCAGGGCGAGACAAAGCAGCTGAGCGGAGAGATCCTGAATGTGGAAGAGGCCCTTTTGAAACTGAGGCGTTTTCATGGGGGAACCGCAATTTTCCAAAACCCCCGCATGATCCGAGCCAGAACAGGGCGAAAGGACAATATTTTCAGCGGAAAAGCTATCTTGCAGCTTGAGAAAGTCGGTTTTCAGGGAATTGACCCGAAGGTAGATAGGCGCCTTGTGGTCAAGGGAGGAAAGGAGCTTCCTCGTAAAGGAAAGGCCATAGGACTTCTGCCAAAGTTCAATGAGCTCTGCCGGGATCGAGTGGCGGACAGAAAGGGCTTTTGCCGTATCTCCCTGGGGATAGGAAAAAGTGTCCTGCTTTCGTAAAAAGCCTCTGAGGACTCCATTTACAAAGCCTGCAGCCCCAGGCATTTTCAGCTCCTTAATGGATTCCACCGCCTCGTTCACCACAGCGGAGGCGGGAATACGGTCAAGGAACATCAGCTGGTAAGCGGCGGCTCTTAAGACGATACGCACCTTTTTGGAAACGGGCTTTCCGGGCTGAAGAAAACACTGCTCTAAAAAGTGATCCAGCGTGATCTCCTTTTCCAGTGTGCCGTAAAAAATGGCGGAGGCCAAAGCGCTGTCCCGTCCTGAAAGCTCATAGGCGCGCAAAACTTTATCTAAAACCAGATTGGAGTAGCCCTCATTTTCCTCTACCTGCAAAAGCGCCTCAATGGCGGCGTTTCTGGCTGTATGCTTCATCAGATCTCCTTTGCAAACCTTGCGCCAGGCGTCAAGGGATGGCCCATCAAATAGCTTTTTGAGTCCATTTTCTTTCCGTTTTCAGGCTGGATCTCCGTCAAAAGCAAAGCGCCCTCTTTACAGAACACGGCCATGCCCTCAGCAAGCTCAGTGAGCGTTCCCGGCTCTCCGGACAGGTAAGGAACCACTCTTGCCCGGTGGATCTTCAGCTTTTTCCCATCCAGAATCCCATAGGCGCCGGGCCAGGGGTTGAGACCACGGATCCTGTTGAAAAGCTCTTTCGCGGAAAGATTCCAATCAAGGCAGGACAGCTCCTTGGAAAGCAGGGGGGCAAAGGTCGCCTCCTCCTCCTTTTGCGGAACCGGTTGAATAGAGCCTTCCGAAAGGCCCTTCAGGGTTTTCAGAAGTAATTGTGCGCCGGTCTCCTTCAATCTGTCAAACAGCTCTCCGGCTGTCTCCTCTTCCCCCACATGCGTCTGCTCCTTTAAGAGAATATCGCCGGTATCCACACCCTCGTTCAGAAGCATGGTAGTGACGCCGGAAACAGAATCTCCGTTGAGGACGGCCCACTGCACCGGCGCGGCGCCCCGATATTTCGGAAGAAGGGAACCGTGTACATTGACGCAGCCCAAAGGCGGGATCTCCAAAACCTCTTTTGGCAGGATCTTCCCATAAGCCACCACCACGAACAACTCCGGCTTCAGCGAGCGAAGCTGTTCGGCAGCTTCCGGCGTACGCAGCGTACCTGGCTGAAAAACAGGGATATTTCTGGAAAGAGCCAGCTCCTTCACCGGTGAGGGCATCAGCTTGTGTCCTCGTCCCTTCGGTTTATCCGGCTGGGTGTAAACCGCGCACACCTCATAACCGTTTTCTATCAGGATCTGTAATGAGGGAACGGCAAAATCCGGTGTTCCCATAAATACAATGCGCATTTTTTCCTCCTCCCGGTTTCCAGTGATCCATCCATTATCTTGACATTCAGTCGTCCGTATATTCCCCGGTTTCCAGCTCCTCCTGGGTCAAGAGCCTGCTCATCTTGGAGGTGAAAAGGATCCCGTGGAGATGGTCGATCTCGTGGCAGAAAGCCCTGGCACAAAGCCCCTCTCCTGTCTTTTCAAACCAGTTTCCGTTTCGGTCCTGGGCCTTTACTGTGACCTGCATGGGACGCTTTACCAGTCCGTACTGGCCGGGGTTGGATAGGCAGCCCTCCGCTCCGTTCTGCTCTCCCTGAGTGTGAATGATCTCGGGGTTGATCAACTCGATGGGACCCTCTCCCACATCCACGATACAGATCTGCCGAAGGATCCCCACCTGAGGGGCGGCAAGCCCCGCACCGTTGGCGTCTGTCAAGGTCTCCTTCATATCCTCCAAAAGCTCAAAAAGCTTCTCGTCAAACTTTTCTACCGGCCGGCATTGCTTATCGAGGATATCCTCTCCGAATTTGACGATCGTCCGAATTGCCATTTTTCTTCCTTCCTTTCCTTCCTACAGCACCGTATAGGGGTTTGGGTCTGCGTAGACCGTGATCTCCTTGAGAAGAGGCTCTTTGGAAGCCTCCTTGAGCAGTCTGCTTATCATCTCGCGAAAAGCGGCGGTGTTTCGATGCTTGATGATCATCTTATAGCGGTATTTTCCGTTGAGCTTGACCACCGCGGCAGGCGAAGGGGGCAAGACTCGCAGAGGAAGCTTTCCGTATTCCGCTGACGCCAGTGCGCTCAACCGCTGCAAAAAGACCTCCGCGCCCTTTCTCACCGGGACCTCCTTTTCCCCTACAAAGCCGATCAGCAGCAGGTCGGAAAAGGGCGGATACAACAGGGCCCGCCGGTAAGCGATCTCCCGTTCATAGAAGCCCAGGTAGTCCTGGCTGGCAGCCAGGGAGAGCACCGGGTTTTCCGGGAAAAAAGTCTGGACCATGGCCCTGCCGGGGGTCTTGCCCCGGCCCGATCTTCCCACCACCTGGGTCAAAAGATCGAAGGTCCTTTCATTGCTGCGAAAATCATCGCTGTATAGAGACTGGTCGGCGGATAAAACGCCTACCAGAGTGACATTTTCAAAATTCAAGCCCTTTGCCACCATCTGGGTCCCCACCATCACCTGATAACGCCCTTTGGCAAAGTCGTCCAGCTTTCTCTCCAGAGAATGGCGTTGGGAGACAGAATCGGTATCGATCCGCAGAACGGCAGCGTCCGGCAGCAGTAAATTCAACTGTTCCTCCGCTCTCTGGGTTCCGCCGCCCCGAAAGACGACGGTTTCCTGCTTACAGCTGGGACAAACCTTGGTAAAAGGGATAGAATATCCGCAGTAATGGCACATCAGGCGGCCATTGGCGGAGTGGTAGGTCAGAGAGATGCTGCAATGAGGGCAGTTAAGCGTCTCATGGCAGCTGCGGCAGGAGGCGAAGGTGTGATAGCCTCGGCGGTTTAAAAGGATAATGGACTGCTCTCCCCGCCGGAAATTTTCCTGCAATGCGTCAGCCAGGGTAGGCCCGATCTCCTGCCCTTCTCCGGGGGGCTCCAGGTTCTGGTCGATCAGCTGTACTTCAGGCAAAACCGCCTCGCCGAACCGGGAGGGCAGCTGGTAAAGCCGGTATTTCTTCTCCTGCGCCAGATAAAAGCTTTCCAAAGAAGGGGTCGCGGAGGAAAAGAGACACAGGGCGTCTTCCTGCCCGCAGCGAAAACGGGCAACCTCTCTGGCGTCATAGCGCGGAGAGGATTCCGAGCGGTAGGTGTGCTCCTGCTCTTCATCCAGGACAATGAGCCCCAGATCCTTCACGGGGGCAAACACGGCGGAACGCGTCCCGATGACGATGCGCGCCTCGCCCCGCTTCACTCGCTTCCACTCGTCCAAACGCTCTCCTAAAGAAAGCCCACTGTGGAACAGGGCTACCTGATCGCCGAAAAGGCCACGGAATTGGCTGATGGCCTGGGCAGTGAGGGCGATCTCAGGCACCATGGCGATCACGCCTCTGCCCCGGGCGGTCACATAGTCGATCAGCTTCAAAAACACAGAGGTTTTTCCACTTCCCGTCACCCCGTAAAGCAAGGCGCAGCCCTTTTCCCCCTCGTATTGGGCAATGAGCTTCTGAAGCTCAGAAGACTGCTGAGGGGACAGGGCGATCTCCCCTGGCTGTCGTACCTCCACGCCGGAATCAGGCCGGCGGTAGACCTCATATTGGAAGCTTTCCGCAGCGCCCTTGCTGACCAGAGCCTTCAGCACCGCGGAAGAAGCGCCGGTAAAATAAGAGAGCTCCTTTTCGGATGCCTCCCCCGCGTCGCAAAGCACTTCAAAGACGGTTTTCTGCCTGGGAGAAAGCTTTCCGGAAAAGTCCGGAATGGGACGCAGCATCTTGGAAACAGCGTCTCCCACTTTCCCAGAGGCAGAGCTGACGCGGCAGACGGCTCCCTTTTCCAGAAGGGCCAGGAATTCAGGATCCTTTTGAGAGATTCCCAGATCACTTTCCAGCTTTTCCAAAGGAACGGAATGGCCCGCCTCGCGAAGGAAAAGAAGCAGCCTCCACTGCAAGGTCGTATAGCCCTCCCGGTCAAAATCCTTAAAGTCCGGTGCAAGGATATAGCTATTTTTCACCTTGAGATGAATACCGGTAGGCACCATCAGCTTTACAGCCTCAAAGAGCGTGCAGAAATAGCGGTTCTGCATCCATTGGGCCAGCTTGAGCTGATTTTCGGAAAGCACCGGAGCCATATCCAGAAGGGAGAGGATCTCCTTTACTCCCGAAGCCTCTTCCCCGTTTAGAGAAAAGACCATCCCCACCCGCTCCCGGTTCCCAGGGCCAAAGGGCACCATTACCCGCATACCGGGCGAAAGCCGGGAAAGAAGGGAAGAGGGCACCTGATAGGTGAAAAGCCGGTCAAAATGATACACGGTGTTTTCCACCGCCACGAGCGCGAAGGTGCCGCTCATTCCTCTGTGGGATCCGGCTCTACGATCAGATACTTGTCGTTGGCAAAGTCCTGTACGGCCAGGTCTACCGGCTTATCTGTCAGGAGCTCGCCCTCGTTTTCCGCCTTCTCCGCAATCTCTCTGGCTCGTTTGGCCACGGCGATCACAAGAGAATAGTTGCTTTGATGAGGCGTTTTGATGATATTAGCGGAAGGTTTCAGCATTGTTCAACACCCTTTCTATAGAATCTGTATTTCTCGTATATTTCAGTTTTTCTGCCTTCAAAATACTGGCCAGATCCGCTGCCGCATCCTCCAGCCTGTCGTTAAAAACGATATAGTCGTAGTCCTTTGCGCAGGGGATCTCTTTTCTCGCGGTCAAAAGGCGCTTTTCTATTACAGCCTCCTCCTCTGTCCCCCGGGCGCGAAGTCTTTTTTCCAGCACCTTCATGGAAGGAGGCAGGATAAAAATCGAAACGCAGTCCGGCACCAGACGCTTGATCTGCGCCCCTCCGGCCACATCGATCTCCAGAAACACATCTTTTCCCTCCTCGCGCCAGGCTTCCACCGGACCCTTTGGAGTACCGTAAAAATTACCGCAATACTCGGCGTGCTCCAGCATCTTTCCTTCGGAAATCAGCTTTTGAAACTCCTCGCGGCTGAGAAAATAATAATGCTTTCCATGCACTTCTCCCGGCCTTGGAGAGCGGGTCGTCGCGGAAACTGAAAACACCAGGTTGCTGTCTCTGGAAAACAACTCCTTTAAAATCGTGCCCTTTCCGCCGCCCGAGGGCGCGGAGACAACTACCAGTAATCCCTTACTCATCCTCTTCCCCCTCCACGGCCGCAAGCTCCTCTTTTCCGTTGAAGCGTCCGGCCAGAGTTTCCGGCAGCAGGGCAGAAAGCACCACGCTGTCGCAGTTGGTGATCAAAACCGACTTTGTCTTTCTGCCAAAGGTGGCATCGATCAGGGTCCCCTTCTCTTTGCTGTCCTGTACGATTCTTTTGATCGGAGCGGATTCCGGACTGACCACTGCAACAATTTTGTCGGCGGATACGAGATTCCCGAACCCAATATTGATCAGCTTCACCTTGTCCACCTCATTCGATGTTCTGTATTTGCTCACGGATCTTTTCGATCTCAGACTTGACGTCCACTACCAGGTAGGCGATTTTTGAATTGACGGATTTGGAGCCGATGGTATTGGCCTCCCGATTCATCTCCTGCACCAGAAAGTCCAGCTTCCTGCCTATCGGCCCCTCGCTTTCCAGCATGGACTTCAGTTGGGAGAAATGGCTTCTGAGGCGAACGACCTCCTCATCCACTGCCACCTTGTCGGCAAATATCGCCACCTCGGTAAGCACCCTCTGCTCGTCGAACCGATTGCTGCCTAAAAGCTCTTCGATTTTTCCTTTCAGGCGCTCTTCATATTCCCGGATCGTCTCCGGCGTGATGGAATCTATCTTGTCCACCAGGGAAAGAATGGTTTCCGCCTTCGTCAGCACATCCGCCTTCAGCCGGGCGCCCTCCGCCATTCGCATCTGAAGGAAGGAATCAACAGCCTTATCGGCCACCGGCCTTACGGCGTTCCAGATCTCTTCCTCGTTCTCCGGCGCCTTGTGCACGGAAAAGATGTCAGAATATCTTGTCAGAAGAGATAAGGAAGGGGCGTCGGACAGCCCATGGCGCTCCTTGAGCTCCTCAAGGGCCCGAAGATATCCGGAAGCCAGAGAGTGGTTCACCTGTACCTCTACATCCGTTTCCTCCAGGGTCTCGATCTGTAGGAAGACATCAACCTTGCCCCGGGACAGTTTACCTTGAATATAGGACTTCAGCTTTTCCTCCAGAAAGAGATAGCTTCTGGAAATGCGAGAAGAAAACTCAAAATATTTATGATTGACCGCTTTGATCTCAAAGGAGATGCGCCGCCCGCCAATCGTCTCCTCGTTTCGCCCATAGCCCGTCATGCTCTGCACCATAAAAATCTCCTTTTCTTCTCTGCTCTCTCAGGAAAAAACAAACATTCCACTGAAAGAATATTTTACCATTTTGAAGGTTTTAATGCAACCGAAAACTACGAAAACTTTCGTGATTTAATAGATCGTTAAGAAAAAAGAAAAAAGGCTGTAGAATTACAGCCCTTGCTTCTTTATTCGTAATGAACGATGGTGCTCATCGGGGTAAAGGCATGGGTCTCGTCAACGGTAAATCCCCTGTTTTTGAAGAAATCCCAAAAGTCGGGAAAGACGGTAAGAACTTCGTTTGCGCCCTTGGTCTCGCCAAAAGAGGCCGCGGCGCGCATCAGGGAGTCCAGGATAAAAAGGGCTTCTCCCAGAGGCTTCTGAGAAGGGTCATAACCCTCTGCCCACAGCTTTAAAATGAAGACCTTCCCTTCCTTCACTGCGACCGCAGCATAACCCATCATATGCTCTCGCTCACACATATGGAGCACCCGGGAGGAATCATCTGCCTCTTCCAGCCCGGAAAGCAGCTCCCGTTCCTTTTCTCTGTCCTCCATAGGCAGGATTTCGATCATTTTCTCTTCCCCCTTCTTTTTTGGACTCGGCCAGCAAACCGCGCACCTCTTCCTTTGAAAGCTCCCGGAAGCTGCCCTGTCGGAGCATCCCCAAACGCACCGGGCCGATGGCAGTCCTTTTCAGCCTTGCCACTTCCAGCCCCAGCGCCTCGCACATTTTCCTGATCTCCCGGTTTCTCCCCTCAAAGAGGACGATCTCCAGCACCACCCGTTCTCCCTGCTGTTCCAGAACGCGCGCCTTTGCGGGAGCGGTTTTCTTTCCGTCGATCAGAACGCCGGTACAAAGCTTCGTCAGCTGTCCCTCGGTAATGCCCGGGCGCACTGTGACACGATACACCTTGGGAACATGCTGTTTCGGATGAGAGATCCGGTTGGCAAATTCGCCGTCGTTGGTCATCAGCAAAAGCCCCTCGGAATCCTTGTCCAGTCTTCCTACCGGATAGACCCGATCCGGGATCTCCTTCACCAGCTGAGCAACGCACTTTCTGTCCTTCTCGTCCTGCATAGTGGTCACAAAGCCTCTGGGCTTATAGAGAGCCAGATACCATTTTTTCTGTGGGACAGTCACCTTTTCTCCATCCACCCGCAAAACATCCCGGGTGGGGTCCGCACTGTCTCCCAGCTTAACTTTTCTGCCGTTTACCGTCACTCTCCCGCTGACGATGAGCTCCTCTGCCTTTCTGCGGGAGGCGACGCCATATGCGGCCAGCAATTTCTGTATCCTGCTTTTTTCTTCCATCTTTTTCCTTTCTTCTGCCGTTAATCTCGGGAAAAGAAGGCGGCGATCCATGAAAAGAACCCCTTCTCCTCTTTTTCCTTCTGGCCAACGCTTTCCTGCGCCGTGATAGGGACGCTGAAGATCTCCGCGCCCTCCAAAGAATACACGACTTTTCCCAAAACCTCACCCTGCTCTGCCGGAGCGTAGACAAACCTGGGCAAAAGCACCTGCCGTTTTATCTTCTCCGCGTCCGTGGCAGGCACCGCAAGCTCCCCTCCGGAAAGCCCGCGAACCGTGACCTGCTCCTGTTCCCCGCCGACGACCGGCAGAGACAGGACCCTATCACTTTCGTCAAAGGACACCTTCTTTAAAGACGAAAAACCTTCCTCGAAGAGAGAGATGTGGTCGTTCCAGTCATCCGCGGCGTCCAGAGTGACGGCGATCAGCGTGATCCCGTCTCTTTTCGCGGCAGACACCAGGCAGCGTCCGGATTTTTTTGTAAACCCGGTTTTTACCCCGATAGCTCCCTCATACTGCCATAAAAGCTTGTTGTGGTTGGTAAACTGCACCGTCTTTTCCGGCGCTTTAAAGGAAACGGTATAAGTTTTCGCGCCGCAGAGCTCCCCAAAACGCTCGTTTTGAAGAGCGGCTTTAGTCAGGATCGCCAGATCCCGGGCAGTGGAATAATGCCCTTCGGAATCCAGACCGGAGGGTGTGACAAAACCGGTATTCTTTAAGCCCAACTCTTTTCCGCGGCTGTTCATTTGCTCAGCAAAGGCTTCCTGAGAACCGGACAGATACAGCGCGGCGGCGTTGGCCGCATCGTTGCCGGAGGCCAGCAGCATCCCGGCTGCCAGATTGGAAAGCGTGATCTCATCCCCCGCCTGAAGGCCCATGGAGGAGCCTTCCACCTCCACCATTTCCTCTGTGATCGGTACGACCGGATCCCCTGTCTTCTCGGCCGCCTCCAAAGCGAGCAGCGCGGTCATGATCTTTGTGGTGCTGGCCATAGGACGAGGCATATCCGCGTTTTTTTCATAGAGAGTAAGACCTGTGTCGGCACAGATCAGCACCGCGCACCGGGCGGAAACCTCCAGCGCGCAAGCCGGGGAAGCGGGTAAGGCGCAAAGGCACAAAACGGCGGAAAGCAGCAGAGAAAAAAGTTTTTTCCATTTATTTCGCAAAGCGGCATCACCGGAAAATACTATGCGAAGAAAAGGACAAATATGAAAGCGTTACTCCTTCTTTTCCTCAGCGCCGTCCTTCTTTCCGAACAGAGCGGAAAGCTTATCTGCAATATCGGGAACCTTGTCCAGCGCCCGATCAACGGAGCTGAGGTAGGGCTCGATCTGCAAGACGCGTACCGTACCGTTCTGGATGGCGAGGAAAGCGATAGGACTGATGGTGATCCCCGCACCGCTTCCTCCCGCGAAAAGCCCGGAAGCCGGCTGCGCTTTGGAAGGCAGATCAGAACCGCCCGCGACAAAGCCATAGCTCACCTTGGAAACCGGGATCACTGTCGTGCCGTCAGCGGTAGTGACCGGGTCGCCGATCACCGTGTTCACATCCACCATCTTTTTGATCTTTTCCATGGACTCGCCCAGAAGGTTGTTTACCTGATGGTCACTCATCTTTTACTCACCTTTTTTCCTTTCTTTTACTGGCTGATCCTTCTTATTGAGAAACATTTTTATTAGCGGCATTCCACCCGCCAGAAGGCCGATCCCTTCCTTGAGAAGGGCGATGGGCCTGACGGAAAGACGGGCAGAAAAATTCACAAGATCTTCCGGCACATTGAAATTCAGATCTACGCAAACGCCTTTTTTTCGGCATTTTTTCAACTGAAACAGCACCCCGCAAGCGGAATAGATCCCGGCGCTAAGCTCACCGTAACGCTGCGCCGCCAATGCTGCGTCCTCTTTTCCCCCCACGGTATAGTAAAGGTCGAATTTCAAAACCTTCAGTCCGGCAGCGAGCCGAAAGGTGGAAGCCTTTACAAGGGCAAGAAAGTCAAACAGAGCGCGAAGGAACCCGGAGGCGCCCTGCTGTTTTAAGATGCTTCGAAGGCGTTGTACGCCGCTTGGGGAGGCTTTTGAGGGCTTTTCCGGCTCCTCTTTCTCCTCCTTCTTTTCTTCCTTCTTGGAGGGCAAGAGAGGAAATCTCAGGAAAAGGTAACGGAGGGAAAGGGAAAATTCCGTTTGAAAAGAGATCTCCGCCCGCAAAGGACAGAGTAATAACAGAAAAAGAAAAAAAAGCACTCCGAGCAGGATCCACAAAACGATCATGACTCTTTCTGCCTTTCCGGCGCAGAAGAGGGCTCCTCCCCGTCCTCCGCTTCCTCCTGAGAGGGCACGGGAGGAAGCTCAGAGATAGAGGACATTTGAAAACACCTTAGAAAGTTTTCTGTCGTTCCGTAAAGCAAAGGTCTTCCGGGCAGCTCCAATCTGCCCCGTTCCTCCAAAAGCCCTTTCTGCATCAGGCTTCCGATCACGCCGGAGCAGTCCACACCCCGCACCTGTTCTACGAAGGCTTTGGTCACCGGCTGGTTATAGGCGATGACCGCCAGGACCTCCATCGCGGCCTGAGACAAAGGCGTATTGCGCCGAAGCTCCAAAACGGATCGGATGGAACCGGCAAATTCCGGATTTGTGCAGAACTGGGCGGTATTTTCCAGCAAGAGCAGATGCACTCCGCTTTCCGGCGTATTGTATTTTTCCTTCAAAAGCTCCAAAGCCGCCTCCACCTCTGTGGTGCGCACCTCCAGCACCTGGGCGATACGGTCCAGAGAGACAGGCTCTCCGCCAGCAAAAATAATGGCTTCCGCCCTGCCGGCCAACTCGGTCCTGTTCAACGCTTTTCCCTCCCGTTCACCAGGATGATCTCGCTTTGATCGCCGTCCCCCTCCACGCGCACCCGGCGGTTCTTGATAAGCTCCAAAACAGCCAGAAACGCCGCCACCCGCTCAGAGCGGTCCTTCTTCCCGTGAAACAGGGAGCGATAAGCGATCCTCTTCTTTTTCCACAGAGTGCGAAGCACATAGACTACCTGGGAAGCAACGGACACGATCTTTTTGCTCACAAGGGCGGAAAAGCTTTCCGCTTTCGGCGGCAAAAGGCTTTTCCCCTTCCCGAAGGCGGAGATCAAAGAGGAAAGGATCTCCTCGCGCTGATGTTCTCTGCGGTACAGCAGATCGGCCGGAAGCTCCTGGGGAGAACGCACCAGCCGGTCAAAGGAACACCGTGCTTCCAGCTGGGCCGCGGCGCGTTTACACTGCTGGTATTCCAGAAGGATCCCGGTAAGCTCCAGGCGGGGGTCCTCTTCCTCCTGCCTGGGAAGCAGCGCGGCGCTTTTGATCTGCACCAGCCTGGCGGCCATTTCCAAAAATTCACTGGCAATGTCCAGATCAGCCTCGCGCATCAGGGCGATCTGTTCCAGATACTGCTCCAGAAGCTGGGCGATGGGAATATCGTAAATATCGATCTTATTTTTCGCGATCAGCGAAAGCAGCAGATCCAGCGGTCCCTCAAAGGCCTCCGTCTTATACTGAAGCTTCTCCATGCTCACAGCACTCCAAACAGGCGGAAAGGAAGAGCCGCGCCCTGTAGGATCAGATTGGAGAAGAAGTTCTGCGCCACTCTCAAAGGACCGGAAGCTGCGCCGGAAAAAAGCAGCACAAAGGTGACCATCGATAGAATATTCTGATACTGATAGTAAAGGGCAATGGTCCTGCTGCTGAGAAATGCCATGAGGATCTTAGAGCCGTCCAGCGGCGGAAGGGGAATCAGATTAAACACGGCAAGAGAGATGTTGATCATCACATAAAAGGACAAAATTTGCAGCAAAAAGGCGGTTGCCCTGTGATCCGGCAGAAAGCAAAGGACCACATAAAAGAGGATTGCTCCTAAAAAGGCCGCAATCAAATTGGACAGCGGACCCGCCAGAGCGGTGATAGCCATATCCCGGCGGGGCTTTTTAAAATAACGGCTGTCTACCGGAACGGGTTTTGCCCAGCCGAAGCCGAACAGCAAAAGGGCCAAGGCGCCCACAGGTTCAATGCTGGCCAGAGGATTGAAGGTAAGCCTTCCATCCAGGCGGGCCGTAGGATCTCCCAGTTTATTGGCAGTCCACCCATGAGCGAACTCATGAAGGGGCAAAATGCAGAAGATCACAAACAGGGTGGAAAGCAGCTGCGCCAAAACAGTGAAAATATCCACATGGCCTCCGGAAACCAGGGTCCTGATCACATTGATAAGCATGAGAACTCTCCCTTCTATGTTTAGGATTATAATACATCCCAAAGAAAAACACAATTCCTTTCAAAAAAAACTTGATTTTCTTCCCTTCTTCTGCTATAATTCTGTTCGTTATAAATTTGAGAATCGTTTTTTAAGGAGGTGCAGATATGGCAAAATGTGATATTTGCGGCAAGGATGTAGCTTTTGGCATCCGGGTTTCTCATTCCCACAGGCGTTCTAACAGAACTTGGAAGCCTAACATCAAGCGCGTCAAGGCGATTGTGAACGGTACTCCGAAGCGTGTGTACGCCTGCACCCGTTGCCTGCGTTCCGGCAAGGTTACCAGAGCGGTTTAAGTTCTTTCCCGCGAATAAAGACGATAAAAGAGTATGAGGCTTTCGGCTTCATACTCTTTTTGTTTTTGCTTTTTCTCCCCCTGCTTTATCCAAAAGGTCTATCCTCAGTCAGAATGGAAAAATCACAGCCGTCAAATCCCTCTATCATGGCCTTCGCCAGCTCTTTCGCCTGATCGAACAGCTCAAAGAAGCTTTCCTTATGGGAAACGCCCCGGGCCTCCCAGGGAGAATTCCCGATGTTGGCGTAATCGATCTCCGGGTTTTCCGTCAGAGGCACCAGATGGGAGGAGATCAGATGAGGCTTTCCTTTTTCAATGGCGTCAAAAACCTTCTTTTTTAAGGTGGTGCGGTCCGTCAGGCACAGGAAAACAAAATGGGCGTCACAGGTGGCGCGAAACAGTTCTTTTTCTTCCGCCTCTTCCGAGAACAAACGGAAAATCAAGTCGTGATAGAGCTTAGCGATCCGTCTTTGCACCGCTTCCTCCTTTGGGAACATCCGTTTCAGGGGAACCTCTGTGGGAAGCTGTCCGGTCTCCCTGCGCAGAATGATCGCGTCCAGCGCCGCTTCGGTCTCTCCGTGCAGGGTGCCCTGGGTCTCATAAGGGCGCTGCCGCAGCAAAGTGGAAGCCAAGGCGTTGATATAGGGGTGACAGAAAGAATCCAGGGCGTAATGGCAGACAAGGCCATAGGCATAAGAGCGATAGGCTGGGTCCGGGTGATCCTTTAAAAAGTCCCTTACGCCGTCGAACACCAGAGAGGGCTTGGAAGCGTGGATCCGGTTCCCGTAGGATTTCAGGCTCTTTCCCCGCATCCAGGGAAAATAGCGGTGGCAGAAAAGAAAATCCGGACCCTGGGCCCCCCAGTCAAACGCGGTTTCCCGGATGGCCTTCTGTTCCGTTTCGGGAAGGACTTCCAAAACCCTGTGGGCAAATTGATTATGAGCTAAACAAGCGGGCATCGTATTTCCTCCTTCTCTTCCTTTTGAGAAATGGCCGGAAGCCAGGGAAAGGCTTTCCGGATATCGCTGCTCATTTCTAAAGTGAAGCTTCTGTTCACCGAAAGGGCCGGACAACACAGGCGGAGAAACCCGCAGTGAAGCGCCTGCCGGGAAAGCTTCTCCCGGCTCCCGCCATACAGGTCGTCCCCCGCCAGAGGGTGACCGATATGAGAGAGGTGGACTCGGATCTGATGAGTCCTTCCCGTTTCCAGGCATAGCCTCAAAAAGGTGTGCCCGTCATAGCTTTCCAGCGCTTCCCAATGGGTGACCGCCCGTTCTCCCTCCCCTGCCCTGCGCTGGATCTTGCTTCCCGGCGCGAGAGTGATGGGAAGGTCGATGGTCCCGTTACCGGAAAGGATCCCTTCGCATACGGCATAGTAGCGCTTCTCTATCTGAGCGCCGGAAACCGCCAGACGGTTTTTCCCGGCAGGAAGGATCCCGCTGGTATCCTTATCCAGCCGGTAAAGCGGCCGGAAGGAGCAGGATTCTCCATGTTCGCGGTAATGAAAGGCAGCGGCATTCAACACGCTGTCCCGATCATGGCCCGGAGAAGGATGTACCGGCATCCCGGCCTCCTTCCCGATCACCAGGTAATCTTCACTTTCCCATAGGACGAGTAGCTCTTTTTCCAGCGCCGGGTAATCGGACGATTCCTCCGGCAGGAAGAACTCAAGAAGATCTCCCTTGCTCAGCAGGTCGATGCTTCTGCAGGGGCTGCCGTTTAAGAGCATCCCATCCGGCAGATATTTCTGGGCTATGAAAACACTTGCGGAAAAGCCCAGGACCCCTCGCGCGTATTGCTGCACCGTCATTCCCGCCTGCTCATGGGAAATGCAGTAGGAAAGCTTCCTTCTCACCGCTCCCGCACCGCCAGGCTCCGGGCAAAATCTGTCAGGAATTCCCCTTCACGGGAAAAGCGCCCGAGGGCCTTTACTGCCTGATCTGTGTAGCGCTCTACCAGGCGCTGAGATTCCTCGATCCCCAGAAGGGAAACATAGTTGCGCTTCTGGTTTTTCTCGTCCACGCCCACATTCTTTCCCAGCTTCTCGGAAGTGCCCAGCACATCCAGCACATCGTCCCGGATCTGAAAGGCCATCCCAATGTTCTGAGCGTATTCATCAGCGGCCTGAAGCTGCTCTTCATCGGCCCCCGCCGCCACACAGCCCATTTGACAGGCGGCCGAGATCAGAGCCCCGGTCTTTTTGCTGTCCATAGCCTGAAGCACGCTTAAATCCGTCTCTTTCCCCTCGGTTTCCAAATCGATGCACTGGCCGCCCACCATGCCCTCGTCCCCTGCCAGGGATGACAGGATCAAAGCAGCTTTAGCAGTGGCGTCAGAGGGCAAAGACGCGGAAAGCGCCGCCTCAAAGGCCTTCGTGAGAAGCCCGTCTCCCGCAAGCAGGGCAGCAGCCTCGCCGTACACCTTGTGATTGGTGGGCTTTCCCCTGCGCAGATCGTCGTTGTCCATACAGGGCAGGTCGTCATGGATCAGCGAATAGGTGTGCACCATCTCCACAGCGCAGGCAAAGGGAATGGCGTCCTGTACCCTTCCCCCGCACAGCTCACAAAAAGCCAGCGTCAGCATGGGGCGCACTCGCTTTCCGCCGCACAAAAGGCTGTAGCGCATGGCGCTTTTCACCTTGGCGTCCGGCGAAAGCGGCGAGGGCTCGGGCAGCATTTCCACAAGAGCTTTCTCGATCAGTTCCAGATACCTTGCTTCATTCTTCTTCATTTTCACTCTCCGAAGCCTGCGTCAGCTTTGTAAATTCCGTGATCCTCTGCTCTGCCTGAGAAAGAGCCCCATAGCACTCCTTGGAAAGCTTTGCTCCCTCTTCAAAAAGCGCCATGGAATCCTCCAGAGACTCCTTCCCACTCTCCAGGGCAGTTACGATCTCCTGCAGCCGTCCAATGGCCTCCTCAAAGCTTCTCTTTTGTTCCATCAATGTTTCCTCCTTCCGTGACCAGCGCTTTCAGTTTCCCTTTTAAAAGTCGGATCTCAAGGCTGTCCCCGAGCGAGACCCGACTGGCGTCCGTCACAGGTTCACCCTTTTCATTTTGCACCAGAGCAAAGCCTCGCCCCAGCACCTTCAGCGGACTTAGCTGGTCTAGGGAAGCGCTTAAAAGAGAAAGGCGCTCCTTTTCCTTTTGCAGCCTGCCCGTTCCTGAGGCTTCCAGACGAGCGGTGAGAAGCTGCAATCTTTCCCGCCAGGAACGAAGAAACACCTGGGGATCCTTCAGGCCGAAGGAGAACAGCAGCAGGTCCAGCTTCTGTCTGCGCGTCTCCAGCCATTGCCGCGCTCCGGCCGTAAAATATTCCCTGAAATCCCGAAGGCGTCCAAGCTCCTCCTGCAGGTCCGGCGTACAAAGCTCCGCCGCCGCACTGGGAGTGGGAGCGCGAAGATCCGCCGCGAAGTCACAGATGGTGAAGTCCGTCTCATGGCCTACCGCGGAAATCACCGGGATCTCAGAGGCAAATACCTCTCTTGCCAGCTCTTCATCGTTGAAGGCCCAAAGGTCCTCCAAAGAGCCGCCTCCTCTGCCCAAAATAATCACATCTGCGGCTTCTTCCCGATTCAGGGCCCGCAGCGCTTTCACCATCTGAGGCGCTGCGTTTTCTCCCTGCACCAGCACCGGGCAGAAAACGATCTCAGCCACCGGCCAGCGCCGCCTGGTAATCTGAAGAATATCCTGCACGGCCGCCCCGGTAGGCGAGGTGACCACCCCGATCCTTTGGGGATAGGCCGGCAGTGGGCGTTTATACTCCTGGTCAAAAAGTCCTTCCGCCTCCAGCTTTCTCTTGAGCTGTTCAAAGGCGACGGTCAACGCCCCCACTCCGTCGGGCTGCATATTCTCCACATAAAGCTGGTACTGCCCAGAGGGTTCATAGACGGATATCTTTCCCCGGGCGATCACCTTCATTCCCTCCTGAGGGCGAAATTTCAGGCGCTTAGCGGAGCCTGCGAACATAACGGACTTCAAAACAGCCCCTTCGTCCTTCAGGGAAAAATACAGGTGGCCGGAGCGGTAATGATCCGTGAAATTGGAGATCTCCCCTGTGAGGATCACATCGGAAAGCCGTCGGTCTCCCTCCAAAAGAGATTTGATATATCGGGTGACCTGAGAAACGGTCAATACAGCTGCACTCATTATCCTTCCCCTTTTCTCCCGGTCATTCCTGAGAGGCTTGTCCCGTCTCCTTCGGAAGTTCTTTGTCCACAGAGGCCAACACTCCGTTGAGGTAGGGCGCATCATCCTTTCCCCCATACGCTTTCGCCAGCTCTACCGCCTCATTGATGGAAACACTGCGGGGAATGGAGGGTTCAAACAGCATCTCATACACCGCCAGGCGCAAGAGGGCCAGCGTCACCTTGGATAGGCGGGCTATGCTCCAGCCTCTGATATATTTGGAGATTCTCTCGTCGATCTCCTCCCGATGCTCCTCCACTCCAAAGGAAAGCTCCTTAGCAAAGGGAGCAGGTACAAAATCTCTGGCTTCATTGGCATCTTTAAAGATCTCTTCCACCGTTTTTCCGGTGACCGCCTGCTCAAACAAGATCTGGAATCCCTGCTCTCTGGCCTCACGCCTTGTCATTTCTACCACCCTTACTGATAAGTAAAATAAAAAAGAAAAGCCCACCGCCAGGTGAGCTTTTACAAGAAAATCACATCTAATTTTCAAGCTTCCAAGCGAAAACAGCTGCGGTGGGCACTCGTAAAACTGCTTTGACACAAGCTGAAAGCAATCCTCTCGACCGCAAGCCTTTTCGCATATTATATCACAAGATTCTTCCAGAACAAGTATTTTCGGGAAATATTTTCAGTTTGACGGCAGGATCTTGATTTGATCGGCAGAATATCCTGTCTGTTCCATAGCGATCTCTTGAACGATGAGGAGGTCCGTGTCCTGAAGCTGTCCGGACACCACGATGCTACATTCCTCCGGCGTGATATAGGCAACCGTCTCTTCAAAGCCTTTGGCTTTCAGCAGGTTTTCCACATTGGTTTCCTTCAGGATGTTTTGCGCCATGGCGGAGGCTTCCTCCACAGCGGACTTCTTTGCGTCAGGATCCGCGTCCACGCTTTCCAGTACCTCGTCCAGAAGCTCCATGGCTTCATCTCTGGAATTCTGCCGGTTTTCTCTGGCCTCGGAAAGGCTGCTTTTTGCGCCTCGCTGTTTTAAAGGATCCGTCACGGTTTCCAGATAGGCGTTATTTACCAGCTGTGCCGCTCCCAACTCGCTGGTTTCTTTGGAGTCCTCTCCCACCGGGAGTTTGTTGGTTCCCGCGAACTGCCAGTTCAAGTATACAGCCGCTCCCAAAGCCAGCACAAGAGACGCCAGGACGATTTGTTTTTTGCCGAATTTTTTCATCATAATAACCTCCAGGATACATTTAATTTGCCGTTCTGCTGCTTACTACGCACACCTTTCTGGAAGAGACGCTCAGCACGGTTTTCACCGCCTGTGTCAACGCTTTCCGCATGGATGCGCTGCCTGCGTATCTGCTTACCACTACCACCCCTTTGACCTTAGGCTGTATTTCCGTCACCTTCAGAGCCTGCTGAGTCCCGCTGGAATCCCGAAGTAAGACATGAGCGCTTTCCTCCTCTTTCCCTTCGGACTGAACGCTGCTTTTTTCATCGGAGGCATATACATACCGCGCGCTGCTTTCCAGGGTGACCATCACCTTGGGATCTTCCTCTCCCGTAATGGCAGACACCAGCTGTGTAAGATTTTTTTCCAGCTCTCTCTCATAAGAAACTGCCCCCGCTTCCTTTTCTGCCGTTTCTTCCCTCTTTTCACCGGAAGAGTGGGGAAAAAAACCGGAAAAGTAGATCAACGCGATCCCACAGAGCCCCAGGATCAAAACCAGCTGTTTTCCCCTGTCCTGTTTCAAAAGCTTTTGAAGCCTTTGTGAAAGCTTCTTAACTTCCATCCTCTGCTACCTCCACCTCTATTTCCTCTCCCAGCACGCCTTTTAAAAGCTCTTCGCCCCTCTGAGCCTGTGAGGCATGCTCAAAAAGGACGCTCACCTTTGTTAATACTATGCCGCTGTCCTCCGGGATATCTGTAAACACCTGAATTTTTTTTGCCCTGACCCCCGCCGCCTCAAGCAGTCCTTCCAAAAACTCTGCTTCCTCCTGCTGCACGGCCTGCTGGGCTTTGTCCTGCACATATCCGCTCAGCTCCTCCTGTCTGCTTTCCACCTCCTGTAAGGGCAGGGAGAGATCCCAATCCTGAGAAAAGAAAGCGAGGCACAGAGAAACAAGGAGCAAAAGGCAGATCACGGAACGAAGCAGGCGCAAAAGCCCTTCCTTAGGGCAGAGCCATACGATCAGCTCCATGACGATCCACAGACCGCACACCGATAAAACCGTCTCTTTTACAGCGCTCATAGGTTCCCCCTCAAAAACAGCACCACGGCGGCAGACACCACGCACACCAGCGCCGTGCTGCTCAGTACCGCCAGGATCATTTTTCCTGTACAGAGACAGGCCCCCAGAAACTTTTTCAGCTTCGGGACCTCGAAAAGCTCTGCCCCGATCTCTCCCGCCGCGCACACTCCGGACCAAAGCAGGGTCTCCAGGATCAGGGGCAGGAAAATGCACAGAGCCGCCAACATTCCAAAGGCCCCCACCCCGGACCTCACTACTCCGATGCTGCTTTTAATGGCGGAGAGAGAGTCGGAAAATGCCCCTCCCACAATGGGCAGCGCAGAGGACATGATCATCTTTGCCGCCTTCCCCGTGGCGGAATCCGCCTGAATATTCAGCACCGTCTGAATGGAAAGGGCCCCGGAGAAAAGAGAGACGAGAAGCACCAGGATCCATTTGAACACCCCGTAAAGCTTTCCAAGAAAGGCGTCAAAGCCCTGCTCGGACACCGCGCTGGTAAGGGCGAGGGCCAAAAAGATGTGAAGCATGGGGAAAATCACGGCGGTGGCAAAGGCGGGAATACAGTTGGCGGCCGCAAGGGTCAAAAGCCCGTAGGAGCTTCCGGTGATCACCTCCCCGCTTGCCGCCAGTAAAGCGGAATACACGGGAACGGAAGCCATCAAAAAGACAGAGGCGTTTTGGATCACCACGGTGCTGGAGGAGATCAGACGGATCAGCGCCGGAAGCAGGACAGCGCCGCAGGCAGCCGCTCCCGCCAGAGAAGCGGCCGCGCTGCCGCTTCCGGAGGAAACGCATTGAAACAGTCTACAGAGAAAAAGGCTTAAAAGGATGGCGGCTGCCGCTTTCAAGGGGCCGGAGATCCGGTCCCTCATCATCTGGGACAGGGCGGAAAAGAAATCTTTTCCCGCAAAGCCCTGGGTGATCCGAGGGGAATCCACTCCCGCTTCGCTCAGCAGCTCTCTTGTGTCCTCTTCGAGGCTTTCGTACATTCCAAAAGCCCCGCTCTTTTCCAGCACTCCCTCGCTTTCCGCGGCTTCTGCTTTTATCGGAAAGCAGAACACCAGCAGCGCGCAGAGCATCCATATCATTTTTCTTTTCCCAGCTTTCATATCAGATCCCCATCGCTTTGGAAAGCAGCTCAAATATTTTTGAAATAACGGGAAAGGCCGCCAGCAGCACCGCGGTTTTTGAAGCGATCTCCACCCCATAGGCGATGGAGTTTTCTCCCGCGTCTTTGCACAGGGAGGAAGCGATCTGCCCGGAAACGGTGATCCCGGCCGCCTTGAGCATCACAGAGAGGTATTCCCCGCCCTGGATCCCGGAAAGCTCCTCAATCCTTGTGAGATAGGGCTCTAACTGACCCAGGGTATCTAAAAGGATCAACACCACGGCGCAGACAGCCAGCAGCAGGGCATACTCCCGATTCTGTTTTTTCAAAAGGGACGCAAAGGCCGCGATAAATACGGCACAGGCGCCCAGCCCCAAAATATCCATAGCGCCTACAGCCCGAAAATCGATTTGATGGCCTGAAACAGCGCGTCGATCTCATGGATAATCATCATCAGCACCACAATGAGCCCTGCCAGAGTGGTCATCATGGCCTGCTCCTCCCGGCCGGAACGGATCAAAAGCTGATTCAGCACGGCGACAATGATCCCAATGGCAGCTATTTTGAAAATCAGATCCACTTCCAAACTGGGTCACATCCTTTCTTTTCAGGCCCTTTAAAGCAGTACAAGGCAGGTGAGCACTCCGCAAAAGCTTCCCAGCACAAGGCAAAGCCTGGATTTCTTTTCAATATCTTCTCTTGCCTTGCTGAGATTTCCCTCCAGAAGCCCCAGGGTAAGGTCAATATGCTCCAGCTGTCCTTTGGTCCCGCTCACTCCAAGATCCTGCAAAAATCCCAGGAACAGCTTGAGATCTTCCTGAGTTTGAAAGCTCTTTTTTCCCGCTTTTGTCAAAGCGGACTTAGGGCTTTCTCCTTCCTTCAGGAACCCGCTCGCCAGCTCGCAAAGAGGAAAATCCCGACTGCTGAGGATCAGCTCTCCAAGGTCTTTGGAGGCAAATTCGATCTCCGTCTTAAAGCGCTGCAAAAGCCTTCTCAGTTCAAGCAGCGCCCTTTCTCTTTCGCAGAAGGCCCGGCTTTTCAGAAGTCCCGCTAAAAACCCGCTGACGATCAGCAGGATCGTTCCCAGATATTTCATGCCGCCTCCTGTTTTCTCGTAAAGCGCCCCCGCTTTCGACCTTTCAAGCGAGCAAGCGCCTCTCCTCTTTGAAAAGCTCCTCAATACTTTTGACACCGCAGACGCTGCCGGGCGCACTTCGGTCTTTTAAAAACACTACGCTGGAAAAGGCGCCTGTCTCCAAAAGCTGCCTGCAAAGGGGCCGCTGTAAAAAATCCTCCCGCCGGGCATGTACGGCGGCAATCACCGCGACGCCGGCGAATATGGCTGACCTCAACGCCTCCAGATCCTGCGTAGTCAGTTCATCGCAGACAAGATATTGGGGGGATAGCATCCTTAAAGCCGTCTCAAAGGCCGCCTGTTTCGGATAGCCTCTCAGGATATCAGCCCCCGGGCCCAGGTCGAAATCACCGCCCAGCTCCCCCCGTTCGTCCAGCACGGCCAGACGGCAGGGAGAAAGAAAGCGTCCTTCGGAAAGAGCCAAAGAGAGGTCCCGCAGGAGAGTGGTCTTCCCGCTGGAGGGCGGCCCCGCGATCAGCACGCCCTGCTCCATGGGTACTCCTTGCAGAAAGAGCCTGTCCGCGCAGCCTCTTCGCTCTCTGGGGATCCGAAATACCAGAGAGGAGATATCCTTCACTGTTTTGACCCGTTCCCCCTCCCGCACAGCGGTGCCGCAGACGCCCACCCGGTATCCGCTTCTTAAAGAGAGGAAGCCTGAACGGATCTCGTCCTCATGACGGAACACAGATTGTCCGCAAATTTCAAAAAAAAGCTCCCGCAATTCCTTTTTCCCGCACAGTGGCAGGTCGTCCTGCTGCTTTTTCGTCACGCTTCCGTCTTTGCGCAGGAAAAGCATCCCCATACTGCCGCACAGGCAAAGAGGCTGCCCCTCCTTCAAACGGATATCAAAGGTAGAGCGCTTGACCTCCTCCGGCAAAGCCCTGAGCCTTGCTTCATATCCGGGAAGCAGTGAAGCAACCCGGTCAAATTCCCGTTCCATTTTTTCCCTCCTTGCCCTTTGGGATATTCATAAGTATTGCGGTGAAGCCCAAAATAGAACAAGCCTTCCCAAGGCAAAAAAGCAGGACCCGCTGCGAAAGGCAGCAGATCCTGCTTTACTATATGTTTTAAGCTTAAAACAGAAGGATCAGAGAACGATCTCTCCATCCACCGTTCCGGGCAGTGCGGCGGCATTGGCCTCATCGGTGTCCACATGCATGGCCAGAGCGTACTTGGGGCTGACGCGGCAAACCACATCACCGAAGGTCAGGGCTCTGCCGTTGTAATCCACCTTGACAGAGACGATCTGCTTGTCAGTGACGCCGGCTTCTTTTGCCTCATCGGGATTAAAATGGATATGACGCTTGGCGGCGATCACACCCTTCGTCAGTTCCACCTCTCCGGCAGGACCCTTCAAAACACAGCCGGGAGTCCCCTCCAGATCGCCGGATTCCCGAATGGGAGCGGTAACGCCCAGCTTTCTGGCATCGGTCAAAGAGATCTCCACCTGAGTTTCCGGGCGGGTCGGGCCTAAAATAGACATGGACATGGAGCCTTTGGGCCCCACTACCTCAACCTTTTCCGCACAGGCAAACTGCCCGGGCTGGGAGAGGTCCTTCTTATTGGTCAAGGCAGTGCCCTTTCCGAAAAGTGTTTCCAGATCCTGCGCAGAGACATGAACATGATGCGCGGAAGTTTCCACCATAACCTTCATTGATCGTATCCTCCTTCAAAATTTGCTTTCCTTCCCCATCATTTTACTCCCCATAACGGTTTTTTTCAACTCTCAATTTACTTTGCAGGCTGATTATGTTAAAATGACAGCAGTTTTCCGCTGTGAAGCCCCGGCAGGATACGGCGCCGGAGCTATGACGAGAGTGTTGCTTTATAGGAAAAGGAGAAAATGATGCTGCAAACCTGGGATGAATTGGAAGACGCCTGTCTTGACTGCCGCCGCTGCGGCCTGTGTGAAAACAGGCACCATGTGGTGTTCGGCACGGGAAACCCGGAAGCAAAGGTCCTTTTTGTAGGCGAAGGCCCCGGAGAACACGAGGACCTGGAGGGGGAACCCTTTGTGGGCAGAGCCGGCAAGCTTCTGGACAAAATGCTGGCCGCTGTAGATCTGGACCGCCACACCAATGTGTATATCGCCAATATCGTCAAATGCCGCCCTCCCAAAAACAGGGATCCCCTTCCCGAAGAGCAGGAGGCCTGTATTTCCTGGCTGCGAAACCAATTCGCCCTGATGCGCCCGAAAATTCTGGTATGCCTGGGAAGGATCGCGGCTATGAAGCTCATCAAGGCGGAATTTAAGATCACCAAAGAGCACGGGATCTTCTTTGAAAAGCCCGGCGTTCTGATGATGGCCACCCTGCACCCCGCCGCTCTGCTGAGAAATCCCGCTCAAAAGCCTGCGGCCTTTGAGGATTTCCTCAAGCTTAGGGAAAAGATCGACGAGCTTCACTGTGATATTGCCAAAGGAAACTGAGAGGAAAGCGCAAAAAGATCTCCCGGCCAACGCCGGGAGATCTTTTACTTTTCTATGATATTGGGCTCTTCCGCCGCCGGAATTTCAGGATTTGTCCCGTGCTTTTTTCGATAAAGAAGCTGATCTCCCACTACCAAAACCGCCCCGGCGATCACCACCAGATAGTAGGTAAAAAACCGCCACACCATCACAGCGGCGTAAAGGTCGTTGTGGACAAAGTAATTCCGGAAAAAGGAGGAAAAGCCAATCTCCTGCGCCCCGGAGGCGCCGGGCATAGGCATAAAGGAAACGGAGACCTGTAAGAGGCTCTGCACCGCCAGAACCTCAAAATACCCCACAGTTTTGTACCCGAATGCGCGAAACACAAAGTAGATCACGCTCATCTGAAGGATAAACTGAGGAATGGAAAGCAGGATCCCCAAAAGAATACTTTTCTTTTTTGACTTGAAGTCGTCCCGGTAGCTTGCGAAATCCGCCTCGAATTTATCGATGGAATCCAAGAGCCTGAAGCGGCGCTGTAAAGAGGGAATCTTCGTTACGATGGCCTTTGCCAGCCGGCAGAAGAAATGAAGCACCGGCCTGATAAAAAGGCTGGGAAAAAAGATGATGGAGCCGCCGTTGATAATAAGGCCCAGGATAATAAAAGGGATGATCCCCGGATTTTCCCGGGAAAGCTTTGGGTAAAGACAGAAAAAGGAAATGAGCGAACAAAGAAAAAAGGCGCACTGAAAACAGAAGAACTTGATGATCAACACCGCTGTGGAGGTCCCCACCGGCACTTTGTCCCGGCGGAGATAGGCGGCCTGCATCGGCTGTCCGCCGGTAGAGCTGGGGGTGATATAGGAATAGTAGATCCCCAAAAGCCCGATCTTCATGCCGGCCAAAAACTTCAGGCGCACCTTCTGGCTTCGCATCAAAAGACGGATGATCTCCCCCTCCAGCACAAAATAGAGCAGGGTGATCACCACGGCAAGGGTCAAAAACCCGGGAGTCAGGCGCGAAATAGTGAAAAACACATTTCCGAATTCCCGGTTGAAAAAGCCAAACAGCAAAAGGGCCAGAATCGTTACCCCGATATAGAGCATCCCCCAAGGGATTTTCCGCTTTTTCCGCTGCTCTTCCGGAACCAGCACCTCTTTTTTCTCGTCCATCCTGTCGCTTTCCACCTCAGCACATAATAATGACGCGGCATCCCACGAAACGGTCACAGAGATATGGCCAATTTTACCATGCTTTGTATGAGAATGCAACCGACAGAATTCTTACGGTTTTCTTGAGGGATCCCCTACCCCAGCAGCTTTACCGTCAGGACGGAAAAGACGATGGCCGTCATATCCCCCAAAAGGGCGGCGGGCACGGTGTACAGCAGCTTTTTGTACCGACAGGCGCCGAAATAGACGGACACCGCGTAAAAGGTGGTTTCCGTGGAAGAGGCAAGCACAGAGGCGATCTTCCCCGTCTCGCTGTCCGGACCGAACCGCTTTAAAAGAGAAAGGCTGAAGGCGGAGGAACCGCTTCCGGTAATAGGGCGCAGCAAGGCCAGAGGCGCGATCTCCGGGGAAACACCCACGGCTTTTGCTCCGGGAGATACCAAAGTGCAAACCAGGTCTAAAAGCCCGGAGCGCTCCACCATAGTCACTGCCAAAACCAGACCAATCAGAGTGGGAAGCACACGGACGGCGGCGTGAAGGCCCTCCCCCGCTCCGCTTAAAAAGGTATCGAACACATCCACGCCCTTCAAAAACGCGAAAACAAGGATCCCGCCGATGACGGCGGGCAAAGCAGCCGCGCCTACCTGTTCCAAAGTCTTCCCTCCCTTCTTTCCATAAGCTTGCAGAAAAGCACGCACACCAGAAGGGAGGCAGCCGAGGTGATCCAGATCTCCGGCAGGATCCCAAAGGGCTCGGCGCTGTGACAGGCGCTTCTCATGGCGGCCATATTCACCGGTAAAAGCTGGATGGAAGCGGTGTTGATCACCACAAAGAGGATCATTCCCTTTGTGGGAACAGCCCCCTGATTCCTCTTCGCCATGGATTCCATAGCGGAAAGTCCCAAGGGCGTCGCGGCATTTCCCAGACCCAGAAAATTGGCGGAGAGGTTCATGCAGATCTTCCCTTTGATCTCCTCGTTATCCCGGTATTCCGGAAAAAGCCGGTCGATCAGCGGGGAAAAGCCCTGGGCCAAAAGGGCGCAAAGCCCGCTTTTTTCGGCGATCTTTAAAAATCCCAGCCAGGCGCACATGCTGCCCAGCAGAGAAAAGGACAGTTCTACCGCCTGCTGCGCTCCCTCCATCACCGCCCCGGAAAGCTCTCCGATTCTTCCGTTTACCAGCGCGCAGACCACACTGGCGGCGATCATTGCAAACCAGATATAATTGAGCATCTCCTCACCTGCTTTTCTTTGGAATGATATTGACTTTAAAGGGAAAAACGGGTATCGTAAAGATACAGTGAAACAGAAAGGATCTGATCGGGATGCTGTTCGGACAAAACATTTTGAAGTATTGGGACGATATTGTAAAGGATCTGGGCGAGATCGTGGCCATCCCCTCGGTATGCGGTGAGCGGGAGGGAGATTTCCCCTATGGAAAAGAGCCTGCCAGAGCCATCGACAAGATGATCGAGCTCTCTGAAAAGTACGGTCTCAAAACGAAAAATGTGGACTATTACGCCGCTCATGCCGAGTATGGAGAAGGCGAAGGAAACGCGGTGGTCATGGCTCATGTGGATGTGGTGCCCGCCGGTGAGGGCTGGGACACGGATCCCTTTACCATGGTCGTCAAGGGAAACAAGGCTTTTGGCCGCGGAGTGGCCGACAACAAAAGCCCGGCCATTGTGGCGCTGCATTGTCTGAGAGCCTTAAAGGACTTGAATGTCAAGGGAAACCGGAAGCTTCGGGTCATTTTCGGCTCCGGAGAGGAGATCGGCATGGGCGACATGGGACATTATTTTGCCAGTGAGCAGCACCCTGACATGGGCTTTACCCCGGACGCCGGATACGGGATCTGCAACTGCGAAAAGGGACATCTTGTCTTTTCCGTAACCGGGAAAAACGACAGCTCTCTCATCCGTTCTTTCACCTCCGGCACCGTTGCCAACGCCGTGCCCTATAAGGCGATCTGCGAGCTTTCCTGCACAGAGGAAGAAGCAGAAAAGCTTTCTTCCGCCGCAAAGGACGCGGAGGGCTCCTTCGATACCTCCTTTGCGCAGGGCAAGGCCACGGTGGTCTCTCACGGCAGAGCGAGCCATGCGGCAAGCCCCGAAAACGGCTTTAACGCCGCCGCCTATCTGGTAAAGCTGTTGAGCGCTGTTTTCGGCTCCCAGCGTCTGGGGACCTTCTTCCGGTTTATAGAGGAAAAGATCGGCACCACGACAGACGGCTCTCTCATTGGAGTCGCCGGCAGCGACGAGCCCAGTGGACCCCTTACCTTCAATTTGGGACTGGTGCAGGTAGAGGGAGACAAGGCAAGCCTCACGGTAGATATCCGCTATCCCGCCACCTCCAGCGGAACCAAGCTCATTGACGCCTTGAAAGCGCAGGTGGAGAAATCGGGACTTCAGTTCGTGCTGGGCGACGACACGCCTCCCCTCTATCTTCCCAAGGAGAGCAGGCTGCTCTCTCTGCTGTCCGGCGCCTATGAGGATGTTACCGGAAAGCCCTGTGAGGTCTTCTCCATGGGCGGAGGCACCTATGCCCGCCAGATGTTTGGAAAGGGCGTTGCCTTCGGCGCTTCCTTCCCGGACGGTGAGGACAGCCACGCCCACAACTGCAACGAGCGGATCGACCTGGAGGAATTGAAGCTTCACGCTCAGATCTGTTTAGAAGCCATGTACCGGATGCTCACGGCGGAATAAGCGGATGGAATATCAGCATATCACGCCGGAGGACATTTTCTCAAACGCGGAGGTTCACGCCTATATCCAGTGCGGAAACGACTGTCTGGGCGCCATCGGCTTTACCGAGCACGGCTTCGCCCACTCGAAGCGCAGCAGCGACGGGGCCAGGGATATTCTTAAGGCCCTGAACTTTCCCCAGCGCACCTGCGAGCTGGCTGCCATTGCCGGGTATCTCCATGACATCGGAAATACTGTGAACCGGGCAGATCACGCTCACAGCGGTGCTTTGATGGCCTTCACGCTGCTCAACAAGCTGGGGATGCCCCCTGGGGAGATCGCCGCCGTCTGCTCCGCCATCGGCCACCACGATGAAAAAACCGCCTATCCGGTAAACCCTATCGCTGCTGCCCTGATCCTTTCCGATAAAAGTGACGTGCGCCGTACCCGCGTAAGGAAGGACGCCGTTCTGGACAACGATATTCACGACAGGGTGAACTACGCAGTGGAAAATGCAAAGCTTCAGATCGACCGGGAAAACGGGACCTGTATCTTTCATATTACCATCGAAACGCAAATATGCCCTGTGATGGAATACTTTGAGATTTTCCTGGACAGAATGGTGCTGTGCAACAAGGCCGCAAAGGTGTTGGGCCTGCAATTTGAACTGATCATCAACCAGGTTCGTCTTCTGTGAAAAACAAAAAAGTCTGCCGCGGGAGGATACCCTCTGACGGCAGACTTTTTTTCTTTTGGAAAAGCTTAATTGGGACAGACGACTACTTTGATGGACTCGTCGCTCTTCTGCATGGCGATGGCCTGATCCATCTCCTCCAGAGAGAAGCGATGCGTGATGATAGAGGAAAAATCCAGCTTCCCGCTGTTAAGAAGCTCCACAGCTCTCTGATGGGTATCCGGATTTACAAAGGAGCCCCGGATGGTCAACTCCTTTTTATAGACATCGAAAAGGGGCAGCTCAAATTTGGCGTCCACCTTGGGAACGCTGAACAGAACGATGGTCGCTCCCTTAGCGGCAAAGGCAAAGGCGCTTTTCACCGCGGAGAGATTGCCCACACATTCGATCACCACATCCGCTCCCTCTTTTCCAAGGGCCTCGGAAAGCTTCTTCTGGCAGTCAGCCTCAGTGGGGTCGATTGCCGCATCCGCGCCGAGGCTCAAGCCTACCCCCCGGCGCTTCAAATTAGGCTCGCTTAAAACCAGCTTCCCGGCGCCGGAAAGCCTGGCAAGCTGTACCATGATCAGCCCGATGGCGCCGCCGCCCACTATGCACACCGCGTCTCCCGGGCGGATCCCCGCAAGGTCGATGCCGTGCAGACAGCAGGCCGTGGGCTCTGCCATAGCTCCCGTCTCATAGGAGAGCTTCGGGTCAAGCAGAAAAGCCTGAGAAGCGGGAACCACACTGTACTGGGCGAAACCGCCGTCACGGGTGACCCCCACCGCCTCCATGGACTCGCAAAGCTGTTTCTTTCCATTGCGGCAATGCACGCAGCTTCCGCAGTAGATATTGGGGTCGATGGTGACATGATCCCCCGCCTTGAGCCCGGAGACGCCGGAGCCCACCTCCACCACCTCTCCGGAATACTCATGGCCCAAAACCACAGGCGGGTTCACATCGGCCGATCCCGGCTCTCCATGATAGATGTGCACATCCGTTCCGCACACGCCGCACACCATGTTTTTCACTACCACCGTGCCGGCCTGCGCCTTGGGCTGCGGCACTTCCCGTACCTCAAAGGTCTCGTTTTTTACAAAATAGGACGCTTTCATAGCAAACTCCTCCCTTGCGCCCAGAGCACCTGAATACCCGGGCAAAATTATAAAAATGCAGAAAGAAGAGAAATTTCGGAAAGAATACGGCTTCCGAAAGCTTCTCTTCTCTATCTCTGTTTACTTCATCATTCCGATGGCGTCACTGATGGTCTTTTCATAGGCCTCTTTGCCGTATTTGTCCACATCTGCCTTGTTCTTCTCCCCGTGGGTCAGGCATCCCGCGCCGCCGATGCAGCCGTCGACACAGGCCATGCCCTCAATGAAATTCCCAGGCAGCACATTTTTAGAGGCCTTCAAAAGGGCCACACGGCAAGCCTCGATTCCGCTGCAGGGAATGGGCTTTAAGTCGAATTCGATCTCCTGCTCCTTCAAGCCTTCAGCCACCGCGTCGCTGAGGCCGCCGCTTCTGGCAAAGATCCTGCCGTAATAGGAGGCGTTGTCCAGCACATCCTCCTCCAGAGAGGAGACCTCGATATTACGGCTGTCGAAAAGGGCCTGCAGCTCTTCGAAGGTGATGACAGAATCGATATAGGGCCTCACCTTCTCCTTCTGGAATTCCATCTTCTTCGCCGTACAGGGCCCGATGAACACCACCTTTGCGCCGGGCGTAGTCTCTTTGATGTACTTCGCGATAGTCGCCGCAGGAGAGAGATTATGGGAGATATGTTCTGTGAGCTGCGGGAATTTCTTTTCCACATAGTCCACAAAGGCAGGACAGCAGGAGCTGGTAAGGAAGCCCTTCTCCGCCAGTTCCTTCGATTCGGCGTAGGCCACCATATCCGCCCCCAGGGCAGCCTCCACCACATGGAAGAAGCCCAACTCCTTAATGCCGGAGATCACCTGCCCCAGCTTGGCGTAAGTAAACTGGCTGGAAATGGAGGGAGCGATCACCGCGTAAAGCTTGTAAGCCTCATTGTTCTCGCTCTTCTTGATCAGATCCACCACATCCAGGATAAAGGATTTATCCACAATGGCGCCGAAGGGGCACTGGTACACGCAGGCGCCGCAGGAAATGCAGGTATCGTTGTCGATTTGAGCCGCACCGCTTTCTCCCATGCTGATAGCCTTGATCTTGCAGGCGGTCTCGCAGGGACGCTTGTGATCGATAATGGCGCTGTAAGGACAGACCTTCGCGCACTGACCGCAGTTGACGCATTTGGATTTGTCAATATGGGCCTTCTGGTTCTCATCAAAGCTGATGGCGCCTCTCGGGCACACATCCTCGCACCGGTGAGCAAGGCAGCCCCGGCAGGCCTCGCTGACGCTGTAGCCGCTGGCGGGGCACTCGTCGCAGGCGATATCGATCACCTCAATCACATTGGGGTTGCTCTTGTCCCCTCCCATCGCCAGGCGAATACGCTCCTCCACGATGGCCCGTTCCTTATAGATACAGCAGCGCATGGTGGGCTTATCCTTGACGATCAGCTTGGGCACATTGATGTAAGTGTCCAGCAGCCGGTCCTCAAAGGCACAGCTTGCCACCTCGCGGAGTACCTTGTATTTCAGATACTGAACCTTGGTGTCGAATTTTCTTTCCTGCAAGGGCTTTGTTGCCATGATTGCCTCTCCTTTTGCACAACTGTTAGAAATAGCTGACTTTAATTCGTTTTCCCATCTTCTTGAGACATTCGCTGAGCTCTTCCACCAAGCGCATTTTAATGTTGAAGGTGATGGGCAGATTGGGGTTCTGGTGAGCGGGATTCACGGCCCTGCCCACGAAGAAATTGATGTCGGTAGCCTCCTCAAACAACATGCGGGAGATGAGAGAAGCGCCGTCGCGCTTATATCCCCACTGGCTGTAGGTCTCGTTGTCGTTGAGAAAATCCTTGGCGTAATCCAACACCTTGCTGATGGTGATCACGCCCTCCGTCACCAGGTCCACTCCTTCGATAGAAGCCGTGGGAGGGATCTCAGGGTCCAGGTAGTCCAGATTCGCCACCATGGGCTTATGGAGGAACTCCGCCGTGATGGTAGAGGTGGTGCCTCCGCAGACGATATGCTTTCCCTCCTTGGAGTGGAACAGCGACTGCATCTTATTCACATCGCTGCGGTCAGCAGGCGGGCCGATCATCAGGTTGACCTGAGAGCGGTTGCGGATCTTCACCACACATACGGTGGTGTCGTCCCCCGGCTTTCCTCCGTAAAGATGGTTGCACTCTTCCAGCAAAATAGTGCCGAAGGTCTTGGCGGTATAGCTGGAATCGTACATCTGCTCCAAAAAGGAAATAATATCCTTGCGCTCCCAACCGAAATTCAGGGAAGCACCGATGCCGGCGTGAATGGCGCCGTCACTGGTAAAGACCATAAAATCGTTTTCCTGAAGCTTGATCCGGGAACGGTAGATCATCTTTCCCTCGATCTCTGTCCCGGTTTTGGGGATCTCCACAAACTTTCCGTCCCGCAAAAGAATGAGGAAGGGATTGTCGTACTGGATGATCTCCGCCTCTTCATTTTCGATGATGCGGACAATGGTAAAGGTGGAGTAAGCGACCCCGCGCACCGCGCAGATAGGCAAAGTGGCGGCAATGGTGGAAACACAGTCCTCTACCTTCATATTGGCCGCCATCATGGTAGAAATGATCTTGGAGGTCAGGGAGGAAAGAATGTTGGCCTTTACCCCGCTCCCCATGCCGTCCGCCAGAACGATCACGGTGGAGTTCTCGCCCTGTTCCACGATCTCCACCCGATCTCCGCAGAGCTGTTCGCCCCACTTGTTTACGCTTACATATCCGATATCGCTGCAAAGATTATTCATCGTTTAAAGAATCCTTCAAATTTGTCAGCGCGATCTTGGTTTCCGCAGTGGTCTCGCCCAACAGGGAGGCAATCTCCTGCACAACGCGCATTTGCTTCTCGATGACCTGATCCGTTACCTCGATGGTGTGCTTGCTCAGCTTTTCCTTATCCATACGCTGATGCTCTTCCTCTGTCACATCGCGCATGATGCACATGATGATGCGGTAGCTTTTATCATAGATCACCGTCTGCTCCACATACTTCTGGTACTCCGCTAAATAGACCTTCTCGTCATGGATGCTGCGTCCGGTGGACATCACATCCAGGAAAACCTTGGGGTCAAGGATACGAATCACCTGATCGCCCAGCACATCAGAGGCGTTTCGGATATTCATGATCTTTCTGGCGGCAGAGTTGATCTGCTGCACCTCCAAAGCCTCGTTGAGAACGATAATTCCGTTGGGCGTGTTGTTTATGATGGTGTCCGAGAAGGACTCCGCCTTATCCTTTAAGAAGGGCAGGCACATATTGATGTTGGCCTTTCCAAGGTACACAGCCACCGCCTTGTCCCGGCAGGTGTTGTAGCCGCAGGCGCCGCAGTTGAGCTCCTGCTCGGGAGAGTTCTTCCCCATCTTGTGAAGGATCTCCTCGATATCATTTTGCCCGGGCATCTGACGGTGCAGGCCGATAAAACGATGGTCCTTGATAAGCTCCTGAGAGTCCGGCTGAGCCACTGCAAAATCCTTTTTGCCCGCATACTGGTTTACCGTTATGTAGTCCCGGACAGGCAGGCGTCTGGTTCTCTCCATGGCGGGGCCGCCGATACAGCTTCCGGCACAGATGGACATTTCAATAAAGCACTTGTGAAGCTTTCCGGCCTTGATATCCTCCAGGGCGGAAATACAGCTGTCGATCCCATCCACCGCCAGATAAGTGTACTCCTTGGAGTCCTGATCCATGGAACGCAGGATCCCTCCCGAAGTGGGAAACAGACGGGACCGGCTTTCCTCCAGATGGTCCTCCCCCGTCTCAACGGTGATATTTTCCTCTTGCAGCCACTGGGAAAGCTCTTCAAAGGTGAGCGCACAGTCCACATCTCCCGGATAGGCTTCCGCCTCCGCCTTTTTAGAGATACACGGGCCGATGAATACGGTTTTGGCCTGGGGGCGGTCGTTTTTGATCTTCCTACAGTGGGCCTGCATGGGAGACAGCACCGAAGCCAGATACGGCAGTACCTCCGGATAGTATTTCTCAATGAGCAGATTGACCGAATGGCAGCAGGAGGAGATGATCACATCCTGTCTGCCCTCCCGGACCAGGTTTTCATACTCTTTTTTTACGATGGAGGCGCCCACGGCGGTTTCCTCCACCGCGGAAAAGCCCAGCTGCTTTAATGCCTTCTCCATTGTTGCGATGGTCGCGCCGGTGTAATTTGCCACGAAGGAGGGCGCAAGACTTACCACGGTCTCCCCGCTTTTGATCAGCTCCAAAGCGGAGGGCACATCGTTGCGGATCTCTTTCGCGTTCTGCGGACACACCACAAAGCACTGGCCGCAAAGAATACATTCATCGCTGACGATCTGCGCCTGCCCGGAGGAGAATTTAATGGACTTCACCGGACAATGGCGAATACACTTATAGCAGTTGGCGCAGTTGGATTTTTTCAGTTTTAAATAGTCAGTCATAGGAGTGACCCTTCTTCGCTTCTGATTTCTGAATAAATTTCTCTCTCTTTACGAGAAAGCGCTCATGCCGCCCCTCTCCGATCTTCCCCGACTCATCCCGGGCGGCGACGGAGAACACCAGGCGGCGCCCGTCCACCTCCACAAGGCGGCTTTCGGCAAAAACCTTCATTCCCACCGGTGTGGCGGAAAGATGGCGGATCTCCATCATAGTGCCTACCGAGGTCTCGTCCTCCCCCAAATACGGGAGGACGCTGCGGCTGGCAGCCGCCTCCATCAGGGCGATCATGGACGGCGTGGAAAACACCGGCAAATCACCGCTGCCTACCGCGGCGGCGGTATTGGAGGCGTCCACCACACTGCTTGCTTTCCCCTCTATCCCTGTTTTGAGCATCCTGTCTCAGGCCTTCTTAACACGAGGCAGAATCTCTTTCTCAAAGAAATCCTTTGTGGTTTCGGGAGTCAGAGAATAGAGCTTGTCGTCCAGAGTGACATTGACGCCGTTTACACAGTTGCCCATGCAGAAGGTGCCGCCCAGCTCTACCTGATCCTTCAAATTATTTTCCGCTACCAGATACTGAAGCTGTTCCACGATCTGGCGGGAGCCTTTCAGATGGCAGGAACTGCCAATACAAATCGTAACTTTCATGGATAGATCCTCCTTAAATTGTTTTTGAGAAGAGAGCCTGTGCGCGCCTTGTTAAGGCGCGCAGGCTCCTCTTTTTGATTTATTCGTACTCTACCACATTGACCCAGTGCATCAAAAACTCCTGCTCCTCGGGCTTGCCCTTGACGGACTGGGAAGCAGCCACGATGGGCAGCCATTTCTGCACATACTGCTTCGCTGTGTCGCTCTTTTTACAGAACAGCTCCAGATACTTTTCCGCACCCTCAATATCGCCGCTGAGCCAGAACAGCAGATAGGTACGGGCCGCGTCGGCACTGGCGTTTCCCTGGGTGGCATGAGCCCAGTCCAGAATGGTGTAATGCTCGCCGTCCTCGCTGATCACCACATTGGTGGGGTTAAAATCGCCGTGGCAGAGCTTATTGTGCTTGGGCATGCTCTCAAGTCTTGCGTCCAACTCGTACCGGGTGGTAGCGTCCAAACCCGTCTGGGCGATCTTGCGCTTCATCTTGTCCTTCAGGCGATTGAGCATCGGAGCGGTCTTGCTGTGCATCTCCAACTGGATGTCCACAAACCTCTCCAGATACTTATCCTTCTTCTCGTGATCCTCTTCCATCAGGCGGGCCAAAGTTTTCCCCTCGGCGTAGTCGGTGACGATCGCCCATTTTCCGTCGATCTTAGTGACCTCCTCGACACAGGGAATGGACAGGCCGGTCTCCTCCACACGGGCAATATTCAGCGCCTCGTTGAGCACATCCGCCTTGGAATAATTCTCATCAAACACCTTGATGGCATACTTGCCGTCACGATAGATGGTTTTGGAAGTTCTGACAGCGATTACCTTTTCCAGTTTCATTGTTATGCTCCTCCCATTATTTGCCGTAATAGGCCTTCAGATAGATTTCTTTGATCTCGCTCATCAGGGGATATCTGGGGTTCGCGCCGGTACACTGGTCATTAAAGGCGTTTTCCACCATCTCGTCCAGCGTATCCAGGAAGTACTTCTCGTCTACGCCATAATCCTTGATGGTCTTCTTGATGCCGATCTTCTTCTTCAGATCCTCCAGAGCCTTGATGAAGTTTTCAAAGACCTCGTCGTCGTTCTTGCCCTGGATCCCGGCAAAACGGGCCGCCTCTACATAGCGCTCCTTGGCGTGGGGATACTGATACTGTGAGAAGGTCCCCATCTTGGTGGGCACATCCGCCGCGTTGTAGCGAATGACTTCTGTGAGGATCAGAGCGTTGGCAATACCGTGGGGCAGGTGATGATAGGCGCCCAGCTTGTGAGCCATGGAGTGGTTCACACCCAGGAAGGCGTTGGCAAAAGCCATACCGGCCATGCAGGAGGCCTCCGCCATCTTCTCCCGGGCAATGGGATCGTTGGCGCCGTTCTCATAGGCGGAAGGCAGATAGTCAAACACTGTCTTGATCGCCTTCAAAGCCAAGCCGTCGGTAAACTGAGTGGCCATGATGGACACATAAGCCTCGATGGCGTGAGTCATCACATCGATACCGGAGGCGCTGGTAAGGCCCTTGGGAGCGTTCATCATATTGTCCACATCCACAATGGCCATATTGGGCAGCAGCTCATAGTCTGCCAGAGGCCATTTCGTGCCGGTCTTCTCGTCGGTGATAATGGCAAAGGGAGTCACCTCCGAGCCGGTACCGGCAGAGGTGGGAATGGCCACAAACAGAGCCTTTTCGCCCATCTTCGGGAACTTGTAGATCCTCTTGCGGATATCCATGAAGTCCATGGCCATGCTCTCGAAGTCGGCGTCCGGATGCTCGTAAAGCACCCACATGATCTTCGCGGCGTCCATGGCGGAGCCGCCGCCCAGGGCGATGATCACATCCGGCTCAAAGTCACGGATCTGCTTGGTGCCCTCCAAAGCGTTTGCCAAAGTGGGGTCAGGCTGAACATTCCAGAAGCAGGAATACTGAATTCCCATTTCATCCAGCTTATCGGTGATCGGCTTGGTGTAGCCGTTCTGATACAGAAAGGTATCGGTGACGATAAAGGCCTTTTTCTTGTGATACTCCGTCTTCAGCTCATCCAGGGCAACGGGCATACAGCCCTTTTTGAAGTAAACCTTCTCAGGAACTCTGAACCACAGCATGTTCTCTCTCCTCTCGGCAACCGTTTTGATATTAATCAGATGCTTGACGCCCACATTTTCGGAAACGGAGTTTCCGCCCCAGGAGCCGCAGCCCAAGGTGAGAGAAGGAGCCAGCTTGAAGTTGTAAAGGTCGCCGATGCCGCCCTGTGAGGAAGGCGTGTTTACCAGGATCCGGCAGGTCTTCATCGCTGCCTGATGCTTTGCCATCTTTTCCTTTTCGGAAACATGGATATAGAGAGAAGAGGTGTGCCCGTAGCCGCCGTCTGCCACCAGCTGCTCTGCCTTTTTAATGGCGTCGTCAAAGTCCTTTGCCTTGTACATGGCAAGCACGGGAGAAAGCTTTTCATGGGCGAATTCCTCGGAAATGTCTACGCTTTCCACCTCGCCGATGATGATCTTTGTGGTTTCGGGCACCTCAACTCCGGCCAAGGCGGCAATGGTGTGGGCCTTTTGACCTACGATCTTGGCGTTCAGAGCGCCGTTGATGATGATCGTCTTGCGCACCTTTTCGGTTTCGGCCTTGTTGAGGAAATAGCAGCCGCGCTTTTTGAATTCCTCTTTGACAGCCTTATAGACCTTATCCAGGACGATGACAGATTGCTCAGAAGCACAGATCATACCGTTGTCAAAGGTCTTGGAATGGATGATGGAGTTGACGGCCAAGATCACATCCGCCGTGTCATCGATGATGGCAGGAGTATTGCCCGCGCCTACGCCCAGCGCCGGAGTGCCGGAGGAATAGGCCGCTTTCACCATGCCAGGGCCGCCGGTAGCCAAAATGATATCGGCTTCCCGCATCACGGTGTTGGTAAGCTCCAGAGAGGGCACGTCGATCCAGCCAAACAGGCCTTCGGGAGCGCCTGCCTTGACCGCCGCCTCCAAAACCACCTTCGCGGCCTCGATGGTGCACTTCTTTGCACGGGGGTGAGGGCTGATGATGATGCCGTTGCGGGTCTTTAATGCCAGAAGAGTTTTGAAGATCGCGGTAGAGGTGGGGTTCGTGGTGGGAATGACCGCCGCGATCACACCGATGGGCTCAGCGATCTTTTTGATCCCAAACGCGGGGTCTTCCTCTACAACACCGCAGGTCTTGGTATTCTTGTAGGTGTTGTAGATGTACTCGGCCGCGTAATGGTTCTTAATCACCTTGTCCTCTACCACGCCCATACCGGTTTCTTCCACCGCCATTTTAGCCAGCGGAATACGCTGCTGATTGGCCGCCATGGCCGCCGCGCGGAAGATTTTGTCCACCTGCTCCTGGGTGTAGGAAGCGTAGAGCTTCTGGGCTTCCCGGACGCGGGAAAGCATTCTCTCGAAAGTTTCCGCGCTGTCCACAACTTCGTAAGTCATTTTGGTGTTCATGAGACTCTCCATCCTTTTCAAAATAATTATTTTGTACTGAATTTTTCTTTCAGATGGTTGGACAAAAGTGCAAGGGAAACAGCCATGTTCTCGTTTTGCACCAGGATCCCTTCGGGCACCTCCAAATGGACATTGGCAAAATTCCAGATGGCCAGAATCCCGCTTCGAATCAGCAGATCGCACACCGCCTGGGCATAGTCTCCCGGGACCGTGATGATCCCGATGTGTACCTTTACCCTTTCGCACAGCGCCTCCAGCTTATCCATGGGCAATATAGGCTTGCCTCCCACTTCTTCCTCCGGGCCGGGGTCGATGTCAAACGCAGCCAGGATATTGAGGCCGTACTGCAGAAAGCCGTCATAGGAAAGCAGCGCTTTCCCCAATTTCCCTGCCCCTACTAAAATCGCGTCGTCAGCATTATCATAGCCCAAGAATTCCTCCAGCTCCCGGATCAGATCCTGACGGACATATCCCACCTTAGGCCGGCCCGAGGTGCTGATGGAGGCAAGGTCTTTCCTCACCACCACCTGGTTGAGATTAAGGGCCTGTGAAATTCCGGTAGCCGAGATATGCTTCGGTCCGCCGTCGCCGGACTGCTTCAGAAAGTTGAGATAGACGGGAAGCCTTTGCAGGGTCTGCTTGGAAACGCATCGGCTGGGCATCATTTCACCTCGCTCTCCACTTTGATAATATTTTAACACAAGGAAAAGCAAAAGTAAATTGTCAATAATTATATATCGATAAAAAAATAGCGATATTGATCTGTCTATTTTGATACCGCGCTCCGGAAAGGAAAAAAGCCGCGGTAAATTCAACCAGTTTTTCAAAAAAAGAACCGAAAAAACTGAGTATCTTTTCGGTTGCCTGGCTATATTTTATTATACTTTTCAGGTGAAAGCAAGCAGAAAAAGAAAAAATCCGGAGAAAACTATCCCCAAACAGAAGAAGTCCCTTCGGGAAGAGTTCAGCCTTTGGGAGAACGAAGCCTTTTCCCTGCCTCGATCAGCTTTTCCCGGCTGCAAAGGCCCTCTGCTTTCCACCTGCATTTTCCGCATACCACTTCAAATTCTTCCTCTGTGATCCCCGCAAGCCTCTCCGCGATCTCACCCCACCGGTACAGCTCCCCTGCCGCAAGCCCCAGGACTTCGATGGCCGCCCGGTCTCTGTCCAATACATTTTCCGTTCCCAGAAGGCAGCGGGAACCCGGCAGAAGGTTGGGACAGGCAAGGCAGACATCATCATCCCGTTCCAAAAGCAGGAAACTGCCGTCAGTCTCCTGCTGCTTTTGTATGTTTCTCATGTTCTTTACAAAATCCCCGCTATACCCTTTGCCGGCGAAAAGAGACAGGCAAAACAGGTGATGGCCTCTCAGGCGGATCATTCCACCGTCACCAGCTTCCCGTGTTTCAGGCTGATGAGAGCTGCTTGAGCGACGCCGTAAGCAAAAATCACGGAAACGGCGTCCTTCAAAAGGAAGGGCGCGCTGACGGTGAGAAAGCCTGTGGCCAAAGGAATACCGGCCACCAGGGCATATTGCAAAACACCGAGAGCGTGGCAGAGGATCACCCCAAAAAGTCCAAACAGGACAGGAAGCAGTTTCTTCCATCTGGTCCCCAGGCCGCAGAGAAAAGTAAGAGGGAAAAATCCCCATAAAAAACCGCCTGTCATTCCCAGGAAGACGCCGAATCCGCCGCTGAACCCCGCAAATACCGGCAGCCCCACCACCCCCAAAGCAAGATAAACTCCCAGCGCCGCCGTGCCGTATTTCATCCCCAGCACAAAGCCGCACAGGGCCACCGCAAAGGTTTGCAGCGTCACCGGAACGCCGCTGGGCATCGGCAGGGAAATCTGGGAAAAAACTGCCAGCAGGGCGGAAAACACCCCGGTAAGCACCATAGCCTGAAGCTTATTTTTAAAATAGATTTTTTTCATTTTGGAGCCCTCTCTTTTCAAGCCAATCTTCTATCTAAAAAGGGATCAGATGTCCCCCTGTTTCAAAGCCTTCAAAAAGTCTTTTTTTAAGGTCACTTCCCCGGCGGAAAGGTGCTTTTTCTCTCCCGCCCGAGTCCAGACGATCAGGCGCACCTCATCGTCCACGCCCAGCACTAAGCCCTGTTCTGAGACGCCGCCCTGGGTAAATGTGACCTCAAGTCCGGTGAGCAGAGAGCGCTTTCGGTATTCCTCCAAAAAGGCGCGCTCCGGCAAAGCGGAGTAGTATTCAAAGAAATGATTGAGGATCCCGGCGGCAAGAGAGGTCATGGCTCCTTTGGGCAGTTCTTCCGAAAACAGGGCGCCGGCCATCTCTCTGAGCTCTTCCGGAAAGCCTCCCGTCGGCTCCAGCAAATTGACTCCGATCCCCAGAACTGCGTAATGCAGGCCATTATTCTCAAAGTCCACCGACGCTTCCGTGAGGATCCCGCAGACCTTTTTCCCCTTTACATACACGTCGTTGACCCATTTGATCTGCCCGGGAAGCCCGGAAATCTCTTCCGCCGCTTTTGCCACCGCCACCGCCGCCGCCGTGGTGATGGAAAGGGACTCTTCCGCGGAAAATTTGGGATGCAGGAGAACGCTCATATAAAGCCCGGTCCCTTTCGGGGAGAGGAAGGAGCGCCCCAGCCTTCCTTTTCCCATGGACTGCTGCCGAGCGATAACAACCATTCCTTCCGCTCCGCCCTTCTCGGCGATCTCCTTCAGCACCGTATTGGTAGAGGTCACCTGCTCCCGCACATCGATCACGACTATCCTGGCCGCGCCTTTGAGCTTTTCCCGGATCGCGGCAGGAGAAAGGACATTTTCCTCAGATTTCAGAAAATAGCCCCGGTTGGTGGCTGCCTCGATCTCATATCCTTCTTCTCTCAGCTTTTCCACCGCTTTCCAGACAGAATTCCTGCTGAGCCCAAGCTTAGCCGCCATCTTTTCACCGGAAACGGGAGCCTGCGCCTCTTCCAGGATCTCCAGCACCTTTGAGGCCGCCGTCTCGTTCATATACTTTCCACCCCCGCTTTGATCTGCTTTTCCCAGAATACAGGAAGAGCTTTGAATTGTCAACTATCGATTTTCCAAATGGGTGACAATTCATTTTGATCCCTGTTTGATGCAAAAAAACTGATCCCCCGGCAAAACCGAGGGATCATCAATTTTTATTTTCCGGGCTTGAAGCTGTCCTTCAGTTTGACGGAGCGGTTAAAGACCAACGCGTCCGGACGGCTGTCCCGATTGTCCACGCAGAAATACCCCTCCCGCATGAACTGGAAGCTCTCCCCGGGCTTTGCATCCTGCAAAGAGCGTTCTGCCTTACAGCCAGTCAGCACCCTGAGAGAATCCCTGTTGAGATAGTCGAGGAAATTCCCCTCGTCCGGGTTTTCCACCGTAAAGAGGTTGTCGTAGACGCGCACCTCGCACTCCAGGGCGTTTTCAGCGTCTACCCAGTGAAGGGTCGCACCCTTTACCTTGCGCCCGTCGGCGGGGTCGCCGCCCCGGCTTTCCGGGTCATAGCTCGCCAAAACCTCTGTGATATTTCCGGCCTCGTCCGTTTCAAAGCCGGTGCAGCGAATGAGATAAGCCCCCTTGAGTCTGCACTCCGGCCCATCGGGATAAAGCCGCTTGTATTTGGGCACCGGCTCCTTGAGGAAGTCTTCCCGATCGATCCACAGATGTCTGGAGAAGGAGACTGTGCGCACGCCGTCCTCCGGTTTATTGGGATTGTTCTCTACCGTCAGCTCTTCTGTCTGCCCCTCGGGATAGTTTGTGATGGTGAGCTTGACAGGATGCAGCACAGCCATCACCCGCCTGGCGTTCTGGTTCAGATCTTCTCTGAGGCAATGCTCCAGGAAGGAATACTCCACGGTGGAATTCACTTTGGAAACGCCGTTTCTCTCACTGAAGCTCCGGATAGAGGCCGGCGTATAGCCCCGTCGGCGCAGGCCGCAGAGCGTGGGCATTCTGGGGTCGTCCCAGCCGTCCACATAGCCCTCCTCCACCAGAGTTCTCAGCTTACGCTTGCTCATAACGGTGTTGTTGATGCCCAGACGGGCAAATTCGATCTGCCTGGGCTTGGAGGGCAGCGTGACGTTTTCGATCACCCAGTTATAGAAGGGCCGGTGGTCTTCAAATTCCAGAGAACACAGAGAGTGAGTGATGCACTCCATGGCGTCTTCAAAGGGATGAGCGTAGTCATACATGGGATAGATGCACCATTTGTCCCCGGTTCTGTGATGCTTCATATGGTTGATGCGGTAAATCACCGGATCGCGCATATTGAAGTTGCCGGAAGCAAGGTCAATCTTCGCCCGCAGGGTCATTTTACCGTCCTCAAATTCTCCCGCCCGCATCCGGCGAAACAGCTGGAGGCTCTCCTCCTTCGGCCTGTCCCGGTAAGGGCTGGTAGCGGGCGTAGTAAGGTCGCCGCGCATTTCCTTCATCTGCTCAGGAGAGAGCTCGCACACATAGGCAAGGCCCTTTTCGATCAGCTCCTCCGCCCCCTTATACATCTCCTCAAAATAGTCGGAGGCGTAATAGAAGCGGTCCTCCCAATCGTAGCCCAGCCAGTGAATGTCCTCCTTGATGGCGTCCACGTATTCCACGTCTTCTTTGGTGGGGTTCGTGTCGTCCATGCGCAGATTACAGATCCCGCCGAAGCGCTGGGCCGTTCCGAAATCGATGTAGATAGCCTTGGCATGGCCGATGTGCAGGTATCCGTTGGGCTCGGGAGGAAAACGAGTGTGCACCTTCATCCCCTCAGTCCGCCCGCCGGGGGCCATATCTTCCTTTACAAAATCATCGATAAAATTAGTAGAAGCGACTTCTTCAATTTTTTTCTCTTCACTCATCAGAATAACTCCGTTCCTGTTTTAGAATTTTGCAAGTCCCTCTTCCAGCCTGCGCAAAGCCTCTTCCCTTCCCAAAATCCTCAGGATCTCCATTGCCCCGCCGGGGGTCACCAGAGTCCCTGCAGCGGCGATGCGCACCGGCCACAGGAGAGTGCCGTTTTTCACTTCCAGTTTTTCCGCCAGCCCGATCAGGCTGTCATGGATCGCAGTAAGCTCCCAGGAGGGGAGCTGTCGCAAAGTCTCCAAAGCGGCGGAAAGCATCTGCGGAGAATTTTCCAGAGTGGTCTTGCTCTTCTTATTCACAAAGTATTCCACAGGATAATCCGGCAGCTCCCGGAAGAAGGACAAAAGCGCAGGGATCTCCTTAAACTTGCTGATACGCGCCTTCAGGATAGAGGCCAGCACCTGCCAGGGCTCCTCCTCTTCTCCGAATACCTCCCGGTAATAGGGCATGGCGCGGGCAGTGAACTCCTCATCGCTCATGGCCTTGATATACTCGCCGTTAAACCAGTTGAGCTTATCGTAATCGAACACCGCGGGAGACTTGCTGATCCTTTCCACGGAAAAGCTTTTTCTCAGCTCTTCCAGCGTGAAAATTTCCCGGTTGTCCTTGGGGCACCATCCCAAAAGTGCGATGTAGTTAGTGATGACCGGGGCGAGATATCCCTCCTCCAGAAGCCCTTCAAAGCTGGTGGAACCGTGGCGCTTGGAGAGCTTGGAAACACTGCCGTCCTCGTTTTTGCCCATAATGAGAGGCAGATGGACATAGGTGGGGATCTCCCAGCCGAAAGCCTCGTACAGCAGATTGTATTTTGGGGTGGAGGTCAGATACTCGCAGCCGCGCACCACATGGGTGATGTGCATCAGGTGGTCGTCGATTACATTGGCGAAATTATAGGTGGGATAACCGTCCGCCTTTAACAGCACCTGGTCTTCGATCTCTTTGTTTTCAATGGTGATGTCCCCGAACACTGAATCGTGGAAAGTGGTGGCGCCGGTCAGGGGCACTTTCTGGCGGATCACATAGGGCATGCCCGCCTTTAACAACCTGTCCACTTCCTCCTGAGGAAGATCCCGGCAGTGACGGTCATATCCGCCGAATCCCTCTTCGTTGTGCAGGGATTCCAGCCTCTCCTTGGTGCAGAAACAGTAATAGGCCTTCCCCTCTTTTACCAGCTGGTGAGCGTAAGGGGCATAAAGATCCCTGCGCTGGCTCTGGATATAGGGGCCGTATTCCCCCTCTTTTCCGGGACCCTCGTCGTACTCCATGCCCACGGCTTCCAGAGTTTTATAGATCACATCCTCCGCACCCTCTACCAGGCGCTCCTGGTCGGTATCCTCAATGCGCAGGACAAAAGTCCCGCCCTGGGACTTCGCAACCAGATATTCATACAGGGCCGTTCTCAAATTGCCCACATGCATAAAGCCCGTGGGACTGGGGGCGTACCTGGTCCTTACCATTGCCATTTTGATCACCCTATCCTCATTTTCCGTGATTGGTAACTTGATTAAATATAATACACCTAAAATGGGGTGTTTGGCAACAAAAATCTTTCCTTTTCTCAGGATTTCGGAAAGCCTGTGATCATATCCTACCGTTCTCCCTGCTTTTTCAGGTAGAGCACATACTCCTCCAGACACATTTTGAGGCGCTTCATCTCCTTCGCGTGGGTCCTGCCCACATAGCGGTAGTGCCAGCTCTCTTTTTCGATCCCGGTCAGCTCCGCCTTCTCCTTCTGATACCGCTCTATAAAGCCATACTCCGCCGCGTGCTCTGAAAGCCAGGCATAGGCCTTTGTGGTTTCAAAGTGGTCGCTCACCTCGTTCAGATCTATGGCCAGTCCCGTTTGATGCTCGCTGTGCCCCGGCGTCTGGATGGTTTTTTTCGCCTCCTGTAAAGCTTTCTCCTCACTAAAACCCAGCCGAAGGTTTTCCTCCTTCGCCTCATTGAGGATCCTTCTCTGCTGTTCCTCGCTGCGATATCCGGAAGCCACCCAAAACCATACATCCTCTTTTTTTGCCGCCTCGCACATGGCGGAATAGTCCGCATACAGCTTCAGATCCACCACCTCGTCGTCCACCATTCCGGGGGTGACCCGGTAGTTTTCGGGAAGAGGCACCCAGCCGTTCACCAACACCAAAAGGGGATCTTCCAGCTGACAGTAGTTCTTAAAAGGATTCTCCTGCTCTACCTCTGCCGCCGCCTGCTGCGTTTCCACTTTCTTCGGAATATAGAGGAACTCGAAACAGCTTAACAGAAGGGAAAGTAAAACGCCGGTTGTCAGGATCCCAAAGGCGAGTCGGCCTGTAAATGGATCCTCCTTGCTCTTCTCCGTTTCTTTTTTCATTCTGCGCACCTCCGGTTTTCTCTTTGCGGACCACTCCGCTCCACTATTTTTCACAAAATTCGGAGAAATAACCTTTTCCTTTGTCTTTTCATCCTCTGCGTGAAGTGCTATACTGTTTGGGAATCGATCTCATTCCGGCAGAATATACTTACCATACGCCGCTGGGCGCGGGGATCATAGGAAAGGATGAGGCGGATGAAACGGATCTTTGTATGGGGAGACCCAAAGCTCTATCAAAACTACAAAGAGGCTTTGGAGTTCTCCGGAGCGCTCCCTGTTTTTTCAAAAATCCCGGAGGAAAACGCCCTTGACTGTGACGGGCTCCTCCTTCCGGGAGGAGGCGATCTGGACCCAGAGCGCTACGGAGAAAAAAATCTGGGAGAAAGCAAGGGCATAGAACCCGATCGTGATATAGCAGAGCTTGCCCTCATCTCCCTGTTTTCCAAAGCGGGAAAGCCGATTTTAGGCATCTGCCGCGGTTGTCAGGTGCTGAACGCCGCCTTTGGAGGGACCCTTGTGCAGCATCTTCCCACTGCCCAAAGCCACCGGCATGACGAAAAGACGGGCGACCAGGTCCATCTGGTGAAGGCCGGGGAAAAAAGCTTTCTCTTCCCTCTTCATGGCGCTTGTTTCCCGGTAAACAGCGCTCACCATCAGGCGGTCAAAAAGCTCGCTCCCGGGTTTCACTCCGCAGCTTTCGCCGAAGACGGCACAATAGAGGCCATTGCGGATCCGAAGAGAAAAATCTACGGTGTGCAGTGGCACCCGGAGCGCATGAGCTTTCATCACAAGAGGGACGACACAGTGGACGGAAAAAAAATCTTTGAATTTTTCCTCGGCCTCTGCTGAGAAAAACAAGGGAGAAAAGCATGACAACAAAAGAGCAGGATATCGCCATACGCCTGGCAAAAACGGAGGACGCAGAAGCACTTTTGAATATCTATGCCCCCTATATCACAGATACGGCGGTGACCTTTGAGTATGAGGTGCCCGCGCTTTCGGAATTTCAAGAGAGGATCTCCCATACGCTGGAACGCTTCCCCTATCTTCTGGCCGTCTCTCAGGGAAAGATCCTGGGCTACACCTACGCCGGGCCCTTCCATTCCCGGGCAGCCTACAACTGGGCGGCGGAAGCCTCCATCTACATAGACCGCTCTCACCGTCAAAAGGGGATCGGCAAAAAGCTTTACCAAACTTTGGAAAAAACCCTTGCCCTGCAAAGCATCTTAAACCTGAATGTCTGTATCGCCTGTCCCCATCGGGAGGACGAATACCTTTCCCGGGACAGTCTGAGGTTTCACAAAAAAATGGGCTTTCATACAGCGGGACATTTTCACCAGTGCGGCTATAAGTTTGGAAGATGGTACGACATGGTTTGGATGGAAAAGAGCTTAGGCCCTCATCCCTCTGCGCCCAAGGAGGCAAAGTCATTTCCCGAAGTGCGCAGCCGGGCGGAAAAGCTGCGGTTATTTTCGGAAGAATAAAGGGAGATAAGAGCGTTAAGGCAAGCGCTGCTCCCCTCTTTTTATGTATGAGGAATTAAAAGCAGAACGGACAGGAAAACAGCAAAGCCCCCGGCATAAAGCCAGGGGCAATTTTATTTCCATTTCAGAATATTAGTATTTTATCTGACCTTCTGCAAAGTCGCAGCCGCCGCTTCTGAAAGGCCGACGGCAAACGGCTCACTTCTGCTTCTTCAAAGCCGCGGCCTGCAGCGCGTCGAACTCCGCCATGCACTCCTCTACAGAAGCGCCCTCCAACAGCTTGCGCACGATGAGACAGGTATTTCCCCACTGTTCTACATTCATGCCCGCGTTGGAGCCCAGCACATATTCTCCCTCTTCGATTCGGTCGTTCAAAGGCTTCAGCGCCGGTACACAGTCCACCTTCACATTTTGGGAGGGAGAAATGACCCGGTTGGTCTCAGAAAACAGCTGAAGCGCTTCGTCAGAGGTGATGACATTCATCACCTGCATCGCGTCCTCCTTGTGCTCCGCGTTGGCGCTTACCGCCCAGCCGGTCATAGGCATGACCGGCATCTGCCCCCGGCTGCTTGGGAAACCGATGACCTGCATTTCAAAATCTGTCTTGCCATAGGCCGTCTCTGTATTGGCGGCTCCCCAATAGGCCATGACGATAGGTGTTTTTCCTGCCAGGAAATCCGGCCCCTCTCCCTCGATTGCCTCGCTGACCAGCGCCTTTTCAGCGTCCACATAGCCATTGTCGATCAGGGTTTGGAGAAACTCAAAGCCCGGGCGCATATAATCGCTGTACTTAGCCTCTCCGCTGTTGAGGGCGTCAATTTCCGCCTGGGTGTTTCCACCGTTGTACAGGTCGGCATAGGCCTGCGCCAGCACAAAGGTCTCCAGCCACCAGCGGTTGGCTCCAATGGGAGTCTCGATTCCATTCTGACGGAATACACGGCAACATTCTAAAAACTCCTCCGGCGTCTGAGGAAGAGAGAGTTGGTATTTTTTAAACAGGTCCACATTGAGGAACAGACCGTAGGCCACCACCTCCTGGGGAATGGCCACCAGCTTGCCGTCCACCGTATTTGCCACGCGGATGATCTCGCGCAGGTTCTTGACGCTTTCCAGCCCGGAGAGATCCTCCAACTGCCCCTCAGAACCCAATGCCAGGATCACATCCGGGTTGAGCAGATACAGGTCGTCCATGCTGCTGCGCGCCCGGTCCAGGGCCACTTCATCATAGGTCCTGTCCTGATAATCTTCTGCGGTGTAGGTCCAATAATCCACCGTGACTCCCAGCTTCTCTTCCGCCATGGACACTGTCAGATCTGCGGCGGTGCGGGCAACATTTTCCGCGTCAGGGTTGGTTTTCTCCATGGGACTGAAAAGATTGACCACCCGTTTTTGCCCTTCTGTCCGGGAAATCAGATTCGTGGGATCTTTTTCGCTTTCACAGGCGGCCAGGTACAGAAGGACCGCCGCCGCGAGACAGGCGGCAAGGAATTGTTTCATACCTTTCATGGATTTTCTTTCCTCCAGTTCAAATGGCCGATGGCCTTTTTCAAAGTCTCCATATTCAAGGGCTTGGGAACATGGGAATCCATACCAGCGTCCAGGGCGGCCTTTTCATCCTCCGCAAAGGCGTTGGCCGTCATGGCGATGATAGGGATCCGCTTCGCGTCCTCCCGTTCCAGAGCGCGGATAGCCCGGGTAGCCTCATGGCCGTTCATCACCGGCATCTGAACATCCATCAGGATCACATCAAACTCTCCGGGCTCTGAGTTTTGGAAGCGTTCTAAGGCCAAACGCCCATTGACGGCGATCTCACAGGCTGCTCCCTCCAGATCCAGCAGCTCGGTGAGGATCTCCGCGTTGATCTCGTTATCCTCGGCGGCCAGGAAGTGCATTCCCTCCAGGCTTCCGGCTGCTTCCGCCTCCGGCTGAGAGTTGTTCCGACTCCACAACTCCTCCATCTTGGAACGAAGAGCGGAGACGAAAAAGGGCTTTGTCAGAGCGTCGGTATGGGGCATCTGCATAGCCTCCTCCATGCCGGAGGCGTCAAATTCCGACAACAGCAGCAGCACAACAGGGTCCGGCAGGGCGGAGCGGATCGCTTTTGCCGTCTGAAATCCACATTCCTCCCAATCCACCAGCACCATCTGGAAACTTTCATCGTTTTTCAGCCGCCGGAAAGCCTCCTCCTGCTCGACTGTGACTACCTCTACGCCGGTGTTCTCCATCAGAGCTGGGATATTTTCTTTATCGTTCAGCGTCCCCACCACGGACAGAATACGGGAAATACCGTGCTCTTCCCAGATCCGGCGGTCAGAGGTTTCCTCCTGGATACGCAGCTCCAGCTCTACCTGGAAGAGGCTTCCCTTGTTCACCTCACTGGTCACCTCGATGGTGCCGCCCATCAGCTCTACAATACTCTTGGTGATGGCCATGCCCAGCCCGGTGCCCTGCACTTTGTTGGTGGTGCTGTTCTCCGCCCGGGTAAAGGCGTCAAAAATGGTTTTCAGATACTCCTGGGTCATGCCATAGCCGTTGTCCTCCACCTCAAAGCGGATATGCTCGTACTGGCTGGAACGCTGCTTCAGTCCTATGACGCGGAACCAGATGTTCCCTTTCTCCGGTGTGTACTTCACGGCGTTGGAGAGCAGGTTGATCATGATCTGATTGAGGCGGGTCTCATCCCCTATCAGATACTCGTGACGGATGCCGGTCACTTTGGTGTGGAAAGTCTGATGCTTCGACTTGGCCATGGGCTGAATAATGGAGTCCGCAGAAGCGATCACATCACTGAGGGTGAAGGGCTCCAGATTCAGCACCACTTTCCCGCTTTCGATCTTGGAAATGTCCAGGATATCGTTGATCAGGCTGAGCAGATGCTGTCCGGAAGCTGTGATCTTCTTGGTGTACTCCCGCACTTTAGAGGGGTTCTCCGCGTCTCTGGAAAGCAAGGTGGTAAAGCCCAGTACTGCGTTCATGGGTGTGCGGATATCGTGAGACATATTGGACAGGAAAGTGGTCTTGGACTCGCTGGCGATCTGCGCGGCCTTAAGCGCCTCAGAAAGCTGTTGGTTATATAGCTGCCGCTCCTCCTCCTGCTTTTTCCGCAGCTTCTCCTGCTGGCGCCGGTTCCGGTGATACAAAGCGACGCACAGAAAGAAGGAAATCAGCAGAGAGACGACCACGATCCAGATATTCTGGTTGACGGTCTTTCCCTCCTGCTGGATAGCCTCCAAGGGTACATATCCCACCAGAAAGAGAGTGCCGTCACTGACGGCCCAGATATAGTTGAGAGCGTCCGCCGAACGGATGCTGTGGTAAAACAGGACATCTTCCCCGCTCTTCAAACATTCGGTGATCTCCTCTCGGATCTTTGTATCCTGAATATCGTTGGCGCGGTAAAAATCATCCAGATTCAGATGTCCTGCGCTGCGCTGTCCCATGCCCTTGGGCTTGAGGACAAAACGCTCGCTTTGGGCGTCCATGATGTACAGCGACGCCTGTTTATTGTAGAATCCATCGGGAAGAGACCGGTCAATAGCGTCGTAGATATACTCGGCGTAAAGCGTTCCGATCAGCTCTCCCTCCCGCTCTACCGGACATTTCAGAGTATAGGCCCAGGTGCCCATGTAATTCACATAGGATTGGGACATGGGCATATCGGAAACCGATCCGCCTGAGGAAAAATTCAATTCCTCCTCCGTAAAGCGCTCTCCTGTGTTGGAGATCCCCTCTGTTTCCCCGGCGAGGATCAGGGAGAGCTTGACCATGGCCTGATTTCTCTGATACCCGCGGATATAGGCCTCCGGATCCTCCGAGCCGGCCACTTCCCGGGCGATCAGCGACTGAAAGTCCGACTGACTGCGAAGAATGGCCTCGATCGTGCTTTGGATCAGGTCCAGGCTCTCGCTTAAGTTCTGGATAGCGGAATTGGACATCTCTCGTGTCACCTTATTGGAAACAGTGGAAACAATGACTCCAAACACGGAAAAAATCAAGATGATCAAAAAGAGCCAAGAGAGGCCTCTGACCTTTTTGGGCCCGTTCACTTTGGCTTTCATGAAAGTCCCCCTCTTTTCCCGCTTCAGGCAAGCTTATAAACAAAGGCGGAAAGCCGACGCTTCCGCAAGATATTGTAAAACATTATAGCATTGGCAGGTGAAAAAATCAACGATTTGAGTGAAGAAGAGATGGGGCTTAATCGCGCCGGGAAAACGGAGGGAATCGTTCACAACGGATCTCTATGGAAAAAGTGCTGCAAAATTTCATTTCACAGCACTTTTTCGCAAAGAAGCAGCCATCGGAGGGCCGTTCGCGCTTTTACCGGCTCATCCGTCGCTGCTCCTAAGGATATCGCAGATCTCCCTTACACTGTTAAAGGTAAAGCGGGGCTTGATCGTTCCGTTTTGAATCTCTTCTGCGGTCGCCTCTCCGGTCAATACACAAATGGAAGCCACACCGGCGTTGACTCCCGCCGCTATATCCGTATAGAGCCTGTCCCCCACAACTACTGTCTGATCGATTTCACAGCCGAATTTCTCACGGACAATCTGGACCATCGTCGGTTCAGGCTTCCCCAGAAACACAGGCCACTTACCCGTCGCGTTTCGAATCATTTGACAGATGGAACCGCAGTCCGGTATGAAGCCGAAGCTGACGGGGCAGACCCAATCCGGATTTGTGGCAAGATAGGTTACTTCCTGCGTACTCAGAATTTCACAGGTATTACGCAGCTTGGCAGTAGTCAACTCCGTATCAAAGCCCACTAAAACAGCATCCACCCGTTCAACGCCTTCCGTGACACGGATTCCGGATACCCGCAGCTCTTCCACAAGGCTCTTTGTCCCCTGACAATACACTTTTGCGCCAGGCATGTTTTTTAAAAGCCATAAAATTGCTGCCTGGGAAGAGGTAAAGAACTCCTCTTCCCCTGCCTCAATGCCCATTCGACGGACCTTCTCAACGTACTCGATCACAGATTTGGAAGAATTGTTTGTGATAAACACATATCTTCCGCCCCGCTCCCTGATCGCAGAAAGCAGGTCAAGGGTCCCGTCAAACAGGGTCTCCTCTTCGTAGATCGTTCCGTCCATATCGAAAAGCCAGAGCTTTTTATTTCTGATTTCCCCGGCATAAACGCCAAAATAGTCTTTCATCGGTCCTCCGCAAAGAGAGCCTGGGCCTCTGCCAGATCCTCATGGTTGTCGATCTCAAGCCACCGGCCCTGAAGAGGACACGCCTGAAAAATCACCTTTGCAAGGGCGTCATTCAACGCGACCTCGCTCCACAGCTTCAGTTCTCTTTTCTTTTCGATATACTCCCGGCAACATTCCAGGAAGGCTTCGCCCCCTTCTTCTGAAAACTTATAGACATCAATAGAGCTGCCCAGGGCGGCCTCCGGCGTGATTTGCTTGGAGATCGCGGTGAGCCTGCCGTCCTGTTCAACCACTTTCATAGATTCTTCGATATACCGCCCCATATCTACCACAATGGCGTTTGGCGCCTGATGCTCCAAAAGGGCCGTGATCACGGAAGAATCGTAAAACACATCCGCGTTCATCATAAGGAACGGCTCCAACACCCCATCGGGAAACATGGATCTGATCCCCAGATATGCAGAATACATATTGTTTGTCGCCGCATAATCGACGGATTCCACGATATGCGTTTCCGGCCAAAGGTCATGGACCGCCTTTTCCAGAGCATCAGCCTTATACCCGGAGATGACAGTAATATCAAAAACGCCGTTTTCATGAAGATTTTCTATCTGTTTCAGCAGGATCGGCTGGCCATTTACCGGAACCAGCGATTTCGGTATCTCGTTTGTGATCGGCGCAAGTCGGCTGCCAAAGCCGGCCGCAAGGATAAGTGCTTTCATCTCACATTTCCCCCACTGTCTCTCATAGATTTTTTGGCATCCCGCACTAAGGTCCGCCCCGCGCAGGCCACAGGCTGTCCCGCAGTACGGAGGAGCCTTCCTGAAAATAAAGAAAAACCCCCGATCCTTCGGAGGTTTTTCATACGCCGTCCTGTATCAAAAACGGCGCTCCAAGATGGTGCGCGAGACGGGACTTGAACCCGTACGTCGAAGACACACGCACCTCAAACGTGCCTGTCTGCCAGTTCCAGCACTCGCGCTCGACCAACGACTGGAATTATACCATTGGCAAGCGTCTTTGTCAAGGAAAAATAAAAAATTCACTCCGAGAGCTAAGGCCCGGCAAAGCAGGAAGGCCGCGCAGAGGCTGTGTCTATAAATAGCAGAAATAGATGGTGGTGCCCAGAACGGAATCGTAGTAGGATCTGTAAACCCCGCTGCCGGTGATCACAGAGTTCTGCCCCACCACATTGGCAGGACAGACACTGCCGTTTTCCAAAAGATATCTGGCGTTCGCGATGGTGCGGCTGTCCGGCGTTTTGTAGATCGACCCGTCCCAGGTGGGAGAATACTGTCCGGGTTGGTAGATCACCTCCCGGATGGTATTGGGATAATAGGCGCTTGTGACCCGGTTGAGCACCACGCTGCCCACCAGACGCTGGACCCAGTCAGGGAACCAGCTGCATCCCGCCTCCGCGTAGATGATACGGGAGAGCAGGTCCAGATCTTCTCCCGTATATTTGGGTTTCTTCCCTTCCGCCGCCTCAATGGCCGCTAAGATCTCCTTTGCACTGGTGTATTTGGTGAAATAATCTGTCTTTGTCTGCTCAAGGCCCATCTCATCGATCTTGAAATTGCGCTGCTGCTCGTAGATGGCCCCCACCTGCATGGCGTAGGGGCTTCCATCCTTCAATGCCCGTTTGATCGCGGCCATATAGTCTACCTTTGGATCATATCCCGTCACATCGATATACTTGGAAACCCCGGCGGCATCAGCGGACATTCCGCCGATCCCCACGAGTCCCGTGAAAAGCAGGACGGCTGTCAGACTGAAAGCAATCAATTTTCTCATGCATGTTCTCCTTTGATTCTTAGTTTCCGCAACTCCTTGCGGGGGACATTCTTCACCTCCTTTAGCGTGTCACACTGCCGTCCATTTTATTCCTTCCAAAGGAAATATTCCCAAAAATCCTGTCGGTCACTGCCCACATTTTTTTATTTTTTGTTTTTTTCCAAAAGCTTCCGGAAAAAAGCAGACAAAATGGGAAAATCGTGATATGCTTTTATAAGACAGAGCCTGTGCAAACGCGCAGGCCAGAAAGGGAGTAAAACGATATGAAATGCCAACAGATCATCACCTACAGCGCAAACGGAAAAGCTTATCCTCAGGAAAAGGAGCTGCCAGTCACTCTGGAGGCGGACGAGCCCAGACACCTGGAATCAGGCGTACTCAACCTCTATCCTGATATCACCTACCAGACTATCGAAGGCTTCGGCGGCGCCATGACGGAAACCTCCGCCTATCTGCTGTCTCAGATGACCCCTCAGATGAGGAAGCAGGCGCTGGAGAAGTTTTTCAGCATGGAAGGCTGCCGTATGAGATTTATCCGTGTTCCCATGGACAGCTGCGACTACTCCCTGGAGGAATACACCGCCGTAAAAGATCCGATGAAGGACCCGGAACTTTCCACCTTCTCCCTTGAGCGGGATCAAAAGTATATCCTGCCCGTTCTCAAGGAGGCCATTTTCCTTTCAAAGGAGCCCATCTCCGTGCTTTTGAGCCCCTGGTCTCCCCCAGCCTGCTGGAAAACGCCTCCCGTCAGACCAAAAAACGACAAAGCGGTATACGGAGAACTGCCCGGAGCGCCGGAGAAAAGCATTGATTACACCACTCCCTCCCGCTGCAACGGCGGCAGCCTGAAGCCGGAGTATTACGCCTCCTGGGCAAAATATCTGACGCTGTTTGTCACTTCCTACCTCAAAGAGGGGATCCCGGTAACCATGATGTCCATTCAGAACGAGTCCATCGCGGCCACCAACTGGGACAGCTGCGTCTGGACCGCCCAGGAACAGAAGGCCTTTCTGAAGGATCACCTCTATCCGGAGTTTGAAAAGAACGGTCTTGTGGGCAAGGTCGGGATCTATATCTGGGACCACAACAAGGAACGGGTGCTGGAATACGCCCGAGAGATCCTGGACGAGGTCACTGACAAAATGGTAGAGGGCTTTGCCTTCCACTGGTATTCCGGAGACCATTTCGAGGCGGTGGAGATGGCCGGGCAGAAGTTTCCGGGGAAAGTTTTGATGCTCAGCGAGTGCTGCGGCCTTCACGCGCCGGGACGCGTGGGAACGTTGGGCACAGAAGAGCTTGGAAAGACGCCCCAGGCTGTGGAATACGAGGACGCGGTAGACTATGCCCACGACATCATCGGCAACCTGAACGCCGGCATGAGCCGCTGGATCGACTGGAACCTCTGCGTGGACAAAGACGGAGGCCCCCGCCATGTGCCGGGCGGCTTTACCGCCAGCATGATCGTCAATGACGATCACAGCTTCCGCACCAATCTGACCTACGAATTTATCCGACACTTCTCTCACTATATCCTGCCGGGAGCGGTGCGCATCGGCTTTTCCAGATGTGACAGTCGAATTGAAATGACGGCCGCCAAAAATCCTGACGGGACTGCGGCGGTAGTGCTGCTGAACAAAGGAAATGAGGACTTAGGCTACGCCATCCGCGTATGCGATAGAGTCATTCGCGTCCAGGCGCCTGCCAGAACTTTGAGTACACTGTTGCTGGATCTTCGGGACTGATCAGGAAACAGCGACCAGGATCAAAAAGCCGCGCTTACAAAGAAGTCCCCGACGAAATGCTGAGTGTTCTAAAGGACAGCAGTCTGTGAACAGATGGGAGTTCGTCATACAAATTCCATGCTTGCTACGGTATAAGACAAAACCACCCGAAGAAGAGAAAAGCAACTCTTTTTCGGGTGGTAGTTTTTATTATATATAGTGATATTCTGTGCTACGGCACAGAGTGATATTTTTACTTCGTAAAAGTGATATTGAAACCTGCAGTTTCAGTGATATTATATTTGCCGTTAAACTGCCGCAGGCAATATCGCTTTGCGTAAACAAAATATCACTGCAAGGCAATATCACTCGCCGCAAGGCGAATATAACTGTCGGAGTGTCCTTCCGGACACTCCGACAAGTCGGGGACTTCTTTGTGTTATGGAAGAAAGGGTCAAGCTTTTTCCTTCTTTTTCCCATTTACCAGCTTGATGACGAACAGGGTTCCTACCATCAAAAGCACCGCCACCGGCAGGGCGATGAGGGCATTGGGGAAGAAACCCGCCACCAGGTAAGCGACGAAGCTCACCCCTGCCGCCGTCAAGGCGTAGGGCAGCTGGGTGGACACATGATCCACATGGTCGCACTGGGCGCCGGCGGAAGCCATAATGGTGGTATCGGAAATGGGCGAGCAATGGTCGCCGCACACCGCTCCGGCCATGCAGGCGGAAACACACACCACGCCCAGCGGGTCCGTCAGGGGGAACACACTCAGGGTGATGGGGATCAGGATCCCGAAGGTGCCCCAGCTGGTGCCGGTGGCAAAGGCCAGGAAACAGCCAATGAGGAACACCACAGCGGGCAGAAACGCCTGGAACGCTCCGGCAGAGCCCTTTACAACGGTCTCCACAAATTCCTTTGCTCCCAGAGAATCCGTCATGGCCTTCAGAGACCAGGCAAAGGTCAAGATCAAAATAGCGGGCACCATGGCACGAAAGCCCTCAGGGATACAGTTCATGGTCTCGCGGAAAGTCATGGTGCGGCGCAGGCAGTAATAAAGGATCGTAAAGCCAAGGGCAAACACGGAGCCCAGCATCAGGCCCACGGAAGCGTCTGAATTGGAGAAGGCATCCACAAAAGAGGTGCCGGTAAAGAATCCGCCGGAGTAGATCATGCCGATGACACAGCAGACGATCAGCACCAGGATGGGCAGCACCAGATCCAGCACGATCCCCTTTTCCTCTTCCTCCTGACCTTCCAGATTGGCGTAGGGATTTTTGCCGGAGAACAGGTCTCCCTTCTCTCTGGCGTTATCTTCAAAATGGGCCATCGGACCAAACTCCACCTTCATCAGCACCATGCCCACCATCATCACAACGGTGAGGATCGCGTAAAAGTTGAAGGGAATCGCCTGGATAAACAGGGAAAGACCGTTCCCATCCTCCACATAGCTGGCCACCGCCGCGGCCCAGGAGGAGATGGGAGCGATGATACACACAGGCGCCGCGGTAGCATCGATCAGATAAGCAAGCTTCACACGGGAAACCTTGTGCTTGTCAGTGACTGGACGCATTACGGAACCCACGGTCAGGCAGTTGAAATAGTCGTCAATAAAGATGAGCACGCCCAGAACAACGGTGGCAAGCTGTGCTCCGGCTCTGGTCTTGATATGCTTCGCCGCCCAGCGGCCGAAGGCTGCGGAACCGCCCGCCTTGTTCATCAGGCAGACCATGGCGCCCAGGATCACCAAAAACACTAGAATTCCGATGTTGTATCCGGAGGACAGGACACTGACGATACCGCCGGAAAACACATGCAGCACCGTGCCCTCAAAGGAATAGCCGGAATAGAGCAGACCGCCCATTAAAATTCCCACAAACAGAGAGGAATACACCTCTTTTGTGATCAGGGCCAGGGCGATGGCCACTACGGGCGGAAGCAGCGACCAGGCCGTGGCATAAAATCCGCCTTGGGCCTCCGCGCTTTCTCCATTCCCCAATACCGCGGGGATCACCACTGCCGCCAACAGGATCACGGCAAGCAAGATCCCCTTTACCAGATTGGACTTCTTCATGTTCTCTCCCTCACTTAACAAAAAAAGTCATGACAACTGTCATGACTCCACCCCGCAATCTGAATCACAACAGCGCTCCGCCCTCAAAGGAGGGCGACAGTCTGTGAGATCTTCTCCCACAGCCCGGCAAAAAGGGAGCCAGACCAGCCCTTTCACCTCGGCGAACTCCCCTTTCTCCCCTTTTCCCGTCTGAAGGAATGTCAAAAAGGATACTGATGTCATTCGCGCCTCTATCATGCTAACGAGATAATAGTAGTGGAAAATTCCGGAAAAGTCAACTGTTTTCTTCCAAAACAGCCCAAATTCGAGGTTTTGGGCGTCGGATACTCAAAAGGGTCCTTACCCCCTTGCTTAAAAGGGAATAAGGACCCTTGCTAACGACTGATTCCTAAAATCATCAAACTCAGTTCAAATGTTCCGCGAGGGTCTCTCGTACCGCGCCCGGTCCCTTCAACATTTGCTCAAAAAGGGTGAGCACCCGGTCCGCGAGGCCGACTTCCCACAGATCGACGCCGAAAATGGAGGCGTCCTTCAAAATAGGTGAAGCCTTTTCCTTCAAAGTTTCCAAAGAAGCGCCGAAGCTCACCCCGGAAAGTGCTTCCCGCAAGGCAGAAAGCCGGGGATCCGCGCTTACGGAAAAGCTTTCCCCACTGTCGTCTATTCCCAAAAGATACCGCAGCCACCCGGCGAACACCAGGGGAATTCCAATCAAAGAGTCCACAGAAAGCTCTTCGGAAGCGAGATAGGCCTTCACGGTTTCCCCGTACCGGACAGAGAGCTTTTGGGAGGTGTCAGTGGCGATACGCTGCGGGGTGTCCGGCAAAAACGGGTTGGGGATCCGCACAGAGACCACCTCACTCAGGAATTTCTGAGGGGAAAGCACCTTCGGGTCTGTCACTACCGGAAGTCCCTCCACTTTGCCGATGCGCTCACAGAGCTTTTTCAAAAGGGGATCCTTCATTTCCTCGGAAATAAGCGTATATCCCATCAGACATCCGAACACCGCCAGGGCCGTATGCAGAGGATTCAGGCAGGTACATACCTTCATGCGTTCGCAGGCGTTCACAGTGTCTCGGCTGGTGAAGAGAAAGCCCCCCTTATCAAGGGGCGGGCGGCCGTTTGGAAACGCGTCCTCGATTACCAGATATTCACACTCCTCCGCGTTGACAAAGGGTGCGGTGTAGGAGTTCTTTCCAGTGACCACCGGCTCCATTTCCTCCAAACCATCCCCTTGCAGAAGAGCACAGACAGAGGGATCCGGCCTTGGTGTGATCTTGTCGATCATCGTCCAGGGGAAGGAGACCCGCTTTGGGTCGCTGAGATAGGAAAGAAAGCCCTTTTGGACCTTTCCTCTTTCTTCCCAGACTTTCCCAAAGGCCTCCATTGCGGAAAACAGCTTTTCCCCGTTATGCGAGCAGTTATCCATGCTCACCATGGCAAGGGGAAGCTCTCCGTTTTGAAAGCGTTCATACAAGAGAGAGGCGAGCCGTCCCAAATAGGTCATCGGCGCTTTGGGACCGTTTTCAAAATCGGCCTTCACAGCCGGAAGGGGGGCGCCGTTTTGATCCGCAAACACATAGCCCTTCTCCGTAATGGTAAAGGAGGCCATCTGAAGAGAGGGGTTCCGAAAGATCTCGCGAAGCCGTGCAAAATCTTCCGATCCGGCATCCACTGCCGAAAGCGCTTCCGTCACACTTGCGATGACCTGCTTTTGAGCGGTGCCGTCCGCCTTGAGGGTCACGAGAATACTCAGATCATCAAAGGGCGAATATGCCCGGGACAAGATCTCCTCGTCATATCCCTCCGCCACGATGACGCCTCTGGAAACTACGCCCGCATCCAAAAGCTCCTGCTGCACTCTGGCCTGAAAGGCGCGAAAAATATTGCCCGCTCCGAAATGAACCCAAAAAGGATCCTTTCCAGTCTCCTTTTTCACTTTCTCCCGGGAAAAGCGGGGCAGAGAAATGCCTCTGTCCTCCCAGAGCGCTCTGTTCTGAATCCCCAAGTCATTCAGCTTCATGCTTCTCGTCTCCCCTTTTCGATTCGTCCTTATCGCTTCAGGACCTTGTCCAGTGTTTCAAACAGCACAGGAATATTGATAGGCTTCGCGATATGGGCGTTCATGCCGTTGCGCAGGGCAGCCTGCCTGTCCTCTTCAAAGGCATTTGCCGTCATGGCGATGATCGGGATCTGAGCCAGGTCACGGTCCGGAAGATTCCGGATGGTCCTGCTCGCTTCATGACCGTCCATCACCGGCATCTGAACATCCATAAGGATCAGCTGGTAATACCCGGGCTTAGAGCGCCCCACCATCTCCACTGCGATCTTTCCGTTTCCGGCAATCTCCACCTGAAATCCGGCCTCCTTCAGAATCTCTTCCGCGATCTCCTGATTGAGCTCGTTATCCTCTACCAGCAGGATCCTGCCGGTGTGCCGGGGAGGCTTCAGAACCGTTTCATTCTCCGTTTCCTTTGTCTTCACCGTCACTACGGAATCCAGGCACCGCCTGAGCTCAGAGAGAAACAGGGGCTTGCTGCAAAAAGCGGTCACGCCCGCCTGCTTGGCCTCCTCCTCAATATCGGACCAGTCATAGGCCGTAAGTACGATGATCGGGGTATCTTCCCCTGTCTCCATGCGGATCCTTCTGGCCACCTCGATCCCGTTCATGTCCGGAAGGAGCCAGTCGATGATATACACGGAATAATTGTCATTTCGCGTGATGGACTGATGCGTGCGCAGCACCGCCTCTTTTCCGGAAAGCGTCCATTCTGCCCTCATTCCGAACTGCTGCAGCATGCAGGAAACCGTGTCGCAGGTGTTAAAGTCGTCATCCACCACCAGGGCGCGGCAGTCCTTCAGCGCCTCGATCACTTGAGACTCTTCCGTGAGCTCATACAGCCGGAAGGTAAACAGCACCCGGATCTCAGTTCCTACCCCCAGCTCGCTTTTCACCTCGATCACGCCGTTCATCATATCCACGATATTCTTGGTGATGGCCATGCCAAGGCCCGTACCCTGGATTCCGCTGATGGTGGAATTGCTCTCCCGCTCAAAGGGATCGAAGATCCGCTCCACGAACTCCTCACTCATGCCGACACCAGTATCCTTAATCAGGAATTCGTAACTGGCGCAGCCCTCCGGCGCCTCCGGCGTTTCCATCACACGGATGCTGATTTCTCCCCCGGGAGGCGTATACTTTACGGCGTTGCTCAGAAGATTAAGCAGTACCTGATTGAGCCTTAATTTATCGCAGTAGATCTCCTCGTGCTGGACATCCACCGCATCCATATAGAGCTCCAGCTGCTTCGCGTGGACATCCCCCTGCACGATATTTCTCAGGCCGTGCAGGATCTCCGGCAGGCTGCAGGGTTTTTCCTCCAGATACATCTTTCCGCTTTCGATCCGGCTCATGTCCAGCACATCGTTAATGAGGCTCAGCAAATGGTTGCCGGAGGTCATGATCTTTTTTAGATACCCCTCTACCTGGTCCTTGTGCTCGATATGGTTGATCGCCAGAGAAGTGAAGCCCACAATGGCGTTCATAGGTGTGCGGATATCGTGAGACATATTGGAAAGGAAGACTGTCTTTGCCTTGCTGGCCTGCCTGGCCTGCATCAGAGCATCTTCCAAAAGGCTTTTCTTTTCCATCTCCAGGCGAGTTTCCTCGTCCACGCTGCGAAATCCGAGAATCACGCTTTGGCTGTCTTCCCATTCGCCCAGGCGCACTGCCTTCATCTGGAAATAGCGAACCTCGCCGTTGCACAAGGTCCGGTAGTTAAGATAAAACACTCGCTTGTCGAAAAGCTCTTTGCTCAAGCCCTCGGAAGTCAGGGCCTGTTGGAATACTTCCCGATCGTCCGGATGGACGCATCGGCTGAGATATTCCTCCATGCACCGGTCCAGGGAAAGCTCGCCGGAAAACACGGGAGCGAGCATCTGATACCTGCAGTCGTTCATGCGAAGCGCATCGCCGTTTCCCGTTTTGAGGTCGAAGAAGCACACCAGATTATAATCGATGCTCAGCGCTTCCACCAGCTCTGTCTGACGGCGCTCACGCTCCAGCTTCTCCTTCTCCTCCTGCAGCTTCTGGGTGGTGATGTCCAGAAGGAAGCGCTGATAAAACAGCTCTCCATCCTCCTCCACCAGCTTTACATTGCCCATGACATGAAGGAGCTTATTGTCTCTGTGCAGCACACGGTACTCCACGCTCACATTGTCGCCGGGATTCTGAAGGGACTTGATCTGACGCCGAAGCTCCGGCTTATCCTCGTCCAATACAGAGGCGGCCACCATATCAAAGCCGCTGGCCTCCAGCTCTTCCTTGGACTCGTAATCCAGAATCTTCAAAGCGGCCCGATTGACGCTGAGGACCCGAGACCCGTCGAGGGTGTGGCACATCACGCCGGCGTCCATTGTGGTGAACAGCGTTTCCAGAGTCTGGTTCTTTCGAATGATCTCCTGTTCGTAGTCCCTCTCTTTAGTCACATCGATACCGATACCTACCGTACCGGCTACACTGCCGTCATAATCGTAAAGAGGAGATTTATAGGTGGTGAGCTGCCGCAGGCCCTCGCCGGTCTGGATAGTCTCCTCGGAAATGCAGGTCTCACGCTTGCTCATGACCTCCCGCTCAGACTCGATACAGGCGGGGTCGTCCTGCTCCACATCCCAGATATAGGCGTGACCTCTCCCCTGCACCTGCTCCTTGGTCTTGTTGACCACCTGGCAGAAGCTGTCATTCACCTTTTCGTGGATTCCGTCCTTGGTTTTATACCAGACAAGGTTTGGCACGCTGTTGATGGTAGCCTCCAAATACTGCCTCGCTTCCCAGAGGTCCTTTTCCTGTTTGGAGCGCTGCTGCCACCGTAAAAAACGGAACCGGATCTCTTCCTTCTCCATAGGGAGCACCCAGAGTTCGGACGCTCTGGAAAAGCAACCGCTGAGAAGAGGAAGCTGCTCCTTTTCCGCAAGAAGGATCACTTCCCCCAGCTTTCCCATTTCCGAAAGCGCCGGAAGAACATCCTCCTCCCGGCTGTCTGACAGATTCCAGACCACTACATCTGTTTTCTGCATCGCACCCTGAGGCAGTCCCAGGGAAAACTCATGGGTGAAGTTTTCCAAAACCGGCATCTCCCGGATCACATCAAAAGCCGCGCAGGGAGAGCCTGCCAAATAAAACTGTAACCGGCAATGATACATACCTGTTTCCTCCTGTATCATCAATTTGTCTATAGAAGCTCCAGAAAAAAGTCCGGACGCTTTCCGGCGTGCGGGAAATAAGGGAGCGATCCTCCCGGATCAAAGCCGTCCCTTCAGTCGTCATACCAGGCTTCCAGAGTGTCAAAATCCACCCCGTTCGCCTCTGAGTTTCCGTGTCCGGCCACAAGATCGATCAAATACAGATCCTCATAGTTCGCCCTGCTGGATTCAAAGGCAGACTGATCCACCTTTTGCGAGCCCAATAGATAGGTCCCCTTCTCCGGAGATTCCACATTCCACTGACTTTCCATGCAAAAGATATTGCTTTCAAATGAACCGAGGGTATCCCACGGCTCATACTCATAAAAATTATGCGGGCCGTTCCCATCCGGTGTTCTGGTAAATCGGGTAAGGTAGATCGTACCGTCCTTCCCCTTGGCGATTCCAACGGAACCTCCGTTGCCGCCTACCTCCTGGTAAAGGACCCCATCCTTCAACAGACTGGGACCGTCCTCGAGAAAGGTAAAAACACAATAAGCCACATAACGGGTCCCATTGGCGGCCTCTGCTTCATATGCCGCCAGAAAATCCTCACAACCGTCCCCGTCAAAATCGCTGAGACAACCCAGGGGCTCAAAATCATAGCGCTTCACAAACTGCCGGGAGTCTTCGATCCAGTCAATGGCCTCATCCAGACAGTCGCCCAGGCTCCAAACCTTACCGGGCACGAGAGGCGCCGCATTGGAAGCAGGAGCAGGCGCGGATGAGGGAGTGAGCGTGGAGCTTTCCGCAGAAACGGAAGACTCCGGCGCAGAAGTCGGCGTCTGCCGGGAAGCGGCGCTGCTGACAGCGCCTGGCGCAGACGGCGAAGAGGACTGAGGCCGATTGCCTCCGCCCCCGATGAGAACGCCGATCAACACAGCGCAAAGCAGCAGGCTCACTACGGCGACTACGATCACCAAAACCACCCATTTAGGCTGTTTGGGCTTTGCCGGAAATCCGGGGTTTTGGGGATTCTGCCACTGCTCCGGCCGGTATTGCCCTTGAGGCTGCTGGCATTGCCCCTGCGGTCCGGGCTGATGCCGGTTCCCAGGGTCTTGCGGGGTTTGAAGGTCTGGACCTTGATTCATACAACGCGCTTCCTTTCTCGCTTACTTCGCCCGATAAAGCGGCTTTATCGCTGCTATTTTAGCATAATCAGGAAAAAATTTCCACATCAAACTTTCGCCTGCTTCGGCCCTATAAAAAGGCAGACCTATCGGGCTCCGCAAAGGCTCCGCAAAGGCTCCGCAAAGGCTCCGCCTTAGGAAATTTGGGAAAAAGCCGCAAAAGAAACTCAGGGCTTTTTCCTTTCGTACCTTACTGCTGCCCCCATCGGACCGGGTACAGGGAATTCACCTCTACCGGGGTCCGCGTTTTGGCAGACTCCATAATGGCGAGGATCGTCAGGGTTGTGTTGGCCGCATCGTATACGGTGACAGGGAATTCCTTTCCGGATAGAACACAGTCCACGAAAGCGCGGATGCTCTCAAAGGCAAAGCCCTTCGGCTGCCCGAAAATAGAATTCTGTACGATGATATCCGGGACGATCACCTTGTCCTCTGTGTATTGCTGAATGAGGTTGTGGTTGCTGGCGTCGATGCTGATCATGCCCTTTGTTCCGGTGATATTACACTTGATATCGTTGACGCAGGGGTTCCCGTTGGGAGTGATCCACCCGTTTTCCATCTGCACCACAGCGCCCTTGGAGAATTCCAGCGTGGTGAGATAGACGTCCGTGGTATCCACTCCCATTTTTTGCAGGACTCCGGCGCGGCTGGCGCAGTACACCCGTTTGACGTCGTCCTGGAACAGCCAGCGCAGTGTATCCAGGCTGTGGCTCCCCAGGAACCACATGATCGAGGAATCAGCGGCCCAGGGAAGCAGATCAGTCGCCACCCACTTGATGTCGTTCAAGCGAAAATACCCGCTGTAAGGCTCCCCCAGTTCTCCCCGCTGGATGGCCTGATAGGCCGCGTGGAAGGGCGGACTGAAGCGGTTGTGCAGGTCTACCATTGCCCGCACGCCGTTTTTCTCAATAGCCTCCACCATGATCCGGACCTCTTCGGCGGTAGTGGCCAGAGGCTTTTCAATCAGGATATCCTTTTTTGCCTGTGCCGCGGCCACGGCGATCTCGCAGTGAGAAAAGTCCGGCGTCACAATGGCAACCGCGTCTATATCCGCTTTTTCAAGCATCTCTCTGTAGTCGCTAAACCAGTTGGGAATCCCGTACTTTTTCCCGGTTTCCTCCGCCAAAGCGGCGTTTTGATCGCAAACCGCATTGACCGAGACGAAGGGATGCGCCTGATAGATCCGGATATGATTCTGTCCCCAAGTGCCGAGTCCAACAACTCCCATTTTCAGTTTCTGCACAGCAAAAACCTCCAATCCCATAAATTTTCTCCATTGTAGCACGAAGAGAGGCTTTTGTATATATCCAAAAGCAACGGAAATGCAGGAAATTTCTTCAGTGAGAGATCCAGAATCCGGATAAAGGAAAAAATCTGACTTTTGATGCGCGACATAATACTGAAAACTATAACAATGCACCAAACAGTACATCCATGATAGCATCATACCGTGGTTTAAAAGTATGCTTTGTCCGCTCGCTCAGATCGTTATAATCATGTTCAAAATACCTGATCCATTCTTCGATAGAGCCCGTGCTAATTTTATGGTATTTGAAAGCAGCGCCGAAACACATCGGTATATTATCGTAATGTGAAATGATATCGGCATCGGCAACACATAGTTCTTCTATATTTTCGGCGTACTTGCTGTTCCTATGGTGGAGAACACAGCGGAGCACCTTTCCTTTTCTGTCATCCGGATAGCCGTATTCACTCAAAAGTTTATCAGCGATCATTTTTCCGTTTATATGATGCTCCCCACGAGTTCCGGCTTCTGAAACCAAGGCGATATCATGCAATAAAGCGCCAAGCTCCACCGTTTCTTTATCAGCGCCGTATGTATCAGCCAGTATAAGCGCTTCCTTAACGACAAGCCTAATATGCTGTTCCCAATAATCAAAATGATCGGGCGCTTTATCAGAATACGCTTTATTTGCAAGCATAAGCTTATCTCTTATGAATTCGATTACAGTCATCTTTACTCCTCCATTGTATTGTTTTGGGGAAACTTCTCTTAATAAATCGCAGGTTCAAATCCTGTACTGGATAAAAAATATCGAAAGGAAGCCCTTACCCGGAAAAACTTGATAGCGCCGCGAAGGCGTTGTGATGTGCGCAAGCGACTTTTAGTCGCTGCAAGCGAGCAGCCGCAGCAAGCGTGAGTTTTTCCGGAAAGGAGCCGCAGACGAGCGTAACAGGCGGCATTTCTGTAAAGAAATGTCGTCGCAAGAGCGAGTCTTGCGGCGACGCGGTCGAGGTGAGCAGGATAAGAGACGCCCCCACTTCGTGTGGCTGTCTCCTTGAAGTTTCCCTTCGGGAAACTTCTCTTAATGAATCGCAGGTTCAAATCCTGTACTAAACAAAAACACTGAAAGAAAGCCACAAGGGCTTTCTTTCAGTGTTTGGTCGAGGTGACAGGATTTGAACCTGCGACTTCTACGTCCCGAACGTAGCGCTCTACCAAACTGAGCCACACCTCGTAAAAACAAGCCTCGGTTTTAAGCGTTAAACCCGAGGCTTTTGGCAGCGGTACCAGGATTTGAACCCAGACAAACAGAGTCAGAGTCTGCTGTGCTACCATTACACAATACCGCTTTATATGCTGTCTTCACAACAGCAACATTTATTATACCGAAATTTCTTCAAAAGTCAAGGGGAGAATGAAAAAAACTTTATTCTTTTGCGCACACTAAAAGTGGGTGATGCGTATGAATTACCGGGATTTACAGGATCTCATCGACCAAAGCAGGGTCTCCCGCGACTATTTCTTCTCTCTCCCCTCACGGACTCAAATGCAGCTATGGCGGCATGACAGTCTGGTGACGGGCCATAGAGAGCTGCTTTCCTACGCGGACTTTTTCTCGCGGGTATCACAAAGAGAACAACGCCTTGCAGAAGGACAGAATAAGCCGGTAAAGTGAAAAGGCAGAGCCCGCAAAATGCGGGCTCTGTTTCTTTATCAAGAATAATCAGTGCTGAATGGGGGCTTCCGGCTCTTCCTCGCCGAAGCGGGGCGCGACAGCGTACACAGCGTCCACCAGATTGTGGTCAAAGTTATGCTTCAGTTCGCAAACCCTGTCAAACAGCATAACTGCTTCATCTCCCGGCTTGCTCGCGGGCCACTGGGGCAAAGCAGCATGTCCGGGATCGCCGTATTTTGCGAAATTGACCCACGCGCCGAACACCTGCTCCTCCAAACGGTCGGATACGCCAGGCTCGTTGCACACCGGCACCTTGTCTGTGTTATGGAAGGTATAGGGGATTTCCGCGCAGTGCCAGGCCACATGTCCGCCGTCATAGGGGAATTCATAGGTAAACAGGTAAGAGTAAACCGGCGCGCTGTTGTGGGAAGCCTTTTCGATGAAGTCCTTTGTGGGGGCGCGGAACAGCGTATCCACAAACAGAAGGTCTGTGATATCCTTTTGAGGATAGGCAGCCCGGAACAACCGCAAAAAACGTTCCGTGTTCTCCCCGTACTTCTTTTTCAGCAGCTCCAGCTTCTTTTCCTCGGGCATGGAGGCCTTTGCGGCAATGGCGGGGCCGAAGGAGAATTCTCCAAATACGGTGCCCACCATCAGCGGGATGGTCCTGGCGTGCTCAGTAAAGCCCACCACTCTGGGATCGCCCATATAGAACTCGTTGGGAATCGGCGTATTGCCTACATACTCCCCCGCCTTCTCCAGCGCGGGAGAAACCTTGTTATAGGCTTCTGCCAAGATAGAATAAGGTACGCCTTCCAGCTCTTCCGCCTCCTTGAGGCCCAGCTCTGCGAGAAGGGCGTTCACGATCTTCGTGCCGTCCACCTTCTTTTCGGGAACAAAGCCGTCGATCACACCGCTTTGCACGATGCCCTTGTGGAACAGGCCGTCCGCCGCGGGGGTCTGCATCAGGGCCCACACCTTCATGCCGCCTCCGGACTGTCCGAAGAGAGTGACATTTTCAGGGTCACCGCCGAAGTTCTCAATATTGTCATGGATCCACTGGAGGGCCGCCACCATATCATCGTTTCCGGCATTGCCGGAATTACGGTACTTTTCCCCGAAGGAAGAGAGATCCAGATATCCTAAGATATTCAGGCGGTGATTGATGGAAACCACCACCACATCGCCGTACTTGCTCATATTTTCCCCGTCATAAGCCACATGTTCTATGGAGGATCCGGCGGCAAACCCGCCGCCGTGCAGCCAGACCAGCACAGGCTTTTTCGCCTTGGGGTCAACAGACTGCGTCCACACATTGAGATACTGACAATTTTCGTCAAAGGGCCAGTACCTATGGGGGATCATCACCTCGCCGCTGGGCGTATCCTGATGCAGCAGCGGGCAGACAAAGCCATAGGAAAGGGCGTCCTTGACCCCGTCCCAGGGTTCGACAGGCTCTGGCGCCTGGAAACGCTTAGCGTCAGCGTATTTGATGCCGTGGAAGGTGTAGGTGCCGTCCTGGATAAAGCCTCTGAGCTTTCCGGCCTTCGTTTGGACCACCGGTTCGTTTTTGGAACAGACAAACTGTCTTGCCATAAAACATTCATCTCCTTGTTTATATTTTGACGCATCCTTTTCTATATCATATCAAAAAATTTTCCTGTCCGAAAGGGGAATTTTCTCTTCAGAAAAACTTTCCCTACAGTAGTCCCTTTCAGGTGCGCACCGGGATTCCTTCCCGAGACAGATACGCTTTCAACTCTGGAATGGTCACTTCCTTAAAGTGGAAAAGAGAGGCCGCCAGCACGGCGTCCGCGCTGCCAAAACGAAAGGCGTCTGCAAAGTGGGAAAGAGCTCCTGCCCCACCGGAGGCGATCACTGGGATGGAGACAGCCTGAGAGACGGCCCTGGTCAATTCCAGATCATATCCGTTTTTTACTCCGTCGCAGTCCATGCTGGTGAGCAGCAGTTCCCCCGCCCCCAGCGCCTGGGCCTCCTTCGCCCACTCTACCGCATCCTTTCCCGTATCTACCCGACCGCCGTTTAAATACAGGGTCCAGTTGCCCTTTGAGGAGCGCTTGGCGTCCATCGCCACCACCACGCACTGGCTGCCGAATTTCTCAGCCGCCCGGGAAATGAGAGCGGGGTCCTTGAGCGCGGCGGAATTCACGGACACCTTGTCCGCCCCCGCCCGCAGGATCCGGGTGAAATCCTCCACGGTGCGGATCCCTCCGCCCACCGTGAAGGGGATGAAAATGCTGTCGGCCACTCGGGAGACGATGTCCGCCATAATGTCCCGGCTGTCCGAGGAGGCGGTGATATCCAGAAGCACCAGCTCGTCCGCTCCCTGGCGGTCATATTCCATCGCAGCCTCTACAGGATCGCCTGCGTCCCGCAGATCCACGAAGTTCGTACCCTTTACCACCCTGCCATTTTTCAGATCCAGACAGGGAATAATCCGCTTCGCGTACATATCAGCCTACCCCTCTTTCTCCACCGCTTCCAAAAAATTGCGCAGGATCTGAAGGCCCGTACTCCCGCTTTTCTCCGGATGGAACTGACAGGCGAACAGGTTCCCCTTCTGCACCGCGGCATGGATCTCCGTGCCGTATTCCACCGAGGCCGTCACAAGGGAAGGGTCGTCAGCCTTGAGATAATAGGAGTGGACAAAGTAGACATAGGGTTCCGGAGAAGTCCCCTTGAAAAGGCCGCTTCCCCCCCGTAAAAGCTTTAGAGAGTTCCAGCCCATGTGGGGGATCTTTAAGCCGGGCTTTTGAGGGATGTGAAGGATTTTCCCGGGCAAGATCCCCAGCCCTTTGACTCCGGGAGACTCCTCGCTGCCTTCAAACAGGAGCTGAAGCCCCAGGCAGATCCCCAAAAAAGGCCGGCCGGACTGGATGTACCGGCAAATTGCCTCAGTGAGGCCTCGCTCCTCCAAAGCCGCCATGGCGGAGCCGAAAGCGCCTACCCCCGGCAGGATCACGCCCTTCGCCTCCTCAAGCCCCCGGGGGCTATCCGTCAGTCTGATCTGCGCCCCAAGATGCGTCAAAGCCTTTCGCACGCTTTGGAGATTTCCGGCTCCGTAGTCGATCAGGGCGATCATATGCTTCACCTCGCTGGTTAGTGGTCAGTCGTCAGATTTCAGTCGTTAGATTTCAGTCGTTAGAGAATGGCGTTAAAGAGCCCCTTGGCTTCCACTGACGGGAAAGCCTGGAAATCCGCGATCCGGGTTGTTACACGATCCAGTCCATACTGCGGTTTACCGCCGCTTTCCAGCGGGCAAGCTCCTTTTCAAGGCGTTCCTCATCCCGCTGGGGAGTGAACACTGTTTGAAGCTTCCACACGGCGGAAAGCTCTTTCAGGTCCTCCCAGACGCCCACGGTGAGCCCGGCCATCATAGCGGAGCCCAGAGCCGTTGTTTCCAGGCACTGAGGGCGGCAGACCTTGAGGTTCAGAAGATCCGCCTGGTGCTGCATCAAAAAGCGGCTGCGGGAAGCTCCGCCGTCTACGCGCAGCTCAGTGATAGGCGTTTTCGATTCCTGTTCCATGGTTTTCACCAGATCGTAGCTTTCCAAGGCAATGCTCTCCAGCACAGCCCGGCAGAGATGGGCCCGCTTCGTGCCTCTGGTAATGCCCAAAAGGGCGCCTCTTGCATACATATTCCAGTAGGGCGCGCCCAGGCCGGTAAAGGCGGGCACAAAGGTGACGCCGCCGGTATCCTCCACCATCTCCGCCAGAAGATCCGCCTCCTGAGGCGTCTTGATGAGCTCCATCTCGTCCCGAAGCCACTTGATGGCAGAGCCCGCGTTGAAAGCGCTGCCCTCTAAAGCGTAGGTCACCTGGCCGCCGATCTTCCAGGCGATGGTGGTCAAAAGCCCGTTTTCCGACTGCACCGGAGTGCCGCCGGTATTCATCAGCACAAAACAGCCTGTGCCATAAGTGTTTTTCGCCATTCCCCGCTCAAAGCAGCACTGGCCGAACAGAGCGGCGTGCTGGTCTCCCGCCATACCCGCAATGGGGATCTCCGCCCCCAGGACGGAGGGCTGACACATTCCCACCAGCTCGCCGGATTCCACCACCCGGGGCAAAGCGCTTCTGGGAACGCCTAATTCCTTGAGCATATCGTCGTCCCAGCGCAGCTTGTGAATGTCAAACAGCATGGTGCGGGAAGCGTTGGAGACATCCGTTACATAGGAGGCTCCCTCCGTGAGAGAATACACCAGCCAGGTGTCGATGGTGCCGAAGCGCAGTCTTCCCTTATTGGCAAGCTCCTTCGCGGCGGGAACATTTTTCAGGATCCATTTCATCTTCGTGCCCGCGAAATAGGGGTCGATAATGAGCCCGGTGGTGCTGCGGATATACTCCTCCATCCCGGCGGCCTTCAGGCGCTCGCACTCCGCAGCGGTGCGTCTGCACTGCCAGACAATGGCGTTGCAGATGGGGATCCCGGTGGCCGCGTCCCAGGCCACGGTGGTCTCCCGCTGGTTGGTAATACTGATGGCGGCGATATCCTGGGCGGTGATCCCCGCCTCCCCCACGGCCTGCCGCATGGCAAACAGGGTGGTTTGCAGGATCTCCACTGCGTCGTGCTCCACGAAGCCCGGCTGCGGGTAGATCTGTTTAAACTCCTTCTGCCCCATTCCCGCTATGCTGCCGAAGGCGTCAAACAGGACGGCCCGGGAACTGGTCGTGCCCTGGTCCAAAGACAGGATGTACTTTCCCACTACCATACGCTCTCACTCCTTTTTATCGTTATCGTTCAGGGCTTTGCTTTCCAATGTCCTTTTTACCGGCAGGACAACTCACTTTCCCAGCGCCCGCCTGAGCCGGGAGAAGATATCCTTCCTCCCCACATGCAGCAGCTTATAGCTTCGAAGCCACGAGGGCTCCAGCTTTTCCAGCACCACCTGGGGAGATTTGTACTCCGAGAGTTTTTTCTCTGTACTCAACGCCGTTAAAAGCTCCTGAAACTCCCGGTGGGTGATCTCCCCTTCTATGCTGGGCTTCAAAGAGCGGTAATTCCCCGGCATCGTGAACTGATAGGCATAGAGGAAATCCGCCCACTGAGAAAACTCCGTGAGATGCACTTCCTCCTCCGGCACATCCAAGATGAGCTTCACAGAGCCGGACACCTTCCCGAAGGTTCTTTGCTTCTTGCCCTTGATGACGCCGAAAATGGGGCACTCACAGGAAAGCCCCAGCATATCGATGAGGGCGGCGTATTCACCCTTGAGCCTGAGGTTGGGCTTGGCGCGGTAAACGCTGCCCGATTTTAAAATATCCAGCACTAATCTGGACTGATAAGTTTCTATGATCATAAAACACACCTTTCTGCCCTGCCGAAGCCAAGGCGGAAACTGTCTCACTTCATTTGGGGCGTTAAATTTGCGTTGGTTCAATTTCTCCCTTTTTGAGAGCTTCCGGGGAGAGAGTCGCCCACTCATAGAGAAAGGTGTCAAATTCCCCGTTTTCATTGGGCTTGATGAGAAACCTCCGCAAAAGCTCCTCCTCCGGAAAGCCCGTGCCCTGATAAAAGGCGTCCGCGATCCCGCCTGCGATACAGGCCACGGTGTCCGTGTCGCATTTTACGCGATACACATTCCGGATGCAGCTTTCCCAGTCCTCACTTTCCAAAAAGCACCGGATGGCCAAGGGCATGGTGCCTTTGGCGGTGACATCGAATTTTCCGAAAGGGCGGTAAAAGGCGACGGGCCGGTGGATCCGGTAGCCGTACCTTTTGTGAAGATACCGGGCAATGGTCCTTTTGGACTCTCCGGTACGGGCCAGGTACACAGCGGCGGCGGTAGCCATAGCCGCCTTTTCCCCCTCCGGATGGTTATGGGTGCAGTCAGAACTGAGCTTTGCCTGCCGTTCTACCTCTTCCAGAGTATCAAAATAGGAGCCGATGAAGCTCACCCGCATGGCGGATCCGTTCCCATAGCTATAATAGCCTTTTTCCGAAAAGGTGGTGAACCAGTTGATAAAGAGATTCCCATACCCCACCTTGGAATACCTTCTGCCGAATCTGCCGTAGGCCTTTGCGTAGGGGATCCGGTTGAGCACCGCGTATTTGGTAGCGACGGTGAGCACCGTATCGTCCGTGAAAGTGCTGGCGCCCCCGAACAGGTCCACCCGTTTAGGGTCAAAGTCTGTAGGCCTGGTAAACTCAAACCGGGAACCGGCAATATCTCCTAAGATCGCTCCATACACGAATACACTCACCCATCCGCCCTAAAATCAATTTTCTTCTTTCTTCTTTGAAAGAAGAATACCATATTCTTTCCACTTTTACCAGACTCAGAAGGAAGAAAGATAGAATTATTTTTATTTCACTTTCCGAAAACGGGAAAAAGACCCCGGGCTTTCCCGAAAACGGGAAAGCCCGGAGTCCTGTACTTTTTTGAGGTTCAGCCGCTCACTCTGTCTCCCGGAAGGTAAAGCTTTCGCCTTCATGAGTGCACAGATATTTTTTCCCGGCGCTGATCCTCCCCTCCAGCATCTGCTCGGATACCGGGTCCTCGATCTTGCTCTGGATCACTCTGCGCAGGGGCCTCGCGCCATAGAGGGGGTCATACCCAAGCTGCGCCACCGCGTCCACCGCTTCAGGCGTGAAGGAGAGGGAGATCTCCATTTCGCTTAGCTTCTCCTGAAGCTTTGAAAGCATCTTTTCCGCGATCTTTCCCGTATCCTCTCTCGTAAGCTTGTGAAAGACGATAATGTCATCCACACGGTTTAGGAACTCCGGCTTAAAGAGCTTTTTCAGCTCTCCCATCACAAGGTCCTTGGTGCGCTCAAAATCGGAGCTTTCGCTTTCCTCTCCGGCAAAGCCCAGGCTCTTCTGGCGCTCTGTGATCAGCTTGGCGCCCACATTGGAGGTCATGATGATCACCGTGTTTTTGAAGTCTACTGTCCTGCCCTGAGAATCGGTGACCCGGCCATCCTCCAGCACCTGCAAAAGGATATTGAACACATCGGGGTGGGCCTTCTCAATCTCGTCGAACAGCACTACGGAGTAGGGCTTTCTGCGCACGGCCTCGGTGAGCTGGCCGCCCTCGTCAAAGCCCACATATCCGGGAGGCGACCCCACCAGACGGGACACCGTGTGCTTCTCCATATATTCTGACATATCAAAGCGGATCATGGCCTTTTCATCGCCGAACATGGCTTCTCCCAGAGCCTTGCACAGCTCCGTCTTGCCCACGCCCGTAGGGCCCAAAAACAGGAAGGAGCCGATGGGGCGGTTTTTGTCCTTCAGGCCCACTCTGCCCCGGCGGATAGCCTTGGAAATGGCGGTGACCGCCTCCTGCTGTCCCACCACCCGGCGGTGCAGAGTATCCTCCAGGCGCAAAAGGCGCTGGCTTTCCTCCTCCGTCAGCTGCGAGACGGGGATCCCCGTCCACATGGCCACGATCTCCGCGATGTCCTCCGGACCTACCACGCTGCCGGAGCGCTCGTTCTTCGCGCTCCACTCGTCCCGGGCCTTTTCCAGCTTTTCGGAAAGCTCCTTCTGCTGATCCCGTAAAGAGGCGGCCCGTTCAAAGTCCTGGGTATTCACCGCGGCGGCCTTATCCAGCTCCAGCTCTTTGAGCTTCTTTTCCAGCTCCTGAAGGTTGTCCGGCGCCGTAAAGGCCCGCAGCCTCACTCTGGAAGCGGCCTCGTCGATGAGGTCGATGGCCTTATCCGGCAGGAAGCGGTCCGCAATATAGCGGGAGGAGAGCTTCACAGCGGCCTCAATGGCCTCCTTGGTGATCTCTACCTTGTGATGAGCTTCGTACCGGTCCTTGAGCCCCTCCAGGATCTCCAAAGTCTCCTCCTCGCTGGGTTCGCCCACAGTGACAGGCTGGAACCGGCGCTCCAGGGCCGCATCCTTTTCGATATGCTTGCGGTATTCGTCAATGGTGGTGGCGCCGATCACCTGAAAATCGCCTCTGGCCAAAGCGGGCTTCAGGATATTGGCTGCGTCCGCGGAGCCCTCTGCGGAACCGGCGCCGATGATGGTATGCAGCTCGTCGATAAAGAGGATCACATTCCCGTCCGTCTTTACCTCGTCAATAGCCTTCTTGATCCGCTCCTCAAAGTCGCCCCGGTATTTGGCCCCTGCCACCATGCCTGTGAGGTCTAAAGAGATCAGGCGCTTGTCCTTCAAGGGCTCCGGCACATCCCCGGAGTGGATCTTTAAGGCAAGGCCCTCGGCTACCGCCGTTTTTCCCACGCCGGGTTCGCCGATCAGGACCGGGTTATTCTTGGTGCGCCGGGAGAGGATCTGCACTACCCGTTCGATCTCGTTCTGTCGTCCGATAACGGGATCGATCTTTCCCTCTCCCGCCAGTCGGGTCAAATCTCTTCCAAACTGCTCCAGCGCCTTATTTCCGGCTCCGCCTCCTTCCCCACGCTCTGCCGCTTCCTGGGCTTTGGCCGTGAAGGCCGCGCCGTTTAAGGCCCCGGAAAGCTCGGAGACGATCCGGTTGGGATCCACTCCCAGCGCCTGAAGGAAACGCATCGCATAGCTCTGGCCATCCTCCAAAATGGCAATGAGAAGATGCTCTGTGCCCACATAGGAGGTGTGCAGCCGTACGCCGACGATAGCGGCCACCTGAAGGATCCGCTTGGTGCGGGGAGTAAAATCATCTACACTGAGAGAAGTGGGCACGCCGGAGCCGATCTTTTCCCGGATCAGCCCCAGATAATTTTCAGCGGTAACCCCCAGCTTATTGAGCACCGTTGAGGCGACGCCTGTGCCCTCCTTCAGGATACCCAGCACCAGGTGTTCGCTGCCAATATAGTCGTGGCCCAGCTCCTGGGCGCTTTCGATCGCCAGGTTCAAGGCCTGATTTGCCTTTTCTGTAAAACCGTTAAAATGATACATCATCATCCATCCTTTCCATTCCATTCTTGCCGGAAGGAGCTTTCTTAATACAGGGAAGGCTCATACTGCCTCCCGCAGCGCCCCACAGGCCTTTCGCACCATCTGAGCCCTGCAGGCGTCCCGCTCTCGCTCTTCCATTGTCTTTCCCTCCCGGGACATCAGCGTGGCGGGCTGCGTGTGGACGGTCAAAGCGTTCACAGCTCCCCAGTCAAGGCCCTTTAACACCCCTGAGGCAATCCCTACGCGCACTAAGGACATGGCCTCCAGAAACTCGGAGGTGGAAAGCACCTTGGCGTGCTGCAAAATTCCCGCCGCCCGGCAGATCTGGTCCTGAAAGGCAAGCCTTTCGCCCATCTGATGTCTCAGCTTTCGCTCCTCTTCAATGAGCTGCATGGAAACGGCATTTAAATTGTCCACCGCCTCACGCTCACTGAGGCCCAGGGTGATCTGGTTGGAGAGCTGATACATGCTTCCCATCACCTGAGAGCCCTCGCCGTAGGTCCCGCGAAGGGTAAGCCCCAGCTTGGAAAGATTCTCCGAAAGCCGGGCCATGCTGCCGTTTTCCGCCGTTGCCGGCAGATGGAGCATGACGGAGGCTCTCATCCCGGTACCCAGATTGGTGGGACACTGGGTGAGAAAGCCGAATTCCCTGTCAAAGGCAAATTTCAGGCTCTCCGAAAGGACCGTTTCCACCCGGTCCGCCGTTTCCAAGGCTTCTTTCAGGGAAAGACCCTCCCGCATCACCTGAAGGCGCAGGTGATCTTCCTCGTTGATCATCAGGCAGACGCTTTCATCCCCGGAAAGCAGGATCCCCTTTTCTCCCTTGGCGGAGAGAAATTCCGGACTGATGAGGTGGCGTTCCGCTAAAGACACTGCCTGCTCCTGTGTGAGGCTGTTAAGAGCGAGGAAGGAAAAATCCCTGGACAAAACCGAGTTTCCGGAAAGCAAAGCGTTCTTTACCCGATCTTCCACCTCCTTGAGCTCCTTTTGAGAGGCCCTCGCGGGGAACGGGTATTCCGAAAGGTTTCTGGCAAGTCTCACCCTGGTGCTCACCGCCACATCGGCGCAGGGCCCTGCCTTTTCATACCATTTATCCATTCTCCTCCAACTCCTTTATCTCGTCTCTGAGCACAGCGGCCCGCTCAAAGTTCTGGGCCTCCACCGCCTCTTTTAACAGGCGCTTCTTCTCTTCAAGGGGAGAGCTTTTCACCGCCACGATAGGCCCGGGCTGCTCGGTCACCCGCAAGGCGCTGCCTCCCGGGGTCTTTCCCACATGCTTCGCTGTACCGTGGATACGCTGGATCACCGGGAGCAGCTTTTCCCGGAACACGCTGTAACAGTTTGCGCAGCCCACCTTACCTGTTTTGGAGATCTCCTCAAAGGTGGAGCCGCATTTCTCACAGCACAGGGTATCCCGCGCCCGTTCCTGCTTCCCGATGAGCCCGGTAAGCAAGCTTCCCAGACCCCAGCTTTCCAAAAAATCCTCATAGCCCTTTTCCCGCGCGCAGTCCGCACACAGGTGATACTCTTTCAGTCTTCCCCCCACCACCATTTTCAGGTAGGTGGTGGCGACCTTTTTTCCGCAGCTCTCACACAGCATAGCCGGAGCCCTCCTGATTCCTGCTGACCAGCAGCATATTTTTGTAAATGGCCGCGCGCACCCTGTTTTGAATATCCTTGGGAAGCCCCCCCAAGGACTGCTCGGACACCGCCGCAAGGATCATCGACCCCACGCCTTTGGAAAGTACGCCGCTTTGCACCATATTCTCCGTCATGGCCCGGGCCGCGCCAATATCCAGGGAATCTCCCACCGCGTTAATGATATGCATCATCACATCGGATTTAGAAAGCTGCCTGCGGGTGATGCGGATATAGCCGCCGCCTCCCCGCCTGCTCTCTACCAGGTATCCCTGCTCCGGCGTGAAGCGGGAGGTGAGCACATAGTTGATCTGGCTGGGGACGCAGCCCAGAAGATTTGCCAGCTCGTTTCGCTGGATCTCGGCGATCCCGTCCGTCTCCTTCAAAAGCTCCAGAATATAATTGGCCACGCTGTCACTGATCCGCATAAGACCGCCTCCTGCCTTGATTTGTCTTTGACTTTCTTTGACTTTCTGTGTTCATTATAAGAAACTGACGATCCCCTGTCAAAGTCAAAGAAAGTCAAATATGAATTATTTCCCTCTGCTATCTCTTTTAAGCTCTCATTTACTCTCATTTTCTCCTGATTTCATATTTTTAAATCCAATCGGAACCTTTTCTCCGCTTTGCCATAAGATAAGAGTGTAAAGGCGATCACGCTGTAAAGATCGCCTAAGTGAAAGGAGGCGTGCTTCAATGTGTAACGGAGGTTGCTCTTGGATCATCATCATCATCCTTATCCTTCTGTGCTGCGGCGGCTGTGGTTTCGGCGGTTTTAACAACAATAACAACGACTGCGGTTGTGGCAACTGCGGCGGCTGCTGCTGACGCCACCCACCTTTTGAAATCACCTGACCGAAAAGGAGGGCGCCGTTTCCCTTTGGAAACGGCGCCCTCCCACAATATTTCCGCGGCTTTGGCTTTCCCGCCAAGGCTGCTTTATTTTTCCAACGCTTCCGAAAGAGCCATTGCCAGCTGGGCAGGACAGGAGGTGGGCTTAAAACCGCACTTGATATCCTTGCAGCGCTTGATATACTCCTCCACCTTCATCCCCTTGGCCAGGGCGGCCACGCCCTGAGTATTGCCGCTGCATCCGCCGGTGAACTCCACCGTCTGGATCACGCCGTCCTCCACCACCGCGTGGATCTTCCGGGAACACACGCCCCGGGGAACATAATTGATCTCCATTTGGATCCTCCTCTCTTTTTTGCTTTCTTCCTTAGAACTCTCTGCTTTTCTCCGATACTATAACAGAACTCCCCCGTTGTGTCAAACCTCTTCCTCTCCGGAGTGCTGCAGAAGCCTCTGAGGAACGAATCTGTGCATAGAGACATTGAAAAGCACGATGGAAAGGATCCAGAGAAGCACCGAAAGGCCCAAAAGGAACAGAGCGCTGAGTTTGATGGCTCCGGTGAGCTGGATCAGGTACAGCAGAAGGAAAGGAAGCAGCAAGTAACCCATGGTCTGCAGGCCCTCCCCCACGCTTGCCACCCGGTCGATGATGAGGCTTAAAAACACCACGGAGAAAAAAGCCAGCGCCGGCATAAGCAGCAACAGTAAAATCAGCCAGTTCAGATTCAGGAAGAAGGGCGCAAGCAGCACCAGATCCGCTACGGAGACCGTAAGGGCAAATACCAGGAAGGAGATCAGGGAAAGCAGGACAGAAAGCACCGTACATCCAAATACCTTGGAGTGATACAGAGATCTCGCGCTCATGGAGGAAAGCAGCACCGTTTCCAGGGTACCCGCCTCCTTTTCTCCCAAAAAGGACACGGAGGCGCAGGCCACCGAGCAGATCACCGGAACGCTTAAAAACAGGGCAGGGCAGATCAGGGTGGTGAAGGCGGAAAACCAAGCCTGCCGGTAGTTAAGGCCCTGTGGGGAATCCAGAAGCTCCAGCACCTGCCGGGGCGCCCCGCTTCCCGCCGGAACGGGAAGCAAGGCGATCACCATGGAATACACCAGCGGCGATACCATAAGAAGCGCGAAGGGGGTGAGCATCAAAAGGGAGCGGATGCCCTTTCGCTTCCACAACGCCCCCAGGTCCTTTTTCACCATAAGCAGCTGTGAGCCGGTCAAAAATTTAGAAAGGCTGAGCTTCTTCTCCTGGCTCTTCGGCCGCTGTCCGGAGCCTGTCCGCCGGGAGCTTCTCCCGGACCGGTTCATTTCGCGGTTCATCTTCCTCCTCCTCTCTTTTCAGTCCTTTTTCCATATACTGCCGATAGATCTCCTCCAAAGTGGGCTTTCGCAGCTTGGCTTCAATGATCTTCCCACCGCTCAGAACCACCTGAGAGATGAGCTGCGGCATTTCCTTTTCCGATTGGATCTCCTTACACCAGAATCCATCCTCATAGGAGAAGCCTTCGAGGGAACTTCCGTCCTCAGAAAAACGCAGAAGCGCCCGGTAATTCAGGCCCACCGTCTGTCTCAGACTCTCTAAGCTCCCCTTCAGACCGATCGCTCCATCCCGAAATACGGCAAAGGAGTCGCAGAGGCTTTCGGCAAAAAAGAAGTTTCCTGTACACAACAGCACCGTAAGACCCTCCTCCCCCACCAGATCCGTCAAAAGACTGCGCACGGCTTCTCTTCCCTCATAATCCATTCCCATAGGCAGCTCGTCCAGCAAAAGGACCTTGGGGAAGTGCATCAGCGCTCGGGCGAGAGAGGCCCTGCGCGCCGCGCTGGTGGGCAGCCGGGAGGCCGGCTGATCCCGCCAGGGGAATATCTCCAGACGGTGCATTAAAAAAGAGGCCCGGTCCTGAGCGTCGCTTTGAGACACACTCCCCAGTCCCGCGAAAAAACGCAGGTTTTCTCCCAGGGTCATGTGAGCGTAAAGCTGGGAGGTAGGGAGAGAAACCCCCAGTAAGCTATGAAGCCTCCCCCCCTCCACCAAGGGAGAGCAGCCCATTACCGCGCATTCTCCCCGGTCCGGACGAAGCAGGCCGGAAAGCAGGCGCAATAGGGTGGTTTTCCCGCAGCCCTTTTCTCCCACACAGGCGAACAGCGCCCCCTGAGGCACCTGAAGGTTCAGGCCCTGTAAGGCAGTGCGTTCTCCGAATTGCTTGGTAAGGTCAAAGGCTGTGACCGCGTCCATATCCATTCCCCCTGAAAATCGATGACATTCTCTCTTTGTCAATCCTGCTCATTGGTCGCCTTCGCGCTTGCTGCTTCCCGCTCTCTGAGATAAGTGGCCTCCAGATCGGACAGGTGGAGCTTTACCGCCAGCGGGTATTTGTCAAAGGCTCCGTTTAAAGCGAAGCTTCCTCCGCGCACGGACTCGTCGAAGCCGCCCATATGCCAGCGCACCGCCACGGCCTCCTGGGTCTTTAAGCGCACAAAACGCTCGATAAGGTACACGGATTTCTCCCCATGACCATAGGGGAAGGCGTCCTCAACCATATAATAGGGCTTTTTCTCCCAGGCGCCTGTCACCTCGTTTTTCACATTTCTCGTAGAGGCCTTATAGAACTGAGCCTTGCACACATCGTGCAGCAGAGCGCACAGGGCGAAGCTTTCCTCGCTGTCGCCCTCCTCAAAATACCGTTCCCGCATGACCCTATACACATTGAGGCTGTGGATGACCAGGCCATGAGGACAGGACAAATGGAATTTCGTACTGGCAGGCGCGGTGAAAAAATCCGTGGTTTTGAGCCAGGCAAGAAGCTTATCGCTGTTTTCCCTGGTAATACATCGATTGTAAATTTCGCAGAATTCAAGTTCGTACTGATTTTCCATCGCGATCCCTCCCATGTGAGCCAGTATAACAAAAAAAACGTTCTTTCGCAATAAGTTGTTAGATTTTAGTCGTTGGATGTCAGATAAGGGCAAGGGCCTAAGGACTCTGGGGCAAGGGGGGACCAAGGTCGCCGCCAGCTAACCACTCAAATCAAACAACTTAAAGCTAAAACCCCTGGTGATCAAAATCCCCCCGGCGAAAGCCGGGGGGATACATCTTATTTCGCTTCAAAATAAGCCTTAACGCCCAGATAAGTCATATACACATCCAGCTTGGAGACCACCTCGAAGGGGGCGTGCATGGAAAGCACCGGGACGCCAATATCGATCACGTCAGCGTTGAGTCTGGACACATCCAGCGCCACGGTCCCGCCGCCGCCCTGGTCCACCTTGCCCAGCTCCCCGATCTGCCAAATAACTCCGGCCTTGTCAAGGACGGACCGCACCCAGCCCAAAAACTCGGCGGAAGCATCGTTGCTGCCGCTTTTGCCTCTCGAGCCCGTATACTTGGCAACGCCTACGCCGCGGTTGAGGTAGCAGGAGTTCTGAGGCTCATAGGCCCCCGCGTAGGTGGGGTCAAAGGCCGCGGTCACATCGGCGGAAAGACAGCTGGAAAGAGACCACACGCGCCGGGGAGAAAGCCCCTCGCTCTCCGCCAGATCGGCTACAAAGTATCTGAGGTACTCAGAGGCAAGGCCCGTGTTCCCCACACTGCCGATCTCCTCCTTATCCGCCAGGCACACCACCGCCGTTTTCTCCGGCGCCTTGCAGGAGAGAATGGCTTCCAAAGCAGGATAGGCGCACACCCGGTCGTCATGTCCGTAAGCGCCGATCATGCTGCGGTCAAAGCCGATATCCACGGCCTGGAACGCAGGCACAAAGGAGATCTCCGCAGAGATCAGGTCTTCTTCCACAATGCCGTACCGATCGTTTAAGATCTTCATGATGTTGAGCTTATAGAGGTCAGCGCCCTCCTCACTGTCATAGGGCAGGCTTCCCGCCAGAATATTCAGATCTTCGCCGGTAAAGGCGTCGGAAAGCTTCTTGGCCATCTGATCCTTCCCCAGATGAGGCAGGATGTCCGTGATGGTGAACTGAGGCTCGCCGGGCTTTTCGCCCAGGCAGACGGTGATCTCGCTGCCGTCCTTGCGCACGATCTTGCCGTGCATGGAAAGGGGAATGGCCGTCCACTGATACTTCTTGATGCCGCCGTAGTAGTGGGTCTTTAAAAGGGCCAGCTCATTGGACTCATACAGCGGTATGGGCTTCAGGTCGATCCTGGGGTTATCGATATGAGCGGCCGCAATGCGCACGCCCTCGCTTGCCCCCTTCTTGCCGATCACCGCGAGGCAGATCGCCTTGCCGCGGTTGTTGTAATACACCTTGTCCCCGGGCTGGTAATGACGATTGGGATCAAAGGGGACAAAGCCCTGCTTTTCGGCGGCCTTCACGGAAAAGTCTACGGACTCCCGCTCTGTTTTCGCCGCGTTTAGGAACGCCTTATATCCCTCGGCGAATTTCTCCGCCTTTTTCATTCCCTTTTCCCCCGCCTTTTTCGGGCCGCTGGTCTTATCCCGAAGCAGCACTTCGGAAAGCTTCTTTACATTTTTCTTTTCCTGTCCTCTTGCCATCTTTACGCTTCCTCTCTGTCAATTTTACAGGCTCCGGCCGCTTTCCCCGCAAAGGATCTCTGCCGGCTTCCCGATTTTTTAAAACCTATCCTACACTTTACTCCCCCTGGAAAGAAAAGTCAATTCAAAAGCTCCTTTTGAGCCATATCGTAATAACAATAGATCCGGTATCCTGCCGGACCGTAGAGCCTTTGAAGCCCGGAATAGGTATAGCCGATAAAGCTCTTCGCAAGTCCTCTCTCCTTCAAATAAGCCGTGCCCTCTGCCACCAGGCGTTTGGCGACGCCCTGCCCCTGATGGCGGGAAGCTACCGCCGTACACCCGATGCTTCCGGTGTTTTCTCCCTCGCCCTCGGTACTCACCAGCACGGCCCCCAGCACTTCCCCCTCCCGAACCGCCAGAAGCGCCCGGGTATTGGAACTTTCCTCGTACAAGGACAACGGCTGATAAAAGGGAAGAAATTCCTCCTCCGCGTCCTGCACACAGAAAAGGACCTGAGGCAGGTCTTCCGGAACGCCGAACCGGAAAGCAATGCCCTCAAAACGCTTCTCAAGCCCAATTTTATTGAGATCGACCTCGGACAGTTCCGCGATCAAATCGAAGCAGTTTCCCTCTCCCCAGCTGTGGGAATAGCCCCTTTTGTGGAAAAAGCCGGTAAAATCCTCCTTGAGAAGCTCCTTTGGCAGCGCTTCCTCCCACAGCGGCTGGGAAAAGGGCATGACGGCGGTGGGAACGCCCGGCGTCAGGTAATCCTCTCCGGCGCCGATGTGGATGGTCGCTTCCCCCTTCTCTCGAAGAAAGGTTTCCGCCTGTTCCAAAAGGGAGCTGCCGATCCCCCGGCGGCGGCTGTCCTCGTCCACACACAACAGATAGACTGTGCCTTCGTGAAGCACACAGGCGCCGTTCAGCCTTCCGTCCTCCCGCCTGCTCTCGAACACCTGATTTTCAGGGTTGGACAAAAGGCTTCGCGCCGTCTGCTCTTTTCGTATGACAAAGGGAAAGTTTCTCCGGAAAAGGCGGTAAAGCTCTTCTCCCAATTTCTCTCTCACGGCGATCTCCCTTCTTTGTAAAGCGCCTCATAGCGCTTCAAGGCGCTGTTCACTTTTTTCACATAGCTGTCTGTTTCGGGATATGGGATGGTGTGCAGGCTCTCGCCGTCGCTGGAATACTGCTCCTGGGAAAGCCAGCCCCCCACATTTCCCATGCCCGCGTTATAGGCGCACAAAGCCACATCCAGGCTCTCGTACTGATCCAGCAGAAGCCGGAGCAGCGCGCAGCCGCAATGAATATTGTCAGAGGGATCGAATGGATCCTGCCCTCCGTTCTCAGGAGGATAAAGGGAAGCGATCCATTGGAAGGTGGAGGGAGTCAGCTGCATCAGCCCCTGGGCTCCCGCCCGGGACACCGCTTTTTCCCGGAATCCGCTTTCCGTGCGGATCACCGCATAGACAAGCAGCGGATCCAGGGCGAATTCTTCAGCCTCACGCTCCACCAGCTCTTCATACTGTCTGGGATAGAGGAACTTCATGGCGCTTTTCGTGATCCCGGGGCCGAATCCAATTCCCACCGCCGCGATCACCAAAAGAACCAGCAGAACTCCCAGCCGTCTTTTCATACTCGTTTCCTCCTACAGCTCCCAAAGCGCGGACTCCACCTGAGAAGAAAGGGTCTCCTTCTCCTCGTTTTCTATCACACAGTCTGCCCGATTGAGATAAAAAGACTCCTCTCTCTGGGCGTTCATCCGGGCAAGAGCCTGTTCCTCCGTAATGGGATCCCGCTCAAGGATCCTCCTAAGGCGGGTCTCCTTTCCGGCCGTCACCACCAGGATCCGGCGGCAGGCGCTGTCAAGCCCCGCCTCGAACAGGGTGGGCGCGTCCAAAAAGACAAGGGGGCTGCTTTGAGCCTCCTTCAAGGCACTTCGCACCGCCTGTAAAATTCTGGGAAAAGTGATCTCCTCCAGCCGCTTTTTCCCCTGGGGAGTCGAAAAGGCTCGAGCGGCGAGGGCCTTTCTGTCTAAGATCCCATCAGGGGCGACCTCTTCCCCGAAGGCTTTTCTCAACCCTTCGATACATCCTTCATCATAGACCGCCGGACTGCGGGTCAAGGCGTCGCAGTCAATGACCGGAAACCCCTTCTCCCGCAAAAGTACTCCCACAGTGGACTTTCCCGCTCCGGTAGGCCCGGTAAGGCCCACCACACAGGGTCCCTCCGGCTTCTCTACTCGAAAGGCCGCCGCGCGGATCAGCCGGTTATACACCGCAAGGCCCATTCCCCGTTTGGAAGGACAATGGCCCCAGGCCTCCTTGGCTCCCAGCTCATCCAGACGGCACAGAGCGGAAAACAGCCTGTGGGCCTGAGTCTCCTGATCGTAGCGGCCGCCAAGGCTCACAAAAGGGCCCTGCAAAAAGGCTTCGTCCTCCTGAAAGCATAGGGCAAAGGCGTCCTTCTGCCGGTTCACATATTCTCCGAATTCCTCTGGGGAAGCGTCCAGCAGCGTCAGCCGGGCTTTCGGGGCATAGTGCTTGTATTTCATGCCGGGTGAGGCGGCTTTTCTTCCCGTTTCCAGCATTTTCAGCACGGCGCTGTCCACCCCGATGTCCGGCAGCACCCGGGAAAGCTGCTCCACGGTAACTCCGCCGGGGCGCAGCACCTTAGGCGTCTCTTCGGCAAGGGTGACCACAGTGGACTCCACGCCCACCGCACAGTCTCCCCCGTCAAGCAAGGCGTCCACGCGGCCGGTAAGGTCCGCGCACACATGGGCGAAACGGGTGGGGCTGGGCTTGCCGGACAGGTTGGCGGAGGGGGCGGCCAAAGGCACGCCGGCCGCGTCGATCACCGCCCGGGCAATGGAATTGCCGGGCATCCGTACCGCCACGGTATCTAAGCCCCCGCTGGTCTCTCTGGGGACAAGCTCAGACTTCTTCAAAATGATGGTAAGAGGGCCGGGCCAAAAGGCCTCCATCAGCTTCTTCGCGGCTTCCGGGACCTCCTTCACCAGCGGAGAGATCGCTTCTCTCTTACTGATGTGAACGATCAGCGGATTATCCGAAGGGCGGCCCTTGGCTAAATAGATCTTTTTCACTGCCTGGGGATCCAGAGCGTTGGCCGCCAGACCGTACACTGTCTCGGTGGGGATGGCCACCAGGCCCCCCTCCCGCAGGATGGCCCCCGCGCGGGCAATATCGGCGGTTTTTCCGCCGTCTAACAGCTGTGTTTCCATTTCAGTTCTCCGCCTCCAGCCGGGCTGCCCTGTCCGCCGCGATCAGCGGGTCAATGACCTGATCCAACTCGCCGCCCAGGATCTCCTCCAGATGGTAAAGGCTCAGGCCGATGCGGTGGTCCGTAACCCGGGTCTGGGGATAGTTATAGGTGCGGATGCGCTCAGAGCGGTCGCCGGTCCCCACCTGGCTTTTGCGTTCCTCAGCCACCTGGGCCTCCGCCTTTGCCCGCTCTTTATCGAGAAGCCTGGCTCTGAGCACCTTCATGGCCTTATCCTTGTTTTTCAGCTGACTGCGCTCATCCTGGCACTCCACCACCATGCCGGTGGGAAGGTGGGTAATCCGGATGGCGGAGGAGGTCTTGTTGATGTGCTGGCCCCCCGCGCCGCTGGAGCGGAATGTGTCGATCTGCAGGTCCTTAGGGTCGATCTCCAATTCCACCTCCTCGGCTTCCGGCAGCACCGCCACGGTGGCGGTGGAGGTGTGGATGCGCCCCTGAGCCTCCGTTTCCGGGACCCGCTGCACCCGATGGACGCCGCTTTCAAACTTCAGCCTGGAATAGGCGCCTTCCCCATCAATGAGGAAGCTTACCTCCTTAAAGCCGCCCAGCTCGGTCTCATTCAGCGACACCACTTCTGTCTTCCAGCCTCTGTGCTGGGCGTACATCGAGTACATCCGGTACAGCACTCCGGCGAAGAGGGCGGCCTCTTCCCCTCCCGCACCGCCGCGGATCTCCACGATCACATTCTTCTCGTCGTTGGGGTCATGGGGCAGCAGCAAAAGCTTGATCTGCTCCTCCAAAGCAGAAAGGTGAGCGGACGCCTCCTTGATCTCCTCCTGTACAAGCTCCCGCATCTCCCGGTCAGAGCTTTCCTCCAGCAGCTCCTTTGCTTCTCTGAGCCTTCTTTCCCAGTCTCTATATTGCCGGTAGCTTTCCACAATGGGGGAAAGCTCCTTGTGCTCCTTCATCAGGGCGGAATACAGCGCCTGATCCGCGGCGCTTTGCGGGTCATAGAGCTTTAGATTCAGCTCCTCCAAACGGTTTTCAAAAACCTGTAAATTTTCAAACATAAAGTTTCCTCTTTTCCTTTTTGCCTGTGGTAGTCTGACTCAGGCCCTTAAAAAAGGGCAGTAAAAGGAAAAGGAAGCTACTGCTCGTCTCCCGTATTTTCGCGAAGGATCTTTTTGATGTTTTTCTCGCACTTGAGCCGGGGGACCATTACCTCTCTTCCGCAGCCAAGGCACTTGATCTTGAAGTCCATGCCGGAACGCAGCACGGTAAACTCAAAGCTGCCGCAGGGATGAGGCTTCTTCATGCGCAGCACATCTCCCACTCTCACATCCATGGCGCATTCTCCCTTTCTTTTGTTCTGGTTTCGTCTGTTTCAAAAAGCCAATGCGGCCGCAGCTGCCGCGGCTGTTTTGCTGCATAGCAGTTGCTATTATATACCATTTTTATGGATTTGAAAAGTCGAAAGACCGCCAAGGCAAAAAAGAAAAGGGCTTTCTCCCATCTAAAGAGAGAGAAAGCCCCTTTCCTGTTTCAGTCGTCAAAAAGATCTTTGAGCTTGGAGAAAAAGCTTTTGCGCTTTTGATAGTTCTTGTCGTCGCTGGCGGAATCCAGCTCAGAGAGCAGCTCCTTCTGGCGCTTGCTCAGATTTTTCGGCACCTCCACCGTCATCTGAACATATTGGTCGCCCCGGCTTCTGCCCTGCAGGCTCTGGATCCCCTTGCCCTTGAGCTTGAACACATCCCCGGGCTGAGTGCCCTCGTGGATATGATAGCTCACCTTGCCGTCCAGAGTTGGCACCACCACATCGGCGCCCAGGGCCGCCTGGGTAAAGGTGATGGGCATTTCACACCACACGTCGTTTCCCCTGCGTTCGAAAATAGGATGGGGGCGCACGGAGATATACACATGCAGATCGCCGTTGGGGCCGCCGTTTGCTCCGGCATTGCCCTTGCCGCTGATGTTTAAGATCTGCTCGTCGGCAATCCCCGCGGGGACCGTGACCTCCAGAGTCTTCTGACGGCGCACTCTCCCTTTGCCGTCGCAGGTCTTACAGGGCGTTTCGATCATCTTTCCGGCGCCGTGGCAGCGGTCGCAGGTCTTGGTGGACTGCACCACGCCGAAGGGGGTGCGCTGGCTGATATGCACCTGGCCGGTGCCGCCGCAGGCGGAACAGGTCTTGGGCTGGGTCCCGGCCGCCGCGCCGGTGCCGTGGCAGTCCGGGCAGGACTCGATCTGATGGTAAGTGACGGTTTTCACGCAGCCCTTGGCCGCCTCCTCAAAGGAGATGATGAGGCTCGCTTCCCCATCCGTGCCCCTTCTGGGCGCGTTGGGGTTGGAGCGTCTTCCGCCTGCGAAACCTCCGCCGAAAAAGCTGTCGAAAATATCCGTAAAATCGAAGCCGCCCTGAAAGGGGCTGCCTCCTCCGGCTCCGCCGCCGAAGTTGGGGTCCACACCGGCATGGCCGAACTGGTCATACCGCGCCTTCTTATCGCTGTCGGAAAGCACCTCATAGGCCTCGTTGACCTCCTTGAATTTGCTTTCCGCTTCCTTGTCTCCGGGATTCAGGTCCGGATGGTACTGCTTGGCAAGCTTCCGATAAGCCTTTTTGATCTCCTCGTCGGAAGCGCCCTTGGATACTCCCAGCACCTCATAATAATCTCTTTTGTCCGCCAAACTCAATCACTCCCAAGCCGGAGGGCCCAAAAGCGGGGCCCCATCCATCACCGCCGGCAGATAACTTCAAAACACGGGCGCCTTTCCCGTCTTCGCGCAAAATACAAGGACAGTTTCCTGTCCTTGTATTTTCACGCTGTCTCTTAGATCACTCTACATCCTTATAATCGGCGTCGTACACATTGCCGTCCGGTCCCTGAGGTTCGCCCGCACCGGGATTTCCGTCAGCTCCGGGTGCGCCGGGTCCTCCCTGAGGACCCGCGGGATTCGCCTGCTGATACAGCTTCTGGCTCACAGGGAACACGGTCTTTTCCAGTTCATCCATCTTCGCCTTGATCTCCTCTACGGAGCCGTTCTGCATGACGGTGCGCAGCTCGGAGATCTTGCTGTTGAGCTGGGTCTTGTCAGCCTCGTCGATCTTGTCGCCATTCTCAGAGATCAGCTTCTCCGTGGTGTAGCACAGGTTCTCGGCATTGTTCTTCAAATCTACCTCTTCCCTGCGCTTCTTGTCCTCTTCTGCGTACTGCTCGGCGGCCTTCACGGCCTTATCGATATCCTCCTTGCTCATGTTGGAGCTGGAGGAGATGGTGATATGCTGTTCTCTGCCGGTGCCCAGATCCTTTGCGGAGACGTTGACGATGCCGTTGGCGTCGATGTCAAAGGTGACCTCGATCTGAGGGATGCCTCTGGGAGCCGGGGCGATGCCGTCCAGCTTAAACAGGCCCAGCTGCTTGTTGTCCTTGGCAAACTCCCGCTCGCCCTGAAGCACATTGACCTCCACCTGAGTCTGGCCGTCGGCGGCAGTGGAGAAGATCTGACTCTTCTTGGTGGGGATGGTGGTGTTGCGGTCGATGATCCTGGTCATCACGCCGCCCATAGTCTCCACACCCAGGGACAGGGGCGTGACATCCAGCAGCAGCAGGCCCTGGACCTCGCCGCCCAGCACGCCGGCCTGAATGGCCGCGCCGATGGCCACACACTCGTCCGGGTTGATGCCCTTGAAGGGCTCCTTGCCGATGAAGCTCTTCACTGCCTCCTGTACGGCGGGAATTCTGGAAGAGCCGCCTACCAGCAGCACTTTGCTGATATCATTGATGGAGAGGCCGCTGTCGGAGAGAGCCTGGCGCACGGGACCCATAGTCTTCTCTACCAGGTCTGCGGTCAGCTCGTTGAATTTGGCTCTGGAAAGGGTCATGTCCAGATGCTTGGGGCCGGTGGCGTCCGCGGTGATAAAGGGCAGGTTGATGGCGGCGCTGGTCATGCCGGAAAGCTCAATCTTCGCCTTCTCGGCCGCTTCCTTCACGCGCTGCATAGCCATCTTATCCCCGGACAGGTCGATGCCGCTTTCCACCTTGTAGGAATTTACGATCCAGTCGATAATGCGCTGATCGAAGTCGTCGCCGCCCAGGCGGTTGTTGCCGGCAGTGGCCAGCACTTCCTGCACGCCGTCGCCCATTTCGATGATGGACACATCGAAGGTTCCGCCGCCCAGGTCGTACACCATGACCTTCTGGTCGTTATCCTTATCCACGCCGTAGGAGAGAGCAGCTGCGGTAGGTTCGTTGATAATGCGCTTGACATCCAGGCCTGCGATCTTGCCCGCGTCCTTGGTGGCCTGACGCTGGGCGTCGGTGAAGTAGGCGGGCACGGTGATCACCGCGCTCTGGACGGTCTCGCCCAGATAGGCCTCCGCGTCGGCCTTCAGCTTCTGAAGGATCATGGCGGAGATCTCCTGAGGAGTGTAATTCTTATCATCAATGGTCACTTTGTAGTCAGAGCCCATCTCGCGCTTGATAGAGGAGACGGTGCGCTCCGGATTGGTGATGGCCTGGCGCTTTGCCACCTGGCCGATCATGCGCTCGCCGGTCTTGGAAAAGGCCACCACAGAGGGAGTGGTGCGGGCGCCTTCCGCGTTGGCGATCACAACGGGCTCACCGCCCTCGATCACCGCTACGCAGGAGTTTGTTGTACCAAGGTCAATACCGATCGTTTTTGCCATATTAGATTACCACCTTTTAAGATTTTCAATTTTTCTATGTTGATGATTTGCCCTTAACCTTGGCCCCCCTTGATTCCAAAGGGAGGCTGTCACGGCTTTGCCGTGACTGAGGGGATAAAATGGATCCTTTTTCGTAGAAAGACAAGGGAGCAGCCTTTGTTGCTCTAACCACAACCCTTCCACCATGCTTCGCATGGTCCCTACAGACTGTGAAACAGTCTGTTCCCCTTCTGCACAGGGGAGGCTTATCTAACAACTAACGACTCAATTCTAACAACTAATTCGCTACCTGCACCATGGCGTGGCGCACCACTCTGTCTCCCAACAGATACCCCTTCTGATAGACGGCACAGATCATGTTCTCTCCCAGGCTCTCGTCGTCAATATGGGAAACGGCGTTGTGGAGATTGGGGTCAAAGGGCTCTCCCACTTCTCCCACAGCCTTGACGCCCAGCTTCTCAAAGACCGCTTTGATCTGCGTCTCAATCATTTCCACGCCCTTGCGCATATCCTGTGCGGAAACATTTTCCCCGCTCAAGGCCCGCTCGATATTGTCGGCTATGGGCAGGATCTCCCCCACAGTATCGGACACCGCGTTGTTGTAGATGGCGTTTTTTTCACTTTGAGTGCGTTTTCTGAAATTGTCATACTCCGCCAGCACTCTGAGATGCTGCTGCTGATATTCCGCAAACTGAACCTTCAGCGCCGCAAGCTCTTCCTTTTCGGGGCCTTGCTTTTTCTTTTTCTTTTCTTTCCCCTCTTTTTCCCCTTTCTCTTCCGAATTCGAGGGAGAAGCCTGCTGCTCCTCTTCCGGAAGCGTCTCTTCCGTCTTCTTTTCTTCCTGGGTCTCCATATTACGGCTCCTTTCTCACCGAAGTGGTGTGATCCTCTTTATTCCTCCCGCAGCAAAAGGGTAAGCAGCTCTCCTACCCTGCGGGAAAGGTAAGAGAGAAGGGCGATCATTTTTCCATAATCCATTCTCACCGGCCCAATCACCGCCAACGCTCCCGCGTCCTCACCGCCTACCAGATACCGGGAAGCGGCTATGGAGGATCGAGAAAGCTCCGCCCTGTGGGACTCCCCGCCGATGAGTACCGTGACCTTGCCGGGCTTTTGCTCTAACAGCCTGGAAAGCTCCTGCTCCCGTTCCAGAAAATCCAGGATTCGCCGGACGCCGCTTAGCTCCAGCTCCGGATAAAACAGGAGATTGGTCTGACCGCTGAGTAAAAACCTGGTGTCCGTCGTGTCTCTCGCCGCCTCCAAAAGAGCCATTAAGGGCGAAGCGCAGAGAATGGAAAGCTCTCCCAGGGAAACTCCCATGGATTGGACGAAAGCCGGGGTCAGCTCTACGATCTTCTTCCCCGTCACCCGCTCGTTAAACACTCGGAACAGCACCCGGAGGATGTCGGTGGTCAGATCAAAATCACACCGGAACACTCTGGTTTTGATGGTTCCGGCCGAGCTCATCAAAAGCAGCATGGCCGTTCTCCTGCTGGTCTGCACAAACTGCACGGCCCGCACGGAAGCGGAGCGCCCGCTGGGGGTAGTGGCTACCGCGCAGCAGCGGGTCAAAGAGGACAACGCCCGGGAAACTGCCTGGATCAGCAGCTCCGGCTGAGCCGCGCTGCCAAGCAGCAGGGAATCAAGATACCGCTCTTCCTCATCGGAAAGCTCCGGGGGCGAAAGCAATCGGTCCACATACTCCCGATAGCCCCGCTGAGATGGGACCCGCCCCGCCGAGGTGTGGGGCTGCTCTAAAAAGCCCAGCTCTGTCAGCTCCGCCATTTCGTTTCGCACGGTGGCGGAGGAAACGCCGATCTCTTCCGCGATGGCCTTTGACCCCACCGGCTCGCCGCTTTTCACGAAGCTCACCACAATGGAAGAAAGGATTTTTTCCTTTCTCGGAGTCAATTCCATCCCATCACCTCTTTTTATGTTTAGCACTCTTGGAGCTCGAGTGCTAAAGTATGATACTAATTTAGCACCTTGGTCAGAAAAAGTCAATAACCATTTTGTAAATTGTTTGTGAATGTAGTGGTTAGCAGTTAATTGTCAGTCGTTAGAGGAGGGCCGTGCTGAGCAAATGAGGAGAGGTGATACCCTTTGGCTCCTCTTGCCCTTTACTTTGGCTCCCCTTGGAATAAGAGGAGACTAAAAAAGGCTCCCCAGGTGGGGAACCTTTTCCTCTAACATCTAAAACCTATTTCACTGCTTTATCAAGAGCCGCGAAAATATCGTCCAGAATATCCTGAACATTTTCCACACCTACAGAGAGCCGGATTAGGTCCGCCGGAACTCCCGCTTCCTTCAACTGGGCGTCGGAAAGCTGCCGGTGGGTGGTGCTGGCGGGATGGAGCACGCAGGTGCGAAGATCCGCCACATGGGTCACCACGGAGGCCAGCTCCAGGCTGTCCATAAAGCGGGTGGCCGCCTCTCTGCCCCCCTTGATGCCGAAGGACACCACGCCGCTGGAGCCGTGGGGCAGATATTTCTGGGCCAGGGTATAATAGGAGCTGCTCTCGAGGCCGGGGAAGTTCACCCAGCTGATCCGGGGATCCTTCTCAAGCGCTCTGGCCACCTGCAGGGCGTTCTCGCAGTGGCGCTCCATACGAAGGGCCAGGGTCTCCAGCCCCAGGTTGAGCAAAAAGGCGTTCATGGGAGCGGCCTGCGCCCCGATGTCACGCATGAGATGTACTCTGCACTTGGTGATATAGGCGGCCTTGCCGAACTGCTTTGTGTAGACCACGCCGTGGTAGGATTCGTCCGGCTGGGTCAGTTCGGGAAACTTCCCGTTCTCCCAGTTAAAGTTTCCGGAATCCACGATCACGCCTCCCACCTGCACAGCGTGACCGTCCATGTACTTGGTGGTGGAGTGTACCACGATATCGGCGCCGAACTCAAAGGGGCGGCAGTTGACGGGCGTGGGGAAAGTGTTGTCCACGATCAGGGGCACGCCGCCGGTATGGGCGGCGTCCGCGAACATTTCCAGGTCCGCCACCACCAGCGCGGGATTTGACAGTGTCTCCGCAAACACACATCTGGTGTTGGGACGCATGGCGTCCTTCAGCTCCTGCCAGGTGACATCCGGAGGGACAAAGGTGACATCGACCCCCATCTCCTTTAAGGTCTTGTAGAACAGATTATAGGTCCCGCCATAGATAGCGGAGGAACTTACCATATGGTCTCCCGCCTTGCAGATATTCAGTACGGACATCAGCGAGGCCGCCTGACCGGAGGAGGTGAGCAGGGCCCCCACTCCACCTTCCAGAGCCGCAATCTTCTTCTCCACCACATCGTTGGTGGGGTTCCCGATACGGGTATAGAAAAAGCCCTCCGCCTGAAGGTCAAACAGGTCTCCCATCTCCTTGGAGCTATCGTAGGTATAGGTGGTGCTCTGTACGATGGGAGCCACTCTGGGCTCTCCGTTTTTCGGCTGATAACCCGCGTGGATGCATAGGGTGTCAGGACGATATTCCTTCATGTTTTCCTCTCTCCTTCTTCCGGCCGAACACAGTTTCCGGCCCAATTCATTTTTATCCGCCGAACAGGCTCTTGAGCCACCCCGCGAAAGCGTCCGCCCCAAACACCGTGAGCATCACCAGGATCATAAAGGCGATAACGGAAAGGCTTTGCACCAGCATCCGCTTTCCCTTGGACATCTCTTCCTGAGGCTCAAAGCCCTCCTTTCGCTGTGCCTCGATCTGGCGCTGCACAAAGGCGGAAAGGCCGGTGGCCGTGGGAAGATCTCCGAATCTCACATAGAGGTTCTGGTCGGTGGGCATCACCTCGCTGTCATAGAGGTAAGAGACCCTTCCGGTACCGAATTTTTCCAGTTGGCAGGAGATCCCGTGCTCTTTCAGCGCGGAAGAGATCTGCTGGGCCGTGTAAGCGTCCGCCCGCTGAAGCAAAACCAGGTCGTCCTCATGGGCGCTGCGCAGAGAACGGGAATTTTTGCAGTGGGGGCATTTTGCGGAGGTATCCTCGCAGAGCCCCCGGCATTTCGTGCAGTACAGCAACAGCGTCACCCCCAAAAAAATCCGGCTTTCTCACACATCATACTGCAAACAGGGAGATTTGTAAATAAAAAGGCTTTGAAAAAATAGAAAAAGCTTTCCGGAAGATCGCCGTTTAAGGGAAGTGTTCCCCGCCGTCAGCGCTTTCCGGAAAGCTTTTCAGATCGTCTTTTTCAGCGATAAAAGGGCTGCAGCTGCCTATGCTCCTTCGCCGCTTCGACAGCCTCTCCCAGCAGGGAAAAATCCGAGACCAGCGAAAAGGGCTTCTTTTGCGGGTCATCCTGGCAAAGAGGGACAAGATAGACATTCTTCGTGTTGAACAGCTTCATCAGGTTGGGGCCGGAGGCTCCCATCGCGTCGTTGGTGGCAAGGCAAAGCACCACGGGGATCCCGATGCGAAGGGAGGATTTCACCGCCATCGTCACCGAGGTGTCCGTGATTCCGTTTGCAATTTTAGACAGGGTATTGCCCGTACAGGGACACACCGCCATCACCTCCACCAATCCTTTGGGGCCGATGGGCTCCGCCTCCACGATAGTGTGAAGAGGCTTTTTCCCGCTGAGAGAAAAAACCTCTTTTCTCAGATCCTCCGCTTTGCCGAAGCGGGTATCCGTCTCATAGACATTTTGAGAAAAAACGGGTAAGATTTCATATTGCTCCCTAAGGCTCTTCATCTGCTCCAGAGCCTTTGAGAGCGTACAAAAAGACCCGCACATGGCGAAGCCTATGGTACTCTTCATGGTGATCAGATCCTTTCCATTCGATAACTCGTGCCTTTTTCGCTTTTCGGGGGGCTATCCCCCGTTTTCCTCCTCAATCGCCTGTACGGCTTTCCGGATCAGGTCCGCAGACGCCTTCGGAGAAAATCTGCCCGGAAGACCTTGGGCGTCTGTGACCATAAGGCCCAGTTTATCAGCCGCCTCCCGGTCAAATCCCCCTGGCGCAGAAGCGAGCTCCATCAACAGGGTATCAGGCCCCTGCAGGCCGAGGATCTTTTCCCCCAGCACGGGGGCGGGAACGGTATTGAAAACGGCGTCGTAACGCTTTTCCACCTGAGCGTAAGCGAGGGGAGTAATCCCCAGCCCTCCAATGAGCACAAGGTCCCGGGGAGAGCGGGCCAAACAGTCTACCTGAGCCCCCAGGCCCTTCAAAGCAAGGCAAAGGCTTTTGCCGATCCGTCCAAAGCCCGCCACCAGGCAGCGGCTTCCGGAAAGGGAGCCCTTCATGCTCCCGATAGCAAGGCCCACCGCACCCTCCGCTGTGAGCAGGGCGTTGCCCAGGATCAGTTCCTCCCTCTCGTAATAGTCAAAGCACCTGTTTTCCCTCCATAAGGGAGAGGCCCTCCAAAGCCCGGAAAGCATTCCGCCGTATAAGACGCAGCCGGAAAAGAGCCGTGCCATCCTGTCGTCAAGCAGGACCTTCTCCTTGGAAAAGGGAGCGTTCAGGGCAGCTGAGTCCCGGGTAACGGGCAAGGGCAGCAGGACCTTTCCTCCGTGCCCGCACCGCATCGCGAGCTCTTCAGGGCTGAGTTCGGGGAATTCCCCGAGGCCCGGCGCTTCCTCCATGGCGCTGACAAGCACCGTTTCCCCCTGCTCTCTCAGCGCCTTCGCAAGATAGACCTGCCTCTCGTCTCCGCCCATCACTCCCACTGTTCCCATGTTTCCTCAGATCCTTTCCTGGTATCAAAAATCCGGGTTCTCTCCTCTCCCGCCCTCGGGCGAAACACCGCAGGGCGGGCGGCTACTTCATACTATGGCGGAAAAGCGGGAATGGTGATTTTTTACTTTTTTCTCTTTTTCTATTTATTTTATGGGAATTTCGCAATATAATAGAGAGGATCAGACAGGCACACAACTGATAAAAGGAGTTCGTTTTCAGGATGAATGGATCAAATAATCTTCTGGATCAAGTAAAGAAGCTTCATTTTGTTGGCATCGGAGGCTCCGGCATGTGCCCTATGGCGGAGATCCTTCATCATAACGGATACCAGCTGACCGGCTCAGACAGAAGCGAATCTGACACCTTAGAACGAGTGCGGGCTCTGGGGATCCCGGTGTTTCTGGGTCACGACGGAAGCAATATTGGCGACGCCCAGGCCGTGGTGTACACCGCCGCCTGCAAAAGCGACAACCCGGAGCTGGTAGCCGCCAGAGAAAAGGGGATCCCCACCTTGGAGCGCAGCGTCATGCTGGGAATGCTCACGGAAAAGTTCAAAACGCCCATCGCCGTTTCCGGTACCCACGGCAAAACCACCACCACCGCCATGCTCACCCAGATCCTGCTCACGGCGGAAATGGACCCCAGCGCCATCATCGGCGGGAAGCTTCCTCTATTGGGCGGCAACAGCCGGGTGGGAAAAAGCGATCTCATCGTCTGCGAGGCCTGCGAGTATGTGGACACCTTTTTGCAGCTGCACCCCGCGGTCTCTGTTTTACTGAACATCGACGCGGACCATCTGGACTATTTCAAAACCGTGGAGAATATCGTAAAGTCCTTCCATCAGTTTGCGGCCCAGACCTCTTCCCTGCTGGTCATCAACGGCGACGATCCCCGGGTCAGGGAAAGCGTGAAAGGGGTCACTGGGCCAAAGCTTGTCACCTTCGGCCTTGATAAAAACAACGACTACTATCCCGCAGGGCTCAATGAGGAGGACACCGCCTGCGAAGACTTTGACCTGATGCACAAGGGGGAGCTTCTGGGCCGGATCAATCTTGCGGTGCCCGGAAAACATAACCTCTTAAACGCTTTGGCGGCCGCAGCGGCGGCACACAGCGTGGGGGCAAAGAAAGAGGCCGTCTGCTCCGCTTTAGAGCAGTTTACCGGTGTACACAGGCGCTTTGAGGTGCTTGGCAAATTCCGGGGCGTCACCGTGGCGGACGACTTCGCACATCATCCCACAGAGCTTACCGCTGTGCTCTCCTCCGCGGTACGCATGGGCTACCGGGAGGTTTGGGCGGTCTTTCAGCCTCACACCTATTCCCGAACCTACAATCTTCTGGAGGATTTCGCAAAGGCGCTCTCCATCCCCCACCATGTGGTGCTGACCCCCATTCTGGCGGTGCGGGAGACCAACACCTACGGCGTGAAGTCAGAGGATCTCAAGGAAAAGCTTTCCAACAGTCTTGTGCTTGATACCTTTGAGGAGATCGCAGACTATGTGATGGAAAACGCCCGGGAAGGCGATTTGATTCTCACCCTGGGCGGCGGAGATATTTATAAATGTGCCAACCGGATCGTGGAAAAATATCATGCCTTGGGGTGATACTCGTTGATAAAAGCCATTTTTTTTGACGTGGACGGAACCCTGCTGCCCTACGGCTGGGAGCGGCCCCCGGAAAGCACCCTGGCCGCTTTGCGCAGCGCAAGAGAACAGGGGATCCTGCTCTTTCTGTGTACCGGAAGGATGAAGGCGCTCACAGATCCCTTTCGGGAGTGGTTCCCCTTTGACGGCTATCTTTCCTTAAACGGCCAATACTGCTATGATCAAAGCGGAAAAGTCCTTCGCTGCGCTCCCTTTTCCAAAGAGACCGCCAAAGAAGCTTTTTCCGTGATACAAAGCGCCTCCATCCCCTGTCTTTTTCAGGAGGGGGAAGCGTTTTTTTACTTAAACGATCATCCGGCGCTTCGTGAGTTCCTCAAAGAAAACAGGCTGCCCTTTCCCCAGCCCTATCCGCCCGAACACCTGGAAACCCACGACCTGCTTCATGTCCTTCTCTTTGAATTTGAGAAGAACGCACCCTTGCTTTCCCATGTTCCGGGGCTTTCCATCACCAGCGGCGGCTTTGACGTGATCCCTCAGGGCGGCGGAAAAGAAACAGGCATGAAAGAGGTGGCAAAGCGTTATGGCATTACCTGTGAGGAAATCATGGCTTTTGGAGATGGAGACAACGACGCCGGGATGCTCGCTGGCGCAGGGCTGGGCGTTGCAATGGAAAACGGCTCTGAAAAAGCAAAAAAAGCCGCCGATTACATAACCTCTGACGCCAGAGAAGACGGCATTTATGAAGCGCTGCGGCATTTTGGAGTTGTTAGTTTATTAGATACCAGATGCTAGACAGCAGATGTTGGAAAGTGTAAAAAGGCTCCCCCGAGGGGGAGCCTTTTTCACAAATGCCCTTTCTAACAGCTAACAACTCAAATCTAACAACTATTAATAGTACGCCACCAGGGGGTTCATCTTACCGTGGGTGCGCCCATCAATCTTATCAATATAGCGTATGGCCTTTCCGGCGCCCAGCACCACGCAATTCTCCGGATTTTCAAAGGTCACCACCGGGATCTTGGTCTTTTTGGAAAGCAGAGTGGAAAACCCGTAAAGATTGGCGCTTCCGCCAGTGAGATAGATGCCGTCTGTGAAAATATCTGACAAAAGCTCCGGCGGCGTCTCTTCCAGGGTAGCCTGTACCGTGCGGATAATGGAAATGGCAGGCTCGATCAGCGCCTCGATCATCTCGTCGGAATTCATAATGGTAGTTTCCGGCAGGCCGGTCATGGCGTTTCTGCCCTTCAGAGAGTGGGTCATCAGCTTTTTCCTGGGATAGGCACATCCGATGGCGATTTTGGCCTCCTCCGCCGTGCGGTCTCCGATCACCAGATTGAATTTCTTGCGCACATACTTGATGATGGCATCGTTGAAGCTGTCGCCGGCAATATGGGTGGAGTTGGCAATGGCGATGCCGTTTAAGGAAATCACAGCCATATCCGTGGTGCCCTCCCCGATGTCCACGATCATGGTGCCGTGGGGCACGGCGATATCCACGCCCGCTCCGATGGCGGCTGCCACCGGCTCTTCAATAAGGCACACCTTGCGCACTCCGGCGGCGCCGATGGCGTCCACTACTGCTCGCTTTTCCACCTCTGTGATCCCGCAGGGCACGCTGACCACCACCCGGGGCATAAAGACCCGGCTGTTGCTGATCTCCTTGAGATAATGGCTGATCAGGTGCTCAGCCATGGAGAAGTCGGAGATCACGCCGTTGCTCAAAGGCTTTGCCACCGTAATGCGCTCCGAGGTCCTTCCCAGCATATCATAAGCCTCGCTACCGATGGCGATCACCTCATCGGTGGCGTTATCCACAGCAATAATAGAGGGCTCGCTGAGCACGATCCCCTTTCCGTCCAGGTATACCTTGAATTTTGAAGTCCCCAAGTCGATCGCAATATCGGTTCCTATCATCCGCTAAACCATCCTCGCTTCTTTCAGCTGCAATAATCCATTGTCATGTTCTTTTATTATATTACAAGTTGAGAAACTTTTCAACCGGGAAATCCATGAGCTTCTTCCCTCTTTTTTCCGGTTTTTCGAAAAGACGTTATAGAATGTTACATGCAAACCGTGATATGCTGTAAACAGCAAAAAAGGCAAAGCGCCGTCCGGGAAAAAACCGGGCGGTTTTCTTCTGCCCAAAAAGGAGGAAGCTTTATGAGCGAGAGAAAAAGTCTATTGCTGTACACAGAATTTTACGAAGAGTTCCAGCAGCTTTCAGATGAGGAAGCGGGGCAGGTGATCAAAGCGCTGTTTTTGGAGGAATTGGGAGAAAATCCGGCCTCTCCCACCGGGGCGGCAGGGCTTCTCTTCAGCATTTTGAAGCGGATCTTACATAAGGATCGGGAAAAGTACAAATCCGTGTGTGAACGAAACCGGGAAAATGGGAAAAAGGGCGGTCGGCCCCGGAAATCAGAGGTCTCTGCCTCCAGCTCTCAAAAAACCGAAAAACCCAAAAAAGCCGAAAAGGAAACGGAAAAGGAAAAAGAGAAAGAAAAAGAAAAGGAGAGCCTCTCCCCTTTAAGCCCCCGGGAAGAAAACTCCTTTGAACGATTTTGGAACGCCTATCCCAGAAAGACTGCAAAGGCGAGGGCCAGAGAGGCGTGGCGGAAGCTGCGTCCTGATGAAGCGCTTACGGAAAAGATTCTCAGAGGACTGGAAGAGTCTAAAGGCTGGGAGAACTGGCAGATCGAAAACGGCAGATATATTCCCTCCCCTTCCCAATGGCTGGAAAACGAGCGTTGGGAGGACAGGCCCCCGGAGGTCAGGAAATCTTTGATGGAGGAACTGGCATTTTTCGATGTGCCGGAGAGGTTGTAATTAGAGTTTAGATGTTAGAGGAAAGACCTTGGGTCACCTTGGGAACAAGGTAAGCTAGGGGCAAGAGCTTTTCTTTACCTCTCCGTCAGCTTCGCTGCCACCTCCCCTTAGAAAAGGGGAGGCAAGCCTAATGTCCTATGCCGTGAAAGGTGTAGAGAAGCGCGCCTCGCATTTGCGTGACAGGCTGGGACTTCCGGTTGCACCGGAGGGTATTTATACAAGCATCCAATCGCAGGCACTCCCTTGGCTCTCCCTCTGGGAGAGCTGGCGGCAAAGCCGCCTGAGAGGGCAGGCCTTTTAGTTGTTAGCTTTCAGTCGTTAGTAGTTAGAACGGGCGCTCTCTCGCCTGCCGGTTCGGTTGCTCCACGCATTATGAACATTTGATGTTAATGCTCCGAAGTGATAAAGAGTGGCATTAGGTAAAATGATGGTATCTTCTGCAATAACTTCCGCTGAAAAAAAGCCTATTGACATATTTTGTCCTTCGCCTTAACATTAAAATATAATATTCTAATGCAAAAGATAATGACAGCTATACCCCTTTGAAAACCTGTAATATGACATTATAAAAACGCCTCCCGCACCAAAGGCACGAGAGGGTACAAGCTTATTCTTCACACTCATCATCAAATGAGTAATTGCTTAATTCCGGATAATCAAGAAATTCCGATAATGTCATATTAAAAGCAGTGGCAATCTTATGAAGTGTCTTTATTTTGGGATTGAATGTTTTGCGATTTATAAGATTATCAAGTGTCGAATAACTAATGCCGCTCATGATAGATAGCTGATATATAGTGAAATCACGATGCTGGCATAATGACAGTATTCGATTGACAATAATTTGAGAATATTGGTCATTCATCTTCTTTACCTGCTATCACTGGATAATACCTTACATGGTATTTTTTCAATGATAGCAATAAAAATACCTGACTACTCCCGTGCGCGGTGATAGTCAAGTGAGAAAATGTCAATGGGAGTGTGTCTATGGTCATAGATACGGAAACAGGGCGGGGCTGTGCCCTGAGCATCGCTTCAAAAACCGTCACCAGAAAACTG
>CAMNSA010000006.1 GCA_946554335.1 uncultured Neglectibacter sp.
TGGGAATAGGAATATTTTTTTAGTTTCAACTACCTAAAATGTAAAATAGGGTAACCCAGGGCTGCAAATGGGCGGCGGGGTTTGCGGCGCGATTTTTTATGCCGCCGGACAGCGGGAGCTTCAGGCGGCTTGTGACCGGCTTGCGCCCATCCGGGTGGGCGAGGCGGCCATTACCCCGGGCTTTGCCCTTCCGGCGCGCTATGTGATCCACGCGGTGGGACCGGTGTATCATTCCTTAATTCGGCGGCGCTGCCGGAGGCTTTTGGCCGGGGCCTATGAATCGGCACTGAAGCTGGCGGCGGAAAATGCCTGTGAAAGCGTCGCTTTCCCGCTGCTCTCCAGCGGGATCTACGGCTACCCCAAGGAGGAGGCCCTTCTGGTGGCCCGGCAAAGTATAGAGGCCTTTTTGAAAGGTCACGAGATGCAGGTCTATTTGGCGGTGTTTGACCCGGATTCCTTCCAGGTCAGCAAGGCGCTGCTGGGGAGGGTAGAAAGCTATATTGACGGGCACTATGTGAAGGCTCACACCGATATGCGCCGCAGAAGCATCCAACAGGAAGCGGCGGACTTAGAGCAGACGGCGTCCTTCGCATTTCCCATGATGGCCTCGGCCGCTCCGGCGCTCAGCGAGCTGCTGGAGGAACTGGACGAGCCCTTTTCCCAGTCGCTGCTGAGGCTGATCGACCAAAAGGGAAAAACCGATGTGGAGGTCTATAAAAGGGCGAATCTTGACCGTAAGCTTTTTTCCAAGATCCGTACCGGAAAGGGATATACCCCTAAAAAGCCTACGATCCTGGCACTGGCCGTGGCGCTGGAGCTCAGCCTTCCTGAAACGGACGCGCTGCTGAAAAAGGCGGGTTACGCCCTTTCCCACTCCAGCCGGTTCGATGTGATCGTGGAATATTTTATCGTAAACGGAAACTATGATATTTTTCAGATCAATGAGGTGCTGTTTGCCTATGACCAGCCGCTGCTGGGGGCGTAGCGGAGGAAAATGAATCGGAATTTGCGGAGAAAGGGTAGGACATGAAAAATCAATATATACAGCTTGTACCGGCAGACCTATCTCTTGCAGAGAAGGTGGTTGATTACTACAAAAGGAACAGGGATTTTTTAGAGGCATTTGAACCGGTGCGAAACGAAGAGTTTTTTTCACTTAAATATCAGCGAGAGGTCTTAAAAAAGGAAAAAGTTGAGTATGAAGAAAAGACGGCATTTCGCTTTTATATTATACCAACAGAACAACCCGCGAAGATTATAGGTATAATAGGATTAAACAATGTGGTATGGGGAGCCTTTTGTTCTGCTTTTTTGGGATACAAATTAGATAAAGATTTTCTCAATAAAGGCTATATGTCTATGGCAGTAAAAATGCTGACAAAATACGCATTTGAAGAATTAGATTTACATCGAATAGAAGCAAATGTAATGCCGAAAAACAAGGCTTCTTTAAGAGTTTTAGAAAAAGATAATTTTATGAATGAGGGAATTTCAAAGTATTATCTAAATATAAATGGTGTTTGGGAAGACCACATTCATATGGTAAAGATAAATTATGCTATGCACTAAATTCCAGTTTTCCCGTTTTTCGGGCTGCACAAAATGAAAACTTGTCGCTTTCAAAGCGACCTTACGACCTCCTGTGTGGGCTAAAATGAAGCCATCCAAAACACAAGGAGGTCATTTTTATGAAGGCAACAGAATTGGTTTTTATTCTGGACAAAAGCGGATCTATGGCGGGCTTAGAAAAGGACACCATCGGCGGGTTCAACTCCATGCTTCAAAAGCAGAAGAGAGTCGCGGGGGATTGCAGGATCACCACGGTGCTGTTTGACAGCTCCTATGAACTGCTCCACGACCGGATCGATATCAGAGCGGTGAGCCCCATTACAGAAAAGGAATATCAGGTGGGCGGCGCCACCGCCCTGCTAGACGCCATTGGCCTGACCGTCGATAAGTTGATCGCCGTGCAGAAGAACACGGCAGAGCCTTACCGGGCGGAAAATGTGATCTTCGTGATCATCACCGACGGGGAGGAGAATTCCAGCAGACGGTATCCCTCTGATCGGGTCAAGGCCATGATCAAGCGCGAAAAGGAAAAATACGGCTGGGAGTTTGTGTTCTTAGGGGCGAATATCGACGCGGTGGAAACGGCGGGCAGGTTTGGGATCGCCCCGGACAGGGCGGTGGACTATGTGCCGGACGCTCAGGGCGTGACTCTGAATTTTCAGATGATGAGCGAGGCGGTGGCCGATTTCCGGGAAACACAGGTTTTGCCTCAGGCGCCTCTCAACGCCATCCGCCGGGACAAAAAGAAGCGCGGCTGGCGGTAAAAGGCCAGAGCGCCGGTTGACTTTTATTTTTCCTTGCCTTACAATGAGAAGCAAGATTATGAAAAGGGAGCGATGAGCAGGTGAGAGCTTTTCTGGAGGTTCTCAGAAGGAAAGGCAGGGCTTTGGGAGAGAAACAGAGAATGGCGGCAGCGCTGCTTCTTGCAGCGCTGATCGCCTTTTCTTCCCTTCCGGCGGCCGCTGAAGAGGGTTCCTCAGTGGTGGATTCCGCCGCGGAGGAGTTTTCAGACCTAATGCCCTACAGCTGGGTGAAAGATGTCTGCGAGGGCGGGACCAAGTATTTGTCGGACTACGGCGTGACCCGTGAAGAGATTGTAAGAGAGCTTTCCTCCCACGAGCATGACAATTACTATTTGAAAACGCCCTACATCGGGGGAGATCATCAATCTCCCAACGGCGACCCTTCCTACAACGGTGCTCCCGGTTTGAACTGTGCCGGTTTTATAGGCTATGTGCTGCGCAAATGCGGACTTGATACGACGGCTGCCCTCAAGGTCATTCGTTCCCATGATTTTGCCCTTTGGGGAAGCGGACTCAAGTATGACGAGCTGTCCTGTGCCTCCAACTATTTCAACTTTGTGCGCTATGGAAAGCTAAAGGCCTTTGTGTTTCCCAGCAAGCAGGCCATGCTCCAAAGCGGGAAATGCGAAAAGGGAGATATCATTCTCCGGTTCTGGACCCATCAGTTTACAGGAAACGACATGGATAACCACATGATGATCTTCTGGGGGAATAAGCCCTCGGAGGATAAGATCTGGCACAGCCCCGCATGGTACAATGACATCGGGACTCTGGCCGAGGGCTACGGCGCTTCCTTCATCCTCATCAAACCCTCTCCCTCCTCTCCGCCCGTGGCAGGCTTTGAGGATGTGTGGGAGAAGGATTGGTTCGGAAATGCGGTGCGCTTTGTAAAGGAGCATGGTTTGATGGACGGGGTGAGCGCGGAGCGCTTTTCACCCAATACGCCTATGACCCGCGCCCAGCTGGTGACCATTCTTTACCGCGCCGCCGGTGAACCGGCGGCGATGACGGAGAATCGCTATTCGGATGTTTTTGAGGGAACATGGTATGTCGACGCGGTGAACTGGGCCAGGGAAAGCGGCATCGTCACAGGGTACGGGGATGGACTTTTTCATCCCCACCAAAGTGTAAGCCGGCAGGAAGCGGCGACGATTCTCCAGCGATTTTGTATGGCGAGGGGTCTGGACTCCGGATGGGCAGATGAAACGGACCTTCTCGCCTTCAGCGATGCAGATGAGATCAACGACTATGCCAGAAACGCCATGGCGTGGGCATACAGAACAGAGTTGATCACCGGCGTTTCCTCCTCCCAGCTGAGTCCCCGGGGCAAAGCCAGCAGGGCGCAGATGGCTCAGATCTTGATGCGCCTTTGCATCCGGTACGAGATCGGCACGGATCAGTGAGAATATTGATGGAGGAAGAGCCGGTATGGAGCCTGTTTTGGTGACGCCTATCGCGCATGTTGAAAGCGGATTTACGGAGAAATTCGGGATTCCCCGGCAAAGCGGCCTGGTGGAGGAATTGGAGGCCCGGGTGGTCTTTGAGCCGGAATACCGGGTCAAGGAAGCCTTTCGCGGGCTGGAAGAATTCTCTCACCTTTGGCTTATCTGGGAATTTTCGCAAAGCGTCCGGGAAGGCTGGTCGCCTACGGTGCGGCCGCCCCGCCTGGGAGGAAACCGGAGAATGGGCGTGTTTGCCACGCGCTCTCCCTTCCGCCCCAACCCCATCGGTCTTTCCTGTGTCAGGCTTAAAGAGGTTCGGTGGGAGGAAGCTTTAGGGCCGGTGCTGCTGGTAGCCGGAGCGGATCTGCTGGACGGCACGCCGGTTTTTGACATCAAGCCCTACCTGCCCTTCGCGGACAGCCGTCCGGAGGCTGCCGGGGGCTTTACGCAGCTTTATGAGGAGCGCAGGCTTCGGGTGGAGATCCCCCCACAGGTTTTGCGGGAGATCCCGGAAGAACTGCGGGAGGGAGTGAAAGGGATTTTGGAGCAGGACCCGCGTCCCTCCTATCACAACGACCCGCAACGGGTCTACGGCATGAGCTTTTCCGGAATGGAACTGAAATTTCGGGTGGAGGGGGCGACCCTGAACCTGCTAAGCGCGGAAAAAACAGAACACGCCGGCGCCTGAGCGATTCTCAGGACCGGCGTGTTCTGTTTTTGAAAACGGATCATAACAGGATCTTTTCGCAAGGTTTCTCTTCCGAAGAGGGGAGAGGGGCGCTTTCTTCCTCGGAGGAAGGCGCAGACGAAGGATCCGCCTCTGAAAATCCGGGAGCGGGAGGCCCGGGTTCCTTTGCAATCAGGGGAAACTGGACGGTGACGATAAAAAGGTCTTTGTCCGTCTCCAGAGAGAAAGCTCCGCCGCAGGCCTCCGTGAAGCTTTTCGCGATGGAAAGCCCCAGACCGCTGCCCTCGGTGGTCCTGTTTTGATCTCCCCGGACGAACCTGGCGGTGAGGTCTTCGCCGCCTATGGCGATCTCGGTGCGGGAAACATTGCGGATGCTCACCTTGACGGTCTCGTTCTCCGGGAAAACTGTCACATAGGCCCGGGACCCTTCCAGCGAATATTGGGCGCAGTTGCGCAGCAGATTTTGAAATACCCGGTACATTCTCTGGCCGTCTGTGTGGACCAGAAGGGGATAGGAGGGGATCTCCACGCGCCATTCTAAAGGTGCGTTTGCCAGGGTCTCCTCCATTTCCGCCATGGTTTGATGTAAAAGCTTTCCAATATCCAAAACCTCCAGGTTGAGCGAGATATTGCCGGTAGCGGCTTTAGAGACCTCGAACACATCCTGTACGATGATCCCAAGGCGCTCCGCTTTCTGAGAGATAGTGAAAATATAGTCCATCACATGGGGGGGGAGCCCCTCTTCTTTTTTCAGCAGCTCCACATAGCTGATGATGGAGGTCAGGGGCGTTTTGATATCATGGGAGACGTTGGTGATCAGCTCCACCTTGGTGCGGTCCGCCTTGACTCCTTCCTCCACGGCCTTCTGAATACCGGTCCTGATCATGTTCAGCTGCATGGCGCAGTCGTAAAGGTTGGAGGTGGGGGGAATGTGGTTCACGGCGTTTAAGTTTCCGCCGTACATTTCCGCAATCTGCGCCATCAGAATATTCCAGTCCCGCAGATCCCGTTTCAGAGAAAGGGTATACCAGATGATCGTGCCGATGACGCCCACTGCCGCGAAAACACAGATCCCCAGAAAAATGAAGTTTCGGAAGGGCCAGATCCCATTGAGGGGAGTGTTGTTGAGAATGGCCGCCCCGATGAGAGAGGCGGCCCCCACGGCGGCAATGACGATAAGGCAGGAAAACAGCCTGCGGATACTGCGCTGCTCAAAGCTGGTCATGAGAGAATAGGAATTCACAGCTTTTAAGAGCGAGTGAATGATATTGTGGCTGAAAAAACGCCGGTTGTGGCCGATATCCAGGCACAGGAAATACAGAATGAGGACAATCGCCGGAAAGAGGAATTTTCCGAAGGGAGGCTGCGATGCGGAGGCCTCCAGAAGCAGAGAAAGAACCAGAGTGAGGGCCAGAAGGGCAAGCTTGATCTCTACCCACATCCGGGAAAGGGAGCGGGCAATCGAAGCTTCGAATTGCTTGCGGTCCTTTCGGAAAAGAAAAATGAAGAGCAGGCAGGTGATGAACAACGCGAGAACGCAGAGGAGGGAAACCAGAAACCGGGGAGGGATCTCCTGACTTTTTTCCGCGTAGTTGAGGAGATCCACCGCGCCTTGCGCAAGCTGTGGGTCAAAGACAGCGCTTGCAAGTCCTGTAACGGCCACGGTGACGGCGCAGAACACCAGGATCAGGCACAGCCAGGAGATCAGCCCCTTGAAGACATCAGTGCTTTTCGATTTTGTAGCCAATCCCCCACACCACCTTCAGATATTCCGGTTCTCCCGGATTGAGCTCGATTTTTTCCCGGATCCTTCTGATATGCACCATGACCGTGTTTTCCGTGGAATAGGCGGATTCGTTCCAGATCTTGCTGTAGATCTCTTCCGCGGGAAAGATCCGGCCGGGGTTTCTCATCAGCAGCTCCACGATCTTGGTTTCGGTGGCGGTGAGCTTCACCGGCTCGCCGTCGGCATAGAGCACATGCTCGTCCAGATTGAAGCAGAGCCTTCCGTTGAGAATGGTGTTTTCCCCGTTGGAATTAATGTCTCCCAGGCTGGTGTAGCGTCTCAGGTGAGACTTGACCCGGGCCATAAGCTCCATGGGGTTGAAGGGCTTCGTCACATAGTCGTCCGCGCCCATGGAAAGACCGATCACCTTGTCGCTGTTTTCGCTTTTCGCGGAGAGCACGATGATGGGGAGGTTTTTCTTTTCCCGGATCTTCATAATGGCGGAAAGTCCGTCCAGCTTGGGCATCATCACATCGATGATGATCAGATGAATCTCCTTCGTTGTGACGAGGTCCAGCGCTTCCAGCCCGTCATAGGCCTTGAGCACATGGTAGCCCTCGCTTTCCAGATTCAAGGCAATGGCGCGGACGATCTCTCTGTCATCATCCACCACCAGGATGTTTTTGTTTTCGGCGGCTTCCATACGGCTTCTCCCTCCTGCGGTGCTTTTCTAGCCTGACTTTATAAGATGTTCCTTAAAAAGGAAGTTATGAAACTCTTACGAAAATCATACATTATTTTGAGCGGTAAAGCAATGCTTCTCACTCTTTTCCGCTCGTTCCCAATTACGGCCGAAAGCTGAAAAAGAGAGGTTATGGTGATGAGGCGGCTGAGATTTGCGCTGAAAAGGCACAGAGCGGTTTTGATTTCATTGGCGGCGATATTACTCTTGTCCGGGATTTTGACAATGTTTTCCTTTGGGAGTCCGCAGGCGCTTTCGGTCTCGGGAGAGATCACGAACTGGGGGTTGAGCTTTCAGGAGGAGGGACAGCCTCCCATCGGAAATGTTTCCCAGGACGCTCTTGGAAAATACAACGCCCTTTTTTGCACGCAGGAGCGGGAAAAGGTGCTTTACATCACCTTTGACGCGGGTTTTGAAAACGGGAATACGGAGAAAATTCTTGACGCCTTACAGAAGCACGGGGTGAAGGCCACTTTCTTTTTGGTGGGAAATTATTTTGAAACACAGCCCGAGCTGGTAAAGCGGATGGTTGCGGACGGCCACCTTGTGGGGAACCACACCTACAGCCATCCGGATATGTCAAAGATCGCCGATGAAAAAAGCTTCGAGGAAGAGCTGCGGAAAAATGAAGAGCTGTACCGTGAGATCACCGGAAAAGAGATGCCGAAGCTTTACCGGCCCCCTCAGGGAAAATTCTGTGAGAGCAATCTGGAAATGGCGAAAAAGCTTGGGTATCACACGGTGTTTTGGAGTCTTGCCTATGTGGACTGGTACGAAAACGACCAGCCCACCCGCGAGGAGGCTTTTTCCAAGCTCCTGCCCAGGATCCATCCAGGGGCCATCGTACTGCTTCACAGTACCTCCAAAACCAACGGGGAAATTTTAGATGAGCTTTTGACCCACTGGGAGGAGGACGGGTATCAGTTCGGCGACCTCTCGGAATTTCTTCTGAAGCGGTGAAATAGCTCTCCCTGAAAATCGCTGCCCGGAAGTGAGGCCTCAAAAACCCGCTTCCGGGCAGCGGCGTCGATAAAAAAGGGCGCGGCCCGGCGACCGGCATGGGGGAAAGGATAAGAAATCTGGGAAAGTTCAAAAATAATTCTTTCAGAGAAATATTCTTCTATGGTTTTTTTGTACAATAGCAAAATAAGTCCCGGGAAAAAAGAGAAGCTAAAGGAATGAGAAAAAACAGGAGCGGGAAAGGATTTTACTATGGAGGGAATCGTACAAGCGCTGGTGCGCTTTTTCAGTGATACCATTCCGGCGGAGCTGACGGTATTCTTGCTGTCACTGATGCCGGTGATTGAGCTTCGGGGAGGGATCCTGGCGGCAAAGCTTTTGCACCTGGAGCTGTGGAAGGCGTTTTGGATCTGTTTGGCGGGCACTCTTCTGCCCACCCCGTTTATCCTTCTGTTCATTCAAAAGATCTTTGACTGGATGCGCAATACCCGGTTCGTTAAGCTGGTGGACCGCATGGAGAAAAAGGGCAGAAGCAAGTTTTCCAAGATCAATCGGTACAAGACCCTGGGTCTTTTGATCTTCGTGGCCATCCCACTGCCCGGAACGGGAGCCTGGACAGGCTCTCTGGCCGCCGCCTTGATGAAGATGGATTTTAAATCCGCCATGTTTTCCGTGGCCGTGGGGACCTTAGTGGCGGATGTGCTCATGTGCCTTCTTTCCTACGGTGTGTTGGGGCTGGTTTTATGAGAGAGCGCTGGGATATCGCGGTAGTGGGAGCGGGGGCGTCCGGCCTGATGGCCGCCCGGTGCGCCGGACTATTGGGAAAGAAAAAGGACAGGGAGCTTTCCGTGATCCTGCTGGAAGGGAATCCCAAGCCCGGAAAAAAGCTTTTGGCTACGGGAAACGGCAGATGTAACCTGACGAATCTTGCCCTTTCCCAGCAGCACTATCACGGGGACCGGGAGGCGCTGCCTCCCTTTTTAGAGCGGTACTCCGTAAAAAGGCTCACCAGAGAGCTGGAAGAGATGGGGATCCTGACGGTGGCGGACGACCAGGGAAGGGTGTACCCCAGAAACCTGCAGGCGACCGCTGTTTTGCAGGCGCTGTGGTTCGGCTGTGAGGAGGCGGGGGTCAACCTCCGCAGCGGCGATCCGGTGGAAAGGGCGGAGCCCGATTCTCAGGGATTCCTTCTCCATATGAGAAGCGGGGAAAACATTCTTGCCGAGCGCTGTATTCTGGCGGTAGGCGGAATGGCCTCTCCCCGCCACTCCTGCGGAAGCTTCGGTGAAAAGCTTTGTAAAGACCTGGGACACAGCTTTCTGCCCTGCCGCCCGGCTCTCGCGCCCATTCTGTGCGAAAGTCAGATGTTGTCCGCTCTCAAGGGAATGAGGTGCCGGTGCGAGGCCGCTCTTCTGGAGGAGGGACGATTAGTGGCGAAGGAGCGGGGAGAGGTGATCTTCGCTTCCAAAGCGCTTTCCGGGATCTGTGTTTTTAACCTTTCTTCCCTTCTTTCTCCGGAGGGGAAGAAGCACAGCGAGATCTCTCTGGACCTTGTGGAGGACCTTGCAGAAGAGGAGGTTTTCGCCTACCTGAAAAAGCTTTGCAGAAGGCATCCCGAAAGGGCCTGCAGAGAGCTTTTCGGGGGACTGATCAACCTGAAGGTGGGGCGGGAAGTGGTCAAAAGCCTGGAGATCGACGGGAGTAGGCCCCTTTCCTCCCTTTCCAAGGAGGAGCTGCGTTTGGCGGCCCAGCGGGTAAAAGACCTGCGTTTTATGGTACAGGGGGTCGCTCCCTTTGAGCAGGCCCAGGTCACGGCGGGAGGCGTTCCCCTCTGCGAAGTGGAGCTTCGCACCATGGAGTCCAAAAGGCAAAAGGGGCTCTACCTTGCGGGGGAGCTTTTGAATGTGAACGGCGACTGCGGAGGGTATAACCTGCACTGGGCCTTTTTAAGCGGCCTGTGCGCGGGAGAAAACGCCGCTGCAAGCTTCTTGGAGCGGGAAAGGGGCGAGACGGAATATGCTGAGGCTTTCTAACCTTTCCCTGCCTTTGGATTTCGGGGAGAAGGAACTTTTAGCCGCCGCTGCCCGAAAGCTGAAGCTTCCCGAAAAGGCTGTGACCGCCGTCTCTCTGGCGCGCAGATCGGTGGACGCCAGAAAAAAGCAGGAGGTTCACTTCGTTTGTGCGGCTGAGGTTACGGTGGACACGGACGAGGACAAGCTTCTTCGCCGCCTGAGGGACAAGGGCGTGCAGAAGGCGGTTCCCTACCGCTATGAGCCTCCTGTCCCGAAGAAACCTGGCAATCACGGCAGGCCCGTGGTGGTGGGCTTTGGCCCTGCCGGAATGTTTGCCGCGCTGCTTCTTTCCCAGCAGGGGCTTTGCCCTATGGTGCTGGAACGAGGGGAAACGGTGGAGCAGCGGGAAAGCTCCGTTCAGCTTTTCTGGGAGAAAGGCGTACTGTCCCCCCACTCTAATGTGCAGTTCGGAGAGGGAGGAGCAGGGACCTTTTCAGATGGAAAGCTCAATACCGGCACGGGGGATCCCCGGATCCGGCAGGTGCTGGAAGAGCTGGTAAAAGCCGGAGCTCCCCCACAGATCCTGACAGACGCCAAGCCCCATGTGGGGACTGACCGGCTTCCTAAGGTGGTTAAGGAGATCCGCCGCAGGGTCCTTTCGCTGGGCGGGGAGATCTTTTTTGGTTCCACGGTGACCGGGCTTCTTTTGGAAAGCGGAAGGCTTACGGGCCTGAAAGTAAAAAACAGCCGGGGAGAACAGGAAGTGATCCCCTGCTCTCAGGTGATCCTGGCGGTGGGGCACAGCGCGAGAGATACCTTTTGCGCCCTTCATCAGCTGGGGATCCCCATGCAGGCGAAGGCCTTTGCGGTGGGGGCCAGGATTGAGCATCCCGCCGCGCTTATCGACAGGGCGCAGTACGGAAGCTTTGCCGGCCGCCCCGCGCTGGGGGCCGCGGACTACAAGCTTTTCTGCCATCTGCCTTCGGGTCGTGGCGTTTACACCTTTTGTATGTGTCCCGGCGGCGTGGTGACCGGGGCTGCCTCTGAGCCCGGCGGCGTGGTGACCAATGGAATGAGCCGCTTTTCAAGAGACGGGGAAAACAGCAACTCAGCTCTTCTGGTGGGCGTGGGGCCGGAGGACTATGGCGAAGAGGGGCCTTTGGCCGGAATGTTTTTTCAGCGCCGGATCGAACAGGCCGCGTTTCGCCTTGCGGGGAGCAATTACTCGGCACCCGCCCAGCGGGTAGAGGACTTCCTCTCCCGGAAGCCCTCCCGCACTTTTGGCGGGGTGCTTCCCACCTACCAGCCGGGGGTCGTGCCCGCCTCGCTGGATGACTGTCTGCCGGGCTTTGTCACCGACGCCATGAGGGAGGCGCTGCCTGAGTTTGGGCGCAGGCTTTCCGGATTTGACGGCGGCGACGCCGTTTTGACCGCGCCGGAAACCAGAAGCTCTTCTCCCGTAAGGATCCTCAGGGGAGAGGACCTTCAATCCCCGGCCTGCAAAGGGCTTTTTCCCTGCGGAGAGGGGGCCGGTTACGCGGGCGGGATCGTCTCCGCCGCCGTGGACGGGCTGCGGTGCGCGGAACAGGTGATCAGAGAGTGGTAAAAAAGACTGCCGGGAAATCTTTCATTTCCCGGCAGTCTTGTCTACATGAGTTTCTCAGATGAAAAAAACGGCAAAAAGGGTCGCGCGCCTCATTTTTTGGACGGCTCTTCCGGCCCGGGCCATAGATGCTTTTTCAGGTTGGCCCGTCCATCCGGCAGGAAGGAGACGCCTTCTTCCTGTAAGAGACCTCGTTGGATCTCTTTCCCGCCGAAGGCCTGTTCGCAGCACAGGGAACCGTCTGAGTAGAGGACTCGGTGGCAGGGAAGCCCCGCGGGGGCCCGAACCATGGCCGCTCCTACGATCCGCGCGGCCCTGGGGCTTCCCGCCAGGGCCGCAAGCTGTCCATAGGTGGCGACAGAGCCTTTCGGTATTTTGGAAACAAGGCGGTACACTCTTTGAGGAAATGTCTGCATCGTGATCTCCTTTCGGCACTAAGAGTCCAGCATGTCTTTGGAAACCTTCCCGCCTTCCTGAAGCAGCTGGTAGCCGTCCTGGAGATTTCCCCGGTATTCAAAGCCGTACTCGCCGTCTCCCTGGTCAGAGGTGTAGGTGAACAGCACCACGACATGCTCGCTGTCCGAGGAGGAAAGGGCGGTGTCCGTACTTTGGATCTGAAAGGCCGGAACATTGGCGAACAGCTCCTCCAGCTTCTTGGTGGCAAGCTCTGTGACAACAGAGGTGTCCACCGCCGAAGAGGTACTTTCCTGAGAGGCTGCCGCGCAGCCTGAGCAGAAAATCAGCAGGAAGAGGGGGAGAAACAGCCATTTTTTCATATCCTTCGCTCCTTTCCACCGGTTAGAGCTTGAAATAGACGGCGGCGTTCCGGTAACAGATGTTCCGGGCCATGGGGCCGATCAGCTCCCTGTCGGCGGGAATATCTCCCTGCTCCATCCAACTGCCTAAAAGGTCGCAGAGGACCCGGCGGAAGTATTCGTGGCGGGCGTAGGAGAGAAAGCTTCTGGAATCGGTGAGCATCCCGATAAAGCCGGACAGCAGGCCGACATTTGCCAAAGCCTTCATCTGCTTTCTCATGCCCTCCTGATGGTCGCAGAACCACCAGGGAGCGCCCAACTGCATTTTTTGGGGGAACATTCCCTCCTGGAAACAGCCCAAAAGGCTGGAAAGCTTATCCTCGTCCCCGGAATTCAGGGAGTAAAGGACCGTGGGCGGCAGCTCTCCTGTGCGGTCCAGAGCGTCAAAAAAGAGAGCGAGAGAAGCGGCGCTCACACCGTCGCCCACGCTGTCAAAGCCCGCGTCAGGCCCGGTTGTGGGGAACAGGCGGGAGTTGCAGTTACGAAGCACACCCAAATGCAGCTGCATGGCAAAGCCCGCTCTGTGGTAGATCCTGCCCAGAGAAAGCAGCAGCTGAGTCTGATACGCGTTCTGCTCATAGGGGGTGAGCTCTTTTCCGGACAGGGCCTTCAAAAACGCCTGCTCCGCCTCCGCCCGCGTCCCGGACAAAAAGTCAGGGGACAGCAGGCTCTGGTCTGCCATGAGACAGCCGTTTTCCCGGAAAAAGACGGCTCTCTTCTCCAGCGCGTCTTCCAGCTGGGAAAGGCTTGTGACAGGGAGCCCGGAGACCTGGGACAGCTTTTCCGTCCACCGGACGAAGTTTTTCTGCTCCGGATGCAGAGCCGTTTCCGGACGAAAGGCAGGAAGCACCCGGACGGAGAAGGAGCCGTCCCGGGCAAGGGCCCGGTGAACGGAGAGATCGTCCGTGGGGTCGTCGGTGGTACACAGCGCCTTGACCCCGCTCCTCTGGATCAAACCTCTTGCGGAGAAGCCGGGCTCAGCGAGCTTTTGGCTGCACTGTTCCCAGATCTCAGGAGCCGTCTTCTCACTGAGCAGCTTTGTTGCACCGAAATAGTTTTTCAGCTCCAGATGGGTCCAGTCGTAAAGGGGATTCCCGATGGAATTTTCCACCGTGCGTGCCCAGTGAAGAAACTTTTCATAGGGGTCCGCCTGCCCGGTGATATACTCCTCCGGCACACCGCAGGCCCGCATGAGGCGCCACTTGTAGTGGTCGCCGGAAAGCCAGACCTGGGTAATGGTGTCAAAGCGCGTATCCTCCAGGATCTCCTTGGGGCTTAAATGGCAGTGGTAGTCAAAGATGGGCTCATGCTCCGCGTACTGGTGATAGAGCGAGCGGGCGGGTTCGCTGTGAAGCAGAAAATTTTCTCCCAGATAAGTATTCAAACGATCTCCTCCTTACTAGGCTTGTCTGTCAAACAAGTGCCTGTTCCCATTATAAGCGCGGCTTCGCTTTGCCGCAAGGGAAATTCCGTATTTTCCCGAAAGAAAAAGCCGTCCGGATTTTCCGGGCGGCTCGCTGCACCATTTTACAAATTCATTTTTTGAAAAACTTCAGGCGCAGGGCGTTGGTGACCACAAATACGCTGGAAAGGCTCATGGCAGCGGCGCCGAACATGGGGTTGAGCCTCAGGCCGAGGAAGGCGAACACCCCGGCCGCCAGGGGGATCCCGATAGAATTGTAGAAGAAGGCCCAGAACAGGTTCTCCTTGATATTTCGGATCACCGCCTTGCTCAGCCGCACGGCGGTCACGGCGTCCAGAAGATCGTTTCGCACCAGTACGATATCGGCGCTTTCCAAAGCGATGTCGGAGCCCGCCCCGATGGCGATCCCCACATCGGCTCTGGTGAGAGCGGGGGCGTCGTTCACCCCGTCTCCGATCATGGCTACCTTATGCCCTTCCTGCTGCAGCTGGGCAATCTTCTGCTCCTTTTCCTGGGGCAGCACCTGGGCGATGACCTGGGGAATGTCCAGTTTATTCCGAATAGCTTCAGCGGTGCGGGCATTGTCTCCTGTGAGCATCACGGTTTCAATGCCCATTTTGGCAAAGCGGGAGATGGCCTCCCGGCTGGTGGGCTTGATGGTGTCCGCGGCGGAAATGATCCCCAACAGCGCGGTTTCGTCCGCAAAGAGAAGCGGCGTTTTTCCTTCGTCTGCCAGGGCGGAGATCCGCTGGGAGATCGCGGCGTCCTCCTCCTTTAAAATCCCCAGCTCCTGAAGATAGAGAGCGTTCCCCGCGTAATAGGTCTTTCCGTCCAGCTGTGCTTCAACCCCCTTGCCGAACCGGGCTTCAAAGCGGGACGCTCTCTTTAGGGGAATCCCTTTTTCTTTCGCGCAGGTCACCACAGCCTGGGCCAAAGGATGCTCGCTTTGCTCTTCCAGACTGTAGGCGATGGAGAGCAGGGTCTCCTCGTCTGTCTTTAGGGGAAGAATATCCGTGACCCGGGGTGTCCCTTCGGTGACGGTCCCCGTTTTATCCAGAACCACCACATCAATGTTGTGCGCGGTTTCCAGCGCCTCTCCCGATTTGATCAGGATCCCCTGTTCGGCTCCTTTTCCGGTGCCTACCATAATGGCCACCGGCGTGGCCAGCCCCAGGGCGCAGGGGCAGGAGATTACCAGAACGGAGATACCAGTGGAAAGGGCGAATTCCACCCCCGCTCCCAGGATCAGCCAGACGATGGCGGCCACAAGGGCGATAGCCATGACTGTGGGCACGAAGATCCCGGCGATCTTATCGGCAAGCTTGGAGATAGGGGCTTTGCTGGAACTGGCTTCCTCCACCAGGCGGACGATCTGAGCCAGGGTGGTATCCTCGCCCACCTTGGTGGCGCGGAAACGGAAGCTGCCCGTCTTATTGACCGTGGCGCAGATCACGGCGTCCCCCACGGATTTTTCCACCGGAATGCTTTCTCCGGTGATGGCGGATTCGTCGACACTGGTGCTGCCCTCTTCGATCACGCCGTCCACCGGAATGGAGGCGCCGGGCTTTACGGAGATCAGATCGCCCGCGGCGATCTCGCTGACGGGCACCTCGATCTCTTCATTGTCTTTTATAAGCAGGGCAGTTTTGGGGGCCAAGTCCACCAGCTTCTCAATGGCTTCGCTGGTGCGGCCCTTGGATTTTGCCTCCAGGAATTTTCCCAGGGTGATTAGGGTCAGGATCGTTCCGGCGGACTCAAAATAGAGGTTGCTCCCGTAATGCTCCACCACCTGGATCTCCCCGTGACCCAGGCCGTAGCCGATGCGGTAAAGGGCAAAGATCCCGTAGATGATGGCGGCGGAAGAGCCGATGGCGATCAGGCTGTCCATATTGGGGCTTCTGTAAAACAGGCTTCTGAAGCCGTTCTTGAAATAGTGATGGTTTAAAATGAGGATAGGCGTCAGTAGCAATAGCTGGGTCAGGGCAAAGCTGACCGCGTTTTCCGGCCCGTGAAACAGCCGGAGGATAAAGGGCGGAGCTGGCAGGCCGAACCAGTCGGAAAACATATGATACATGGAAAGGTACATCAGGGGGATCAAAAAGCACAGGGAGAGGAAAAAACGGCGCTTCATGGCTTTCAGGGCCAGCGCGCTCTCCTTCGCGGCGTTTCGTTCCGCCTTTTCCTTTTTTTCTCCCTCTCTGACCAAAGAGGCGCCGTAGCCGCCTTTTTTCACGGCTTCGATGATCTTTTTGGGGGAGACGGCCTTTTCGTCATATTCCACCTGCATGCTGTTTGTGAGCAGATTGACGCAGACGGCCGTGACTCCCGAAAGGGCGCTGACGCTTTTTTCCACATGGGAAGAGCAGGCGGAGCAGCTCATCCCGGTAACAGAGAATTTATTCTTGGTCATGCTGGGCTCCTTTCTGATCGACGGAATGTATACTAAAATTGTATATTTTATTTTCAGAGATAATTTAGCAGATATTTTCTCCCCTGTCAAGTGTCGGGCAGGGGAGCCTGCACGAAGTTGGAATAAATTTTAGGATCCCGTAATCCCGGAAGGGAGACGCTTGAAAAGAGAAGGGCGCTTTGCTATAATGGACAAAAGAATTTTGCCGCCTCTCTGCGGCAGAAAGCGAAGCGAGCTTACTGCTGCGGCAGGGCACGATACCGAGAAACCGGAGGGGATCACAGATGAAAAAAGCGGGGACAGTGTTTTTGGTCTTTATATTGATCGTCCTGTCGGCCTGCAGCGCAAGAAAGTCCTCTTCCTCAGCGGAGGAAAGCGCCTGGGAATACAATGTTCGCTCGGATACCTCCGTACAGTATAAGGTGGGTGTTTTGGCCCCGCGGCTGGAAGGGGGGAAAGAGGCTCAGTTTGCCTATTATGCCGAGAAGCGGTGCAGGGAGCTGGGCAGGCAGATCGAGTATAAGCTTTTGGAAAGCGATGACCGGGAGGAGATGTGTTCCCAGATGGAGCTTCTGCGGGGCTGGGGCGCTCAGGCCATCGTGATCTATCCCTATTGGGGAGAGATGGAAGCGGCGGTAGAGGCCTGCCTGGATGTGGGGATCCAGGTGGTGAGCGCACAGCTTCCCATCGACGACGACAGGATCCTCTTGGTGGAAGAGGATGGGAGAGATATAGGCGCGAAGTCCGCCCAGTACCTAACCGGGAAGCTGGAAGCCTCCGGCAGGGTGATCCTTTTGAGCACCGGCACAAAGGAGGATTCCCAGCTGCGGGAGCAGAGCTTTCAGGATAAGCTGATGGAGCTCTCTCCGGGTAGTAAAGTGGAGGTTTATCCCCTGAATCCGAACCGGGCGGAGGCGGTCAAGCGCTTTACGGAGATCCTGGCGGCCACGCCGGAGATCGACGGCGTATACGCGGAAAACGACGAGGTGGCCGTCGGGGCGGTTCAGGCTATCAAGGCCGCCGAGCGGACGGACATCAAGGCGGTGTGCTCAGGCGGAGGAAGCCAGGAGTATCTCAGAATGATGGAGGAGGATGCCGGATTTTGGCAGCAGACGGTGATCTGCTCCGCTCTGGTGCCGGGAAAGGCGGTGGACGCGGCGGTCGCTTTGATCCAGGGCGAGGAGAACCGCGGTGTGTTGAAGGTCCCCTGCGAGGTGGCAGACCGGGAAAATCGGGAAAGATATCTGGACGAAAACGCGCCTTATTAGAATTTCCCGGATCCCGGCAAATACCCCCAAAATGAGATCTGCTGGTTCGCTTGGGGAAAATCGGCTTTTGAGACAGACGCGGGGCGAAAACCTGAAGAAATGAATTCCCCGTTGATTTTTGTTCAGGATTTGTCTATAATGAAGACAAGCTTTAAATCTGTTTATCTGGAGGCAATATTATGTTGGTTTCTGCAAAGGAAATGCTCAACAAGGCCAAGGCTGGAAAATACGCCGTAGGTCAATTCAACATCAACAACCTGGAGTGGACCAAGGCGGTCCTGCTTACCGCGCAGGAGAACGCTTCTCCTGTGATCCTCGGCGTGTCTGAGGGCGCGGGAAAGTATATGTGCGGCTATAACACCGTGACCGGGATGGTCAAGGGAATGATCGACACCCTGGGCATTACGGTTCCCGTGGCCCTGCATCTGGATCACGGCTCCTATGAGGGCGCTTTCAAAGCCATGGAGGCGGGTTTCTCCTCCGTCATGTTTGACGGCTCTCACTATGAGATCAACGAAAATATCGAGAAGACCAAGGAGATCATCCGCGTTGCCGGCGAGCAGGGTATCTCTGTGGAAGCAGAGGTAGGCGCTATCGGCGGTGAGGAAGACGGCGTGATCGGCGGCGGCGAAGTGGCGGATCCGGACGAGTGCAAGATGATCGCGGATCTGGGCGTCACCATGCTGGCGGCCGGTATCGGAAATATCCACGGCGTATACCCGGAAAACTGGCAGGGACTGAATTTTGATGTGCTGGCTAAGATCCAGGAGAAGACCGGCACTATGCCTTTGGTGCTTCACGGCGGCACGGGCATCCCGGCTGAGATGGTAAAGAAAGCCATCACCCTGGGCGTTTCCAAGGTGAATGTGAATACGGAGTGCCAGCTGGCCTTTGCCGCGGCCACCCGTCAGTATATCGAAGAGGGAAAAGACCGTCAGGGCAAGGGCTTCGACCCCAGAAAGCTTCTGGCTCCCGGCTTCGAGGCCATCAAGGCCACTGTTAAGGAAAAGATGGAGCTGTTCGGCTCTGTCAACAAGGCCTGAGCATCTGTTTTTCTCTCCGCGTGGGAGAGGCCCGGGTTCAAAAGGTGAAAGCAGCTATCGGGAGAACGCTGAAAGAAGACTTTTTTCAGCGTTCTCTTTCCTTTTTTGGAAAAATGCCCCTGTCTTTCCAGAGTTTCCTTGTCTTTTTTGAGAACTTGTGCTATAATTGGCCAGAATCACTGTTTGTAGGAAAAGCTTTCAGGCGGTTTGTGCCAAACAGTGGCTTTGCCGCGTTAGCTTGAGCTTGGAGGAAGAGATGGATAGCAAACTGTGTATGAACTGTTTTGCAGGGTATCACCCGGAGCAGGATGGCAGCGTGTGTCCCGTGTGCGGATGGGATAACGCGCGGGCTCAGATACCCGAAGGACTGGATCATCATACTGTGCTGGATTCCCGCTATGTCATCGGCAGGGTGAAGTCGATGAACGGCGAAGGCATCACCTACGCCGCGCTGGACCAGATCACCAAAAAGGTGGTGGAGATCCGGGAGTTTTTCCCGGCGGCGCTGGCTCAGAGAGAAGAGGACGGGATGACGGTTTCTCCCCGCCGGGGAGAGCAGAGCAAATATGCCCGGTATCTGGAAGAGTTTTTAGACCTTTCCAAAAATGTGAGCCGTCTACGGGAGATCACGGTAGTCAACTCTGTGTTGGATATTTTCGAGGAAAATTATACCGCCTATGCGGTTTACGAGTATCTTCCCTCCGTCACGCTGCGCAGATATCTGGAAAATAACGGCGGGAAGCTTTCCTGGAATGAGGTCAACCGGCTGTTTGCTCCGGTGATCACCGCTTTAGGGCTGATGAACTCTCTGGGCGTGCCCCATCTGGGAATTTCCCCTGAGACCCTTCGGGTGACCAAGGACGGCACCATGCTGATCACCGGCTTTTCCATTCCGGCTGTCCGCAGGCAGGGCACGGAGCTTTTGGAAGAGCTGTATCCCGGGTGCGCCGCCATCGAGCAGTACAGCGAGAAGGGCGGATACTCAGAGGCCAGCGATGTATATGCTGTCGCCGCCGCCATGTATCACGCTTTGACAGGTTCCCTCCCAAAAGAGGCCCCCAAGCGCATGGAAGACCAGCGCTTGATGATTTCTAAAGAGATTTTGAAAAGCCTTCCGCCCTTTGTTGTGACAGCGGTGGCCAATGCTCTGCAGGTAAAGCTTTCCGCCAGGACCGCAAGCTTTGAACGCTTTAAATCCGAGTTGTCCGCCGCGCCCACCATCGTCACGGAGATCGATCATACGGACGCGATCCGTCGGATCCCCATTGATATGGAGCTCCCCAGAAGCAAGGGGCTTCCGCCCTTTGTATGGCTGATCGGCTCCTGCGTAGTCACTTTGGTCGCTTTGGTGATCGTCGCTTCCATCTGGCTGGGAGATCGGGGAATGTCCTTCGGTGATTTGCAGAAGTTCTTTACTCAAAGCAGTCAGCAGGCGGAAGAGATCGTGGTTCCGAAAATGCTGGATGAAAATTATGACAGCTGGGTGGAAAAGGTGGAGAACGGAGAATATGATTTCATTCTGCGTGTTTCCACCAGAGAGTTTAACGATACGGTGGCACAGGGAAACATCATCAGTCAAAGCCCCTTCGCGGGGGAGAAGATTGAGGCCGGAGGAACCGTGCTGGTGACAGTAAGTAAAGGCAGTGCCACCCGCACTCTGCCCGAGGTGAAGGGCACAAGCTTTGCGGAGCTGTCAAGTGCCCTCTCCAAAAATGGGTTTTCCCCTGTCAAGGAGGATATCCACAGCGAGGATGTGGAGGAGGGCTATGTGATTGGCTATCAGGACTATCAGCCCGGTGACCCTCTGGAATATGGTTCTACCGTGACGGTGCTGGTGAGCATCGGCCCCGAAACCTCTTCCTGAATAATTTTTTATAGGAAAGCGGAAGGCTCTTAAAAATCGGAGCTTTCTGCTTTCTTTTTTGGGGGCTTTTCCGAACCGGAGAGAAGAGAAGACGCTTCACTGTCTTTTCGACAAAGCCGCTCAAGGGAAAATGGTAAAATCTATGAGGCCAAAAGTTGCCTTACACAGAAAATCTGCAATATTTTTGTCATATCATCCAAACTTTAAGAAAAAACTTGCACAACTTTAAATTATTTTGCTAAAAACCTCTTGAATTTTTTACAGTATATGGTATGATAACAGTAAGTTAGCTGATGGTTCGGAAAATGCCTGAAAGGGGAGCTTTGAAAGATGGGAAAAGAAACAGGGAAGAACAAGGTATTTCCGGAGAAAGAGGAGAATTTCCCTCTCTTTCTTTTCCGAAGCGGAAAGAGCAGAAGAGCTTACGAATATATGGGCCTGCACAAGACCCAACACGGCAAGAAGGACTGCATGGTGGCCAGGGTCTGGGCTCCCGGCGCGAAGGAGGTTTCCCTGGTGGGAAATTTCTGCAACTGGGATAAGGCAAAATATCCGTTGAAGAAAATCGACGACGCGGTGTGGGAAGGCTTTACGGATTTCGTGTTTGAGCCCTTTGAGCTTTATAAATTCTATATCAAGACTGCCGAGGGGAAGGACGCCTATAAGTCAGATCCCTATGCGTTCCATACGGAGACAAGGCCGGGTACTGCCTCCCGCTACTATGAGCTGGGGAACTACGCTTGGCAGGACGAGGCTTGGCAGCAGGAGAAAAAAAAGAAGCCCCATTACTCTCAGCCGGTGAATATTTACGAGGTTCATGCGGGCTCCTGGCGCAGATATGCCGACGGCAGCGTGTTTTCCTATGATAAGCTGGGAGACGAGCTGATTCCCTATGTGAAAGAGATGGGGTTTACCCATATTGAATTCATGCCTTTGACGGAATATCCCTTCGACGGCTCCTGGGGATATCAGGTGACGGGCTATTTCGCTCCCACCTCCCGGTACGGAGAGCCGAAGGACTTCATGCGCTTTGTGGACCGGTGCCACCAGGCCGGGATCGGGGTGATCATGGACTGGGTCCCGGCCCATTTCCCCAGAGACGCGGCGGGACTTGCACGGTTTGACGGGACGCCCTGCTATGAATATGCGGACCCCCGCAAGGGAGAGCACAAGGATTGGGGAACGCTGGTATTTGATTATGGCAGGAATGAAGTGATCAGTTTCCTGGTGTCCAGCGCGGTGTTCTGGCTTAAGGAATACCACATCGACGGGCTGCGGGTGGACGCGGTGGCCTCCATGCTCTATCTGGACTACAGCCGGAATGACGGAGAGTGGGCGCCCAACGAAAACGGAGGCAAGGAGAACCTGGAGGCGGTGGCCTTCCTGAAGACCCTGAACGAGGCGGCCTTCGCGGAGGCGCCTGAGGTGATGATGATCGCGGAGGAATCCACCTCCTGGCCCATGGTGACCAAGCCCACCTTCATGGACGGGCTGGGCTTTAATTACAAGTGGAATATGGGCTGGATGAACGATATGCTGCGCTATATGTCTCTGGACCCGCTGTTTCGCAGCGGAAACCATGACGCGCTGACCTTCTCCTTCTTCTACGCCTTTTCCGAGAACTTTATTCTGCCCATCTCCCACGACGAGGTGGTGTACGGAAAGGGTTCGCTGGTAAACAAAATGCCTGGCACAGAGGAACAGAAGATGGCGGGGATGAGAGCTTTCGTCAGCTATATGATGGCCCACCCCGGCAAGAAGCTGCAATTCATGGGCACGGAGTTCGGCCAGAAAGACGAATGGAACTTTGAAAGCGAGCTGGAGTGGGGGCTTTTGCAGTATGACGAGCACAAGCAGGCACAGGCCTTCTTTCAGTCGATCAACCATTTCTATCTCAGCCATCCCGCCCTTTGGGAAGTGGATTTTGACTGGAACGGCTTTGAGTGGATCTCTCATGACGATTATCAGCAGAGCGTCATCGCCTTCCGCAGGAAAGCAAGGGACGGAAAAGAGCTGGTTGCGGTGTGCAACTTCGTCCCGGTAGAGCGCAGAGGGTACCGGATCGGGATCCCCATTCGAGGGACCTGGGCCGAGGTGTTCAGCTCTGACGACAAGGCTTTCGGCGGCTCCGGCGCCACCAACGGCAGCTCGATCAAAACGGAGGATATTCCCATGCACGGCTGCGAGCAGAGCGTGGAGCTCACGCTTCCTCCCAATTCTGTCTTTTTCCTGGAATGTGTGCGCAAGACGCCGAAGCCTGTGAAAAAGCAGACCAAGAGCGAGCAGGTCAAAGCCGAGCCTGTGAAAAAGCAGACCAAGAGCCAACAGATCAAGGCTGAGCCTGTGAAAAAACAGACCAAGGGCCGACAGGTCAAGGCTGAGCCCGGGAAAAGAACGACGGCAAAAAAGTCGTAAAAACCAACTGTGTTTCCCGGAAAAAACTTTCCTGGAAGACAGAGGCTTTTTGAAATAAATTAGAAACAGGAGGACGCTAAAATGTTACCCAAACAAGAGGTTGTAGCCATGCTCTTAGCGGGCGGACAGGGCAGCCGGCTGGGAGTGTTGACAAAAAACCTGGCTAAGCCTGCGGTACCGTTCGGAGGAAAGTACAGGATCATCGATTTCCCTCTTTCCAATTGTGTAAATTCCGGTATCGAAACAGTAGGGGTACTGACACAGTACCAGCCGCTGGAGCTCAACGAGTACATCGGCAGCGGACAGCCTTGGGATCTGGACAGCATGAACGCCGGCGTTCATGTATTGCCTCCCTACCAGAAAAGCAAAAAGTCAGATTGGTACAAGGGCACTGCCAACGCGATCTACCAGAATATTCCTTTCATCGAGAGGTATAATCCGGACTATGTGGTAGTGCTTTCCGGCGACCATATCTATAAGATGGACTACTCTCAGATGATCAGCTACCACAAGGAGAAAAACGCAGCCTGCACCATCGCCGTCTATGAGGTGCCTATGGAGGAGGCCTCCCGTTTCGGGATCCTCAATACCAACGAGGACGGCTCCATCTATGAGTTTGACGAGAAACCCAAGGCGCCCAAGAGCAATAAGGCCTCCATGGGTATCTATGTGTTCTCCTGGGATAAGCTCAAGAAGTATCTCACCGCCGACGATGAGAATCCGAAGTCTCAGAACGATTTCGGCAAAAATGTGCTTCCCGCCATGCTGGAAGCAGGGGAGAAGATGTTCGCCTATCGTTTTGAGGGCTACTGGAAGGATGTAGGGACCATTGACAGTCTTTGGGAGTCCAATATGGACCTTCTCAATCCCAATATTCCGTTGGACCTCAATGACGACGGCTGGAAGATCTATTCCCGCAACCCCGTTATGCCTCCTCACTATGTGGCAAAGGGAGCAAAGGTGCAGAACTCTCTGGTGGCTGAAGGCTGCAATGTGTACGGCGAGATCGATTTCTCCGTGCTGTTTGCCGGAGTCTATGTGGCGCCAGGCGCAGTAGTCAAGGATTCCATTGTTATGCCCGGCGCCCGGATCGAGGAGGGCGCGGTGGTGCAGTACGCCATCGTGGGAGAAAACTCTGTGGTGGGCAAGAACAGCGTTGTGGGCGAAAGGCCTGAAGCCATGGAGAACAAGGACGACTGGGGCGTAGCGGTCATCGGCCCCGGGTGTACGATAGCGCCCAGCACTATTGTGCCGCCGAAAGCGATGATCGATGCTGAGGAGGTGGAAAAATAATGCGTGGCAATAATGTGTTGGGCATCCTTTTTGCCTATGTACATGAGGAGCGCGTCAGAGAGCTGACGGAGAAGAGAGTGATGGCGTCCATTCCCTTTGGAGGCCGCTATCGTCTGGTGGACTTCCCCCTTTCCAATATGGTGAATTCCGGTATCAACAAAGTGGGCGTCATTACAGAAGAGAATTATCAGTCTTTGATGGATCATCTGGGATCCGGTAAGGCCTGGGACCTTTCCAGAAAGAGAGAGGGGCTTTATCTGCTGCCTCCCTTCGGAGCGGAAACGGCCCGCACAGGTGAGAAGATCTCTTCTCTGGCGTCGATCCAGCGCTTTTTGAAGAACTCCTACGAGGAGTATGTGCTCCTCTCAGACTGTGACATCGTAGCCAATATCGACCTGAAGGATGTGTTCCGCTTCCACACGGAAAAGCAGGCGGATATTACAGTGATTTACCGCCATGGCGCATCTCCCGACATCGACAGAAATGTGGTTTACACTGTGGATCCGGAGGGCTTTGTGCGAGATATGCTCATCAAGCGCGGCAGCGATGCAGACTGCAACTATGGCCTGGGAATGTGCCTGGTCGGCCGTGAGAAGCTGATGGAACTGGTGGACGACTGCATGAGCAGAAATCTCTATGATTTTGACCGGGATCTGATGCAGCGTCATCTGCGGGATCTGAAGGTTTATGGTTATGAATCAGTGGAAACTGCCTACAGCATCAACTCTTTCAGCAGTTACTTCAATGCCAACATGGCGCTGATGGATCCCAAGGTCCGCGCTCAGCTGTTCCGGGCGGACCGGCCGATCTACACCAAGGTGAGAGACGATATGCCCGCCAAGTATGGCCTGGGCTCTTTGGCCACCAACTCCATCATCGCGGACGGGTGCGTGATCGACGGAGAAGTGGAGAACTGCGTGCTGTTCCGCGGCGTTCAGGTAAAGAAGGGCGCGAAGCTGAAAAACTGCGTCGTGATGCAGGACAGCGTGATCGGCGAGAACACGCGGCTGGACTATGCAGTGGTGGACAAAAATGTGGAGTTCGGACAGAACCGGGCGATGCAGGGCCATCAGAACTATCCTGTCTATATCGCGAAAGGAAGCAAGGTCTAAGCCCGTAAAGCTGCTGGGGCCCGGGAGGTTTTCCCGGAAAATCCGGCGCCGGGGCGTCTTTTCCGATTCCACCCTGCGGTCAGGTATTTTTGCGGTCAGGTATTTTATAGAGGAGATGACGAATTATGAAGGTCTTGTTCTGTGCCAGCGAGGCGCTGCCCTTCTCCGCCACCGGAGGATTGGCTGATGTGGCAGGCTCTTTACCCCACGCTCTGCGTACCCGGCTGATCGGCTGCCGGGTGGTAGTGCCGCTTTATGAGGGCGTGCCCCAGGAGCTGCGGGATCAGATGCGCTTTGTGACCAGTATCAGCGTGCCGGTGGCCTGGCGCCGCCAGTACTGCGGAATTTTTGAAGCAAAAGTAGGCAATGTGATCTACTACCTCATTGACAACCAGTACTATTTCAAGAGAAACGGGCTTTACGGCCACTTTGACGATGCGGAGCGGTTTGCCTTTTTCTCCAGAGCGGTGCTGGAAATGCTGCCCTACATCGATTTTAAGCCGGATATCATTCACACCAACGACTGGCAGACGGCGCTGGTTCCCGTTTATTACCGGTTGTTCTACGCCAATAACGAGTGGTATGCCGGGATCAAAACGCTTTTTACTATTCACAACATCCAGTATCAGGGCCAGTACGGCAAGGAGATCCTGGAGGATGTGTTCGGTATTCCCAACTATGAGAGCCAGCTGCTGGACTATAATGGCTGCGTCAACCTGATGAAGGGCGCCATCGAATGTGCCAACTGGGTGTCCACGGTGAGTCCCACCTATGCTCAGGAGATCCTGGACCCTTGGTTTGCCCATAAGCTGGATCCTATCCTGAGAGAGCGCTCCTGGAAGCTGTCCGGCATTTTGAACGGTATCGACACCGATAACTATGACCCGGAAAAGGACCCGAACCTCTATGCCAATTATTCCAGAGAGGATATGGCCGGAAAGGCGATCAACAAAGAGAAGCTGCAGGAACGGCTGTGCATCGAGGTAAACCCCGATCTGCCTCTGATCGGAATGGTCACGAGACTGGTTTCCCATAAGGGACTGGATCTTGTCAAGGACGCGGTGGACAATGTGATGGAATATTCCAACGCGCAGTTCGCGGTTCTGGGCAGCGGAGACCTGGAGTATGAAAGCTACTTTAAGTGGATGCAGGAGAAGTATCCGGGGCGTTTCGTTTTGTGCCTGGGCTTTGTGCCGGAGCTTTCCAGAAAGATTTACGCGGCCTCCGATATTTTCCTGATGCCCAGTAAGAGCGAGCCCTGCGGACTGTCCCAGATGATTGCTTTACGGTACGGCTCAATCCCCGTGGTCCGGGAGACCGGCGGACTGAAGGACTCCATTTCGGACAGCGGAGACGGCGCAGGAAACGGCTTTACCTTCCAGACCTATAATGCCGGGGACCTGTTGCATTCTCTGCACAGAGCGATCGCCTCCTACAATCAGGAAAAGGAAGGCTGGAAGATCCTGGTAGACAGGGCGATGGCTTGCGATAACGGCTGGGGCAAATCGGCAAACGAATACATCCGGCTGTATAAACAGATCCTGAAAAACTGAGATAAACCATGAAACGCACAAAAAATCGCTGGGCGAATCTTTCGCCCAGCGATTTTTTGTGCCGGAAAAGGGATGGCATAGAATTTACAGGTCCTTTGGCTTTTTCACGCAGCCGCAGCAGCCGGAACAGTTCCCGCAGCAGGATTTTCCGCTCTTTTTGTCTCTCCAAAGCCTTCTGCCCGCGAAGAATACAGCAGCCGCAAGCACTAGGCAGACCACAATGGTAGCAAGAATGGGGATCATTGGATCACGCTCCCTTTTTCAGAGTTGCTTTGGTGAAAAGCGCTTTAGAAAAGCAGAAGCCCGATATGGTAGATCAGGAAGGTGACCACCCAGGCCACGCAGATCTGGAACAGGGCGCACAGCCCGGTCCAGCCCCAGCTTCCCGTCTCTTTTTTGATGGTGGCAAGGGTGGCGGCACAGGGGACATACAAGAGAGAGAAGGTCATCAGGGCATAGGCGTTTAAGGCGCTGAAGCCGATTCCCGTCAGGGAGGCCGCCATGGCGGCCATTCCGGCGTCGGAGGTGATATTGGAGATTCCGAACAGGACCGCGCAGCTGGAAACCACCACTTCCTTGGCAGAGATCCCGGCGATGAGAGCCACCGCGATCTGCCAGAAGCCCAGCCCGATGGGGGTGAAGAAGGGGACAAGAGCCTTGCCCAGCAGAGAGCCGAAGGTGTCGCTCATCTCTCCGGAGAATCCGGAAGGGCCGAAGTTGAGGAGAAACCACATGATGATGGAGGCGAAGAAGATGGTGGTGCCCGCCTTTGTCAGATAATCCTTCACCTTTTCCCACACATAGATGAAAATGGTGTGAGCGCTGGGAGCCTTGTATTCCGGCAGTTCAATGAGCAAAGCATTTTCCTGTGTCTTCTTTCGGTCTATCAGGTGCATTAAAAAGGCACAGAGGATCGCTACCAGCATGCCCAGCACATACATGGAAAATGCGGCGAGCATAGCGTATTCTTCAAAAAACAAGCCGGAAAACAGCACATAGATGGGAAGCCTCGCGCTGCAGGACATAAAGGGCGTGATGAGCATGGTCTTGTACCGGTCCCGCTTGTTTTCCAGAGCACGGGAAGCCATAATGGCGGGAACGCTGCAGCCAAAGCCCAGCACCATGGGAATAAAGGAACGGCCGGAAAGGCCCAGCTTGCCCATGATGCCGTCCATCACATAGGCGACTCGCGCCATATAGCCGCTGTCCTCCAGAAAGGCCAGGGCAAGAAAGAGAATGAAAATATTGGGCAAAAAGGTGAGGATGCCACCCACTCCGGCGATGATGCCGTCCACCAAAAGCGAGATCAGCATATCCGGAACCTGAAGCGACTTTAGCCCCGAAAGCACCCCGGAGGAAAACAGCTCCAGCCCCAGCTCAAAATAGCTCTTGAGCCAGTCTCCCACCGTGAAGGTGAGGAAAAATACCAGGGCCATGATGACCAAAAAGATAGGCAGACCCAGAAAACGATGGGTGAAAAGCTGATCTGCTTTGTCAGTGATCGCCGCCTTCTGCTCCTTATTGACCAGCACCTCCTGCAAAACCTCCCGGATGAAGGCGTATTTCTGGTTGATGATATCCTTCTCGTAGCTGCGCTCCAGAAGGTCCGGACGGTGGAGGGGATACTTCTCACAGATTTCCCGGTCGTTTTCCAGAAGCTTGATGGCATGCCACCGCAGGTTGTCGATCTCCGGATAGGCGGCTTTCAGGGCTTCGGAGACCAGGTCGATCTTATCTTCCAGCTCGTCGCTGTACACCATGACAAATTCCTTGTGATGGCTGTGGGCGTGCTTGGTCTGCTGGGTGTGGTGGTGGATCAGCGGCATTTCCTCGTGTTGATCCTTGTGGTGGGCTGCGGCGTGCATCAGGATATCCAGCCCGGTTTTTCTTCTGGCGGAGACAGGGATCACAGGGATGCCCAGCATTTCCGGCAGACGGTGCGTGTCGATCTCCATGCCGCGCTTCTCTACGATGTCCATCATATTGAGGGCCAGAATAACCGGCTTTCCCAATTCGATGAGCTGAAGGGTGAGGTAGAGGTTTCTCTCCAGGGAGGAGGCGTCCGCCACATCAATGATCACATCCACATCGTCGCTCAATATGTACTGGCGGGAAACCTGCTCTTCCATGGTGTAAGAGGTCAGACTGTAGGTGCCCGGAAGGTCTACAAGCTTATATTCCTGATCGTGAAACTGAAAACGCCCTTCCTTCTTTTCCACTGTGACGCCGGGCCAGTTGGCCACCTTCAGGTTAGCGCCGGTGTAGGCGTTGAACAATGTAGTCTTTCCGCAGTTCGGGTTCCCCACGAACCCGATGGATAGCTGATGTGCCATTGTGACGACCATCTTCCTTTCTCTGAAGCTTCCCTTTATCAAATACTTTTCGGGCTCCCGGTTTTATGCCTGAAGCAGGATCTTTTTTGTGATCCCCAGGCCCAGGGCGAATCGGGCGCCCTGGATCTTTACGATCATGGCCCCTCTGCGCTTCTTTCTGAGGACAAAGACAGAGCCGCCTTCAATGAGACCTAAAGCCTCCAGACGGCGCTCTGTTTCAATGGGAAGCTCCATGCTTTCCACCACATATTCCCGGCCGGGAATTCCCTCCTGCAATGTCATGGCAGTCTCTCCTTTACTCAAAGGATTTCTTTCATAAAACTAGCACAAGCGGCCCGCCTTGTCAATGCGATTTGTCGTTTTTTTAAGAGGAAAGAAGAGAAGGATCGAAAGAAAATAATTCCCCGCTTTTTTCGCAAAAAAGGGTGGAAAACCGTGGGAAAGGGAGGCGGACTTTCTTTTTTTCTCAAGATATGGTATAATATGCGCAGTGCAGCTTGTTGCACAAGCTTATGGGACTAGCGTTCCTGCGCACTTTGCACGCCTGCGCTATGGAACGCTTCGCAAAAATGCCCTTGCAAGCATTTTTGCTTCATGGTATAATAACCGCCAAGCGGTTATCGGGGGGAAGTTCTGAACTGCGAAGCAGCTCTCTTTTGCTTTCCAAGAAGCACAAATCCGCAAAGCGGCTCAACTTCTCCAAAGCAGATGGCGCTTTCAGCTCTTATTATAATCAAAAAAGGACGCGGAAAAACAGTACGCGAAAAACTTGCGCTGGAAGTGGGGGACGCCGGAGCTTATCAAAGAGGAGAAAGGCCGGACGATCTTCAGAACACGGAAAGCCGAGGTTTTTAGGCCCTGATTCGGCCGCTCTCTGCCTATTTTATGAAAGCGCAGGGAAAACGGCCACAGAAGGGTAAGCCGGAAAAGAGGGATTTACATGAAAATGAAGTGTCAGGCGCTTTTGATGGCGCTGCTTATCGGTCTGCTTTTGCCGGTGCAGGTCACCGCTCAGACCATTGAAGAGATCCGGGCCCAGCAGGCGGAGCTTCAACAGGAGAACGAGATGCTGGAAGCCCAGCTGGACAGCCTCAGAAAGGACGAGTCAAAGGCTTTGGAGTATCAGGAGAAGCTGGAGGAAAAGATCCGTCTGATGGAAGAGAAGATTGACGCCGCCCGGGAATCTGTCCGGTCTATGGATCGGGAGATCAAAAAACTGGAAGAGAATCTTGAGGACGCTCAGCAGGCCCATGCCGATACGCTGTCCCTGTTCGCCCAGAGGATTCGGGCTCTTTATACCTCCGGAACAGCGGGCACGCTGGAGATCCTTCTAAGCTCCAACAGCATCGCGGATTTCTCTCTGAAAATGGAGACGATCTCCGCCGTGTCCAGACATGACCAGGCCCTGATTGACCGGATCGAGGAGTACCTTCAGGAGACGCAGGCGGACAGAGAAAAGCTCAGCGGCCTGCGGGAAGAGGAAGTGAAGGTAAAAAACGACCTGGAAAAGGACCAGGAAGAGCTGAAAAAGCTTTCAGAGGAAAATGAGGCGGTCTTACGGGAGCTGGAGGAGAAACAGGAAAAAGCCAGAAACACGATCGCCCAAAACGAAGAGGAAGACGCCGAACTGGAGGAAGAGCTGCAGCGGCTGATCGAGGAGCGCAATGAGCAGGTGGCGCCCGGGGGAGGCGTTGCGCCCATTTCTCCCGGCATGAGCGATTCCTTCTCGCCCATCTGGCCCCTGCCCGGGATCGGTGTGGACAGTATTACCGGACATTTTGGGGATATGTACGACAACGGGCCTCACAATGGTCTGGATATCGGAGCGCCCTACGGAACGCCCATCGTGGCAGTGCAGGCCGGACAGGTCATCAGCGCGGAATATCATTGGTCCTGGGGAAATAATGTGCTGATCTGGCACAATACGGAGTTTGCCACCCGCTATGCCCACTGCAGCTCTCTTGCGGTGGAGCCCGGACAGTATGTGGAGCAGGGGCAGATCATCGGCTATGTGGGAAATACTGGATACTCCTTCGGAAACCACCTGCATTTTGAGGTCTACTATAACGGCACGCGGGTAAACCCGGATCCCTATCTTGGCATCTATTAAAGAATCCCCTTGCTTCTCCGGAGGAAGCCGGAGGAGCAAGGGGAAAGCTTCCAAAGAGCAAATTACTTTTTGGCGGCCAGTTCCTTTTGAGCCGCTTCAAAGAGGCCGTTGATATAGGCGGCTCCCAGCGCCCTGTCGTACAGGCCGTAGCCGGGTCGTCCCGTTTCCCCCCAGATCATTCTGCCGTGATCGGGCCGCACATAGCCGTCAAACCCGTTTTCTACAAGGCCCTTTACAATGGCGTACATATCCAGAGATCCACAGCTGCTCAAATGGGCCCGCTCTTCAAAGCCGTTGGGCAGGATCTGTACATTGCGAAGATGGACGAAGTGGATCCTTCCCATCTTCGCGTATTTCGCCGCCAGCTTCGGCACATCGTTTTTGGCGGAGCAGCCCAGAGAGCCGCAGCAGAGGGTGAGGCCGTTGTGGGGGTCGTCCACCAGGGACAGGAGCTTATCCAGCTCCTTTTCTCCGGTGACGATCCTGGGAAGCCCGAAAATGCTCCAGCAGGGGTCGTCCTGGTGAATGGCCATGTTTATATCATACTGCGCGGCCACAGGGATCACCTTTTGAAGGAAATAGCGCAGGTTTTCCCAGAGCTTTTCTTCCGTGATGGATTGATACTTTTCCACCACATCCCGCAGCCCTTCCCGGGTGTAGCTGGAATCCCAGCCGGGAAGAGTGAGGTCGCTTTCACTTTGCAGGGGATTAACCTTGTCCACCTGCTCCTGATAGTAGACGAGCGAGGTGGAGCCGTCTCCCAGGGGGTGGTCCAGCTGTGTGCGGGTCCAGTCGAACACTGGCATAAAGTTGTAGCAGATACATTTGACGCCGGCCTCTCCCAGCCTGCGGATATTCTCACAGTAATTTTCCAGATATCTCTCCCGGGTGGGGAGACCTAGCTTGATATCCTCATGGACGGGCACGCTTTCGATGACATCAAAGGAAAGCCCGGCCTGCTCGGTAAGGCTTTTGAGGCGCTGGATGCTTTCCCGGCTCCAGACTTCCCCCGGAGGCACATCGTACACGGCGGTGACGATAGAGCGCATCCCCGGGATCTGACGGATTTGCTCTAAGGTGACTTTGTCCTCTTCTCCGTACCAGCGAAACGATAATTTCATGGTGCTTTGTCCTCCCAACTATGTGATGAAGTCATCATAGCATAGAAACCTCACGGGTGCAATCGGAGAATAAAAAAACAAAAAAGAGAAAGAGTAAAAATAGTGTCTGGAAAGACGAATCATTTTAGAAGAAAGGAGGAGAGCCCGTGGAAGTGTATGTATGCGAGGTGTGCGGCTACCGATATGATCCGGCTGCAGGAGATCCGGACAACGGCATCGCCCCCGGCACGAAGTTTGAGGATATCCCGGAAGATTGGGTATGCCCCATCTGCAGTGTGGGAAAGGACCAGTTCGCGAAAGAGTAAAAAAGAAAAGCGGAAAGGGCTTTTGCTCTTTCCGTTTTCCTTTTTCAGCTCAGAGAGGGCGTCAGGAGAGCTTCCGCATTTCCAAGAGCTTCAGTTCCCGCTGTGCTTCATTCCATTTCAGCCCTTTGTCCTCATACTCCGCCTCGCCCCGCTGATTGTCGTAGGGGTCGATGCGGGGCTGATTTTTTCTGGGGGAAAGCTCCCGCTGGAATTCCGAATTGGCCGCCATGCGAAAGGGATCCAGATTGCCGAAATAGTGCTGATGCAATTCTTCAAAATGCGCCCGGTAGCCGCTGCCGCCAAAGGAGGGGTCGGCAAACAGCCATCCGTAGGGGGCAATATAAAACTGAGCCCAGTCGTGGCTGCCCTGAGAATAGGGCGTGACGAAAAGACCGGACTGCCATCTGGCCGGGATCCCGGCTAAGCGGCAGAGAGTGATGAACAGCAGGGCCTGCACGCCGCAGTCCCCTTTCAGGTTGAGAGCGGCATATTCCGGGATCTGCTCGATGGCCATATATTCCCGCATATAGGAGTAGGTCACCTGCGTGGTGCAGTAATCGTAAAATCTGCGGGCCAGCAGCAGGGGGTTGGTTTCGTCTCCGGAAAGCTCTCTGCACAGCGCCTTGAGGAAGGGGGTAAAGCAGATATGGGGCGGCTGCTCCCCGGTATCAAAGGAAGGCTGCTCTGAAAGCACGGCTTTGGGATCGAGGGCGTGATATTCCACAAAGGAATCGTACTCATACTCCACGGTAAAAGGGTGGTTCTCCGCTTCATTTGCCTCAAAATAGACGGTGCGCTGGGGCGCGTCCGGCGGGGCGATGAGCTTCGCCGTGGGGGAGGTGGAGAGGATTCTGATATTCTGCATATTCACAGCGTCTTTCGGAACGGGAAGGTGTACCTTCAAAAGCTTCCCGGGGCGAAAGGCCTCCGAGGCGATGTGAAGGCTCTCCTCCAGATGGATATGCCATTTCGCAAAGCCCTTTTCCCGCATTTCCTCCCGATTTTCCAAGAGCATCCGCTTTTCGGGGGAGATCTCCTCTGTGATCCCGGCCCGTTTGGCGATGTCGGGATAGACCTTTAACAGGGTGTCGTAGAACTTTCGGGAAAGGCAGGGCTTTCCTTCGCGGTAGATCCAATCCACCGCGCTGCTGTCCTCCAAGGTCCGCAGCTCTTCCAGGGTGAAGTCGGGAATATCCCGTCGGATCAGCGCAAGCCCTTCCTCTTCGCTGAGGGTATAATCCAGCTGGAGCCCTTCCAGCAGGGACTGTTCCAGCTTCAGGCGCTCTTTCAGACATTCCGGAGTTTTGGGGTCTTTCAGGCGCAGGTCGATGATCCGTTTTGCTCTGGAAAAGTCGCCGCACCATTTTGCCTTCAGGATATCCTCCGGCAGAGGAAACTTCAAAAAGGGTAATTGTTCCGGCATCATAAGGCATCTGTCCTCTCTATACCGAGAATTTTCGGGGATAACAACAGTTTCGTTTTTAGAAATCCATTGACATTTTAACACAAAACGAAATAGAAGAAAAGAAAAACCGTCCGGCGAAAAAATTTTTCGCCGGACGGTGGAAGGAAACTGAGAGAAGCCTGGGCTTTAAAAGCCGGGATTTGAATCCTAGACTTTTTTGCTCTTGCGGTTGAGCATGAGGTTTGCCAGAATACCCAGGATCAGCGCGGTGGCTACGGAGGTGATCTGGATCCCGCCGAAGTTCAGCGTCAAGCCGCCGATACCGGCGATGAGGATCACGGAGACCACAAACAGATTGCGGTTATCCTCCAGGTCTACCTTCTGGACCATTTTCAAACCGGACACAGCGATGAAGCCGTACAGAGCCATGCAGACACCGCCCATGACGCAGGAGGGAATGGACTCTACAAAGGCCACGAAGGGAGAGATGAAGGCGATGAGAATGGCCAGGATCGCGGTGGTGATGATGGTGGCCACAGAGGCGTTTCCGGAAATAGCCACGCAGGCCACGGACTCGCCGTAGGTGGTGTTGGGGCATCCGCCGAACAGAGCGCCCGCCATGGAGCCGATGCCATCGCCCAGCAGGGTGCGGTGCAGGCCGGGCTCTTTCAGAAGGTCTTTCTCAATGATGGAGGAAATGTTCTTGTGATCCGCAATATGCTCTGCGAACACCACAAAGGCTACCGGCATGTAGGCTAAAGCCAGAGTGCCGATATAGGCGCCGTCGATTTCAGACACGCCTTTCACGGCCTCCAGGAGGGTGAACCTGGGCAGGGTGAAAAGGCCGATGCCCTGGAAGTGGGAAAAGTCGATGAGCTTCAGGCCGTCATTCCCGGTGGCGATACCGATCACGGTGAACAGGGCGCACATGGCGTAGCCTGCCACGATGCCGATGATGAAGGGGATAAGCTTCATGCCTTTGCTGCCGTAAACGGAGCACAGCATGGTGACGGCCAGACCGAACAGGCCGCAGAACACGGCCAGCAGGGGATAGGCGGTGGAAGCACCGTCCGCGTTGTAGTAGCCGCCCGCGTTCAGGTTGGTGATAGCGCTGCCAGCCAGACCCAGGCCGATAATGGCAACGGTGGGGCCGATGACCTGCTTGGGCATCAGCTTATCGATCCAGCCCACTCCAACGAACTTTACAATCAGGGCGATGGCCACATACACGAGGCCCGCGAACACCGCGCCGATGACCAGTCCCAGATATCCGGCAGCAGCAGATACCGCGCCGGTAAAGGCGGCGCTCATGGAGCCGATGAAGGCAAAGCTGGAGCCCAGGAATACCGGGCTCTTTCCCTTGGTGAACAGCACATACACCAGCGTTCCTACACCGGCGCCGAACATGGCGGCGGTCTGCTGCATCCCATTGCCCACAATAGCGGGCACCGCAATGGTGGCAGCCATGATGGCCAGAAGCTGCTGGATCGCGAAAACGATCAGCTGGCCGAATTTGGGCTTGTCTTGCACATTGTAAGTCAGTTTCATTTCCATTTCCTCCGTTTTCAAATTTTTATAATCAATTCGGGGAACCCCGAAATGGTTTATAAAGTCTCAGGGGCCGTAAATGCTGACGCTGGTCTCTTCCTCGGTGAGACGCACGGAGATCGTTTCCTGCCGGGAGGTGGGAATGTTTTTTCCAACGAAGTCCGGGCGGATGGGCATTTCTCTGTGCCCTCTGTCTATGAGCACGGCAAGCTGGATGGATCTGGGACGCCCGTGGTGCAGCACGGCCTCTATGGCGGCCCGGGCCGTTCTGCCGGTGAAGATCACATCGTCTGCCAGAATGATATCTTTGTCCACTACAGGGTAGGGAAGCTGGCTTTCGGCGGCAAGCGTTTCCTCTGACTTCTCAAGGTCGTCCCGGAAGCGAGTGATGTCCAGCTGTTCTGTGGGGACCTGGATCCCCTCGAAGCGCAGAATGTTTTCTCCGATCATTTTGGCCAGAGGGATCCCTCTGCGCTTGACGCCCAACAGGCAGAGGCTTTGAGCGCCGCGGTTCTTTTCAACGATCTCATGGGAGATCCTGGCGATGCAGCGGCGAACTGCCGCCTCGTCCATTAAAACCGCCTTTAACTCCATACACTCCCTCCTTTTCCCGGCGCTGACCTCTCCGGCTTGTCCGGCCGGGACCATAAAAAAATCACCTCGCCGCGAACCGGCAAGATGACAGAATTCACCCTGGTCTTTTCGAATCTTGCCGGCATCACGGTACCGCTTAAAAATTCATTTTTTGTTAACATATCACACAACAGGGGAAAAGTCAAGGAAAAAAGAGGATTTTTCCGGAAGAAACAAGAATTCTGAAGGAAACAGGCAAAGACAAATTATTTCTGCCTGTTTCTTTTTTCCATTCCTTTGTGTATAATCTATGGAAGAGAGTTTTTGAATTGTGAGGATCTGTTTTGAATCAGAAAAGAAAAAAGAGAAGTTATTTAAGGACCTCCAGCCGGATGATCGATATCGGCCCGGAGGGCAGAAATCTGTTTGTTTCCCGTGAGAAGCAGATGCAGGACCGCTCCGCCAGGAGGGTCTATTATCTGATGCGCGTCGTGCTGGCGCTGGCGGTGACGGCGGCCGCGGTGGGTCTGTTTTTCTTTGTCTTTGCCTATTTGGTGCCCTATTTTCGCGAAGAGCTTACGGTGAGCGCCGTGGGACCTACCTCGGAAATCGACAGCTCGGATGCGGCTTCGGAGACTCCCATTCCCACCTATGATGAGATGGGCCTGCCGGTTTATGAGGATGAATTCTGCCTGTTTTCCATCAGCAGCTCGAACCCCCAGGGGGCAGGCTTCGTGCCGGAGACCGTGGAGGTGGGAGGGGTCAAGGTGGAGAAGAGGATAGCCGATGCGGTGCGCGGATTGATAAGCGGTGCAAAGGCGGAGGGTTTGGCCCTCACCTTTTCCCAGGGCTATGTTTCCTTTGAGGAACAGGAAAAGCTTTTTGAGAAGAAGGTGCGGGAATTACAGGAGGAAAAAGGGTATACTACTGTTATGGCCCGCACGGAGGCTCAGCGCTATGTGCCTATGGCGGGCCAGTGCGACGATCAGACCGGCCTGTGCTTAAAGGTGGCGGCTGCTCCTGCGACTTTTTCCGATTCCAAAACCTATGTCTGGCTGAAAAACAATATGGGAAAATACGGATTTGTGTTTCGCTATCCCGAATACAAGGCGGACGCTGCCGGACATGAAGAAGACCCCACGGTGATCCGCTATGTGGGCTCCACTCACGCTCAGGCCATGCAGCAGCGCTCCATGTGCCTGGAGGAGTATTTGAACTACCTGGGAGATCAATGAGAAGCGGGAGAAAAAAGGCTTGCTTTTCCCTAAAAGTCATGGTATACTTGTCTCCGGCTTACTTTTGAAAAAACACGCCCGTTAAGAGGTGAAACTGAGAATGAAGCAGAATATACATCCCGACTATCAGGAGACGACCATCACCTGCGCCTGCGGCAATGTGATCAAGACCCGCTCCACCAAAAAGGATATCAAAGTCGAAATATGTTCAAAGTGCCATCCGTTTTTCACGGGCAAGCAGAAGCTGGTAGATACCAGCGGCCGTGTGGATATGTTTAAAAAGCGTTACGGCATGCAGGACAAGAAGTAAAGAGCTTTTCCAGTACCTGCGTGGGGCAAATGTCCGCTTTTTGGAAAACGAATGCAAGGCAGCGCTTTTCTTGCGCTGCCTTGTTCCTTTCTTTCCGAAAGGCTGGGAAGGGAGTGCGAGAATGGAATACATCACGGTGCGCAAGGAGGCGTCAAGTGAGTTTGTAGAGAAAAAATCCCGGTTTATCGGAACCTGCAAACCGGTAAAAACGGAGGAGGAGGCCCTTGAATTCATCGGGGCCATGCGCTCCAGGTATTGGGACGCCTCTCACAATGTGTATGCCTATGTTCTGCGGGAAAACGGGATCCAGCGGTTTTCCGACGACGGAGAGCCCCAGGGTACGGCGGGTATCCCAGTGCTGGACACTCTGAAAAAGGGCGGGGTGACAGACGCGGTGGTGGTGGCGACGCGCTATTTCGGCGGAACGCTGCTGGGCGGGGGCGGGCTCATTCGAGCTTATTCCCACACGGCGTCCATCGCTCTTGCCGCCGCGGAAAAAATCGTGATGAAGGAATGTCTGCTTTTAAAGGCGCGCTGTGATTATTCTTTTTACGGAAGGGCCGCGGCGGCGATCCCCGAAGTGGGAGGCGTTTTGGACGACACGGAATTTCTGGAAGCCGTCACGCTTCGGTTTCACCTGGCGCCGGAGGCTTTGGAGCCTCTTCGCAGGCGGCTGGCGGACGCCACCAACGGAAAGGCGGAGCTTTGGGAGGAAGGAAAGCGGTTTTTCGCGGTTTCGGAAAAAATTTAAAATTTCTCTCTTTTGAAAAAGTAAAATCGGGGGAAATCGCGTATATATCAATGGAAACGAAAGCGGAAAGGGCGAAATTTGCCTGACGCGCAAAACAGACCGGCAGGGAAACGCTGCATAGGGAAGTGGATTTTTATGTTTTTACTTTCTCCTGTCTGAAAAACGGATTTTGGATGTCGAGAGCCGACGATTGCCGGTGCCGAGGACAAAAGTTTTATTTCATACTTCATATGAAGTGATATTTTCCCGTCGGGAAGTGATATGAAAGCCTGCGGCTTCCGTGATAATATATTCACCCTTAAAACTGTGCAAAGCACAATATCACTCGGCTGTGCCGAATATCACGGCACAGCAATATCACTCGCCGTAAGGCGAATATAACTGAGACACTCTTCCTTACGAAGAGCGTCTCAAGGGGGGGAGTCTTTTGACAGTACGGGAAAAGATCCAGCAAAAAGAGCGGGAAAGCCTTGCTGACTGCGCGATGCTTTCAGAAAAGAGCAGAGGACGGCAGATCCCGGAAAAGGAGTGTGATCTGCGCACGCCCTTTCAGCGTGACCGGGACAGGGTCATTCACTGCAAATCCTTCCGCCGCCTGAAGCATAAGACCCAGGTGTTCCTCTCTCCGGAGGGAGACCACTACCGCACGCGTCTGACCCATACTTTGGAGGTCTCCCAGATCGCCAGGACCATTGCGAGAGCGTTGGAGCTCAACGAGGATCTCACCGAGGCGGTGGCCTTGTCTCACGATCTGGGCCATACTCCCTTCGGTCACGCGGGAGAGCGGGCGCTTGACGCTCTTTTGCCCCGGGGGTTTCGCCACTATGAGCAGAGTGTGCGGGTGGTGGACAAGCTGGAAAAAGAGGGCAGAGGCTTAAACCTCACCTTTGAAGTGCGAAACGGGATTCTCTGTCACACCAGCGGGGAGGAGGCCCAAACCATGGAGGGGAAGATCATCCGCTGGGCGGATAAGATCGCCTATATCAACCATGACATCGACGACGGGATCCGGGCGGGGGTGCTCAAGGAAAGCGACATCCCCAAGGAGATCACTCGGGTGCTGGGAGATTCCAAGACGAAGCGGATCACCTCTTTGATCTCGTCCATCGTGGAAAACAGCAGGGACGGCAGGGTCACCATGGATCCCCAGTCTCTGCAGGCCTTTGAAAAGCTCAACGATTTTATGTTTGAGGCGGTATACCTCAATGAGTACGCGAAAAAGGAAGAACGAAAGGTCCCGCACATCATTGAGAGCCTTTTCAGGCATTTTCTCGATCCGGACCATCTGCCCGATTATCTGCGGGCGATCGCCGAGAAGGAAGGACCCGAAATAGCGGCCTGCGACTATGTGGCGGGGATGACCGATCATTACGCGGTGGAGTGTTACAAGGAGCTTTTCATCCCGAAAGCCTGGAACCTGTAACTGCGGTATTTGCCGGAAAGGAGGCGTGCGATGGCTCTTCCGGAGCTCTTCAAGCAGGAATTAAAAGCAAGAAGCGACATCAGTGATATTGTTTCAAGTTATGTCAACCTAAAGCGGCGAGGAAAGAACCTGGTGGGACTTTGCCCCTTCCACAATGAAAAAACGCCCTCCTTCCATGTCTATCCGGAAAACGGATCCTTTTACTGCTTTGGCTGCAATACGGGAGGGGATGTGATCTCCTTTGTGGAACGCATCGAAAACCTGGACTACATAGAGGCGGTGCGCTTCCTTGCTCAGCGGGCGGGCCTTGCCGTGCCGGAGGACGGTGTGGACGACAGCCTTTTAAAGCTCAAAACCAGAATTTTGGAGATCAACCGGGAAAGCGCCCGCTTTTTTTACCGGACTTTGACGACCGCCGAGGGCAAAGCCGGGCTGGATTATCTCAGACGCAGGGGCATGGACCCTCAGACCATCAAGCGGTTCGGGCTGGGCTATTCGCCGGAAAGCGGGTTTGGCTTGATGAACCATCTGAAAAGCCTGGGCTACGGGCAAAGTGAGATCCTGGGATCGGATATGGGACGCCTGTCCCGAAACGGGAACCTTTACGACAGGTATCGGGGCAGGGTGATGTTTCCGATTTTTGACCTTCGCGGGAATGTGGTGGCCTTTGGCGGCAGGATCCTGACGGACGAGAAGCCCAAATACATCAACACCGCTGACACGCCGGTGTATCACAAGAGCAGCGGGCTGTTCGCCATGAATCTGGCAAAAGACTCCGGCTCCCGCCAGCTGATCCTGGCGGAAGGATATATGGATGTGATCGCCTTGCACCGGGCGGGTTTCTCCAACGCCATCGCGTCTTTAGGGACCTCCCTTACGGCAGAGCAGGCCAATATTATGCGGCGCTACGCGGATGAGGCGGTGATCTGCTACGATTCCGACGAGGCGGGTCAGCGGGCCACGCAGAGGGCGATCCCCATTTTGAAAAATGCTGGCCTTGGGGTACGGGTGATCACTGTGCCGGGAAATAAGGATCCGGATGAATTCATGCGGGCAAACGGCGAGGACGGGCCGGTGCGCTTCCGCGCCCTTCTGGAGGGCAGCGGCAACGATGTGGAATACCGCTTGGGAAAGGTGCGGGGAAAGTACCGGCTGGACACGGAAGACGGCAGGGTGAAGTATCTGCAGGAGGCCGTGGAGGTGATCGGTCTCATAGAGGACAGGATCGCCCGGGACGTGTACGCGGGAAAGCTTTCTCAGGAGACGGATGTCTCCAAGGAGGCGATCCTCACCATGGCGGCGAGAGCGGCACAGAAGCAGGCAAATTCCCGAAAGCGGGAGGAGCTTCGCTCTCAGCAGCGGGTGGCCACGCTGGAAAGCCGGGTCAATCCGGAAAAGACACAGCACGGGAAAGCGGCTCTTGCCGAGGAAAATGTGATCGCCTACCTGTTTGACCATCCGGACAGAGCGGCGGTACTCAGGGAGAAGATCCCGCCGGAGAAATTCGTCACCGGATGGAACCGGAGAGTATATGAAGCCATCCTGGGTAAAACTATACATGGCGCGGTCTCTCTCGGCGATTTTTCCGAGGAGCTGACGAAGGACGAGCTGTCAGAGCTGACGAGGATCATTGTACAGCATCGGGACGCGCCGCCGGGATGGGTGGATATCGAAAAAAGCATCGGCGTGATCCTTACCGATATCAGCAATATGAAGGATGTTTCCAACGACCAGCTGAAAGAGTATTTCAAAGACTTAAAAGCACAGAAAATGGGGGAAATGAAACATGGGCACACAGCCGGATAAGAAATTGGTAATCAAGGAACTGATCGATCTGGGGAAGACCAAGGGGCAGCTGAGTACAAAGGAAATTCTGGATGCCCTGGGAGAGCTGGATTTTGATCCGGAGCATATTGAGAAATTTTACGATACCCTGGAATCTCACGGTGTGGAGATCGTGGAGGATTTTGACGATATCCCCATGGACGACACAGAGCTTGCTAAGGTGGAAGGCGTGGAGCTTTTGGAGCCTGGCATTGGGGCGGACGGTGTGTCTATCGACGACCCTGTGAAGGTCTACTTAAAGGAGATCGGCCGGGTGCCCCTTCTGACGCCGGAGGAAGAGGTGGAGCTGGCCGTGGCCATCACCAACGGCGACGAGGCCGCGAAAAAGCGCCTGTCCGAAGCCAACCTGCGCCTGGTAGTGAGCATCGCCAAGCGGTATCTGGGCAGGGGGATGCAGTTCCTTGACCTGATCCAGGAGGGGAACCTGGGTCTGATCAAGGCAGTGGAGAAATTCGACTACACCAAGGGCTTCAAGTTTTCCACCTACGCCACCTGGTGGATCCGTCAGGCAATCACCCGCGCCATTGCGGATCAGGCCAGAACCATCCGTATCCCGGTGCATATGGTGGAAACCATCAATAAGGTGAAAAAAGTGTCCAGTCAGCTTTTGCATGCCAACGGCAGAGAGCCCAGCGCGGAGGAAGTGGCGGAGGAGCTGGGGATGCCGGTGGAAAAAGTGCGGGAAATCATGCGTGTTGCCCAGGAGCCTGTTTCCCTGGAAACGCCTATCGGCGAAGAGGAGGACAGCCATCTGGGAGATTTCATCCCAGACGACGACGCGCCCGCGCCTGCGGACGCCGCTTCTCACACCTTATTGAAGGAAACGCTGGGCAATGTCTTGGATTCTCTGACATCCAGAGAGGAAAAGGTGCTCCGGCTGCGCTTCGGCCTGGAGGACGGACGCTCCAGAACCCTGGAAGAGGTGGGGAAGGAATTCAACGTGACCCGGGAGCGGATCCGGCAGATCGAGGCCAAGGCTTTGAGAAAGCTGCGTCATCCCAGCCGCAGTAAAAAGTTGAAGGATTTTCTGGATTGATTTTTCGGTCCCAAAATCCGAAAAATAAAACATAAAGGGAAACAGTATGGTAATGACATTAGAGGCGGATTACGCCGTTCGAATCGTGGAATATCTGACAAAGAACCCGGGGCGCTGCGACGCGCGGTCCATCTCCGAAGAGATGGGCGTGCCCCTGCGCTTTTGCCTGAAGATCTTGAGAAAACTGGTGGCGGAGGGTCTGGTGTGCTCCTTTAAGGGAGCGAAGGGCGGCTATACTCTCGGAAAACCCGCAAAAGAGGTGACTTTGCGGGAAGTGATCGAGTCGGTCGAGGGGCCCTATATGCTCAGCCGCTGCCAAAAAGAGGAGTATAGCTGCAAGCGTGCCCACTGCCGCCTGCACAGGATCTACGAGAAGATCTCAGAGGATGTGAGAAAGGAACTGGACTCCTACGATTTTGAATTGATCTGTTCAGAGGGTGGCTGCGGCTGTGAAACAACAGCCGAAGAATAAACCCTGATTCTCTCTTTTTCGTTTTCACATAGAAAGGAAACGGGAAAGAGGAAACGAGAAAGGAGTACATATGGCAAGAGAAGATTTGGGCTTTGAAGAGATGCAGAAGATCCAGCAGGAACTGAGAGAGAAATATCAGAACTGGGCGCCGCTTTGTCCTTCACAGGGCAGAGAGCAGCTTCTCTGGATGTTTATTGAGGCAGGCGAAGTGGCGGATATTATGAAGAAAAAGGGCGATGAAGTCATTATGACGCCGGGGGAGGACCGTGAGCATTTTGTGGAGGAGCTCTGCGATGTGATGATGTACTTAAACGATGTGATGCTTTGCTATGACATCACGCCTCAGGAGCTGGCACGGGTCTATCGGGAGAAGCATGAAAGGAATTTGAAGCGCTGGTGAAATAGAGTTTACCTGGTTTACATAGCCGCATCCTAATACTATAAAATATAAAAAAATCGGAGCTTGTGCGCGATTGCACACGGGCTTCGATTTTTTTCGGGGAGCAGAGAAAATAAAAAACCGCCTTGCAAGAGTACGATTTATTCCTGCAAAGGCGAAAAACTTTAAAATTACGGCTTGACAAATTGAAAGTCCGACTGTACAATAATATACTGCATCATCATGAGTAGGAGTATCTCTATTCGGTGTCAGTATAGCATATCCCGCTCAAAGAATCAAGCAGAAGAACAAAACTGTTTTTTCTCTCGGCTGGTTCCTTTGATGGTGGCACGGCAGGAAAGACCGGCAGAGCGCTTTTGCCGGTGGACATTAAAATAAAAGAATGGAGTGGCTGAGCCAATGGTGAATGTGAAACCGGTTCAATTGGGCAAAAATACTCGAATGAGCTTTTCCAAGATCGAGGAAGTCCTGAAAATGCCAAACCTCATTGAGATCCAGAAAAACTCTTACGAGTGGTTTCTCAAGGAAGGCCTTAAGGAGGTCTTCAATGATGTTTCCGGCATCACGGATTTCAACGATAACCTGGTTCTCGATTTTGTGGATTACAAGCTTGACGATAAGCCCAATTACAGCGTGCCTGAGTGTAAGGAACGCGACGCCACCTATTCTGCGGCACTGCGGGTGACCGCCCGCCTTCTCAACAAGGAGACGGGGGAGATCAAGGAGTCGGAAGTCTTCATGGGGGACTTCCCTCTGATGACCGCCAGCGGCACTTTTGTGATCAACGGTGCGGAGCGCGTGATCGTCTCTCAGCTGGTGCGTTCTCCGGGCGTCTATTTTAAGATGGATTACGATCGTTCCGGCAAAGAGCTTTTCAGCTCTACCATCATCCCGAACCGGGGTGCCTGGCTGGAATATGAAAACGATGTGAACGATGTGTTCTATGTGCGTATCGACAAGAACCGTAAGATCCCGGTGACGGTGTTTATCCGCTGCCTGGGCCTGGGAACGGACTCCCAGATCCTGGACTTCTTCGGGGACGATGATAGGATGCGCGCTACCATCGAGAAAGATACCTGTAAAACTATGGAAGAGGCGCTGTTCGAGATCTACCGCAAGCTGCGCCCCAGCGAGCCTCCCACCATCGAAAGTGCCCGCGCCCATATCAACGGCCTGTTTTTTGACCCCCGCCGGTATGACCTTTCCCGGGTAGGCCGTTATAAATACAACAAAAAGCTGCGGCTGGAAGGACGCCTTACCGGGCAGACGCTTGCGCAGCCCGTGGCCGATCCCTCTACCGGTGAAATGCTGGCGGACGCAGGGGAGACGGTCACAAAGGAGCTGGCCGATCGGATGGACGACGCCGGCGTGAGTCTTGCCGTTGTCACGGTAAACGGCAGGGAAGTGAAGATCATTTCCAACGGCACAGTGGATATCGGAAAGTTTGTCTCCTTTGACGCCAAGGCGGAGTGCGGGATCAATGAGCGGGTATGCTTTAAAGTGCTCAGAGAGATCCTGGACGCCGAGGGCACAGAAGAGGAGCTGAAGGAGGCGCTGCGCGCCCGCCGGGACGAGTTGATTCCCAATCATATCACGGTGGACGATATTTTCGCTTCCATCAACTATATGAACTGCCTGGCGGAAGGTTTAGGCCAGACGGACGATATCGACCATCTGGGCAACCGCCGCATCCGCTCGGTGGGGGAGCTTTTGCAGAACCAGTTCCGCATCGGTTTCTCCAGGCTGGAGCGCGTGATCCGCGAGCGTATGACTTTGCAGGCTCAGGATCCGGAGCAGCTGACTCCTCATTCGCTCATCAATATCCGTCCGGTGGTGGCGGCGATCAAGGAGTTTTTCGGCTCTTCGCCCCTTTCTCAGTTTATGGACCAGACGAACCCCCTGGCAGAGTTGACGCACAAGCGCCGTCTTTCCGCCCTGGGCCCGGGAGGCCTGTCTCGCGACAGAGCCAGCTTCGAGGTGCGTGATGTACACTACACACACTATGGACGCATGTGTCCTATTGAGACGCCTGAGGGCCCCAATATCGGCCTGATCTCCTATCTTGCCACCTTTGCCCGTATCAATGAATACGGCTTTATCGAGGCGCCTTTCCGCCGGGTGGACAAGGAGACCGGTATCGTCACGGACGAGGTCACCTATATGACCGCCGATGTGGAGGACGATTTTACTGTAGCTCAGGCCAACGAGCCGCTGGATGAAAATGGCAGATTCGTCAACGCCAAGGTGGTTGGCCGCTATCGGGACGAATTTGTGGAAGTCGAGGCGAGCAGGGCCGATTATATGGATATCACTCCCCGTATGGTGGTGTCCGTGGCTACGGCCATGATCCCCTTCCTGGAAAACGATGACGCCAACCGCGCCCTGATGGGCTCCAACATGCAGCGTCAGGCGGTTCCGCTGATGCGCACGGAAAGCCCCATCGTGGGTACCGGCATGGAGTACAAGGCCGGCGTGGACTCCGGCGTCTGCGTGCTGGCCAAGCGGGGCGGCGTGGTGAAATATGTCAGCGCGGACCTGGTGCGCGTGACAGCTGATAACGGCGATATCGACGACTATGAGATCATCAAGTTCATGCGCTCCAACCAGAGCACCTGCACCAACCAGGTGCCGGTGGTCAGCGTGGGAGATCGAGTGGAGGAAGGCGATGTGATCGCCGACGGCCCCGCCATCAAGAACGGTGAGATCGCCCTGGGCAAGAACGCCCTGATCGGCTTTATGACCTGGGAAGGCTACAACTATGAGGACGCCGTCCTTCTCAACGAGAAGATCGTAAGAGACGATGTGTACACCTCCATTCATATTGAAGAATATGAGATGGAGGCCAGAGATACGAAGCTGGGGCCTGAGGAGATCACCCGGGATATTCCCAATGTGAACGAAGATCTTTTGAGCAACCTGGACGACCGGGGCATTATCCGCGTGGGCGCCGATGTGCGTGCCGGAGATATTCTGGTGGGCAAGGTGACGCCGAAGGGCGAAACGGAGCTGACGGCTGAAGAGCGGCTTTTGCGGGCTATCTTCGGTGAAAAGGCCAGAGAGGTGAGAGACACCTCCCTGCGGGTCCCCCATGGCGAGTACGGCGTGGTGGTGGATGTAAAGGTGTTCACCCGGGAAAACAGTCACGACGAGCTCTCTCCCGGCGTCAACAAGGTGGTGCGGTGCTATATCGCCCAGAAGAGAAAGATCTCGGTAGGCGATAAGATGGCCGGCCGCCACGGAAACAAGGGCGTTGTGTCCCGAATCCTGCCGGAGGAGGAGATGCCCTTCCTGCCTGATGGAACGCCTCTGGATATCGTTTTGAACCCTCTGGGTGTGCCTTCCCGTATGAATATCGGTCAGGTGCTGGAGGTCCATCTGGGCATGGCCGCGAAGGCTTTGGGCTGGAAGATCATGACCCCTGTGTTTGACGGCGCTCACGAGGCGGATATCCGGGAGTGCTTCAAGATGAGCGGCACCCATGAGGACGGCAAGTTCTGGCTTCGGGACGGGCGCACCGGCGAGTATTTTGACAACCCGGTCACGGTGGGTTATATGTACTATCTGAAGCTCCACCATCTGGTAGACGATAAGATCCACGCCAGAAGCACAGGCCCCTATTCACTGGTGACGCAGCAGCCTCTGGGCGGCAAGGCCCAGTTTGGCGGCCAGCGTTTCGGCGAGATGGAAGTGTGGGCACTGGAGGCCTACGGTGCGGCCTATACCCTGCAGGAGATCCTGACGGTGAAGTCAGACGATGTGGTGGGCCGCGTGAAGACCTATGAGGCCATCGTCAAGGGCCAGAATATTCCTACTCCCGGCATCCCTGAGTCCTTCAAGGTGCTGATCAAAGAGCTGCAGTCTCTGGGCCTGGATGTGAAGGTGCTGGATCAGGACGATCAGGAGATTGATCTCAAGCAGAACTTTGACGATGACGATATGGGCTTCAGTCACAGCGATGTGGTTTTTGAAGAGGAAAATGTAGCCGACAATCTGGACGGTTATTCGGTTGAGAACGCAGAAGACGATCTGGAGATCGACGAAGAGGCGGACTTCGACTCTGAGGATGATTTTTCCGATCTTTCTGACGACGACGATCTGATGTAAGGAGGAGACAGAATATGGAATTTAACACTTTTGAATCCATCAAAATCGGCCTAGCTTCTCCTGAACAAATCCGTGAATGGTCTCACGGCGAGGTGAAAAAACCGGAAACCATCAACTACAGAACGCTCAAGCCGGAACGGGACGGTCTGTTCTGCGAGCGGATCTTCGGACCTACCAAGGACTGGGAATGCCACTGCGGAAAGTATAAGCGCATCCGCTACAAGGGCAAGATCTGCGATCGCTGCGGAGTGGAGGTTACCCGCAGCAAGGTCCGTCGTGAGCGCATGGGCCATATCGAGCTGGCGGCCCCCGTGTCTCATATCTGGTACTTCAAGGGGATCCCTTCCCGTATGGGCCTGATCCTGGATATCTCTCCCAGAGTGCTGGAAAAGGTGCTGTACTTTGCCCTTTATATTGTCACAGATCCCGGAAGCGTGCGCGAGCTCTCCAAAATGCAGACGCTGACAGAAAAAGAATACCGGGACATGAGAGAAAAGTATGAGGATGACTTTGAAGCCGCCATGGGCGCGGAGGCCATCAAGAAGCTTCTCCAGGAGATCGATGTGGAGCAGGTGTCCCAGGAACTGAAGGAAGAGCTGGAGACCGCCTCCGGCCAGAAGCGGGTGCGCATTTTGAAGCGTCTGGAAGTGGTGGAGTCTTTCCGCATTTCCGGCAACCGCCCGGAGTGGATGATCCTGGACGCGGTGCCGGTCATTCCGCCGGATATCCGCCCCATGGTACAGCTGGACGGCGGACGCTTTGCCACCAGCGATCTGAACGATCTGTACCGTCGGGTCATCAACCGCAACAATCGCTTGAAAAGGCTTTTGGAGCTGGGCGCTCCTGACATTATTGTGCGCAACGAGAAGCGGATGCTTCAGGAAGCGGTGGACGCCCTGATCGACAACGGACGGCGCGGCAGGCCTGTCACAGGTCCTAATAACCGTCCTTTAAAATCCCTTTCCGATATGCTCAAGGGCAAGCAGGGCAGGTTCCGTCAGAACCTGTTGGGCAAGCGTGTGGACTATTCCGGCCGTTCCGTGATCGTGGTTGGGCCTGAGCTGAAGATGTATCAGTGCGGCCTGCCCAAGGAGATGGCTCTGGAGCTGTTCAAGCCCTTTGTGATGAAGCGCCTGGTTGAAACCGGCGCCGTAGGCAATATCAAGGCAGCGAGAAAGTCTGTAGAGCGGGCGAAGCCCGAGGTTTGGGACGCGCTGGAAGTGGTGATTAAGAACCACCCCGTGCTGCTCAACCGCGCGCCTACTCTGCACCGGCTGGGCATTCAGGCCTTTGAGCCTGTGTTGGTGGAAGGCCGTGCTTTGAAACTGCATCCGCTGGTGTGTACCGCCTATAACGCCGACTTTGACGGCGACCAGATGGCAGTGCATGTGCCCCTTTCCGCAGAGGCCCAGGCTGAGGCAAGATTCCTGATGCTGGCGGCCAACAACCTTTTGAAGCCTTCGGACGGGCGGCCGGTCACGGTCCCCACTCAGGACATGGTGCTGGGTTCTTACTACCTCACCCTGGACAAGGAAGGCGAGCCCGGGGAGGGCAAAGTGTTCCGGGATATGGATGAGGCGATGATGGCCTATGACGCCAGGATCATCAGCCTGCACGCCAGGATCCGGGTACGCCGTACCGTAGAGTTTGACGGGAAACAGGTCACCGGCCTGGTGGAGACCACCATGGGCCGTATGATCTTCAACCGCCCGATCCCGCAGGATCTGGGATTTGTGGATCGTTCCACCCCTGAAGAGGCCCTGAAATATGAAGTGGATTTCCTGGTGGGCAAGAAGATGCTGGGAAAGATCATCGAGAGCTGCATCAAGGTTCACGGCACCGAGCGCACTGCCGAGGTGCTGGATGAGATCAAAGCCCAGGGATATAAGTATTCTACCATCAGCGGGATCACCGTAGCTGTGTGCGACGCCACGATCCCCAAGGAAAAGGGCGAGCTGCTGAAGGCCGCGGACGAAGAGATCGATGTGATCCGTTCCGAGTACGCGGAGGGGTTCCTCTCTGAGGGGGAGCGCTACAACGCTGTGCTGAAGACCTGGGAGAAATGCACAAACGATGTGACCACCGCCCTGCAGAACAGCCTGGATCGCTACAACCCCATCTACATGATGGCGGATTCCGGCGCTCGAGGCAGCATGAGCCAGATCCGGCAGCTGGCCGGTATGCGCGGCCTGATCGCCAACACCTCCGGTAAGACCATTGAGATTCCCATCAGGGCAAACTACCGCGAGGGCTTGAATATTCTGGAATACTTCATTTCCTCCCGCGGCGCCAGAAAGGGCCTGGCCGATACGGCTTTGCGTACCGCGGACTCCGGTTACCTGACCCGCCGTTTGGTGGATGTTTCCCAGGAGGTCATCATTCGGGAGGACGACTGCGGCACCACTGAGGGAATTGAGGTCTTTGAGATCAAGGCCGGCCCCGAATCCATCGAGCCTTTGGGCGAACGCCTGATCGGCCGTTATCTGGTGGAAGATTTCCTGGATAAGAAGGGAAATGTGCTGGTTTCCAAGGATAAGATGATGAACGACAACGATGCGAAGCTCATCCTGGACACGGGAGCAGAGCGCGTCAAGATCCGTTCCGTCCTTCACTGCCGCGCGAAGAACGGCGTGTGCAAGAAATGCTATGGTGCTTCTCTGGCCAACGGAAAGCCTGTGACGGTGGGCGAGGCTGTGGGCATTATCGCCGCCCAGTCCATCGGCGAACCCGGTACGCAGCTGACCATGAGAACCTTCCACACCGGCGGCGTTGCCAGCGCGGAGGATATCACACAGGGTCTGCCCCGTATCGACGAACTGTTTGAGGGCAGAAAGCCCAAGCATGTGGCTATTATCAATGAGATCGACGGTAAGGTGAGCTTTGAGGAGATCAAGAAGAACCGCCATGTGGTGGTCACCAACGAAGAGGCGGGAGAGTCCCGTTCCTATCTGATCCCCTTCGGCTCCAGAGTCACGGTGAAAGAGGGTGACTATATCAAACGCGGTATGCGCTTGACAGAGGGCTCCGTCAATCCCCATGATGTGCTGGCCATCAGCGGCACCCAGGAGGTACAGGATTACCTGATCCAGGAAGTGCAGCGGGTTTACCGGATGCAGGGCGTTGATATCAACGACAAGCATATCGAGATCATTGTGCGTCAGATGCTCAGAAAGGTCCGGGTCGACGACGCCGGAGACACGAACCTGCTGGTCAGCTCTCTGACAGACAAGAACGAGGTGCTTTCCGCCAACGAGGAGATCCGTGCGAGGATCAAGGCGGGCGAGACCGATTTGAGAGAGGCCGCTTACACGCCCATTCTGCTGGGTATTACCAAGGCTTCTCTTGCCACGGATTCCTTCCTGTCCGCCGCCTCCTTCCAGGAGACCACCCGCGTGCTCACAGACGCGGCCATCAAGGGCAAGGTCGATTCCCTGGTGGGTCTGAAGGAGAATGTGATCATCGGCAAGCTGGTTCCCGCAGGCACCGGAATGAAGTGCTACACAGATGTGGAGATTGAGCCGGTGTATACTCCCGATCCGGAGCCCGTTTTGGAGGAAGAAGGAGAAGTCCTTCCCGCGGTTGACGCCGCTCAGGCGTCCGTTCCGCTGGAGCAGGATCTGGCCTGATCTCTTGAAATCGCCTTTCCTCCCTGAAAATACGGAAAAGCCTTGACAAAAAAGATTTCTCAGTGCTATAATCAAAAAACGAGCGGTTTTCCGGTTTTTTGCACCGCTTTCTTGCGTTTTTTCGCGGGAAAGCGGTGTTTTCCGGAGCTCGGGTGTTTCTTTTGGTGTTCCGGCGTTTTCCATTTGGAAATCGCCTGCACATAAATTATTTTGTAAGGAGGTGCACTATGCCAACCTTTAACCAGTTAATCCACAACGGTCGTTCCATTGCGGAGAAGAAGAGCAAGGCTCCTGCGCTGCTCAAGGGCTGGAATTCCAAGAAGCGCTCTGCGATTGATCAGGATTCCCCCCAGAAGCGCGGCGTCTGCACAACCGTGAAGACTCAGACCCCCAAGAAGCCCAATTCTGCGTTGAGAAAAATCGCCAGAGTCCGGCTTTCCAACGGAATCGAGGTTACTGCCTATATTCCCGGCGTGGGCCACAATCTTCAGGAGCACAGCGTGGTGATGATCCGCGGCGGTCGTGTCCGTGATCTTCCCGGTGTGCGTTATCACATCATCCGCGGAACACTGGACGCCCAGGGCGTTGCCAAGCGTATGCAGGCCCGTTCCAAGTACGGCGCAAAGCGGCCTAAGGCCGGTGCGAAGAAGGACTGATCCTCCTTTTTTGCTGCAACATTCGTAAGACAAGATTCGTATGGCTTTTTACAGTGCGCAAAAGACTTAAAAAGTTTCGGCTTGATTTGTCTTTGCACTTTTGTAAAGCGGCATTTTATCATAGATTTTTGGATAAACTGCCTCTTGGGCCAACGGGAGTTTGTGCTTTCGAGTACCGATGATATCATTTTATGAAGGAGGGAAGATCATGCCAAGAAGAGGCAATGTGGCAAAGCGTGATGTTTTGCCGGATCCTATGTATCATTCCAAGCTCGTTACCCGCCTGATCAACAATATCATGTATGACGGAAAGAAGGGCGTGGCCCAGAAGATCGTCTACGGCGCGTTTGATATTGTAGCGGAGAAAACGGGGAAAGAACCTCTGGAAGTGTTTGAGCAGGCTATGGAAAATGTGATGCCCAGTCTGGAAGTTAAGGCACGCCGTGTGGGCGGCTCAACTTACCAGGTGCCTATGGAGGTGCGCCCTGAGCGGCGCCAGACTCTGGGCCTGAGGTGGCTTACCGCTTATTCCAGAACCCGTTCTGAGAAGACCATGAGGGAGAGACTGGCCGGAGAGATCCTTGACGCTGTTAACGGCGCAGGCGGCGCTGCCAAGAAGCGCGAAGATACCCACAAGATGGCAGAGGCCAATAAGGCGTTTGCTCATTACAGATGGTAATGGATTAAGGAGGAAACTATGGCCAGGCAGGTACCACTAGAATTAACCAGAAATATCGGCATCATGGCCCATATTGATGCCGGTAAAACTACTACGACAGAACGCATCCTGTTTTACACGGGCGTAAACTACAAGATCGGCGAGACCCATGAGGGCGCTGCTACCATGGACTGGATGGCACAGGAGCAGGAGCGCGGAATCACCATTACTTCCGCCGCAACCACCTGTTTTTGGCCGGACAGCAACGGGAAACAGAACCGTATCAATATCATTGATACTCCCGGCCACGTGGATTTCACCGTGGAAGTGGAACGCTCCCTGCGTGTGCTGGACGGCTCTGTCACCGTGTTCTGCGCGAAGGGCGGCGTAGAGCCCCAGTCTGAGACCGTTTGGCGTCAGGCTGAGGAATATAAAGTGCCCCGTATGGCCTATGTCAACAAGATGGACATCATGGGCGCCGATTTCTATCGTGTGGTTCAGATGATGAAGGACCGCTTAAAGTGCAACGCGGTCCCCATCCAGCTGCCCATCGGCAGCGAGGATACCTTCAAGGGCATCATCGACCTGGTAGAGATGAAGGCCTATGTCTATTATGACGACCTGGGCAAGGATATCCGCTGTGAAGAGATTCCGGAGGATATGAAGGAGATAGCTGAGAAGTATCACGAGGAAATGGTGGAGCATGTAGCCGAGCAGGATGACGAGATCATGGACAAGTACCTCTCCGGCGAAGAGATCTCCGTTGGTGAGATCAAGAGCTGCATCCGCAAGTCCACCATCGCAAACCATATGGTTCCCGTGACCTGCGGCACTTCCTATAAGAACAAGGGCGTACAGAAGCTGTTGGACGCTATCGTGGACTATATGCCCGCTCCTACGGATGTTCCTCCCATTAAGGGTGTGAACCCGGAAACCGAGGAGGAAGAGGTTCGTCATTCTTCTGATGAAGAGCCCTTCTCCGCTCTGGCGTTTAAGATTGCCACTGACCCCTTCGTAGGAAAGCTGTGCTTTTTCCGCGTTTACTCCGGCACCATCGACGCCGGCGCTACCGTCTATAACTCCGTCAAGGATAACAACGAGCGCATGGGCCGTATCGTACAGATGCACGCCAATGACCGGAAGGATATCGACAAGGTTTACGCCGGCGATATTGCCGCTGCCGTAGGCCTGAAGAATACCACCACCGGCGACACGCTGTGTGACGAGAAGCATCCCATCATTCTGGAATCCATGGAGTTCCCGGATCCTGTGATTCGTGTGGCCATTGAGCCTAAGACCAAGGCCGGTCAGGAGAAGATGGGCATTGCTCTGGCAAAGCTTGCGGAAGAGGATCCCACCTTTAAGGCGTATACCGATGAGGAGACCGGGCAGACCATTATCGCCGGCATGGGCGAATTGCACCTGGAGATCATCGTGGACCGTCTGCTTCGTGAGTTCAAGGTGGAAGCCAATGTAGGTAAGCCTCAGGTCGCCTACAAGGAGACCATCCGCAGGAATGCCGATGTGGACACCAAGTATGCCCGTCAGTCCGGCGGTAAAGGCCAGTACGGTCATGTTAAGATCCGCATTGAACCCAATCCCGGCAAGGGCTATGAGTTTGTCAACGCGGTAGTGGGCGGCGCGATTCCCAAGGAGTATATCCCCGCGGTGGATCAGGGCATCCAGGGCGCTATGCTTTCCGGTGTGCTGGCCGGCTACAATGTAGTGGATGTCAAGGTCGAGCTCTATGACGGTTCCTATCACGAGGTAGACTCCTCCGAAATGGCCTTTAAGATCGCCGGTTCCATGGCGTTCAAGGAGGCAATGCGGAAGGCAGACCCTGTTTTGATGGAGCCCATCATGAAGGTTACGGTCATTACCCCGGAAGAGTATATGGGCGATGTGATCGGCGACCTGAACTCCCGCCGCGGCATGATTCTGGGCATGGACGCCATTCCCGGCGCCCAGCAGGTGAACTCTGAGGTTCCCCTTTCCGAGATGTTCGGGTACGCCACAGATATGCGTTCCAAGACCCAGGGACGCGGCCAGTATACCATGGAACCGGCCCATTATGCGGAGGTTCCCAAGAACATTTCTGAAAAGATTATCTCCGAACGCGGGAAAAAGTCAGAATAAAGCGAAATACTACTTGATTTTTTCACGCTTTGTTGGTAGAATGAAGCGTGTAAAGTCGGGAAAATTATTTTCATTGATAAAAGGAGGCAATTCCAATGGCAAAGGAAAAATTTGAAAGAAACAAACCGCATGTTAACATTGGCACCATCGGTCACGTCGACCATGGCAAGACCACGCTGACTGCGGCTATCACCAAGGTTCTGGCTCTGAAGGGCGACGCTGACTTCATGGATTATGCCAATATCGATAAGGCTCCTGAAGAGAGAGAGCGCGGCATCACCATCAATACCGCTCATGTTGAGTATCAGACCGACTCCCGTCACTATGCTCATGTTGACTGCCCCGGCCACGCCGACTATGTTAAGAACATGATCACCGGTGCTGCTCAGATGGACGGCGCTATCCTGGTTGTTTCCGCGGCTGACGGCCCCATGCCTCAGACCCGTGAGCATATCCTGCTTTCCCGTCAGGTGGGCGTGCCCTATATCGTAGTGTTCATGAACAAGTGCGATCAGGTTGACGATCCTGAGCTGCTTGAGCTGGTTGAGATGGAGATCCGTGAACTCCTCAATGAGTACGAGTTCCCGGGCGACGACACCCCCATCATTAAGGGTTCCGCTCTGACCGCTCTGGAGAGCGATTCCAAGGATCCTTCCGCCCCCGAGTATGCTCCCATTCTGGAGCTCATGGAGGCTGTTGACCAGTATATTCCCACTCCCGAGCGCAAGGCTGATCAGCCTTTCCTGATGCCTGTTGAGGATGTGTTCACCATCACCGGACGCGGCACTGTTGCCACCGGCCGTGTGGAGCGTGGACAGCTGAAGATGTCTGAGGAAGTCGAGATCGTAGGTCTGGCAGACGAGACCAAGAAGTCTGTCGTTACCGGTATCGAAATGTTCCGTAAGCTTCTGGATTATGCTGAGGCCGGCGACAATATCGGCGTTCTGCTTCGCGGCATTCAGAGAACCGACATCGAGCGCGGCCAGGTTTTGGCCAAGCCCGGCACCATTCATCCCCACACCAAGTTCAAGGGCCAGGTTTATGTTCTGACCAAGGATGAAGGCGGCCGTCATACTCCCTTCTTCAACAACTATCGTCCTCAGTTCTATTTCAGAACTACCGATGTTACCGGCGTGATCTCCCTGCCTGAGGGCACCGAGATGTGCATGCCTGGCGATAATGTTGTGATGGATGTTGAGCTGATTACTCCCATCGCTATTGAGGAAGGTCTGCGTTTTGCTATCCGCGAGGGTGGCCGCACGGTAGGCTCCGGCGTTGTTACCGCCATCAATTCCTAATTTTAGTCTTTGCCGCAAAGCTCTCAGTGAAAACTGAGAGCTTTGTTTTTCTTTTCTTTTCTTGAGAGAGGCCATAATTGATCTCTAAAATAGAAATATGCGCGAATCAGATGATTCAGAGATAAAAAATGTATGATTTTTTGGCGTTTGTCTTTGGTGAAGGAAAATGTACCTGCTGTAGAAATTATGCTGATACAATGGAATAATCAAAAATGAGGTAAGAGGAATGAAGGTAATTGGTTTTGATGTGGGACATACGCTTATCCAATACAAGAATCCCTTAAATTGGCAGAAGCTTTATCGCCCGGGGCTGGAGCACGCTGCCGCCGCCGCTGGCATTGCGTTGTCAGAGGATATGATTTTTGCAGCGTCAGATGTTCTTTTGAAGTATAATACCAGAGTGAACTATCGGGAGTGGGAAACAACCTCTGACCGTATTTTCAATGAAATACTGGGAAGCTGGGGACTGCAGGCGGATTTACATACGATAAAATCCGGGTTCTATTCTTTTTTTAAAGCAGGCGCCGAGCCATATCCCGAAACAGTTGATACAATGAAAAAACTGAAGCGCTCTGGAATGAAAATAGGAATTTTAACGGATGTCGCCTATGGAATGGATCCTGAGTTTTCCTTAGAAGATATTTCTGTGCTTTCTGATTTGATTGATATTGCGATTACCTCTGTCGATGTGGGTTACAGAAAACCAAATGCGGCAGGATATTTGAAGCTCCTTGATTCTCTGGAAGTATGTCCCGATGAAATGATCTTTATCGGAGATGAAGAAAAGGACATTGTTGGAGCTAAAAAGCTTGGAATTGTTTCTGCTCTTATTAATAGAAGCCAGGAAATGAAGGACTTTGGACAGGATTATACTTTGAAGTCTTTAATGACATTTTTTCTGTTTTGGGCTGATAAGCAGATCGGTAATACGGAAGCCTGATGGATGCTTGATAGGATTTTGTTTCCCCAAAAAGCGTCAAATTGAGATCTGCTGTGAATTGAGAGGAGGACGAATTTTGGAAAAGTATGAAATACTCATGGAGATGAACCGAAAAATAGTATTCGGAGAAGAAATATCTGATACGGAAAAAAAAGAGGCTGTATCAGCTTTATTAGAGGGAAAATGTAATCAGGAAGAAGTCTCAAAATATAAAAGGCAGATGAGGGTAAATCTTGAAACAGACAATATATATCCCAATTACTATATTCCGCCGCATAACGGAAATAAGAAGCTTCGGCTCGTTCAGGGATATTTGCCGAAAACAAATATCCTTTATGCCAATCATTATGAATTAGAGGTCCTCCGATTGCTTCATATGTTTCTCCCTGGAGATCAAGTCGTTGATGATATGGTGAAAGATACCCTGCAGCGATTGCAGGACCCCTATTTTGAAAACTCCTGCGCACAAGGCGAGCGTTTGACAACCGGGATCAGTGTATTGAGATTTCTCGCTGAAGTACAGCCGGATCGTACAAAATGGATCAATAGGTTACTGAATCCTTTCGGAACGATATTTCTCTCTTTTGGAAATGGACAAGCAGCAATTCAACAGGGCGTCCCAGTTTCGTATTTGCTTATGGCTTTTGCTGATATCAATAATGAGAAAACAAAAGCATGGATCGCTCAAAAGAAAGAATGGCTGTTGGAATTATTGAGACGGGGGTGGATCACAGGTAAGCTGTCAAACGGTAAAATATCGGAAGGGGATACCTATAACTTAATGGTAAAATACATTATAAGAAACGCGATTGGGACTTTGCCCGGTTATGAAGATATCTCTAAATATAAGATATATGTAGATGATCGTGATGAGCGATGTTATTGCAATATTTGATGATTACGCAAATTCCGACTTCGTTTATGAATAGAGTATTGGTCAAGTCTTTTCTCAGCAGGATGAAAGATATGGCAGGAGGTATCTATGCGCTTAGGAGAAATCTGTTTACTGACGAATGACGTTGTCACGCTGGCAAATTTTTATAAGGCTTTGCTGGAAACGGACAACAGCAGCAATGACCCGGTTCATCAGACTATTATCGAAGAGGAGACCATGCTGACCGTCTATCATGACGGTTCACAAAAGAAGCAGCTAAATGAAAATATGTGTATTGCCTTTACGGTAGATGATATGGAAAAAGAGTATCAGAAAGTTCTGGCTTTGGGGGTACAGATCATTGAGAAACCGTCGAAACGCCCTTGGGGAACTATAAATATGTGCTTCTATGACCCTGATGGTAACAAAGTGTATTTGAGAAGCTTTCAGTGATATGGGGTCGAGAGACGCTGCGCCTGCACTTTTGCAGAGGCGTTTGATGGAAAAATTGAAATCAGAGGAGGCTATTATGGATTTTCAGAGGCTGGATAGGCTTGCACAGGAGTATATGGGAAAAAGAAAATCACATATTGAGCGGGAAATCGGGCATGTGTACTTCCATGGAAAGCGTGTGTCAAATTCTGTGCTGCTTCTCCGGAAAAGGCTTGCGCCTGAAGACGATTCTCAGGACGAAATTCTGCGCTGCGCGGGCCTGTTTCACGATATCGGCAAAGGGATCGAGCCGCATCCTCAAACAGGCGCTGCTCTCGCCAAAGAGCTTTTAAGAGATGAGATGACTCCCTCAGAGCTGGAACAGGTTTGTGCCCTGATCGCGGCTCATGACTCGCGTGATCCGGAGAACAAAGCCCTTCCTTTTGGGCTCAGACTGCTGCAGGATGCGGATCTGCTGGATCATTTCGGCTCTCAGGGGCTTTGGCTTTGCTTTACCTATCAAGCCTATATGGGGCAAAAAGATATGATGGAGCTTCCTCTGTTTTATGAGACGGAATGGGAAAAATCTCTTTTCAAAAACCGGGCGCTTCTGAACTTTGAGATTTCCAGGGGGATCTTTGATGAGAAGGCCGAGTATGAACGACAAGTGATCTCCCGGCTGAAAAAAGAGGGAATGGGCTTTTATATCTGATTTTTAGACAGACTTCCACATTTGTAGGGTTGACAAAGAGAAGGAACCTCACTATAATAAATCCCAGAAAACAGAATAAATCCTTATCAAGAGCGGCGGAGGGACAGGCCCTGTGATGCCCGGCAACCTGTGGCGAAAGCTGAAAGGTGCTAATTCCTGCGGCGGTTCCTGCTTTGGGGGCCGATAACCGAAAGATGAGGCTTTTTTAACCGGCCTTTTTTCGGGCCGGTTTTCTTCTTGGATTTGCTCTGTTTCCAATTTTTCTTTGGAAAGGAAGATCATAAATGAAATTGTTTACTTCTGAATCTGTGACGGAGGGTCATCCCGACAAATTGTGCGATCAGATTTCAGACGCGATCCTGGACGCCATTTTGGAGCAGGACGAAAACGCCCATGTAGCCTGTGAGACCACCGCTACCACGGGCATGATCCATGTGATGGGGGAGATCACCACCTCCTGCTATGTGGATATTCCGGCCGTGGTCCGGGATGTAGTAAAAGAGGTGGGATATGACGACCCAAAATGCGGGTTCAACGGCAACACCTGCGCGGTGCTTACCTCCATCGACACCCAGTCCCCGGATATCGCTATGGGAGTGAATCAGTCTCTGGAAGCGAAAAACGGAGAAACGGACGAGAACAGCCTGATTGGAGCAGGAGATCAGGGAATGATGTTCGGCTTTGCCTGCGACGAGACGCCGGAATACATGCCTCTTGCCATTTCTCTTTCCCACAAGCTTGCTAAACAGCTGGCGGCTGTGAGAAAGGACGGCACCTTAAAATACCTGCGGCCTGACGGGAAGACCCAGGTCACGGTGGAATATGAGGGCGAGAAGATCAAACGGGTGGACGCCATTGTGATCTCTGCTCAGCACGACGAAGAGGTCAAGATGGACAAGCTGAAAAAGGACCTGATCAAGTTTGTGATCAAGCCGGTTGTCCCCGGCGAATTGGTGGATCAGAATACCAGGATCTATATTAATCCCACCGGCCGTTTCGTCATCGGCGGGCCGGTAGGGGACAGCGGCCTTACCGGCAGAAAGATCATTGTGGACACCTACGGCGGCTATGGACGCCACGGAGGCGGCGCTTTTTCCGGAAAGGATCCCACCAAGGTGGATCGTTCCGCCGCTTATGCCGCCCGCTATGTGGCCAAGAATATCGTGGCCTCCGGCCTTGCCGGAAAGTGTGAGGTAGAGCTGGCCTATGCCATCGGCGTGGCCCGTCCCGTCTCTGTGATGGTGGATACCTTCGGCACGGGGATCGTGAGTGATGAAAAGATCGCCCAGGCGGTCGTTAAAGTGTTTGACCTGCGCCCCACTGCCATTATCAAAGAGTTGGACCTTCGCCGTCCCATTTACCGGAAGCTGGCCGCCTACGGCCATATGGGCAGAGAAGATCTGGGAGTGCCCTGGGAGCGGGTGGACCGCACGGAGGCCCTTCTGCGCGCTGTGAAATAATCAAACCGGAAAGTTTTCGCATCTTCAGAGGCTCCCGCGCGCGCGGGGGCCTCTTTTGAACAAAGGGGAAATTCGCACCATCCTCCTTACTTTCTCATAGAATAGTAGAAGCAATAGGAGGTGGTAATTTCCCATGAACATATTTCTCATCGTCTTTTGCGGGGTTTTGATGGTGCTGGGCGTGACAGAACTGATCCGCACCCTGGCTTTTTGGCTTTTCGACTCCCGCTCGGGAGAAAAGCTCACGCTGGTGGTCGCGCCGGAGGACGGGGAAAGCTGCGAGTCTCTGGTGCGGACAGCCGCCCAGCGTATCAGCTGGATGAATTTGAAGGGCCCATGCAGGCTGCTTTGCGTAAATGCGGAAAACGACCCGGAAATTGACAGCGTCTGCCGGTTCCTCGCTCTCCGATATCCCTATTTAAAGGTTTCCAAAACGGAGGAACTGGTGTATAATATCCTGGAAAGTGAAAAGACCTCGGATTAGAGGGGAAAGGGAAGAATGGTATGGCGCAGGACGGTTTGCTGGAGCTCTATGGCAGCGTGGAGAATGTAGTATACCACAATGATAAGAACCAATATACGGTACTGGAGCTTCATGCGCAAGACGCTCTGGTCACCGTTGTGGGGGCTTTCCCTTTTGTCAGCACGGGAGAAGAGCTGCATGTCTACGGCAGGTGGACCACTCACCCTTCTTTCGGTGAACAGTTTAAGGCAGAGGCCTTTGAGCGCTCCCGCCCGGCCACCACAGCCGCCATGCTGAAATACCTTTCCTCAGGCGCTATCAAGGGCGTTGGAAAAGCTACGGCGTCCCGGATCATTGAAACCTTCGGTGGAAAATCTCTGGAGATCATCGAGAAGGAGCCGGAACGCCTGGCGCAGATCAAAGGGATCAGCAGAGAAAAGGCGCTGGAGATCGGCAAGGAGCTCCACAGAGTATACGGGATTCGGGAGTTGATGACCTTTTTGGGGGCTTATGGGGTCAGGCCGGAAGAAGCCGTTTTGGTCTGGAAAGCCTTCGGGGAAGCTTCAGCCGCCTGTGTTCAGGAGGACCCTTATTGTCTGTGCTCAGAAGGAATTGATATCAGCTTTGATATTGCTGACAGCATTGCCCAGTCCATGGAAAAGCCCAGGGACGACCAGGGGAGAGTACAGGCGGGGATCCTGTATGTGCTGCGGCACAACCTGTTAAACGGACACACCTGCCTTCCCGCCGACAAGCTTTGCGCGGCGGCATCTCATCTTTTAGGCGTAGAGCTTTCCGATGTGCAGGACGCTCTGTACATCCTTTGCGAGAACTTCCATACCGTGCGCGAGACGATTCGAGGGCGGGAGTTCATCTTTCTGTGGCAGCAGCACTGCTCAGAGAGCTATATTGCCGGAAGAATGGAAGAAATGCTTTCCATGCCGCCGAAGGCCATTCATAAGGCTCAGGAACATATTCTGAAAACAGAGGCGAAATTCGGGATCTCTTACGCTCAAAAACAGAAGGAAGCCATCTGTGCGGCGCTGGAGCAGGGAATTTTGATCCTGACAGGAGGACCCGGCACCGGGAAAACCACTATTCTAAAGGGAATCATCCAAATCCTAAAGGAGATGGGGGAGGTGGTGTTTCTGGCCGCTCCTACGGGGAGAGCCGCCAAACGCATGAGTGAGCTTACCGGGGAAGAGGCCAAAACCATTCACCGGATGCTTCAGGTGGAGTGGGATGAGCAGGATCGCCCGGTATTCGCCAAAAACGAGCGGAACCCCCTGGAGTGCGACTGCCTGGTGATCGACGAGCTTTCCATGGTGGACAGCTTCCTGTTTGAAAGCGTGCTTCGGGCGCTGCCTCTATCTTGTCGGCTGATTCTGGTGGGCGACAGCGATCAACTGCCCTCTGTCGGGGCGGGAAATGTGCTGGGAGATCTGATCGCTTCCCGCCGGTTCCCAACGGTACAGCTCAAGGAGATCTTCCGGCAGTCCATGGAGAGCCTGATCGTACTGAATGCTCACCGCATTGTGGAGGGAAAGCAGCCGGAGCTTTTAAAACGGGATAATGATTTTTTCTTTATGCCTCAATCAGACCCTCAGCTTGCAGGCGACCTGATCGTCTCTCTGTGCGCGAAACGCCTGCCGGCGAGCTACGGTTATTCCCCTGTGGGAGACATTCAGGTGCTGTGCCCCGGGCGTAAGGGAGAGCTGGGCACGGTGGAGCTCAATAAGCGGCTGCGGGAAGCGGTGAATCCCAAAAGCCGGGAGAAAGCCGAGATCTCCATAGGCGGAGCTCTGTTCCGTCAGGGGGACAAGGTGATGCAGATCCGCAATAACTACGACCTTCCCTGGACGCGGGAGGACGGTACCGGCGGCCAGGGGATTTTTAACGGAGATATGGGCGTGATCACCCAGATCGACCGGGCCGGAGGTGTTTTGCGGGTGCAGGTGGACGAAAAGGAGGTCCTTTACGACTTCGAGCACGCCGCCAACGAGCTGGAGGCTGCCTACGCGGTGACGGTCCACAAGAGCCAGGGCAACGAGTTTACCGCCGTGGTGCTTCCGGTGCTGAAAACCCCTACGCAGCTGTGCTATCGGAATCTGCTTTACACCGCCGTCACCCGGGCCAAAAAGATTCTGATCCTGGTGGGCCGCCGGGAAGTGATCGCCCAAATGATCGAGAACGACCGGAAAACCCGGCGCTATACCGGCCTTTTGGGGTTCCTCAATGGGGCGGGCGAGGGAGAAAATATAAAATAGAAATCTTTTTTCACTATAAAAAGACCGTATCCGGAAAGCTGGGTTTCCCGGATACGGCCTTTTCTGTGAAAGAGAAGAATGTTTGGAAGCTGAAAAGGAAGCTTATGCTCCGAAGTCCTTCGCGTCGCCGCTGACCTCGTAATTGTAGTTGTCCCGGCGGGCGCTCACCACATCGTGGAAGAGCGTTTCCTCATCCTGATAGCCGTGCAGGCTCCAACCGTAGCCGGACAGCCAGAAGGTAGAGGAAAGATCCTTCTCTGAAAGGTAGTGAAGCGTCCCGTCAGGCAGCTTGAACAGTCCCTTAAAGCTGATGGGGAAGTAGGCTTCGCTGACCTTTTTCCCATCCTTCAGCACATTGGTCTTGTAGATGATTACGAGAGAATTATTCTCCCGGAGATCGTCGCCTTGAGCCTTTGCGGTAAGCAGGTACTCGCCCAGCAGGGTGACCTTTTCCGTTTTGAGTGAATCGGGATAGCTCTTGGACACCGCGCTTGTCACCAGATCCTCTGCCCGGTCGATCAGAGGCTTGAGATCCTCTTCTGTAAGGTCAGAATACTGTTTGAGTTCCGGCACGGTATCGTATTTTTCGAAGCCATCGCCTGCTTCGCCGGTGTACCGGTCCGCGCCGGCGGTAATAATAGCGTCATAAGCCGAATAGGGATTGTTGAAGCCGAAGGTGGAGTAGCTGCCGTCTCCCAGGGGAGAATTTCCAACGATCTCGCCGGTACCGTCACAGGAGATTTTTCCATCTTTGAAGAGTACATTGCGGAAATAGACAGGAAAATATACTACGGTGTCCGGGAATCCGCCTTTGTTGTTGGAGGCGACGGCGCGCAGAACACAGTAGAAAATATTGGCGGCGCTGCCATCAACATTTTCCTTTGCCAGCAGAAAGGCGTAGCCGGCATATTCCAGCGTTCCCAGTTTACTTCCGTTGTTGTAGTGGGACGCTGCCTGGGCGCGGATGAGATCCTCTGCCTCCTTCTTGGTCCAGGAGAGGAATTCCTCGTCCATGTCCTGATAGCCTGTCACATATTCCGCAAGCCCGGAGACCGTAAAGGATTTAGAGGTTTCCTGAACCAGATAACCCTCGGCGGCCGGATTGTAACCTTCCGGGATTTCCAGGGTGGCGGTGACCGTGTCGCCGTTGGAGAGATTTTCCGTCTTATCCAGCTTTACCGTTGCGAGGTTCAGCTGGGGCGCGTTTTCCGCATACCGATAGCTGGCGGTGCCAAAGGGAGAGATTCCTTCAAAGCTCACCTCCAGGCTGTCCAAAGGCGAAATCTTCTGGGGCTCCGCCAGTCCTTCTACGGTAAAGGAGGCCTCTTCGCCGGAGAATTTAATATGAAACTGGCTGATAAGCTCGTTCTGATAGCTGATTTTGGTAACGACCTTATCGCCGTTGGAGAGATTCTCCGCATAGAGCGGATCCAGGCGTAGGGCTTGCCGGCATGCGATGTATTGCGGGGAGAGGGACACGGAGTCTACATCCATATGCAGCGCCTTGGCGACTGCGGCGTCAAATTTGTTTGTGTCGAGAGAGATGTGAGCGCTTCCCGCTGTGTTATAGCCGGAAAACTCCGCCTGAAGCATTTTGTCCAGCGCAATGGTTTTCGGCTGAGCAAGCACCACAATTAAAATGATCAAAAGGACCAGGACTGCACCGGCTATTCCCCAAAGCTTCTTGCTTTTCAGCCAAGGCTTTATCGCGGTCAGAGCCTTTTGCGCGGGCGCCGTATTCTGTGCAGACGGCCCGGATACCGCATTAGGGCTATCTGAAGCTGGGGAAAAGGGAGGAGGCGTTTCGGCGTTTTGCTGTTGGGAAGCGGCAGCCTGATTAAGGCAGCTTTGCGCCACCGGGGTTCCGCACTGCGGGCAGACCGTCAGATTGTCGTCCATTTTTGTACCGCATTTTTTACAAAACATGTTTCATTCTCCTTATTCATGATCTGTTTTTTTATGTCTTCGCGTTCCGTTTAAAAACGCAGCGCGTTGTTTGAATCGGTCAAGCTCCTGCCTTATCCGAGAAATTCCAGGGGTTCCCGGTTCTGTAACTGTAGGGGGAATATTTCGACATTTTCCGCCTCAAAGCGGTGCGCGTCTTCATCTCCCATGGTAAATTCCAGCTCCGGGTCTTTGCTTTCCACAACGGTCCCGTTCTCCAGGGTCACCCGCCAGATGGATTCCGCGCCGCTCATACGCATCAGCTCGTGACGGTATAAACCGGGAGCCTCTTTGGGAATATGGATAGTGTCGCTTAAAAAGCTTCCGGAGGCTTTTTGGGTCGTATAGCCATCTCCGGTGCGCTCTCCCTGATAGATATGCCAGAAGGAATATCTCATTGCATCCACCGTGAACTGCGCCCCCACGATCAGCTCCTGGACGCCGTCGCTGTCCATATCGTAAAGAAAATAGTGATAGCCCTCTATGGGAGCGCCTTCGGGAAGCTCGGGAAAACCAAAATCAGGGTCGCCCTGCTCCACGCTGTCCAGCACCTGCTCAAAGGCCTGGGAAAGAGAGAACTGTTCCGCCTCTGCCTGAGAGGGCGCTTCCGAAGAGATTGGCTCCGTCGCAGACGCCGCCGGGGAAGCTTCCGTCAGGGTGGATGGCCCAGAGACAAGGAGCGTCTGAGAGGATGTCGGCTCAGCCGGAAATACCTTGGGCACCAGGATCGCCGCTCCCGCGGCACAGACCAAAACGCCCGCCAAAGCTGTGGCAGCGGCCTTTCCGGCCGCTGTTTTGAAAAAGACCTTTCCGGCTTTTTTTGCGGCCTTTCCGGAAACCTCCAGAGCTTTTTTCCCCGGTGCGGAAGGCGCTTTTGCCGGAATGGGCTCTTTTGTGGGGAGAGGCGCTTTTAACGAAAGGGGAGGGAGCATGGCCTTTTCCGAATTCATCAGACACAAAAGCAGGGAGATGGGAGCGAATCCGTAGAAATCGCAGCCCTTTTTCTTCAGCTCCTCCGCTTTCTTTTCCAGCGCTCTCCTGCCGTAAAGGAGACGGGATTTCACCGTGTTTTCCGGAATTTCCAAAGCTCCTGCGATCTCCCGAATCTTCTGTCCGTCCAGGTAGTACATCAGAACGCAGAGACGCTGTTCATCGGAAAGAGTGTCGATCATTTCCCGTACCAGGCGTCCGGTCTCCTCCACGGAATAATTGGCCTCCGGCTGGCTTTGAATGTCCTCGTCCTCAATCTCTTCAAAAAGGACTTCACCCTCTTCCGTCTGGGAAAACAGCAGGGGAGATTTTTTGGCAAGGGCATTTTTTGCGCAATTCGCCACGATTCGCCCAAGCCAGGCAGGAAAGGTTTCCGGATCCTTTAGATTGGGAAGAGCTTTCCAGGCCTTCAGGTAGGCATCCTGCAAAATGTCTTCCGCGCTGTCCGCGTTTTTCATGTATTTCAGCGCCAGATAGTACATGCTTTGATGAGTGACCTCATACAGAAAGGCAAATGCCTTCTCGTCGCCCTCTATGGCGCTGGTTACTGCCGGGGTATATGTCATTTTTGTGTTTCCTCCTCCTTTTTCCGTTTCAGCACCGCCTGAAAGATCTTTTCTTTCTCTCCCTCGCTGAGCTTTGTCTGCGAGCGTTCCCTGTGGAGAAGGGAGAGAAACCAGGCGATAACACTGCCGCGCTTTTTCATAATTGTCGCCTCCTGCCTGTCGGTCGAAGAGTTCCGACCCTTGGGTTACACTATTCAGACAGCGGAGAGAGGAAAAAGGTTTTAACTTTTTAAAAAATTTTTTTAAAGAGGGAAATAACTTAAAAAATTCTATCACAAAAGATGATGTGAATCAATCTGTGGGAAAAGTTTTCTTCTCTCCTTTCCGTGATTGACAAAACCGGAAGGGCAAGGTACTATAGAGGCAGGCTTTTCATTTTTACGATCCGCTCTCAGGGTTTTGGGTTGTGCTTTCCGGCTTTGCGTGCTATAATGGTTGAATTGGCAACTATTATAGGGAATCAGGTGAATGGTTTGCATTTTATCAATCCGGAAAAAATCTGCCGGGGCATGCAGATGGGAGAGATCCCTTCCGAGAGGACCATTGTAAAAACCGCTTTGAATATCGCGTGGCCCTCTGTGCTGGAATCTTTCTTTGTGAGTTTGGCAGGCATGGTGGACACTATTATGGTGGGTTCTTTGGGCTCCTATGCCATTGCGGCGGTGGGGCTTACGGTGCAGCCCAAGTTTCTGTGCCTCGCCCTGTTCCTTTCCATGAATGTGGCGGTGAGCGCCATCGTAGCCAGAAGAAAGGGCTCCGGCGACCGGGAAAGCGCCAACCGTGTGGTGAGAATGCTCCTCCTTTTTACTATCATCCTCAATTTGCTGATCAGCGCTTTGATCGTCGCCTTCGCGAGCCCGATCGTGGCCATGATGGGTTCCAAGCCGGACACTCATGAGTACGCGGTGGAGTATTTGAGGATCGTAGTGGGCGGTTCCATTTTTTCCGTGATCTCTCTGATGCTCAACGCCGCTCAGCGGGGAGCGGGAAACACCCGGATCGCCATGACTACCAACATCATTTCCAATGCGGTGAACGTGCTGTTCAATTACCTTTTGATTGGCGGCAACTTCGGCTTTCCCGCCCTGGGGATCAGAGGGGCGGCCATCGCCACGGTGCTGGGCACGGTCTGCGCCTGTGTTTTAAGCATTGCCTCCGTGATGCACAAGGACGGGTTTATCTATCTTCGTTCTGTCAAGGGCTGGATCGCCGACCGCTACAGTATTCGTTCCCTTTTCAATGTGGGCTCCAGCGCCTTTGTGGAACAGATCTGTTTGAGGATCGGTTTCCTGCTCTTTTCCATGACGGTGGCCCATTTGGGCACCACTGAGCTGGCCGCTCACCAGATCGGCGCCAATATGATGAGTATGTCTTTTGCTTTCGGAGACGGCTTTTCGGTAGCCTCCGTGACGCTGATCGGTCAGAGCCTGGGGAAAAAGCGGCCGGATATGGCGAAAATTTACGGCAATGTCTGCCAGAAGACGGGCCTGCTTTGCGCCTGTGTGGTCTCGACCATCTATTTCTTCTTCGGCAGGGGAATTTATTCCATCTACACGGATGACCCGCTGATCCTCGATTATGGCTCTATGATCATGCGTATTTTGAGCGTGGTGCTCTTTTTCCAGATCGAACAGGTGGTATTTTTCGGTTGTCTGCGCGGGGCGGGAGACACCCGTTTCACGGCGATGGTGTCCCTGCTGAGCGTCACCTGTATCCGCCCGGGTGTGAGCTGGCTTCTGTGCTATCCTCTAGGCTTTGGATTGATCGGCGCGTGGCTGGGCACTGCCTGCGATCAGATCGTGCGGTTCTTTTTGAGCTTCCTTCGCTTCCGAAAGGGGAACTGGACGAAGCTGAAGCTTTAAACATAAAAAAGTTTTCAGAAAAAGAGAACGAGTTTAAGGGGAAAGAGGTTATTCACCATGAAAAAAGAGCTTTGCCTGGTCAGCTTTAATCTGCGGTGCCTGTTTTATGGGGACGGAATCAATTCCTTCGTCCACCGCGCCGGCATGATCCTTCACAAGATCGATGAAAGGCGTCCGGATGTGATCTGCTTTCAGGAGGCGACCGGAGAGATCGTTCCATTTTTAAAGAAGCACTTGCCGGAGTATGAGCTGCATTTCCGGGGAAGAAATGCAGATTTGGGAGGCGAGGGCCTGTGCGCCGCTTTAAACAAAAGCACTGCCCAGCTTTTTGACGCCGATATCTTCTGGCTTTCTCCCACCCCCTTTGTGCCTGGCTCCCGTTTTGAAAGTCAAAGCGATTGTCCCCGTATCTGCCAAAGTCTGTCAGTGCGCCTGGATGGCGGCATCGTTTTCAGGCTCTATCACACGCACCTGGATCATATCAGCGATGAAGCGCGGATCCTGGGGATCCGTCAGGTGATGGCGAGGGTGAGCAAGGACCGGGAAAAGGGAGAAGACCCTCTGTTTATCCTGGGCGACTTCAACGCTCTTCCCGGCAGCAGGACCATCGAGTTCTGCGATGAGTTTCGGGAAGTGAAGATCAAAGACCTGACCCGGGAAAGCGGCGGAACCTTCCACGACTTCGGGCGAAACCGGGAGCCTGAAAAGATCGATTATATCTACACCGACCTGCGCACGGCCGCCTGCCCTCACACAGTAGGGCTTTGGAAGGATACGGATTCGGGCATCTACCTTTCCGACCACTACCCGGTAGAACTGAAAATATCTCTGGGCGACCGGGCGTAGACTGATATAAAACAGAACAGAAAGCTGAAAGAAACAGGCGTCTTTGAAAAGGATTTTTCTTTTCGGACGCCTGTTTTCCTTTTGCAAAAAAATGAAAAAATTGTCATTCATAAGCCGGAGGGATTTTGTCAAAATACTTAATGCAAACGCAAAAACCAAAAAACTTTTGAAGGAGAAAAAAGCAATGAAGAGCAATTCTGTTATGGTGCCCGAAGCTAAGGAAGCCATGAACCGCTTCAAGATGGAGTCTGCCTCTGAGGTCGGCGTAAGCCTGAAGCAGGGCTACAACGGTGATCTTACCTCCCGTCAGGCCGGATCTATCGGCGGCCAGATGGTGAAGAAGATGATCGAGAGCTACGAAAAGGGCATGAAGTAAGAAGCCTTTTTGGAGAAAAGCCCGGCCGGGAATTCCCGGCCGGGCTTTTCCTTATCGGTAGTCCTCTAAAATCGATTTCACTTCACTGAGGCTCTTTGCCGTGATCCCGCTGCGAAGCAGGTCGATATCCGCTTTTGGAAGCAGGGAGACCTGTACCTCAGAAGTGAGAATGGGAGAGGGGTCATTATTTTTGAATACGCCGATTTTTCCTTCATACACTGTAATCAGGTAGTGATCCCTCTGAGGCTCGGCGGGCGCTCCTGCTTCCCGGGTTTCTTGACTTGAGGAAGGCTTTGGGGTATAATCAATTATACTGTTTATACTGTTTTGTTGTGTAGATTCGGGAAGAGCCGCTTGTGTTTCCCGCTTGAGAGAGAGGGAGGCCGCGGTGATCACCAGCGCGGTCACAGCGGTAATGGACAAGACTAGGATCGTTTTTTTACTGTTTTTAAAGTTGCTGCCATTCAAAAATCATCACCTCGGTTTTAGTATGAGGCGCTTTGCCCCATCCTATACCGGGACGGCTTCAGGATAGAAGGAGGATCGCTTTGCTGAATCGAGAAGATATGAACAAATACAACACCTCTGTCCGTCCGGTGGTTTCCGGCCGCACAGAGGGGGAGCTTTCTCAAGCGGCGGGGGCCACGGCGAAAGCCGTTGGAGGAATGGTGTGGAAGATTGTGAAGACAGTCATTTTTATCGGCTGTATCACAGGCCTTCTGGTATTTCTTTCCGTCGCTTCCTTTATTCTCAGCTTCCGGGATATTGAGCCTCCCAACCTCTCCGCCATGAGTCTCAATTTCTCCAGCAGGATCTTTATTGACCATGAGGACGGAACTTCTACGGAATATATGACCCTTCACGCCAATGAGGACCGTGTCTGGGCCTCTCTTTCCGAGATCCCGCAGTCCATGATCGACGCCCAGATCGCCATTGAGGACAAGCGTTTCATGGAGCATAAGGGGGTGGACTGGCGCTCTACCGCCGGCGCGGTAGTGAGCCTTTTGACCAATACTCCCGGCCGCGGCGGCTCCACCTTGACCCAGCAGCTTATCAAAAACCTGACGAAAGAGAATCAGGTTAGCGTACTGCGTAAGGTCAAGGAGATCTTCACGGCTCTCAATATGGAAAAAAAGTACAGCAAGCAGGAGATCCTGCAGGCTTACCTCAATGTGGTAAACTACGGGAACCAGTGTCAGGGCGTGCAGGCGGCGGCCAATCTGTACTTTGGCAAGGATATTATCGACTGCTCCATTGCTGAGTGTGCCCTGATTGCCGGGATCACCCAAAACCCCTATCAGTATAATCCTCTGATCTTCCCGAAAGACGCCAAAGAAAAGGCTCTCGTGGTCCTGGATCAGATGTATAAGCAGGAGAAGATTTCTCAGACGGAGCTGGACGCCGCCGAAAAAGAGATCGCCGCCATGGAATTCATAGGTGAAGAGGAAGAAGAGGAAGAAGAGGAAGAGACTCCGGTCCAGGATGAGGACAAGTGGAATTGGTATATCGAGACCCTGGTGGAGGATGTGATCGCGGACATTTCCAAAACGCAGAATGTGGATTATGATTTTGCCGAATATATGCTCTATAATTCCGGTCTGGAGATTCATACGCCCATGAATTTGAAGATGCAGACGGATATTGAGAAGTTCTTCCTGGGCAAAGAGAATATGCCGGAGGACCCCAATGTAGAGGTAGGCTTCTTTATGATGGACTATTCCGGCAAGGTTATGGCGGTGGTGGGAAGCCGCTTCCAGCGAACCGGCGTGCGTCTTTGGAACAACGCTACCCAGAGCGTGCGGCAGACAGGCTCTTCTATCAAGCCGATCTCTGTCTACTCGGTGGGGATCATGGAAGACGCCATCACTTACGGTACGGTACTCAAGGATTCCCCGCTGCCGGAGTCTGTTACCGGCATGAGCGACTGGCCGGCAAACTTCTCACTGAACTATGAAGGAACTATGAATGTGGATCATGCCATTGAGGTGTCTCAAAACGCTCCGGCGGCCTGGCTTGCCCAGAGCGTCACGCCCCAGGCCTGCTATCAGTGGCTTACCCAGAAGCTGCATTTTAAAAATTTGACGGAGGAAGACTCAGAAAGCCTTTCCGCCATGGCGCTGGGCGGAATGTCCAACGGCGCCACCGTGCGGGAAATGACGGCGGCTTTCCAGATTTTCGGCAACGGCGGCTACTACTACGAGCCCTACACCTACAACTATGTGCTGGATCATGACGAGCTGACGATCCTGGATAACCGGGACAGACAGGGCGAACAGGTGATGAGCCTGGAGGACGCCACTGTGATGAACAAGCTGCTTCACCGTCCCACCGAGGGGGCGGAGGGAACGGCTACCGGCGTGATGCAGGATCTGGCAGTAGATGTGTACGGAAAAACCGGAACTACAGACGATATGTACGACTATTGGTTTGTGGGAGGAACGCCCTTCTGCGTAGCGGGGATCTGGAACGGATATCCCAACCCGGACTATGTGGAGGACAATACGATACACAAGTATACCTGGCGGGCTGTGATGCAGTATATGTTGGACAATTATGACTGGTCCGGCAAGAGCTACCGGTTAAGCGAGGACGTGGTGCAGGCCACCTTCTGCCGCAGCAGCGGCCTTTTGGCGTCCAGCGGGAAATGCTTTGATACGGCTACCGGTTGGTATTCTCCGGACAATGTTCCCCGTACCTGTGACGGCTCTAAGGATCATATCGCTTTCGGAAAGCCCACCGTCTCGCCGTCTCCTTCGCCGTCGCCTTCCGTGTCGCCCTCTGTGTCACCCTCGGCGTCGCCCTCTGTAGAGCCCTCTGTGGAGCCTTCTGTTGTTCCCAGTATTCCACCGGACAGCAGTGTGATCGAGGATCCCGTTTCCTCTGATCCCAGCTCCTCTGAGGATCCTGAGCCCTCGTCCAGCGAAGCGCCTGTTTCCACCTTTGTGCCGGATATTCCGCCTGCCCCGGCTCCCGCGCCGGAACCTTAGACGGGAATTCAGGTGCGCGGAGGCCTCAATGAACCAGAAACCGCCGGAATTTGCTTTTTGGCACTCCGGCGGTTTTTCACACCGATTTCCCAAAAAAATGCTTGATTTTTCCCTGTCCTTGTGATAAACTGTTTTCTGCTGCAAAACAATAGTATTTTGGTGGTGGACAATGGAACAGGGCTCCTATCTGGTGATCGATGAAAAAGTTCTGCCGGAAGTGTATCAAAAGGTAGTGCTTGCCGCCTCCCTTTTGGAAAGCGGTCAGGCTGCCAGCACTTCCGAGGCGGTGAAGCTCGCCGGGATCTCCCGCAGCGTGTACTATAAGTATAAAGACGCGGTGTTTCCCTATGCGAAAAAGGAAGAACGGGGGATCCTCACAGTACAGGCCATGCTTACGGACAAGCCTGGGGTGCTGGTGGGCCTGCTTACGGTTTTTTACGAGGCGGGGGCCAATATTTTGACGGTAAATCAGAATATTCCCGTGAAGGGCAGGGCTTTTGTCTCTGTTTCCGCACGGGTGGGGAAGATGCAGCTGTCTCCGGGGGCTTTGCTGGAGAAGCTTCGGGACCTTTCGGGGGTCATAAAGATCGACAGTATCATAGATTGAAAACGGGGCCTGCGCTTTTGAAGCGCCCGGCCTCTTGGGAAAGGAATGGGTACGGCTATGGCGGAAATTGCGGTGTTGGGTCACGGCGTGGTGGGCTCCGGCGTGTTGGAGGTTTTGCTTTCTCACAAGGACAGCATCACTTCAAGAGCCAAAGAGGAGATCACCGTAAAGCATATTTTGGATATCCGGGATTTTCCTGAGCTTCCTTACAGGGAGAAATTCACGAAAAACTTTGAGGATATTTTAAACGATGAGAGCGTCAGGATCGTGGTGGAAGTGATGGGCGGGCTGGACCCGGCATTTTCCTATGTGAAGGCGTGTTTGGAGCATGGAAAAAGCGTGGTCACCTCCAATAAGGAGCTGGTGGCGGAAAAGGGCGCCGAGCTGCTCTCCATTGCCCAGAAGAATAACCTGAACTTTCTCTTCGAGGCCAGCGTGGGAGGGGGAATCCCCATCATCCGTCCCATCAGCCAGTGCCTGGCGGCCAACGAGGTCAACGAGATTGCCGGAATATTAAACGGCACGACCAATTTCATTCTCACGAAAATGCTTCGGGAGCATATGGACTTTGACGAGGCGCTGAAGCTGGCCCAGAAGCTGGGCTACGCGGAGCGGGACCCGGCCGCTGATGTGGAGGGGGACGACGCCTGCCGGAAGATCTGTATTCTGGCGTCTCTTGCCTTTGGGACTCATGTGTATCCCAAAAGCGTGCACACCCGGGGAATTTCAAAGATCACCCTGGCCGATATGGGTTATGCCCAGGCCTGGGGCGGCGTGATCAAGCTCATCGGCGAGGTCAGGGCCCTGGACAACGGAAGGATCCGCATCGAGGTCGGTCCCATGTTTGTATCTCAGGAGAGCCAGCTTGCCAATGTGGACGATGTGTTCAACGGGATCCTGGTCCGGGGGGATATTACCGGGGATGTGGTGTTTTACGGAAAGGGCGCGGGCAAGCTGCCCACGGCCAGCGCAGTGGTGGCGGATGTGATCGACTGCGTCAAGCATTTCAAGGCCCGGAAATATCTTTTCTGGGAAGAGGGAAAAGACGGCTATGTAGAGCCCTATGCGAATTCCGCAGAGCAGGAGTTTGTAAGAGCCCAGGCCGCCGATTCTGAAGAGGCATTCGGAAAAGCTTCCCAGGTGTTTCCCGGCGCGACCCGCCTGATTCGAAAAGATGCCCAGCCGGGGGAGATCGGCTTTTTGACCCCGGAGATCCCAGTAAAAGAGTTTGCAAACCGCCTTTCCCGGTTAGAACAGGACGGCGTCAAGGTGCTCAACACCATAAAGGTTTCTGATTTATAAAAAGGAGCGAAAGGCCATGATTCGAATCGATATCCCGGCTACCAGCGCGAATTTAGGCTCCGGCTTTGATTCTCTGGGGATCGCCCTCACTATGAAAAACCGGGTTTGGATGGAAGAGTCCGACATCCTGGAGATCCGTTGTACAGATGATGTCAAGGTGCCTCTGGACAACTCGAACCTGATTTTCTGGGCGGCAAGCCACCTCTATGAGATCTGCGGGAAAAAGCTAAAGGGTCTTAAGATCATTCAGGAGAACAACATCCCCATGGCCCGGGGCTTAGGCAGCAGCTCTGCCTGTATCGTGGCAGGAATTTTAGGGGCGAACCGCTTTATGGGAAATCCCTTGTCTCAGGGGGATCTGATCCATCTGGCCGCCAAAATAGAAGGACATCCGGACAACACTAGTCCGGCCATTTCCGGGGGCCTGGTGGCTTCTGCCATGGAGGGAGAACGGGTCTACAGCGTCAGCGTTCCTGTTTCGGAGAAGATCCGCTTCGCCGTGATGATCCCTCCCTTTGAGCTGAAAACGGAAAAGGCCCGCGCGGCTCTTCCCAAGGACTATTCCAGAGAGGACGCAGTTTATAACCTGTCCCGTTCCGCCTTGATGACCGCCTCTCTCTTTTCCGGAAAGCTGGAGAATTTGCGGGTGGCGGTGCAGGACCGGATCCATCAGCCCTATCGAAGCGGGCTCATTGAACATTATGACACAGTGTTCCGTATGAGCTATGAGCTGGGTAGTTTGGGCACCTATGTCAGCGGCGCCGGTCCCACCATCATCGCCATGATTGATTCTGAAAACGCCAAGGCCTTCGGGGAAAGCTGTTTAAGCCATCTGGAGGACAGGAACGTCAAGGGCTGGCGGGTGGAAATTTTAAGCGCCGATCAGCAGGGCGCGCAGATCATTATTGAATAAGCGAGGCTTCAAAGCCTTAGAGGCTCCGACTGAGGAAGCTGAACGGGGCCTCTTTTAAGAAAGGACGGCGGTCTTTATCATGTCATTGATCGTACAGAAATTCGGCGGCAGCTCGGTGAGAGACGCCCAGAGGATAGAGAATGTGGCGGACATCGTCACCTCTACCTACAAAGAGGGAAACGATGTGGTGGTGGTGGTTTCCGCCCAGGGCGATACCACGGATGACCTGATCGCAAAAGCGCAGGAGATCAACGAAAAAGCCTCCAAGCGGGAGATGGATATGCTGCTTTCCGCGGGAGAACAGATCTCCGCTTCTCTGCTTGCCATGGCTATTGAGAAGCTGGGCTATCCTGTTGTCTCCCTGCTGGGATGGCAGGCGGGCTTTGACACCACCTCCGATTACGGAAGCGCCAGGATCAAAAAGGTGGACGCCTCCCGGATCCGAAAAGAGCTGGATAAGCACCGGATCGTGGTGGTCACAGGCTTTCAGGGGGTCAACCGGTACGGGGATATGACCACCTTGGGACGCGGCGGTTCTGATACCAGCGCGGTGGCCATCGCCGCCACCATGCACGCGGATCTGTGCCAGATCTATACCGATGTGGACGGCGTGTATACGGCGGATCCCAGAAAGATCCCCGGCGCCACCAAGCTGGATGTGATCTCTTATGACGAGATGCTGGAGCTGGCTACACTGGGAGCGCAGGTGCTTCACAACCGCTCTGTGGAGATGGCAAAAAAGTATAATATCGAATTGGAAGTCCTTTCCAGCTTGACCCGGCGGAAGGGAACCATTGTGAGGGAGGATAACAAAATGGAAAAAATGCTGATCAGCGGAGTAGCGAAAGACGATAATATTGCCAGAATTTCCATCATTGGCGTGCCGGATAAGCCGGGGCTTGCTTTTAAGATCTTTTCAAAGCTCGCCTCCAAGGGCATCAATGTGGATATCATTTTGCAGTCCATCGGCCGCAACGGCACCAAGGATATCAGCTTCACAGTGGAAAAGAATAAGATGGAGGAGACCATTGAGCTGCTCAACACCTATACGGAGACCTTGGGTGCGTCCAGCATCGTCTCTGACGACAATGTGACAAAGGTCTCCATTGTGGGGGCGGGCATGGAGTCTCATCCCGGCGTGGCGGCGGAAATGTTCGAGGCGTTGTTCACCCGCAATATCAATATCCAGATGATCTCCACCAGTGAGATCAAGATCTCCGTCTTGATCCACAAGGTGGATGGAGACAGAGCAGTGGAGGCGATCCACGAAAAGTTTTTTGACAATATTTGATTTTTCTGAAAGCAGCTTTGCTGCCAGATATTGATTCCAAAGGAAAAGAGTAATCACCTCCGGACTGAGAAGAATAAAGTCCGGGGGTGATTTTGATGTTTCCTTATTTTTGGGATGGAACGGCTATAAGCGGCGCTATGGGCGCGACCTATGCTACCCTGATGCGGGATGACAAAGGGTTTCAGGATCTGCCGGAAGAGGTGCGGGAAGCCATTGAAGCGAGAAAAGGCGAGATCCGCACAGAGGAAGATCTGCGCAGAATGGCAAACGACCTGATGCTTCGCAAGTAAAAGGCAAAAACCGGGAGAGGCTTTGAAAAGCTTCTCCCGGTTTTTTTAAGAGCGGAGCCAGCGGAAAATCAGTTCTTTGCTTGAAAGAGACAGGCCCACATAAAATCAAGCCCCTGAATCGTTCCCGGAATGTCGTTTTGGTATTTTCGAATCTCCAGGACATTAAAATGAGGAGAAAAAAGCTCATAGAGCCGTTCCTTTTGAAAGGCCAGTCCGGCGTTGAATTTTTGACGGTAATATGCCCAGTCGTCTATTTCGTCGGCACAGTTTTCTCCCCAGGCAAAGCATAACAGGCCGAAATATCCTCTCGGCTTTAAAAGTTTTTTGAGAAGCTCCAGATAAGTGAGTCTTCTGTGGGGCGCCAGGTGGTGCAGCATTCCGGAGTCATACACAAGATCGTATTGCCCGGAAACTGGTGTTTTGATCACATCCTGGCAGATAAAATTTACCTTGACTCCTTCATGTGCCATAAAGGCTTCAGCGTTTTTGATAGCCTCTGAAGAGAGATCGTAAGCCGTTGTGGAAATTCCTTGTTTGGCCATGTAAACAGCGTTTCTGCCCTCGCCGCAGCCCAATTCCACCGCTGTCTGGATGGAAGATTCTCTTTTTAAAAGGGCCGCCAGGTTTTCATCGGGCATGGTATTCTGCGTCAGAAAAGGAACCGGCCTTTTGCGCTCCTGGTAGAAACCGTCCCAGAAGACGCCGGAGGCCTGATCGTCCAGTAAGGCGAAAACATCCTCATAATTGTTGATGTAGGGTTTCATTGAGCCTCTTTTCTCATTCGGAAACATGCCCGGAGCTGACGCCCTTCACGGCATCGTCCAGAGGCAGCCAGTTCATGACCTTCAGGATATATTCATCCCAGAAATACCAGTCATGCTTGCCGGGACCTTCCTCCCAGGTGGTGTCATAACCCAGCTTCTTTAAGTAATCCCGGAACTCTCTGTTGGGCGTGATGAGATGGTCTTCCGTGCCGCAGCACAGGTAGATCTTGGGCTTGCCGCCCTGCTTTGCGTCCTTTTCGGCCAGAGCGTAATAATCGTTCTCGCCGCCCTTAACCTTTGTAAGATCGCCGAATACAGCCTCATAATAGCCCTTGTTGGTCATGAGAAAATCGGTGTACTCCGTGTGGTTTTCCAGGGTGTCCAGAATCAATGCGGAGGAAAGGCCGCAGATGGCCCCAAAGGTCTCCGGATTCTGTAAGCCGTTTACAATGGCGCCGAAGCCGCCCATGGATAAGCCGCCGATAAAGGTATCCTCCCGCTTTTGAGAGAGAGGGAAGCTGCGGCGGGTGAAGTCCACCAGCTCCTTACCGATGAAATCTCCGTACATCTCGCTGGAGCGGGAATTATTTACATAAAATTTGTTGTCACCGGAGGGCATCACCACCGCGAGATTCCGTTCCTCGGCCCAGGCCTGTACCCGGGTGCCGCTGACCCAGTCGGTGTAATTCCCGAAAATACCATGGAGCAGATAGAGTGTTTTAAAGGTTTTGGGAGCGATGGTAGTCTCTTTGGAAAAGTCGGTCTTGTCTGTGGGAAGTACCACCTGGATCGGAACGGTGCGCATGAGAGACTTTGAGAAAAAGTTGCATTGGATCAGAGCCATAAGCAGAGCCCTCCTTTTGAAATTGTTTTTTTCCTTATACATTAGTATACACGATAGTTGTGGGAAAGTAAAGCGACAGCGGAAGGTAAAAAGAAAAATTCTGGTGATTTCTTCCAAATTTCGGCGTTGACTTTCCGAAGGTTTCATGCTAACCTGAATTTGTACACTTTTTGAGGAAGGAAAAAGAAGAGGAGGAGTATCAGAATGAATTACGATTGGGAAAACCCATCCTTACAGCATAAGAACCGGCTTCCGGGGCGAAGCAGCTTTTTCGGATTCCCGGACGCAGCCTCCGCCTTAAAGGGCGATGCACTTTTGAGTCCTTTTGTATGTTCGCTGGATGGAGAGTGGGACTTCTTTTTGGCCCCTTCTCCGCTCCTGACCCCGCCCCGGTTTGAAGAGGGGGAACTGGATGAGAATACACAGTGGAGCAGGATCACCGTGCCGGGCTGCTGGCAGATGCAGGGGTGGGGGATCCCGGTCTATTCCGCTTCACCTTACCTGTTTCCCACAGATCCGCCCTATGTGGCAGCAGACAATGATACCGGCTGTTACCTGCGCCGTTTTACCTTGCCCGAAAGCATGAAGAACAGGCCGGTGACCCTGCGCTTTGAGGGCGTGGGTTCCATGTTTTATGTCTATGTCAATGGGCATGAGGCCGGAATGTCCAAGGGCGCTCATATGGCGGCGGAGTTTGATGTCACCCCGCTTTTGCGGGAGGGGGAAAATACCCTGTGCGTCAAGGTGCTGCGCTTCAGCGACGGAAGTTATCTGGAGATCCAGGATATGTATCATATGTCTGGCATTTTCCGCAGTGTCTATCTGTTGGCCTGGCCCGAAAAGGGCAGGGCAGAGGATATTTTCGTTCAGGCTGACAGCACCGGTGCGCTCAGCGTTTGCGTTTCGGGCGTTTCCGGTTTTTCGGGCGTGCTCTATGATGGGGAGACAAGCTGCGCGAGCCTTTCAGAGGGGCAGAACTCCGTCCAAGTGGAGGATCCCCATCTCTGGAGCGCGGAGGACCCTTATCTCTACCGGCTGGTGATACAGGTGGAGGATGAGTTTTTCCCCATCTTCGTAGGCTTTCGCACAGTGGAGATCAGGGACAGTCAGCTTCTTGTCAACGGAAAGGCCATCAAGGCCAAGGGCGTGAATCATCACGATACCAACACACAGCTGGGATGGGCCGTCAGCCACGAGGCGCTGGAAACCGATGTCCTGCTGATGAAGCGGCACAATATCAACTTTGTGCGTACCAGCCACTATCCCAGCGACCCCTATTTTTACGATCTGTGCGACCGGTACGGTATCTATGTACTGGACGAAGCGGATATTGAGTGTCACGGTATGGGGATCACCGATGTGAATATCCTTTCCTCAGACCGGGACTGGGAGTACGCCTATGTGGACCGCGCTCAGCGGATGGTCCTGAGAGATCGCTGTCATCCCTGCGTCATCGTCTGGTCCATGGGCAACGAAAGCGGTTTCGGGGAGAATTTCCGAAGCGTGTCCAAGGCCATCAAGGAGCTGGATGGGGGACGGCCCGTCCACTATGCCGGGGCGAAGGATCTGCCCAGCCTGATCCCGGAAGAGGTGGCCAAGGATCCGGAAAAGATGTATCAGATGCGGGAGGCCAGGATGAAGCAGCCCTGGGACCCCTGCGTGGATATGGCGAGCACCATGTATATGTCTCCCACCGATCTGGAAAAGGAGGGGGAGAAGGAGGACCCGCTGCCGTTTCTGGTGTGTGAGTACGCCCACTCCATGGGCAACGGCCCCGGCTCGCTCAAGGAGTATTGGGAGGTCATCTACCGGCACCCCAGGCTGATCGGGGCCTGCGTATGGGAGTGGCAGGACCACGGGATCCTCCGCTTCACGGACGAGGGCAAAAAATATTACGCTGGCGGCTATGATCTGCATATGCCCTATAAGCGGGACGGGATCAACGGGAACTTCTGCAACGATGGGCTCCTCAGCCCGGAAAAGGTTCCTCATCCGGGCCTGATCGAATTGAAAAAAGCCCTTCAGCCGCTGTATTTTGAGCTTGTCAGGACCGACCCCGTCACCCTGCGCGTCACCAGCAGATACCAGTTTATTTCCGGGGAAACGGTGGGACACTGGGAGTTGAAAAAGGACGCCCTTACCTTCCGAGAGGGAGAGCTGAATATTGACGATCTCGCTCCGGGAGAGACAAAGGAATATGTTTTGCCCGTTTCCTCCGGCGGAGAAGAGGCTTTTTTGAATCTTTCCTTTGTGCTTAGGCACAGTACTTCCTGGGCGCCCCGGGGGCATGAAGTGGCCTGTGAACAGTTCCTGCTGGGAAGCCGCGCGATCCCCCAGGCGCCCAAGAGCGAAGAGCCCCTCCACGGAAAGCGGCAGGGCTTTGTGTACACGGTCACCGGAGGGAATTTCTCCCTGAGCTTTGACCTGCTTCACGGGTATCTCAGCCGCTGGGAAAGCGGCGGTAAAGAGGTACTCGCCATGCCGATGAAGCAGAATTACTGGCGCGCCCCCACTGACAACGATGTGGGTATTGTGGGGCCCATGCGTCCCGGAGCCGCAAACAACTGGAAGGATAACGGGCTGGACCGGCTGATCCCCAGAAATCTTCAGGAGCCTGAGATCAAAGAGGAGAAGGGGAAAATCACCCTCACCTTCCGGCAGCGCTGGGGAGCCCACCCCTTCCCCTGTGTGCTGGATAACGAGATGAGCTATACCGTCTACCCGGAGGGCAGCGTGGATGTTTCGGTAAGCTACCGCCAGCTTGACACCCCCTATCTCAAGGAGGACTTCTGGTGGCCCCGCCTGGGCTTTACCCTGGGGATCGGGCAGGCCTTTGACACGGTGAGCTGGCACGGCCGCGGGCCCGGCGAAAACTATTCGGACCGCTGCTGGGCGAGTAATATCGGTTGGTATCAAAAGAAAGTGACAGAGCTTCATACCTCCTACAGCCGGATGCAGGAAAACGGAGCCAGGACGGATTGCCGCAGCCTGCGCGTGGAGAACCGCAGGGGACAGGGGCTTTCTGTCACCGCCCTTTCCGCACCCTTTACCTTCACCTGCCACGACTATACAGACGCCGCCCTTACAGAGGCTTGGCACGAGTATGAGTTGAAGCGGGCGGGCTGCACTGTAGTGGATATCGACCTTTGTCAAAGCGGCCTTGGCTCCAACAGCTGCGGTCCGGAGCCGATGACCCGCTATAAGCCGACGCTCACTTCGGGGGATGTGAGCTTCACCTTCCGGATGAAGGCGGAATAAAAGCGGCCTTGTTTTCCTTGTTCCCGGACTTTTTCCGATCTCAGGGAAAATGAAAAAGTTGGGCTTGACAAGCTGTCTGCGCAACGATATAATAATTTGTGTTCTATGTGATAGAGAACACACCCCTGCCGGATGGCGGATGGGAGGGAAACAATAGATGGCTGAAATCAGAATCAAGGATAATGAGTCTCTGGACAGCGCTCTGCGCCGTTTTAAGAAGCAGTGTGCCAGGGCCGGTGTTATCCAGGAGGTGCGCAAGAGAGAAGCTTATGAAAAGCCCTCTGTCAAGCGCAAGAAAAAATCAGAAGCAGCTCGCAAGCGGAAATACAAGTAAGGCTGCTGGAATGATCTTAAAAGGCGGGCCTTTGCGCCCGCTTTTTTGCGACTTTTTGAGCTTTGGAGGAACATGAGTATTTTTCAACCGACTGCCATGAAAAGGCGGATCACCGATATCACGCCCCAGTTTTTGCAAAAGCTGGGAAGCGAGGCCGTCCTCCTGGATGTGGACAACACCATCGCCACCTACACCTCTCATGAGCCCATGGAGGGAGCGGTGGAATGGGCGCAGCAGATGGTGGAGTCCGGCTTTCGCGTGATGATCGTTTCCAACAATTATAAAAAGCGGGTCGCGCCCTTTGCCGCACGGTTTGGTCTGGATTGGATCAGCTTTGCCATAAAGCCGCTGCCCTTCGGATATCTGAGGGCAAAGCGGCGCTTAAAGGCGTCTCTCGATCACTGCGTGATCATCGGGGATCAGATTTTTACCGATGTCATCGGCGCGAACCTTTGCGGAATGAAATCTATTTTACTTTCTCCCCTTGAGCCGGAGGAGGGAGTCTCCTTTCGGGTGCGCAGGCACTTTGAACGGGGGCTCAGAAAAAAATATGAAGCCAGGAAGGATGTAGTGAAAGAATGAAAAACCCGGTAGAGCGTTTACGCGAAGCTTTGATCGGAACAGATTCTCAGAAGGCGGCCCTGGTGTTTTCCGAGCGCAACCGCCGGTATTTTACGCAGTTTCCTGCTACGGATGGAGCTTTGCTTATCACGGCGGAAAAAAGCTATCTGCTGATGGATTTCCGCTATGAGGAGGCGGCCCGTTACCGCGCCCAAAACTGTGAGGTGGTGGGTTTTGAATCCCTGATGGAAAAGCTGCAGGGGCTGCTCACTCAGCATGGGATCAAGGCGGTCTTCCTGGAGACTGAAATGCTTTCCGTTGCTCAGGCAAAGCGCTTTGAGGCGGCTTTTGAAAAGGTGGGGATCCAGGCGCTGCTTACCACCCAGCTGGACGACGCCATCCGCAGCCTCAGAATGATCAAGTCTCCCGAAGAGGTGGCGAAGATCGAGGCCTCCCAGGAGATTACAGACGCGGCCTTTTCCCATATCCTGCCCTATATCAAAGAGGGCGTCACCGAGAGAGCGCTCGCCTTGGAGCTGGAGTTCTTTATGAGGAAGCAGGGCGCAGAGAATGTGGCCTTTGAGCTTATTGTGGCCGCCGGAAAGAATGGTTCTCAGTGCCATGCGGTGCCCTCGGACAATGTGGTGCACAAGGGCGATTTCATCACCATGGACACCGGAGCGCTCCTGGACGGCTACCACTCCGACATGACCCGCACAGTGGCCCTGAGCCAGGTTTCCGCCGAGCAGAAGGCCGTCTATGACACGGTGCTCAAGGCTCATTTGGCGGTGATCGACGCCGTGAAACCGGGAATGGCCTGCAATGAAGTGGACAAGGTGGCAAGAGACATTATTGAGAAGGATTATCCGGGGACCTTCGGCCATGGCCTGGGCCACGGCGTAGGCTTTGAGATTCATGAATGGCCCCGTTTTTCCCGCTTGGATTCCACCCCCTGCGCAGAGGGCATGGTGATCACGGACGAGCCCGGCATCTATCTGACCGGCCGCTATGGAGTACGCATTGAGGACATGCTGCTGATCACCAGGGATGGCTGCAGAAGCCTTACCAAGTCTCCCAAAGAGCTGATCACTCTGTAAATTGCGGGTATTCCCCCGAAATTGCGAGAAATCTCAGGGGATTTTCCGAAAAGTTCTTGCAATCAGGCGTCCAATCAGCTAAAATAACAGAAGAAATGTTTTGGAGGTTGTTACTTTATGATTACCGCAGGCGATTTCAGAAACGGCGTTACCTTTGAAATGGACGGCAATGTGGTTTCTATTATTGAATTTCAGCATGTAAAGCCCGGCAAAGGCGCTGCCTTTGTGCGCACGAAGATCCGCAATGTCATCACCGGGGCAGTGACTGAAAAGACCTTTAACCCCAACGACAAGTATCCCACTGCCTATATCGAGAGAAAAGAGATGGAGTATCTCTACAGCGACGGAGATCTCTACTATTTCATGGATAACGAGACCTACGAGCAGACTCCCATCAACAGCAGTGTGCTGGGAGACAACTTCAAGTTCGTCAAGGAGAACATGACCTGCAAGGTGCTGTCCTACAAGGGCAATGTATTCGGCGTGGAGCCTCCCAACTTTGTGGAGCTGGAGGTCACGAAGACCGAGCCCGGCGTGAAGGGCGATACCGCGACCAATACCCTGAAGCCGGCCACTTTGGAGACCGGCGCGGAGATCCGCGTTCCCCTGTTTATCAACGAGGGCGAGAAGATCCGCATCGATACCCGTACCGGCGAATATATGGAGCGTGCCTGATCCATACTGATAGGATAGGAATTGCGTTTCGGCTTGTTGCGCGACGGGCTGAAAGCCTTTACACAAATTAAAGCGAGGGATGGTGATCATCAATGACCAATTCAGAGAGAGCTTCTTATATCCGCGGTTTGATGGATGGCCTGGAGCTGGATCCTGAGGCTAAGGAGACGAAGGTGTTAAACGCCATGGCAGAGCTGCTGGACGACCTGTGCTTTTCCATTGAAGAGCTGGAGGACGGTGTGGCAGAGATGGCGGACCAGGTGGATGAGATCGATGAAGACCTGGGAATGTTGGAAGAGGATTATTACGGCGAGGAAGACGGATGCGATTGCTGTGATGAAGATTTTGAAGGCAATCTGTTTGAGGTCACCTGCCCCAAGTGTCACAACACCATTGAGCTCAATGATGAGATGCTGGAAGAGGGTTTCATCATGTGCCCTGAGTGCGGAGAGAAACTGGAGTTTGACCTGGAAGAGGACGAAGACTCCTGCGACTGCGGCTGTGAGCACTGCAAGGGATAAGCTTCCATATTTTAGATGATGGACCGCCGGGGAGAAGTAAAAATGCTCCCCCGGCGGTTTTTGTCTGCCGGAAAACAGGAAAAGCGGGGAGTGAAAACTCCCCGCTTTGTCTGTATGGATCTCATTTATCTATCAGGACACTTCGTTGGCTTCCAGCCACTGTGCGGTAGCGCCGCACACTTTTTTTACGCAGCCATCGTCCAGGGGAGAGAGCAGGCCTGCCGAGTGGACCAGCTCCACAAAGGTCCTGGTCCCGCCCAGCTTGACGAGCTCCAGATATTTCTTCCAGGCTGTTTCCCGGCTTTCCAGGGAGAGCTGGAAAAACTGCAAGGACATGACCTGTGCCAGGCAGTAGTCGATATAGTAGAAGGGCGAGGTGTAGATGTGCAGCTGCCGCTGCCAGCCCGCGCCCCGACCGTAAAAGGGAAGGTCGCCGAAGTCCAGGTAGGGGCGGTAACGCTTTTCCAGGCGAAGCCAGGTCTCGTTGCGTTCCTCCGGAGTCATGTCAGGGTTTCGGTAGACCTCCTCCTGGAAATGGTCCACCAGACACCCGTAGGGGATAAAGGACAGGGCGTCTTCCGCGTGGGAAAGCTCATACTTCTCCGTCTGGTCCCCAAAGAAAAGATAGTGCCAGGGGGCGGTGAGAAATTCCATGCTCATAGAGTGAGTTTCGGCGCCCTCCATGGTGGGGCAGCGGAGAGCGTGGGTTTCAACGGTTTTGTTGGCGATGAAATCGGCAAAGGCGTGGCCCGCCTCATGAGTGAGCACATCCACATCCCCGGAGGTGCCGTTGAAATTGGAAAAGATGAAGGGGAGGCCGTAATCCTCCAGCCCGGTGCAGTAGCCGCCCGGCGCTTTGCCCTCCTTAGCCAGCACATCAAACAGTTCGTTCTCAAACATCACCTTTATAAATTCTGCGGTTTCCGGAGAGAGCTCTTTGTACATCTGCTTTCCCGCGGCCAGAATCTCTTCCGGCGTTCCCTGGGGCGCGGCGGAGCCATCCTTGAATTTCAGCGCGTTGTCCCAGAATTTGAAATCGTCTGCGCCGATGCGCCGGGCCTGACGCTCTTTGATCTTGACGGTGAGCGGCACCAGATCCCGCACCACTTGGTCGCGGAAGCGGGCAATATCTGCGGGAGAGTAGCAGTTTCTCTGGCGGCGGATGGCCCCCAGCTCCACAAAGCTTTCAAAGCCCAGTGCCTTGGCCTGCTGGGTCCTGTTTTTCACCAGCTTGTCAAACAGCTGGTCAAACTCCTGCCGGTGCTCGTCGAAAAAGGAGCCCTCCGCCTCCAAAGCCGCCTTTCTGGTGGTTCTTGAGGTGCTTTCCTTGTAGGGGCCCAGCTGCGCCACGGTGAGGACCTTCCCCCCAAAGGGGATCCGGGCGCTGGCGTAGAGCTTTTGATACTCCGTCACAAGCTGATTCTCCTCCTGCATCAGGGGGATGATCTCCGGAGAAAAGGCGCGAAGCTCCAGCTCGATATTTTGAAACAGCAGCGCTCCCAGGCGATCCTCCAGCTCCCGGCGGAAGGGGGAGGGGACCAGGGCGCGGTGGAAGGACTGCAGCTTTTCCTCTAACAGAGGCGCGCTTTGGTCGTGGTATTCCTGCTCGGCGATATAAAACTCGTCCCGAGTGTCAATGGAGTTGTGGATCGCGCACAGGGTAATCTGGGTGTCAAGCCCGGAAAGCAGAGTCTCAAATTCCCGGTAAACGCGCTCCTGCTCCTTGGCGCTTTCAGCCCCAAAGAGGGCTCCGGTCAATTGATCGATCTTGGAAAAGGCGGCGGCATAATCAGGACGCCGGTATTCCATCTGAGAAAATTTCATGAAGGGTTCCTCCTTTGGATGAAGCGCAAGTCGGAAAAAGACAAATGGATCAAGCTGTAAAAAGGGTTCGAAAAGTCCCCAAAAGCTTCTCCCGAACAGCGCCTTGCTCTTTTTGCTATTCTAACATGGAAAAGCGGTCAAGTCCATGGGAAGAAAAGAAAATTTGGGAAAAAAGCTGGACAAAAAAAGGCGGGACTGATAAACTAGAAAGAGGTAAACCAGGGTTTGACAAGTTTCGATTTGGAGGCTGTTTTTATGCAATATCTCTGCACATTCAATTCCCTTCCCCATGTGAGCTTTATGAATTATTTTGCTCCCAAAGGGGAGTGGACTCATTTCAGAAGGCAGAACGGGGAATATATCCTCTACTATCTGGTGGATGGCGCGATGTATCTGAAGGAGGGGGACAAAGAGTATTCCCTGCGGGCAGGAGATGTGTTCCTTTTGCAGCCTGGCCTTGTACATGAGGGCACGAAGCCTGCGGAATGTGCCTATTACTTTGTGCATTTCAGCAATGTCTGCGTGCTGCCCTATGAGGAAGAGGATGATTCTATGGTGCAGCACAACCCTTTTCAAAGTTACTCGGAAAACGGCGAGGGCCTCTACGATATGGAATATTGCATTCTCCCGAAATTTTTGCATATTCGTAGCGACAGGGCCCGCGCTCAGATCACCGCCTGCTTTGACGAGGCTATCGAGCGGCGCAGAAGCGGAGCAAAAAATTACAGGGTGTTTTGGGCCTGCAAGTTTTTGGAGATCCTGATGGTCATCTCCCAAAACAGCGCCGACGCCGCCTTTGAAGCGGTGAACAGCGAACTGCCTGCCCGCACCATGCGCAGAATGGAAGAATTGACCGCCTACCTGAATGAGCGATACATGGAAAAGATCACGGGAAAGCAGCTGGAAGATATGCTGGGAATGAATTTTGACTATTTGAACCGCATTTTTCGGAAGCTCAAGGGAAAAACCATCTTTCAGTATCTGGGGCGAGTGCGGATCAACCGGGCCAAGGAGCTGCTGGCCACCACCGATATGAAGCTTGCGGAGATCGCCCTGGAAACCGGCTTTTCCGATGAGTTTTATTTAAGCCGTCAATTCAAGAAGCATACCGGCGTCTCTCCGGCCCTCTATTCCAAGGGGAGAATGAAAAACTGAGAAGGATCGTTTCCGCGTAAACTCACAGCGGCTCCTCTCCACCATCAGTGAAAGGCTTGAGCGGGGATAAACCGCACCTTATCAAATGCAATGTTCGAGCCATTCGCCGTGCCGAATCACTGCTTTATGACCGCTGCCGCTTTGTGGAGAGCCGCCCTGCTTTTTTCGCGGAAATGGGAGGAGATAAAACAAAATTTTCACAAGTCGGGAATGTCAAAAAAAAAGCTGTATCGTCCATTCTTTTTGTCCGCTATTGACGGTATAGTAAAGCTGTAGAAAAGAGGGGTCTCGGAGAAACACCGTTAGCTTCTTCTTTCTCAGATGCCTGGAAGGGACGCGAAGCTCGGAAAGACTTCCAAAATGGATAGATGGGTACGGAAAAATCTATTTCCATGCAGGAAGGCGACCTGGACAGGAAAAAAACGATTTGTGCGCCGGCAATAGGCCGGGCACACTTTGGGGAGTTAGGATAGGAAAAGGGATGCCGGGGCCGGCTGTAGAGCCGGCCGGGCATATCCCCTCCTAACAGAGCAGCAGAAACCCGGCAGGACAAAAGGAAGCACTTTCCCATGAAGCACTTCCTTTTTGCACCAATAAAACTAAAAAGGAGTTGGAATTCAAATGCCTCTGGTAAAAGTCAACGAAGTTCTTCAGCACGCGACCGAGAACCATTACGGCGTTGCCGCCTGCAATGTGTTCAACTACGAAACAGTCAAATGGGTGGCAGAAGCCGCCAATCGGGAAAAGATCCCGGTAATCATTCAGCTGTTTCCTGGCTTTGAGAGATACATCGCCATCAAGCATGTGGCAGATTTCGCCAAGGAATTCGCCTATAAGTCTGAGGTGCCGATCGCGGTTCATCTGGATCACTCCCATGGGTTTGACATCGCTGTGGGCGGCATCAAGGCCGGCTACCCTTCTGTGATGGTAGACGGCTCCGCTCTGCCTTATGAAGAGAATGTGGCGGTTACCTCCGCGGTAGTGAAAGTGGCTAATGTGTTCGATGTAGATGTGGAAGCCGAGCTGGGACATGTGGGCTCCGGCGCCAACCTTGACGACATTGTCAATTCCGACCATTACACCAATGTGGATCAGGCCAAGGAATTTGTGGAGCGCACCGGCTGCGGTTCTCTGGCAGTGGCTGTAGGAAATGCTCACGGGCCTTATGTGCAGACTCCCAAGCTGGACTTTGACCGCATCGCCGCTTTGAGAAAGGCCGTTCCGGTGCCGCTGGTACTGCATGGCTGCTCTGATATTCCTCATGATCAGCTTCAGGAGAGCGTGCGCCTGGGCATGAGCAAGTTCAACATCGCCACGGAGTATTTCCGTGCCTGCTACAAGAGCATTGCCGAGAGCGTGGAGAAGACCGCCGAGAGGAGCAGCTTCACTGCTTTGCTGGACGCGGCTTCCGAGGGCGCTATCGACTTTGTGCGCAGCAAGATGCAGCTGCTCAACCCCAATAAGTTCTCCCTGTAAGCTTGAGAGAAAGGAATGGACAGAAAGTGAAGAAGTATGAAGTAGCGGGGATTGATACCCCCTGTGTTGACCTTGCCGTCAATGTGGACGCACTTCCGAAGCCCAACAAGGGCACTGCCATCAATCAGTTGAGCTGGCAGGGAGGAGGCAAGGTGGCTTCCGGAATGGTGGCTTCTGCCCGGCTGGGTGCGAAGTGTGCCATCCTGGCGGCGGTGGGAAGCGACGATTACGGTCAGTTCTGCATCAAGGATTTTGAACGGCATGGGATCGATGTGTCCGGCTCCAAGGTGCGGGAAGGAAAGACCACCTCGCTCTCTATAGTACTCAGCGATAAGGAGACCAACGGACGCAGTATCGTCTTCCACCGGGGTACCACAGACAGCCTCACTGAGGATGAACTGGATAACGAGATTCTGGAAAACTGCCAGTGGTTCTTTGTGGCCAGGTTGGCCGGATCTGCCCTGGAGGCTACCCGCCGCGCCAAAGCGGCCGGGGCGAAGGTGATTATCGACGCGGACTCCTATTCCGAAGACACCATGAAAAACATTGGCTTGGTAGACGCCTTTGTTGGCTCTGAGTTTTTCTATAATGGTCTGTTCCAGGATGACCATTACGAGGAGAACTGCAAGAAGGTTTGCGCCATGGGTCCCTCCATCGTGGTGTTCACGCTGGGAGCCAAGGGCTGCGTAGGCTACAGCGAAGAGGGTGGATTCTTTGAGCTTCCCTCTTTTGACATTGTGGTACAGGATACCGTTGGCGCTGGCGATGTGTTCCACGGCGCCTATGTGGTAGGTCTTGTGCGGGGGCTCTCCGCAAAAGAGGCGGCCCGCCTGGCTACCGGCGTTTCCTGCATCAAGTGCACCAGGATCGGCGGCAGAGCCGGTATTCCTGACTGGGATACCGTCCAGAAATACATTCAGACCGGAGAAATCGATTACACCGAGATCGACAAGCGTGTAGAATTCTACGGTAAGAAATTACAGCTCTGATCCCAACGGATAAAATTTCAGAAGAAAGAAGGCAATTATGTTATGAAAAAGCAGACCATTATTCTGGGCGTAGCCCCCACCTCCCGCGGTATGCTCAGCAAAGAGGTGGCGAAGGAGCAGAAGGATAAGTTCATGGCTGTCATTCGCTCTATTCTCCCCGATGTAGTGCAGATCGTGGATGTTGACGACATTTGCGACAACGGTATTCTCTATCAGACCGATAAGATCCCCGCTGTGGTGGATAAATTCAGGAAGGCCAATATCGACGCCCTCTTTGTTCCTCACTGCGACTTCGGCGAAGAGCAGTGCGCTGCTGTGGTAGCCGCTGCTTTGAAGGTTCCCACCCTGGTTTGGGGACCCAGAGACGAACGCCCCAACACCGATGTGAGCCGCGGCCGTGACACCCAGTGCGGAATGTTCGCCTGCACCAAGGTTATGAGACGCTATGGCGTACAGTATAGCTACATCTGGAACTGCGAGACCGACAGCGACGATTTCAAGAACGGATATGACAACTTCATCCGCGTCGTCTCCGTGATCAAGACGGTGAAGACCCTGCGTATCGCCAAGTTCGGCGCCCGCCCGGTGCCCTTCATGAGCGTTATGGCCAACGAGGGTGATCTGGCTACCCGTTACGGCATTACCACCGTTCCCGTATCTCCCGCTGCCATTGCGGCCCGCGCGAATGAGATCGAGAAGGAGAACGATCCCCGTTACACTGCTTACGCGGAGGATATCAAGAAGCGCTTTGATGTGACCGCTATGCCTCCTGAGAAGGTTCTGCGCATGGCTTCCGTGAAGCTGGCCGTGAAGGATCTGATGGAGAAGAACAACTGCACCGTGGGCGCGATGGAGTGCTGGGGTGCTGCCAATACGCTGGGCATCGGCATTTGCGGCATCATGGGCGAGCTGGCCGACGAGGGTCTGCCTATCTCCTGCGAGACCGATATCAATGGCGCTGTCACCATGGCTATCCTGCGCGCCATTACTCTGGGTGAGCAGTCCGAGTTCCTGGCTGATCTGACGATCCGTCATCCCCAGAACGACAACGCCGAACTGCTGTGGCACTGTGGGCCGTTCCCCTATTCCATGAAGGACGCTGCCTGCAACGCCCGCCTGACCGCCAATGCTCAGGAGCGCTTTGAGCTGAAGAAGGGCGACATCACTGTTTGCCGCTTTGACGAGTGTGACGGCAAGCATTACCTCTTCGGCGGCGAAGGCCGCGCTGTTGACGGACCCGAGACCAACGGCACCTATGTGTGGTTTGAGACGGACAACTGGAAGCGCTGGGAAGAGAAGCTGATGTTTGGGCCCTACATCCACCATGTTGGCGGCATATACGGAAACTACAAGAAGGTTCTCCGTGAAGCTGCCCGCTATCTCGGCATGATCTTTGACGACGCCGACGAGCAGGGTGTTTATAGCCTGTAAGATAAGAGAATAGACAGTAAGGCGAAAACCTGGTTTTCGCCTTACTGGTTTCTCGGTTTCCGTTCGGGCAGGCAGAGCCTATGGCGGCCTCAGATTTACGGGAGCTGAGAGCGAAAATTTATAAAAGGATTGGTGAATAGCATGAGAGAGATTAAGCCTCAGGCATTGGATAGAGAAGCGTTCCGCCGCTATGGCGATTACATCGATCTGCTTCATGTAAAGCAGGTAGAGGAGAGAGCGGCCACCGGCGCTACCAATGTATTCGCTCCTGACCTTCTGGAGTATCATTTTGACAAGCGTATGCCTACCTCCGCCTGCATTGCCAGGGTATCCGAGTGTGAGCGTGTGATCACCGCTTTGGAGTATCATCAGTACACCTGCGAGGGAATTCTTCCTCTGGACGGTGATATTGATATTTTCGTAGGCCCCTCCAGCTTCCGGGTAGATCCGGAGGCGGTAGAAGCCTTCCGTATTCCCCAGGGCACCATGGTCCGCCTGAACCCCGGCGTGCTGCATGGCCGTCAGTTTGTTGTCAACACTCCCGCAGTGAATGTTCTGATTATGCTGCCCGAGCGTACCTTCGGCAATGACTGCACCTTTACCCGCCTGGAGGGCGATGATCAGATTCTGATCCTGCCCTGAGTCCGGCGTTGATTGCCTGAAACAGAGAAACCACTGCTTTTTTGCGGTGGTTTCTTTTTTCGTTCTCTCTCCTTTGAAAATTAGGTAAAATAAAGGCTATGAGTAAAGTCATGATACTTATAAAAGTTTTTTTGCATCTTTGCTATAATACTTCCAAAACAAAGGCGAGAAAGGAAAGTGATGATCCGCATGAACCGGCAGGCAATTCTACATATTCCGAAAAGCAACTATGCCTTTCCCATTGCGCCCCGGGTGCTGCGAATTCGACTTCGCACGGCAAAGGGGGATATTGACAAGGTCCGTCTGGTGATCGGCAACCAATACCGCTGGAACACCCGCGGGGAATACCCCATGGAGAAATTCGGAAGCGACGGGATGTTTGATTACTATCAATGTGAGCACCGTTGTGAGGATCCCCGCCTGGGCTATTACTTTTTGATTCAGAAAGGCGAAGAGGAACTGATCTATACGGAGAACGGCTTTCTGGAGCCCGGCAGCGTCGATATCGACCATGACCGGATCGGATTTGTCCATTTCCAGTTTCCCTTCATCAATGAGATCGATATTCATCAAAAACCCTCCTGGGTCAATGAAACGGTGTTTTATCAGATTTTCCCGGAACGCTTCTATAACGGCGACCATTCCAGGGATCCGGAGGAGATCTGCAAATGGGGAGAAAAGCCCGAACGGCACAATTATTTTGGCGGCGATCTTTCCGGAATCATTCAAAAACTCCCGTATCTTGCAGAGCTTGGCGTGAACGCCCTGTACCTGACTCCTATTTTTGAGGCGCTTTCCAATCATAAATACGATACCATTGACTATACCCGTATCGATCCTCATTTTGGAGATGAGAGTACCCTGGTAGAGCTGGTTCAAAGGGCCCATGAAAAGGGGATCCGCATCATGTTGGACGGAGTGTTCAACCACTGCGGCGGGTGTTTCCGTCAGTTTCAGGATGTGGTGGCTCACGGAGAGGACTCCCCCTATCGGGATTGGTTCCGCATTTACAGCTTCCCTGTTACCTTTGATCCCTTGAATTTCGACGGCTTTGGGACAACGCCCTTTGTTCCCTCCTCGGAGGCTGTTCGAGCCTATCCGCCTGAGATCCGGAAGAAATTCTGTATGCCCAAGCTGAATACGGAAAATCCGGAGGTAAGGGAATATCTCCTGGGAGCAGTGGCAAAGTGGACCAGGACCGGCATCGACGGCTGGCGGCTGGATGTGGCCGACGAGGTGGACGCCTGCTTTTGGAGAGAGTTCCGCAGGACGGTGCGGGGAATCAATCCCGACGCCATCATTATCGGAGAAAACTGGTGGAATTCTCAGCCCTGGCTGCGGGGAGACCAATTTGACGGCGTGATGAATTACGCAGTTCAGCGCTCCAGCGTACTGTATTTTGCCCGAGAGAAGATCGGCCCCAAAACCTTTGAGGAAAATCTGACGGAATATCTGATGCGCTACAGCGATCAGGCCAATGATTCTATGCTGAATTTGCTGGACAGCCATGATACCGCGCGGTTTTTCAACGATTGCGGCGGGGAGAAGGGTAAGCTGAAGAACGCCGCCGTATTTCAGTATACCTATGTGGGAATGCCCTGCACCTACTACGGAACGGAGATCGGCATGACGGGAGAAAACGACCCGGACTGCCGAAAGACCTTTGACTGGAACGAGGCAAATTGGGATAAAGACCTGTTTTCCTTCTATCAAAAGCTGATCTCCCTGCGGAAAACCCGTAAGGCGCTGCAATACGGGACGATCCGTTTCTGGTCTACGGAAACGGTCTTTCTGATGGAGCGGACTTTTGAGGGAGAGCGGCTGATCATCGCCATCAACAATACGGCAAAGCCGCAAAGCTGCCAGCTTCCCTGCGAAAGCGGGAAGGAGCTTCTCGGCGGTGAGAAGCTTGGAGAAAATGGAGAGCTTGCCCTTGCGCCCTATTCCTCTGCCATTGTAGAAGCAGACCGGTAAAAGAGAATACATCTGATCAGACTGCCGCGGACCTTTTCTGTGTCCGCGGCAGCTTTGTGTTTTGCGGGCGGAAAGAGCTTTTTAAAGTAAAAAGCTCTTCTTCCTTAGAAAATTTCATGCTATAATATTCTCACGCTGTGCCCAAAGTTATGCAAAGCGGATACCAGTTCTTGTCAAATCAATCCGTTTCAGGGAGTGAATCAAATGAATACGCCCATGGTACTTCTCTATCATCTGGATTCCCCAAAGGGGATGAGGATCAAAATGCTCTGCCTGGCCTTGAAGATCCGCGTGCGAACGGTGGGGGAAGAAGAGTTCGGCGAATCTCTTTTGAGCCTTTGCGGGTTAGCGCCTAAAGAGAATAAGACGCCTCAGGGAGAAAGCTTCTCCGGGGAAATGTTGGTGATGGTCAACTTCTCCAACGCGCTGATGAACCAGTTTCTGCTGGGCTTTCGCAAGAAGAAAATTCCGCCGGTGGCGTTAAAAGCTGTCCTGACGCCGGAAAACAGCGCCTGGGACTCCTGCAAACTCCATGAGGAGCTGCTCAGGGAGCATCGCGCTATGAACCCGGAGGAGGAGAAAGCTTGAAGCTCATCATTTCCCCGGCAAAGAAAATGCGGGAGGATACTGACTTTCTCTGCCCGCGCTCCCAGCCGGAATTTCTCCCGAAGACCCGGAAACTGCTGGAGTATTGCCGGTCCCTATCCAAAGAAGAACTTCAAAGGCTGCTCTGCTGCGGAAAGGGGATTGCCGATCTGAGCTACCAGCGGTTTCAGGCCATGGACTTGGATAACGCTCTCACGCCGGCCTTGCTTGCCTTTGACGGGATCCAGTATCAATACATGGCCCCACAGCTCTTTACCCGGGAACAATTTCGGTACGCGGAAGATCATCTGTTGATCCTTTCCGGATTCTATGGGGTGCTGCGCCCTTTTGACGGCGTGTGTCCCTACCGCCTGGAGATGCAGGCCAAGGTGAGGACCTCCTTTTGCAGAAATCTCTATGAGTTTTGGGGCGGTTCTCTGGCGGAGGCTGTTTTCCGGGACACCGATGTTTTGATCGACCTGGCCTCCCAGGAGTACGCCAAAACGGTCTCTCCCTTTGTCCCAAAGGGCAAACGGTGCATCAAGGTGACCTTCGGGGAAATACCTTGTGAAGCAGGGAGGCAGGGGAAGTCTGTGGAAAAGGGCGTCTATGTAAAAATGGCGCGGGGAGAGATGGTCAGGTTCCTGGCGGATACCCAGGCGCGGGATCCGGAAGCGCTCAAGGAATTCCGGGGGCTTGGCTACCGATTTTGTCCGGAAGCTTCTGCGGAAGAACACTATGTATTTTTGAGAAACGGGAGAAACCTTTCCTAAATGAAAGGTTTCCATGACACAATCGCAAGATTCCTTCAAGATTTTCGTAAGAAGTTTTCGATAAACTGGTCCCATCAGAGAAAGCAGATCTTATCCGGTCTGCGAGAGGGGGCCTTATGATGATGAAAAAACTGTGGAAATGGGGGAGCCGGTTCCTGTTGTTGGTAGTTTTTCTGATTCTCTGCACAGTGGGAGTTCTGGTGTTTCAGGGCTGGCAGGTCTATCAGGAAGCGATCAGGGAAACGCCTCTGTCCGAAAAGGTGGGATTGGTACAAAAGCAGGAGGATTACACGCAAATCGGAGAACTCCCCAAGGTCTATCTCGACGCGGTGCTGGCGGCGGAGGATCATCGTTTTTACGATCATGGCGGTATCGATCTTTTTGCCATCGCCCGGGCCTGCTTCCATGATCTGATCACGCTTTCCCTTGAGGAAGGGGGCAGCACTATTACGCAGCAGCTGGCCAAAAATCTGTATTTCACCCAGGAAAAGAGCTTGGTCAGAAAGATCGCGGAGGTTTTCGTGGCGCTGGATCTGGAACGGGAATATGAAAAAAACGAGATTTTAGAGCTGTATCTGAACAGTATCTATTTCGGAAATGGGTGTTATACGGTCAGAAGCGCCAGCCTCGCCTATTTTGGGAAGGAGCCGGGAGAGATGACGCCCTTTGAAAGCACGCTTTTGGCGGGGATCCCCAACGCTCCTTCCGTCTATGACCTTACAGAAAATCCGGATCTGGCCGCACAGCGGCAAAAGCAGGTGGTTTCCGCCATGGTGAGAAACAAGTTTTTGTCAGAGCAGGAGGCACGGGAAATTTTCGCCTGAGAAAAAGCTTTGCGGAAGAGAGGGTTTGTGATAAGATAAAGAAAGGGGGTGGGACCATGAAACCTGTTTACTACCTGGCTGTGGATATCGGAGCTTCCTCCGGACGCCATATTTTGGGGCGCGTGGAAGAAGGAAAGCTGATCACGGAGGAGGTCTACCGCTTTCCAAACGGTGCGAAGAAGAAAAACGGACAGCTCCTCTGGGATGTGGAGGAGCTGCTTTCCCAGATCCTCGCCGGAATGAAGGTCTGCGGAGAACTGGGAAAGATCCCTGTCTCTATGGGGATCGATACCTGGGGAGTGGATTTCGTCCTTCTGGATCGGGAGGGAAGGCCCCTGACCCCTGCGGTAGCCTACCGGGACAGCCGTACTGCGGGGATGGATCGGGAAGTCGAAAAGCTGATCTCCTTTCCCGAACTTTATGAAAGAACGGGGATCCAGAAGCAGAGCTTCAACACCGTTTACCAACTTATTGCCCTGAAAAAATCAGAACCCGCGGTCATCAAAAAAGCGTCCCGCTTCTTGATGGCCCCGGACTATTTTCACTACCGCCTCACCGGAAAAGGAGAAAATGAGTATACCAACGCCACCACCACCGCCCTGGTAAACGCGGAAACAAAACAGTGGGATCACGAGCTTCTGGAGCTTTTAGGGTTTCCCTCCGGTATTTTCGCTCCCCTTCGGACGCCGGGGGAAAGCCTGGGCAGACTGCTGCCATGGGTGAGAGAAGAGGTGGGCTTTGACTGCGAGGTGATCCTTCCCGCCACCCACGATACAGGCTCCGCCTTTCTGGCAGTTCCGGTGGAGGGAGAGGAGTATGCCATCCTTTCCAGCGGTACCTGGAGCCTTTTGGGAGTGGAAAACAGCGTTCCCATCACCTCTCGGGAAAGCAGGATGCAGAATTTCACCAACGAGGGAGGGTATCGGTTTCGGTTTCGTTATTTAAAAAATATCATGGGCCTTTGGATGCTACAATCCGTTCGAAAAGAGCTTGGAAACTGCTCTTTTCAGGAGCTGGAGCAGCTTGCCCGGCAGGAGGAGAGCTTTGAGGGCCGGGTGGATGTGAACGATGAAAGCTTTTTAGCCCCGGACAGCATGATAGAGGCTGTCAATGCTCACTGCGGAAAAGGACCTCTCTCTCCGGGGCAGACCATCAGCTGTATTTATCAGAGCCTTTCTTCGGAATACGCCAATACTGTTTCCCAGATCCGCACCCTCACCGGCAGAGAGATCAAGGCGCTGCACATCGTAGGGGGCGGAAGCCAGGACCGGTATCTGAACGCCCTTACCGCCAAAGCGCTGGGGCTTCCGGTCTACGCGGGCCCTACAGAGGGCACGGGCCTGGGGAACCTGATGGTGCAGATGATCGCAAAAGGAGAATTTGCAGGGCTTTCTCAGGCCAGAGAGGCGCTGAGGAAAAGCTTTGAAGTGGAAAAATATTGGCCGTAAAGGAGGAAAGGATCGTGGAAGAGAGGTATCAGTGGGCGAAGGCTCAATATGAGGCCTTGGGCGTCCGGGTAGAAGAGGCCCTGGAGAAGCTGAAGGAGGTTCCCATCAGCGTCCATTGCTGGCAGGGGGATGATGTGCTGGGCTTTGAAAACCGGGGAGAGGCACTTTCCGGAGGGATCCAGACCACGGGAAATTACCCCGGGCGGGCCAGGAATTTTTCCGAGCTTACAGCGGATTTTCAGAAAGCCATGAGCCTGACCCCGGGAAAGAAACGGATCAACCTTCACGCGAGCTACGCGATGTTTGAGCCTGGGGAAGAAGCTGACCGAAATGCCCTTCTGCCCAGGCATTTCGCCAAATGGATCGCCTTTGCAAAGGAGAACGGCTATGGGGTCGACTTCAACCCCACCTTTTTCAGTCATCCCATGGTGACGGACAATCTGACCCTTTCCTCCCCGAAGGAGGAGGTGCGCAGGTTCTGGGTAGAGCACGGGATCTGCTGCCGCCGGATCAGCTCCGCCATCGCAGAGGAACTGCAAAGCCCGGTGCTGTGCAATGTCTGGATCCCGGATGGATATAAGGATATTCCGGCGGACCGATTAGGGCCCCGGGAACGCCTGAAAAAGAGCCTGGACGAGATCTTTGCCGAGAGGCTTCCCGGCGTCATTGACTGCGTGGAAAGCAAGGTGTTCGGCATCGGGATGGAATCCTATACCGTGGGATCGTCAGAATTCTATCTGAGCTACGCGGCCTCTCATCCCGGCGTTTACGACCTTCTGGATAACGGACACTACCATCCCACTGAAATGGTCAGCGATAAGATCCCGAGCCTTCTCGCCTTCTTTGACAAGGTGCCGCTGCATGTCACCCGCCCGGTGCGCTGGGACAGTGATCATGTGGTGCTTTTTGAGGATGAGCTGCGGGAGATCGCCAAAGAGATCGTCCGCAATCAGGCGCTGGAGCGGGTATTGATCGGCCTGGATTTCTTCGACGCCTCCATCAATCGGGTGGCGGCCTGGGTGGTGGGTGTGCGCAGTATGGAAAAGGCGCTGCTTTACGCTTTGCTGCAGCCGTCAGAGGAGATGAAGCGGCTCCAGGACGAGATGGATTTCACCGCTTTGATGGCGCTGAACGAGAGGCTGAAAACCATGCCCTTCGGGGATGTTTGGGACTGCTACTGCCAGAGGCAGGGCGTGCCCGGCGAAGGGGAATGGCTGGAGCAGGCGAGGACCTATGAAAGGGAAGTTCTCCTGCATCGGGAGGGCTGACCCACCGGTGTGAGCCTCAAAAAGAAAGGAAGAGAAAAATGGCGGTTTTGGAAAATGCGGCGGTAAAGAAGTATTTGAGAATGTGCACAGACGGCTGGCTTCAGGGCTGGCATGAGCGAAACGGCGGAAACCTCACCTACCGAATGACCCGGGAAGAGGCGGAATTCTGCCGGGAGGACTTTTCCTTTGCGGGAAGCTGGCACCGGATGGGCGTAACGGCGGGAAATCTGCGGGGAGAATATTTCCTCACCACGGGAACCGGAAAGTTCTTCCGGAACATGGAGGAGGATCCCCAACATAACGCGGGGATCGTGGAGATTAACGAGGAGGGAAACGCCTGGCGTATCGTCTGGGGCCTGGAAAACGGCGGGACGCCCACCAGCGAGTTCCCCAGCCATTTTCTGAATCACAGTGTGCGCAAGGAGGCGACAAACGGCGAGTGCCGCCTGATTTACCATGCCCATCCTGCCAACCTGATCGCCCTGACCTATCTGCTGCCCCTCACCGCCAAAGATTTTACTCGGACTCTGTGGCAAAGCGCCACAGAGTGTCCGGTGGTATTTCCGGGCGGGGTGGGCGTAGTGCCCTGGATGGTTCCCGGGAAGGAGGAGGTCGCGGTGGCCACCAGCCGGTTGATGAGGGAGTATGACGCCGTGGTGTGGGCCCATCACGGGCTGTTTGTGTCCGGCCCGGATTTTGATACGACCTTCGGCCTGATGCACACGATTGAAAAGGGCGCGCAGATCTGTATTCTGGCGCTGAGCGCGGGAGGCGGAAAGCTTCGCCAGACGATCACAGGTGCGAATTTGAGAGCGATCGCGAAGGATTTCGGCATCACGCTACGGGAAGAATTCTTAGAGGACTGAGAAAAGGCTTTCCCTTTTTTTCCAAAAAGTGTTATGATAGAAAAAAGGGCGAAGGGCAAAAACACCTTTTAGCAAATCAAAAAACGGGAGGAAGAAAGCGATGAATTGGACGACATTTGACGAGGAGGCCGAGAGACTGCGGCTTTTGAATCTGCGGGTCTGGAAGGACGGAAAAGAAGTGCTTCGCAGGGACTATGACGCACAGATGCGCAGGAATCAGTATTCCGCCAGCAAAAGCTTTACCAGCGCGGCGGTGGGAATCGCTCAGAGGGAGGGCCTGCTTTCTCTGGAGGAGCCCCTGACGGAGGCCTTTCGGAACGAGCTTCCTTCCAATCCCTGTGAGAACCTGAAAAAGGCCACGGTGCGGGATCTGCTTACCATGGCTCTGGGTCAGGAAAAGGGATACCTGATGGGAGAACAGAGGCCCTTCTTAACGGAGAAGGACTGGGTGCGTTACTCCCTTGCCCAGCCCTTTCCCTACGCTCCGGGCAGCAAGTTTGTCTACAACAATGTGGGTCCCTACCTGGCGGGCGTCCTGGTGCAGCGCAGGGCCGGATGCGACCTTGTCCACTACCTGACGCCCAGGCTCTTTGAGCCTCTGGGGATCTCTCGCCCCACCTGGGAGCAGGATCCGATGGAATATAGCTTCGGGGCGGGAGGCCTGTTCCTCTCTGTCTCAGAGCTGGCGAAGTTCGGCCTTTTGCTTTTGCAGGGGGGAAGTTGGGAAGGAAAACAGCTGATCCCGGCGGACTACTTGAGAGAGGCCAGCAAAAAGCAGGTGGAAAACGGAAAAGAGGGGTATGGCTACCTCTTTTGGCGCGGGGCCAGGAATTCTTTCCGGGCAGACGGAAAGTATGGGCAGTTCGCCATCGTTTTTCCGGACGACGGGGCCATGATTGCGGTAAACGCGGAGGCGAGAGACCAGGATGGTCTGCTCAACTTTCTGATGGAGTACCAGCCGGAGCTGATTTCAATGGCATGATCTGGCCCGGCGGAATAGAGCTATCCCTTATACAAAAACGCTCCTTCTTGCTCGTAAGCAAGAAGGAGCGTTTTTGCAACAGAACAGAAGTTTTTTTCGGCAATTTACTCTCTTACAGTAATCGTGAGCCTTTTTTCCCGTGATCCGGATTGAAGAGGCTCTGTTTTCAAGAGATCAACCATTTCATAGCCAGTCACCTTGCCATCGGAGAGAAAAAAGCCGATGAGATAACCTCGCTCGGTGAGATGATAGCCGCGTCTCACACTATTCCTCGATTATGTTGAATCCGAAGCTAAAGCTGTTGATGCCGTATCCTGCATCGCTCCCGAATTTGGAGTAGTAAGTAGCTCCGTTAATGATATAAACTCTGTTGCTTTTCCACACCATGTGAACCCCTCGTACATGATTCAAATGGCAGACCGGGATCTCTTCCCCCAAATTGTCAGCCGGTTCCAGCATGACCTCAATATCCATTCCGCTGATCAAATTTCCGCTGGTTTTGTAGAAATATACGGTGCAGGACTTGTCCTGCGGCGACCCGTACAGAATAAGGCCGGGGCGGTCCTTTATAGGGTCAGGAGATGCGGTACTCAGGCGGACTCCCGTGTGCATAAGCATCAGCATGGCGATCAACATCCCGCCTATTACCAGGGTTATGCAGGAACATAGATTTGCCAGCAAATTCCTTGTGCTGTTCATCAGGCGGTGTGAAAAGCAGAGCATGGAATAAAGCGCCGTATTGAGGGCAAGCCAGACCCCAAGGCTGAAAAGCAATAGCCATCCCAAAGGGGGAAGGACAAAGAAGGAGTAGCCGACGATCAATGCAGCAACCGCGGCTCCCACCAAGAACAGGAAAGCGGCGGAGGAAATGACAAGCAGTAAAACCCTTTTTGCCGTGGAAAGCTTCATCAGGCGTTTCATCATGGGATTCTTTTCAAAAGGCACGGATCATTCTCCTCCCTCGGTGTGCTGCCGCCGATGCTATAGTTCCTTTTTTCCGGCTCCTTCTTTTGCGCCGTTCTGCCTTTTTTCGCTTCTTTCTTCTTGCGGTGCTCAATATAATTGTAGGCCATAATTATCAATGTGTCAATAAAATTTAAGGTATAGTGTCATAATTTGGTAAAAACAGACTAGAAATAAAAAGATAACCGGAACAAAGGAAACAAGGAAGTCGAGGGACAATTCAGTTTGACATTATTTGGGCTGTGGGGTAAAATACTCTAATAGATTAGTAATTTGAGGCGAGGGGCCAAAGGCCTCTGGGAAGGACTCAGTTTCCGGCTGGGGACCGGCAGGAGGCAAATGAGATCACACCGCCGAAAGGCCGGAAAACGCCAGGTCGCTTCCGATGATAAGTCCCCGGGATTAGAAAGATAGATTCCCGCCATATTTATAGACGGCTTCGTTTTGCACGAGTTTTGGAAAGGATGATTCTCAGCTATGGCGCTGCAGAAAAATGTGTTGGAATATCTGGAGGAGTCAGCGCGCCGGTATCCGGACAAGCTTGCCTTCACCGATGACAAAATAGAGCGCACCTATTCCCAATTTTTGCAAGAGGCTCAGCGGATCGGGACCATGCTGATCCACGAGGTGGACTGCCTGAATTCTCCCATCGCGGTTTTGGTGGACCGCAGAGTTTCCAGTCTGGAGGCCTTTTTCGGGATCCTTTTTAGCGGCAATTTTTATGTTCCGGTGGATAACAAAATGCCCCGCCAGCGGGTGGAGGCCATGCTGGAAAAGCTTTCTCCGGCGGCGGTGCTCTATGACCCTCAGGACGAGCGCCTTGCCCTGGAATTTGCAGACCGCTATCATCTGCTGTGCACGGAGAAAAAGGCCCTGTATGAGCCGGACGAGGCCCTGCTTGCCGGGCGGCGTTCACAGATTTTGGATATTGATCCGGTCTACACCATCTTTACCTCCGGCTCTACCGGCGTACCCAAGGGCATCGTGATCTCCCACCGGGCAGTGATCGATTTTATCGACTGGATGGCTTCTGCCTGCGGCATTATGCAGCAGGATGTTATGGGCAATCAGGCGCCCTTCTATTTTGACTGCTCTGTGAAGGATATTTATCTCACCATAAAATGTGGAGCGACTGCCCATGTTTTGCCGAAAAAGCTGTTCGCTTTTCCCATTCTGCTGATGCAGTATCTCAGGGAAAAGCAGGTCACGGCGCTGATATGGGCCACCTCCGGCTTTAATCTGGTGGCAAATTCCGGTGTGCTTCAAAAGCTGCCGCCGGAGCATGTGCGTCTGGTCGCGGTAGGCGGCGAGGCAATGCTGGCGAAGAATTTGAATATCTGGCGGCGGGCAATTCCGAACGCCGTGTTCTTTAATCTTTACGGCCCTACCGAGGTCACGGTGGACTGCACCTACTACCGGGTAGATCGGGAATTCCTGGATACGGAGGCGGTGCCCATCGGCCGGCCCTGCGGGAACAAGGAGGTGCTGCTTCTGGACGAGACCCTGCGCCCTGTGGCGGACGGTGAGCCGGGAGAGATTTGTGTGCGGGGTATCGGCGTAGCCAGGGGATATTATAATGATCCGGAAAAGACCGAAGCTGCCTTTGTACAGAATCCCAACCGGCCGTACTATCCGGACATCCTCTACCGCACGGGGGACATCGCCGTGCGAAACCTGGACGGCCTTTTGGTATTCCAGTCCCGAAAGGACGGCCAGATCAAGCACATGGGATATCGAATCGAGCTGGGAGAGATTGAGCGGGCTGTCAGCGGCTTCTCCAAGATCCGGGAGAATTTCTGCTTTTATGACAGAGGGAAAGAACAGATCGTTTGCCTTTATGACGGCGACGCCCAGGCGGAGGAAGTCATCCGCTATTTGGGGGATCTTTTGCCGAAATATATGTATCCCAATATTTTGGAAAAGAAAAGCTTGCTGCACAACGCCAATGGAAAGATAGACCGCGCCCGGATGCAGGAGGAATATTTCCGTGGAAATCAGAAAAGCTGAAACCTGTGAAGAGGTCACAGACCTTGTGAAAAAGTGGTTTCGTCCGGGAGTATGCACGAATTTGTTTTTATCTGCCCAGGAACTGAAACGGGAAGCTGAGCTGGGAACGCTCTACTACGGCCTTTGGCCTCAGGGGTTCCTGCTTTTGCGGAAACGGGGGGGCTTTTTCCGAGGCGCGTATCAGTTTCTCCCCGGCGAGGCTTGTCCGAAGCTTCCCGATGAACTCCATGTGATTTTGGAGATCCCCGCGCGGCCGAAGGACAAAACCGTTCCCGAGGCCCGCGAGTTTTGGAAGTCAGGCGGGTTTACCCCGGTGCTGGAGCGTCTGCGGTATGCAAAAGATTTAAACAACACCCCGGACCTTTCCGCTCCGGAAGGGAAGATCGTGTCGGCAAAGGGAAAGCTTGTGGGAGAGGCGCTGTCCTTTCTGCAAGCGCATTTTGACCCTCTCACCGGCTGTCTGCCCAGCTTCGAGGAGCTTTCTCAGGATCAGGCGTTCTGCCTTTTAGACGAAGGGGGAGCGGTGGCGGGTGTGCTCCACGCCGCTTTCGGAAAAGCTTCTTCTGAGATCCGACACCTGGCGGTTCGTAAGGAGCTGCGGGGCAGAGGATACGGAGGAGAACTGATTCGTGCCTATGAGTCCCAATGCCCTTCCCCAAAAAGTCTGGTTTGGACCGGTAAGGAAAATTCCGCCGCCCGCCGTCTTTATGAAAAACGGGGGTATTCCCCGGACGGCTGGACAGCGCTTGTGTTAGAACATGGAAAGGAATGAGTGGAAATGAAGGAAAAAATTGAAGAGATCTTAAAGGAGCTTTGCCCCGGGATCGATCTGGAAAGCACGGAGATGATCGATGATGGTTTGATCGATTCCTTTGACATGGTGGCCCTTGTCAGTGAGCTGGTGGACGCCTTCGGTGTGGAGATCTCCGTGGAGGATATCATTCCCGAGAATTTCAACTCCGTCGACGAGATGGCCGCGCTAGTCGAAAGGCTGAAGTAAGGGATGGGGATCTTTTCTCTTTCCTACGCGGCCTTTGTGGCAGTTGGGCTTTTCGCTTACTATCTGATTCCCCAAAAGGCGCAGTGGTGCGTGCTGTTGGCTCTTTCCTGGGGCTTTTATCTTACGGCCGGACCTCGGGCCATGGGCTATCTTTTGTTTGTGACGGCCTCCACCTACGCCGCCGCCCTTTTTCTGAATAAGCAAAACCGTTTTCTCAAAAGCCTTGGTAAGGAAGAGCGGGAAGCGTGCGCCCCTGCTGTAAAAAAGAAGAAGCGAGCCGCGGCTCTCCTGCTGATGCTTGCAAATTTCGGCTTGCTCTTTTTTGTGAAATACTGGGATTTCACCGCAGCGTCTTTTCAGCGGCTGGGGATCAGTCTGCCTTCACTCGGGCTGCTGGTCCCGCTGGGAATTTCCTATTACATGTTCCAGTCCGTGGGGTATGTGATCGATGTGTACCGGGGGAAGTATGATGCGCAGAGAAACTTTTTCCGGTACGCGCTGTTCGTGTCGTTCTTTCCCCAGATCATCCAGGGCCCTATCGGCAGATTTGACGCTCTGGCCCCTCAGCTCTTTGCACAGCGCCGCTTCTCCTTTGAGAATCTGAAATCCGGGCTTCAGCTGGCGCTTCTCGGGTGCCTGAAAAAGCTTGTGATCGCGGATCGTGCCGCGGTGGCAGTAGAGAAGATCTACGGGGATCATCAGGCCTACGGCGGCGTGATGATCGCCATCGGAGTGCTGTTTTACTGCATTCAGCTCTATTGCGATTTTTCCGGCGGCATCGATATCGTCAGAGGTGTGGGCAGGATGTTCGGAGTGGAGCTTACGGAAAACTTCCGCCGTCCCATTTTTGCCCAGAGCCTTACGGATTTCTGGCGCAGATGGCATATCAGCCTGGGAGCCTGGATGAAGGATTATCTGTTCTATCCCATCTCGCTGTCTAAGCCGATTTTGAAATTCGGCAAGTTTTCCAGAAAGAAGATCGGCGGCCGTTTGGGCAAGATCCTGCCCACCTCTGTCGCGACCTTCCTCATCTATTTCGTGATCGGTATCTGGCACGGTTCCAGCTGGAAGTACATTGCCTTTGGCTTCTATAACGGTATTCTCATCACCTCGGGTCTGCTTTTGGAGCCTCTTTTCTCCCGGGTGCGAGAAAAGCTATCCCTTACGGACGGACACAGGGGCATGAAAGTGTTTCGAACCCTGCGCACCTGCGTTCTGGTGTTTATCGGGCGCTATATCACCCGGGCAGGCAGCCTTCGCACCGGTGTTTCCATGCTTTGGAAAACGGTGAGGCACCCCATTCCGTCTCAGTTCCTGCAAGGAGGACTGTTCTCTTTGGGTCTTACCGGAGGAGATCTTTTGGTCGTCGGCGTGGGCGTGCTTCTTCTGCTGGTGGCGGAGTTTTTGGAGGAGCGCGGGAAAAGCCTCAGCGAGCGGCTGGATGAGAAGCCCTTTTGGGTTCAGTGGATCACTATGGCGCTGGGACTTTTTGTCCTGCTTTTGTTGGGCGTATTTCGGGGAGACTATATTTCCGCGGAGTTTATCTATCAGCAGTTTTAAGAGAGAGGAGGGCGATTGGAATGGAAGAAAAGACAAAAGAGCTTATCTCTCCTGCCGGGAAAAATTCTGCCCGTCGGTGGTGCCTTGCCTTTTTTGCCACCCTTCTGCTGCTTTTGGCGGCGTTGTGCGTCTTTAATTTTCTTATAGACCCCTTCGGCGTGTTCGGCGACCCCATTTTTGACTGGTATTCCTATAACGAGACCAACAACCCCAGAGCGGCGAAAATCGCCTACCTGGAGAAGCACCATGAGGAGTATGACTCCTATATCATTGGGGCCTCCTCCACCAGCTCTTTTTCCAAGGAAACGCTGGACAAGTATTTTGACGCGGATTTTTATAACCTCATCATGTATGGTTCCGATTTGCTGGATGTGGAAAAGACCTGCGATTATGTGCTGGAGCATTACGAGGTCAAAAATTTGGTGATGAATGTCTTTATTTCTACGGGATTTCGGTATGACGAGCCCAACGACGACCTCACCAACGCCCTGCACGAGAAGGTGAGCGGGGAGAATCCTCTGCTTTTTTATGGACGCTACCTTTTGATGAACCCGCAGTATTCCTTTGAGAAGCTGCGCGCCAGAAGAAACGATACCTATCTCTCTCAGCCCTTTGATGTGTTTGAGCCGGTTTCCGGCGCCTATGATAAGCGGGCGCGGGACGCAGAGCCCATTGGAGATCTGGAAGGGTATCTGGAAAGCTACCCGGTATTTAAAAACTATCCTCAGTACGACAGGAAGATGGAGCATATTGACGACGCAGTGGACAGTGTAAAGCGCGTCAGTGAAAAGTGCCGGGAAAAGGGAGTGAATCTGCTGGTGGTGTCCGCTCCGGCCTACTATGAGAGCGTCCTGTGGTACGATAAGGAGGATGTCAAGGAGTTTTATACCAAGCTTAGTATGGTAACTCCTTTCTGGGATTTTACCGTGAGCAGCGTGAGCCTGGAGCCCCGGTATTTCTACGATGAGACCCATTTCCGCAACGCAGTGGGGGATATGGCCCTGGCTAAGGTTTTCGGGGATACCGGCGTCTATGTGCCGGAGGACTTCGGCACTCTGGTTACAGAGGAAAATGCGAGCGCCCATGTGGATAGCTTTTGGGAGCTGGAAGAGCGGATGGAGACCTATACGAAGGAGGTTCCCATTCTCCTGTATCACCATATTACGGAAGACCCCAACGACAACGCTATCACGCCGCAGCAGTTTGAGAGACAGATGGAGCTTTTGAAAGCGGGAGGGTATGAGACGGTCACCTTTGATGAGATGATCGACTATGTGGAAAAAGGGATGGAGCTGCCTCAGAAGGCGGTGTGTATCACCTTTGACGACGGCTATAAAAGCAACTACGAGATCGCCTATCCGATTTTAAAAGAATACGGAATGAAAGCGACCATTTTCGTCATCGGCTCCACAGTGGGAAACACAGAGCATTATAAGGACACGGACTTTCCCATCACCCCTCATTTCAACTTTGAGGAGGCCAAGGAGATGGTGGACTCCGGCGTGATTTCCATCCAAAGCCATACCTACGATATGCACCAGTGGGCTGACTACGAAACGGGGGAGAAGATCCGGAAAAATATCCTCAGGCTGGACGGGGAAACGGAAGAGGAATACAGAACAGCATTGCGGAACGATTTTACCCGCTCCAAAGAGGAGATCGAGCAGGGGACGGGGGAGGAGGTCAATGTGCTCGCCTATCCCGGCGGAGAGTACAGCACCCTAAGTCAGGTGGTGCTCAGTTCTCAGGGGGTGAAGGCTACCCTTTCCATCCGCCCGGGCAAGGCCGTTCTCGTCAAAGGCCTGCCCCAAAGTCTCTATGCCATGAGGCGGTTTTATATCCGGCCGGATACGGAGGAAAGTGAGTTTTTAGGCTGGCTTGAATGACCCTTTCCCGGCAGAAGAAAAGCGGTTCAAAAGAGAAAAAGAAGAATAAAAAATTATCTTGACAAGGCATGAGGTTTCCGCTATAATGAAACGGTCGCCTGGAGGCGGAAGAAAATGGCCCGGTAGTTCAGCTGGTTAGAACGCTAGCCTGTCACGCTAGAGGTCGACGGTTCGAGCCCGTTCCGGGTCGCCATTTGCTGCTATGGCTCAGGTGGTAGAGCACATCCTTGGTAAGGATGAGGTCTCCAGTTCGAATCTGGATAGCAGCTCCAGAAAGCGCTGTACTTGTTATGAGTACAGCGCTCTTTGTTTTTTAGGGAGACCTCATCCTATCGCCGTGAAAACGGCGGGGGTTTGGGGCGCAGCCCCATGTTATTCAGGGGAAGAAGCGAAGCTTCTTCCAAAAGGTATCGCAGATACCTTTTTTCCAGCTTCGAATCTGGATAGCAGCTCCAGAAAGCGCTGTACTTGTTATGAGTACAGCGCTCTTTGTTTTTTAGGGAGACCTCATCCTATCGCCGTGAAAACGGCGGGGGTTTGGGGCGCAGCCCCATGTTATTCAGGGGAAGAAGCGAAGCTTCTTCCAAAAGGTATCGCAGATACCTTTTTTCCAGCTTCGAATCTGGATAGCAGCTCCACACCTGTGATGAGCAAGTTGCGAACCGCAGTTTTTCTATGTTTTGACTTTGCGGCCCGCACTCGAATATCCTTTTTGCGGTCCTGCCACAAAAGCGCTATACTCTATGTGAGTATGGCGTTTTTTGTTTTTTGGAGGAGACCCCTTTCTGCGCCACAGCTTGAAATGCTGGGAGGCGAGGCGAAACAGGTTGATAAAATGCGGATTCTGTGGTAAGGTGTAATATAAGATTATATCGGCTGAAGGAGAAGCTCCATGCTTTATCAGATGATTGCGAACGCCCGTGACCGCTGGCTTCGGTCCGCTGGCTGTACCGTTACGGATTTGCTCGGGTACATCATGAGAACAGGACAGCTGCGTGACGCGCAGATGGAAGCTGTTAAGACCTATCTTTTTTTAAAAATCGAATGCGGCACGAAAGCCTTGGCGGAATTGTTTTGTGAAGGCAAGTTTAACAGCCTGGATCTCAATACGATCCCGCTGACTCCGCTTTCCCATGATTTCCTTTTTTCTCATCCGGAAGCAGCAGCGCTTCTGGAGTATTCTCTTTTGAAAAATGATAAAGGGGAACAGGTATCCGAAAAGCTGGCGGAAGAGCTGAAAGCGGTTCCGGAAAGCGTGGATGCGAAGGGCTTCTTCCAAAAAGCCTTTTATGGAGTTTCCTATACAGACTATCTTTTCAGCCTTCCCATGGGAGCCGGAAAAACCTATCTGATGGCGGCTTTTATTTACCTTGATTTGTACTTTGCCCAGCAGGAGCCGGAAAACCCCGTTTTTGCTCACAATTTCATTATTTTTGCTCCTTCCGGTTTGAAATCTTCTGTAGTGCCGAGCCTGAAGACGATCCAGAATTTTGACCCGGAATGGGTGATCCCGCAGCCTGCCGCCTCGCAGATCCGGCGGATGCTGTGCTTTGAGGTGCTGGATCAGGGAAAAACGGCCAGTAAATCCAATAAGACGAAAAATCCCAATGTTCAGAAAATCGCCAATCACCAGCCGCTCTCTGAGCTTTTCGGTCTGGTAGCTGTTACAAATGCGGAAAAGGTGATACTGGACCGTATCAATGAGAAACAGGGCCAGCTTTCCCTTTATGAAGAGAGCGATGATGAGCGGGATCGACAGGCTAACGAGCTGAGAAATCTGATCGGCAAGCTGCCCGCTCTCTCTGTTTTTATCGACGAGGTGCATCACGCAGTGAGCGAAGAGATCAAGCTGCGCGCCGTTGTCACAGCGTGGGCGCAAAACGGCACGGTAAATTCCGTGATCGGTTTTTCCGGCACGCCCTATTTGGAGAAGGCGGAAAAGATTCAGGTTACAGATTCTCTTTCTGTAGGGACGGCTGAGATCGCCAACGTCGTCTATTACTACCCTTTGGTGGACGGCGTGGGGAATTTTCTCAAAAGCCCTGTGGTGAAAATTGCGGAGACAGCGGACCGGGAAAGGATCATAGAAAACGGCGTCCGGGAATTTCTGAACGCCTATCAAAATACCGTATATCAGGACGGAACGACCGCCAAGCTGGGGATCTACTGTGGGACCATTGAAGCTTTGGAGGAAACGGTGTTTCCTCTTGTCTCCCGTGTCATGGGAGAGTATGGGCTTCCTGTCGGCTGTGTTTTGAAGTTCCACAAAGGCAATAAGCGATATCCTCAGCCTGCGGACAGTCAAATGCAGTTTGACACGCTGGACAAGCCCATTTCTCCCATTCGCATCATTTTGCTGGTGCAGATCGGCAAGGAGGGCTGGGATTGCCGCAGCCTGACCGGAATCATTCTTTCTCAGGAGGGCGACTGCCCCAAAAATATGGTGCTGCAAACCTCCTGCCGTTGTCTGCGGCAAGTGGATAAGGGAAAGCATGAGACAGCCTTGATCTATCTTAACAGCGTCAACGGGGAGAAGCTGATCGCTCAGCTTCAGCAGCAGCACCACATCTCACTGGAAGAGTTTTCTTCGGGAAGCTCCAATTTCGTGAAGCTGAACCGCTATGACAGGACGAAATATTTAAAGCTTCCCAAAGTGGATTTCTATCAGCTGAAGGTCAGCTTTGAGACCGTTATAGAGCAGGAAGCCGATCCGGAAAAAGAGATCCCCAATGCGGTGGTCAAGATAGCGGGAAGTGTGGTGAAACGAACGGACTTTTCTCTGGAAAATATCGCCCATGAGGTGGACGACACAGAGCGGGGAAGAGAGCTGGCGGTGTTTTCTCAGTGGATTTACCGCCTTTCCCGCAGCAGCTTTGGTCTGCTCACCATGGAACAGCTTGCGGCTTTTGAAGACGCCTTAAAAGAAGTTTTTGACGCCATCACCTATGAGGGAGAAGAGGGACGGCGATATTTCAGCTCCCGATATGACAGAGCGGAGGTAGAGGCGAATATCCGAAAATCTTTCTGTGGGAAAAGAAGCTTTGAAACCAAAACAGAGCGGATCCCGGAGGAAGCGTCTTTGCTGAATATTTCTCATTTTTCTTCCGCTGTTTATGCTCGGAATATCGAGGAGTATTTCCCGGGGCAGGATACGGTAGAGAGGATCGTGCTGGACGACAAAGGCAGGTTCAAAAGTAAGCCGGAAATCGAAGCGGCCATTCATTCTCTGGAAGCGGACGGCAGCGAGGCAAATCTGGCCATTGCAAAACAGCTCCGGGCGCAAACTGTTTCCCATCCCCAGAAGGACCGTTCCTTCCATTATCTCCCTTACCATACAGACAGCCGCTTTGAGCAGACCTTTTTGCAGGAGGTGCTGCCTTTGCCGGAGGTGGAGCGGTTCGGCCTGGAGGTCTACTACAACGGCGATCGTGCTATGACGGAGTTTAAAATAAAGTGCTACAGCTCCGCCGGACATGGCTGGAATTATATCGGAATGTATACCCCGGATTTTCTTGTGATCCAGCGAAAAGGCGGGAAAATCCATAAGGCGTTGATCGTGGAGACGAAGGGAAAAATCTACGCCAACGATCCGACCTTTCAGGATAAACGGATGTTTGTGGAATCTGAGTTTTTAAGGCAGAACAACGCCGCCTTTGGCTATGAGCGGTTTGAGTATCTGTATCTGGAGGACTCCATGCCGGAGCAGGAACGGATCGTCAAGACACATGAGAAAATTCAGAAGTTTTTTGAGGAGGCAAACCATGCCCATTAAATATATTCCCTTCATCCCGGAGCCCATTGAGGGGCAGGCGGTTCTGGGCAATTTCAACCGGATCCTGAAATACCGGGGCGCGGACGATGTTTCTATGACGCTTCAGCGGGGGATGCCCCTCTATGAGCTAGAGAAGCAGGAGACCGTGGGGAAAAATGCTGACGGCAACATGGTCATTCGCGGCGAGTGCGTTTCCTCCTGCGCCTACTTAAAGGAACAGGGCATCCAGATGGATCTGGTGTACATCGACCCGCCCTTTGCCAGCGGTGCAGACTATGCCAAAAAGATCTATATCCGCCGAAATCCCAAGGCAGTGGAAGCTATTTCTCAAGCGGAGCAGGAGTTGGACATTGAGGAACTGAGAGCCTTTGAGGAAAAGATGTACGGCGACGTGTGGGACAAGGAGAAATATCTCAACTGGATGTATGAAAACCTGATGGCCATCAAATCTGTCATGAGCGAAACAGCTTCCATTTATGTACATCTGGATTGGCATATCGGGCACTATGTGAAGATCCTGCTGGATGAGATCTTCGGGGAAGACCATTTCCGCAACGAGATCATCTGGTACTATGACGATAAATTCGCCACCGGCGGGAATTCCTTAGACAAAAACCATGATTTGATTTACCTTTATTCCAAAGGCGACGGCTGCGTGGAAAACCCCTATCTGATCCCCAAGGATGAGGTCAGCAAACGGGCGCTTAGGCAGAAGGTGAACGGCAAAACGGTGGACGTTCGGGATGAGGACGGCAATAAAATCATGGTGGAGTATTCGGAAAAGCGGATCGACGATGTGTGGTGGATCCCCAGAACGATATCCAAAAATCACAGCGAGAACTATGCAACCCAAAAGCCTGAGGAGATCCTGAAGCGGGTGATCTCCCACTCCTCCGATCCCGGGATGCTGGTGGCGGATTTTTTCGGCGGAAGCGGTACGGCGGCCGCCGCGGCTCACAAGCTGGGCAGACGGTTCCTGCACTGTGACGTCAGCCTAAATTCCATCCAGACTACCCGGGACCGGTTAAAAGCGGCCGGGGCAGAGTTCAGCGTTTTAGAGATTAAGGACGGCGTGCAGCTCTATCGCAACCCGGTGCAGACTATGGAAAAGATCAAATCGCTGATCCCGGGGCTGAAAAAGACGACCTCGCTCTCTTCCTTCTGGGCAGGAGCGATTTCAGACAGTAAGCTGGGGACGGTGCCGGTCTATGTGCCGAACCTGCTGGACAGCTTTTCCAAGCTGCTGGACGAGGTGACGGTGAACCGAATCCTCCATCAGGAGATTCCGGATCTCCCGTTTTCCGTCAAAAAGGTGATCGTCTACTATATCGATATCGCTGGACGGAAGGAGATCGAGGCGTTTATCCGGGAGAACGACAGCACGGCGGTGGAGCTTGAGCTGCGGGATTTGAAAGAGGTTCTGGACGATGTTGTGATGGGGGATTACGCGGAATTTCACATGGAGGAGGCCCGTGACAGCCTGTACGGCGGTTATGCTCTCTTGATAGACAAATTTCTCAGCGACCAGGTGATGCGGGAAATCCGTGAGTTTAACCGAAAAGGTCAGATCAGCTCTACAAAGAAAAAGTCCTTTCAGCCTATTGTAATCAGCGAGGAGGGATTGGAGCTGATTGAATACATGAGCGTAGATTGTACCGCCTCTGAAGGCGAATGGTATTCAGACAGCGAGGTCAAAATCGATAAGCTGGGCTATGTCATCGGAAGTGACGGGAAAACAAAAAAATTCTGGGACGGAACGATCAGAAGCGAAAAATATCCCCTGCGGTTAAAGATCCGGAATATCTGCGGGGACGAGACGGTTTGGCCGGTAGACGATCCACTGGCAAATATGAAGTGAGGCGATATCTATGAATTCTTACTCCCTTTGGACAGGCTCTTATACGGACGGGAAGCCGGGGGAAGGCGTGCATTTTTTGCGGTTTGACGGAGATCGTCTGTGGGAAGAGCGGAGCTTCGGCCCCTTGACTGACCCTTCCTATGTGCAGCCGGTGGGAGATCGGGTGTTCGGGGTGGAGGAGCTGCCGGAAAAGGGCTCGATCATCGAACTTATTCCGGGCGCTTCCCAAATTCGCCGCCATCCCGTGCCCGGGTCGGGCTTTTGTCATATCACAGCCTGCGGGAAGAAACTATATGCTTCCGGCTATGCCGGAGGGTGCCTGACCGGGGTGGATATGGATTCCGGAGAGCTCTGCTGTTATCTGGAGCATTTCGGGAAGGGCTCCGACCCCGAGCGCCAGGAAAAGGCGCATATCCATTCGGCGCTTCCCACGCCGGATGGAAAGCGGCTCTTGGTGGCTGACCTGGGCCTTGACAAGCTTTTCCAGTATGAGATACAGGAAAGCGGCAAGCTGTCCCCCGATAAGCAGCAGTCCTCTGTCAAAACGGAGGATAGACAGGGGCCGCGCCACTTTGTCTTTCATCCGGGCAGCAGCTGGCTTTATCTGGTGACGGAGCTGGATCTTTCTCTGCTGGTATACCGGTACGATCCAAAGCTTTCCCGCCTGGAATTCTTAGAGGAGCATTTTCTGGGAGGGAAGAGAGGCAGCTCTTTGGCGGCGGATGTTCATGTCAGCCCGGACGGCAGGTTCGTGTACGCCTCTGTGCGGGGGATCGACCGGATCTTCTGGTTTTCCGTGGGAGAGGATGGAAGGCTGCGCAGAGAGGGAGACTGTTCCAGCGGCGGAGAGGAGCCGAGAAGCTTCGATTTAAGCCCCGACGGCCGCTTTTTAGCCGTTGCCAATCAACATTCCGGAGCGCTTGCCATGTTTGCGCGAAATGAGCGGACAGGAGCGCCGGAGGGCCCCGTTTTGCGGCGCTCTATTCCCGGCGTGTCCTGTGTCAAGTGGGCTTAGGTTTGAAAAATTCGGTAGAGACATGGAGATCCTTTTGCGATTGGGAGAGAGCTTTTTGAGGGCTCTCTCTTTTTTTGTTTTCAACTGGGACAAGTAAAATAAATGATATTTGGAAAGTCACAATACTCATAACCTTTATTTGAGTTGTTTGTTACAATAAAACTGGAATTTGAGAACTTTTTCAGAATTATCTTTACAAGGGGAGAGAAGTAATGGAGCAAAAAGTGGAAGTAACCTATAATCCTCAGCTGGGATACCTGAAAACGGTGTTTGACCACAATTTCGATTTTCTCACGGAAATTCGGGATTATCAGGCGGGGGAGAGCTGCCTGGAACTTACGGTAGGCACCTATCAGAAAAAGAAAGCCCGTGTGCGTATTGATTTTCTGACAGGGGAAGCCTTTCGCTTCCGGATGTATCCTCTGGAAAAAACCGGCCTCTGCGAGAACGCCGTATTTTCTCTGGAAGGAAATTACAAGGTCAGTGTGAAGGAATATGACGCCTATTTGGAGGCCGCTGCCGGACGGATGACGCTGCGCCTTAGGAAGCGTCCCTGGGAGCTTTCTGTCTTTTTGGACGGAAAACTTTTGACCCGTGAGAATGTGTGCGACTCCAATGTAGACAATATGTGCAAGTATCTTCCCATCGGCTTTGACTGTGACAGCGAGGGCAATGTGACCAAGGTCCGGGAGACCATGTACCTTTATTCCGATGAAAGCTTCTACGGGTTTGGAGAGAAGTTTACCGGCTTTGATAAGCGCGGACAGGTGATCCACTGCCGCCAGTGTGACGCTCTCTCTACTAATACAGAGAGATCCTACAAAACCTTCCCCTATTTTATGAGCAGCCGGGGTTACTCCATCCTGCTCAATACCTATACGGACAATGTGTTCGATATGGGCGCGGGTTCCGGCGTGTCCTATGGGATGGAGGTTTCGGACCAAATGCTGGACTATGTGATGTTCTGCAACCGGGACTATAAAGGACTTATCCGTGACTACACAGAGCTTACCGGACGCTCTCCCATGATCCCCAAATGGGCCTTTGGGCTTTGGATGTCCAAATGCAGCTACCGCACCCAGGAAGAGGTGGAAACAGTGGCTTCTACCCTGAGAGAGAAGGGGATCCCGGCTGACGTGATCCATATTGACGGCTGGCAGAACATGAGCAATTCCGGGCTTTGGCAGTGGGATCTGGAGCGCTTTCCGGACCCAAAGGGCATGATTGAAAAGCTTCGTTCCATGCATTTCCATTTGAGCCTGTGGATGTGGCCGTATATCGCTGTGGGGACAGAGGGCTTTGAGTTTGCGAAGGAGAAGGGGTATCTGGTAAAGAATGAGAAGGGGGAGATCTCCACCTTCCACTCTGCCGCTACCAGCGATCACTATTTTGCAGCTTTTGATTTTACCAATCCCCATATGGTAGAGTGGTATCGCGGCCTGGTGCAAAATGTGGTAAAGGAGGGAGTCGGCGTCATTAAAACTGACTTTTCCGAGGCGGTTCCCCTGGACGCGGTCTATTACGACGGCTCCAATGGACTTCAGGGACACAACAAGCTGCCCCTGCTCTATGCCAAAACTATCTATGAGGCGTGCCGCGATGTGAAGCTCCCCAATGGAGAGAGACCTATGCTCTGGGGGCGCAGCGGCTATGCCGGAAGTCAGAACTATCCCGGAAACTGGGCGGGAGACTCCTCTACCCATGAGAACAACCTGGCCTGTATCTTGCGCGGCGGCCTTTCCATCGGTCTTTCCGCCGTGCCCTTCTGGGGGCATGATATCGGAGGCTTTTACAATACGGACAGCGACGGCTATGAGTGCCCGCCTACGGAGAACCAGTACATCCGCAGCGCGCAGTTCGGTCTTTTGAGTCCCTTGAGCCGCTGTCACGGAAAGACCCCGAGAGAGCCATGGAATTTCTCTCAAAAAGCGCAGGAGGTTTTCCTCTCTTACGACAAGCTGCGCTATCGCCTGGCCCCCTATTTGTATTCCACTGCTTGGGAGGCGCACAATACCGGAATCCCCATGCTCAGAGCGCTCCTTTTGGAGTATCCCTATGACCGCGCCGCGAGAGAGATCGGAATGCAGTATATGCTGGGTAACTCCCTGCTGGTGGCGCCTGTATTCGACCAGGACGACTTTGCGCTGTATCTGCCCAAAGGAAGTTGGGTCTGCCTGCACACAGGGGAGAGAGTTTCCGGCGGAGGCTGGATCGCCCCTGCGATCACGCAGGAGGATATCCCGGTTTATCTTCGGGAGAATTCGGCTGTGATTTTCCAGAAAGAGGTCTTGTTCCTGGAGGAAAAGAGCTTTACCGGCCTCACCCTTCGCTTGAACCTGACAGGCAGTCTCTCTCAAAGCTTTTACGACGACGGTGTGGAATATGGGGTAAAGGCCAGACGCACCGGCTCCACCGTGGAGATCGAGACAGATCTTCCGTTGGAGAAAATTGAGGCGTACGTTCCCGAAGCGGTTTCCGCGATCTATGTCAACGGGAAGGCTTGGACGCTTCACTGCGAGGGTAATGTCTATACGGCAGATGTTTGATCCATTTGTAAAAGCGGAAGAAAAAAGTCATTTTTTGAAAGGAGCAGGGAGAGGAATTCTCCCTGCTTTCTTGTGAAAACCATGAACGAACCGGGAGATAGAGAACGATTTTCTGGACACCATGCCAAAAAAGTAAAATCTGGCATATCCTACAGGTCAAAAAACTTATAGCAAAGGCGTTATGCAGGTTGCTATAATGGCCCCAGATCAGTTGAAATAAATTGTAGAATTACATTTTCTATAATTGTTTCGACTAATTTTTAGAAAGAAGGGACGAAAACAAATGAAAAAGAGAATCCTTTGTGCTGTTCTTGCAGCTGCAATGGCCGCCTCTGTGCTGGCCGGATGCGGCGGAGACACGAAGCCGAGCAGCTCTGCTCCCAAGGAGGATAAGCCCGCTTCCTCTCCCGCAAGCCAAAGCACGCCTGAGTCCACTCCCGCAAGTACCGGAGAGGCAGTGGAGATCGAGTTCGTACAGCAGAAGAGAGAAGCGGTTGACTCCTTCCAGGCCGTGATCGATCTGTTCCAGGAGAAGAACCCCAACATCACCGTCAAGCAGAGCGTTATGCCTGACGCCGCCACCGTGCTGATGACCCGTGCGTCCACCAATGAGATGCCCGATGTGTTGATGCACTGGCCTACCGATTCTCAGTACATCCAGTTTGCTCAGCAGGGCCGTCTGCGTCCTCTGGACGATGTGTGCATGGATAACGTGCTGGAGCAGTATATTGATGTTTTAAAGTCTGCTGACGGCCACAATTACTGCCTGCCCTTCTCCTGCAACTTCATGGGCGTTTTCTATGACACGGAGAAGTTTGCAGCCGCCAAGTACGAGGTGCCCAAGACCTGGGATGAGCTGATTACCATTGCTAAGGATATCAAGTCCAAGGGCGAGGTCGCTTTCATGTTCCCGGACAAGGACGCCTGGACGATTTCCCAGCTGTGGAGCAATATTGAGGGCAAGAACCGCCCCGATAATGCGCAGTATTATGCGGACCTGCGCAGCGGCGCCACCACCTTCCAGGACGATGAACTTGCAAATGACGCTTGGAAAAAGATTCTGGAACTGCACGAGTACAGCCAGGGCGATACCCTTTCTCTGGGCTATGACCAGTGCATCAGCGATTTTGCTACCGGAACCGGATACATGTTCATCCAGGGCATCTGGGCTTCTGCCTCTATTGAGGCGGCCAATCCCGACAAGAAGTTCAATATGTTCCCCATGCCCAACGACAGCGGCGACATCAAGCAGCCCATCGGTCTTGACACCGGTATCTGCGCCGGCGCCGACAGTTCTCCCGAGAAGGCCGCTGCCGCGGACCTCTTCCTGAAATTCATGTCCACCACCGAAGCTGCTCAGCTTTATTCTGACCTGGATCACTCTCCCTCCTGCATTAAGGGTGTAAATGCTGTGATTCCCCAGGGACAGGGCATTGTTGACATTCTGGCGGAAAAAGGTGTTCTGAGCGTTGCTTCTCTGCCTGCGGGATTTGAGGAGACCAAGCGTTCCAAGATCCAGAATGTGATCCTGAACGGCGATATCACCGGCTATCTCACCGAGATGACCAGCGATTATCTGGCTGCCTGTCAGGCTGAGGATGAGCAGACTTCCTGAGGAAATTCGTAAAGGATCTGTTTTGCTTAATTAGTTCCGATTTGATAAGACCCGGAGTTCCTTCCGGGTCTTATCAATAGGGGAAAACAGGAGGTGCACGATATGTCAAAACCTTCCGCGCGGGCCGTGGCCTCTTCCACAAACGGCATGAAGCGCAGAAACCGGGTCATGGTGCTGTTTACGCTCCCTGTGGTGCTTCTTTTTTCCACATTTTTCACTGTTCCTGTGATCCTGGGCGTCTATTACAGCATGACCAACTGGACCGGCATTGCAAAAGACTATAAGTTTATCGGGCTTAGGAATTACGGCAATGTTTTAACGGATAAGCGATTTTGGAACGCCATCTTTTTCAATTTCAAGTACACCATATGCCTGGTGATCGGTGTTTTGGTGCTCTCCCTCTTGATTGCCCTGGCAATCAACCAGCTGGGGAAATCCAGCACAGTATTCCGCACCATTTATTTTATTCCTGCGGTGCTGAGCCTGGTGACGGTAGGCCTGATCTGGAACGAATTGTTCCTGCGCGCTTTCCCGCCTATCGGCAAGGCCCTGAACATCGGATTTTTAAGTACCAGCCTTTTGGGAAATCCCGCTACCGCAATGTTCGGAATTTTGATCGTGAATCTATGGCAAGGATGTGCAACGCCCACGGTGCTGTTTATCGCAGGGCTGCAAAGCGTCCCCAAGGACCTGTATGAGGCCGCTACCATCGACGGCGCCAATGCCTGGCAAAAGTTTAAGAACATTACGGTTCCGTTCCTGCTTCCCATTGTCACCATGCTGGTGATTACCACCACCAAGGGCGGTCTTACGATTTTTGACTATATTCAGTCGATGACGGCCGGCGGCCCCGCGCAAGCGACAGAAGCAATCGGTATTCTGATCTATCGCCATGCGATGAGTGAGGGAAAATTTGCGCAGTCTGTTGCGGAATCCATGTGCCTCTTTGTGATCGTGGCGATCGTTTCCTTTGCCACCATCAAATTATCAAGTAAGAAACAGGTAGGTGATGACTGATGAGACTTTCTGTAGGCGGTAAAATTTTAAAAGTTGTTTCCTACGCGTTTTTAATTCTTGGGGCGCTGATTATTTTATTCCCCTTCTTTGTCACGATCATCACTTCCCTGAAGACCCAGCAGGAATCGGCAGAGAGCTTCTTTGCGCTTCCCTCCAGCTTTTACCTGGAGAATTTTAAAAGTGTGTTCCAGAAGGCAGGCTATTTTACCTATTTCAGAAACTCTGCCCTGATCACGATCACCTCTGTTGTTTTGATTTTTCTCTTGGACCCCATGTGTGCTTACGGAATTTCCAGGAATCTGCATAAGCCCTATTTTAAGATCATCCATTATTACCTGCTTTGCGGCATTTTCGTACCGTTTCAGGTGGTCATGATCCCTCTGGTAAAGTATTTGGGCACTTTGCATCTGACAAGCCAGTTAGGACTTATCATCATGCATGTGACCTTCGCTTCCTCTCAGGCAATCTTCCTTCTGGTAAATTATATCCGTTCTGTTCCGCCGGATCTGGAAGAGGCGGCTTCCATCGACGGGTGTACCACCTTCGGAGCCTATTGGCGTGTGGTGATCCCCCTTGTGAAGCCCATGACGATGACCATTATGGTGCTCAATGCCCTGTGGGTTTGGAACGATTTCCAGATGCCCTTGATCATCCTTAATAAGTCTGCTGAAACCTGGACGCTGCCCTTGTTCCAGTATAACTTCAAATCGCAGTATACCTATGATTACAACATGGCCTTCGCTTCTTACCTGGTGGCGATGGTGCCGGTTCTGATCGTTTATGTCTGCGCTCAGAAGTATATTGTGGCCGGCTTGACTCAAGGCGCAGTTAAAACATAATTTAATAAAAGCTTTTATAAAAAGCATTTTAAAAATTCCCTTTTCATGCTATTATAATGAAAAGGGAATTTTTAGTGGATGTGGTAAAATGAAGCGTTTCTTTCAAAGATTGTCCCTGGGAAACAGAATACTTCTCGGATACTTTCTTTTGCTGATTATGTTTTTATGCCCAACTATTCTTTTCTATTTAAAAAGCGTTGATACGACCATCCGGTTCCAGGCAGCATCCATGGAGCAGCTCAACCGGCAGCTGAGCCTGAATATTGATGTGCTTTTGGAGCCTTTGGACCGTGTAAACATGATCCAATATTCTGACGGTACCTTGCGGAATATTCTCCTTACCAACGGGTCCAAGAAAGACAGTACACGGCGATTTCAGGACGACCTCTATATGCGAAACGCCTTAAACCACGCCTTCCGTTCCAGCTCTATGATCCTGCGGGGACAGGTGATCAATAAGTACGGGGACTCTTACTCCAACCTTACCTGGGATTCTGATGTGTATCCTGGCTACAGCGAGATCCTTGCTTTGTCGGGAGACCCTTACGCCACTTTTTATACCGGGGTCCATGAAACCTCGATCCAGCTGGCCAAGTATCGCATCATCACCATGTTTCAGGGGCTTTACTATTATAACGGCTATCTTGGGATGATCATTGTAGATTTGAACTATGATACTTTTTTAGACCGCTTTAATAAGGCCTATACGGGAGACTCACTGAGCTCTCTCTGTGTTCTCAGTGAATCGGAAACGATCTACCGTTCACCCGGGGCTTCCTTGTCTGAAGAGCTGGAAAATGAGGAAACTCATTCTTTCTTGTGGGAAAGCGCTCGCTCAATCCATGAATCGAAAGAAGAAAATAGGATCGTGGAGATCGGCGGAAAAAAGTATCTGATCTGCGTTTCTGAAAATCAGAAAACGGGCTGGATGCTTTTGCAGTATGTGCCGATGAGCGTGTTGAATGAAGCCGGGTTTAACGGGATCAAAAACCTATTGGCCATCGCCTTTATCGTGTTGATTTTGGCATCGGTTATCAGTGTGTTTTTGTCCCGGCAGCTGATCCGGCCGTTAAACCGCATTTTGGCCGACATGAAGTTTTCCAGCAGCGGCCATTTGCGCCTGATGGAGATCCCTGAACACATGAAGCGCAATGAGATCGGGATGCTGATCTCCAATTACAACGCTATGGCAAAGCAGATCAATGCAGATATTGACGCGACATATCTTTATGAGCTCAACAACAAGCAGATGCAGCTGAAGATGCTGCGTTACCAGATCAATCCCCATTTTATGTATAACACGCTGAATACCATCAGCGCACTGGCGGAGATTCGGGGAGAGGAGGATATTGTCCTCACCACCCAGAGCCTTTCCAAGATCCTTCACTACAATGTGAAGGGGGAGGATGTGGTGAACATACAGGATGAGTTAGAGTATGTGAGAAGTTATCTGCAGATCCAGGATATTCGGTTCCCAGGGAGGTTTTTTACCTCCATCGAGGTAGAGGAAAAGGTAAAAAATTGCGCGATGCTGAAATTCCTGATTCAGCCGATCCTGGAAAACTCCATCTCTCACGGTCTACGGGATAGGAGGGTAGACGCCAGAATTGAGATCAAGGCGAGGACTCTCTCCGATACGCTTTTGATCACGGTCTATGATAACGGCAGCGGAATGCCCCGAGAGGAGTGGGAGAAATGGAATCAGAAGTTTGCCCGGTCGCCTCTGGGAAAGCTTTCTGAAGACTCCGGGGAAGACGGGATCGGTCTTTTGAATGTCAATATGAGGATCAAGAATTTTTACGGCCCGGAATATGGGTTGGAAATTTACAGTGAAGAGGGAGAATATACGAAAGTTACCCTGCGCCTGAAAGCAATGCAGGATACCAAGGCGAGATTGAGCGATAAGGGGGGAAAACCTTGAAAATCGTAGTTGTGGATGACGAGTTCTATGCCAGAAAAGCGCTGGTAAAGATGCTCAGAGAGTTTGGAGGAAAATTCCAGGTGGCGGCCGATTTGGAAACCGGGAAAGAGGCGGTGGAATATATAGAGCAAAATCCCGGAATAGACGCCGTAATCACCGATATTCGTATGCCGGAAATGGACGGCATCAGGCTTGCTGAGTATCTTTACCGGAATTATCCGGAAATCCAGGTGATCATCGAAACCGGATATACCGATTTTGAGTATGCCCAGGAGGCAATCCGCTACCATGTCCGGGATTATATTACAAAGCCCATCCATCGGGAAGAACTGGAAACAGCTCTGGATAATATCTGGATGGAAAAGCAAAGTACACAGGGTGCGGTATTCCGCCATGCTCAGGAAAGTGCGGTGGAATACTCCAAGGAACAGCTCTCCATCCGGGAGCTATACGAAAACTCGGAGCTTCAGAAACAGTTTATGCCAAAATGCTTTGACTGCTTTGAGACCATGTCTTACCGGATCCTGCTTTTGCAGGTTGAGGGAAAGGAAAACGCAGAGCAGAAGGCCGATCTGAAGGCCGCTCTTGAGCGGCAGGCCGGAACAAAGCTTTGCGAGGTATTCTATTTCAGCGGCAACCGGGAATATGTGCTGCTTAGTTTTCTGGAAAAGGATGAGGCAGAAAGCGGAATCCACGATGAAATTTCGGATCCCTTGGTTGCCAAGGGATTGCGCAGCTTGGTAAGCTGCGCAAATGCTGTCCTTGATTGGGGAAGCAAAGCGCTGGGTCTCAGCCTCAGCGCGGCAGTCAGCCGGGAGCATCAGGGAAGAGAAGAGTTTTATGACGCCTATAAAGAGGCAGTGTATGCGATCAATCAACGGCTCCTGCAGGGCTGGAATAAGGTTTTCACCTGTGAACGCAAGCAGAAGGAGCAGCATATCTCTTCCTTGGACCAGAAGGATGAAGCCGCTTTACGGCAGGCCCTGGGGCGCAGCGACAGCGAGGGGGCCAAAGAGGTTCTTCTTCGTATTCTGGAGGATCCGGAGCTTTCCCGAAATGAAGATATCTACGAGCTTTACAAGCGGATTATCAGCGTACTGGGAATTTTCAACCAACAGTACAGACAGTCGGACCACGGGGGAGACGCCCGAATGATGGTGATGTTTTCCAGAAGATATGACCTTTATAATTTCAGACATATGTCAGAGCTGGAGGACTATCTTCTGGACATGATAAAGCAGCTTTGCAGCCAATCTCAGGAGATCCCCTATAACGGAAGGGATATCATCATAGAGATCACGGAATACATCAGCCGAAGCTATCAGTATGACATCTCCCTGCAAGACCTGGCTGAAAAGAAGTATTTTATGAATGTATCTTACTTAAGCCGGCTTTTTAAGGCAAATGTGGGAAAGACCTTCTCCAAATACCTCATTGAATACCGGCTGGAAAAGTCCAGGGAGCTGCTGGAAAAGACCATTTTGAAGGTCAGTGAGATCGCGGCTCATGTGGGGTACAACGATGTATCCCACTTTATTCAGTCCTTTCGCAAGGTCTATGGCATGACTCCGGAAGAGTATCGTGGAAGCTGCGGGAAAAGAGAAAAAGACAGGTAAATTTTAAAATTGTCAGAAAAATGTAAGAAATGAGGAAGAGGCTGGTTAATAATTGTTGATAGAGTAACAAAAAAGCAGAGGAAAAGAGGAAGCGCCGTGGGTTTTCTGGAATGGCTGAAGATCATTTTTCTGGGGGTCGTAGAGGGAATTACGGAATGGCTGCCCATCAGCAGTACTGGCCATATGATCCTAGTGGACGAATTCCTGCACCTGAAGGTGACGGAGCAGTTTATGGATATGTTCCGTTATGTGATCCAGTTGGGGGCCATTTTAGCGGTATTGGTGCTGTTTTTCCATCGCCTCAATCCTCTTTCTCCCCGAAAGAGCAGGCGGGAGAAGCGAAACACCTGGGGCCTGTGGGGGAAGGTGATCGTCGCCTGTATTCCCTCCGCCGTGATCGGCCTGCTGCTTAACGACTGGATGGATGAGCACCTGATGAATTATCAGGTGGTGGCGGCCGCTTTGATCGTTTATGGAATTTTGTTCCTGCTTATTGAGCGCCGCCGCACCGCTGCCCATGCCCGCGCGCTGGACAGCGTGGACGCGCTCTCTTTTCGCACCGCTTTCTTTATCGGTCTGTTCCAGGTGCTTTCCATTATTCCCGGGACCTCCCGTTCCGGCGCAACTATTTTGGGCGGAATGTTTCTAGGCTGTTCCCGTGGGCTTTCTGCGGAATTTTCCTTTTTCCTGGCCATTCCCACCATGGTGGGCGTCAGCATTTTGAAGCTGGGAAAATATGCAGTGGAGCAGGTTTCCGCGGGGCTTCCTCTTTTCAGTACCCAGGAGGCCCTGATCCTGGCTGTGGGAATGGTCACAGCCTTTGTGGTGTCTCTGCTGGTCATCCGGTTCCTGATGGATTTTGTCAGAAAGCACGACTTTAAGGCTTTCGGCTGGTATCGCATTGTCCTGGGCGTTCTGGTGCTGGGATATTTCCTGATCTTCAACAGGTGAATCAGGGGAGAGACCCTGCAAAACCTGAGATCGCCATTTGACAGAAGGCGGTTTTTGGTGTTTACTGGAAGGGTAAAAATCTCATCCGGCGATAGGATGAAGGGGGAATTGTTATGAAGCTGGGCTTTATCGGCTGTGGAAATATGGCAAAGGCAATGATCGGCGGGATCCTGAAGAAGGGGCTGTACCCTCCCGAGGAAATCCTGGTGTACGACCTTTCCGAAGAGGCGCAAAACGGCGTGGCGTCACAGTTCGGCGTAAAGAAGGGAGAGGGAAACCCGCAGCTTGCCTCTCTCTGCGACTATCTGGTGCTGGCTGTGAAGCCTCAGTTTTACGAGCAGGTGCTTTCCGAGATCCGGGATGTCCTTACCCCTCAGCAGGTTGTGATCACGCTGGCTCCGGGAAAAGATCTTTCCTGGCTCTCCCAGAGGCTGAAAAAGGGACAGCATATTTTGCGGACTATGCCCAATACCCCGGCTATGGTTGGCGAGGGGATCACGGCGGTCTGTCCCAATGAAGAAATGACTCAGGAGCAGCTTTGTGAAGCCGTCAGGATTTTGGAAAGCTTCGGACAGGTGGAGCAGGTCCCGGAACGGCTGATCGACGCCGTTGTGGCGGTAAGCGGCAGCAGCCCCGCCTATGTCTACCTCTTTATCGAGGCGCTGGCAGACGGGGCGGTGGCAGAAGGAATGTCCAGAGCCCAGGCCTATTCTTTCGCGGCCCAGGCGGTATTGGGCAGCGCGAAAATGGTGCTGGAAACGGGAAAGCATCCCGGTGAGCTGAAGGATATGGTTTGCTCTCCCGGCGGGACGACCATCGAGGCGGTGCGCGCATTGGAGCAGACCGGCTTCCGGGGCAGCGTGCTGGAGGCGATGCGCGTCTGTGCGGAGAAGTCCCGATCCCTGTAATGTGAGAAGAGTTTTTCCTGTTTGATATTGAAGTTTTTCTGGTTAAAAAGCCCGTGTGAAAACAGTTTGTTTTCACGCGGGCTTTTCGGTTACGGGAAAGCTCAGAGCTTTGTGCTTCTGAGGATCTCCCTGCGAATATCGGAAGAGATAGAGGCTGTAAAGAAATCGGAGGCCTTTCTCAGGTCCGCAGGCTCCAAAGGCATGTCCGGCAAAGCGTTATCCGGCAGCAGATGCTGCTCTTTGCACCAGGCAAGCGCTCCGCTGTAGCGGTGAGAGAAGCTTTTGTCTCCCTCCTGAAGCTTTTGGATCCTCAGATTGACAGCCGCCTCTTTTGGGGCAAGCAGCATGGCGAGCTCGCCTCTGGTCATTTTGTCCTGCGGACGCAGGGTGTTGTCGCTGTAGGCCACGGCCCTGGCCTTTTGCAGCTCACGGAACTGTTCGAAGTCCGGATCCTCCGGGCCGATGTCCGCAAAGGGAGAGTGCGCAAGCAGCTCGCTGACCGTCACCACGCGGTATCCCGCTTCTGTGAGCATTCTCAGATGCTCCCGCAGGCCGAAGGCTACCGGCGTGCGCAAGGCCATGTTATACCCGTCCTTCTGGAAGATGATCTGGCCGCAGAAAAAGCTTTCGTCCCCCGCAAGGGCTTTTCTGACAGGTTCGGTCATCTCCTGCACCTCCATAGCCTGCCGGTCCCCGGTTTTGGCGGGCAGCCAGCCTTGACCGTCAAAGGAGGCGGCCAGATATTGATAGTTCATCAATGCGCAGGCGTCATAGGCCGTAAAGCTGTCGTCGATGCGGTCCACATAGTGGGGAGGCCGGGTCATGGACATGGAATAGCCGTGCTTTTCCGTTAGCAGGGAATCCAAGCGCTTCAGATCGGCTACCACATCGGTGAGGTTCCCCTGAAACTGCCGCTTTCCGTAGACAAAGGGCTTTTTCCCAAAGATGATATGCCGGTACCCATGATTGGTGATCTGATGACCTTCACTGAGGATTCGGGAGATGAGACGGGGGCAGTTTTTCGCTCCGCCGTGCTGATCCTCCCCGAATTCCGGATAGTGGTCAAAGGCTGTGCCGCCCCAGGTGGGGCTTCCGGCGGGCCCGTACACATCCGGATAGTTTTCCGAGGTGTCGCCCACCACATCGAATACGCCCTTGGCGTCAAATTCCTTTAGAATGTCCAAAAGTACATCCGTCAGCGCCTCCGAGCCGAATCGATCCGGCGCGCAGGGCAGGTCCATGGGGCCGTCGTCAAAGGTCATGGCGCACAGCTTTTCGCTGGTTTTGACCCGCTCAATGCGGCGGACATAGGAGATCAGGGGCTTTGGGGTGGGAAACAGGGTGTTTTTGGCAAACCGTTTTACTTTTTTCCCCAGCTTGATAAAACTGGATTCCATCAATGATCCCTCACTTTCTTTTTCTGTCCCGCAGGGCGCACAGGATCCGGAAAGCACACCAGATCGCCCATTGCTTCGGCCCGGCCCCGGCCTTTTGCAGCTTTACCTTCTTGGTTTGGGCGATAAGCCTGTGGCAGCAGGGCGCCGTTGTGTATTGGACCGGCTTTTTCGCAAGCAAAGCCGCCTTTAAGGCGGGAAGGCTTTTCTCCTCGCAGTCGATGGTGAGAAAGGCGGAACCGATCTCTTCCGGAAAATGGCTGTCGCTTCCCGCGGTGGCGAAATGGTCCCCCGGCAGGGAGGCAAGGAGCTTTTCGGCCAGCTCATTGGCATTTTTCCGCTTCTTTCCGGCCCGGCGGTTGCACACCTCTACTCCGTCGATCTCGTCAAAAAGGGAAAGAAGCGTCTCAAAACGTTCTTCTTCGCTTTGCGCCGTGCTTTGGAAGGGATGAGCGATGACGCACAGGCCGCCGCTTTGGCGGATGTTTTCAGAAGCCTCATGAAAAGAGATCCTCCCCTTTTCCGGGCCGGGGGGGCAGGGGCGTTCCAGAAAAAGCCCTAAAAGGTGACCGCAGTCCGTGGAATATTCGATGCCGGGCACCAGCAGAACGCCCTCCCGTTCCGGGGAGGAAAACACCTCCTCCAAAGGGGAAATATCGTGATCATTTACCGCGAGAAAGTCAAGCCCCGCCTTTTTCGCCGCCGAAACGGCTTCTTCCAGCTCGGTTCGGCTGTCCGGTGAACGCAGGGTGTGAACATGCAGGTCAGCCTTGCAAAGCATTCCTATTCGCCCTTCCTTGTAAGAGTATTTTTTAAATAGATGGCAAACGGTTTTGGATCGTCAAAGGAAAACAGAGCCTCCTTGCACCGGAGAGAAAAAAAGTCTTTTACCGCCCCCATCGTCCTGCCGGGTTTCCCGTGCCGCAGATAGGCGAGGGCGGACAGCGTGTCGTTGAGCAGAAACCTTGTCCGAACGCCCTCCCGGTAGGCGGGCCCTTGACACAGCGGAAGCTTCTCTCCCAGAGCCGCCTTCACATAGCAGGAGGAAAAGGGAGATCCGCATTTATAGGTGAGGGGGAAGCTACCCCAGATGCGGGGGTTGATCTCTAAAAGCTTTCCGCCCTTGAACTCTACCATGGCGATCCCCACAAAGCGCATGGCGGAAAGCAAATGAACCGCGTACTGTACCAGAGCTTCGTCCCAGAAGCTTTCACAGCAGGCGGAGGGGCCTCCCTCAATGGGGTATTCCCGGATCCTGCGATGGCACAGAATAGAAACCGGGCGGCTTTCCCGGTCCATCAGAACGGAGACGCCTGCGCCGTCTCCCTCCAAAAGCTCCTGCACCACAGGCTCCGGATCATACTTGCTCATCTCGCGGAAGCTTTCGGAAAAGGCCTCCTTCCCGAAAACCTTCCGGTAGCGCTGCTGGGGATGAAGCCCCAGCTTTTCTCCGCACCGGGGCTTGATCACCACGGGAAACCGGGGCGGTAAAGCGCCTCCCTTGCAGGGATATTCCTGAGGCAGGGGAATGGAGAGGCTCTTCGCCAGAAGGGCCGCCTCCCGCTTGTCGTTGGCAAGCTCCAGCGTGTGGGGGGGAGAGACGAGAAAACGGGCATGACGGGAAAATTCCTCGTGATTTTGAGAGATCCGGGAAAGGGTGACAGCGCCGATGGGAAACAAAACAGGCGTTGTCCCTTCCTTTTGAGCGGCCTTGTCCAGGGCCTCAAACAGCAGACCGGGATATTCCGCGGAAGAGAAGGAGCAGGGAAGGGCGACGGTCTCCTTTGTATAGTTGGAAAAAAAGGCAGGGGGAAGCGCGTCCAGATCCTGGGCGGTGTGGACGGCATAGACGGGATATCCCGCCTTTCCCAAAGCCTCCACTGCGGCCAGAGAAGCCCGGTATTTCGTGTCGGTGATGAATACGGGAGGATAAGACATAAAAGCTCCTTGAAAACTCACGATAAAAGATGAAACGGACTTTGATAACAGATCCATTATACCAAACTTTCCCCGGAAAGGAAAGCACTTGCAATTTATCGCGCTGCTGTGCTATAATTTTTGAAATAAGTACGCTGTTTTTATCCTTTTGGAAAGAAGTGTTTGCGATGCAGGAAATCAAAGTTCACCTGACGGCTGCGCCGAAGGAAAAGCCCCAAAAGGGCGCAAAGCTGGGCTTCGGCAAGATTTTTACCGATCATATGTACCTGATGGAGTATAGCCCCGAGAAGGGCTGGCATGATCCCCGTATTGAGCCCTATCACGCCATTTCTCTGGAGCCCTCCGCCATGGTGTTCCACTACGGCCAGGAGATGTTTGAGGGCATGAAGGCCTACCGCACAGAGGACGGCAGAGTGCTTTTGTTCCGTCCTGACAAAAACATTGCCCGCGCCAACAATTCCAACCGCAGGCTCTGTATTCCCGAGATCCCAGAGGACGATTTCCTCGCGGGCTTAAAGAAGCTCGTCGAGGTGGATCAGGACTGGATCCCCACCGATCCGGGCACCTCTCTTTACATCCGCCCCTTTGTGATCGCAACCGATCCGTTTTTGGGCGTGCGGCCTTCCGATACCTATCTTTTCATCATTATTCTCTCTCCCTCCGGGGCCTATTATGAAAGCGGGCTGGATCCGGTGAAGATCTGGATCGAGGACGACTATGTTCGCGCGGTCCGGGGCGGCATCGGAGAAGCGAAAACAGGCGGCAACTATGTGGCCAGTCTGAAGGCCCAGATGAAGGCTCACGACGAGGGCTATTCTCAGGTGCTTTGGCTGGATGGCGTAGAACGCAAGTATATTGAGGAAGTGGGTGCGATGAACATCTTCTTCAAGATCAACGGCAAGGTGGTCACCCCCATGCTCAACGGCAGTATCCTGCCCGGCGTCACCCGCGCCTCCTGCATTGATCTGTGCAAGAGCTGGGGAATGGATGTGGAAGAGCGCCGCATCTCCGTAGACGAGCTGGTGGAGGCCGCGAAGTCCGGGGCTCTGGAAGAGTGCTGGGGAAGCGGGACGGCTGCGGTGATCTCCCCGGTGGGACATCTGCGTTTTGAAGACACCGTGATGCAGATCGGCAACGGCGGGATCGGCCCCGTCAGCCAGAAGCTTTACGATACCGTGACCGGGATCCAGACCGGGAAGCTGGAAGACACCCTGGGTTGGACCGTGCAGGTAAAATAAGAGGTTATAAGACTCCGGGCGGTTTATGGCCGCTCCGGGGTCTTGTTGCTTTATGAGGATAGGCTTTTTTAACAAACATTTTCTTCCCTTCACGCTGCGGGGGAGAAAAGAAGAAAAAATCGGCAGAGCTTTCTGGGGCCCTGCCGGAAAAGGAGTTGTAGGAAAATGAAAAACGAGTTTTTCAAAAACAAACAGGGAGAACCCGTGCTTTTGACGGGCCTGCAGTGTCACAATTCCTCCACAGGCTCGCCTAAGCTGGACGAGGCCATCGCCGCTGTGAAAAAGTTCGGCGGCAATGTGCTGGAGGCGCCTGTGTACTGGTACTGGCTGGAGCCCAGCAAGGGCGTGTATGATCTGACCCATGTTAAGGACCTCATCCACAAGACCCGGGACGCCGGCTTATATCTGGTGATCCTGTGGTTTGGCGCCAACAAAAACGGCCATCCCAACTATGTGCCCGAGTATGTGAAGCTGGCGCCGGAAACCTACCGGCTGGCGGTGGCTCCGGGCGGAGCGGCGGAGCCCTCTATGTCTCCCCATTGCAGAGAGACCATGCTGGCTGACCAAAAGGCTTTTGTGGAGCTGATGAAGTGCATTAGGGAAGAGGACGAAACACACGGCACGGTTTTAGCCGTACAGGTGGAAAATGAAGCGGGCCTGGGTGGGACCGACCGCGATTATTCCGCCTTGGCACAAGAGGATTATCAAAAGCCCGTGCCAAAGGAGCTTCAGGGCGTCACCATTGAGGACAGCGGCGCTTCCTTAAAGGACAACACCTGGATAGGCCGCTTTGGAAGATATGCCAACGAGGCGTTTACCTCCTGGTATCAGGCCCGCTTTATCGACGAGATCGCCGCTGCGGGCAAGGCGGTGTACGATCTTCCCATGTATGTCAACGCCATGATCGGGGAGCCTATGGGCATTGGCGGCGTGTCCTATAATTCCGGCGGCCCGGTGGTGCGGATGCTGGATATCTGGAAGAAGGCTGCCCCTCATATCGATTTGCTTTCTCCCGATATTTACTGCCCGGCAAAAACAGATTACCTCCATTTTTGTGAAGCCTATGCGAGAGAGGATAACCCTCTGTTTATCCCGGAAAGCGGATTCCGGGGGATTTCCGCATCCCTCAATGTGATCCGAGCGGTAGCGCAGTACGGGGCTATCGGCGTATGCTGCTTCGGGGCGGAAAGCGCTCTGGATGAAAAAGGGGAGCTTCGTGAAGAGGCAAAAGACGCATCTGTCTCTTTCCAAATGGTCCAAAACATTGCCCCGCTGCTCATCAAATACCGGGGGACTGGGCGGATCCATGGGCTCATTCAGGAGGAGTTCATGACAAAGCAGCTGATCGTGCTTCCCGATTACCGGATCACCGCTCACTTCGGGCCCTACAGAAGAAGTCGGGAAGAGCAAGGCGATACCCGGGGCCGCGGTATTCTGGTGCAGACCGGCGACTATGAGTTTTACCTCACCGGTGATCGGGTAGCGGTGGACTTTTTGATCCGTCCCCAGCCGGAAGAGGAAAACCCCTATAGCTGGATCCAGTCCAGACAGTCCAAACAGCTGAATTTCCTCAGCGTGGAGGAGGGCCATTTTGAAAACGGGCAGTGGGTAGTGGATTTCCGCCGCAACGGCGATGAGTCCAATTACGAGCTGTACGCCAGAAAAGGCGAGGTCGTGCGGATCCGTCTCAATCCTATGATGGGAGCCAAGGGAGGCGTAAAAGAGTAGGAAAAACCGGCGCTTTTAAACGCCGGTTTTGCTATCTTCAAAGCTTGATGAGCGCCTCCCTTTGATCTCTTCCGCAGGGATAGGGAAGAGGAAGCGAGAGGGCATAAAGGTCGTCCGCTCTGCTTTCCAGCTGATAGATCTCCTGACTTTCCGGGGAAAGCCTCTGAAACTCGGTGGGACGGATGGCTATAGGAAGAGCGGGAGAGGCGGACTTCAGCACCTGTTCTCCTTTTGGATTCATGCCGAGAACACGCAGATAGGGAGGAAGCCCTGAAACAGGAACCTCCAGAAAGGCGCTGAGCACCAGACGGCGGATTCTCGCGTGAGAATAGCGCTTCGATTTGCACAGAGCGAACAGCTCTTCTAAGCTTCCCGCTTTCCGAGAGGCGAGATACAGTTTGTTTTCCAAGCCCTCGCTGATGTCCGGAAGGGCGGAGAACGCCTCTTTCGGCATGGAGCGAAGCTTGCTTAAAATCGGACGCTCCAGAACTTGCAGGGAACCGGGAGCCCTTCCCAGGCGCAAGGCGTCAGTCAGCGCTTTTTCCGTGCGTTCAGGTACCAGGCCGGAAAGGGGCTTCTCGTTCAAAATCATTTCCCGAAGCTCCCCGGCGGAATGAAATTCCCCCTGTTTCGCCTTCCGGTCATGGCCTGCGCCTATTCGGGGAACGGGGGCAGGAGCAAGGGAGGAGCCGGTTTTTTTCAGCGCCTTCAGATATTCTATCGCCAAAATATTGTTGGGCTTTCTAAGAAGCGCGCAGAACTGATTCCCCAGTAAAGCCTCCACTGCTTTCTCTCTGCGCTTTGCAAAAGAGATCCCCTCTTCTTCCTCCGTTTTTTTCAGAGCTTCAGAAAATTCCGGGGACAGCAGTGCGTTGGACACCGGCTCCAGCAGGGAAAGGTCCGCGTCCTCGCACCCGAAGTAAAGCGCCCCCTCTAATCCCAGGGCGTTGCCAAGGGTCACGCCGCCTGAGGCGAAATGCTCCGCCCCCGACATGGCCCAGGGCAGTGGCAGCTCCAGAACCAGGTCAGCCCCGTTTTCCAGAGCGAGCCTTGCACGGGTCCATTTGTCCAGGACTGCCGGTTCGCCCCGCTGCACAAAGTTCCCGCTGAGGACGCACACCACGGCGTTTTGGGTCTCTCTCATCAGGGAAAGCAGGCGCAGATGGCCGAAGTGCAGGGGATTCAATTCGCAGATTACAGCAGAAATCTTCATTTTTTCAGTCATTTTATGCCAAACTCCTTGAATTTGAAAAGAAAATGTAATATGATAAATAAGATGTATCCTGTTCTATATATTACAGCATCTGCCCCGGTCCTTACAAGAGGGGCGAGGCTGAAAACCGAATTTCCCCGGTGCGCAGCTGGACAGTGGCTTTCAGCCGCTTTTTTATGTGCCTCAGCGGGAGCTTAAGAAAGGAAGAAGAAAGATGAAAATTTTGGTCATTAACGCGGGCAGCTCTTCTCTGAAATATCAGCTGATCGATATGGAGAACGAAGAGATGCTCTGCAAGGGCAACTGCGAGCGGATCGGGATGCCGGGCGGGATCTTTACCCATAAGACTGCGGACGGCAGAGAAGTGCAGAACAAGGTGAATATGCTGGATCACACCGCCGCGTTCATGCAGGTGAAGAACGCCCTGCTGGACAAAGAGCACGGCGTCATCGACAGCCTTGACGAGGTGGCCGCGGTAGGACACCGGATCGTGCAGGGCGGCGCTCTCTTCAGCGAGTCTGTTCTGGTAGACGAGAAGGTGATCGAGGGGATCGAGAGCCTGATCCCTCTGGCACCCTTACATAATAAGGCCCATGTGCAGGGAATTCGCGCCTGCCGCGAGGTATTCGGTACCGAGGTTCCCGAGGTAGTGGTGTTTGATACGGCTTTCCATTCCACTATGCCCCCGAAGGCCTATATGTTCAATGTTCCCTACGAGTATTATGAGAAGTACGCAGTGCGCCGTTACGGTTTCCACGGCACCTCGCACCGCTATGTCAGCGCCAGATGTGCACAACTTATGGGCAAGGATATTTCTGCGCTTAAGATGATCACCTGCCACTTGGGCAACGGTTCCTCCATCACCGCGGTAGATCACGGAAAATGTGTTGACACCACTATGGGCCTTACGCCCTTGGACGGTTTCATGATGGGCACCCGCACCGGTACGCTGGATCCTTCCGTTGTGACCTTTATCATGGAGAAGGAGCACCTCACCCCCATGGAGATGGACGAGGTGCTCAATAAGAAATCCGGTATGCTGGGGATCTCCGGCGTTTCCAGCGATGATAGAGATGTTACCGCCGCCGCTCAGTCCGGCAACCCCAGAGCCAGGCTTGCTCAGGATATTCTGGAGTATCAGATCTCCAAATACATTGGCGGCTTCCTGGTAGCTTTGGGCGGCTGCAACGCCATCGTTTTCACCGCGGGGCTGGGAGAGAATCAGCCCGCTCACCGCGCGGCGGTGGGCAGCTACCTCTCTCATCTGGGCGTGAAGGTCGATCCCAAGCTCAACGAGGAGATGATCCACGGCAAGGAGGGGAAGATCTCCGCTGCTGATTCCACCATTGAAGTCTATGTCATCCCCACCAATGAGGAGCTGGTCATTGCCAGAGATACGAAGGCGCTGGTTGAAAAGCTTTGATCCTGACAAATCAGGAAACAGCCGCAAAGGAGAGATCCCTTGCGGCTGTTCTGCGTCCTGACTGAAGTAAACCTGTTTATCGGAACGCAGAGTGAAAACCCCTTGACAAAATCCCGGCAAATCTGTAAATATCCGGTAAAAGGTTGCATATTTGTAATTTTTTTGATAAAATACAAGTGCATTTTTGAAAACAAGAAAAAACAGGCGGATTCTTTTTTCTTTCAGGGAGGTTACTGTGATTTCTTTCTTTCAACTGAAACATACATCCAAACTTCTGAAATTTGCGGCGCTGCTGCTGTGCTTTACCCTGATGTTTTCTTCTGTGGAAGTCTTTGCGCAGGAGAGCGAGCTTTCCTCCCTGCCTCAGGCTGAGGAAAGCGATTCCTCTATGGAGGAGGACGCTTCCCTGGAGAGCAGTGGGGTGGATGAGGCTCTGCCGGAGGAAGAGAGCGTTTCTTCTCAGGGAAGCTCTTCTGAGGCGGACGCTTTGCCGGAAGATTCCGGAGAGGAAGCTATCTCTGCGGAGGAGCCGGTATATCAGGCGGCGCAGCTTTTGGTGACCGGCGGGCATCAGACTTACCTGGGCGGCTATGACGACGGTCTCTTTCGGCCCCAAAAGGCCATGACCCGGGCCGAGGTGGCCCAGATGCTCTACAACCTTTTGGCGGAGAAACCGGAGGTTTCCGAGTCCGCTTTTTCCGATGTGCCCATAGGAAAATGGTATGGAGTGCCTGTAAATTCCCTGGCGAAGGCCGGCGTGATCGAGGGTTACTCTGACGGGACCTTTCGCCCCTCCAAGGAGATCACCCGGGCGGAGTTTGTGAAGCTGGTAGTCAGCTGTTTCCCGATCAAGACGGGAGAGGTGAATTTTACAGATGTAGCCAAGCACTGGGCCTACGAGTATATCGTATCCGCCAGCGTCAGCGGATGGATCGACGGTTATGACGGCAATGTCTTTCTGCCGAACCGATCCTTAAAGCGCTGCGAGGCGGTGAAGATTATGAATATTGCCCTGGGCCGCACGGGATCCGGCTTTGCGGCGAGCGCCGATCAGAGCAATCCCAAATTCCCGGATGTGCCGGGAAACTTTTGGGCTTTTGAACATATTGAGGAAGCGGCAGAAAGGCCCAAGCCCACCCTCGGGAAATATGTGCGGGTCACCGCCAGCGGCGGGCTCAATCTGCGGGAGGGCCCCGGAACAGAGTATCAAAGTATTGCCGTGCTTTCCATGGGAACCGTGCTCACGGTGCTTGGCACCGACCACGCTCCCTGGATCCAGGTGAAAACCGGGGACGATCTGCAGGGGTATGTCCACCAGGACTATGTGGCCGTCTATACGCCGGGCTCTGCCTCCTCCGTTTCACTGTCCACCTATTCCGCCAGCGTAAACCAGTATAAGACCCTGTATTTGACGGGATCTGTGTCTCCCGCTTCCACCGCAATGCAGTGGAAAAGCAGCAATACGGATGTCGCCACTGTATCGAAGGGCTTTGTCTATGCCAAGGCTCCCGGCACAGCCGACATTACTTATGCAGACGCTCTCGGGGTCGCAAAGGCGACCTGTAAGGTGACCGTCACCGCACCGGAAGCGGTGCGCGCTGCCTACAGCAATCCCACCATCGTCACATCGGGAAAAGATTTCAAGCTGATGGCGGTAACGGACAACGGGAAAAGCGCGGTGCGCTTTGCCGTAGTAAGCGGCGGGAGCGGTTCCTGGGAGACCAGCACTTTTACCCCGGAGTCTCAGTCCGCCTCCGGACTTCCCACCAATACGGTGCGGGTGTTTGAGCGCACGGTGAATTTCCCCAAGGCCGGAACTTATACGATCAGGGCCTATTCCAAAATTGGAAACGGGTCTTATTCCACGGAGTATCAGGAATTTGTGGTGTGGGTGATCGATAATTTCAATGTGCAGACCACCACTGCCGATGTGCGCAAGGCGAGCACGGAATGTGTGGATATCATCGCCCACTTTGAAGGGTATCTGCCCACAGTGTATCCGGATAAGCTGGCAGGCGGGATCCCCACGGTGGGGTATGGCTATGTGGTCTCCGAAAACGAGTCCTTCTACAACAACCTTACCAAGAAGGAAGCCTGGGCCATTCTGGAGGGGCATGTGAACAACGGCGGTTACGCAGGCGCTGTCAACAATTTCAGAAAAAAGTATAATCTGAAAATGAGCCAATGCCAATTTGACGCGCTGGTGAGCTTTGTGTATAACCTGGGTCCCGGCCCCTTGTCGGAAAGCAGCGGAAGCGAGCCCTACTACGGAGTGGCCCGTGTGCTGACCAACGCGGTAGCGCCTTCCTCCTTCCCGGTGAACGGTACCGTGAATGTGAGCGATACGGCGATCTATTCCGATGTGAAAACCTCCTCCAAAAGGTTGGGAACGATCCCGGAGGGAGATTCCATGAGCGTCCTGGCAGTAAAACGGGCAGGAAAGGACAATAAAGAGGTCTGGTATCAGGTGCAATACGGTTCTGTTACCGGCTGGGCCAGGGCGGGGTATATTCGGCTTTCCGGCTCTCACACCCACGACCTTGCCTATGTGGACTCCATCTCCTTCGGCAATAACCTCACCCAGTGGAATATAGCGGATGATGTGCATATCGTAGGGCTTTATGACCGGCGCAGGGCAGAGGCAAGGCTTTTCTCCTTTGCCGATTATGCCGGATGCTATCGGGGCAGTGAGGGATATGAGTATAATCCTGGGTACACGGTTCCTGACTGGTACTGAGAGTTTTTTACAGCCGCGCAGTGATCCTTGCGGGGTTCTGCTTTTCAAGATATCCTCGCGGGGCGCCAGACGCGGCCCCCGGTTGTGTTACCCTGTAACATTACAAACCCATTTTTCCGGGTGAAAATGAGGGGAAAATTAAGGCGGGGGTGGGGGGG